>CANDCH010000001.1 GCA_947383145.1 uncultured bacterium
TTTTCCGTTCCATTCTGTTCTTGTTCCCTTATGTGCTTTTTTCAGCAAGCCCTAAATAAACGACCCAGAGTCCACGGCACACAGCTGGTTTTAAAACGGCAAAGCCGGCTTTGCCGTTTTCGCGCCGCCCAGGCGGCGCAGATTGGGGACGGCACACCGCAATCCTGCCGGCGACGCCGGCCCGGGAGGCGACAGAATGTTGGAGAGCACCATCTATGTGAAGTTTTTTGGCCGGTTTACCATGTCCAGGTCCCGGTGGGGAACCCCCGGCGTGGCCGTGGCCCAGGGGAAATCCTCCCAGCGGCTGTGGACCTTTTTGCAGTACCTGTGCGCCTTTCACCAGAAGGGGGCCAGCCAGGAGGATGTCATCGACGCCGTGTGGGAGGACGCGGAGATCGCCGACCCGGCGGGGGCGCTGAAAACCATCCTCCACCGGGCGCGGCTGCTGCTGGAGGAGCTGGGCTTCCCCGACGGGAAAAAGGTCCTGCTGTACCGCCGGGGGCACTACCACTGGTCCCCCGACGTGACCCTCTGCCTGGACACGGAGGAGCTGGACCGGCTGTACGCCAGCTACACCGCCGCGCCGGAGCAGATGCTTCCGGCGGTGCTGGAGTTCCTGTCCGGCTATGACGGGGACTTCCTGCCCAACTCGGCGGGGAGCTTTTGGACGCTGTCCCTGCGCACCTTCTACCACACCCGGTATCTCCTGCTGGCCCAGGACGCGGCCCGCCAGCTCCAGGCCCACGGCCGGTTTGACGAGGCCATCGACGTGTGCCGCCGGGCCACCACCCTGGACCCCTACGACGAGCACTGCCAGCTGCTGCTCATCCGCCTGCTGTATATCTCCGGGGCCCCCCAGGCCGCGCTGAAGCACTACAGCACCGTCACCGAGCTGTACATGGACCGGCTGGGCATGTCCCCGTCGGCGGAGATGTCCGCCCTCTATCAGGAGATCTCCCGCTCGGAGGGGGGCGCGGAACTGAACCTGGCCGCCGTCCGGGAGCAGCTGACGGAGCGGGGCGCCATAACCGGCCCGTTTTTCTGCGAATACGCCGTTTTTCAGGACATATGCCAGCTGACCGCCCGGACCATGGCCCGCTCCGGCGGGGAGGCCCAGCTGGCGCTGCTCACCATTATGGACAGCGCCAGCCTCCTGCCGGAGCACCGGCGGCGGGCGGAGGCCATGAACGCCCTGCGGGCCTCCGGCCTGTCCATCCTCCGCCCGGGGGACGTGGCGGCGCGGCTGGGCCCCAGCCAGGTCCTGCTCCTGCTGCCCTCCACCGACCGGGAGCACGCCCTGTCCGCCCTGAACCGCATCCTCACCGCCTTCGCCCGCACCCCCATCGGGCGAAGCACCCAGGTCCAGACCACGCTGCTGCCCGTCCGCCCCTCGGTGGACGGCCCCCAGGGGCGGAAAGGAGACGCTCAGCGTGATCAAACGGCTCTCTAACGGGGCGAACCAGCTGCTGGAGCACTACCTGCTCACCCTGATGCTGCTGGCCCTGGCGGCGCTGACCCTGGGGGGCGTGGGCAACGCCACCAACGTGGCGCTGATCGGCCTGGTGCTGTGCGCCGCCGGGCTGACCCAGCGGGAGGCCCAGGCCGACCTGTGGGTGGTCGGGGCGCTGGCGGCCTATACTGCGCTGGGCGCGCTGGCCTCCTGGCGGGTCCAGGGCCACTTCGCCTGGGGCTACGCCTCTCCCCAGTCCATCTTCCTGACCCTCTATCTCCTCATGGCCTGCCTGAGCGGGGACGAGCTGCGCCTGTTCCGGCGGCTGAGCGTCCTGTGGGCGGGGTGCGTGGCCGCCCACGGGCTGTTCCTCTTCCTGAGCAAGGCCCTGGCCGGACACGCCGGACGGCTGGGCGGGCTGCTGGGCAACCCCAACGCACTGGGCATCTTCCTGGCGGTGGCCTGGTTCGGCCTGAACGCCCAGGCCCCCGGGGAGGAGGAGAGCGGCCTCCTCCCGGCGGCGCTGCGCCGTATGGAGCCCCTGCTGCTCACCGTGCTGGCCCTCACCCTGTCCATGGGCAGCTTCGTGTCGCTGGCGGCGGGAATGCTCTTTCTCGCCGCGGGCTGGCTGCGGCGGGACGGCTGGCGGGAGGCCTCCCGCCAAGCCTGCCGGATGGTGGCCAAGGCAGGTCTGGCGGTGGCCCTGGGGGTGCTGATGTACTTCACCGCCCGCATGACCGACATTCCCTGGTTCGTCCTGGCGCTGGCGGGCTATCTGGCCGCCCTCACCGCCCTGTGGCCCCGGCTGGACCGCTTCCTCCGGGATCTGCCCTGGGTGTCCTGCGCCATGACCGCCGCCGGGGCCCTGGTGGCGGTGGGCACGGTGCTCATCCGGCCCAGCTCCATCGCCACCTTCGCCGAGCGGCTGGACATGATGCGCAACGGCCTGGGCTACATCGCCCAACACCCCATCGCCGGGGTGGGGGCCTACCAGTGGCGGCTGCTCAACCTCCAGGACGCCGATCCCTATTTCAACACCTGGCACATCCACAACGTGCTCATTCACGTGGCGGTGGAGCTGGGCCTGCCCGCCGCCGCCGCGCTGGTGGCGGTGATCGTCCGCCACTACTGGAAAAAGGCCCCCAACCGGGCGGGCTTCACCGCGTTCCTGGTCCACAACCTGATGGACACCAGCTTCTTCTACCTGGGCATTACGGGGCTGATGGAGGCCACGGCGGCGGAACCGCGGCTGGGCGGCAGAGCGCTGGGCTCCGGGGCGGTCAGGCTCCTGTTCGCCGCGCTGGCGGCCCAGTTCGCCTATACCATTTATGTCTATATATCAGGCGGCTATGTATTTACCACGATGGAGCACATAGCACAGCTGGCGCTGTGAGGGGGATACCATGAAAGAAAAGCTTCGCTTCCGGGAATACTGGCAGATCTGGCTGCTGCTGGCCTGCTTCTGCGTGATGGGGCTGGCGGTGCTCCTGCGGTGGCGCGCCGCCGTGAGGGACCTGCCCGACGGCGTGGGCCGTCCCCTCGCCGCCCAGGAGCAGGCGGAGGTCATCGCCCGCAACAGCCCCCTGGCCGCCTACGCCTACCTCAGCCCCAACGCCGACTTCCCCCGGGAGCAGCCCATCCGCAAAATCACCATCCACCACATGGCGGGGGACATCGCCCTGGAGCGGCTGGGGGAGGTATTCGGCGAGCAGGACCGGCAGGCCTCCGCCAACTACGCCGTGGACGGCCAGGGCCGGGTGGCCCTCTATGTGGAGGAGGCCAACCGGGCCTGGACCTCCTCCAGCCCGGACAACGACCATCAGGCCGTCACCATCGAGGTGGCCAACGACGAGACCGGCGGGGATTGGCACGTCAGCGACGCCGCCTATGAGGCTCTTATCGAGCTGTGCGTGGACATCTGCCGCCGCAACGGCATGGAGGAGCTGACCTGGACCGGGGATGAGACGGGCTCCCTCACCATCCACAAAATGTTTAACGAGAACACCCAGTGCCCCGGCCCCTATCTGGAGGGCAGGATGCCGGACATCGCGGCGGAGGTCACCCGCCGTCTGCTGGAAGATTTTTGAATTTTTACAGGAAATTTTGCAGCTGTCACCATTTTGTCACCCCGGGGTGGTATGCTCGTATCGTAAAAATAGGAGAGGTCAAAGACCTGTGACTTGATCTTACATGATGAAGGAGTTGAATATGATGAAAAAAATGAAGCGCTCGGAGAAGGTGTTCCGCACGCTGCTGATCGCCGTCATGGGCGTGGTGCTGTCCGGCGTCACGCTGGCCACGGCGTTCGCAGTCTATGAGCCTACCATCCAAGTGGAGCATGTGTGGCAGGATAAGACACAAGTGGATAAGGACGGCAACTGGAACTCCGGCGCGGAAGCCTATCCCTCCGCTGGTTTTGTGGAGAGCCTCGACCACGAGATCAAGGACGAGGCCCTGGCCACAGACGAAAATGGCAACAAGGCCAACGGCACCATCAACCTTGATTCCGAGGAGTCCAAGCAGGAGTTTATTGACAAGGTTAAACAGGAGCTTGTCACGGTGATCGTGAACAACGCCAAAGACGAGTATATTAATGTTGCGAATACGGGCAACAGTCTTACCGAGGAGCAGAAGCCCGCCGAAGATGAAATAGTTACCAAGCCCACCCTCCCCAAGGAGCCGCAGAAGCCCGCCGAGGGCGCCAGTGAGGAAGAGCTTGCCCAGTACGAAAAAGATATGAGCGATTACAAGGGCGAGCTTGAGCAGTACGACATTGATAAAGCCAACTATGACGCCTATTATGAGAAATATAAGGACTATGAGGACTATCTCAAGCTTGCTGAAACGGTGAAGCAGCAGCTCACCAGCCAGATCAACGTGTTGGGCGGAAATAACGAAGAAAATGAGAAGGTTAAGGAGTTGTTGGCTAAGCTGGAAGCTGGTGATCCCGACGACGAGTTCTGGACAGATTTTTCCGCGTTGGTCAACAGTTGGAAGGAAGCCGCCAAAGATGACAGCTCCGGGAGCGAAGAAAATCCTGGGAAACCGGCTGGTTTTGAGAATGTCAAGGAGCAGTTGAAGCAGGAGTTCGCCGACCTGAAACTTTCTGATGAGACGCTGAATGGCGTTTTGGATTCCATCACGCAGGTAATTGGTGACCGCACAAACAGTGAAGGCAAGGGACTTGAAGTCGATGATTTGGAGATCATCAATGTGCAGACCACTGATGTAAAAGAAGGGCTGTTAGATAAGACTACAATTTTGAATCCCTTGGAACTTACCCAAGCATCTGAGAATAAACTGAAGGATTATGACAACTCTCTGAGAATCGAAATCATGGTCACTACGTCGGATCGTGTCGGCTGGATCGCCGGTACACATACCTGCTACATTTCTATGGACAACGGAAAAACTTGGCAGGTGAATGGCGCGGGTGATCCAATATCGGCAGAGGATCTTGTAGCGGCAATGGAAGCAAAGGATGAGGTGGTCGAGAGCTACCTCTACACCTACCTCCACGTGAAGGAGCCCAACCCCGTGCCTCCCGAGACGCCTCCTGTCACCCCTCCCCCCAGCGAGAGCGTGCCCGTCAGCGATCCTCCCACCAGCGAACCCCCCGCCAGCGAGCCCCCCGAGGTTCCCCTGGACGACCCCGAGACTCCGTTGGACGAGATTGAGCTGCCCCTGGAGGAAATCCCCCTCACCGCCGACATCTCCTACCTGTGGTATATGGCGGCGCTGATCTCCGCGGCCGGCCTGTTCTTCCTGGTCCGCCGCAATCAGAAGTCCGCGTAACAGACAACCAAAGACCGGGGGCCGGTGATCCGGCCCCCGGTTTTTCTTCCACCGCGAGGAGGCATTGCTATGAAGAAAAAGCTGATACAGGCCCTCACCCTGGTGCTGGGCGTGACGCTGGCGGTGAGCGTGGGCTACATCGCCTGGAGAGACATGGACCGGGCCGCGGGCAATGAGGCCTATGACGAGGCGCTGGAGCTGGCGGGCGTGCCCGACCTGGTGAACCCGGCCACCCCGGAGCCCACCCCCACCCCCGCCCCCACCCCGGAGCCCACGCCGGACCCCACTGCGGACCCAACCCCCACCCCAGAACCCACCCCAACCCCGGAGCCTACCCCGGAGCCCACCGTGGACCCGGAGGCCTTTTTCCGGGCCCTGCGGAACACCAACCTGGGGGCGCTCCAGGCCCACAACCCGGAGGTGATCGGCTGGATCGCCATTCCCAACACCCTGTCCTACCCGGTGCTCCAGGGCACGGACAACGACTACTACCTGAATCACACCTGGAAGGGCACCTCCAGCGCCGTGGGGGCCATCTTCATGGACTACCGCTGCGACAGCGGCATGGGGGACGCCAACACCCTGATCTACGGCCACCGCACCCAGGGCGGAGCCATGTTCGGCAACCTGCGCAAATATTCCTCCTACGCCTACTGGCGGGCCAACCCCGACATCTACCTGGTGACGGCGGAGGGTATCAGCCGCTACCACATCTACGCCGCCTATGAGGCGGAGGTCACCTCCTCCACCTATCAGAAGTCCTTCACCGACGAGGAGCAGTGGCAGGCCTTTGTGGACCACGGCGTGTCCCAGTCGTCCATCGCCACCGGGGTGCAGCCCGGGCAGGGGGACCGGGTCCTCACCCTGTCCACCTGTACCGCCCGGGGCGGCCAGGATACCCGCTGGGTGGTGCAGGCGGTCTATTCGGGAATGGAGTCGTGAGGGTTCGGAAATTTTTGTGAAAAGCATGACTTGACAGCCCGCCGGAAATCGGGTATATATGAGGTTGTAAGGGGAGTAGCCTGCACAGGCCCGTCCTGTGTTGACCGCGCCGTCAATACGATCTCACGATCCGGCCGGTGATGAAATGGCGAGACTTTGCCGCTGATTTTTTGCGGCAAGGTCTCGCTTTTTATATAGATCGCGCCGTCTCCGATCCCAAAAACCATTTAACCATTGAAAAGGAGAGATCGAATGACCATCGCGCAAGCTTCGCTGTTTCTCGTCCGCCTGCTGGCCGGGACGGGGGTATTCCTGGTGGGGGTCCATTTGCTCACCGCCAACATCGAGCAGCTGGCCACCGGAAAGCTGAAGGAGCTGTTCGGCCGCACCGCCCAGCGGCGGCTGGTGAACGTGGGCGTCGGCGCGGCCGCCACCGCCCTGATTCAGAGCTCCGGCGTCACCACCGTGCTGATTGTGGGCTTCGTCAACGTGGGGGTGATGGACCTCTACCAGGCGGCGGCCATGATTATGGGGGCCAACATCGGAACCACCGTCACCGCCCAGATCGCCGCCCTCAGCGCCTTCCCCATCACCACCTATATCCAGATTCTCACCTTCGGGGGCGTCATGATGTCCATGGCGTGCAAGCGGGACGGGCTGAAAAAAACCGGCCTCATCCTGGCGGGGCTGGGGCTGATCTTTGTGGGCCTGGGCCTCATGTCGGACGCCATGAAGGCCAACCGGGACGCCATCCAGAGCGTTTTCGAGGCGGTGTCCAACCCCCTCCTGCTGCTGCTCGCCGGCGTGCTCCTCACCGCCCTGGTGCAGTCCAGCTCCGCCACCACCTCCGTCATCATCGCCATGTCGGTGGCGGGGCTCACCATCGGCTCCGGCGGCAACGAGATGCTGTTCATCATCCTGGGCACCAACATCGGCTCCTGCGTCACCGCCCTCATGTCCTCCGCCTCCGCCGGGACCAACGCCCGGCGGGCCGGACTCATCCACCTGCTGTTCAACGCCCTGGGCTCCGCCCTCTTCCTCGCGCTGCTGCTGTGCTGGCCCGGCTTCATGGACGCCACCTTCCGCCGGTGGTTCCCCGCCCCCGCCACCCAGATCGCCATGTTCCACACCTGCTTCAACACCGTCTGCACCGCTCTGTTCCTGCCCCTGTGCGGCTGGTTTGTGAAAACGTCGGAACGGCTTATCCCGGAGCGGCAGGCCCCGGCCCCGCTCCCGGCCACCTTCCTGGACGAGCGGATGCTGTCCTCCGCCTCCCTGGCCATCTCCCAGCTGGAAAAGGAGCTGGTCCGCCTGTCCGACACCGCCATGGACGCCTTCCGCACCGGCTACCGCGCCTTCGCGGACAAGGACCGGGAACTGATTCCGCCCACCCATCAGCTCATCGACCAGGCCAACGGCATCTGCCAGGGGATGGTGAACTACCTCATCCGGCTGTCCGCCCGGAGCAAGCTGGCGGACGAGCGGCCCATCTCCAACCTCCACAGCAACCTGGGAGACATCATGCGCATCGCGGAGATCGCCGACAACTTCACCAAATACGCCCAGCGGTCCATCGACGGAGGGCTGGACTTCTCCGGCGGGGTGATGAAGGAGCTGGACGGCATGGCGGACCGGGTGGAGGAGCTCCACGCCCTTACCAAGCGGGCGGTGCTGGAGCGGGACCCCGGCCTTCTGCCCCAGATCGACCGGGTGGAGGAGGAGGTGGACGGCCTGCGCAAGGCCCTCATCGACCGGCATATCCAGCGGCTGAACGAGGGCGCGTGCCGCCCGGAATCCAGCGGGGTGTTCATCAACCTGGTGTCCAACCTGGAGCGCCTGGGCGACCATCTCACCTACATCGCCCACACCGTCCGGCAGGACCGCGCCGGATAAAAAACCGCTCCCCCCGCGCAAGCGGGGGGAGTCTTGCAGCTCACCCGATGAACTGCACGCTGTTCACGCACACGAAGTACAGCCGGTTATCACAGTCGTTGGCCAGCACCAGCACATTGCCCACTGCGCCCAGAAGCTGCACGTTGCGCACCACCAGCAGCCCCGCCGTCAGGGACACCCGGCGGCTCAGGTTGTTCTGGGCCAGGGTGGACAGAAGCCCCGCCGCGCAGCAGCAGTCCCGGCCGTCGCAGGCGCAGGAGCAGGCGGTCTGCCCGCAGGGGGAGCCCATCGGATTCAGCCGCTGGGCCAGCAGGGTGCGGACGCACCGGAAATTGCGGTCCGCCACCTCGCCGGGAGTGAGGTCGCCCTCCGCCGCGGCGGCGGCGATCTGAATGGAGACCGCGTCCAGCTGGCAGAGATTCACCTGGCCGGCGGTGAGCGCGCAGCCCTTTCCCGAGGGCGTGTACACCTCGGCGTCGATGTCGATCAGGTCGCAGCTGCACGGAGAGAACCGCCGGAAGCTGCCGGACATCGTCCCCAGATTATCGCTGGAGCCGCAGGCGGCAGGCGGATTCGGCCTGTCCCCGCCGCCCTCGTCCGCCGCGGCCCCGGCGGCAGCGGGCTTGCCGCCCTGGAGAGCGGCTCCGGCGGTATAGGTACCGGCCAGAAAAGCGGCGGCCTCGAAATCCAGCAGGCTGGAAATCCGCTCGTCGCACAGCAGGCCCAGCGCCGCCCGGAAGCTCTGCTTACAGCAGCAGCCCTCCTCCACCTGGGGAGGCTGAGGCTGAGGCGCGGGCGCGGGATGGCAGCAGCAGATCATCTGGCGGCAGCACTCCGTCTCCGGGCAGACGGGGGGCACGGCGCCGCAGCCGCAGTCCTCCGGCGGCACGGGGGCCCCGCCGCAGTCACAGCCGCAGCCGGGCTGGGGGGACGCCGGACGGCGGCAGGCCCCGGCGGCGAACTCCTCCGCGGACATGGCGTAGCCCTTGGCGGGCCCGTTCAAATAAAGTTGACTCATGAGTACGCTCCTTTCACCGGCCCCGCCCAGGGGCCCGCGGCCTCCCGCCTGGGCCGGAATCAGCCGCGGAGGCCGGGCGGAACGCCCGCCTGGGTGCAATCCAGTCTATGCCGCGGGTCCGCCCGCCGCCACCGGCCTGTCAAGCCCTGTCCCATGAAAACCCCAACAAAAAAATCAGGCTTCATTTATATAGATTGCACTGTTGACACAGACCACAAGATATAGTATCATAATGAGGCGCCCCAAACCCACTCTCCCAGTCCTTTCCAGGGCGGAGCGGCCCATTCCGGCCAGGCCGGCGCACAAAAGAACCATCAGGAGAAGGGAGACCGCCCCATGAATGTCATCAAAAGAGATAATTCCGTCGTGGAATTTGACCGCGCTAAAATCGTAGCCGCCATCCAGAAGGCCAACGCCGCGGTGGACGAGCCCTGCCGCATCGACGAGGGGTCCATCGACGCCATCGCCGACGCCGTCGCCTCCACCAAGGGCCGCAAGCGCCTGCTGGTGGAGGACATACAAGATATGGTGGAGACCAAGCTGATGGCCGCAGGCAAGTACGAGCTGGCCAAGGCCTATATCATCTACCGCTACACCCGGGCCCTGGTGCGCAAGGCCAACACCACCGACGAGTCCATCCTGTCCCTGATCCGCAACGACAACAAGGAGCTGGCGGAAGAGAACGCCAACAAGAACACCGCCATTGCCTCCACCCAGCGGGACTATATCGCCGGCGAGGTGAGCCGGGACCTGACCCGCCGCATCCTCTTGCCCGAGCACATCTCCAAGGCCCATGACGAGGGCGTGCTCCACTTTCACGACGCGGACTATTTTGTTCAGCACATCTTCAACTGCTGCCTGGTGAACATCGGCGACATGCTGGACAACGGCACCATGATCAACGGCAAGCTCATCGAGTCTCCCAAGAGCTTCCAGGTGGCCTGCACCATCGTCACCCAGATCATCTCCTGCGTGGCCTCCAACCAGTACGGTGGGCAGTCGGTGGAGGTGAGCCACCTGGGCAAATACCTGCGCCTGACCTACGAAAAGTACCTGCGCAAAACCCGGGAGGCCGCCCCGGAGCTGGACGACGCCACCGTGGAAAAGCTGGCCCGGGCCCGCACCAAGGACGAGCTGAAGAGCGGCGTGCAGACCATCCAGTACCAGATCAACACCCTGATGACCACCAACGGGCAGTCTCCCTTCGTCACCCTGTTCCTGTGCCTGCGGGAGGACGACCCCTATATCGAGGAGAACGCCGCCATTATTCAGGAGATCCTCATCCAGCGCCTGGAGGGCATCAAAAACGAGAAGGGCGTGTACATCACCCCCGCCTTCCCCAAGCTGGTGTACGTGCTGGACGAGTGCAACAACCTCACCGGCGGGGAGTACGACTACCTCACGGAGCTGGCCGTGAAGTGCTCCGCCAAGCGGATGTACCCCGACTACATCTCCGCCAAGAAGATGCGGGAGCATTACGAGGGCAACGTCTTCTCCCCCATGGGCTGCCGCTCCTTCCTGTCCCCCTGGAAGGACGAGGACGGCAATTACAAGTTTGAGGGCCGGTTCAACCAGGGTGTGGTGTCCATCAACCTGCCCCAGATCGGCATTCTCTCCGGGCGGGACGAGGACAAGTTCTGGCCCCTGCTGGAGGAGCGGCTTCAGCTGTGCTTCGAGGCCCTCATGTGCCGCCACAACGCCCTGAAGGGCATTCGCTCCGACGTGTCCCCCATCCACTGGCAGTACGGCGCGGTGGCCCGTCTGGAAAAGGGCGAGACCATCGACAAGCTGCTGTACGGCGGCTACTCCTCCATCTCCCTGGGCTACATCGGGCTGTACGAGGTGACCAAGCTGGTGAAGGGCTGCTCCCAGACCGAACCGGAGGGGGAGGACTTCGCCCTGCGCCTCATGAACCGCCTGCGGGCCGCCACCGACCAGTGGCGCCGCGAGACCAACATCGGCTTCGCCCTGTACGGCACCCCGGCGGAGAGCCTGTGCTACCGCTTTGCCCGCATTGACAAGCAGCGCTTCGGCACCATCCCCGACGTGACGGACAAGGGCTACTATACCAACAGCTACCACGTGGACGTGCGGGAGGACATCGACGCCTTCGCCAAGTTCACCTTTGAGAGCCAGTTCCAGAAGATCTCCAGCGGCGGCTGCATCTCCTACGTGGAGATTCCCAACATGCGCCACAACCTGGAGGCCCTGCGGGATGTGGTGCGGTTCATCTACGACAACATCCAGTACGCCGAATTCAACACCAAGAGCGATTACTGCCAGGTGTGCGGCTACGACGGAGAGATCATCGTCAACGAGGACAACGAGTGGGAGTGCCCCATGTGCCACAATAAGGACCACGCCAAAATGAACGTCACCCGGCGGACCTGCGGCTATTTGGGCGAGAATTTCTGGAACGAGGGCAAGACCCGTGAAATCGCCTCCCGGGTCCTCCACCTATAAGACCGGCGAAAACGGGGCGGATTGACCACCGCCCCGTTTTCCATCCAAAGGAGAACAATCATGAATTACGCGGCCATCAAATGGGCCGACGTGGCCAACGGTCCCGGCGTGCGGGTGTCCCTGTTCGTGTCGGGCTGCACCCACCGCTGCCCCGGCTGCTTCAACCGGGAGGCCTGGGATTTCGGCTACGGCCGGCCCTTCACCGGGGCGGAGGAAGACAAGATTCTGGACGCCCTCGCCCCCGCCCACATCAAGGGACTGTCCCTGCTGGGGGGCGAGCCCTTCGAGCCGGACAACCAGCGCGTCCTGCTCCCCTTCCTGCGGCGGGTGAAGGCCCGCTTCCCGGACAAGGAAATCTGGTGCTACTCCGGCTACACCCTGGACGGGGAGCTGTGGAGGGACAGCCGGGCCCGGTGCCAATACACCGACGAAATGCTGTCCCTCCTGGACGTGCTGGTGGACGGCCCCTTCGTGGAGGAAAAAAAGGACCTGAACCTGCGCTTCCGGGGATCTGCCAACCAGCGGATTTTGAACCTCCCCGCCAGCCTGACCGCCCGCGCGCCCGTCCTGTGGGACGGGGATCTGACGGTACAACCGATCACTGTATAAGGAGGCCGCCTTATGACCGCGCCTGTTTCCGTCCAGCTCCTGGACCCCCGGGCCAAGCTGCCCGCCTACGGCTCCCCGGACGCCGCCGGGGCCGACCTGTACGCCCTGACGGACGGGCCCGCCGCCATCGCCCCGGGGGAAACCGTCCTGATTCACACGGGAATCGCCCTGGCTATCCCCCAGGGCTATGTGGGGCTGGTGTGCGCCCGGTCCGGCCTGGCCTCCAAGCGGGGCCTCGCCCCCGCCAACAAGGTGGGCGTCATCGACGCCGACTACCGGGGGGAGCTGATGGTGGCCCTCCACAACCACGGGGCGGTCCCCCAGGTGATCGAGAACGGAGACCGGGTGGCCCAGCTGGTCGTCGTCCCCTACCTCGCCGCACAGTTCACCCGGGCGGAAGCGCTGGAGGCCACTCAGCGGGGCGCCGGCGGCTTCGGCTCCACCGGCACAAAATAAAAAGCGGCCCCGGCGCACAGCGCCGGGGCCGCTTTTTACCCATCACTCGGGCTTGTCCTCATCCTCATGGGAGGTCTCGCAGCAGGAGGGCTCCTCGGGGGCCTCCTCCGGCTCCACGGCGTCCACCTCGTCGTCGGTGAGCTGGCCCGCCGCCTTGATGTCGGCGATGCGCTCGTTGTTGTAGGAGATGCGGGCCAGGGCGTCGGTGATGCGCTGGCAGGCGTCGGCATAGGCCGCCTCCGGGGCGGAGCCCCGCTCGGCAAAGTACAGCTTGCCCAGCTCGGAGTACGCCTTGCGGATGGCCTCCTGCTCCGTGGAGTTGCTCACCTTCAGCTTTCCAATCTCGGTGATCTCCTTGGCCTTGGCCACGCCGGTGTCCGCCAGCTCCCGGGCCTTGGCGATGCCGGTCTCGGTGATCTCCTTGGCCTTCGTCACGCCGCTCTGAGCCGCGACCACAGCTTTGTCCTTCAGGCTCTCAAAATCAATGCTCATGATAACGTTACCTCCTGACTCAAATATGTGGGCCGCCCAGCGGCGGCGTCCAACCCGCCGCTTTTTTACCACTGTCCGTATTTTATGCCGGACAGGCCAAAAATGCAAGGGGCTTTTCCCATTGTTTAGAAAGGTTTAATACTTTGTCAAAAAAACCGCAAAATTCAGTCCCGCTCTCCGGGCTCTCCGTCCAGCACCTCCCGGATGAGGTAGCGGGGCCTGCCCTTGCTCTCCAGGTACAGCTTGCCCAAATACTCCCCGATGACCCCCAGGGACAGCAGGATCAGCCCCCCGATGAACCACACCGAGCAGGCCAGGCTGGCCCAGCCGGCCACGGTGTTCCCCGTGGCCCAGCGGACCACGTTATACGCGATCATGATGAGGGAGACGAAAAACACCAGAAATCCCAGCCCTGTGATCATCCGCAGGGGGCGCACCGACAGAGACGTGACCCCCTCCAGGGCAAAGGCCACCATTTTTTTCAGGGGGTACTTGCTCTCCCCGGCGAACCGCTCCCCCCGCTCATACTCCACGGTGTCGGCGGCATAGCCGATCATGGGCACGATGCCCCGGAGGAACAGGTTCACCTCCTTGAACTGGCTGAGCCCCTCCAGCGCCCGCTTGGACATGAGCCGGTAGTCGGCGTGGTTGAACACCGTCTCCGCCCCCAGCAGGTCCATCATGCGGTAAAACGCCTCGGCGGTGGTGCGCTTGAAAAAGGTGTCCGTCTTCCGGGAGGAGCGCACGCCGTACACGATGTCCGCCCCGGCCAGGTACTTGTCCACCATGGCGTCCGCCGCGTCCACGTCGTCCTGGAGGTCGGCGTCCATGGAGATGACCATATCCGCCTTGTCCTTGGCGGTCATCAGCCCCGCCAGCAGGGCGTTCTGATGGCCCCGGTTCCGGGTCAGGTCCGCCCCGCACAGCAGGGGGTTGTCCCGGTGGAGCGCCGTGATGACCTCCCACGTTTTATCCCTGGAGCCGTCGTTGACGAACAGCACCCGGCTGCGGGGGCTGATCTTCCCGGCGTTCATGAGGGTTTTCAGCTTGTCCCCCAGCCGTCGGGCGGTCTCGGGGAGGACCTCCTCCTCGTTGTAGCAGGGGACCACAATGTACAGGGTGTTGCCGCGCATGATATGACCTCCCAAAGCCGTTTGCTGGCAATAATTTATTATCATATCAAAAAATAAATCATACGTCAAGGCCGCGCCTGTATGGCGCGGCCCCGGCGTTTCGTTTTATGATTTACAGCTGCGTAATCAGCACGTCACACTTTTTGCATAACAGGCTGTCGGCTAAGGACGTATATAACACGGCAAAGTTAATGGCTTTCCCAATCACACGGCCTCCTACCCGCTCCACGTTTTTGACGCTAAAGGAGCGGGGCCTCAGGTCTGTAACGTCAAGATCGCCGGGCAGCCAGACCGGCGCCCTTCCCCCAATCGGCCGTATATGACCTAAAACCATTTCCTCTCCACAAAAGGGGCACTTCATGCGAAAGCACCTCCAGAAACAATGTCATGAGTAGCTGCGCACCCCGGGACAGTATTCGCCATACATATCATTCCAGCACCAAACCGCAAATAAATTGCCGTCTTTCCAGGTGCTCGGCGTTGTCCCCTCATGGAACCACTGGCCTTCGTAGCCACCCTCCCGCGTTAAAACGCGCCTTGAAATACCGGAATATGTGTTTGAATAGATGCCGGCGGACAATTTGTAGGAGCGGAAATTGTAGTAGTATGCTGCGACGGCAACGGTTTCCGTGAAAGCAACGCCAATTGCGCTACCTATAACTTTTCCACCAAAGGAGCTGACAATTGCTTCAGCAACTATTTGAGCTAGTTCTTCCGCAGGCCACTTATATCCGATAAAAATGCCAAGGAGAATTCCAGCAATATCAGAAAAGGCATCCGCCGCTTTTCCGTTTATTGTATACGATTCCTCATCGTAGTAATAAGGGTCGCAATAAACCCTGAGCCGCTCGCTTGTTGTTTCACCGACAAGGGGATTGAATGTAATATGTCCGATTACATATTCAGCAGAACGAGCGCTGGTCATTGTAGCCGAAGGCGTTGATGGATGGAAATCGATTCTCTCGGCGAGGTTGATACTGTACTGCCTCACAACGACTCCATCGCTATATTCTGTTCCAAGCAAAAATTTTCCATCGTCAGAGAGCACAACTTTTCTAACCAACTCACCGTGATTGAACTGCAAGATTTCAAAAGATTCGGGGGCGCTGTCCGGCTGAGTTTGATCTGTGATCGAGATGTTTAAGCTTACTTCGTCCGATAAATAAACAGTGGCTGTATCGGCGTGGGGTTGGTCTGACATTGGCGCGGCAGCATAGGAAGGGACAACTAGTGTAAAAGATGTAGTAAAGCACAGTATCAAACTGAGAATTCTTTTCATAAAAACCTCCTGTTTTGTACGAAGTTATGGCGTAAACGATATACCGCAGGATATCCGGCCCATGGGAATCACCTTCTTTCACGAAACAGAATGGATATATCATACCATAAAATGGCAAAGTACACAATAGAAAGCTGGAAATATTCAGAAATTTTTTCATGTTTTCCACAGCCGGCAGACGGTCCGCATAAACAACCGCCCGTGCCGCCATTTTTGCAAACAAAAAATTGACTGGCTGTCAAGCGATGGGCAAAAGCGCCCCTTTACAGGTAGAACCGCCAGGGAAACTCCGCCGCTTCCTCCGCGTAGTCGATGCCGATCCGCTTTCCCGTCCTAATCTCCAGGGGCTCCCGGTCCCCTGCGGGGACGGGCAGGCCCAGCTCCTCCAGGCTCCCGCAGATAAACAGCTCCTCCGACCCCCAGGGCAGGCCGTTGAGCCCCCGGCCGATGTTCATCCCGGCGCACACCTTGCCGGGGCCGTTGAGGAAATTCTTCCGCTGGTAGGCGGTCATGTCCTCCCACTTGCAATGGAAGCGGTTTTCTGCTATGATATCCTGGTTGTACCTGGGGGAGAGCCCCCGGATGAGCACCGCCGCCGGCTCCCCCTCGGGCTCGGTGACGAAGTTCAGGCAGCAGTGCATCCCATAGATGAGATAGACATAGGCCGTCCCCGGCGGGGCGAACAGGGTTTTGGTCCGCTCCGTCCTGCGGTAGTTATAGGCGTGGCACGCCTTGTCCATCCGGCCCACGTAGGCCTCCGTCTCGGTGATCCGGGCGGCCAGGGCGATCCCGTCATACCGCCGCACCAGGTATTTCCCCACCAGGGCCCTGGCAACGTTCACCGTGCCGCCGTCAAAAAAGCTCTGCGGAAGCATGCCTCCGCCCCTTTCCGTTCTGTTTCCCTGAGTATACCACATTCCGCCACTTTTGAAAACCCGGAGTTGAATGACAATGAGCGAACACACGCTGAAAAAGCTGGCCAAGCCCATGATCGTCCTGGCCACCGTGATCTGGGGGTCCACCTTCTTCATCCTGAAGGACACCCTGGACGACGTGGACCTGATGTTCCTGCTGGCCTTCCGCTTCACCCTGGCGGCGGCCATCCTGGCCCTGGCGTTCTGGAAGCGCTGGAAGGCCATGGACCTGGGCTACCTGTGGCGGGGCGGGGTGATGGGCGTGCTGCTGGCCGCCGCCTACGCGGTGCAGAACTACGGCCTGATGGACACTACGCCGGGAAAAAACGCCTTTTTCACCGCCGTATACTGCGTCATTGTCCCCTTCCTGTACTGGGCGGTGGACCGGCTGCGGCCCAGCCGGTGGAACGTGCTGGCCGCCCTGCTGTGCGTGGCGGGCATCGGTCTGGTGTCCTGGGACGGGGGGCTGTCCCTGTCCGGGGGCGATGTGCTCACCCTGTGCGGCGGGTTGCTCTACGCCTGCCACATCGCGGCGGTGTCCAAGTTCTCCCAGGGCCGGGACATCTTCCTCCTCACGGTGCTGCAATTCGCCGCCACCGCCCTGTGCTGCTGGGCGGGAACCCTGCTCTTCACCCACGGGCTTCCGGTAAACGGCCTGCCCCTGCGGGCCTGGTGGGTGCTGCTCTACCTGGCCGTCGCCGCCACCACCCTGGCCCTGCTGTTCCAGAACGTGGGGCAGAAGTACACCGACCCCTCCTCCGCCGCCCTGCTGCTGGCGCTGGAGGCCCCTTTCGGCGTGGCCTTTTCGGTGGTCTTCGGGGCGGAGAGCCCCACCCCTCTGATGTACCTGGGCTTCCTGCTCATCTTCCTGGCCATCGTGTGCTCGGAGACCCAGTTCAAGTTTTTACGCAAGCCCGTAAAAGCATAAAGATACAGGGGCGCAATATGTGCGCCCCTGCGTTTCGGCTCCTGTTGTCACGCTGCGCCTGTTCGCGGCGCGCGGCTTTCGTCGAAGCAAAGTCCGCTTGGCGACCTTTCCGCCTTTGGCGAAAACTGCGCTCGCTCCCTTGCTTCTCCTCTCCCCACAAAGCCAAAGTCGGCTTTGCGGGGGCCCCGTTAGGACTTCCGCCGCTCACGACGGCTCCGCGCTTCTCTTTTCCAGCCAGGCCAGCACGTCGGCGTACACCTCGCCCCGGTTGATCTCGTTGAGCATCTCGTGCCGCCCGCCGGGGTAGAGCTTCATGGTCAGGTCGGCGGTGCCGTGGTCCTTGAAAAAGCCGTACACCCTCCTGACGCCCGCCCCGTTGGAGCCCACCGGGTCCCTGTCCCCGGAAAACAGGTAGACCGGGGTGGACGGGTCCATCTGGGCCAGGGCGCGCTCGCTGGAGATGTACTGGAGCCCCTCCATCATGTCGCGGAACATTCCGGCGGTGGGCTTGAAGGCGCACAGCGGGTCCTTGAGGTAGGCGTCCACCACCGCCTCGTCCCGGGAGATCCAGTCCGCGCCGGTGCGGTTGGGGGCAAACTGCCGGTTGTATGCCCCCAGGGACAGCCTATCCACCAGGGGGCTCACCGTCTCCGGCCCCCGGGCGGCGCAGACGGCGGAGGCCACGGCCCGCCCCGCCGCCACCAGGGCGGGCTTCTCCTGCCCGGTGCCGGACAGAATGCAGCCGTCCACCGTGCCGGGGTAGGCGCACAGATAGGTCCGGGCCAGGAAGGACCCCATGGAGTGGCCAAGCAGGAAATAGGGGACGCCGGGGAACCGCTCCCCGCACAGCCTGCGCAGCTTCCGCACGTCGGAGGCCACCAGCGTCCAGCCGTTCTTTTTCCCGAAATAGCCGTACCTGCCGCCGTCCGCCGTTTTGCCGTGGCCCAGGTGGTCCCCGCCGCACACCGCGAAGCCGTGGTCCGCCAGATACCGGGCAAAGTGATCGTACCGCCCGATATGCTCCGCCACCCCGTGGACAATCTGGACCACCGCCCGGGGCTCTCCCTGTGGCGTCCAAAGTCCGGCGTGGCATTGATGGATTCCGTCCTGGGAGGGAAAGGTAAATTCCGCGAAATCTGTCATAAAATGTTCACCCTATTTCTGTCATTGTGTGATATAATACCAGCATACGCTGCGGCCGGCCCGCGGCGATGGTATCAACAGTTTAATATGCCCCGTCTCGTTTGTCAATTGACGAAAGCCCCGGGACGCACAAAAGGAGTGCCGCTATGAAAAAATACCTGTCCCGGCTGACCGCCGCCCTGCTGGCGCTGGTTCTGCTGACTGCCCCCGCCTCCGCCCTCACGGTGGAGCAGGCTCTGGAGCTGCTGGAGGAGACCTATTACTACGACATACCGGAGGAGGCCTACGGCGCCGCCAGCCTGGACGAGCTGATTCAGCTTTTGGGCGACCCCTACACCGAGTACATGACCGCGGAGCAGTACCAGGAGTTTCTGGACCTGGTGGAGAGCACCGTGGACCTGGTGGGCATCGGCGTGTCCGTCCGCTTCACCGGCGAGGGCATCCTGGTGGACGGCGTGGTGGAGGGCGGCTCCGCCCAGAGCGCCGCCCTCCAGCCCGGAGACCTGATTGTGGCCATTGACGGCGCCTCCTGCGTCCCCGCCGGGGAGGAGCACCGGGACCTCCTGCTGGGGGAGGAGGGCACCCTGGTGACCATTTCCGTCCTGCGGGGCGGAACCACCCAGGACTACACCCTGGCCCGCAGGGCCATTCACATCCCAAACACCCAGATTTCCCTGCTGGAGGGGGGCGTGGGCTATGTGGACTGCGACAGCTTCGGCACCGACACCGGCGCGCTGTTCACCCAGGGCCTCCAGGAGTACGACAGCCAGGTGAACTATTGGATTGTGGACCTGCGGGGCAACTCCGGCGGCTACACCGCCTCCGCCCTGGATATGCTGGGCGCGCTGGACGGCCCCGGCTGCTACCTCTACTTTGAGGACCACCAGGGGGGCGTGTATCCCAACCTCACAAATGTGGAGCCCGCCACCGACAAGCCGGTGATCGTCCTCACCGACGGCGGCAGCGCCAGCGCCTCCGAGCTGCTGGCCGCCGGCGTCCGGGACACGGGCCGGGGGCTGATCGTGGGGGACCGCACCTACGGCAAGGGAGTGGCCCAGGTCATGCTGGACCAGGAGACCGACCCCGGCTATTTCAACGGCGACAGCATGAAGATCACCATCTACCGCTTCTACTCCGCCGGGGGCACCACCACCGACCTGGTGGGCGTCATCCCCACCCTTCTGGTGGACGGCCGGTACGCCTCCGGCGTGGCCGCCGCCCTCACCGGCGGCAGCGAGGAAGCCTCCACCCTGTGTCTGGTCACCGGCGGGCACGCCTACTACGTGGACCCGGAGGCGGACCCGGAGGTGCTGTCCGCCCTGCTGGAGGCCGTGCCTCCCCTGGTGCTGGTGTTCTGCCGCTGGGACGCCGGCGGCACCTTCCAGCAGCGCACCCCCGCCCAGGCGGCGGAGCTGCTTGGCCTGGAGCTGGAGGACCGGTGGTTCGGCGACGTGGCGGACAGCCCCTATGCCGGCGCCATCAACGCCATGGGCTCCTATTTCCTGCTCAACGGCACCGCCCCCGGCGTGTTCAGCCCGGAGGCGCAGCTCACCCGCGCCCAGCTGTGCGTCATGCTGGCCCGGGTGCTCAACGTGGGCTATGACGGACCCAGCCAGTTCAGCGACGTGGCCCAGGACGCCTGGTACGCCCGGGCGGTGAACGCCATGGCGGCGCTGGGCCTGGTGGACGGCGTGGGCGATGGCAAATTTGACCCGGAGGGCCTCCTCACCCAACAGCAATTTCTCACCATCCTGGGCAGAACCGCCCGGTATCTCAACGTGGCCCTGGACGCCTACGGCGACGCCGTGGACAGCCTGGAGGGCGACCTGCCCCTGAGCGCGGCGGCGGTGCTTGCCCCCTATGACGACTGGGCCAAAACCAGCATGGCCGTCCTCATCTGGGGGGTGGAGAGCGGACTGGACGGCCGGGGAGACCTGTTGTTCGCCCCCCTGGACCAGCTGACCCCCTCCGCGCCCATCCTCCGGGAGGAGGCCGCCGCCGGACTGTACGAGGTGCTGTACGGCCTGGGCATTCTCCCCTGAACTGCCGTTGGACAGCCAAGGCCCGCCCGGTCTTGGCTGTCTCGCTATCATCCCAAAAGGAGGTCCGCCTATGAACACCCTGCTCCATATCTGCTGCGCCCCCTGCTCCGTGGCCTGCGTCAGGATGCTGCGGGAGGAGGGGGTGGAGCCCGCCGGCTTCTGGTATAACCCCAACATCCACCCCTTCCTGGAGTACAAGGCCCGCCGGGACACCCTGCGGCAGTACGCCCGGGACATCGGCCTGGACCTTCGGGAGGAGGACTTTTACGGCCTGCGGCAGTTCACCGCCGCCGTGGCCCAGGACTGCAATCACCGCTGCGGGTACTGCTATTCCTGCCGGATGGAGCGCACCGCGCAATACGCCGCCCAGCACGGGTTTCAGCGCTTTTCCACCACCCTGCTGGTGTCCCCCTATCAGAACCGGGAGCTGATCTGCGCCGTCGGGGCCGGGATGGGGGAGAAGTACGGGGTGGAGTTCGTCCCCTGGGACTTCCGCCCCCGGTTCCGAGAGGGCCAGGAGGAGGCCCGGGCCCTGGGGCTCTATCTGCAAAAATACTGCGGCTGCGTGTACAGCGAGGAGGAGCGCTTTTCCAACCGGCGGAAAAAAGAGCTCCACAAGCTGCGCAAAGCGGAGGGGAGCCGGGAACAATGCTGAGAGAGGGAGCGGTATACTCCGCCGCCGTCGAGGGCTATGCCAGCGGCGGCGAGGGGGTGGCCCGGATCGAGGGCATGGCGGTGTTTGTCAAGGGCGCCCTGCGGGGGGAGCGGGTCCGGGTTCGGATCGAGCACGTGGGCCACAGCGCCGCCTGGGGGCGGGTGGAAAAGCGTCTGGAGTCCTCCCCCGCCCGGGTGGAGCCGGACTGTCCCTATTACGGCGTCTGCGGCGGCTGCCAGTTCCGCCACATGACCTATGCCGAAGAGCTGGAGGCCAAACGGCAGAGGGTGGAGGACGCCCTGCGCCGCATCGGCGGGGCGGACCTGGCCGTTTCTGTGATACACGGGGCGGAAAATACCCTTCGTTATCGGAATAAGGTGCAGTTCCCCGTGGCGGAGGGGGCCATCGGCTACTACCGGGAGCGCACTCACCAGGTGGTGGACATCGCCGACTGCCTGCTCCAGCCGGAGGCGGACACCGCCTGCCGCGCCGCCTTCCGGGACTGGATGGAGCGGTTTGGCGTCCCCGCCTACGACGAGCGGACGGGCCGGGGACTGATCCGGCACCTGTTCCTGCGCACCAACCGCCGGGGAGAGGTCCTGTGCTGCGTGGCGGCCAACGGGAGGTCTCTCCCCCACGGGGAAGAGCTGACGGACGCCCTGCGCGCCGCCGTTCCAACCCTGTCAGGGGTGGTGCTGTCGGTGAACACCCGAAAGACCAATGTGATTCTGGGGGACGAATTCCGCACCCTGTGGGGCCGGGACTGGCTGGAGGAGGACCTGTGCGGCCACAGCTTCCGGCTGTCGGCGCCCTCCTTCTTCCAGGTGAACCGGGCCCAGACGGAGGTGCTCTACGGCAGGGCGCTGGAGTTCGCGGGCCTCACGGGGATGGAGACGGTGGTGGAGCTGTACTGCGGCATCGGGACCATCTCCCTCACCCTGGCGGAGCGGGCGGGGCGGGTCGTCGGGGTGGAGGCGGTGCCCCAGGCGGTGGCCGACGCCCAGGAAAACGCCCGCCGGAACGCGCTGGAGCACAAGGTCCGCTTCCACTGCGGCGACGCGGGGGATCTGGCGGCCCGCCTGGAGCGGGAGGGAATCCGGCCGGATGTGGTGGTGGTGGACCCGCCCCGGAAGGGGCTGGCCCCCGAGGTGGTGGACGCCATCGCCCGGATGGGACCGGACCGGGTGGCGTATGTGTCCTGCGACCCCGCGACCCTGGCCCGGGACATCAAGCGGTTCGCCCCCCTGGGCTACGCCCCGGTCCGGGCGGAGGCGGTGGACCTGTTCCCCCGTACCGCCCATGTGGAGACGGTATGCCTTTTATCCAAACAGAAATAAGCCCCGGATAAGCAAAAAGGAGGCAGACGATGAAAAAGAAAGACTACAAAGCGCGGCTCTACGAGGTCTTTGACACGGATGTGGAGGACATGGGCTATTTGGACAGGATGGCCTTGATCCAGAACTGCCTGCTGGAGTATCAGAAGGACAGCGAGGACAAGCGGGATACCTCGAATAAAAGGAAGCCGTGGACCGACGACGAGCTGAAAATCATTTTGTCCGACGCGCCGTCCGTGCAAAACTGCATGAAATACGCCGTGCTTTTCAAACGCGGATACGGAAGCATTGAGCAGATATACCGCTGGTCCACCACACAAAATCAGGAATTGTCTCCGCGGCGCAGGGAGGATAAATTTATCCAGCAAATCAAACGCGTCGCAAAGGAGCTGGGCCTGCGGGGATAGCGGCTCCGCCCCCAAAAACCAAGCGGCCCCGGACCTCTCAGGTCCGGGGCCGCTTTTCCGCTAATCCAGCGCCAGCGACGCCGCAAGCAGCTTTTTCGTATAGGGGTGCCGGGGGTGGTCGTAGATTTGGTCCACGTCTCCCTCCTCCACAATCCCGCCCTCCGTCATCACCGCCACCCGTGTGCACAGCTGATACACCACCGCCAGATCGTGGGAGATGAACAGATAGGACAGCCCCAGCTTTTCCCGGAGGCCGGCCAGCAGGCGGAGAATCTGGGCCTGGAGCGTCACGTCCAGGGCGGACACCGGCTCGTCCAGCACAATGAGCCTGCCGCCCTGGATCAGCGCGGCGGCGATGGCCACCCGCTGCCGCTGTCCGCCGGACAGCTGGGCGGGCTTACGGGCCAGATGCTCCTCCTCCAGCCCCACCAGCGGGAGAAAATCCAGCACCCTCCGGCGGCGCTCCGCCCGGTCCCTCACGCCGGAGGCCCGGAGGGGCTCCTCCAGAATCCAGCCCACCGTCTTCACCGGGTTCAGCGACCCGTAGGGGTCCTGAAACACCATCTGGGGCCGGGGACTGCGCACCTCCAGCGTGCCGGTGATATCCGTCACCATCCCCAGCACGCACTTGGCCAGGGTGGATTTGCCCGACCCGGACTCCCCCACGACGCCCAGCGCCTCGCCGGGGGCCAGCTCCAGGGACACGTCCCGCAGCACCTGCTTCCGATTCCTGCCCCGGCCATACCAGCTGTTGAGATGGGAAATGCGCACCATGGGCTCAGCCATCCTCCCGGCCTCCTCTCAGCTTCTTCCGCGACGGGCGGGAGGAGATCAGCAGCTTGGTGTAGTCCTCCCGGGGATGATAAAACACGCTGTCCACCGGGCCGGACTCCACAATCTTCCCCTGCCGCATCACCACCACCCGGCCGCACAGGGCCCGCACCACCCCCAGGTCGTGGGAGATGAACAAAATGGCCACGCCCTCCCGGCGGTTGATGTCCTTCAGCGTCTCCAGAATCTGGGCCTGGATGGTCACATCCAGCGCCGTGGTGGGCTCGTCCGCGATGAGCAGCCGGGGCCGCAGCACCAGCGCCGAGGCGATCATGGCCCGCTGGCGCATTCCGCCGGACAGCTGGTGGGGCCACTGGCGGTATACCGCCTCCGGCTCGGGCAGGCCCGCAAGGGCCATGGCCTCCAGGGCGCGGGCCTTCCGTTCCCCCCGGGAGAGCCTCTCGTGGATGCGCAGGGACTCCTCCACCTGCGCCCCCACCCGCATGGTGGGGTTCAGACTGGTCATGGGCTCCTGGAAGATGATGGACAGGTCCCGGCCCTGGTACCGCCGCAGCTCCTCCCGGGACAGGGAGAGCAGGTCGGTTCCCTCAAAGACCGCGCTTCCGCTCACCTCCACCTCCGAGCGCCGGATGAGCCCCATGAGGGCGTGGGCGGTCATGGATTTGCCCGACCCGGATTCCCCCACAATGCCCACAATCTCCCCCCGGTCCATTTGCAGGGAGAACCTGTCCACGGCGGCGAAGGGGGCCCCCCGGTCGGTGAACACCACGGAAAGGTCCCGAATATCCAGCATCATTCCGCCGCCCCCATTCTCTCCCGGATTCCCTCGCCCACCAGGCCCACGCCCAAAATCAGCAGGACCACCGCCGCCGCCGGAAACACGGTGCACCAGGGCAGGGTGAACAGCGTCCCCTGGGCGTCCTTGAGCATATAGCCCAGGCTGGGCTCCGTTGGCCGCACGCCGATGCCCAGATAGCTCATGGAGGCCTCCGCCAGCACCGCGTTGTTGAAGCCGATGGTCAGCCCGGACAGCAGGGTGGGCCAGGTGTTGGGCAGAATATGGACAAAGATGATCCGCATATCCCGGACGCCCATGAGGCGGGCGGACTTCACAAAATCCCGGTCCCGGTATTTGAGGAACTCCCCCCGGACCAGCCGGGCAAAGCTGGGGATGAACAGCACCCCCAGGGCCCCGATGACGTTATATTTCCCCGGGCCGGTGATGGCCAGCACCACCAGGGCCAGCAGCACGCTGGGGAAGGCGGCGGCGGCGTCGCACAGGCGCATGATGAGGGCGTCGGCGGGGCCGCCATAGTAGCCGCACAGCGCCCCCACCGCCAGCCCGCACGCCGCCCCCACCGCCAGCACCGCCAGGGCGATGGTCAGGGTGGAGCCCGCCCCCTCCAGGGTGCGGGAGAGCACGTCCCGCCCATAGGCGTCGCAGCCAAACAGGTGGGCGGCGGAGGGCGGGGCGTTCCGGGCCGCCGCGTCCATGGCGGAGGGGACGCAGGGCGTCCAGAACAGCCCCAAGGCGGTGAAGGCCAGCATACACGCGGTCAGAACCGTGCCGATGGTCAGATACCAGTTCTTTCGTTTCATGGTTTTCCCACTCACTTCAAATATTGAGCCGTTTCGTGGCCGGGCAGTAACTTGAATAACCTGCCCGCTGTGGTAACGAATTAAGGTTCTTCTTGCCTGCTTTTTCTTGGCAAGAAAAAGCAGGTCACCGCCCGTCGATCCGCGGGTCCATCACCCGGTAGAGCAGGTCGGCCAGGAAGTTGCACCCCACCACCGCCGCCGCCAGCAGCACCACGATGGCCTGGACCACCGGGTAGTCCCGGTTGCCGATGGACGAGATTAGAATGCGGCCCAGGCCGGGTATGCCGAACACCTGCTCCACCACGATGGACCCCGCCATGATGTCTCCGGCGGCCATGGCCAGAAAGGTCACCACCGGGATCATGGCGTTGCGCAGCACGTGCCGCCGCAGGGCGGAGCCCCGGCTGTTCCCCTTGCTGTAGGCGGTGCGGATGTAGTCCTGGTTCAGCTCCCCCAGAATGGCCCCCCGGAGGAGCTTCACCGTCATGGCGCTCTTGGGCAGGGCCACCGCCAGGGCGGGGAACAGCATGAAGCGCAGGTGGGGCCACAGGCCGTCCTTCAGGGGGACGTACTCCGGCTCGAACCAGCGCAGCACCAGGGCGAAGAGGTACATCAGCCCGATGCCCAGCACAAAGTTGGGCACGGACATGGCGACCTGGGTGAGCACGGTAACGGCACGGTCCACAATTCCGCCGGGCCGCCGGGCGGCGATGAGCCCCAGCGGCAGAGAGATGACCGCGATCAGTCCGAAGGACACCGCCGACAGCACCAGGGTCACCCCAAGCTTATCCGACAGCAGCTGGGCCACCGTCATGTCGTACTTGTAGGACTGGCCGAAATCTCCGGCGATAAAGGCGGTGAGCCAGCTCCAATACCGCTGCCATACGGGCAGGTCCAGCCCGTGCCGGGCGCGGAAGGCGGCAATCTGCTCATCGGTGGCCTCCACCCCCAGCACGGAGCCGGTGGGGTCTCCGGGGATGACGGAGAAGGCGGCGAAGGCCAGCGCGCTCACCAGCAGCAGGGTGCCCAGAAGGAGCAGCGTCCGCTTCAGCAAGGCCTTTCCCATGGGGTAAACCTTCCTTTCTTTACAGAACCTTTGAAAACGGGGCGGAGCCGCCTCCCGGGCGGCCCCGCCCCGTCCCATTTTCCGCTTACCCGCGGCTGACCGCCGCCATGTCGATGACGTAGGTGGGATAGAAGGTGAAGCCCTTCAGCGAGGGATCGGTCACCGTCAGCTCGCAGGCGTCCTGAATCCACAGGCTGGCCGCCCGCTCGTTGAGGATCTCCTGGGCCCGCCGGTACAGCGCCGTCTGCTCCTCCTCATCGGTGGACGCCATGGCCCGGGCCATCACATCGTCGTACTCCGGGTCGCTGAAGGCGATGAAGTTCTTGCGGTTATCGCTCATGTAGCGCACCAGCATCTCCCGGGCGGTCATGTCGTCGGCGGCGATGCCGCACACCGTGGACTGGTAGTTCCGGCCCCGGTACACGTCGTCCACCCAGGTCTGCCACTCCACGGGGACCAGCTCGGCGGTGATGCCCGCCGCCTTGAGCTGCTCGATGAGCACCTGGGCGGTGTCCATGTGCTGGGCGTAGTTGGAGGGGGCGGTGATGGTCATGGAGAACCCGTCGGGATAGCCCGCCTGGGCCAGCAGGCTTTTGGCCTTCTCCACGTCCTGCCGGTAGTTTTCCGCCAGCTCGGGCATGAAGTACTGCTTCTGATTGGGGTACATGCTGGTGCCGGTGGCCACCCCCGCGCCGGAGCAAACGAAGTCAATGATCGCGTCCACATCGATGGCGTAGTACATGGCCTGACGGACCAGCTCGCTGTCGAAGGGCTCCACGGCGTTGTTCAGATACAGGGCCTGGACAATGTTCATGGTGTTCTGGTGGACGGTGAAGCCGTCCTCCACCTCGGCCAGCAGGGTGTTGGGCAGGTGGACCACCATGTCCAGGGCGCCGCTCTTCAGGCCGATGACCAGGGCGTTCACATCCGGATGGATCTTGAAGGTCACCTGGTCCAGCTTGGCGGCCCTCTCCCGGTTCCAGTAGCCCTCGTACCGCTCCATCACCAGGCTGTCCTGGGGAACGTAGGAGGCGAACCGGAAGGGGCCGGTGCCCACCATGGACTGGGTGATGGAGGGGCCGGAGCCGTCGGGAATGACGGCGGCGGTGAGGGCGTTGAGGAATTCGGTGCTGGGCTCGGCCAGCTCGACGACCACATGGCCCCCGTCGGGAGCGGAAATTTTGGAGACATTGGAAAACGCCGAGACCAGAGGCGTTCCATCGTTCTCCGATCCGGCGCAGCGTTCCAGGGAATAGACCACATCCTCGACGGTGACGGCCTCTCCGTTGTGGAACGTCACGCCCTCCCGCAGGGTGAAGGCGTACGTTTTTCCATCCTCAGAGATCTCATAGTCACTGGCGACGGCCGGAACCACCGAGCCGTCGGGGCTGGCCTTCACCAGTCCCTCGAAGATGTTGAACAGCACCTCGCGGACGCCGGCCGTGGCGGCCAGCTGTGGGTCGAGGTTGCTCAAATCCTGTGCGATACCTACCGTGACTGAGTTCCCTTTGGGTAACTCGCCCGATTGTGCAGCGGACGCCTCGCTCCCGCTGTCGCTCACATTCACGCCCGCCGGGGCGGAAGAGGTGGGCTGCGTGTCTCCCGTACTGCATCCGTACAGTGAAACCGCCAGCATGGCAAGTGCGGCCAGCAGCAAAAGGGCCCGTTTCCTGAGCTTGGGCATTTTGCTTCTTCCTTTCCTGCATTTCTCGCAACTGTATTCAGTTGTCGGGGTCCATTGTAACATACTCCCGCGAAATTGCAAGAGAAAATTTTGCAGGGGCCCCTGGGGGCCCCTGCCGGCGGGCGGACGCTCAGCCCGCCTGTTTATGCTGAACGCGGGCCTGCCCGCAGCTCTCACAGCCGCCCCCGCACGCCCACAGCCGCCGGGCCGTCCCGTCCCAGGCGGCGGCGTAGCCGTCGCACTTGCCGCACAGGTGCTCCACGGTCTCCGGGGACTGCATATCGGTGGACTTTGCGCCTGTTCTGGCCACCATCTCCCGCAGCTTCTCCGGGTTTTCCAGCATGGGGCAGGGCTTCAGATGATTTTCGTTGAAGGGCTGGCCGTCGTGGTAGGCCATGAACATGGGGGAGCGCAGGCAGTCCAGCAGGGACTTCTCCCGGATGTTGGAGTCGGAGTAATGGACAAACACGCAGGGGTCCACGTCCCCGTTGGCGTTGATGTGGAGGTAGCGCCGCCCCCCGGCGATGCAGCCCCCCACATATTCCCCGTCGTTCTGGAAGTCGATGAGAAACAGGGGCTTGGTCCTGCGGTAGGCCCGGATACGGCCGTACATCTGCTCCCGCTGCTCCGCCGTGGGCATCAGCCCGGGCACGGCGTCGTTGCCCACCGGCATATAGTGGAAGTACCAGGCGAACTTGGCCCCCCACTCCACCAGCTGGTCCACAAACTCCTCCGAGCTGATGGAGTCCAGGTTGGCGCTGGTGTAGCAGCAGGAGGTGCCGAAGGGCAGCTTGCGCTCCTTCAAGATCTCCATGGCCTTGCGCACCTTCTGGAACACGCCCTCTCCCCGGCGGCCGTCGGTGGCCTCCTCGAAGCCCTCCACGCTGATGGCGGGGACAAAGTTCTTCACCCGCAGCATCTGGTCGGCGAAATTCTCGTCGATGAGGGTGGCGTTGGTAAAGCAGAGGAATTCGCAGTCGCTGTGCTTGTTGCACAGGGCGATGAGGTCGTCCCTGCGGACCATGGGCTCGCCGCCGGTGTAGATGTAGATATACACCCCCAGCTTTTTGCCCTGGGTGATGATGCCGTCGATCTCGTCGAAGGTGAGGTTCAGCCGGTTGCCGTACTCCGCCGCCCAGCAGCCGGTGCAGTGGAGGTTGCAGGCGGAGGTGGGGTCCAGCAGAATGGCCCAGGGGATGTTGCAGCCGTAGCGCTCCCGGGCCTCCTCCTGGACGGTCCAGCCGATGAGGTTGCCGTTGAGCATGAAGTTCTCGAAGAAGGTTCTGCGCACCCCGCCGTCGATGTCCGTCCACATGGAGCGGATCAGCCTGTACCAATTGTTGTCCGGGTTCTCGATCACCCTGCGGAAGGCCGAGCGCTGGGTGGGGAAGCTGTTGGGGCCGTCTCCGGCGAACCGGTCCACCCAGTCCATCAGCTTGGGGATGTTGGCGTCCGGGTCCTTGTCCAGATAGCCGTACAGGGCGCGGAAGCCCGCCCGTTTCACACTGTTCATCATGGTCATCATTTACACGTTCCTTTCTGTCTCACGGTGTGTTCTTTTGTGTTCAGCGCCATGATACCTCCGGCCGCGGGCAGTTTCCATAGACAGGGAGAAGGGCCTTGTCAAAGTTTTGACAAGGCCCTTCTCCCTGTAAAATATTGCCGGATTATGGAACATTTTCGGCGGCGTCACCTCTTGTTTTTCTGGGCCAGCCGCTCCAGCGTGGCGTCCAGGCTTCCCTCCATAATGATGTAGAAGTCGTCCAGCCTGTCGATTACGGCGGAGGGCATTCCACGCTCCACCCAACTGAGCAGAATGCTCACCAGCCCCTGGGTCAGGATTTCCGTCATGAATACCACCTGATCCTCCGTCACGGCGTACCGCACCGCCGCCGCCCGCACCCGGTCTGAGACCAGCGGCATGGCCCACCGGCGCACATGGTGCTCCACATAGCTGCGCTCATAGGCCCGGTACACGTTGAGCACCAGGGTGCGGTACTCCCGCAGCAGGGTTACGGTGCGCTCCACTGCCGACTTCCAGTCCCCCTGGGCCTCCACCCCCAGTTCGCCGGTCATCTGCTGAATGGCGTAGTCCACCACGCCGTACAGGTCGGAGAAGTGGTAATAAAAGGCCTGCCGGGAGATGCCGCACTTCTCCACCAGCTCGGTGACGGTGATATCGTCCAGCCGCTTGGTTTGGAGCAGCTCCGCCAGGGCGGTCAGGATTTGGCGTTTGGTAGACTTAGGCACATCGCTTCCTCTTTTCTAAGATTTTGAAACATTATACCGATTTTTGGCGGGGGACGCAAGGCGCGGATTTTGACACCCTGCGGATTCTGTCAAGGAATAATTTTTCCAGGCCGCGGCAAACTGAGCCGGGGTGAATCTGATGGACGAGAAAAAACGCAGAACAATGTGGTATGCCCTGGCGGGGGCCGCCGCCGGGGTGGTCAACGGCTTTTTCGGCGGGGGCGGCGGCCAGGTGCTGGTGCCCCTGCTGGCGGGGAAGTGCGGCCTGAGCCAGCGGGAGGCCTTCGCCACCTCGGTGGCGGTCATCGCGCCGCTGTGCGCCCTGTCCGCCGCCGTCTACTGGTTCCGGGGACAGCTGGACCTGGCCCTGGCCCTGCCCTATCTCGCCGGCGGGCTGATCGGAGGCTTCGTGGGGGGCAGGGTGTTTCAGCGGATGTCCATGGTCTGGCTGCGCCGGGGCTTCGCCCTGCTCATCCTGTACGGCGGAGTGAGGGCGTTTTTATGAGAGACTGGCTCATCGCCGCCCTGGCCGGGGCGGCCGCCGGGGTGCTGTCCGGCTTCGGGGTGGGGGGCGGTTCCCTGCTGCTCATCTACATGACCAGCGTCAAGGAGATCCCCCAGGCCCTGGCCCAGGGGGTGAATCTGCTCTACTTTCTGCCCACCGCCGCCACCGCCCTCCCCTCCCACTTCAAAAACGGCGTGGTGGAGAAAAAGGCGCTCCTCCCCGCCATCGCCGCCGGGCTTGCCTGCTCCGCCCTCACCGCCTGGGCCGCCACCGCCCTGGACGTGGGGCTGCTGAAAAAATGCTTCGGGGCCTTCCTCCTCCTCATCGGCCTGCGGGAATTGTTCCGCTCCGGATAATTGTGCTTGCCTTTCCGGCCCAGCTGTGATAATATGCTGTCTGCCGGACCGGCCCTCTCTGCCGGTCCGGCAAATTACGTTTAGGAGCGCATTTACATGAATCCCATCCTGTTTGTCGTGCTTTTGACCGCCGCCACCGGCGTGGGCGGACTGGCGCTGGGGGGCGTGCTGGCCGTCCTGCTCAAGCGGGAGTCTCCCCGGGGAACCAGCCTGCTGCTCAGCTTCACCGCCGGACTGATGCTGGCCATTGTGGCGCTGGACATGGTGCCCGAGGCCGTGGAGGCCTCTCCCTGGCTGCCCATGACGCCGCTGGTGCTGGTGGCGGGCTTTGCGGCGACGTACCTGCTCAACTGCTGGATCGACAAGAGCGCCCATCACGAGGACAAGAACAACCCCCGCCACTGCGCCTGCGGCCACCACGACCTGCACACCGCGGGCATCGTGCTGGCGGCGGCGGTGGCCCTGCACAACGTGCCGGTGGGCATGGCGGTGGGTGCGTCGGTGGCGGTGGAGGGCATCTGCCTGGCCAGCGTGCTGACGGCGGCCACCATCGGCCTGCACAACCTCCCCGAGGGCATGAGCATCGCCATTCCCCTGCTCCACGACGGCTCTAGGCCCTGGAGCGCCACCGCCGTGGCGGCGCTGTCCGGCCTGCCCACGGTACTGGGGGCGCTGGCCGGCTACTTTGTGGGCAGCGGGGCCCCCGCCGCCCTGGCCGCCGCCCTGGCCCTGGCCGGAGGCGCCATGCTGTACGTGGTGTTCTTCGAGCTTCTGCCCGAGTCCGCTCTCCAGTGGAAATCCCGCTGGCCTATCCTGGCCACCGTGCTGGGCTTCGCCCTGGGCGTCCTTCTGATCTTCGCCCACGGGCGCCACTGAGCGAAAAAACCGGCGTCCTCCCGGACGCCGGTTTTTTACGCGGTTACATCATTTTCACCGTAAAGAACACCGCCTGGGCAAACAGCCAGCCCACCAGCACATAAAGCAGGTAGTGGCCCATCGCCGGGCCCAGGGCAAGGGCGGCTGCCATCGCCGCCGCCGTGACGGCGCAGGTGAGCCAGGTCATCAGATAGCTGGATTCCGGGGGCAGCACCCGGAGTCCGCCCAGCCGGCCGTCGTTCTTCCGCAGCGCAAAGGCCAGCCCCGCCGCCGCGGCCAGCAGGACAAGCCCCCCCGCGAAGCAGGCGGTGACAAAGGTGGGGTGGTCCATGTAATACCGCCCCTGGAGCCAGATGGCCAGCAGCCCGCCGCCGGTGAGAATGGCATTGTAGAAGAAGGGCCGCTGGTAGAGGAAGAAAATCAGAATCAGCACAGCGGCAGCGGCGGGCAGCATCATAAGCAGGCGCACGCCGTCGTCAAAGAAGAACCGGCAGAGCAGCGACACCACCCACAGCCCGGCAGATGCACAGCCGACGGCGGCGGGCAGCAGGATACGCTTCCCGTTCCGGGCGCTGAACACCCCCCAGACCGCGCAGCCCACGGCGACGACCGCCCCGGCAATGGTGAAAATCTCAAAAAATGTGAGCAGCGCTTTGGACACGGCGCCGCCCCAGCGCATCACCACATAGGCTTGCTGCAACAGCAGGAACAGCAGCTCCACGGCCACGGCGCCCGCCAGCCACAGGAGCATCCGGTTAAAAATCCGATCCTCTTCGCTGTTCCGGCGCTCCCGTTTTCCCTTCTCAAACATCATTGAATCAGTCCTTTATCGTCGTTGGCGCGCCCTGGGCGCGGCCTGTTTTTTGTGCAGCCCGGCGGCGCGGGGCCCTCCGCCCCGGCATCGAACAGCTAATAGTATAACAGATACTTCCCCGCTTTGCAACCACAAAAATCGACGGCCCCCGCAAGTTTTCCCCTTTTCTCCGGGGAAAAAACCTGATATACTGGGAAAGAGGAGAAGCCGCCGGCTCCTCCCGCCCAAAAAGGGACCATTTGGAAAGGAGTTTTAAACATGACCGATCAAGCCCTGGTGGATCTGGCCTTCTCCATGCTGGAGCGCTCCTACGTGCCCTACTCCCGCTTCCCGGTGGGCGCCGCCCTGCTGTGCCCCGACGGCGCGGCGTTCACCGGCTGCAACGTGGAAAACGCCGCCTACGGCTCCTGCATCTGCGCCGAGCGCACCGCCCTGGTCAAGGCCGTCAGCGAGGGGCGCAGGCAGTTCGCCGCCCTGGCCGTGGCGGGCAGAGGCGGGGATTACTGCTGGCCCTGCGGCGCGTGCCGCCAGATGCTCTATGAGTTTGCCCCGGACCTGACGGTGCTGGTGGCGCGGGGAGACGGCGCCTATGTCAAAACCACCCTGAGGGAGCTTCTGCCCCACGGCTTCGGCCCCGCCTCCCTGAAGTGAACAGAGCCAAACGGGCCCGCACGGCGTGCGGGCCCGTCCTCCTTTTTCCTACAGGAACCGCTTCATTTCCTCAATGTTGGCCTGCTCCGTCTTGAGCAGCCGGTCCGCCAGATGGCGCACCGTCACGTCCTTAATATCGCAGTCCCGGATGGTCCGAAGGCTCTTGGTCACCCCCATGGTGGAGCCCTGGATCATCATCTCCGCGATGTTGGCGGGAGACCGGTCGGCCATGGCCTTCACGGTGCTCATCACCTCGGAGGACGCCTTGGCCACCGGGCCCAGGCCCCGGGGCGGCTCCCCCCTGGCCTGGAGCAGCGACCCGGCGGCGTTCTGGAGCTTCTCGTACTCGGTGAGCTGTCCTGCCAGAGCGCTGGCCAGCCCGGGCTCGTCGGTGTATTTCATCACCGACTGAATACCCTCCCGGCCCATCTCGGCGGTCTGATAGATGTGGTTAAGCAGCTGGTTTTCGCTGAGCATTGTCATCACCTCGTCCCTAGTATGCCCGGCTCCGGCCGGGAAAACTACTGGGGACCAATGGCAAAACGGTTCCCTCACCGCTTGCCCAGCCGTACCGGGGCGGCGGGGCCGTTCTTCTTCCGGGCGCTGGTCCGGCCCTCCTCCCGGATCTCGCCGGCCGCCGTCAGGGAGCGCTTGGTCAGCGCCGGTCCCACCAGCTCGTACACCAGCACGGAGAACAGCACCACGCTGCGCACCACCGCGCCGTCGCTGAGCTGTTGGGCGGTGAGGGCCATCCCCAGGGCCACCCCTGCCTGGGGCAGAAGGGTGACGCCCAGGTGCTTTTTGATGCTGTCGCTGCACCCGGTGAGGGCGCAGCTGCCGTAGGCGCCCCAATACTTGCCCAGGGAGCGGGCCGCAATATACACCAGCCCGATGAGCAGCACCATGGGGTTGGACAGGATTTTCAAGTTCAGCTCCGCGCCGCTCAGCACGAAGAACAGCACGAACAGCGGCGCGGTCCAGCCGTCCACACGGCCCATCAGCTCCTCGGAGAAGTCGCAGATGTTGCAGAAAATGGTGCCCGTCATCATGCACACCAGCAGCAGGCTGAAGCCGAAGTGGATTCCGCCCAGCTCAAACTCCACCATGGACAGCCCCACGGTGAGCAGCACAAAGCCGATGGAGATGGACAGGCGCTTGCTCCGGGAGTGGAAGAATTTTTCCACCCAGAACAGCACCAGTCCGGCCAGACCGCCCAAGGCCAGGGACAGCAGAATCTCAATCACCGGCTCCACCAGCACCGTGACCAGGCTGACCGCCCCGCTCTCCAGCGCGGAGGCCACCCCGAAGGAGGCGGAAAACAGCACCAGGCCCACCGCGTCGTCGATGGCCACCACCAGCAGCAGCAGCCGGGTCAGCGGGCCGTCGGCCTTGTACTGCCGCACCACCATCAGGGTGGCGGCGGGGGCGGTGGCGGCGGCGATGGCGCCCAGGGTGATGGCGGAGGAGACGGAGATCAGGCCGGGATTGATAAAGTGCAGCGCCACCAGGGCCGCGTCCACCAGGGCGGTGGTGGCCACCGCCTGCAAAATGCCCACGGTGATGGCCTGCCTGCCCATGTGCCTGAGCTGCTCCAGGCGGAACTCATTGCCGATGGTGAAGGCGATGAAGCCCAGGGCCACCTGGGAGATGATGTCCAGACGGGCCACCGCCTCCGCGTCGTGGAAGCCGATGCCGGTCACATCCAGCATACCCAGCAGATAGGGGCCCAGCAGCAGCCCCGCCACCAGGTAGGCGGTGACGGCGGGGAGGTTGAGCAGCTTGGCCAGACGGGACATCATCAGCCCGCCCACCAGGCAGACGGAGAGCTGGATCAGAATTTCCATAACGACACCTCATTTTTTATGAACGAAGCGGGCCCGCGTTCTCCAAACGGGCCCGCTTACCGTTCTTTAAGCGCTACAAATCATAGCATCCCCGCCGGGAAATGGCAAGGATAAAAATCACGAAATTCCGGCGCGTTATCCGCCGGGTTTTGGCGGGGTACACGGAGCTCCCGGCGGCGCGCCCCGGATTCTTAATCCATTTTAAATACTTTTCCGGCCAAATGCACCTTGCCGCCCGCTCCGCTTCATGATATAATAGTATGCTCAAAATCACGGCCCGTCCGGCGGGTGTTTATCCCAGAAAAGGGTTGACATGTTAAAACTTATGTTCTATGATAAGAACACATTGCTGAGGGAGGAGCGCCCATGCCAAAATTTGAAGTGGTTTCCGAATACGCCCCCAGCGGCGACCAGCCGGAGGCCATCGCCGCCCTGGCCAGGGGAATCGAAAACGGCCTGGACGAGCAGACCCTGCTGGGCGTCACCGGCTCGGGCAAAACCTACACCATGGCCAAGGTCATCGAGGCGGTCCAGCGGCCCACCCTGGTGCTGGCCCACAACAAGACCCTGGCCGCCCAGCTGTGCGCCGAGTTCAAGGAGTTCTTCCCCCACAACGCGGTGGAGTATTTTGTCTCCTACTACGATTACTACCAGCCGGAGGCCTATATTCCCCACACCGACACCTTCATCGAAAAGGATTCCTCCGTCAACGAGGAGATCGACCGGCTGCGTCTGTCCGCCACCGCCTCCCTGCTGGAGCGGCGGGACGTGATCGTGGTGTCCTCCGTGTCCTGCATCTACGGCCTGGGCGAGCCGGAGGACTTCGCCAAAATGATGGTGGCGCTGCGGGTGGGGGCGGTCATCAAAATCGAGGAGCTGCTGAAAAAGCTGGTGGCCATCCGCTACGAGCGCAACGACATCGCCTTCGAGCGCAATATGTTCCGGGTCCGGGGGGACACGGTGGAGATCTGGCCCGCCTACTGGAAGGACACCGCCATCCGGGTGGAGTTCTTCGGGGACGAGATCGACCGGCTCAGCGAGATCAACGTGGTGACGGGCGCCCCCATCCGGCGGCTGAACAACATCCCCGTCTGGCCCGCCACCCACTACGTCACCCCCAAGGAGAAGATGGACGCCGCCATTCAGCACATCTATCAAGAGATGGAGGAGCGGGTGGCCCTCTTCGAGTCGGAAAACAAGCTCATCGAGGCCCAGCGCATCAAGCAGCGCACCATGTACGACATCGAGATGATGCAGGAGCTGGGCTACTGCTCCGGCATAGAGAACTACTCCCGGGTGATCGAGGGCCGGCCGGTGGGCTCCCCCCCACACACCCTGCTGGACTACTTCCCGAAAGACTTCGTGCTGTTCATCGACGAGAGCCACGCCACCCTGCCCCAGGTGCGGGCCATGTTCAACGGGGACCGGGCCCGCAAGACCACTCTGGTGGAGTACGGCTTCCGCCTGCCCTGCGCCTTCGACAACCGGCCACTGAAGTTCGACGAGTTTGAGAAACGGCTGAACCAGGTGGTGTATGTGTCCGCCACCCCCGGGGAGTACGAACGGACCCGCTCGGGCCAGATCGTGGAGCAGGTGATCCGGCCCACCGGCCTGCTGGACCCCCGGGTGGAGGTCCGCCCGGTGGAGGGTCAGATCGACGACCTCATCGGGGAGATCACCCGGCGGACGGCCCGGGACGAGCGGGTGCTGGTGACCACCCTCACCAAGAAGATGGCGGAGAGCCTGACGGATTACCTGAAGACGGCGGGCATCCGGGTGCGGTACATGCACCACGACATCGACACCATTGAGCGCATGGAGATCATCCGGGACCTGCGCCTGGGCGAGTTCGACGTGCTGGTGGGCATCAACCTGCTGCGGGAGGGGCTGGACCTGCCGGAGGTCAGCCTGGTGGCCATTCTGGACGCGGACAAGGAGGGCTTCCTCCGCTCGGAGACCTCCCTGATCCAGACCATCGGCCGGGCGGCGCGGAACGCCGACGGCGTGGTGATCCTGTACGCCGACGCCGTCACCCCGTCGATGCAGAGGGCCATGGACGAGACGGAGCGCCGCCGGGAAAAGCAGGACGCCTTCAACCGCGCCCACGGCATCGTGCCCAAGACGGTGAAGAAGGCGGTGCGGGAGCTGATGGCCCTGTCCGCCGAGGATAAGCCGGACTACAACGACAAGGAGCTGTCTCAGATGACCAAGCTCCAGCGCCTGGAGGCCATCGCCGGACTGGAGAAGCAGATGAAGGAGGCCGCCAAGATGCTGGAGTTCGAGGTGGCCGCGGCGCTCAGGGACCAGATCATCAAGCTACGGGGGAATTGATCCGTTATGGAATTGCGGAAGCGGAGGAAAAAGCGGCTGGAAGGGTACGATTACAGCCGGCCAGGGTGTTATTTTATCACGATCTGCGCAGGAAAACGGGCGGAATTATTTGGAAGAATTGCGGTGTGCCAAACGGATGGCGTAGGGCGCGACGACCCCGGCGCGCCCTACACAATTGATTCCTCGGGTAATTGCGGCATTGAAATGTTTTTCCAATCAGGAGGCCGGGTTTAACCTTTGGCAGACATCCTATCACGACCACATCATCCACAATGACGCCGATTACCGGCGGATTTGGGAGTATATTGAGACAAATCCCGCAAAATGGCGGGAAGACTGCTATTATAAGGACGGCGTAACATAATGCCCAAACAAAAAGAGGAAAAAACCAACGTCATGCGGGTGCTGGAACAAAAGAAAATCCCCTATACCCCCCACGCCTACCCGGCGGGGGACAAAGCCCCCGACGGGGCGGCGGTGGCCCGGCTGCTGGGCCAGGACCCGGCGGCGGTGTTCAAGACCCTGGTGGCAAAAGGGGCCTCCGGCGGATATTACGTGTTCGGCATCCCGGTGTTGGACACGCTGGATTTGAAGAAGGCGGCGAAGGCCGTGGGGGAGAAGTCCGTGGCCATGCTCCCGGCCAAGGAGCTGCTGCCCCTGACGGGCTACGTCCACGGGGGCTGCTCCCCGGTGGGGATGAAAAAACGGTTTCCCACCGTGTTCCATCAAAGCTGCCTGGAGCAGGACGCCGTCTGCGTCTCCGCCGGGAAGGTGGGGCATCAGGTGGAGGTCCGTCCGGCGCAGCTGCTCGCCCTCACCGGCGCGGATACGGCGGACCTCATTGTGGAGGGATGACCTATGACGGAACAATCCAACAAAATTCTGCGCGAAATGCAGGTGCGCAAGTCCCGGAGGCAGAAGGCGGAATTCCGGGGCTGGCTGTGCCGGACGCTGGAACAGGCGGGGTACGCGCCCCGGGTGGAGGAGGGCTTCGCCGCCCGGAACGTCGTCGCGGGCGGCCCGGACAAGGCCAAGGTCCTGCTCACCGCCCACTATGACACCCAGGCCGCGCTGCCTGTCCCCAACTTCATCACCCCCCGCAATTTCCTGTTCTACCTGCTCTACCAGCTGCTCATCGTGCTGCCCTTGTTCCTGCTGGTGGGGGTTGTGAGCGGGTGTATTTTCGCCTTTGCCCCGGAGGCCGTGGCCTGGTGGCTGGGCCCCCTGTCCTCCATCGTCATCTGCGCGTTTTTCATGTGGTGGATCATCGACGGCCCCGCCAACCGGCACACCGCCAACGACAACACCAGCGGGGTTCTCACCCTGGTGGAGACCGCCCTGGCCCTGCCCCCCGAGCACCGGGAGCGAGTGTGCTTCGTTTTTTTCGACAACGAGGAGAAGGGGATGTTCGGCTCCGCAGCCTTCGCCAGGAAGCACAAGCATGTGAAGAAAAACACCGTGGTCCTCAACTTCGACTGCGTGGGAGACGGGGACTCCATCCAGTTCTTTCCCCAAAAGAGGCTGAAAAAGGACGCCGCCGCCCTGGGGGACATTGAGGCCGCCTTCCGCCCCGCCGGGAGCAAGGATGTGCAGGTGGTGCGGGGCTTCGGGTTCTACCCCTCGGACAACGCCAATTTCAAGAAGGGGGCGGGGGTGTGCGCCCTGAAGCGCGGGCGCGCCGCCGGCTGGTACATGGACCGCATCCACACCAGCCGGGACACCGTGCTGGACGAGGCCAACATCATCCTGCTCCGGGACGGGGCTCTGCGTTACATCGCCGGACAGGAAGAATGAGGAGGTCAAACCCATGAAATACCAATGGCTGGACCAATACCTGCTGGACAAGCCCGGCGCGGAAAAGGATTACAAGCTGGAGTGGGGCTGGCACCGCTACATGGTGCGGGGCAAGCTGTTCGCCGCGGTGTGCTCCCCCAAGGGGATGAAGGACCAGCGGTACAATGACCACGACCTGGTGAATCTGAAGTGCGACCCCCGGCTGGCCGAGGCCTTCCGGGAGCAGTACCCGGAGATCCTCCCCGGCTTCTACTGCGACAAGAAGTTATGGGTGGCCGCCCTGCTGGACGGGGACCTGCCGGACCTTGTGCTCAAGGACCTGTGCGACATGTCCTATGAGCTGGTGGTGTCCAAGCTGCCCAAATACGTCCAGAAGGAGCTGGCGGGCGGTGGCTGACCGGGAGAAACAGCGGGAGAAGCGCCTCTATCTCCCCAAGGCGCATAATGACCACTTTGTCATTACCTTTGACGGTTCCGGTCAGGCGGCGCGGACCCCGCCGGAGGCCCCGCCCGCCGGAGCGGAGCCGGTCCCGGAGCCGGCGGGCGTCTACCCCTGTCCCTGCTGCGGATATCTCACCCTTCCCGTCCCCCGAGAGGACGCCCTCGCCTATATCTGTCCGGTGTGCTTCTGGGAGAACGACGTGTTCGACCCGGCGGAGGACGCCCCCAGCGACGAAAACGGCGGCATGACCCTCCGGGAGGGGCGGGAGAACTACAGGCGGTACGGCGCGGTGCGGCCGGATCTGGCCCAATATACCCGCCCGCCCCGGCCGGAGGAGCGGCCCATGTAGGGGCGCGCATTGCGCGCCCGCCGGCAAACCAGCAAACAGTTCCCAAAATAGGGGTTGACATTAAAAATTTGTTTCATTATTCTTAGATCCGGGCCTAAATTTAAAGAAAACCGAGGAGAACACCCATGCAGGACAAGATCGTCATCAAAGGCGCGAGAGAGAACAACCTGAAAAACATCGACGTGGAGATCCCCCGGGACAAGCTGGTGGTGCTCACCGGGCTGTCCGGGTCGGGGAAGTCCTCCCTGGCCTTCGAGACGCTGTACGCCGAGGGCCAGCGGCGGTATGTGGAATCCCTGTCCTCCTACGCCCGGATGTTTCTGGGCCAGATGGAGAAGCCCGATGTGGACTATATTGAGGGCCTCTCCCCTGCCATCTCCATCGACCAGAAGACCACCTCCAAAAACCCCCGGTCCACCGTGGGCACGGTGACGGAGATCTACGACTACCTGCGCCTGCTTTGGGCTCGGGTGGGCACCCCCCACTGCCCCAACTGCGGCAAGGAGATCAAACAGCAGACCATCGACCAGATCATCGACCAGGTGCTCACCCTGCCCGAGGCCACCCGCATTCAGGTGCTTGCCCCCGTCGTCCGGGGCAAGAAGGGCGAGCACGCCAAGGTCTTTGAGGACGCCCGGAAATCGGGCTACGTCCGGGTGCGGGCGGACGGCTCCCTGTACGACCTCACCGAGGAGATACGCCTGGACAAGAATAAGAAGCACTCCATTGAGGTGGTGGTGGACCGCCTGGTGATCCGGGAGGACGTGGCAAGGCGGCTCACCGACAGCGTGGAGACCGCCTCCAACCTCTCCGGCGGCATCGTCATCATCAACGTGCTGGGGGAGGAGGAGCGGGACATCACTTTCTCCCAGAACTACGCCTGCGAGGACTGCGGCGTGTCCATCGAGGAGCTCTCCCCCCGGATGTTCTCCTTCAACAACCCCTACGGGGCCTGCCCCGCCTGCACCGGCCTGGGCAGCCAGATGAAAATCGACCCGGACCGCATCCTCCCCAACCGTTCCCTGTCCATCCTGGAGGGGGCCATCACCGCCTCCGGCTGGAACCACATCAAGTCCGACGGCATCTCCCGGATGTACTTCGACGCCCTGGCCAAAAAGTACAAGTTCAAGCTCACCGACCCGGTGGAGAAGCTGTCCAAGGAAGTGGTGGACGTCATTCTCTACGGCACAAAGGGGGAGAAGCTCACCCTGAACTACGACCAGCCCCGGGGCAAGGGCACCCTGTACCAGCCCTTCGAGGGCATCGTCAACAACCTGGAGCGCCGCTACCGGGAGACCCAGTCCGACGCCATGAAGCGGGAGATCGAGGAGTGCATGAGCGAGTGCCCCTGTCCTGAGTGCCAGGGAAAGCGGCTCAAGCGGGAGGCCCTGGCCGTCACCGTGGGGGGCAGCTCCATCCACGCCTTCTGCGAGAAGCCGGTGGACGAGGCCCTGGCCTTCCTGGACACCATCACCCTCAGCGACACCCAGGCCATGATCGCCGACCAGATTTTGAAGGAGATCCGGGCGCGGCTGGGCTTTTTGAAGTCGGTGGGCCTGCAATACCTCACCCTCACCCGGCAGGCGGGCACCCTGTCCGGCGGCGAGAGCCAGCGCATCCGGCTGGCCACCCAGATCGGCTCGTCGCTGATGGGGGTGCTGTATATCCTGGACGAGCCCTCCATCGGCCTCCACCAGCGGGACAACGACAAGCTGCTGGAGACCCTGAGCCAGCTGCGGGATCTGGGCAACACCCTGATCGTGGTGGAGCACGACGAGGACACCATGCGCGCCGCCGACTACATCGTGGACATCGGCCCCGGCGCCGGGGTCCACGGCGGGCAGGTGGTGGCCTGCGGCACGGCGGAGGAGGTTATGAACACCCCCGGCTCCGTCACCGGGGACTACCTGGCGGGGCGGAAAAAGGTGCCCGTCCCCTCGGAGCGGCGGAAGGGAAACGGCAATGTCCTCACGGTGCGGGGGGCGGCGGAGAACAACCTGAGGCACATCGACGTGAGCTTCCCCCTGGGGACGTTCATCGCCGTCACCGGCGTGTCCGGAAGCGGAAAATCCTCCCTGGTGAACGAGATTCTGTACAAGCGGCTGGGGGCGGAGCTCAACCGCACCAAGGCCCGCCCGGGGAAGCACGACGCCATGGAGGGCGTCGAGTTCCTGGACAAGGTCATCGCCATCGACCAGTCACCCATCGGCCGCACCCCCCGGTCCAACCCCGCCACCTACACCGGGCTGTTCAACGACATCCGGGAGCTCTTCGCCTCCACTCAGGACGCCAAAACCCGGGGCTACGGGCCGGGCCGGTTCTCCTTCAACGTCCGGGGCGGCCGGTGCGAGGCCTGCTCCGGCGACGGCCTGCTGAAAATCGAGATGCACTTCCTCCCCGACATCTACGTGCCCTGCGAGGTGTGCAAGGGAAAGCGGTACAACCGGGAAACCCTAGAGGTGCGCTACAAGGGCAAAAACATCCACGAGGTGCTGGAGATGACGGTGGAGGAGGCCCTGCCCTTTTTTGAGAACCTGCCCCGGCTGAAAAACCGCATCCAGACCCTGAAGGACGTGGGCCTGGGGTATGTGAAGCTGGGCCAGCCCTCCACCACCCTGTCCGGCGGGGAGGCCCAGCGGGTGAAGCTGGCCACCGAGCTGTCCAAGCAGTCCACCGGGTCCACGGTGTATATCCTGGACGAGCCCACCACCGGCCTGCACACCGCCGACGTGCACCAGCTGGTGGAGGTGCTCCAGCGGTTTGTGGACAAGGGAAACACGGTGGTGGTCATCGAACACAACCTGGACGTGATCAAGACGGCGGACTATATCATCGACCTGGGCCCGGAGGGCGGCTCCGGCGGCGGCACGGTGGTGTGCACGGGCACGCCCGAGGAGGTGGCGGCCCATTCCGGGAGCTACACGGGCAAATATCTGAAAACAGTGCTGGGATAGGCCGCAGCAACAGGAAAAGAGGCTTTTCTATGAATATGGACGTGCTTCCCGCGGACCTGATGGGGTGGCTGACGGAGACCTTTGCCGGTGAATTCACCCTCACGGCGCTGGTGTCCATGATCCCGGTGGTGGAGCTGCGGGGGGGCATTCCCTTCGGAGTGGCCGCCGGCCTGCCGGTGTGGGCGGCGTTTCTGGCCGCCGTCATCGGCAACCTGATCCCCGTGCCCTTCATCATCGTGTATATCCGGCGGATCTTCCAGTGGATGCGCCGGAGAATTCCCAGGCTCAACCGCATGGTGGACGCCCTGGAGCGCAAGGCCCACCTCAAGGGCCAGAAGGTGACCAAATACAAGTACCTGGGCCTGATGCTGTTTGTGGCCGTTCCCCTGCCCGGCACCGGGGCGTGGACGGGCTCCCTGGCGGCGGCGTTTCTGGACATGCCCCTGCGGAAGGCCATCCCCTCGGTGGTGGCGGGTGTGCTCATCGCGGGCATGGCCATCAGCATTCTGGCCTACGGCGTGGTCAACCTGTTTTAGAAGCGCGGCGATGGGCGCATAGGCGGGCGTTATGTACCTTTATCTGGTCCGCCACGGCCATCGCTCCTCCGTCCGGGTGGATGAAAACGGCCCGGAATTGGTATGCTTCAACCGGTGGCAAAACCCCTCCCGCCGCCATAGAATGCCTTGAATAAAACAAGGAGGCGGCGGATATGACGGAGGTCCTGCAATGCTTGGCGGTGCTGCTGGCGGCCTTTGGGCTGGTGAGCCTGGGCTGGCTGGCCATGGGGGCGCTGCTGCTCCCCGGGGTGTGCCCCGCCCGGATGGTGGTGGACGCCCAGGGGGACGGCAGCGGGCTGGAGCAGACTGTCAAGGCCCTGCTGTGGCTGCGGCGCACCGGGCTGTGGTGGGGCGAGGTGGTCATCCGGGACCGGGGGCTGGACCGGGAGGGCGCCGCCCTGGCCCGGGCCCTGGCCGAACAGAACGGGGTGGCCTTCTCCCCGGAGGAGCTTGACACCATATGACCTGAACTCATCGGCGTTTCCCCAAAATCACAAAGGAATGAGGTATGTCCCATGGATTTGAACGAGGCCCTGGCCCAGCTGGCCGAGCTGGAAAAGAAGCTGTACGCCTACCAGGCGGCGTCCTCCTCCCTGTACCTGGACGCCACCACCACCGCCCCCAGGGACACCGCCGAAGGCCGGGGGGTGGCCCTGGGCGTGCTGGCGGGGGAGCGGCACAAGCTGTTCGCCTCGCCGGGGACGGGGGAGCTGCTGAACCTCCTGTGGGAGAAGCGGGACGGGCTGGACCGGCTCCGCTTCCGGGAGGTGAAGGAGCTGCGGCGGGCCTGCGCCCAGCTCACCCGCATACCGCCGGACGAGTATATGGAGTACGCCATGCTGACCAACGAGGCCAGCGGCGTGTGGCGCCGGGCCAAGGAGCAGAATGATTTCGAGCTGTTCCGGCCCGTGCTGGAGAAGCTGGCGGCCTTCAACATCAAGTTCGCCGGGTACTACGATCCCTCCAAGGCCCCCTATGACGCCCTGCTCAACGAGTACGAGCGCGGGGTGGACATGGAGTACCTGGACGGCTTTTTCGCCACCCTGCGGGCGCGGATCGTCCCCCTTCTCCAGGCCGTGATGGCGAAGGAGGCCCCCGACGACTCCTTCCTGCGGCGGCATTACCCCATCGAGGCCCAGCGGAAATTCTCCGCCTATCTGATGGAGGTGCTGGGGCTGGACCGGGCCCACTGCGCCATCGGCGAGACGGAGCACCCCTACACCCTGGAATTCAACAACAAGGACGTGCGCATCACCACCCGCTACGACGAGGACAACCTGGCCTTCTCCATGTACTCCGTCGTCCACGAGGGGGGCCACGCCAAGTATGAGCTGGGCGTCTGCGACGAGGTGCAGTACACCTGTCTAGCGGGGGGCGTTTCCATGGGAGTCCATGAGAGCCAGTCCCGGTTTTATGAAAACCTGATCGGCCGCTCCCGGCCCTTTATCGAGGCCATTTTCCCCAAAATGCGGGAGCTTTTCCCGGAGCAGCTGGCGGACGTGACGGCGGAGCAATTCCACCGCGCCGTCAACAAGGTCCGCCCCTCCCTGATCCGCACCGAGGCGGACGAGCTCACCTACTGCCTCCATATCATGGTGCGCTACGAGATTGAGAAGCGGCTCATCGGCGGCACACTGGCCGTCAAGGACGTGCCGGAGCTCTGGAACCGGCTGTACAAGGAGTATCTGGGGGTGGACGTGCCCTGCGGCCGGGAGGGCTGCCTCCAGGACTCCCACTGGTCCGGCGGGGACTTCGGCTATTTCCCCTCCTACGCCCTGGGCAGCGCCTACGCCGCCCAGATGCTGAAGAATATGGAGGCGGATATGGACGTGTGGGGCCCGGTGTCCCGGGGAGACCTGTCCGGGGTGTCGGCGTGGCTGGGAGAGAAGGTCCACAAATTCGGCGGACTGCTGGAGCCCGCCGGCGTGGTGAAAAACGCCTGCGGCCAGTTCGACCCCACTGTGTTCGCGGACTACCTAGAGAAGAAGTACAGCGCCCTGTACGGGCTGTGAGGGCGGGCCATGGAAGCGAACCTGAAACAGATTGAGGCCCAGGCCCGCGCCGCCGCCACCGAGCTGCTGGATATCGCGGGGCTGAAGGCCGGGGACATCTTCGTGGTGGGCTGCTCCTCCTCCGAGGTGCTGGGGGGACGGATCGGCAAGGCGTCCAGCGAGGCGGCGGCGGAGGCGGTGTTTGACGGTATTTACCCCGTCCTGCGGGAGCGGGGGGTGTATCTGGCCGCCCAATGCTGCGAGCATTTGAACCGCGCCCTCATCATCAAGGGGGACTGCGCGGAGCGGTACGGCCTGGAGCCGGTGTGCGTGGTGCCCCAGCCCAAGGCGGGAGGGTCCTTCGCCGCCCAGGCGTGGCGGAGCTTCCGGCGGCCCGCGGCGGTGGAGCGCGTCCGGGCCCACGCGGGGCTGGACATCGGCGGCACCCTCATCGGGATGCACCTGCGGGAGGTGGCGGTGCCCGTGCGGCTCAGCCTGGACCGCGTGGGTCAGGCCATCCTGCTTTGCGCCCGCACCCGGCCCAAGTTCATCGGCGGAAGCCGGGCGGTCTACGAATAAAAAAGAGCGGTGCAGCCCACGCTGTACCGCTCTTCTTTTTATGAATCCCCGTCTTCCGTCAGGTGAAACACGTACCGTTCCAGCCCCGGCCACGCCGCAAGGCAGGCGGCCAGCCAGAACAGGGAAACCCCAATGGCCGCCAGCGCGAAGGTGGAATAGGGAAAGGCCAGCAAATAGGCCAGCGCCAGCGCCGCCAAAAGGGCCAGCACCGCCAGATTCTGGGGCAGGCGCACCAGCGCCAGCAGCAGGGCGCTGCGCGCCGCCTCCCTCAGCCCCAGCTCGGAGAACTCCAGCAGGGGAAACAGGGAGAACAGCGCCATCACCGCCGCCGCCATGGCCGCCGCCAGCACCAGCGCCGGAGCGGCCAGCAGGCCGTTTTCCGCCATTCCCCGCCCGTAAAAGGCCGCGCCATACCCGGCGGCGGACAGCGCCAGGGCGGCCAGCGCCCCCGCCGCGGTGGTCCGCAGAAAGCCACCCCGGAAGCCGGACCACCAGTCCGGCCACAGGTCCATGGGCTCCCCCCGCAGCAGCAGGACGCACACCCTGGTCAGCGCCTTCAGCGCGGCGGGAATGGTGATAATGGGCAGGCTGAACAGGCAGAACAAAATGTTGGCCTTTACCAGCGTCCACCAGTGCCAGCGCAGAACGTGACCCAGCAGCCTCAGCCCCCGGGGCCTGGGGCCGGAAGGCCCCTCACCCCGGCCGTCCCCCTCGTACAGCGCCTGATACCAGCCCATGGGGCTCCCTCCCTTCCTTCGCGGTCAGCGTGCCAGCACCGTGCCGGTCTCCTTCTCGCCCGCCGTCTCGTCGAATACCTCCACGCCGCCGAAGCCGCAGCAGCCCCCGGCGTTGAAGGTGTCGGTGGGGCTGGCGTACTCCATGTGGGCCACCGCAGCCACCCAGCTCCTGCCGCCCTTGCGCACCCGGAGGGCCTCGATCTCCTCGTCCTGGAATTGGATGCCCTTAAAGTTGGAGGTCACCGGCAGCTTTTCCACGCTCAGCGGCTCCTCCTCCCCCGTCCGGTCCAGGGCGATCACCGTGAACACGGCGGCGAAGCCCTCTCCCCGGACGGCGGTCTCCAGCACCGGGCCCTCCGCCGCGTGGTTGTAGTGGCGGGACACCCGCCCTGTTTTCCGCTCCGCCGACAGGGGCGCGGCGGACACCTGCCGCAGGCGGGCGGTACAGGACCGGCCCGCCCAGCGGAAGCCGTCCCCCTGGGCGGACAGCGTCCCCGTCTCCCCCCAGTGGAAGTACTGCCGGTAGGTGTGGGCCCCGCCGGAGTAGAACTCGTCCGCCACGATGAGCACATCCGGCTTCAGGAAAATGAGCCGCCGGTTGACAAATACGCCCTCTCTGTACCAGCCCAGGTGCCCCCCCTCGGCGTAGCCGTACCGGCCGTCGCTGTAAAAGGCGCGGTTCACCGCGCGGCCAAGGCGTTTGCACTCCCAGCTGTCCACACACTCATAGAGGGGCAGGCCGTCCACCGCCACGGTGTTGTGGCCGGACAGGTCCTTGAACGCCCGGCGGTCGGGTCCGAACACGTAGGTGTACCGTCCGCTGTCGGTGAGCACGTCCTCCCCGTGGGCGAACAGGTCAAAGTGGAGCTGGCCGGCGTGGTCATGGCCAGCCCCCAGAATTCCGCAGTGGAACCGCGCCCAGGCGCCCTCCTCTCCCCAGCGGTCCCGGAACACATAGTTGCCGCTGTCGGGGAGGCCGAAATCTGTCCGGGCGGGGTTTTGGGCGGGCAGCGCCTCATACCGGGCCGCCGCCTCCGCCCCCAGCTCCCACACGCTCTCAAAGTCCAGCCGGGGGTAGCCCGCCGCCTTCAGCGCCCCGTCCTGGAAGACGGCGGCGGCCAGGGTCATCAGGTCCCGCTGGTCGATGTCGTCGCTGTCCCCCATCATGGGCTCGCGCCCGTTGGGCTTCTGCCACGCCGCCGCTGTCCGGGCCATGGCGTGGACGGCGGCCTCCATGCCCTGGGGCAGGCGGACCCCCCTCCGGCGGGCCAGCGCCGCCACGTCCAGAAGGCACCGCATCACCTCGTTGTGGTACATGGGGGACTGCTCCCAATGGACCCCGTCGGGGTAGACCTGAATGCGCAGAATCCGGCTCAGCCGGTCCAGAGCGGTCTGCCGGTACTGGGCGGTCCGTGGCCCGTCCGGCAGACAGCACCCGGCCACAAACAGCCCATGGTTGGCCAGCACCCCCCAGTTGCTCATCAGGTTGAAGGTGTTCCACACCCCCATGATGTACTCCGCGTGCTCCGTCATGGACCCCGCGAACTTGTCCATGACCTTCTCTGTGATGTGGGGGCTGCCCTCAAAATACCCCATGGCCTTGCACCAGTTCTCCATGCGGATGCCCGCCTCGATGGTGCGCCACGCCTTCTCGCAGGCCGGGTCCTCCCGGCGCACCGTGTCCACCCAGCGGACCAGCTGCTCCGCGAAGGCCCGGGCGTATTTCTCGTCCCCGGTGACGGCGTAGGCCTGACCCATGCAGGGCCAGAACCGCATCCGGTTGAAGGCGTAGACAAACTCCGGGTCGTCCCCCGGCTGGCGCAGCCAGTCGATGGGGCCGTCAAACACCTCGGGGACATGGGTCTGCTCCATGTCCCAGCGCAGCTGGAACAGAAATTTGTTCTCCGCCGCCAGCTCCGCCATGCGCAGCACCGTGTCCAGCTCCTCCCGGCAGTTGGCGCGGACGTACTCCGCCGCCGCCCCCCGGTCGCCGAAAAACGCGGCGCGGTTTTGCTCAAAATACAGCTTCGGGTCCATGGGACCCCTCCTTATCTCATTACCAATAGGGGTCCCAGTCCCCGGCCAGCCGGGTGAGGGCCTCCATGTAGTAGAAGTCGCCCCAGGAGGTGCACTCGTCCACCCCCTCGGGATTACAGGTGTTATAGGGGCTCTTCTTGCTGTAGGTGCCGTGGAGGATCAGCCCGCCGCCGGACTTCAGCGGGGCGGCGTAGCCCGCCGCCAGACTGCCCACCATCTCCCGGGCCAGCTTTTCGTAGTCTCCCGTGTCCTCTTTGGGCAGGATACGCGCCGCCTCCAGCAGGCCGCAGGCCACGATGGCCGCGGAGGAGGAGTCCCGGGGCTCGCCGCTGTCCGGCTGGAAGAGCATGTCCCAGCAGGGCACCAGATCCTCGGGCAGACGGGTGAGGTAGAAATCCAGCGCCCGCTTGAAGGCGTCCAGGGCGGCGGGGTCCCGGGTGTACCGCCAGCTCAGGATGGAGCCGTACACCGCCCAGGCCTGCCCCCGGGCCCAGAAGCTGTCGTCCCGGTAGCCCTGGCAGGTGCGGCCATAGCCGGGGGAGCCGTCGGGGTTCATGTAGAAGGTGTGGAAGGTGGAGCCGTCGGGCCGGAAGGAGTTGGCCAGGCAGGTGGCGGTGTGGCGCTTCGCGATGTCCGCGTACTTCTCGTCCCCCGTCTCCCGGGATGCCCAGTACAGCAGGGGCAGGTTCAGCAGGCAGTCGATGATATAGCGGTAATTGTCCGGCCGGCCCATCTCCCCCCAGGCCTGGAGGAACTCCCCCCTGGGCTGGAAGCGGCCGATGAGCTGGTCCGCCGCCAGAAGCGCGGCTTCCCGGGCCTTTTGATCCCCGGTGAGCTTGTACGCCGCCACACAGGCCGGCGTGTACAGGAAGCCCATGTCGTGGTGGTCCACCGAGATCTTCTCCCGGATGCGGCGCTCGAAGCTGTCCGCCAGAGTCAGCCCCGCGTCCCGGAACGCCTGGTCCCCGGTGCGCTCGTAGGCCAGCCAGACCTCCCCCGGCCAGAAGCCGCAGGTCCACTCCACGTTGTCGCAGGGCGGGTAGACGCCGTCCACGCTGGAGTGGTTCTGGCAGCTGTGCGTGTACAGCGGCAGGTTGAGCCGCACCTGCTCTACGGCCCGGTCCAGGGCGGCATGGGCCTGCTCATCCCGGATGGGAAGGGGTCTGCTCATGATAGGCACCTCTTTCTCACACATAATGACGGCCAAGGGGCGGGCGCCGGACCCGCCCCCTGGCTGTGGGCAATGTTTATTTTACCCTTTCAGGCCGCTGCTGGCAATACCCTGGACAAAGTATTTTTGCAGGGCCAGGAACACGATGAGCACCGGGATCAGCGCCACCACCGACGCGGCCATGATCAGGCCGTACTCGGCGGAATACTGGCCGATGAACATGCGCAGGCCCAATTGCAGCGTCTTCTTGGACTCGGTGTGCAGGTAGAGCAGGGGGCCCAGGAAGTCGTTCCAGGTGTTGACGAAGGTGAAGATGGTCAGGGTGGCCAGGCTGGGCTTGGACAGAGGCAGCATGATCCGCCGCCAGATGCCGTACTCGCTGAGGCCGTCGATGCGGGCGGCCTCGCACAGCTCGTCCGGGATGCCGTCATAGAACTGCTTCATCAGGAACACCCCGAAGGCGGAGAACGCCTGGAGGCAGATCATGGCCAGCAGCTTGTCGTTGAGGCCCATGCCGCTCATCATCAGGAACTGGGGCACCATGTACACCTGCCAGGGCATGGCGATGGTGGCGATGTAGCCCAAAAACAGAAGGTTGCGGCCCCTGAAGCGCAGCTTGGCGAAGGCGTAGGCCGCGAAGCTGGAGGTGAGCAGCTGGAGCAGGGTAACCACCACCGTCAGGATGGCGGTGTTGCTGATGAACTTCAGCAAGGGGATTTTCGTCCAGATGTTGACGTAGTTCTGCCACTGGGGGTTGGAGGGAATCCACTCCATGGGCCAGGCGAACACGTCCTTGTTCAGCTTCAGCGACGCGGACAGCATCCAGGCGAAGGGGATGATGGTGAGGATGGACAGCAGGATCAGGATCACGTATACGGCGATCTTTCCGCCGGTGACGCCGGATTTCTCTTTCATGCGCGCTCCCCCTCCCTTATTCCTTCATGGAGCTCTCGCCCCGGAACTGGATCAGCGTGACGATGAGCACCAGGATAAACAGCACCATGGCCATGGCGCTGGCGTAGCCGAAGTTCCGGGAGGTGAAGGCCGCCTCGTAGATATTGCCCACCAGAACCCGGGTCTTGCCGCCGGGGCCGAAGTTGGTGATCATCAGGAAGATGTCGTACACCTTGAAGCACTGGATGGTGAGCATCACGGTGACAAAGAAGGTGGTGGGCCGCAGCTGGGGCATGGTGACGTACCAGAACTTCTGCCAGGGGTTGGCCCCGTCCAGGGCCGCCGCCTCGTAGAGGTCCGGGTTGACCCCCTGAAGGCCCGCCAGGTAGATAATCATGTAGTAGCCCATGAACTTCCAGATGGAGAACAGGATCACCGTGCCCATGCAGATGAACCAGTTGGGGTCGGCGGACCAGCGGGGCAGGTTCTCCACCCCCAGGCCGGACAGGATCATGTTCACCGGGCCCATGGAGGGGTTGAACAGCATGTTCCACACGGCGGTCACCGCCACCATGGAGGCCACGTAGGGGAAGAACATCATGGTGCGGAAGAAGTTCCGGGCGTGAATCTTCTGGTTGAGCAGGATGGCCAGCCCCAGAGAGGCCGCCATGGTCAGGGGCACGGTGATGACAGCGTAGGCCACGGTGTTGACCAGGGCCTGGGTGAACTTGGGGTCCTGGAACAGGTCGATGAAGTTCTGGAAGCCGGCGAAGGTGATGGGGTTGTTGTTGGAACCGTCCCAGGACAGGAAGGCCAGAGCCACCGCCATCACCATAGGAACCAGGGTGAACACGGCGAAGCCGACGAAGTTGGGGGCGATGAAGCTGTAGGCCACCAGGTTTTTGACAAGCTCCCGCTTCTTCCGGGACCTGACGACCGCCTCAGAGGCCGCCGGACGTTGGGTCGTCTGCATCAAATCTCTCCTCTCTGAACTGATGTGTGGAAAAGGCTGGCGGGGCGGAACCCCGCCCCGCCAGCTGTGTCAGGTCTGTGGGATATTACGATTTCGCTCAGCCCAGCAGGGCGCTGACCTCGTTGTTCATCTTCTGAATGCCCTCGTCGATAGTCATGGCGCCGGTCATAATGCCGTCGTGGGCCTCGTTGAGCACGCCCTCGATGTCGGCGGCCTTGTCGTGCATGGGCATCTCCAGGTAAACCTGAGTGGTGCTCAGAGCCTCCTTGCTGGCCTCGTCGGTGGGGAAGCCGTCCATCTTGGCCAGCTCATCCAGCACGGCGTCGCTCTTGATGGCGGGGAAGGTGCCGGTCTTGGCGATGATCTCGGCGCCCTGCTCGCCGCCCACGAACTTCACGAAGTCCAGGGCCGCGTCCTGCTTGGCGGAGGCGGCGTTCACCGCCACGGAGGTGATGGTGCCCAGGGTGGTGCCGGCGGCAACCCCCTCGGGATGGGGATACTTCACAATGCCCCAGTTGGTGGCCAGGGACTCGCCGGACTTGACCTTCTCAATCTGGGTGGGGATGAACCAGCTGCCCATGTTCATCATGGCGCACTGCTGGTTGAAGAACACGCCGGAGTAGTGGGTCTGGGTGGCCTTCAGGGTGCCGTAGTCCTGGCAGATGCCGTCGTTCTGCTCGGCCAGCACCCACTCATAGGTGGACTTCATGAAGTCGTAGCTGCCGTCCACCACGGTGTGCTGGCCGTCCAGCACGGCGAACAGGGAGGGCGCGGAGCGCCAGGTGTGGAAGTGGGAGCCGTACACCTTGCCGGCGCCGGTGCCGGAGGTCACCTGGCGGGCCAGGGCGTCGTACTCGGCGATGGTCATGTCGTTGGTGGGGTAGTCCACGCCGGCGGCGTCAAACAGAGCCTTGTTGTAGTACACCACCCAGTGGTCGGAGCGGAAGGGCAGGGCGTAGAACTTGCCGTCCACGGTGATCTGCTCGATGGTGCCGCCGTACAGGGAGGAGTCGATCCCCGCGCCGCTCAGGTCGGACAGGTAGCCGCCCTTCACCAGGTTGGCGTAGCCGGGGATGTCCTTCACGCACACCACGTCCAGGTCGGCGTTGCCGGTGAGCTGGGTGATGAGGGCGTTCTGGTAGTCGCTGGAGCCCAGGTCCACCATCTCGATCTTCACGTTGGGATGGTCGGCCACGTAGGCGTCGATGAGGGGCTGGTAGTAGGTGGTCAGGTTGATGTCCCACACCGCCCACTTCAGGGTGACTTCCTCGCCGGCACTCTGCTGGTTGTCGTTGTTGTTATTATTGTTGTTGTTTTCTGCGGGCTGAGAGTTGGCGGCGGGGGGATTGGACGTCTGCTCCGCGTTGTTGCCGCAGGCGGCCAGGCCGGCCACCATCAGCAGGGCCAGCATCAGGGACAGGGTCCGTTTCAGCATCTTCTTCATGTAAGAGCCTCCATTCTATCCTTAAAATTTCAGGTCTGCGGGGGATGCTGGTGTTATTTTACGCAAAGGGCCTTATAAATGGTATGTAAAATTTCAAGGTGAATTGCTCTTTTTTTTAGGGCTTTTGTGTCCCGGCTCCAAAACATATACTATCTTGATATTTTTATATACTTTTTGTATTTTCCAAACAAATCCAATTGCTTTTCCCGTTGACATTGGGCAAAAATCCACGTATCATCGTATTATCCAGCATAGAGGGATCAAAAACAACGCGTTGTTTTTGGCGCGGCGGAGCGCTCCGCCGCGGGCCGGGAGGAGGGGCGCGCCGTGCGCAGACAAATTGGGTCCATCCGGGTTCGGATTGTGGCGGTGGTGGTGGTGTTCACCCTGGCCAGCACCCTGGCCTCCGCCATTCTGTCCCTGCGCCACTTCCAGCGCAGCGCCCGGGAGAGCCTGCTGCGCTCCGCCGAATTCAACCTCAACCTGGTGGCCGGACTGGTGAGCCGGGACATGGAGGCCCTGACCAGCCTGCGGGACTGGTGCGGCGCGGACGGCGGTATCAGCGGCTACATCTCCGGCTCCGCCTCCGGCGCGGACACGGCGGTGCGGGCCTTTGAGGCCATGAGCGGGCAGGTGCTCCTCAACCGAGCCTATCCCTACCTGCTGCGCATGGTGGCCGTGAGCCAGGACTATCAGCGCATCCTCCAGTGCGGCTCGGGCACCACGGCGGGCGTCCCCCTGACCCCCTACTCCATCAACCGGCTGGAGCGGCTGGAGCGGGGCCTGGACGGCGGGCAGTGGGCCGGAGTGGCCACCGACCCCTTCACCACTGCGGGCGGGCCCCGCATCCTGTACATCTGCGCCCCCATCTGCCAGGGCTCCGGCCGGAGCCGGCCCGCCGTGGGCACGGTGTTTCTGCTGGTGTCCTCCGCCGTCGTCACCGACCCCATCGCCGGCTATCAGCTGCCGGAGGGCTGCGAGCTGCTGCTGACGGTGGGGGAGCGCTCCTTCGCCCTGGACGGCGCCCTCACCGCCGTAAGCCCTCCCGCCTCCTGCGCCCCCGCCCCGGACGGCACCTTCAACGACAGCACCCGGGTCTCCCAGTTCGCCGGGGCGGACGGCTCCCGCTTCCTCTCCGTCAGCTGCCCGGTGGGCGGGTCGGGGATGTGGCTCACCCAGACCATCTCCCCCCAGGCCCTCAACGCCAGCCTCCACAGCCTGTACGGAAGCCAGCTCCTGCTGCTGTGCCTGTCCTCCTTTCTCATCGGGGCGGCGGTGCTGTGGATGCTGGGCCGCACCATCAACCGGCCCATCCTCCGCCTCCAGTCCCGGATGGAGGCCATCTCCCAGGGGGACTTTTCCGCCGACCCCTCCATCGAGTGGGACAACGAGCTGGGGGACGTGGGCCGGGGGATCAACCACCTGTCCCAGTCGGTCCAGGGGCTGATGGAGCGCCGTCTGGCCGACGAGAAGGCCCGGCAGGACCTGGAGTACCAGATGCTCCAGAGCCAGATCAACCCCCACTTCCTCTACAACTCCCTCAACTCCATCAAATGGATGGCCACCATCCAGAGCGCCGACGGCATCGCCGAGATGACCACCAGTCTGGCCCACCTGCTCAAGAGCGTGGCCAAGGGCCGGGACAGCCTCATCCCCCTCTCGGAGGAGCTGGCGCTGCTGCGGGATTACTACGTGATCCAAAAGTACCGCTACGGCGGGGCCGTGGTGCTGGCGGAGGACGTCCAGCCGGGGCTGGACGCCGCCCTCATCCCCCGCCTCACCCTCCAGCCCCTGCTGGAAAACGCCATTTTCCACGGCGTGGAGCCCAAGGGGGGCGCGGGCGTCATCACGCTGGCCGTCCGCCGGAGGGACCGCCTGCTGACGCTGGTCATGCAGGACGACGGCGTGGGCATGGAGCCGGACCGGGCCACCGCCCTGCTCAGCGGGGAGGAGGCGGGCCCGGTGGGCCTGTTTCGAAAAATCGGCCTGAGCAACGTCCACCGCCGCCTTCAGTACGAGTTCGGCCCGGACTACGGCCTGTCCATCGAGAGCGAGCCCGGTTCCTTTACCCGCGTCACGGTGCGCCTGCCCTACATTACGGAACGTCCAGGGAAGGAGGACAGCCAATGACTCAAGTGCTGTTGGTGGACGACGAGCCCCTGGTGCTGGTGGGCATACAGTCCATGCTGAAGTGGGAGGACTACGGCGCCCGGGTGGCGGGCACCGCCCGGAACGGGGTCCAGGCCCTGGAGCTCATCGAAAAGCTCCGCCCGGACGTGGTCATCGCCGACATCAAAATGCCGGTGATGGACGGGCTGAGGCTGATGGAGGCCGCCCAGGAGGCCTATCAGGACCCGCCGCTGTTCATCATGCTCACCAGCTTTGAGGAATTCGCCTTCGTGAAGGAGGCCATCAGCCGTCAGGCGGTGGACTACCTCATCAAGCTGGAGCTCACTCAGAAGACCCTTCTGGGCGCCCTGCGCAAGGCCCAGGAGCGGCTGGCCGTCCGGCGGCAGCGGGAGCCCGTCCGCCGCCGCCCGCCCTCTGAGCGGTTCGGGATGCAGCCCTTCTACGACCGGTTTTTTATCCGGCTGTTCAACAACCTCTTTGAGAGCGAGGAGCAGATGCGCGCCCAGCAGAAGGAGCTGGGGGTGGACTTCTCCTTCGACGGCTACGCCGTGTGCTACTGCGAGCTGCCCGACCTCAGCGTGGAGCACATGACCCAGGAGCGGCTGATGAACCTGTACTCCTCCACCACCCGCATGGCCTGGGAGACCGCCACCCGGTTCATGGCCTGCTACATCACCCCTCTGGACCCCCGGCACTTCAACATCACCTTCTGCCTGTCGGAGCAGGAGGCCCCCATCTACCGGGAGGCGGTGGGAAACGTGCTGGACAAGGTGGTGGAGATCGTCTACAATTATTTCAGCGTGCGGCTGCTTTGCTCCGTGGGGTGCAAGGTGGGCCCGCCCATGGAGCTGAGCGCCTCCTATTACACCGCCCGCCTGTCCCTGCCCGAGTGCGGCTCCCGGCGGTCCGGCGTAATCTTTTATGATGGGACTCAGGGCGGCGACGCGGACAGCGTGTTCGACATGGCGCTGTACCGGGAGTCTCTTCTCCAGGCCTTTGAGGACCAGGACGCCGGGGCCCTGGAGCAGATCATGGACCAAATCATCGACAGCCTCCGGGCGTACCCCTCCCGGCGGCTTCAGGCCATGGACGCCGCGTGCAACCTGCTGTTCCTCTGCCTGAGCCAGTTCACCAACGGGGAGGAGATTATCTCCCAGATTTTTGCCGGCGAGCCGGAGGGCTACCGCTGCGTCTACCGCCAGCGCACCATCCCGGAGGTGGCCGAGTGGATCGCCCGGCTGCGCACCGGGCTGGTCCAGGCCCTGCGCTCCCAGCGCCGGGGGTACAAGGACCAGATCATCCACCAGATCAAGGGGTACATCCAGGCCAATCTGGGCCAGCGGCTCACGCTGAACAACGTGGCCGCCGTATTCGGCTTCTCCCCCAACTACCTGTCCCAGCTCTTCGCCCGTCAGGCGGGGTGCTCCTTCGTGGAGCACGTCAACGGGGAGAAGATCCGGGCGGCCAAGGAGATGATGCGGGAGGAACATGTGAAGTTTTACGAGATCGCGGAACGGCTGGGCTTTGAAAACGCCTTCTACTTCAGCAAGGTGTTCAAGAAGATCGAGGGCTGTTCCCCCAGGGAATACGTGCAGAAGCTGAGAGGAGAATCGTCATGACAGAACTGACGCTGTCCGTCGTCAACGCCCAGGGGGCCGTGCTGGCCTCCGCCTCCGGCCGGGGGGAGGCCTGGCTGGTCTACGAGCCGGAGTACGCCCCCGGCGACACGCTGCGGCTGGCCTGCTCCGCCCCCGGCCGTCTTGTGGAACTGGCCCTGGACGACGCCCTGGCCCCCGCCCTGGTCTACTGCAAGGGGACAAGCTGCGCCTGCCCCGTTCCCTTTGGGGAGGCGCGGCGGGTGTTCTCCGGCCGGGCCTTTGCCGGAACCCGGCACTGCCTCCGCGCCCGGCTGGCCCGCCCGGAGGAGGCGGCCGCCCGCCGGAACCTGGCCCTCAACCCCTGGGCCGCCCACGAACCCGGCGGGCCCTTCCCCTTTGCCTCCGCCAATGTGGAGACCAGGGGAGAGATGGTGTTCGCCGCCAAAAACGCCATCGACGGCCTCATCGCCAACACAGGCCACGGGGAGTGGCCCTACACCAGCTGGGGCATCAACCGGGACCCCCAGGCCGCGTGGCGGCTGGACTTCGGCCGCCCGGTGGTGCTGGACGAGGCGGTGGTCTACCTCCGGGCGGACTTCCCCCACGACGCCTGGTGGCGGGAGGGAACCCTCCGCTTCTCCGACGGCTCCCAGCTCACCCTCCCCCTGGAAAAGACGGGGGCGGGCCAGTCCTTCCCCTTCTCCCCCCGGCGGGTGGAGTGGGTTGTGCTGGACGCCCTCATCAAGGCGGACGACCCCTCCCCCTTCCCCGCCCTCACCCAGCTGGAGCTGTGGGGCAGGGAGACGGAGGACACCCTGGCCCGGCTCTAATAACGCGAAAATACCGGCTCCCCCGGGGGAGCCGGTATTTTTCCGCCGTTTTACAGCCCGAAGTACCGGGCGGCGTTTTTGTAGCTGATCCCCTCCACAATTCTCTTCAAGGAGGCGTCGTGGTTGGGGTATTCGCCGTTTTCCACCCACTGGCCGATGAGATTGCACAGGATGCGGCGAAAATAGTCGTGGCGGGCGTAGCTGAGGAAGGACCGGGAGTCGGTGAGCATGCCCACGAAGTTGCCCAGCAGGCCCAGGTTGGCCAGGGACTTCATCTGGGCCTCCATGCCGCTCTTGGTGTCGTTGAACCACCAGGCGGAGCCGTGCTGGATCTTGCCGGGGAGCTCGTCAGACTGGAAGCAGCCGATGAGCGTGCCCAGCTGCTCGTTGTCGGCGGGGTTCAGGGAATAGAGGATGGTTTTGGGGCACTTTCCCTCCCCGTCCAGGGCGGACAGCAGACCCGCGACCGCCCCGCCGCAGGTGTTCTGGGCGATGGCGTCATAGCCGGTGTCCGGGCCCATTTTCTCATACATCCGCTGGTTGTTGTTGCGCAGGCAGGAGTAGTGGAGCTGCATGGCGATGCCCAGCCGGTGGTACTCCCGGCCCAGGTGGAGCAGGAGGGCGGTCTGATACCGCTCCGCCTCCTTGGCGCTGAGCTCCTCGCCGGACATGGCCTTCTGGAAGGCCTCGTTGGCCTTCTTGGGGGAGCAGGGGCGGAAGGGCACGTAGTCCAGGCCGTGGTCGCTGGCCCGGCAGCCCAGCTTGTGGAAAAACTCCAGCCGTTGGGTCAGGGCGGCGCACACGTCCTCCACGCTGTCCAGACTGTCCCTGCCCACGCTGGCGGCCAGCTGGCCGATGTAGGCGGCGAAGCCCGGCTTGTGGATGTTCACCGCCTTGTCCGGGCGAAAGGAGGGGCACACCTTCACGCTGATGGTGGGGTCGGCGGCGATCCTCTCATGCCACTCCAGGGAGTCGATGGGGTCGTCGGTGGTGCCAATCATGGCCACGTTGGCCTTGCGGATGATGCCCCGGGCGGTGAGGTCCGGGTCATGGCGCAGCTTCTCGTTGCAGAAGTCCCAGCACTCCCGGGCGGTCTCCGGGGTGAGGGGCTTGTCATAGCCGAAGAACTGCCGCAGCTCCAGGTTGCACCAGTGGTACATGGGGTTGCCGATGGCCATCTCCAGGGTCTCGGCGAACTTCACAAACCGCTCAAAGGCGGGTTTATCGCCGGAGACATACTCCTCCGGCACGCCGTTGGAGCGCATGAGGCGCCACTTGTAGTGGTCGCCGAAATAGGAGCCGTCGGGGTTTTTGCCCCCCAGCCACACCTCCGCCAGGTTGTCGAACCGGCGGTCCTCGTAAATTTCACGGGGCGGAATGTGGCAGTGGTAGTCCACCAGAGGCATGGATGCGGCGTAATCGTGGTAGAGATGCCTTGCAGTGTCGGTGCCCAGCAGGAAATCCTTGTCCATAAAGGCTTTCATCAATGTCCGCGCTCCTTTTCCTGAAAATAAAGTGGCTGGAAAGCGGGGAAGGGACCCGGACAGCCGGTCCCTTTTTTCCCCAGGCAAGGCGTGGCTTTGCCGCTGAAGGGATCGCTTTGCGCCCCTGGTCCCGCTCCGCTCCATCCCCGGCGGCGCGCCTACGCCCACGCTTCTTATTGTCATGTTCGCTTTGGGCGCACTGTCCGCCGCGGCTTCCCTGCGCCTCGCAGTCCGGGCAGGGCCATTCGGCCCTCCCCTCCCCGCTCGCTTCGGTCCATCCGCGGCGGCGCGCCTAAGCTCACACTTCTTACCGCTGGATTCTGCCGGAGCCGTCGCCGCCGGCCAGCTTCTCCACCTCGGCCACGGTGACCATGTTGTAGTCGCCCTCGATGGAGTGCTTCAGGGCGGAGGCCGCCACGGCGAACTCCACCGCCGCCTGGGTGGACTTGCCGGTGAGCAGGGAGTAGATCAGCCCGCCGCCGAAGCTGTCGCCGCCGCCCACGCGGTCGATGATGTGCAGGTCGTACTTCTTGGAGAAGCAGTACTCGCCGGAGGCCACGTCGTAGAGCATGGCGGACCAGCCGTTGTCAAAGGCGGAGTGGCTCTCCCGCAGGGTGATGGCCACCTTCTCAAACCCGAACTTGTCCGCCAGCTGCTTGGCCACGGACTTGTAGCCCTCGTGGTTGAGCTCGCCGCCGTAGATGTCGGTGTTCTCCGCCTCGATGCCGAACACGTCCTTGGCGTCCTCCTCGTTGGAGATGCACACGTCCACGTACTGGCACAGGTCGGTCATGGCGGCCCGGGCCTGATCCCGGGTCCACAGCTTGCCGCGGTAATTCAGGTCGCAGGAGATTTTCACGTTGTGGGCCTTGGCGGCCTTGCAGGCCTCCTTGCAGATCTCCACCACGTTGGGCCCCAGGGCCGGGGTGATCCCGGTGAAGTGGAACCAGTCCACGCCCTCGAAGATGGCGTCCCAGTCGAAGTCGGAGGTGGAGGCCTCCTGGATGGCGGAGTGGGCCCGGTCGTAGATGCACACGCTGCCCCGCTGGGAGGCGCCCTTCTCGTTGAAGTAGATGCCCACCCGGTCGCCGCCCCGGACGATTTTGGAGGTGTCCACGCCGTACCGCCGCAGGGAGTTCACCGCCGCCTGACCGATGGCGTGGGCGGGGAGCTTGGTGACGAAGGAGGCGTCCAGGCCGTAGTTGGCCAGGGACACGGCCACGTTGGCCTCGCCGCCGCCGAAGGAGAACTCCAGGTGGTCGGCCTGGACAAAGCGCTCGTAGTTGTAGGGCTGGAGACGGATCATGAGCTCGCCGAAGGTGACTACTTTAGACATATTTCATCATTCTCCTTGATTTTTTATTGTGGGGACGCGCGCCGCGCGCCCGTTGGTGATGCATGTTGGGTGCGGGCGCACGGTGTGCGCCCCTACACAGCCGGTTTATTTTTGGACAAGGTGGATCGCGAACCCGGACAGCTCCTGCTTGAGGTAGATCGCCTTGGTCTTGCCTTTGGCGTCCGCAACCCGGCTGTCCTCAATGAACTCCACCCCCTGGCGGCCCAGGTGGTACACGGCCCGGTCCACGCTGTTGGTGGCGATTGCGATATGGCCGTTGGCACCCCGGCCGGGCTTCTTCATGCACTCCACAGCCTTGCCCGCGAAGATGGAGGAATTGCCTGCCTTGTACTCCAGGCCGAACAGGGCGCACAGGGTCTTGGCGGTCCGCTCCGCCTCCTCCTCGCCGCCGCAGTTGACGCCGATGTGGGCCAGCTCAAAGCCCAGCATGGTCTTGACGGCCTCCCTGCACAGGCCGGTGATCTCGTCCCATTTGCCCGCCTTGATGAGGTCGCCCTTGCACATCCAGGTGCCGCCCACCGCCACGATCTGGTCGTAGCCCAGGTAGTCGTTGACGTTCTTGGCGCTGACGCCGCCGGTGCACATCCACTTGGCGCTCTTCAGCGCCGCGCCGATGTTCTTCAGCATGGCCACGCCGCCGTTGGCCTCGGCGGGGAAGAACTTCAGGGTGCCGCAGCCCTGATTCATGGCCTGCTGCATCTCCCCGGCGGTGGCGGTGCCGGGCATCATAATGCCGCCCTTATCCATGACGTGCCGGGTCACGTTGGGGTCGTAGCCGGGGGCCACAATGAAGGCGGCGCCCGCGGCCATGGCCCGGTCGGCCTGCTCGCAGGTCAGCACCGTGCCCGCGCCCACCAGCATCTCGGGCACCTCCTTGACGATGGCGCGGATGGCGCCCTCGGCGGCGGCGGTGCGGAAGGTCACCTCGGCGGCGGGCAGGCCGCCCTCCGCCAGGGCCTTGGCCAGGGGGACCGCCTGGGCGGCGTCCTCAATGGCAATAACCGGGATAATGCCGATCTCATAAATTCTCTGAAGCACCTCGTGGTTCATACCTGCATTCCTCCATAAAATTTTGTGGGTGTTCTGTCTTGCTTGTCTCCATTATACAACTTGTATACTAGAATTCAATTAGGAGAAACGTAGAATTTACATGTCCTTTTTTGTGTAATATCCCATAGCGTGCTCCGTTTTTCACTTTTCACTGGTGCACTAGTGGACAGAAGCGCCAAACTATGTTATTCTATCTACAAAGAACGTACCGAGGAGGCGAATGGCATGAAGCTGCTGGACCGGCTCCCCCGAGAGAGCGGCGGGGAATACGCCCTGCGCACCATCAAAGAGAACATTATCAGCCTGGAGTTGGCCCCGGGCAGCCAAATCAGCGAAAACGAGCTGGCCGCCGAAATGGGTCTGTCCCGGACCCCGGTCCGGGAGGCGCTGATGGAGCTGGCCAAGGTGAAAATCGTGGACATCCAGCCCCAGAAGAAGAGCACCATCCCCCTCATTGACTATGACATGGTGGAGGAGTCACGGTTTATGCGGGACCTGTTGGAGTGCGCCGTGGTGGCCCTGGATTGTGAGATGGCCGCTCCGGCGGATCTGGAGCGGCTCCGGGAAAACGTCCGCCTGCAAACCCTCTACCTGGACGACTTCTACTCCGGCCAGCTTATGGCCCTGGATAACCAGTTTCACCAGCTTCTGTTTGAAATCGCCAAAAAGTCCCAGGTCTACGCCCTGATGGACAACATCTCCATCCACTTCGACCGGGTGCGCACCATGGCGCTGTCCTCGGTGAAAAGCAGCAAAATTGTCCAGGATCACGCCGCGCTGGTGGACCTCATCGGGCAGCGGGACGCCTCCGCCGCCCGCGCGCTGATGGAGAAGCATCTCAACCGGTACGACATCGACGCCGCCGCCCTGCGGACGGCCTATCCGCAATACTTCAAGTAACCGCGAAAAGCCCCCGGATTCCGCAAAATCCGGGGGCTCTTTTGTTATTTCTTGGGCTGTTCCAGGGAGTAACCCTCGTACAGGCCGGTCAGCGTCAAAGCCGGAGTGCTGACCCTCAGCGTCCGGTCCCGGCAGCATACGGTATGCACCCCCTCCGCCTCCAGGCGGTCCAGCGCGGCGGCGTCCAGCGCGTCCGCGATAAACACGGGTCCCAGCCTCAGCGCCACCCCGGCGCAGTTCAGGACTGCGGAGCAGCCGGTGAGGCTGTCCGCCGCGCTCCTGCACAGCCCGTCCGCCGGGTCCAGGTACATGGTGCGCACCTGACCGTCCCGCAGGCGGTAAAACCGCCCCGCGTCCTCCTCCAGCGCTGGAAAATTCCGCAGCGTGACCAGGCTCATGGGTCCCTGATACTGCGCCCGCGCCGCGAAAACAGGCCGGCCGGGCTCCAACTCGTCCAGCAGGTCCAGGGTATACGCCTGCCCCTCCCGGGCGTCCAGACACCGGGCGAAGCCGTCCCAGCTGGCAATGGAGCCGCTGGTAAAGCCGCCCTCACTCAGGGTATCCGCCAGATAGTCGGCGGCGAAGGCGTTGCGCAGCCAGCCGAAATCCAGCAGGCAGTCGATTCCCTCACCCCGGACATAGGACAGATACTCCTCCGATACACGCAGGCGCAGCCGGTTTTCCCCCAGCAGCTCCACGTCGATGTGGCCGGGGTCGGCGGCGTAGGCGGCATAGGCGGCATACTCCGCCGCCACCTCCCCGCTGAGCCGGGGATCGAAATCCGCCAGCATCCCGTCGTCCTGGCAGCTGAACAGATTGCCGTACCGGGCATACACGGGCCCCAGGTAAACCGTCCGGTCCCCAGCCGCCTGCACCGTCTCAAAGGCCCGGTACAGCGCCGGGTCCACCTCCAGCGCCTCGTTGGGGCGCTGGCTGAGCTCCAGCAGGCTGACCACATCCTCAAAACGCTCCACCGTGTGGAACATCTGATAGGCGGCGCGGCAGGCCCGGGTGTACACGCCGGTCAGCGCCTGCCGCTCCTCCCTGGGGTCGCGGTCCCCCGCCCCCAGCTCGTAAAACAGGCTGAACTCCCCGGCGCAGGTGACGCCCTGGGACGCGCCGGCCTCTATCTCCTGCCAGCCCGTCTCCGGCGCGAACAGCCGGCTGATGGAATACGCCAGCGCCGCGGCCCCCACCAGCAGAAACAGCGCCGCAGCCGCCAGCCGCAGGCCGGTGCTGCCCCCCGGCAGTTCAATCCTCTCCACCGGCGGGGGATGGGGCAGGTCCCGGCGGTCCTTTGCGGTGCGTCCCAAAATCAGATCACCGCCAGCACCAGCAGCAGCAGGAATAGGGCTACAATGACGGCAAGGAAGATCAGGCCGCCGATGGCCCCACTCTTACACGCCTTGGCGTTGCGGGTGTGGTGGAAATGGTTGAACACCGCCATCGCAAGAAAGCCCAGCAACGGCAGGAGGAAGGAGAACACCTTGTACCAGATGCTGCCCGTGTCGTGGGCGGGGTGGATGAGCAGCGCCTCCTCCCGGACCTCCGCGGCCAGGCTTTCGTACTCCCGGCGCTCCTCCGGCTGCTCGCCGGGCCGGAGAATCTGAATGGCCTTCAGCGGCACGCCCGCGTCCCGGACGGCCTTGTACTCCGCGATCTCCTTCTGGCTGCCGTACACATAGTGCTCGTGGCCGATACACACAAACTCCGGCTTGTCCTGGCTGTAGTCGTGCACGGAGGGGTCGTAGGTATACAGCACCTTGTTCTTCTCCAGCTCCGGGTCGGGGATGGGGATGGCGGAGATGAGGGAGTGGGTATAGGGGTGCAGCGGGTAGTTGAACAGCTCCTCCGCCTCCGCCACCTCCACAATGCGCCCCTTGTAGATGACGCCGATGCGGTCGGAGATGAACCGCACCACCGACAGGTCGTGGGCGATAAACAGATAGGTGATGCCCTTTTCCGTCTGGAATTTTTTCATCAGGTTGAGCACCTGGGCGCGGATGGACACGTCCAGGGCGGAGATGGGCTCGTCCGCCACCACCAGCTCCGGCTCCATGACCATGGCCCGGGCGATGCCGATGCGCTGGCGCTGGCCGCCGGAGAACTCATGGGGATAGCGGGTGAGGTGCTCGGGAAGCAGGCCCACCTCTTCGATCATGGTCTCCACCTTTTTCACCCGGTCCGCCTCGTTCTTGAACAGGTGGAAGTTGTAGAGGCCCTCGGAGATGATGTAGTCCACGGTGGCCCGCTCGTTCAGCGACGCCGCCGGGTCCTGAAACACCATCTGAATGTTGCGGATCACCGCCCGGTCCAGGGAGCGGGGGATTTTCCCCGAGATGCGCACGCCCTTATAGGTGATCTCGCCCGCGGCCAGGGGATTCACCCGGATCACCGCCCGGCCCACGGTGGTCTTGCCCGAGCCGGACTCCCCCACCAGGGAGAAGGTCTCCCCCTTATAGATATCAAAGCTGGCATCCTGGACAGCGCGCACCGCGTTGTCCCCCTTGCCGAAGGTGATGTCCACGTGCTTCAGCGACAGCAGAATCTCCCTGCCGTTCTCGTCCAGCGGGCCATGCTCCGGCAGGCCGGCGGTCCGGACCTCATTGGCTTTCTCTTGGCTCACGATCCGACCCTCCTTAAATATTGAATGCTGCCATCAGCTTCTCGTGGATGTCCCGGATGCCCTCTGGCTTCTCGATTTTTGGGGCCCGGGGGTCCAGCAGCCAGGTCTTGGCGAAGTGGGTATCGCTGACCTGGAACATGGGGGGCTCCGCCAGTGTGTCGATCTCCAGGCAGTAGGGGTTGCGGGGGGCGAAGGCGTCGCCCACAATCTGGTTGTACAGGGAGGGCGGCGTGCCCGTGATGGAATACAGTTTGGTGTTCTTCTGGGCCAGCTGGGGCAGGGAGGACAGCAGCGCCCAGGTGTAGGGGTGCCGCGGGTCGTAGAACACCTCCCGCACAGTGCCCAGCTCGATGACCTGTCCGGCGTACAGCACCGCCACCCGGTCGGCGATGTTGGCCACCACGCCCAGGTCGTGGGTGATGAACACGATGGTGTAATTGAACTCCTTTTGCAGGTCCTTGATGAGCTGGAGAATCTGGGCCTGGATGGTCACGTCCAGGGCGGTGGTGGGCTCGTCGCAGATGAGGATTTTCGGCTGGCAGGACAGGGCGATGGCGATGACGATGCGCTGGCGCATACCGCCGGAGTACTGGAAGGGGTAGTCGTCAAAGCGGGCGGCGGCGTTGGGGATGCCCACCTTATGCATCAGCTCCAGAGCCCGGCGGCGGGCCTCCGCCTCGGTGCACTCCTGGTGCTTGAGAATGATGGAGGTGATCTGCTTGCCAATGGTGATGATGGGGTTCAGGGAGGTCATGGGGTCCTGGAACACGGTGGCGATGCGGCGGCCCCGGATTTTGGTCCAGTCCTTGGCGTACTTCACGTTGGCCAGGTTCAGGATACAGGTGCCGTGAAGCTGCTCCGGCGTCTCGTCCAGATAGCGCACCCGGAAGGCCACGTTGTCAAACACGGCGCTGCGCTGGCCGTCGTCGTCCAAATCCACCCCCAGCTGCATGGCCTTTTTCAGGGCCTTCAGCAGCTGGTTGGTGAGCTGGAGCCGCTTCTTCAGGCCGTAGCGGCCCACGGACAGATAAATCTCCTTGGCCAGAACCTCGTTGCGCCGGAGAACCGCCTGGGGAACCTCCCCCTTGATCTCCTGCTCATACTGGGCGTGGAGCTGGGCGGAGCGCTCGTTGTAGCGGCGCATATACTCCGCGTCCCCCGCCACCGCCTGCTTCCTCTCCCTGGCCATCCGCTCGCCCTTCCGGCCCAGGTCCTTGATCTTGGCGTCGTACTCCTTAATCAGGCGGGCGGCCTCCCGGATCTGGTCCTTCTCCTTGGAGGGATCCAGGGTCTGCTTTCGGTTGAAGGTGTCGGCCCGCTCCTGCTTCAGCTCCCGGAGCTCCTCCTCCAGGGCCTGCCGCTCCTCGCCGCTGAGGCCGCACTTTTCGTTCTTTTCGCTCTCCAGATTCAGGATTTCCCGATAGGTGGCCGCGCCCAGCTCCAGGCGGGCGTACTCGTCCAGCTTCCGTTTGCACTTGTCCATCAGGGAACGGGCGGTGCCGTTGAGCTTCACCACCGTATCGGCGAGCTCGTCGTCGTTGAAGATGATGGAACCGTTGTCAATGAAGCCGTTGGAGTCCAGCATTCCGGCGAAGGTCTTGGTGAATACCGACTTGCCGGAGCCCGACTCGCCCACAATGGCGATGGACTCGTTCTCGTAGATGTCCAGGGAGATGCCCCGGATGGCGGTGAGGGTCCTGCCGCGGACCTTGAACTTCACATCCAGGTCCCTGACGGACAGCAATACTTTTTTCTCTTCCATGCCGCCGCCCCCCTTACATATGCGTCCTGGGATCGGACGCGTCGCCCAGGTTCTGACCCACCACGTACAGCACCACGGAGATGATGGCGGCGATGGCCACAGGGCTCCAGAACTCCAGCTCCCAGCCCGGCGTGACCATGGAGGGCTCCGCCTCAAAGATCAGGCGGCCCAGGGACATGTCGGAGATACCCAGGCCGATATAGGCCAGGAACACCTCGTAAGAGATGTAGGAGGGAATCTCGGTGGCCACCAGGGTGACGATAACGGAGGTCATGAAGGGCAGGATGTTCTTCATGGCGATCTTGACGGTGGAGGTGCCCAGGCATTTGGAGGCCAGATTATACTCCCGGTCCCGGATGATAATGACCTGGGTGCGTATGAAGTAGGCGATGCTCAGCCAGCCCGTCACCGTCAGGGCGAACACCATGCTCCAGAAGCTGGCGGTGAACAGCATCACGATCACGGCGATGAGCAGAATATAGGGCACGTTGCCCACGATGTTGTACACCTCCATCATGATGGCGTCCACCTTTTTGGAGAAGCCCCAGATGGCGCCCACAACCACGCCCACCGTCATGTTGATGGCGGCGCAGATGAAGGCCAGGGAGATGGAAATCTGAGCGCCGTTCCAGATGGCGTCGAAGGTGGCCTTGCCGGAGCCGCTGGTGCCCAGAATATACTCAATGTGGAAGCCGAAGTGCTCGATGGCGGCGGTGGGGGACAGATGCTTGGACGCGGAGTCCAGCAGGTTCTTATAGGGGTCAAAGTCCGTCATCGCGGGGTAAATATACGCGAAGACGATGACCACCGCCAGCAGGCTCAAAATGACGATGTTGATCCGCTTGCGGAAGAACACGCGGAACACGGACTGCCAGTAGGAGTACCGGGGCGCGGTGATTTTCTCCGACTCCAGGTCGCTGTGGCTGTGGAAGGAGAACAGCTTCTCCTCCGGCATACCTAAATTCTTCAGATCATGATCCATAGCTCTCACCTATCCTTCGTCGTGAACGAGATGCGCGGGTCCACCGTGGCCATGAGCACGTCGCCCAGAATGACGGACACCACCGTCAGGATCGCGTAGAACAGGGCCACGCCCACAATCACGCCGTTGTCATACTTGTTGATGGCCTCGGTCAGCAGGTTGCCGGCGCCGGGGACCACATACACGCGCTCGGTGATGATGGCGCCGGTCATCGCGCCCAGCACGCCGGACGGAATGCCGTGGACAATGGGGATGGCGGCGTTTTTCCAGATGTGCTTGGTGAAGATTTCGCTCTCCGACAGGCCGCCGGAGCGGGCGAACTTCACGTAATCCGAGTTCATCTGGTCGATCATATACCGGCGCATCCACTTCATCAGGTTGGCGATGGAGGGCAGCGCCAGGGACACGATGGGCAGGATGAACATCAGCTTGCTGCTTGACTCCATGTCGAACATCCCCGGCAGGCCGAACAGCGAGGTGCCGATGGCCTTGAACAGGAAGATATACGCCAGGGAGGGCACCGCGATGATGAACACGATATAGACGGTGCCCAGCTTATCCAGCACCCCCTCCTTGTGCCGGGCCATCAACAGGCCGAGGGGCAGGCCAAGCAGATAGGCCATGACCACGGAGATGATGCCGATGACGAAGGAGTACCCCATTTTGGAGAAGCCGCCCTTCACGGTGTCCACGATGGTGTAGTCGTCCACAAAGCGGCTCTGATTCAGGGCGCTGGCCGCGTGGGAGCCCTGCATATAGGTGGCGGTGTGCAGGTCGTCCGCGCTGTCCTCCACCAGTCCGGTGGGATAGGTGATGCTGGACTTCACGTAGGAGCCCTGGCTGCGGGTCATGGTGTTGAACACGTCCACGCCGTTGTTCACCGAGTAGGACACGCCCAGGTTGATGGTGGCGAAATTCTGGTGGAGGAAGGGGAACTGGTCGTCCACATAGAGCAGGTACTTGTGGTACGTGCCGTTGCCGATGATGGCGGGGGAGAACTTTGTCCCGCCGTAGACCGGGTCGTACCAGGTGAAGGTCAGCCCCCGCTCTCCCTGCACCTCCTCCGCCCGGTGGATGTTGTCGATGCTCACCAGACCGGTGAAATAGTTCCAGATCCGGTCGGTCAAGGGCTTATCCTTGGCGGCGAACATGGCCTGCTGGCCGCCGTTGGCCAGCTTCCGGCCGCTCACAATGGCGTCCAGACGGGTGACCGTATAGCCCTGGGACTCGTAATACTCCCGGAACCTGGCGGTATACTCCTCCGTCAGCTCGGAGTCCGCCTCCGGCTTGCGGCCCAGAACGGCCGCCTCCGCGCGGGTTTCCTCGTCGAGCTCCCCGTCCCGGGCCAGCTGGTTCAGCCACTCCTGATAGGACACATAGTCCAGATAGCCGAACTTCTCCCACTTCTCATGCTTGTAGGTCTCCCGTGTGTTGTTGGACTGGCGGTTGTAGGAGCTGTCGGTGGAAAAGACCAGGTCCCGGTTGAGCCAGGAGTAGATCATCACCATGACGATGGCCACCACAACGATAATGGACACCACTCCGTGCAGTAAGCGCTTGACTACATATTTTCCCATAATCGTTCACGCACCTAATCTCTGTTCTTGTCCCTCCTCGCGGGGGAGGGAACGGTATGTTCCACCCGTTCCCTCCCCCGTAAGGGGGGAGAAAGGGCCGCTTCCAATTTCTTCTGCCTTTTATAAGGCGTGCAGGAGAATGGCACGCACACCATTCTCCTGCACGCGCAGTCACATATTTTTGCCCTTGGGCAAGCCCTTCCGCCTCAGATTACCACAGGCCCAGGTACTTGCACATATAGCCCATGCCCTCGGGCAGCAGGGTGTCCAGGTAGGAGGCGGGATCGCCGTAGTCGGGGGTCCAGGCGGTGCCGATGGTGATGTCCACGCTGCTCTCGGCGCCGGTGGGATTCCAGAAGGCGCTGTAGTTCAGCTCTTCCTGGGTGTTCACGGAGACCTTGTTGATCTTCACCAGGCCCTCCAGGGCGCTGTTGATGCCCTGCTCATAGGCGTTGACCCGGTTGGTGAAGCTCTCGGCAAAGCCGCCGTACACATAGTCGATCTGGATGGGGTTCTCCGCGGAGATCTCCACGCCCTGGGCGGCCAGCTCTTCCACGGCCTTGGCCATGTACTCCCGGGCGGCGTCCACGTTGTGCCAGCCGTCATAGCCGTCGCCGGACTGGAGCTCCTCGTTCCACACCTTGGCGGGCAGGCCGTCGGCGTCCAGCTGGGCCTGGACGATCTCGCCGAAGTTGGTGCCGGCGGGGAAGGTCATGTCGGCGCCGTTGATCTTCACGGTGGCCTCACCGGGCAGCTTCACGAAGTTGGCGGGGGTGAAGGAGTTGCGCAGGGCGGTCTCCCTGTTGTCCTCGCCCACCACCTGGGCGTGATAGGAGGCGCGGTCCCAGGCGAACATCAGGGCCAGACGGAAGTTGACGTTGTTCAGGGCCGCGTGGGTGCGGGCGGCGTCGTCCAGAATGTCGGAGGTGAACACGCCGTTGACGCGGTCGATGGCGTCCACGCTGCCGTGGCTCTGGGGGGAGACGCCGGCGGTCTCATCGTTGAACAGGGCGTAGGCCTGACGGTTCAGGTTGTAGGCGGACAGACGGGTGGTGCCGTTCAGGTCGCTGGTGTAGTTGCCGTACTCCTCGAACTTGCCCTCCTCCTTGCACTTCTGGAGGGGAGAGGGGCCCAGGGCGGCGCTGATGAAGGTGCCCTCCCAGCAGCCGTTGTACACCGCCAGAGGATCGGTGCCGTCGGAGTACAGGAACCTGACGGTCTTGATGTTCATGTTGTCCTTGTTCCAGTAGGCGGGGTTCTGCTCGAAGATGATGGAGTTCTTGGCGGTCCAGCTGGTGACGACGTAGGGGCCGGTGTACAGGATATGGTTCTGGTCGGTGCCGTACTCGCCGTTGTCGTGGGTATCCATGCCGAAGGTGCCGCCCTGGGACTCATAGTAGGCGCGGTTCAGCGGGGGGAAGAAGGCGCAGTAGGTGAACATGGTCTCGAAGGAGCCCACGGGACGGGTCAGGGTGTACTCCAGGGTGTAGTCGTCCACGGCCTTCACGCCCACCTGGGAGAAGTCGGTGATCTCGCCCTTGGTGTAGGCGTCGGCGCCCACGATCATGGGGGCGTACACCTCAGAGGGGCCGTCGCCCAGCCAGTCCAGGCCGTGCTGGAGGGAGGCCACCCAGTCGTCGGCGGTGACGTCGGCCACCTCGCGGCCCTGGGAATCCACCCACTTCACGCCCTGGCGGATGTGGATCGTCCAGGTCAGGCCGTCCTCGGAGCACTCCCAGCTCTCGGCCAGAGCGGGCTGGAGGGTGTGCTCCATGTCGTACTTGGCCAGGTTCTCGATGGTCAGGCACAGGGGCTCGCTGACGGTGTTGGACCAGGCGGCCTGCACGTCCCAGGTCTCAGGGTCGGAGGCGTACGGATAGCCGTAGGTGTCGCTGAAGGTGTAGCCCTGCCCGGTCAGGTAGTCCTTGGCGGCCTGCTCGTACTCGCCGGTGCCGGCCTTCTCCTGCCACAGGGCCTTCAGGGCCTTGCAGACCTCCACCGTCATCACCTCGTTGGTGAGGATGGCGGTCTCAAAGCGGTCGGAATCGCTGCCCCACATGATGGAGGGCACGCTCTGGTAGGCCACGCGGCTGATGCCGTAGCTGCCGCCGTCGCCGTAGTAGGGCAGGATGGTGGCGGACTCCAGCAGCTTGGCCTCGGCGACGGCCATCATGGCGTACAGCTCGCTGATGTCGGCGTAGGTCTTGGCCTCCTCCAGGGCGGCCTGGAACTCGCCCATGGCCTTGTTATAGACCTCGATATCCTCATAGGTGGTGGGGACAAACGCGGCGGGACCCTCGCTCTCCACGGGGGCGCTGTTCTCCGCGGGCGTGCTGTTCCCGGCGGGCGGATTGCTGGTCTGCGCGGCGTTGTTGCTGCAGGCGACCAGGCTCAGCGCCATGACGAGAGCCAGCATCAGGCTTACGAACTTCTTCATACTTATCCTCCTATATTTTATGTTATATTTAACCGGGCAAAACGGTCTTGCCGCCCATCCTGCTCAGGTTAAACCACCATAACGCCCTGTCCGCGGCGGACAGGGCGTCTTCTGTCCCCAGGGGACAGAAAACAACGGGATATATCCCGTTGGACGCCGTACAGCGCCGCTTTGCTTTGCTAAATCGCAGACGTGAAAAGTTGGCGGGCGCCCCACACCTTACGTTGACGGCGCAGCCCGCTTCTTCGCAAGTGAAAGTGCGGCCGGTTTCATTTTGCCTCAGCGGCGGGGCCGTTCATTCACGATTTGTTAAACATTATAACGAATTTCCAGTGCCCTGTCAATACGGGATTTGCATTTCCGCTCCGAAAACCTGCATTTTTTACCCTGTCAAAACCTGTCAACTGTCAACATTTTGTCAACAAGGCTGCCGGGGCGTCCGCCCCGGCGGCCTGTTCGCTGTTCGCCAGATTTATTTTAGAAAAGCGGTCCGGGCCCGTCCTCCGCCGCGTACGCCGCCTCCCCGGGGGAGAAGCCGCCCCCGGCGTCCATCTCCACCGGCACGCTGATCCAGCCGGTGTAGTTGGCGAGGGTCCCGCTGGCGTCGCACCCCAGCCAGCAGAACACCCGGCCGTCCTTGATGGAATAGCAGACGTAGTCACCGACAACCAGGGCCTCCGCCAGGGGAACGCCCCCGTTTTCCACCCCGCTCTTGGGGATGGCCTCATCCAGGCCCAGGCCCTTGAGGTAGAAGTTCTCCCTGTCCCCGGTGGACTGAATCTGGTCCAGGATCATGGCGGTGAGGCCGGAGGCGTCGTACTGCTCCAGGGTGTCCGCGTCGAATACATAGAGGTTCTGCTCCAGCGCCCCGGTGCCGTGGCCCGCCGTCAGGATCACCGCGATCTCGTCCCTGCCGTCCCCGTTCAGGTCCAGCACCTGGGGCGCCGCCGACTCGGCGGGCTGGAAGCGGTAGTCCCACTCCCCCGCGAAGCGGGCCGTCTTGTCCCGGTAGCTCAGCCGGATATCCGTGCCGTTCTCATCCACCGGGAACACCTCGGGGGCCTCGGCGTACTGTTGGGCCTCCATGGCCGCTTGAAAAATCCGCAGCTCCTCCGCCAGACTCCAGTATCCCTGGCCCCCCCGGACGTAGGCGGGCTCCCACCAGCCCAGCCACTCCAGGTCGTCCTCCAGCCGCCCCAGCCGGTCGAAGGCGTCCAGCAGGTCCTGGTCGGTGTTGAGGAGCTGAACGCTGCGGTCCAGCAGGCTGTTCACGGCCCCCATGAAGTCGCAGATGTCGTTCACGTCGAAGCTCTGGTGCAGCTCGGGCTGGAAGTTGATGTCGAAGCTCACAGCGCCCTCCCGGATCAGATTCTCCTTTCCGTGTTCCAGGGTGAACAGCTGGTAGCTGTAGTCGCACCAGCCCTGGCCCATGTAGGGATTGTAGCGCAGGAGATAGTCCCCCGTCTCGTCCTGGTACAGGAACAGGGCGTTGTACCCCGCGTGGGCGCTGTAGCCCTCCTCGGAGAAGATCAGCCCGCCGTTCTCATAGATTTCCAGCTTCTGGCCCATCCCCCCGTCGATGGAGGTGAGCCGGAGCTCCTCGGGCACGCCGTTGCGGTTCAGGTCGGGGGTCAGCCTGGAGGGGTCCGTCAGCCGCTGATCAGCCAGCACCCGGCCTACGTAGGGGTAGAACTCCCGGAAGAACCCGGCGGACTCCTCCGCATTGTCCGAGGGGCCACCCGTATTGTACATAATGGAGGCGGCAAAGGTCCGGCTGCCCGCCTCATCCATGAGGAATATCTCGTAGGTGCAGCTGGGGTAGGTGGGGCACAGCCAGCCGTCCTCCGTGAGGTAATTGCCGCCCACGATGAGATTTTCCGCCGCCCCGGGGGTGGTGGTGTGGAACTCGTAGTTGATCCGCCACACCTCGATGTCCATGCCCAGCACGGTGCTGGTCCAGGGGCCCTGCATTTGGTTGATCCGTACCCGGTCGAATGCCACCGGGTTCTCCAGGGGCACCGGCTCCCACCTTCTGGTCTCCTCATTGTAGGCCGAGCCGCCGTCGCTCCGCACGCCGCCGGGGGCGTAGGCCTGGAACTTCTCCGCCACGTCGGCCCGGACGGCGTCCAGCGCGTACTCCGGGACGGTGAAGCTCATGGCCGGGTTGTTTCCCCCGTGGGCGAAGGCAATCTCCACCTCCGGCGCGGCCTTCTCCCCTAAGCTATTATAGTAGTCCTCCGCCGCCGTCAGCAGCCTGGCGGCGATGCGGGCGGCCCGGACGGCCTCCTCATCAGAGATGGATTCGGGGTACATCCTGACCTGCGTCCCCTCGGGGAAGGTCCCGGTCTGGGCGTGCATCCGGGTCACGGCGGCCTCCTCCCCGGACAGATCCACGGTGAAGATCCAGTAGCCCGAGGCCGAGTAGCTGCTGGCCGCGGCCATCATGACGGTGTTGATGGTGACCTGTTCGCGGCTTCCGTCCTCCCAATAGGCGTAGAGAATGCCCTCGACGCCGTCGTTGAAGGGCGGGTAGCGCAGGGTCAGCGTTTTGGCGGGCGCGCCGTCCGGCTGCCAATAGGTCCCCTCCCCCAGGTCCAGGCCGTCCACCGTACCCTTGACGCTCACGCAGCCGCTGTCGTCCAGGGTAAGGCTCAAATCCGCCGCCATGCCGTTATAGGAATCCCCCGTCCGGCCGTTATAGTAATCCTCCGCCGCCGTCAGAAGCCTGGAAGCGACGCGGGCCAGCAGGACGGCCTCCTGATCGGTGATTTCCCGCTTCGGCCTGTCGTCAGACAGCCTTGGGAGCTGCCCCTCCATGTCCGTCACAGTCCACCCCGCCTCTGACCGCGCTGCGGTGAATTCAACCGTGGTGACGAACGCGCTGCCACCCTTAGAGCCGAAATGCTCTACGGACACCTCCACAGCGGTCCGGCTGCCGTCTTTCCATCCGGCTCTGGCGTGAAGGACCGCGTAACAGCCCTCCTGTGGAATCCTCAGCCTAACCTGCCCCAGAGGGGGCTGATCCGCTGGGGGTAACCATTCCGCCCCTTCCTCCAATACAAAGCCTTCCACGGTGCCCTTCATCTGCACGACCGGCTCCATCGAAAGACCTACCTCTGCCAAAGAGAATGTCAGCTCAGTGCGGCTGCCCGCCGCGCTCACAATGGCCGGACCATTCTCCACTTCCGGCTCGGCCTGACCGAAGGCGCAGGCGCAGGCCAGGGCCGTGGCCAGCACCACGGCCACCGCCGCCCACAGCCAGCGCCTGGGGGCCTTGGCGATGCGGGTAATCCGCTCCCTGAGGCTCTTTTTGTCCCCGGCCATGGTGGTGGCGCAGCGCAGCAGGTCGGCCGGGGCGGGCTTGGCCGTCACCAGGGCCAGCAGGGTGCGCCCGTAGTCCGCCCGCTCGGCCTCCCCCAGCCGCTTCAGGGCCCCCTCGTCGCAGGCCAGCTCCGCGTCCCGGCGGCTCAGCCCCGCCGCCAACCACACCAGCGGGTTCCACCAGTGGGCCGCCAGGGCGGCGCACCGCAGGGCGCTCCAGAGGTGGTCGCCATGCTTAAAATGGGTGTACTCGTGGGCCAGCACGTGGCGGAGCATGGCCGGGTCCGCCGCGGCCTGGGGGGTGACGTACACCGAGCGCCCGAACAGGCAGGGGGAGGGCAGGCCCACCGCCACATACACCGGCAGGGGGCAGTCCGCCCCCTCCAGGGGGATGCGGGACTGCCGCAGCCTCCGCCAGAACCGCAGGTTGGACGCCAGCAGCACCAGCGCCGCCGCGACGGACCCCGCCAGCCACACCCAGCCCAGCCAGGGGACCAGTCTGGTCATGTCCGGAGCGGCGGGGGGCTCCGGCGCGCTGGGCAGGGCGGGCGCTTTGGGGACGCTGGGCACGGCCCCCGCCGCTCCGCCCGCCACGGGCAGGCCGGCGATATCCCCCGCCGGATTGGCGGGCGGGTTGGGCGCAGTATACACAGTTTGCTCCATGCGCTTCTCGGCGACCACCCACGTCCCGGCGACGGGGGAGGTGAACAGCTGCACCGGCACCAGCAGCCGCACCAGCACCGCCGCCCACAGGGCGTAGCGCAGGCCCGCGCCGATGCGCTTTCCCAGGGCGGCCCGCAGGGCCAGCACCACCAGGATCAAAAACGCGGAGGTAAAGCTCCACTCCAGCAGCATTACGGTCATCTCAGGTTCCCTCCCCGATCTGGTCCAGTATGGCCCGCAGCTGGGCCACCTCGTCGCTGGACAGCTCCTGGCGCCGGACCATGGCGCTCATCATCAGCCCCACGCTGCCCTGGTACACCCGGTCCAGAAAGCTGTGGGTCTCGGCGGCGGTGGCCCGCTCCCGCTCCACCGCCGGGGCGTACCGTTTGCCCCGGTCCCCCTGCTCCACCCGGACCAGGCCCTTCTCCTCCATGCGCCGCAGGGTGGTGATGGTGGTGCTCTTGGCCCAGCCCACCCGGTCCCCCAGCGCCGACACCAGCTGCATCACCGTCTGCGGGCTCTTCTCCCACAGGCAGGCCAGCACGCTCCATTCACTGGCGGTGAGCTTGACGGCCTCCGCGTTTTTTCCGCCTCCCATGTCCAGTCCCTCCCGTTTGGTTTACTTTGTAGTCCTATCATAACACAAGCGGTTTACGTTGTCAACCAAAAAGCGGTTACAGTATGGTTACAGATTCCGGCTGGAAATTTTTTTGGAATACCTCTTGACAAACGGGCCTGTTCCTGTTAAAATCCGTTTTGTTCGTTGCGAGTGTAGCTCATCTGGTAGAGCGCCACCTTGCCAAGGTGGAGGTAGCGAGTTCGAGCCTCGTCACTCGCTCCATTTTAAACGAAGCGCCCCGGTCGGCCGATGCTGACCGGGGCGCTTTTCTGCCCTTCCAAAAGCCTCCGGGCCCCCGTAAGGGTCGATTTCGGCAAAATCACCATTGCACATCATGGCAAGTGCTGGTATAATATTATTACTTTACATCGTCAAAGGAGCGGTCCTTATGCTGGATATCAAAATCACCCGCGCCGGCGCCCTCAAGCCCCTGCCCGACCCCGACACCCTGCTGTTCGGCAAAACCTTCACAGACCACATGTTCCTCATGAATTACGACGCGGGCCGGGGCTGGCACGACCCCCGGGTGGTGCCCTACGGCCCCCTTCCCTTCGACCTGTCCTGCATGGTATTCCACTACGCCCAGGAGATTTTCGAGGGCATGAAGGCGTACCGCACCCCCGATGGCAGGGTCCAGCTCTTCCGCCCCTATGAGAACGCCAAGCGGATGAACTCCTCCTGCCGCCGGATGTGCATCCCCGAGATTCCCGAGGAGGATTTCGTCCAGGCCGTGAAGACCCTGGTGGGCGAGGACCAGGCCTGGGTGCCCCACAAGGTGGGCGCCTCCCTCTATATCCGCCCCTTCATCATCGCCACCGACTGCTCTCTGGGGGTGCACGCCTCCCACAGCTACCTGTTCGCCATCATCTGCTGCCCCGTGGGGGCCTATTACCCCGAGGGCATCAACCCCGTGAAAATTTATGTGGAGGACGAGGACGTGCGGGCCGTCAAGGGCGGCACGGGCTTCACCAAATGCGGCGGCAACTACGCCGCCTCCATCCGCGCCGGAGAGCGGGCGGAGGAGCAGGGCTTCTCCCAGGTGCTGTGGCTGGACGGCGTCCACCGCAAGTATATCGAGGAAGTCGGCTCCATGAACGTGATGTTCAAGATCAGCGGCACGGTGGTCACCCCGGAGCTCACCGGGTCCGTCCTGCCCGGCATCACCCGCAAGAGCTGCCTGGAGCTGATCCGCAGCTGGGGCATCCCGGTGGAGGAGCGGCTTATCTCCGCCAAGGAGCTGTTCGACGCGGCCAGGGCGGGCGCCCTGGAGGAGGCCTGGGGCACCGGAACGGCGGCGGTGGTGTCCCCCATCGGCCTGCTGGCCTGGGAGGACCGCAGGGAGACCGTCAGCGGCGGGCGCATCGGCCCGCTGACCCAGCGGCTGTACGACACCCTCACCGGCATCCAGTGGGGCACCGTGGCCGACACCCACAACTGGACGGTGCCCGTGGAATAACGGGTCAAACGAAGCCCCCGCCTGCAAAAAATCTTCTTCCACGCTCAGAAAAGAGTGGCGGTTTCCCAAAAAATATGTTACATTGGTCTCAGACCTGTTTCATCCGGCGGGCCCGCGCCCCCGGCACATTTAAAAAGGAGGAAACATCCACATGGGCACTATGAACGGCAAGACTGTCATCATCACCGGCGCCGGCCGGGCCGTCCTCAGCGACGGCAAGAGCTGCGGCTCCATCGGCTATGGCATTGCCACCGCCTTTGCCAAGGAGGGCGCCAATCTCGTCATCACCGGGCGGAACGTGAAGAAGCTGGAGGACGCCAAGGAGGAGCTGGAGCGGCTGTACGGCATCAAGGCGCTCCCCGTCCAGGCCGACGTGTCCGCGGGTTCGGACAATAAGGCCGTGGTCCAGAACGTGGTGGACGAGACCATCAAGGCCTTCGGCCGCATCGACGCGCTCATCAACAACGCCCAGGCCTCCGCCTCCGGCGTGACCCTGGCGGACCACTCCACGGAGCAGTTCGACCTGGCCGTATACTCCGGCCTGTACGCCGCCTTCTACTATATGCAGGCCTGCTACCCCCATCTGAAGGAGACCCGCGGCTCCGTCATCAACTTCGCCTCGGGCGCCGGTCTCTTCGGCAACTACGGCCAGTGCGCCTATGCCGCCGCCAAGGAGGGCATCCGGGGCCTGACCCGGGTGGCCGCCACCGAGTGGGGCCCCGACGGCATCAACGTGAACGTGATCTGCCCCATCGCCTGGACCGCCCAACTGGAGAACTTCCAGAACGCCTATCCCGACGCCTTCAAGGCCAACGTGAAAATGCCTCCCATGGGCCACTACGGGGACCCCGAGACGGAGATCGGCCGGGTGTGCGTTCAGCTCACCAATCCCGATTTCAAGTACCTCACCGGCGAGACCCTCACCCTGGAGGGCGGCATGGGCCTTCGTCCGTGACCGGCTCCCATCTCAAGCAGGCAAAGGGCTCACACGCTATGCGTGTGAGCCCTTTTTGCGTCAGTATTCCCAGTCCGCCGGGTCGCCGCTGTAATCCGCATCGGGAAAGTGGTCCATCCCACCAGAGGTAACCCTGACGAGACTGCTCCAGTCGGGCGCCACCCATTCCCGTCCGAATTCGTCCTCCGCCACCGCCGCCACACAATAGACACAATCCGGCTCCAGCTCCAGGCTGTCCGGCTCCATTCGGAAGACATGCCTTCCCTCCGGGCTGTCCGGCTCCTCCTCCCGGATGAACCACTCCACCAGCTTCTGGTCCCGGAACAGTCCCAGCCGCAGGCTTTCCAGCCGGGCCGCCCCGCCGTATATGTCACGGCAGGATATCTCCACCGGGTAGAAAACAGCGGTCCAGCTGCCGGCTTCGGAGGCTTTTCTGAACTGGCTCAGCCCGCCGGAATCAAACTCAATTTCGGGAAAGCTCTCGAAGTACAGATCAAAGAACTCCTCCAGCACCTGGGTCTGCCGCTGGTCTCCGGCGATCAGCGCCACCGACACCGTGATATCGTCGCTCAGCGGGCCGGTGATTTGGGCCGTAAAGGCGTGATTCTCCCCCAGCTCCCCCGGCGCGGTGAGGCTCTCCCCGCCGCTCACAACGGTGAATTCCGCCGTCATGCCCTCCACGTAGGTCCGGGGCAGGGCCCTGGCCTGGATGGTCACGGTGTTGGCCCGATAGTCGGCGGATACCACCTGGACGCTCTGCTCCGCCGTCAGGGCGTTCTGACTTTGCAGAATGCTCTCCACCCGGTTGGTGATGCTGCCGATCTGGCTGTTCACGTCGCTGCTGACAGCACTGATGGAGTTTTGCAAGCTTCGATACCGCTCCTCCAGTTCCTCCTGCCGCCAGAGCAGGAGAACGCCCAGGTTCAGCGCCACAACGAACGCCACGATTTTCAAAACCACGGAAACAAGCCAGTTTAATGACTCCCCGCGGCGCACCGCTTTCCTCTCAGGCGCGGCGGAGTCCTGCGCCGGCGGCTCCGGCCTGGGCTGGGCGGCCAGATACCGCCCCACGATCTCCTCCACCATACGCAGCTGGTCCGGGGTGAGCTCCCGGCTCTCGTCCCCCTCCCCCAGCAGCCAGTCGATGGACACCGAGAATTCCCGGCTCAGGTTCACCAGCTTCTCGATCTCGGGCAGGGCGGCGTCCGACTCCCACTTATAGATGGCCTGACGGGACACCCCCAGCCGCTCCCCCAGCGCCTCCTGGGACAGCCCCAGTTCCTTGCGCTTCTGGGCGATCCGCTGCCCTACCGTCATGGGCCCCACCTCCTTTTCGGCCCTATGATACCATAACGCTCCCCCTTCCAGCCACCAATTGGAAGTTATTTTTTTGTCAACCGCAGGTTGCGGAGAAGCCGGGGGCAGGGGACTAAGGCCGGAGCGGAGCCAAAAGCCCAAGGAGGCGCGGTGCGCCGGATGGGTTTTGGCGCAGTCGGAGTGCTTAGGGCCCGTCGTGGGGGCTTCGCAGCACGACTACAGGTTGCGGGGGCCCCGCGCGGCGTCCCACTCCCGCAGGAACGTTTGGACGTACTCCACATCCGACGGCGTGTCGATATACTCCAGCCCCCGCTTCTGGCGGGTCTCCGCCCCCTTGCCGGTGATGAGCAGGAGGGACGGCTCCCGGCAGCTGAGCACCGCCTGACGGATGGCCTCCCCCCGGTTGGGCTCGATGCGGCACTCGCAGGCCACGTGGGCGGCGATCTCCCTGCAAATGGAGACGGTGTCCTCCTCGCCGGAGTCCTCCTCGGTGAGCACCACCAGGTCGGAATTCCGCCCGGACACCTCCCCCAGGTCCCGGCGGCGGTCAAAGGCCTTTTTGCCGGGACAGCCGAACACGGTGACGATCCGCCGGCCGGGGTACTCCCGCTTTACCGAGCGGAACAGCGTCTCAAAGCTCATGCGGTTGTGGGCGTAGTCCACAATGGCGGTGATATCCCCCTGGGCGTTGGAGTACACCTCCATCCGCCCCGGCACCCGGGCCTTTTCCAGCCCCGCACGGACAGCTTCCCGGGGGATGCCCAGCCCCAGGCACAGGGCGATGGCCGCCAGGGCGTTGTCCACGTTGAACAGCCCCGGCATGGTCAGCCGGTACTCCCCGCTGAGCTCCCCCGCCTCCGCTTGGAACAGAATGTCGTTGCCCCATTTGCCCACGCCATGGCCGTACACCGCGGCGGCGGAGTCGGTCCGGGAGAAGGTGAGCACCCGCCCGCAGGCGGACCGGGCGGCGGACAGGGCTTCCGCCCCGTGCGCGCAGTCCAGATTGACGCAGGACAGCTCCGCCTGGGCGAAAATTTTCAGCTTGGAGCGGAAATAATCGTCGAAATCCGGGTGTTCGATGGGGGAGATATGGTCTGTGCCGATGTTCAGGTAGGCGGCGGCGGCGAACCTGGTCCCCAGGGTGCGGTGGTACTTCAGCGCCTGGCTGGACACCTCCATCACCAGGTATTCCATCCCGGAGGCCAGGGCGCGGGCGAAGTGCTTTTGCAGCTCCAGGGGCTCCGGGGTGGTGAGGTGGGACTCGAACCGCTCCACCCCGTCCCAGGTGTCGATGGACGAGATCACCCCGCAGGTCTGCCCCCTGGGGGCCAGATACTGGTCCAGGATATATTTGAGGTAATAGGCGGTGGAGGACTTTCCCTTGGTGCCGGTGACGCCGATCACCTTGAGTGTTTTAGAGGGGTCGTTGTAATATTTCACCGCCAGCGGGGCCATCACCCGGCGCATATCCTTCACCAGGATACAGGGCAGGCCCGCCTGGGGATAGGCCGTCTCGCTGACATAGGCGAAGGCCCCGCGGCGGGCGGCGTCCTCCAGGTATGACTCCTTGAAATGGGCCCCCTTGCACAGAAACAGCGTGCCGGGGACCGCCTCCCGGGAATTGTAGGACACCAGCTCCACCGTGCGGCCCAGGTCCAGCGCCCGGGGCAGGGGGGCGGCCAGCTGTCCCAGCCCGTCCAGCAGCCGGCAGTAATCCCCCAGGGGAAACAGCGTTAAATCCATGGGTAAACCCTCCCCAATGTCAAATGGTGCGCAGGGGGTAGCCGCACCGCTCCACCGCCCGCTCCGCCAGCACCATCATGGCGTCCAGGTAGAAGGGAGGCAGGGGGTGGTAGGTGGAGAACACGGACAGCTCGGTGCAGGCCAGGATGGCGCAGTCGCACCCGGCCCGCCGGATGGCCCGGTCGATTTTGGCGAACTTGTCCCGGCTGCCCTTCTCTCCCTGCTTGATCTCGTCGTAGATGACGGACATCACCAGCCTCTGGGTGTCCGGGTCGGGGGCCACGGCCTCCAGGCCCAGGGCGGCGCACTCCTTCTGATACAGCCCCGTGCGGATGGTGCCGTCGGTGGCCAGGATGCCGGGGCGCCTTCTGCCCTGGCGGGCCAGCTCTCCGGCGGTCTCCCGGAGCATATGGATGAAGGGCGCCCCCACCTCCTCCTGAAGCCGGTCCACAAAGTAGTGGGAGGTGTTGCAGGGAATGGCCAGCACCGTGCAGCCGCAGCGCTCCAGCAGCTTGGCGTCCGACCGCAGCCGCCGGTACAGCGGCTCGGTGTCGCCGGAGAGGATGGCGGCGGTGCGGTCGGGGATGCCGGTGTCGGACAGGATGAGGGCGGGCAGGTGGTCCTGGTCCCGGAGGGCGTCGGTGCGGTCCAGCACAAACTGGTAGAACACCTGGGTGGCCTGGGGGCCCATGCCGCCCAGGACCCCCAAGCGGGCGTCGTTTTTTTTCATTCGTTCTCCTTTGGCTTGACGCAGTACCGGCTGAAGCGCACCCAGCAGCCGATGTGGTTTTTCCAGATGCGCCAGACGCGCTTGAGGGTGTAGTCCGGGCGGTACTCCATGGAGTGGCGGTCCGCCCCGGCCTTGAACAGGGCCTTCATCTCGCCGTGGTAGCGCTTGGGAATGTAGCGGAAGGCCAGCCGCCGGGGGATCATCCGCCAGATGGAGCGGTTGCCGGCGATGGTGAGGGGCAGGTCCCGCCCCTCCAGCAGGTCGCCCACCAAGTACTTGGCGATGTTGTGGCCCGAGCCGGTGACGTAGTAGTTGCTCCGCCCCTGGCGGGTGTTGATCTCAAAGGCCTTGTACTTGCCGTCCCGGCGGTCGAACTTGATGTCGAAGTTGGAGAAGCCCACATAGCCCAGGTCCTCCAGCATCCCCCGGATCTTGTCGCACAGCCCCCGGTCGTGCTCGGTGATGATGACGGCGTGGTTGCCGATGCCGTGGGGGGAGTGCTCCTCCAGCAGCACGTGGCCCAGGCACATCAGCTTCACCCTGCCCCGCTGGTCGGAATAGTTGGTGAGCACCCGCATATAGGTGTCGTCCCCGGGGATGAACTCCTGCAAAATCATTTTGCCCGGGTAGCCCGCGGCGTACACCTCGTCCAGTGCGGAGAGCAGCTCCTCCCAGGTCTGGCAGATGTACACCTTCTTGAGCTCGCTGTGGCCGGCGGCCCAGTAAGCCACGCCGTCGGCGGGCTTGGCCACATAGGGGGGCTTCCAGGGCAGCGCAAAGTCATGGCCCATGGACCCGTCGTAGACAAAGGTGGCGGGGTGGTCGATGCCGTAGCGGTCGCACAGGGCGTAGAACTGCTCCTTGTCGGTGAGCTTGTCCATCAGCGCTCCGCTGATGTAATTGCATTTCACATTGGGGGGAAACCGGTCCTTCAGATGGGCGGCCAGCTTCACATAGCTGTCCCCGCAGCCCACCAGCAGCACCGTCTTGTCCGGACATTCCGCCGCCACGTTGTTCACGTTTTGGAGAAACACGGCCTCATCCTCGTTGTCCAGGCAGGGGCGGTAGTCGATGATGGAGCTGTAGGCGCAGGGGAAGGACACGTATTTGCCAAAGGCGACGCTCTTCACCCCATAGGCCTCGTGAAAGGCCCGGGCCACGCTGTACACGTTGATGTCCCCGCCGAACAGCAGGGGCTGAAAATTGTGCTCTGACACTTGAAATCAGGCTCCTTTGTAACATAAAACGGCTGGACGGCCCGACCCCCAGGCGCGAAATGCGGCCCCCGCCAATTTACAATAACTGCACACAAGCGGCAGCGCAAATAGGGGGATACCAGCCGTAAGGCCGCTGGCGCCGGAAGGGTCCACGCCCATTTCATATAGGGCTCCCCCGCGCAGGGGGCCCCTACCCGCCCGCCCGTTTGACCAAAAACACGCCGGAAATTTGGGACAGCTTGTTGATCACGCCGTTCAGCTCCCGCTGGTCCTTGACGGCCAGCTCCAGGTTGATGGTGGCGTAGCCGTCGGGCTGGCTCCGGGCGGACAGGTTGTTCACCTTCACCTTGACGGCGGACAGGGCCATGGCCACGTCCAAGGCCAGACCGTCCCGGTCCTTGGCGGAGATTTCAATGGAGGTGCGGTAGGCGGCGTCGGGGGCCTGGGCCCAGGAGACCTTTACCCAGCGGCCGGCCTCCTCCGGCTTGCGCCGGGCGGGGTCGGCGTTGGGGCAGTCCTGCCGGTGGATGGACACGCCGTAGCCCTTGGTGATGAAGCCCACCACCGGGTCCCCGGGGACGGGGGTGCAGCACTTGGAGAACTTCACCATGCAGTTGTCCAGTCCCTCCACCACGATGCCGCCGCTGGACCGCTTTGGGGCCAGGATGGAGTCCTTGGGGGTGGAGGGATACACCGTCTCCCCGGCGGACACCGACGCCTGGATGGCCTCGGCCTCCGCCCGCTGGCGCTCCAGGCGGCCCAGGCGGGTCATCTCCTCCTTGATGCGGGCGGCGGCCTTCTGGGCGGACAGCCCGCCGTAGCCGATGGCGGCGTACAGCTCGTCCAGCTGGCCGCACCGCACCCGCCGGAGGAGGATGTCAAGCAGCTCCTGATTGGCGGTGATGGCGGACAGGGAGAGCCCCGCGTGCTTCAGCTCCGACTCGAACATGGACCGGCCGGTGGCGATGTTCTCCTCCCGGCGCTCCTTTTTGAACCATTGGCGGATCTTGTTGCGGGCCTCGTTGGACTTGCAGATTTTCATCCAGTCCCGGCTGGGGCCCCGGGCGGACTTGGAGGTGATGATCTCCACAATATCGCCGTTTTTCAGCGGCGTCTCAAAGGTGACGATCCGCCCGTTCACCCGGGCCCCGGTCATGGAGTTGCCGATGGCGGAGTGGATGGAGTAGGCGAAGTCGATGGGGGTGGCCCCGGCGGGCAGGCTCTTCACGTCCCCGTTGGGGGTGAACACGAACACCTCGTCGGCGAACATGTCCACCCGCAGGGTGCGCACGAACTCGTCCGGGTCGGTGTCCTGCTGGCTCTCCAGAAGCTTGCGCACCCACTCGAAGTCCCGCTCGGTGCCCAGCTTCTCGTTGGCCATGCCCTGCTTGTACTTCCAGTGGGCGGCCACGCCGTACTCCGCCGTCTGATGCATCTGCCAGGTGCGGATCTGCACCTCGAAGGGGATGCCCTCCCGGCCGATGACGGTGGTGTGGAGGGACTGGTAGCCGTTGGGCTTGGGGGTGCCGATATAGTCCTTGAACCGGCCCAGCACCGGCTTGAACATGTCGTGGATGCAGCCCAGCACATTATAGCAGGCGGGGATATCCTCCACAATGACCCGGAAGGCGTACAGGTCGAAGATTTCGTTGAGGGTTTTGCTCTGGGCGTACATCTTCCGGTAGATGGAGTAGATGTGCTTCAGCCGCCCGTAGACCCTGCACTGCACGCCCTCCTCGGCCAGCCGCTCCCTGATGTGGGCCTGCATATTGTCCAGGAAGCCGGCGTGGAGGGTGGTGATGTTGCGCAGCTCCGTCTCCACGTCGTGGAAGCCCACCGGGTCCAGGTACTCCAGGGACAGGTCCTCCAGCTCCCACTTCAGCTTCTGCATACCCAGCCGGTGGGCGATGGGGGCGTACACCTCCATGGTCTCCAGGGCCTTCTCCTTCTGCTTGGCGTCGGACTGGTACTGGAGGGTGCGCATATTGTGGAGCCGGTCGCACAGCTTGATGAGGATCACCCGCACGTCCTTGGCCATGGCCATGAACATTTTGCGCAGGTTCTCCATCTGCTCGTCCTCCCGGGAGGTGTACTGCATCCGGGTGAGCTTGGTGACCCCCTCCACCAGCTCGGCCACCTGGGGGCCGAACAGCCGGGCGATCTCGTCGTGGGTGGAGTCGGTGTCCTCGATGCAGTCGTGGAGCAGGGCGGACACAATGGAATCCTGGTCCAGGTCCAGCTCGTTGATGATCTCCGCCACGGCGATGGGGTGGATGATGTAGGGCTCCCCGCTCTTGCGCAGCTGGGGCCCGTGGTGGTTGTTGGCGTACTCAAAGGCCGCCCGGACGCGCTTCACGTCCGCGCCGGGGTTGACCGCCAGAATGTGCCGCTCCAGCGCCTCGTATCTCTCATGGGCCAGATCCATAGGATTGCCTCCTTTGCCGAAACGGCGTCCGTGCCGCCTCTTCTCTTCCCGGGAAAGCGGCTGTCCGCCTTCCGCGCCCCGCCCCCATGGGGCGGTCAGCGCCGTTACTCCTCCAGCAGCAGCCGCAGGCGGCGCATCATGTCCGCCTGCTCCAGGTCCACCTTCTGGGCGGGGCGGCACAGCCGCAGACGGCGGCTGTCCATCTGAATGAGCCCCCGGTCCCCCATCACATGGAGGCAGACCAGGGTGCGGCCATAGGCGCACCGCCCGTCGGGCTGGCGGGCGGCCTGCCGCAGCAGGGCGGGTCCGGCGTCCACCCCGTCTCCGGCGCAGCTTTGCTCCAGAAACCGCCACAGCCGCGCGAAATCCTGCCGGGAGGGGAGCAGCAGCCCCGCCTCCCAGCGGGACAGGTCCGCGCCCTCCCGCAGGCGCTGGAACAGCTCCCGCTCCAGCTGGGCCCGGGTGGGGGCGGGCCGCAGGTCGCACAGCTGGAGCTGAACGGTGCGGCTGCCCCGGAACTCGTTGATCTGGGGGGTGAAGAGCACGTCCAGCCGCCCCCCGGGGGACACCCCGCAGGCGGCGGCGTTGGCGGAGAAGAAGATGGCGTCCAGCACCACGCCGTCCCGCCGGAGCTTCATCTTCAAATGCCGCCCGCCCCCCACGTCGCAGCAGGACAGCACGCAGGCGCCCCGCAGCAGCAGCGCCGGCTTGGGGTTGCCCGCGCCGAAGGGCTCCAGCGCGGACAGGGACTCCACCTCCGGGACGGTGAGCTGCCCGCAGTGCTCGATCTCCGCGTCCACGTCCACGGCGGCCTCCATGGGCCGGCCCCCGGCGTAGTCGGACACCAGGGCGCGGATCAGCTCCTGAAAGGCGGGGATGTTCTCCTCCCGGATGGTGAAGCCCGCCGCCATCTCGTGGCCGCCGTAGGCCTCGAAAAGGGGCGCGCCCCGGGTCTGGGCATAGGCGTGGACGCACCGCTCCAGGGCGGCGAACAGGTGAAACCCGCCGAAGGAGCGGCAGGAGGCCTTGCCCAGGCCGTTTTCCAGGCTGATCATAAAGGCGGGGCAGGCGTACTTCTCCGCCAGACGGGAGGCCACGATGCCCACCACCCCCTGATGCCAGCACCGCCCCGCCAGCACAATGCAGGGCTGGGCCAGCTGGGGCTGGGCCTCCAGCAGGGCCTCGCATTGCTGATAGATGTCCAGCTCGATGGCCTGCCGCTCCCGGTTCAGGGCGCACAGGGCCTGGGCCAGCTCCTCTCCCCGGGCCTCGTCCCGGGTGAGCAGCAGCTCCAGGGCCACCATGGCCTGCTCCATCCGTCCCGCGGCGTTGATCCGGGGGGCCAGGCCGTACCCGATGGTGACGGCGGTGGGGACCGTTCCGGGCTCCAGCCCCGCCTCCCGCAGCAGGGCGCGCAGGCCGGGCCGCCGGGTCCGGCCCAGCAGCTCCAGCCCCTGGCGGACCAGGGAGCGGTTCTCGTCGGTGAGGCGCATCACGTCGGCCACGGTGCCGATGGCGGCCAGCTCGCCGAACCGCCGGAACACCTCCTCCCGCTCCTGGGGGGGCGCCAGGGCCTGGGCGGTTTTGAGGGCCACCCCCACCCCCGCCAGCTCCGGGAAGGGGTAGGAGCAGTCCTCCCGCCGGGGGTCCACCACGGCCGCGGCGGCGGGGAGCTTGTCCTTGCAGTGGTGGTGGTCGGTGATCACCACGTCCAGCCCCAGGGAGCGGGCGAACTCCACCTCGGCGGCGGCGGTGATGCCGCAATCCACGGTGACGATGAGCCCCACCCCCTGCCGGGCCAGCCGGGAGACAGCGCCGGGATTGAGGCCGTAGCCCTCCTCGGAGCGGTCCGGGATATAGCCGACCACCTGCCCCCCCAGGTCCTGAAGCGCCTCGGAGAGCAGGCAGGTGGCGGTGATGCCGTCCACATCGTAGTCGCCGTACACGCAGATGAGCTCGCCGCACTCCAGCGCCCGCCGGATGCGCTCCACCGCCTTGTCCATATCCTTGAGGAGAAAGGGGTCGTGAAACCGCTCCGGACCGCTGGACAGAAACGCGGCGGCTTGGGCGGGCTCCTCCAGCCCCCGGGCGGACAGCACCGCCGCGCACAGGGGGGACAGCCCCGCCTCCTCCAGGGCCCGCCGGGCGGCGGGCGCGCCGGGACGGCGCAGGTTCCAGCGCTGGTATTTCAAGGGCCGTCCCTCCTCCCGCCCGGTTCAGGGCAAACTTTCCATGATAACAATCTACTATATCATAGTTTTCCCCTTGTTTCAACCGTCAAAACCGAGGGAAGGGAAAAAAACGGCGCGGCCGGCAGGCCGCGCCGCGCTCAGAAGGGGAGCAGTCCCAGGTGCTCCAGCAGGATTTTCAGCCCGATGAGCACCAGCACCGCGCCGCCGAAGGCCTCCGCCCGGGTTTTGTACCGGGCGCCGAACACGTTGCCGATCTTCACTCCGGCGGCGGAAATGACGAAGGTGCACACGCCGATGAGGGAGACGGCAGGGAGAATGTCCACCCGGAGGAAGGCGAAGGTGACGCCCACCGCCAGGGCGTCGATGGAGGTGGCCACCGCCAGCAGCAGCATGGTGAGGGGCGCCAGGGAGGGGTCGCAGTCCTCCTCTCCGCCGCTCAGGGCCTCCCGGAGCATATTCCCGCCGATGAGAGCCAGCAGCACGAAGGCGATCCAGTGATCCACTGAGGCAATCCTGTCCGCGAAGGCGGCCCCCAGCAGCCAGCCCACCGCGGGCATCAGCGCCTGAAACGCCCCGAACCACAGCCCCACGGCGGCGGCGTGGCGGGGCATCAGCCCCCGGATGGACAGCCCCTTGCAGACGGACACGGCGAAGGCGTCCATGGACAGGCCCACGGCCAGCACAAGCAGCTCCCAAAAACTCATAACGCACCATTCCTTCCTGTTGGTTTGAAGGTATGCGGGCGGATAAAAAAAGAGACCTCGCCCGCATCCACGCGGACAGGTCTCGCCGCAGGCGCAATCTGCGCTCAATCGCTCCGACGCGCCTCCTCTCCCCGTGAAAGCTGAACACCGCTTCCGCGGGGGCCCCGTTCGGGCGTGCCACGGCCAGACGGCGTCGCCGTCAGTATGTTGACCGGGCCGCGGAGCCCCGAGGGCCCCGCCGACTACTCCCCTATCAGTGACGCGTATTTTACTCCGCGGAAGCGCGGTTAGTCAACCGCAACCTTCTCTGAAAACGGCGGTTTTTCCACATTCCGGGCGCACTGGCAGGCCGCTTGTGAAAAAACCTTGAATTTTCTCCGGGAGCGGTTGCTTTCCCCGGCGGAACAGTATAAGATATGAGACAATACATGCGACGGCGCCCCGCCGGAACACACGGGGCGGACAGGGGGGCCTATGAGCTATATCACCTTTGAAAATGTGAAAAAAGAATATAAAATGGGGGAAATTACCATCAAAGCGGTGGACGGCGTGGACTTCTCCGTGGAAAAGGGGGAGTTTGCCGTCATCGTGGGGCCCTCCGGCGCGGGCAAGACCACGGTGCTCAATATGCTGGGCGGCATGGACGCCTGCTCCGGCGGGATCATCACCGTGGACGGGGCGCGGGTCAGCGATTACGGCGCCAAGCAGCTCACCGCCTACCGAAGGCACGACATCGGCTTCGTGTTCCAGTTCTACAACCTGGTACAGAACCTCACCGCCCTGGAGAACGTGGAGCTGGCCGCCCAGATCTGCCGGGACCCCCTGGACGCCCGGGAGGTGCTGGAGCGGGTGGGCCTGGGGGGGCGGCTGGACAACTTCCCCGCCCAGCTGTCCGGCGGCGAACAGCAGCGGGTGGCCATCGCCCGGGCCCTGGCCAAGAACCCCAAGCTGCTTCTGTGCGACGAGCCCACCGGCGCTTTGGACTACGTCACGGGCAAGGCCATTTTGAAGCTCCTCCAGGACACCTGCCGCCAGGAGGGAATGACCGTTATCGTCATCACCCACAACACCGCCCTCACCCCCATGGCGGACCAGGTGATCCACATCAAGAGCGGCCGGGTGGCCGGGGTGGAGCGCAACGCCCATCCCACCTCTGTGGAGGAGATCGAATGGTAGCGCGGAAGAACCGCCTGACCACCGACGCCCTCCGGGAGATCAGGAGCACCTTCAACCGCTACGTGTCCATTCTGGTGCTGGCGGCGCTGGCGGTGGCCTTTCTGTCCGGCCTGCGCACCACCGCCCCGGACATGCAGTACACCGCCGACAACTACTACGACCGCACCCGCCTGATGGACGGCTACGTGCTGTCCACCCTGGGCCTGACGGACGGGGACCTGGACGCCCTGGCCGGGGCGGCGGGCATTGAGGCGGTGGAGGGCTGCCGGGACCTGGACGCCGTGGCCGTCGACCGCATTGTGAACGTGCGCTCCCTGCCGGAGCGGCTCAACCTGCTGGAGGTGAAGGAGGGGCGGCTGCCCCAGAGGCCGGACGAGTGCGTGACCGAGGGGCTGCTGCTGGTGAAGCTGGGCCTCCAGGTGGGGGACAGGCTGGAGCTCACCCTGGAGGAGGACGGCGGGGACGATCTGGCCAACACCTCCTATACCATTGTGGGCCAGGTCAGCTCCCCACTGTACGTGGGGCTGGACCGTGGGTCCTCCTCCCTGGGCAACGGCGCGGTGGATGCCTTTGTGTACGTGCCAGGGGAGAACTTCACCTTTGAGCACTACACCTGCGCCTATTTCACCGGAGAAGGGCTGGCGGCGCTGGACACCTACGGGGACGAGTACGAGGACCGGATCGACGCCCTGGTGGACAGCCTGGACCCCCTGTCGGAGGAGCGGGCCCAGGCCCGGTACGACGAGCTCATCGGGGAGGCCCAGGCGGAGCTGGACGACGCCCGGCGGGAGCTGGAGGAGGCCAAGTCGGACGCGGAAAAGGAGCTGGCCGACGCCTGGCGGGAGCTCCAGGACGGGCGGAGGGAGCTGGACGACGGCTGGGCGGAGTACTACGACGGGGAGGACACCTTCGCCCGGGAGATCGCCGACGCAGAGCGGGAACTGGCCGACGCCCTGGCCGACCTGCGCCAGGGGGAGGCCGACCTTGCGGAGGGCCGCGCGGAGTATGAGGACGGCCTCAGGGAGTATCAGGACGGCGTGGCACAGTACGAGGACGGCTGGGCGGAGTACCAGGACGGCCTGAAAAAATACGAGGACGGCCTCAAGGAGTACGAGGACGGCCTCAGGGAATATGAGGACGGCCGGGAAAAGTACGAGGACGGCCTGAAAAAGTACGAGGACGGCTGGGCGGAGTACCGCAAGGGCATGGTGGAGTATGAGAGCGGCCTGGAGCAGTACGAGGCGGGCATGGCCCGGCTGGAGCGGGAGGAGGCCCAGGGGGCGGCCCAGCTCCAGGAGGCGCTTCAGAAGCTGGAGCAGCTCAGGCCGGTAATTGGCGAGGATGCATACGCCTCCGCCATGGCGCAGCTGATAGCGGAGGCCCAGGAGGGCCAGAAAAAGCTGGAGGAGGCCAGGGCCCAGCTCCGGGCGGTGAAGGGCCAGCTGGAGTCCGCCGACCTCCAGCTGAGCATCGGCCGGGAGGAACTGGCCGGCGCCAAAAAGGAGCTGGACGAAGCTGCACTGGAACTGGACGACGCCCAGGCGGAGCTGGACGACGCGAAAATAGAGTTGGACGACGCGAAAGCCGAGCTGGACGACGGGAAACGGGAGCTTGACGACGCCAGAGCGGAGCTGGACGACGCCAACAGGGAGCTCATGGACGCCAAGGCCGACCTGGAGCAGGGGGAGATTGACCTGCGGGACGGCTGGGCCGAGTACTACGACGGGGTGAGGGAGCTGGAGCAGGCCCGGACCGACGGGCGGCAGGAGCTGGACGACGCCCTGGCCGAGCTCAACGACGGCGAGGCGGAGTACGCCGACGGCCTCCGGGAGTACGAGGACGGCAAGCGTGAGGCGGACGAGGAGATCGCCGACGCCCAGAAGAAGCTGGACGACGCTCAGGACGAGCTGGACGACGTGGAGGACTGCGAGTGGTACGTCCTCAGCCGGTTCACCAACGCGGGCATTGTGGGCTACTCCCAGGACTCCGACCGGGTGAGCAACCTGGCCAACGTGTTCCCCGTGATCTTCTTCCTGGTGGCGGCGCTGGCCTGCCTGACCACCATGACCCGCATGGTGGAGGAGCAGCGCACCCAGATCGGGTCGCTGAAGGCGCTGGGCTTTTCCCGGCTGGCCATCTCCCAAAAGTACATCGGCTACGCCTTCTCCGCCAGCTTGATCGGCGGCGTCCTGGGGCTTCTGCTGGGGTGCACCCTCATCCCGGCGGTGATCGCCAACGCCTTCAACATCATGTACGACATCCCCGCCCTGGAGTTCAAGCCCCAGGTGGGGCTGTACGTTTGGTCGGTGCTGGCGGCGGTGGCCTGCACCACCGGGGCGGCGCTGTGGGCCTGCCTGTCCACCCTGATTGCCACCCCCGCCAACCTCATGCGGCCCCGGGCCCCCAAGGCGGGCCGCCGGGTGCTGCTGGAGCGGGTGGGCTTTGTCTGGAAGCGGCTCACCTTCACCTGGAAGGTGACCATGCGCAACCTGTTCCGCTACCAGCGGCGGTTCTGGATGACGGTGATCGGCATCGGCGGGTGCACCGCCCTGATCGTCACCGGCTTCGGCCTCCACGAGTCCATTTTCTCCATCCTGGACCAGCAATTTGACCACGTGTTCCTCTACGACGCCACCCTGGGCCTGGACAAGCACGCCAGGGACTACGAGCTGGCGGAGGTGGAGGCCTATCTGGAGGACAGCCCCTGGGTGGAGGACTATCTGCCCACCAGCTCGTCCACCCTGGAGGCGTCAAGCGGCGGCCCCGCCCAGAGCGTCAGCCTGTTCGCCGTGGAGAACCAGGAGCGGTTCAACCAGTTCATCCGGCTGGGCCACCGGCAGGACGGCGAGCCGGTGGTCCTGCCGGCCAGCGCCTATGATCTCTCCAGCACCATCAACTGGGACGACGGCGCAAAGCCGGGTAATGGCGTGGTCATCACGGAAAAGCTGGCCGAGCTGCTGGAGGTGTCCGTGGGCGGCGCCATCACCCTGGACGACGACGGAAAGCGGGTGGAGGTCCGGGTGGCGGACATCGCGGAGAACTACGTGGCCCACTACGTGTACATGACGGACACCTGCTACCGGGAGCTGTTCGGCCAGGACCCGGAGCGCAACTCCATGCTCCTGCGGTACGCCGACGGGGCGGGGGAGGCGGAGTCGGACCTGGTTTCCGCCGATCTGATGGCCCTGGACGGGGTGGACTCCTACTCCTATATTGCCACCCTCCGGGACAACTTCACCGACAGCATGGAGGCCATCGACTACGCCGTGGTCATCATCATCACGGCGGCGGCGGCCCTGGCCTTCGTGGTGCTGTATAACCTCACCAACATCAACATCACCGAGCGGGTGCGGGAGCTGGCCACCCTGAAGGTGCTGGGCTTCTTCGACCGGGAGGTGACCGCCTACGTCTACCGGGAAAACCTGTTCCTCACCCTGTTCGGCATCGTGCTGGGACTGGTGATGGGCCGGTTCCTCCACGCCTGGATGGTGCTGACGGTGGAGGTGGAGCTGGTGATGTTCGGCCGCGCCGCGCCCCTTTACGCCTACGTTCTGGCGGCGGGGCTGACGGTGGTGTTCTCCGTGGCGGTGAACGTGGCCGCCCACTTCAAGCTGAAAAAGGTGGACATGGTGGAGAGCCTGAAAACCGTGGAATAAAGGAAGAACTGATTCAATCGGCAAGAGCGGTTTGCGAGAGATTTTACGCCACAGCGAGGCGGGATTTCGCAGGAATAATTGTGTTTATTTAAGAAATCGCAACGAAGCTGTGGCGTAAAATATCCGCGAAGAGCCATAGACGCATTGAATCAGTGCTTCCTAAAGGCAGAGCCCCGCGCCTTGCGGCGCGGGGCTCTGCTTGTCATTTTTTGTTGCGCACAAACACCTGGGTGCCCTGATACTTGGCGTTGTGCCGCTCGTCGATCTCAAAGCCCTCCAGGGCGGCGATGAACTTGGACAGCTTGGTAAAGCCGTAGTTCCGGGCGTCGAAATCCGGCTGCTTTTTGATGAGCAGGGTGCCCAGGTCGCCCAGGTAGGCGTAGCCGTCCTCGTCCGCCAGGTCCTCCACCGACTGGGCGATGAGCTCCTGCACCGTGAGGGCGGGGGACTCCGCCGGGGCGGCCTTCTTTTTGACGCTCTTTCCGGCGGGCGCGGGGGCGGCGCTCTTTTCCGCGGCCTTCAGGGATTCGATGTACACAAACTTGTCGCAGGCCACGATGAAGGGCTTGGGTGTCTTTTTCTCCCCCATGCCGTACACCTTCATCCCCGCCTCCCGGAGCCGGGTGGCCAGCCGGGTGAAGTCGCTGTCGCTGCTCACCAGCACGAAGCCGCCGCAGTTGCCCGAGTACAGAATGTCCATGGCGTCGATGATCATGGCGGAGTCGGTGGCGTTTTTGCCGGTGGTGTAGCTGTACTGCTGGAAGGGGGTGATGGCGTGCTCCAGCAGCAGGGGCTTCCAGCTGCCCATGTTGGGGGCGGTCCAGTCGCCGTAGATGCGCTTGATGGTGGCCGAGCCGTACACCGCCACCTCCGCCATGATCTCCCGCAGGGCGGTGCGGGGGGCGTTGTCCGCGTCGATGAGGACGGCGAGGCGAAGTTCATCTTCCATGGTTGGCTCTCCTTGTGAATGTTTTTAAAGCTCGCTGGCGCGCCGGGCGGCGCCCCTTTACAAATTATAGTATATCATACCATACGGGGCGGAGAAAAGCCAGAAGAAAAATTTTTCCCCGGCGCAACAATCGGGGGCGCCGGGGCGTGTTATAGGCAGAAGGGAGGGTTCAGCGTGAATCACTCCAACCGGTTGGAAGAATTGGTAAACAAGTATGAACACACCCTGTTCCGGGCGGCGCTGGCCATTCTGGGCGACGTTCAGGAGGCGGAGGACGCAGTGCAGGACGCCTTCCTGCGCTATCTGGAGGCGCGCCCGGAGCTCCGGGACGGGGAGCACGAGAAGGCGTGGCTGCTGAAGGTGACGGCCAACCGCTGCAAGAGCGTGCTGCGGGCCTGGAAGCGCCATCCGGCGGCGGAGCTGCTGGACATATACCCCGCCCCGGCGGAGGACGGCAGCCGGGAGCTGCTGGAGGCGATTCTGGCCCTGCCCCCCAGGCAGCGGGCGGCGGTGCACCTGCACTATTTCGAGGGTTACACCTCCGAGGAGATCGGGGCCATCCTGGGCCAGCGGCCCGGGACGGTGCGCTCCCATCTCAGCCGGGCGCGGGACGCCCTGCGGCGTTACCTGGACGAGGAGTGCGGAGAATGACGGCGGATTCCCCGCAAGGCCGTCCGGCGGTACTGCGGGGAGAGGAGGAATAATGATATGAAACGCTACAAAAAGTTTATGGACGGGGTACGGGCCTCCGACACCCTCCACCAGAGGCTGACGGAGCTGGAGGCGCCGGAAAGGCGGTCCGCGCCGTGGGCGGGGTACGGGGCCATGGCGGCGGCGTTTGCCCTGATGGCCGTCGTGACGTCCCTCATGTGCATCCCCTCCTGGGGAATGGCTGGGAACCCCGGCGTCCACCCAGGCCCTGTTTCGGAACACCTGGCGGAAAGCGGCGCGCCCGACATCGCCCCGGAGGACCCGGAAGGGAGCACGGAGCCCGCCGCGACCCGCTTTGCGGGGCGCTACGAGGTGACCCAAGACGGCGTGACCACCAGCTATCTCCTGCCCTATATCGAGTACGGCGCGGCGGACGGGCAGGCCACGGCGGCGGATTGGGACCTGCCCTCCGGCGCGGTGAGGCGGGAGCTGGCCTGGGAGGACATCGCCGCCCTGCTGGGCGGGGAGGACGCGGTGGACACCCACCTGGCCTGGGGGGTGATGTATTCGATGACCGGCTGGGCGGCGTGGAACGGGGACGGCTCCTTCTGGGGGGCGTATCTTGACGGTATTGTGCCCAACTACGGCGCGGAGCTGAACAGCTTCGAGTTCGCCGTGACGGCGGGACAGCTGCCCCCCACCTGCTACGGCTATCCCGAAAGCGTGGAGCAGAACATCAGCGGCGTCATGGTCACCGCCGACAAGGCCGACTGGGAGAGCCGGTTCGGAGAAGAGACCGCCAGCGTCCATGACCGCCGGGTGAGCTTTATGACGGACGATTACGGCTACCGCTTCGAGGTGCGCTCCGGCGACCCGGACTTGGCGGAGGAGCTGGTGAGCCGCCTGGTGCGGTGGGTCATCGAAAACGGCGTGGCGGCGGACCAGCTCTCCTCCGAGGGCGCGGTATTGGCCCACCCCTGGGAGGCGGACCCCGATTCCGGCGTGGGCGGGCCCAACTGGAGCGACAGCGTGCCCGACCAGGACATCTCCGGCTATGACCCCAGCGGCAGCAGCACGGCCACCGAAACCTGCCCCGACTGCGGCGTGAGCTATCCGGCGGGAGAGGCGCACTACCACACCCAGACCTGCCCAGACTGCGGCGAGAACTATGCGGCGGGGACGGCCCACGACTGCGCCATGTGCGACGGCTATCCGGAGCCTCACACCTGTGAGCGCTGCGGCGCGGTCTACCCGGAGGGTACGGAGCACGAGTGCGAGCTCTGCGGCCTGCCCCTGGCCTCCAGCACCCAGACCTGCCCTAAGTGCGGCGAGAGCTACCGGGCGGACCACCACCACACCTGCGCGCCGGACCCGGTGAACACTTTTGAGGGGGCCGCGGGCACGGCCAACAGCCATATCTGCGAGGTGTGCGGACAGACCCTTGAGCCGGGGGTGGAGCACAGCCACCAATCGGGCCACCGCGGAGATCGTCAATGACCAGCGCCCCGCCCCGGCACAGCCGGGGCGGGGCCTTTCTCTTGCGCCGCCGCCCGGAATCTGCTATAATATCCCCAAATATCGGACTATATTTTTGCTAGGATAGGTCCCGAAAGGAGGGGGTCCGCCGTGGCGCAGACCGCGAATTACAAACGCAAGCTCCTCATCCTGGCCAGGCTGCTGCTGGAGCGCAGCGACGAGGGGCACCCCGTCTCCCGGCAGGAGATGCAGGAGGAGCTGGAGCGGTGGGGGCTGGCCGCCGAGCGCAAGAGCATTTACGACGACATGGAGCAGCTGGCGGAGCTCGGTATGGATATCCACAGCCGGAAGGGCCGGAACGGCGGCTGGTACGTGGGCCAGCGGGAGTTTGAGCTGGCCGAGCTGAAGCTGTTGGTGGACGCGGTGCAGTCCAGCCGCTTTCTCACCAAGCGCAAGAGCGACGCGCTGATCCGCAAGCTGGAGGGACTCACCAGCGTCCATCAGGCCCGGCAGCTCCAGCGGCAGGTGTATGTGGACCGGCGGGTGAAAACCATGAACGAGAGCATTTTCTACAACGTGGACAAGCTCCAGGGGGCCATCGCCGCCAACCGGGTGGTCACCTTCCGCTATTTCGAGTACAACGCCGCCCGGGAGCGGGTGTTCCGCCGGGAGGGAGCCCGCTACCGCCTGACCCCCTACGGCCTGATTTGGGACAACGAGAATTACTATCTGGCGGGCTGGGACGAGCCCCGCCGGGAGGTGCGCCATTACCGGGTGGACAAAATGGCGGACATCGCCGTGACCGCCCTGAAGGGGCACCCCCAGGGGGAGTGGACAGCGGAGGGATACGCCCGGAAGCACTTCGGGATGTTTTCGGGCACGCCCTGCCGCCTGAAGCTGCGGTGCGAGGACCGGCTGGCCGGGGTGGTCATCGACCGCTTCGGGCTGGAGGTGTCCCTCATCCCAGACGGCGAGGGGTATTTCACCGCGTCGGTGGACCTGGTGGCCAGCCCGCCCCTGTGGGGCTGGCTGTTCGGCCTGGGCACGGGGGTGGAGGTGCTGGGCCCGGACTGGGCGGTGGAGGAATTCCGCGCCCGCCTGGAGCGGACGGCGGCGCTGTACCGGGGGCGTCCGCAGTGTCCGGAGGAATAACGCGGGCATAAACTGGGGAGACTGTTCCAAAACGGGGTTCATTCACCCAAATTGGAGGAGCTTTCCATGGAGCGCACACAGCTGGGACGGGAATATTATGAGCTGGGCCTGCGGCTTGGCGGGCTGGGGACGGTGCTGATCGGCAGCGGCGGCGGGTCCCTGGCCCGGGCGCTGGCCCGGGCGGCGGGCTGCGGCGCGGCCCTGGCGGGAGGCGAGGTCCGCTTTCACGACGGGACCTGCGCCGCCTGCGGGGCGTGGCTGGCGGAGTATTACGGCCTGCCCGCCGCCCTGTTTGTCCGCCAGGAGGGAGCGGAGGTGGAGCGGTTCCTGCTGGACGGCGCAGGTAAAGCGCTCACACCCGCCGAAATAAAGGGCGCTGTCCCCGCCTGCGCAGGGGAGTGGGACCTGCTGGCCGGGGCGGACTGCGCCTGGGCGGCCTGCCGGGCGGGAGAGTACCGGGGGGAGCGGGGCCCCGCCTGCGCCCAGGGCCCCGCCGCCCTCACCCTGGCCCTGGAGCGGCTGGGCTACGAGGTGTCCCCCCGGCCCGTCCCCGGCGCGCCCCTGTTCCAATGCGGCCGGGAGGGCTTCGGGCTCCAGGTGGCGGAGGGGGGCGCGGTGTTCCGCCTCCAGGGCCGGGACGCCCTGGCCGCGCTGGCGGACTACGTCCGGCGTCCCCAGGCGGTGCCCGCCTTCCGGGGAGAGGCGGGGGAGAAAACGCAGAGTTGAATTTCATCTATAAAGTCCGTCCCGTTGAGAACGCGCCCTCTTGACAAGGGACCGCCGCCCTGTTATACTGGGACCAGCTTTTGTGAAAAGGGTGAAAAAATGCGCAAGTAAGTCAAGCTTCAAGCTGTGAACACTGAACTGAGGCCCATATGGCATGGGCCTGGGCATTCATGGCGCGAAGGGCGGCTTGCTTGACCGGGGGCGTATTACACGTCCCTGCCTTTTCGTCGCGCAATCCGTCTTTCTGCCATGAAAGACGGATTTTTTGTGTGCGAAAAGGGGGAAATGTGTATGCTGCAGGTGAAAAATCTCACCGTGACCCATAAAAAGGACCTGACCACTCTGGTGGAGGGGCTGTCCTTCGCGCTGGGACCCGGCGACCGGGCGGCGGTCGTCGGCGAGGAGGGCAACGGCAAATCCACCGTCCTCAAGCTGCTGTACGACCCGGCCCTGGTGGAGCCCTACGCGGAGTGGACGGGAGAGATCGCGGACCGGGGGCTCCGCAAGGGCTACCTGGCCCAGGAGCTCTCCCCGGCAGAGCTGGCGCGCCCGGTGTGGGCGTTCTGCCAAGGGTTCCCCGCTTTTGGGAACGCGGATCCCAAGGACCTGGACCGGGTGGCCCGCCAGACGGGGCTGGACGGCGGGTTGTTCTGGGACGGGCGCGCCGTGTCCACCCTGTCCGGCGGGGAGCGGGTGAAGCTGCGGCTGGCCCTGCTGCTGCTGGAGCGCCCCGACGTGCTGCTGCTGGACGAGCCGTCCAATGACCTGGATATTCGGACCCTGGAATGGCTGGAGCAATTCCTGCTGGGCTGTAAGGTCCCCGTACTGTACATCTCCCATGATGAGACGCTTTTGGAGCGCACCGCCAACGTGATCGTCCACCTGGAGCGGCTGCGGCGCCGCACGGTATCCCGCTGTACGGTGTCCCGGATGGGGTATGCCCGGTATGTGGAACAGCGGGGGCTTCGCTTTGCCCGACAGGAGCAGAAGGCCCGGAAGGAGCGGGCGGAGTACGACGTCAAAATGGAGACCTACCGCCGGATTCACGACAGCGTGGAGCATCAGCTGGCCACCGTGAGCCGCCAGAACCCCGGCAAGGGCCGGCTGTTGAAAAAGAAGATGCATACGGTGCTGTCCATGGGGCGGCGGTTCGAGCGGGAAAAGGAGGACATGACCGCCATGCCCGAGTGGGAGGAGGCCATCCTCACCGCCTTCGACCAGGGAAAATCGGCTTTCCCGGCGGGCAAGACCGCGCTGCGGCTGGAGCTCCCGGAGCTGGCGGCAGGGGACCGGGCGCTGGCCCGGAACCTGCGGCTGTGGGTGGACGGGCCGGAGAAGATCGGCATCGTGGGCCCCAACGGGGCGGGGAAATCCACCCTGCTGAAGCGCGTGGCGGAGGAGCTGCTGCCCCGGACCGACCTGCGGGCGGCCTATATGCCCCAGGACTACGGCGACCTGCTGGTGGGGGAACGCACCCCGGTGGAGCTGCTGGCCCCCTCCGGCCATAGAGACGACGTGACAAGGGCCCGCACTCTGCTGGGGAATATGAAATACAAGGCGGAGGAGATGGAGCACCCGGCGGCGGGGCTGTCGGGCGGCCAGCGGGCCAAGCTGCTGTTTTTGTCCATGGTGCTGAACGGGGCAAACGTGCTGGTGCTGGACGAGCCCACCCGGAATTTCTCCCCCATGTCCGCCCCGGTGATCCGGCAGGTGCTGGCGGAATTCCCCGGCGTTATCATCAGCGTGTCCCATGACCGTCTGTATTTGGATCAGGTATGCACCAGGGTGCTGGAGCTCACCGAAACGGGGCTGAAAGAGTGGATGTAAACCCGCAGCCGTGCTTCGCCTGTTCGCGACGCGCGGCTTCCCTCCGACTCAGACAAAACCCGCCTCCGCTACGCGGCGGCTGGACTTTTGCCCCCGCTCCAGTCCATCCGCGCTGCTCACGACGGCTCCGCAACCTGTAGTCGTGCTGCGAAGCCCCCGCGACGGGCCCTAAGCACTCCGACTGCGCCAAAACCCTTCCGGCGCTCCGCGCCTCCTTGGGCTTTTGGCTCCGCTCCGGCCTTAGTCCCCTGCTCCCGGCTTCTCCGCAACCTGTAGTCGTGCTGCGAAGCCTCCGCGACGGTTGTTAAGCCCCTCCGACTGCGCGCGCCGTTTGCCGGGCCTTTGGCCCGACAAGCCGTCCACTCCGCTTCGGGCCTTAACAACCTGCTCCCGGCTTCTCCGCAACCTATGGTTGCGTGATATTTGGTAGACGCAACCGGGCTTTTTTGCTAGAATTGGGCCATCAATGAAGGAGGTAATCGCTATGACGCCAGTCAACACCGCCATTCCCGGATTGCTCGTATTGCTCATTATCATCGCGCTCTGGGCCCTCTTTATCTTCGTGATCGTTCTGCTCATCCGCGCCCTGCTGAAATACCTGCGCTCCGATAGAGACCGCGGAGGCTCGTCCGAACAGGCCAAGAGCCTGGGTGAAGCGCTCAAGGCCCGCCGCACCGCCGCCAACTATACGCAAGAGTATGTGGCCGAGGTTCTGGGCGTCAGCCGCCAAGCCGTCTCAAAGTGGGAGAACGGCGCCTCGGAGCCCAGCACCTCCAACCTGACAGCCCTGGCCAAGCTCTACGGCCTGCCGGTGGACGAGCTGCTCCGCGCCTGCGAATAAATGAAAAAATGTCCCTCTCATCCGGCGAGAGGGACATTTTCTTGCCTAAATTCATAGATTGGGGAAATCGCCACAGGAGGTTTCCCCATGAAGCTGTCTCAACTGCTGCGCGCCATCGGGGCGCAGTGCTCCCAGGACCCGGAGATTACCGCCCTCGCCTGCGACTCCCGGGAGGTAATCCCCGGGGCGCTGTTTGCGGCAATGGCGGGCGCAAACGCCGACGGCCGCACCTACATCCCCGACGCCCTGGCGCGGGGCGCCGCCGCCGTGGTCTGTACGCCGCCTCTGCCCCGGGGCGTTCCCGGCGCCGCCGTGGACGATCCCCGGGCGTCCCTGGCCTCGCTGGCGGCGGAATTCTACGGCCAGCCCGCCGGCGGCCTCACCCTCATCGCCGTCACCGGCACCAAAGGCAAAACCACCACCGCCCATATGCTCCGGGAAATGTTCACCGCCGCCGGGTACAAAACCGGCATGATAGGCACCCTGGGGGCGTACGTCGGCCGTCAAAAGCTGTCCGAGGGCCTCAACACCACCCCCGAGCCCATCGCCCTCCACCGCACCCTCCGGCAGATGGCGGACGCCGGATGCACCCACGTGATCATGGAGGCCTCCTCCCAGGCCATGAAGCTGCGCCGCCTCCACGGCCTCGCCTTCGCCGCCGGACTGTTTCTCAACCTCTCCCCGGACCACATCGGCCCCGGCGAGCACGGCGGCTTTGAGGAATACCGCGCCTGCAAGGCCGCCCTCTTCCGCCAGTGCCGCCGGGCCGTGGGCAATGGGGACGACCCCGCGTGGCCCTCTATGGCGGCGCAGCTCCCCCCCGGCCGCCCCGCGCTGGCCTATGGCTTCTCCCCGGAGGCGGACCTCCGCGCCCTCAGCGCGCTGCCGGACCCGGACCGCCCCCTGTCCACCCTCCTCACCGTGGAGGGCGCCCTCCCCTACCACATCCCGCTCCCCGGCGCCTTCAACGCCGCCGACGCCCTGGCCGCCATCGCCCTGGGCCGCGCCCTGGGACTCAACGACGGCGCGCTTCGGGCCGGTCTGGCCCACACCTCCATCCCCGGCCGCGCCCAGCGCTACCCTGCCCCCGCCCCTTACCGCGTGGTCATCGACTACGCCCACAACGGCGCCAGCTTCAACGCCATCCTCTCCGCTCTCCGCTCCCACAACCCCCGCCGGATCATCGCCGTATTCGGCGCGGGAGGCGACCGCCCCCGGCTCCGCAGGACGGACATGGCCCGCGCCGCCGCCCGCTGGGCGGACTATGCCATCCTCACCGCAGACAACCCCCGCTCCGAGCCGTTGGAGGCCATCTGCGCGGATATCTCCGCCGCCCTGGGGGACTTCCCCCACGAGACCATCCCCGACCGCCGCGCCGCCATCTTCCGGGCCCTGGACATGGCGGAGGAGGGGGATGTGGTCGCCCTGCTGGGCAAGGGCCACGAGCAGTACATCGAGACCGCCGGCGTCCGCCGCCCCTTCTCCGAGTGGGAGGTGCTGAACGAATATTTCGGCGTACAACGTTGCCCTTCCGTATAATCCCTCAAAAAAATCACGAATTGTTGTACCTGAACCGGAAACTCCGGGGCCCTTTATCTCCTCCTGCAAAGGAGGAGATAACATCATGCAACACACCGAGACCTACAACCTGAATCTCATCGAGACGTCCGACACCTTTTCCCCGGACCCCCTCAACCAGAACGCCCAGGCTCTGGAGGACGCCGTGGAGGCCGCCCGGGCGGAGGCCCAGGCCGCCGACGCCGCCCTGGACCAGCGCCTGGTCAAGCTGGAGGCGAAGCGCCTGATCTGCGGGACCTACGTCGGCACCGGCGAGGGTGAGCTCTCCAAGGAAACGATTAACTTCGTCAAGTTGGGCTTCACCCCCAAAGCCGTGCTGATCCGCCCAAACAACACCCCACGCGACGTAATGTTCATCCTTCCCAACCGCCCGATCATGTATACCGGCGGAAATTTCTGGGTGGGCCGCATTGTGGAAAACGGATTTGAGGTGCGCAGCTACTCCATAAACCTGAACTCGGAGGGCGCCCTCTATTTCTATGTCGCGTTCAACTGAAAACAGCCGCAAAAAAGCCCCCCCGGAAATCCGGGGGGGCCTTTTTCAGGTCTTTGCGTTCGTCAGCTCAAATCAGGGCTGAGCGCCGAGGGTGCGGGCGCCGGTCTGATCGTAGCAGACGTAGATCTGGGAGGTGCCGACGCTGCCATCGGTGACGACGGACACGTACAGAGTCTGCACGCCGCCGTGCTGGTTGTTGTCGTAGTTGCCCAGGGAGCCCGCGTAGTTCAGGGTCGCCAGGCTGTTGATGCCGGGCCAGGTGGGATTGGGATTCAGCACGTTCAGGTTGGTGATGTTGGCGCTGTCAACCCGGCGCAGATCCCGGTCGCCAACCGTGCGGCTGGTGCCGTCGGTCAGGAACATCTCGAAGGTGCCGGTCTGGGCGTTCATGGTGGAGGCGGTGTAGATGTTGTAGGTCCAGTCCACATTCGCCAGCTCCACGGAGTAGATGGGCTTGCCGTCCACGGCGGTGCGGCCGGTGGCCTTCAGGCGGTAGAAGCGGTCGTGGCTGTTGTGGTTGACCTCGTAGGCGTCGTCATTGTTGCCGCCGTCCACGTCGATCATACCCTTGACCCAGACGCTCTCGGCCACGCCCTTGTCGTACATGGTGAACTGAGTGGCGTCGTTGCCGGCGTCAACCAGAGTACGGGTGGCGTTGCCCACGTACCGCAGGGTGCTGCTGGTGTCGCGGTCGATGGCGGTGGAGGGCAGGATGATCACGTCAGCCTGACGGGACAGGACCCGGTTCTGAGCGTACACGAAGGGGCTGTGGGTCAGGTAGGTCATGTCGCGCAGGTAGGTGGAGCCCAGGATGCCAGGCTGGCCGGAATCACCAGCAGTCTGGTCCAGGTTGATGGTCACCTTGGTGCTGGTGCCCAGCAGCTCCTTGATGCCGTTGAACACCTGGGGCTTGAGGCTGTCGGTGCCGAAGCCGGACACCACGATGAACTTGGTCTGCTCGGTGAAGTACAGTTCCTGCGCCTCGGCGGTGTTGCTCAGCTTCATCTCGCCCGCGTAGGTGGCGCCCAGGGCCACGTCGCGCTCACCGATGGTGATCACGTCGTCGGCGCCGGTGTCACCGTCCTCGCCGGCGCGGATGCCGTCGAAGTCAACCTCGGGCTCGTTGTCGTTGTTCTGGGGGCCCTTGCCGGCGGCCCAGGTAGCCTCGGCCTGGTTGTCGCCGGTGGCGACGCCGATGTTGTCCAGGGCCTGGAAGGTCCAGTCAACAGTCTGGCCGTTCACCACGAAGCCGCGGTACACGCCGGAGCCCAGGCCGTTGATGAAGTTGGTGCCGTCGTCGCCGCCGGGAACGATACTGCTGTTGCCGTAGGTGTCGCGGAAGGGCACGCCCAGATGGTCGGTGCCGTTGATGGCCAGGGTATCAGTGGCGACGTCGTGGTTGTTCAGCTCGCGGGTCAGGCGGGACACGCGCACGGTGTCAACAGTGCCGTCCAGCTTCACGCCGGTGAGGTAGTACTCGAAGGTGGAGGAGCTGGTGACGGTCTGGTAATCCATGTACGTGCCGTACAGGAAGGTGCTGCCGTACACGCGCTCAGCGCCCAGGTACTTGCCGCCGTCGGTCAGGTAGAAGCGGTAGGTGCCGTTGGCGTAGAAGTCCTCGGCCTTGGTCGCGGCCTGGGGAATGGTGCCCTCAACCACGCTCTCATACAGGATGGAGCGGTCCAGCACGGTGCCGTCCTGGAGAACCACCTTGCCGGTGTCGGGGTTGTAGGAAACCACGGTGCCTTCCTTGGTGTTGGTCACGGGGTGCAGCTTGTACCAGGCGTTCTCGTAGGTGACGTAGTCGTTGGCCTTCTGGTTCTTGTAGCCGTCAGCCACGTCGTCGTCGGCCACGATGGAGCTGTAGGGCAGCAGGGCGGTGGCAGAATCAGAGGTGCCGTTGATGCGCACGCCGATCTCATACTGGCCCAGGGTGGTGGTGCTGCCGGGGACCAGCTGGCCCTGCTCGATGGTGGCGGCGTTGGGAGTGGTGGTCGCGTTCAGGATGTTGAGGTCCTCGTCGATGAACTCCTCAGGGTCGTTGCCGAAGAGGGCCTCCAGCACGGTGACGGTCTTGATGGCGTTCACGTTGTCCACGCCGGTGATCTCAGAGGCCTGGATGTTCAGGGCGATGACCACGTCCAGCTCCTTGTTGTCGCTGTTGGAGATCATCAGGTACAGGTTCTCGGTGAAATCGGCGGCGGGATGGGCGGTGGCCTCATCGGGGGACAGCTTGGTTACAACGTTGACCTTAGTGTCGCCAGACTGCACGTTGGTGTGGTCGTCAACAGGCAGGAAGCGGTCGAAGAACAGGTTCTGCTCCACCTCGGTGTTGGCGTTCACCACGAAGCCGGCGGCGGCGGCCAGGGAGTACAGGTTATTGTTGCCCGGAGTGGCAGGGCCACGATAGACATCCATGGCGTTGGTGTCGGTGGGAGTGGTGACCTTCACCACGTCGGTGTTGGTGGCGCGGTCAAAGTAGGCGTAGGTGTGCAGGTTGTTGTTCTGCTTGCTGTTGCGCCAGTCCAGGGACACGTTCTGGCCGAAGTAGGCGGGCTTCAGCTCGGTGTTGCGGCCGTCGAACCAGATCTCCACCTTGTGGGCGAACAGGTCCAGGCCGGTCTTGGCGTCAAAGGTGGCGATGGCGTTGGCCTGACGCTCACCAGCCTCGGCGTTGGCGGCGTTGGCGGCGGCGGCATCATAGGCCTCGCCGTACAGGTTCTCAACGCCGTAGGCGTACACGGGATCGGGGTTGACCAGGGAGAAGCTCATCCGGGTGACGGACTCGCCGGTCTCCTGGTTGCCCACCACGATGCCGGTGTCATTGGTCAGGCCGAAGGCCTTCCAGCCCAGGGTGGGGTTGTGCTCGGCCTGGTAGCCAGCGCCGGTGACGGGCACGCCCACATAGGGGTTGTAGCTGCTGCCGTTGAAGGTCACGGTGGGCACCCGGGCGGCGACGTTGAAGGTCAGGGAGGCGATCACGTCGCGGCGGGCGGCCAGATGCAGGGTGCCGCCGTACTGGGTGGTGTTCACATCCCGCAGGATGCCCAGCTGCTGGGCCTGGGTGGACACGTTGGTCTGCCAGGTGGAGCCGACGAACTCGCCGTTCTTGCCGTAGCCGACGGCCCGCAGCAGCATGGTCAGGGCCTCATAGCCGGTGACGTTGCCGGTGGGGTCGAACACGGTGTTGGCGGGGTCGCGGCCCTTGACCAGACCCATGTTCCAGCAGTAGCCCACGTAGCCGGCGTACCACTTGTCGGCGGTCACGTCCTTGAACGGGGAGTAGTTGGAATACAGACCGGCCTTGGCGTCGGTCACGTCGCCGCTCACCAGGCGGTAGATGACGGCGGCCATCTCAGCGCGGGTGATGTTGGCGGCGGGCTTGAAGTTGCCGTTGTCTCCGCTGAACACCCGCATGCCGGAGAGGACGTCCACGGCCTCAGCGAACTCGGGGGTGATCCCGGTGCTGTCCGCGAAATCCTCAGCGGTGCTGGTGGCGTTGGCGGTGATCATCAGGGACATGGCCATGATCATCGCCAGCATCAGCGCGAGAAACTTCTTCAAATTTCTCATTGGATTGTTTCCTCCTTATTTTTTTTGCCATTTTGTTTGGACTCCGGCGGAGCGGCCTAAGGATAGGCCATCCTCTCAAAGTCTTGAAAAAGGTTCCGAAATTCCCCTGAAACGGCAAAAAGAGAGGAGGCGGAATCCTCTCAATCGGGCCGAAAAAGTGCAAAAAGGAGGCGCTCCGTTCGGAGCGCCTCCCGGGGCGGCGTTTTATCCCTCGCCGTCCGCGTCGTCGCAAGCTGCATATCACTCGCTTCCGCCTGCGGCGAAAGCTCGCTCATTCCGCTGCTCCTCCTTTTCCCGGCAAACCCGCTTCGCTGGGCTTTGCCGGGAGCGCCGCCTGCGGCGGCGTTTTATCCCTCGTCGTCCAGTTTCAATACGGCCATAAAGGCCTCCGTGGGCATCTGCACCGTGCCCAGCGAGCGCATCTTCTTCTTGCCCTCTTTCTGCTTCTCCAGCAGCTTCTTCTTCCGGGTGATGTCGCCGCCGTAGCACTTGGCCAGCACGTCCTTGCGCAGGGCCTTCAGCGTCTCCCGGGCGATGACCTTGCCGCCGATGGCCGCCTGGATGGGCACCTCGAACATCTGGCGGGGGATGTTCTCCTTGAGCTTTTCGCAAATGCGCCGGGCCCGCTTATAGGCCTTGTCCCGGTGGGCGATGAAGGACAGCGCGTCCACCTGGTCGCCGTTGAGCAGCAAATCCACCTTCACCAGGTCCGACGGGCGGTACTCGTCCAGCTCGTAGTCCAGGGAGGCGTAGCCCCGGGTCTTGGCCTTGAGTGTGTCGAAAAAGTCGTAAATGATCTCATTCAGCGGCATGAGATAGCGGATTTCCACCAAATTCGTGTCCAGGTACTGCATATCCTTGTACTCCCCCCGGCGGTCCTGGCACAGGGGCATGATGCTGCCCACGTAGTCCGGCGGGCTGATGATGGACACGTTGGCATAGGGCTCCATGGCCTCCTTGATGGAGCCGGGATCGGGGTAGTTGTGGGGATTGTCCACCCGCACCAGAGTACCGTCCGTTTTTGTCACCTCATAGATAACGGAAGGTAATGTGGTGATGAGGTCCAGGTCAAATTCCCGCTCCAGCCGCTCCTGGATGATCTCCATGTGGAGCATCCCCAGAAAGCCGCAGCGGAAGCCGAACCCCAGGGCGATGGAGGACTCCGGCTCGAAGGACAGGGAGGCGTCGTTGAGCTGGAGCTTTTCCAGGGCGTCCCGCAGGTCGGGGTACTTGGAGCCGTCCTCGGTGTACACGCCGCAGTATACCATGGACTGGGCGGGGCGGTAGCCGGGGAGGGCCTGGGCGGTGGGCCGCTCCGCCCCGGTGATGGTGTCGCCCACCCGGGTGTCCTTCACGGTCTTGATGGAGGCGGTGAACCAGCCCACCTCCCCGGCGGACAGCTCCTTGGCGCTCTCCATCCCCAGGGGTCGCAGATAGCCGCAGTCCAGCACCGTATATTGGGCCCCGGAGGCCATCAATTTTACCTGTATCCCCGGACGGAGGGTCCCCTCCATGACGCGGAAATAGACGATAACCCCCAGATAGGGGTCGTACTGGCTGTCGAAGATGAGGGCTTTCAGCGGCGCGGCGGGGTCGCCGGAGGGGGCGGGGATGTTCTGCACGATGTCCTCCAGCACCGCCGGGATGTTGATGCCCTGCTTGGCGGAAATCTCCGGGGCGTCCAGAGCGGGCAGGCCGATGATGTCCTCGATCTCATGCTTCACCCGCTGGGGGTCGGCGGCGGGCAGGTCGATCTTGTTCAGCACGGGCCGGATCTCCAGGTCGTGGTCCAGGGCCAGGTAGGTGTTGGCCAGGGTCTGGGCCTCCACCCCCTGGGCGGCGTCCACCACCAGCACCGCCCCCTCGCAGGCGGCCAGGGACCGGCTCACCTCGTAGTTGAAGTCCACATGGCCCGGCGTGTCGATGAGGTTGAGGCAGTAGGTCTGGCCGTCGGCGGCGGCGTAGTCCATGCGGACGGCGCGGGCCTTGATGGTGATGCCCCGCTCACGCTCCAGGTCCATGTTGTCCAGCAGCTGGGACTCCATCTGCCGCTGCTCCACCGCGCCGCACAGCTCGATCATGCGGTCGGACAGGGTGGATTTTCCGTGGTCGATATGGGCGATGATGGAAAAGTTGCGGATTTTGGTTTGATCAGTCATATGCGAAAATCCTCCGGGTATTTTAAGGCAAGTTCATAACGCGGCGTCATGACGTCATCGGGTGTTCTCCAGGTGGCTGGCCATCTCGCCGTTGAGCCGCTCGCCGCAGGTGTGCACAATCTGGAGCAGGGATTGATAGGTCCCCGGATAGGCCGCCTTCATGGCGTCGTTGTCCAGAGGAGGAAACTGGACCCCCTTGCCCGGATTGGCCAGGGCGTCCACAAACTCCGCCTCGCTCATGAGCATATCCGCCCGGGGCAGGCCCGCCAGAAACCACTCCTGGGGGATGTTGAAAAAGTCGTCGTTCTCGTTGCCGCTGGCCCGGTGGAGGTGGCGGAACAGAATGTACACCGTGCCGGACAGGTAATTGGCCGCCGCCCGGATGGCTTTTTTGCTGCCCACCTTGCTGAGCAGGTCGAACAGCAGGCCCACCGAATTCACCACCAGCTTCTTGGACAGGGTGGCCAGCACCGAGCCCCGCATCACATTGTCCCGCTCGTCGGACACGTCGTACAGGGCGTCCGCGTCTATGATGGTGGTGCCGTCCCGGCTGAGGGTGCGCCCCAGCAGGAAGTCGGCGGACACGTTGTAAAAGTCGCAGGCCTTCACCACGAACACCAGCCCCGGCTCCCGGGCCCCGTTTTCGTAGTGGGACAGCAGCGCCTGGGAGATGCCCAGCGTCTTGGCGGCCTGCCGCTGAGAAATGCCCTTCTCCTGCCGCAGCAGGGAGAGGGTGCGCGCGAAATCCGGATTGGTCATCCTGATTGACCCCTTTCCTAGTGTAGCTTTACGGGGAGGGCCCCGTCAGTTGTGAACATTTCGGAAAGGCTGCGGGACACACGAACACACGGACAAGGGACGCCGCAGCCTGGAACGCGGCGCCCGGTCGGGCCCCTCCGGCGCGGGCCGCCGGAGCCGGACTGCGCCGGAGCAGACGGCTCCCGGCGCTGGGGTGCATCATGCGGTTGGGGGGGCCGGTACGGCTGCCCCTCAGATATGCCCGCCTGCGCTGTCCCGGTCCGATGCGGGCATATGGAATCCCTTCAGCATTTCCTGCGGGGCGCGCCTGCCGGCCGCCGCCCCGAAACACAGTATGTATAGTATAGCGGGCACAATACGTTTTGTAAAGAGTTGTTTGCCTCAGAATGTCAACAAATTGATTCGATATTTTTTTGTGATTCTGCCCAGAAACCTCTTGAAAAAAACGGCGCAAAATGATAGATTAAATAACAGCATCATCAATACCCAGGGCCGGGCGGCGCTCCGCCCCTGTCCCGCTGAATGGAGGCCAGCATTTATGTTTCGACTGATGATTCAAAAGCTGAAAAAGAACCCCAAGAAGATCGTGTTCACCGAGGGGGAGGACCCCCGCATTCTGGAGGCGTCCGCCCGGCTGCTGTCCGGCACCTTCCTCACCCCCATCCTCATCGGCGACCCGGAGCGTATCCACGCCGTGGCGGAGGAGGAGTGCCTCAACATCAAGGACGTGACCATCCTCCAGCCCCACACCTATGACAAGATGGACGCCATGGTGGACAAAATGGTGGAGCTGCGCAAGGGCAAGATGACCCCGGAGCAGTGCCGGGAGACCCTTCAACAGGGCAACTACTTCGGCACCATGCTGGTGGCCATGAAGGAGGCCGACTGCCTGCTGGGCGGCGCCACCTACTCCACCGCCGACACCGTGCGCCCCGCCCTCCAGCTCATCAAAACCAAGCCGGGGAACAAGCTCGTGTCCTCCTGCTTCATTCTGGTGCGGCCCTTCGCCACCGGCGGCAACCAGGTGCTGGCCATGGGCGACTGCGCCATCAACATCGACCCCACCGAGGACGACCTGGTGGAGATCACCCAGGAGGTGGTCCAGTGCGCCCGCCGGTTCGGCGCGGACCCCAAAGTTGCTATGCTGAGCTACTCCACCATGGGCTCGGGCAAGGGCCCCATGGTGGACAAAATGCGCAACGCCTGCAAGAAGCTCCAGGCCATGGACCTGGACTTCCCCGTGGACGGCGAGTTCCAGTTTGACGCAGCCGTGTCCCCCACCGTGGGCCACCTGAAGGCCCCCAAGTCCAACGTGGCCGGCCGGGCCAACACCTTCATCTTCCCGGACATCTCCTCGGGCAACATCGGCTACAAAATCGCCCAGCGCATGGGCAACTTCGACGCCTACGGCCCCATCCTGCTGGGCCTCAACGCCCCCATCAACGACCTGTCCCGGGGCTGCAACGCCCTGGAGGTCTACTCCATGGCCATCATCACCGCCGCTCTGGCGGATTGATTCGGAGCAAGCTTCATCTCCCCGTAAAACACCCTCTGCCAGCGGCAGAGGGTGTTTTTTACTTCAATTTTTCTGAGACCATTTTCAGAATGCCCATCAGGGTATTCAAATCCGCTTCGGACGGGTCCAGCGCCGGGTTGTACTCCACGCACTCAAAGGAGACCGTCCGCCCGGTGTCCAGCACCGCAGATAAAATCCGCTCCACCTCCGCCGCCGCCAGCCCCCCCGGGATGTTGTAGCCGGTAGCGGTGAATTCGGACGGGTCCAGCACGTCCACGTCGAAGCTGATGTGGACCCGCTTCCCCGCCAGGGCGGGGAGGATTTCCGCCAAAACCGCCTCCAGCCCCCGCCTGCGGACCTCCTGGGCGGTGTACAGATGGGCCCCCAGCCGCTCCACAATGCCGTACTCCGGCGGGTCGATGCTCCGGGCCCCGATGATGTGGAGGTTCTCCCCCAGCAGGTTCACCCGGTTCCGGCCCACGGTGAGGGCGTCGCAGCACAGCCCGCAGGCCGCCGCCAGGTCCATGCCGTGGATGCACCCGCTCTCGGAGGTCTCCTCCGTGTTGATGTCGGTGTGGGCGTCCACGTAGACCACGGCGACATTCTCCGCCCCGTAGAACTCCCCCAGCGCCGCCAGCGTCCCCATGGCGCAGGAGTGATCCCCGCCGACCACCACGGGGTACTCTCCCCGCCCCAGGGCGTCCAGCACACCCGCGCGCAGGCGGCGGCACACCTCCATCACCGTGTCCAGATGCCGCAGGCCCTCCGGCCACCGGGCGCAGGGAGGCAGCTTCTCCATGGGCAGCAGGCGGGCGTCCCCGAAGACGGCGGGCAGGCCCGCCGCCGTCAGGGCGTCAAAGGCGCCCTCGGTCCCCCGGGTGGGGGAGCCGCAGGACACCGCGGCCTCCACCAGCGCGAACCGGCGCTCCATCGCGTCCTCCTCCTTCACGAAAAAACCGTCTGCCAAGCGGCAGACGGCTCTTTTTGTTTTGGCTCAGGCCAGCTTGTTCAGCTTCAGGGTCATGGCGCTCTTCTTGTTGGCCGCGTTGTTGCTGTGCAGCAGGCCCTTCGCGGCCGCCTGATCCACGGCCTTGACGGCCACCTTATATGCGGCATCGGCCTCGCTGCGGTTGCCGCCGGCCACCGCGGCCTCAAACTTCTTCAGGTCGGTCTTCAGCGCGGACTTCTGCGCCTTGTTCTGCGCGGCCTTCGTCGCATTGACCAGAACGCGCTTCTTGGCAGACTTAATGTTGGGCAAACCAAACACCTCCTCCGATATGTTCAAGAATCTTTGGGCGGTCTCCCGCCGTAGGTATGTATTTTATCATCAAAGCGAAAAAATTGCAACACCTTTTTTCTTTTTTTGTATAGAAACTTTCCGCCCGCAGAAAATAGGGGCATACGGCCCCACCGGCCGCAATATCTGGTGCCCTATCCAAAAGGAGGTTTTATCATGCCGCAGCGCCGCACCGATCTGGCCGTGGAGGCCCATCAGCTCTGGCGGGAGGGGGCGGGGGACGCGGCCTCCCTCCCCGGCGTCCGCGCCCAGGAGGAGGACCGGGAGGGCTTCCCCGTCACCACCGTGACCATCTCCAGCGACGAGGGGGCGAAAGCCCTGGGCAAGCCCCGGGGCGCCTATATCACCATCGAGCTGGACGGCCTGCTCCGCCGGGAGGAGGGGGCCTTCCGGCGGGCGGCGGAGGCGGTGGCGGGCTGCCTGCGGCCCCTTCTGCCGGAGGAGGGCCCCGCCCTGGTGGTCGGCCTGGGCAGCCGGACGGTGACGCCCGACCTCATCGGCCCTCTGGCGGTGGACCACCTGCTGGTCACCCGCCACCTGGTGGAACAGGTTCCGGAGCACTTCGGGGACCTGCGGCCGGTGGCCGCCGCCGCCCCCGGCGTGCTGGCCTCCACCGGCATGGAGAGCAGCCTGGTGGCCCAGGCGCTGGCGGAGCGGCTGCGCCCCGCCTGCGTCATCGCGGTGGACGCCCTGGCCTCCCGGTCCCTGGACCGGCTGTGCCGGACGGTCCAGATTTCCGACTCGGGGGTGATACCCGGCTCAGGGGTGGGCAACCACCGGGCCGCTCTGGACCGGAACACTTTGGGGGTCCCAGTGTTCACGGTTGGGGCCCCCACCGTGGTGGACGGGGCCACCCTGGCCCTGGACCTGCTGGAGCGGGCGGGCCGGGAGGTCCCGGACCGGGGAGACCTGCCCGGCGGAGAGGCCTTTTTCGTCACCCCCCGGGAGGTGGACCAGCGGACCGCCGACCTGGGCAAGGTGCTGGGCTACGCGGTGAGCCTGGCGCTGAACCCGTCGCTGACGGTGGACGACCTGACGATGCTGCTGGAATAGAAGCGCGAGGATAGCCGCGCAGGGGAGCTTGGAGTGGAGCGAAAGCAAAAGCCCAGGGCCCGCAGGGCGGGACCGGGTTTTGCTTGAGGCGCAGCGAAAGCGACCCGGCCGCGCGGCCAATCCGAGCGTGACAGCATAGAAGCGCGAGGACAGCCGCGCAGGGGAGCTTGGAGCGGAGCGAAAGCAAAAGCCCAGGGCCCGCAGGGCGGGACCGGGTTTTGCTTGAGGCGCAGCGAAAGCGACCCGGCCGCGCGGCCAATCCGAGCGTGACAGCATAGAAGCGCGAGGACAGCCGCGCAGGGGAGCTTGGAGCGGAGCGAAAGCAAAAGCCCAGGGCCCGCAGGGCGGGACCGGGTTTTGCTTGAGGCGCAGCGAAAGCGACCCGGCCGCGCGGCCAATCCGAGCGTGACAGCATAGAAGCGCGAGGACAGCCGCGCAGGGGAGCTTGGAGCGCCCCGCGGGTTTCGACAAACTTTTCGGTTGTTTCCCGCCGGATTTTCTGGTATACTTTCCCCATCGAACCGCGGAAGGGGAAACGCCTGTGAAACAAAATCTGGATAAGCTGCTCCGCGCCCACCCGCCCATCCGCTTCGTGGCGGACGTGGTGGACGTATACTTCTCAAAGCGGGTCAGCCGGGCCGCCGCCGAGCTGGCCTACTTTCTCATCCTCACCTTTTTCCCCATCATGATCTGCATCTCCGCCTTTGTCAACGAGCTGCACCTGAACCTGAATTCCCTGGTGGACCACGCCGACCCCTTCCTGCCCGAGGGGGTGCTCCTCCTCTTCCGGGACTACCTCACCTATATCGACACCAACCAGTCCTCCGCCATGCTGTTCTCCGGCGTCTTCCTCACGGTGCTGTTCGCCTCCGCCGCCGTCCGGGGGCTGATGAACATTATGGGGGAGCTCTACGGCCGGACCACCTTCCGGGGGCTGTGGCAGCTGGCGGCCAGCATTCTGTTCTCCGTTTTGCTGCTGGCCACCATCTACCTGTCCCTGGCGGTGGTGGTCACCGGCAACTGGTTCTTCCACCTGCTGGGCCAGGTGTTCCGGCTGGAGGACCTGGTGGAGCGGTTTGGCACCTGGCAGTGGGTGAAATACCTGCTGCTGCTGGGCATGGTGTTCCTGTTCATCCTGCTGCTCTACCGCTTTGCCGCCCCTCTGGACAAGCCCCGACCCCCGGTGGTGCCCGGGGCGCTGGCGGCGTCTGCGGCGCTGGCGGCGGCCTCCATGATTTTCTCCCTGCTCATGGGCAATTCCGCCCGGTACTCCCTCATCTACGGCTCGCTGGCGTCGGTAATCCTGCTGCTGGTGTGGCTGTATCTGTGCGGCACCATCCTGATTCTGGGCAACGCGGTGAATTTTGTGCTGTTCACCCACCGAAGGGACCGGCGCGCATAAAATTTTCCGTCCCGCGCACACTATCCCCGCGTACATATGGAGGGAGGCGCGGGCTATGTGGCAGATCGGCGTGTGGGAGCGGGACGAGGGCCTGGCGGAGGGGGTGAGCCGTCTGGCCCAGGGGACGTCCGCCCTGGTGCGGGCCTGCCGCCACCCGGCGCTGCTGGCGGGGCTGGCCCTGGACCTGCTCATCGTGTCCCCGGGGGCCTCCGGGTGGGCGGGGGCGGGAGCCCTCAACTGCCGCACGGCGCTGCTGCCGGGGGGGCGGTCCGCCCTCACCCGGCTGCTTCCCGCCGGAACGGTGCTCAGCTACGGCGCGTCCAGCCGGAACACCCTCACCCTGTCCAGCCTGGACGGAGAGCGGGCCTCGGTGGCGGTTCAGCGGGAGTTCACCGCCCTGGACGGTCGGGCGGTGGAGCGTCAGGAGCTGATTCTGCCCTGCGGCGGCTGCTCCCCGGACCTGCTGCTGGCCCAGGCGGGGGCGGCGCTGCTGCTGGGGCGCCTGCCGGAGAGCCCGTGACATAAAGCGCCCCCGCCTTTGGCGGGGGCGCTTTATGTTCTTGTCAAAGCTGGCTGTAGCGCGCCAGGATGATGTCCAGCTGGTCGGGGCTGGCGTAGTCCCCGGGGTGGAGGGTGTTCTCCGAGGTGCCCTGGATGAGGCCCGCGCCCACCGCCCAGCGCATGGCCTCCCGGGCGGAGGGATGTACGCCGGCCCCGTCGGAGAAGCGGGACAAAGAGCCCAGCTCCCGGACATCGCGGCCCCGGTACCGCGTCTCATAGCGGTACAGCATGGATACCAGCGCCTGCCGGGTCATGGGGCCGGCGGGGTCGAAGCCCTGGGCGGCTCCGTCGTCCAGCAGGCGGCGGTCCACCGCCCAGCGCACCGCGCTTCCGGCGTTGGTGAGCCCCCCCTCGCCGGACAGCTCATACAGGGCCTGGGCCATCATGGCATAGGACACCGCCTGACCCGCCGGAAGGGGAGCCGCCTCCTCCGCCTCAGAATCCTCCGGGCCGGGGACGGGCGGGCCGGCCTCCTCCGCCTCGGACTCCTCCCCGGACAGAAGCTCATGCCAGGGGTTTTCCTCCCGGGGGTCGGTGGGGTCCCAGCCGTTGGCCTCCTCCTCCGAGATGTGGTCCACCAGCCTGTCCGGCTTGCCCAGGGGGCCGGGGTCCTCCGCGTCGTCGTAGATGGTCACCTTGGTGCCCCGGGCGCAGTTGTCGTAAATCCACTTGGCGTCGGCGGTCTGGAGCCGCACGCACCCCAGGGAGGCGGGCTCCCCCAGGCCGTTGTACTCCTCCGTCATCAGGGCGGAGGGGTCCTTTTTGGTATAGCACACCGAGTGAAACAGGATGTTCCCCTTGATCTGGGTGGCGTACTGGCCGTAGGAACCGTCGATCATGTGCAGCCAGGTCCACCGCCCGCCGATGGTGAAGTCGCCGGTGGGGGTGGCGTGGCCCTTCCGGCCGGTGGAGCAGATCATGGCCTTCACCGGGACGGTATAATTGCCCTCCCCGTCCTGCTCGTAGACGGTGACGGTGCTCTGGGCCCGGTTGACCATGATGTAATAGGGCTTGCCGCCGCCCGCCGCCCAGGCGGTATGTACGCCGGAGCAAAGCAGCAGTCCGGCGGAGATCAGGGCCAAAAAGAGGCTTGCGATTCGTTTCAAGGGGATACCTCCTACCATATCTGGTGTATAAATGAAATGGCCTCCACAAGGAAGCCATTTCATTATACTTGATTCGGATGGCAAATGCAAGGGAAATTGGGGCTATACGTCTTTGGACCCGTAAAAGTGCCGGGACAGCAGGAAGGACAGGGCCAGCAGGACCAGGCCAACCAAAGCCGCAATAAAAGGAATGGCGGAAATCTGAGCCGAGGTGGGCTCTCCCAGGGAATCGAGCCACGCCAGCCCCCCCAGGGGGAAGAAAAACAGCGCACCCGCCAGCACCAATAGCCCCAGGACGCCATAAAACATCATCCGGGCCCGTTCCGGGCCGAATTTGTACAGGAGGGGCAGCATGACGGCGTTCATCAGAATGGCGAGCAGGCCCATCACCGTGCAGCTTACCATAAATACCACCGGCTCCTCTATCCGCCCGGCGGCCCACAGCACCATGCCCAGGAGAGATACCATGGCTACGCTGAGCAGACAGATCAGCAGGACGCAGAGATACCGGGCGGCCACGGTTTTCGTGCGGCCCACGGGCAGGGCCAGACCGTAGGTGTCCCATTGGCATTGCTTGTCGTAGGCGAACACGTTCATGGGCAGGATGGACACTGTCACCACCATTAGCACCCCCACAATGTCCGCCGTGAGCACCCCGGAGAAGGCGATGCCCGTGTATATGACGAGCATGAACAGATAGGTGCGCAGAGTTTTGCGCAAAATGAGGAAATCCTTCAAAATCAGGCCGGTCATACCTGTTCCCCCTTTACCACAAATACCATCAGCTCGTCCAGCGTCACCGGCTCCACCGCCAGCCGGGGGTAGAGCCGGTGGAAGTCCCCCCTGCGGCGGATGAGGGCCTCGGTGGAGTACTGGCTCCTCCGGGTGGACACCAGGTAGCCCCGGTCGATCCGCTCCAGGTCCTCCCTGGCGCATACCAGCCGTCCGTAATTTTCCAGAAGGCGGTCCTTCTCGCCGCACAGCAGCAGCCTGCCCTGGTGCAGGTAGGCGATGTAGTCCGCCACCTTCTCCAAATCCGAGGTGATGTGGCTGGAGATGAGGATGGCGTGGTCGTCGTCGGAGATGAAGTTCAAAAACTCGTCCAGAATCTCCTCCCGCACCACCGGGTCCAGCCCCGCCGTGGCCTCGTCCAGCAGCAGGAGCTTGGGCCGGTGGGCCAGCGCCGCCGCCAGGGACAGCTTCATCCGCATCCCCCGGGACAGCTCCTTGATGCTTTTGCTCCCGGCCAGCCCGAATTTGTCCAGATAGTCCCGAAACAGCCCCTTGTCCCAACCCTTGAACACCCGGCTGAGGACGCTGTCCACGTCCTTGATCCGCAGGTACTCGGAGAAGAAGCAGTCGTCCAGCACAATGCCGATGTCCTCCTTGGCCCGGTCCGGGTCCGTGCCCAGCAGGGACACCGTTCCGGCGGTGGGCCGGGTAATGCCCAGCATGGACTTGATCAGAGTGGTCTTGCCCGCCCCGTTCTCCCCGATGAGCCCCAGAATGGAGCCGCCGGGAACGTTCAGGTCGATGGGCCCCAGGGTGAAGGTCTTGTACTGCTTGACAAGGCCCTTGAGTTCAATACAATTTGTCATGATCCTACCTCATTATACAACGTGTTTAGCATTTCAGTGAGTTCCTCCAGGTCTACGGCCCCAGCCTTGGCGGCGTCCACCGCCTGGGACAGGTGCTCCTCGATCTGGCACAGCACCGCCTCCCGCCGGGTTTCCCGGCTCTGGGCGGCCACGAAGCAGCCCTTGCCGGGAACGGTGGTCAAAAAGCCCTCCCGTTCCAGCTCCTCATAGGCCCGCTTGGTGGTGATGACGGATATGCGCAGGTCCCGGGCCAGCAGGCGCATGGAGGGCAGCGCCTCGCCCTGGGCCAGCGCGCCTGAAAGGATGAGCCCCTTCAGCTGGCGGACGATCTGCTCATAGATCGGCGCGCGGTCGGAATTGCTGATGATGATGTCCATGGTTCACCTCACTGGGACCGCCCGCCGGCGGCTCCCGGTATTTTGTATATATACGATATACACAGTATAGACGGTATATACACGATTGTCAAGAGGCTGGGCAAAAAAATTTCCCGGCATTTGCTGCCGGGAGAGGAAGGGGCTGCCGCCCCGTTGGCCCTGCGGGGGCGTTACTTTCTCTCTCGCGAGAGAAAGTAACCAAAGAGCGCGCTTAGGGGGGAAAATCCGGCGAGACTTCGAGCGCAAAGGACGCGCTCTTGCTCTTAGGATTTTCCCCCCTAAGAACCCCCATTTTAACGGGGGAGCCCGACAGGATAAGCTTGATTTGACCTTCCGGCGCACGGGGCTTTCGACCCGTGGAACCCTGATTGGCGCTGCCGCCAGTGTCTGAACACTGACAAACTGGCAGGGTCCACCGCCTGCGCCTCAGGGGCGCCCCCCTGTCCGGGCGCTTACCGGTGTTTACCCATGAAGAACAGCGCCACGCACCCCGGTCCGGTGTGGGCTCCGATCACCGGGCCGATGGAGTTGATGATAATCTCACGGGTCCCGTAGCGCTTTTTGATCTCCTCCGCCACGTACCGGGCGTCCTCCGCGCAGTCGCTGTTGCTGATGAACATGGTCTGGGAGGCGGGATCGTCGGCCAGCTCGCCCACCTTGTCCACCAGGGCGTTCAGCGACGCCTTGCGGCCCCGGGCCTTGGCCACGTTAATGAGGTGGCCCTCGTCGTCCACGTGGAGGACGGGCTTGATCTGGAGCATGGTGCCCACCACGGCGGTGGCGGCGGACACCCGCCCGCCCTTTTTCAGGAAGAACAGGTCGTCCACGGTGAACCAGTGGCACTGGCGCAGCTTGTTGGCCTCCGCCCAGTCCCGGACCTCCTCGATGGACTTGCCCTCCCGGCGCAGCTGGGCGGCCTGATAGACGAACATTCCCTGGCCCAGGGAGGCGCACAGGGTGTCCACCACGTAAATCTTCCGGTCCGTATACTGCTCGGCCAGCTCCTGGGCGGCGATCTGAAAGGCGCTGCACGTGCTGGACAGGCCGGAGGAGAAGGCAAGCACCAGCACGTCCTTGTCCCGCCGGAGCACCGCCGCGATGGACTGGGCGGCCTCGTCCACGTTGACGGCGTTGGTGGTGGCCATGAGGCCCTCCCGCTCCTTGCCGTAGAACTCCGCCGGGGACATCTCCCGGTTATCCGGCCAATTCCGATAGGTCCTGCCGTCCATGATGAAGGACAGCGGGAGCACCTCCAGTTCCAGCTCCTTCACCAGGCTGTGGGGCAGGTCGGCGGACGAATCGGTGATGATGACATAATCGCTCATGGTCAAGTACCTCCAACAAAATAAATATGCTTCTCAGCGCTTTTTCAAAAGGTCCTCGTGGCCGGTGCGCCGGGCCAGGACGGCCAGGGCCCGGTGGCAGGCCAGGCTGTAGGCGTAGCCCCGGAGGGCCAGGTCCAGCACCAGCTTGGGCAGCTCCTGGCCGTCGATGTCCTCGTCGATGCCGGCGGCGGCGTCCGCCATGGCCCGGTCCAGGTACTGGCAGAAATATTCGTACTGCCGCTGGGGGGCCCGCATCTCCCGGCCCACGGTGGTGAGCACCTTCATCTCCCGCACGCTCATCACCTGCTTCAGCGCGGTGATGGCGGTGAGGTAGGCCAGATGCTCCTGGCCGTACTTTTTGCCGTTGGCCCGCTCCACCAGGCCGTCCTTGATATAGTTGTTAATCATGGCGGAGGTGAGGGCGTCGCCGTCCCCCACGCTCACCAGCTGCCGGGCCAGATAACCCACCACCTGGTCCATGTACAGCGGGATGTCGGGCAGCTTGTCCCAGCCGTCGGGGCGCCGCTCCGCCAGCTGCCGCTTGAGTTCGGCCAGCTCCTCCATGGTATCAACTCCAATCTGATACGCAAGATTATATCACATCGTTTTGGAGACGTAAAGAGAAAAAACGCAAAAAAAGCGGGCCGGAGGTCCGGCCCGTCTTTGCGGCATGATTCAGCTGGCGGTCAATCGGGCCTCGGGGACGTAGGCCCGGTGGAGAAAGGTGACGATCTGGCCCCGGGTGCACACCTGATCGGGGGAGAAGGTGGTGTCGGAGGTGCCGTTGGTGACGCCGTTTTCCACAGCCCAGGCAACGGCGGCAGCGTAGTCCGCGCCGTCGGGCACGTCGGTGAAGGCGCTCTTGCCCGCGTCAGGCCGGTCAAATGCCGCCCAGATATAGGCCATAGCCTGGGCGCGGGTGCATTTGGCGTTGGGGTCGAAGCGCCAATTGACCATATCGTAATCCTCAGCCCAGCGCACAGCGTCGGCATAGTACTCGCTGCCGGTCAGTTGAACCGGGCGGGGCGGGCGTTGCGAACTGGATATAGGCTTGCCTTGGGCCCGCCACAGGAAGGTTAAGATTTGCGCGTGCGTGCAGTCCTGGTTGGGAGAGAAGGTGGTGTCCGAGGTGCCGTTGGTGATATCCCTTATCACAGCCCAGGACACGGAATCAGTATAGTAGGCGCCCGGCTTTACATCGGCGAAAGAAGTGGAATCCTGGTTCATGATTTTCGCGGCGGTGTCACCGTCAAGCCTGAAATCATATATCACGAAACCTAAATGTTCAGGATTAGCGCTGAGGTAATTCTTCTCCCGGGATATTGTCAGCGTATAGAGATGATTGGAATCGAGGGCGCACTTTTTGTTGGCGACTACGTTTTCGTTGGAAACGACGTCCTTCAAGCTGAAAGAGCAGGATTGGCCGGACTTGAGCATAAGGAAATCACTTCCCATTCTGGCGTCAAAGGTGCCGTCCTCGTAAAGGCGGTACTCGTTGTTGCAATGTCCGTCATCCGCTTTGACGTTAAAATAGACCAAGAGCGTTGAATCATCGGAGGCGGTATTGGTGATGGTCCAGGCTGTGTTTTCCGTCACGATATTATAACTGCCCACTTCACGGTTAATGTAAAAATCGAAATTTTTTTCGTCACCCTGTCGGACTAACGTATAATCAGATATATCCTCTACATAATTGAGTTTGTCCTCCGCGAACGCCGGAGCAGCCAGCCCCACGCACAGGGCCAGCGCCAGGAATAATGCCAAAAACCGTTTTTTCATACTCTTTTCTCCTTTACGATGTATTCCGGCAGACTGCCCGGAGCGGGGCCCTTCCCCGCCCCGGCGGTCCGCCGGAAACATAAAAAACGGTGCCGAGTTTGGATAACTCAACACCGCTTTGAAAAAATCAACGCGAACACAAGGCTTATCGCCCCTTTCCCGCCTTGCTATTCCGGGGGAAAACGGATATAATAAGCCCGTGGTGCGATTCAAAATCGCTGTGTTGAGTGGTACGGTCACTCGCACAGGGCCATGGGGTGCGCCAACACCCCGTGGCCTGCCGCCTTTTATGCTTCCTATCTGATTTTATCCCATCTGGGGAGGAAATACAAGAGGTTTTTCCAGGAGAAATCGCTCCCCAGCCGGGACGCCCCGCGCGGCAAGAGCACTCCGGCGCAGGTCCCGGACCCCTACGCCCTCTCCTGCCAGGAGCGCACCGCCACAGCGCCCGCCATGGCCGCCACGGCCAGTCCGGCCAGCACGTCCGCCGCCGTCAGCCACACCAGCCAGGGCGCGGGGGCGTCCTGAATGCGGGAGCCGGGGGCGGCGCCCTGCATTAAATTGCTGTTGGTCAGGACATAAGAGAGGTTTTTGACGCAGCGGCGCAGCAAATGCCGGGCGGTGGGCGATTGTGTGTCCGTGGGGAGCAGCTTTACGCCGTAATCGGTGGCGAGAAGGCCGTCGCACCCCGCCCGGAGCAGCTTGTCCAGCTGCGCCCCGTTGCCGTTGAGGTGGATATCGGACAGAATAAAGCCCTCGAACCCCCACTCGCCCCGCACCACCTGGGTGAGCAGGGCGTAGCTGGCGGCGGTCCACTCGCCGCCAACTGCGCAGTCCCCCGCCATGATGAAGCTCCCGGCCCTCATGACGCGTTGGGCGGGACGTCCCTCCGCGTCCACATAGGACACGGTCTTTTCCGCCGTTTTCAGCGCGATCTCAAAGGGCCGCAGGTAAATCTCCCGCAGGGCCTGCTCGGTGAGCCAGACGGCGGTGTGGGGGTTGCGGTGGGCCTCGGTGTCCATGGGCCCCAGGTGCTTCACCGCGCAGGACAGCCCCGCGTCCCCCGCGCCGGACACCACCCGCGCCCCGAACAGTCCGGCCAGCAGCGGGTCCTCGCTGAAATACTCCGAGCACCGCCCGTTGAACGGGGAGCGGTGCAGGTTGAGCCCCGGGGCGTACCAGCCGTTGATGCCCCGCAGAAGGGCCTCCTGCCCCACCATCTCCCCAAAGGCATAGGCCAGCTCCAGGTTCCAGGAGGCGGCCAGCACCGGGGGAGCCGGGTAGCCGCACACCCCGTCGATCCAGTTTTTCCCCGACTGGTCGGGGAGGGTGAGGCCCTGGGGCCCGTCCCGCTCCAGGGACACGGGCTTGCCGATGGCGTCCACCGCGCCGGTCTGATAGGCGCACGCGAACAGGGCCCGCCGCAGCTCCTCCTCATCGGAGTAGGCGAGCTGGTCCAGCAGGTCGTTCCACATGGGGTCACGGTAGCTCCGGCCCCGCAGATCGGCCAGCACCAGGCCGCCCTCCGCCCCGGCGGCGGGGGCGGACTCCCGGAAAACGGCGCTGCCCGGCACATTGCCCAGCAGGGGATCGGTTTTATAATCAAATTTCGTGGAATCGCCGGCGGATATCCATTCCTTCACCGCGTCCGACGCCCATCGGTCCAGCTCGGTGGGGGCGGTGGGCTGAGTGCCCCGCCAGTCCCCGCGGGAGAGGACCGCCGCCCCGCTCACCGGCTGTCCGGACATATACGCGTCCAGCTCCGGGAACCGGTTGACCGCCGCCCGCGGCTCCCCCCGCCTGGGATTTTGGCCGTCGTACCAGACCGTGGCGGGCACAAGTATTTCGCGCAGGTCCAGCACCCTGTGGGAGTCGGCGCGCAGGGAGACGGTATACGTTCCCTCCTCCAGCATATAGCAGCCGGCGGTGCCGTCCCCGTTGTCCCGGGCGGCGCAGTAGGAGGCCATGTCCTCCAGGGCAAAGCGCACCTCCACGTCCTCATACGCTCCCGGCGCCAGCAGCCCGGTTTTCCCAAAACCGGCCAGCACGGCGGCGGGCTTCTCTATGCCCAGCCTCCGGTCCAGCCCGGTATAGAGGGCGGTGAAATAGGCCTGCACCACGTCCTTTCCGGCGTATTGGCCGCCGGTGTTGGTCACCCGGACGGTGAGGCGGACCTCCTCCCCCTGCGCCGAAAACGAGCGGATTTCCTGGCGGAACGCGGTGTAGGACAGTCCGTACCCAAAGGGGTAAAGCACGCCGTCCTCCCGGCTGTAAAAGTCCGCCGCACCCTCGGCGCAGGCGGTCTCGTAATAGCGGTAGCCCAGGTACACCCCCTCCTCATACTCCCGGAAGGGGGCGCGGGCCATGTCCTGCCAGCCCCCGGAGGACACCAGGGTGGTAAAGGCGTTCTCGTACAGGAAGCGGGCGCTGCCGTCGTCCTGGTTGGGGAAGGTGGGGTCGCGCTTGAAGCTGGCCGCCCAGGTGTCGGGCAGGCGGCCGGAGGGGTTCACCCGCCCGGTGAGGATGTCCCCCAGGGAGAGATAGCCCGTGCTCCCCGCGCCCCCAAGCCACAGAATGGCGGACACGCCGGGGTCGTCCTCCCACACGGAGACCTCCATGGGGGAGGGGCAGGCCAGCACCACCACCACGGCGGCGCAGGCCCTTTCCGCGTAGGCCACCGTGTCCAGCTCGGCGGCGGTGGGGGCCAGCATATGGGGGGTCGCGTCGTCGTAAACGGCGGTGGACGCGTCCTGATTTTCTCCGGTCTGCCGGGCGATGAACACCACCCCTACCGTCCCGGCGCAGGAGTCCTCCGTCCCCTGGTACACCGCTGGGGCGAACTCGTACAGCGCCTGCCCGCCGTCATTCTCCCTCAAGGGGCGGCATACGGCGATCTGCCCGTTTTCCGCCAGCGCTCCCCCGGCCCCCAGGGCCTGGGCGTACCGTCCCTCCAAATCGGCGTTGACCTGGGAAAAGGCGGCGGACAGGCCCTCCGCCGGGGTGGCCACCTGCCCCTCGCCGCTGCCGATGGCGGAGGAGCCGGTGCCGCCGTAGAAGGGCAGGGCGTAGCGCAGGCCGAAGGGGGAGACGGCGGCGGACTCCTCCAGGGGGAGCAGGCCGTCGTTTTTCAGCAGAACGGTCCCCTCGCCGCCGATCCGGCGGGAGAGGGCGGTGGCGGCGGCCAGCGCCTCCCGCCTGCCGCTGTAGCGCTGTTCATAGTAGCAGGCGTCCGGCTGTCCCTGTCCGCCGACAGGGGCGACGGTACGCGCTCCCCGGCCAAACAGCTTGTCCAGCGTTCCGGCGTTGGACCGCATCCCCACGGTTACCGTGACGGCCAGGGCGGTGAGCAGCGCCATGGCGGGCAGGAAAATCTGCCGCAGCCGCCGGGCGCTGGGGGGTGTTTTTCGTTTCATTTCCGGCCCTCCTCAGCGCGCAGGTATTTGCCGGGGTCCAGGGGAAAGAGGATGTTCACGTTGAACACCTGATCCTTGGCGTGGAAGCTGATGGTCCCCCCGTATTTTTCCACAATGAGCGCCATGCTCTTCACGCCGAAGCCGTGATAGCCCGTCTCCGCCCGGTTGGAGACGGGCAGGCCCCGTTCCATGCGCACCTCCCCGCCGTAGTAGTTGTGGGAGTTGATGGATAACAGGGCCCGCTCGGCCCGGACGCTGAAGCTGATCACCCGCTTGTCCGGCTCCAGCGCCGTCACGCTGCGGATGGCGTTGTCCAGCAGGTTTCCGAACAGGGAGTAGATGTCGCTGTCCGGCATAAAATCCAGCTTGGCCCCGTCGGCAATGCAGCTGATGGTGACGCCGTTTTTCTGGCAGTAGAGGTTTTTTTCCGCCAGAATGATGTCCAGGGCCTGATTTCCTGTCTTGACGATGGTGCCATAGATGGAGATGACGCTCTCCATCTCCTCCAGGGCGGCCGGGTCGATGGCCGTCTGGCGGCTGATGGCCCGGATCTGATGCTTCATGTCGTGGCACTTCACGTTGATCAGATCAATGGTCTCCTTGGAAATTTCGTACTGCTTCTGCTCCTGCCGCCACATCTGGCAGACCACCTCCAGCTCCGCCTCCAGGGATTTCTGGAGCAGCAGGGAGAACAGAATCACCAGCACCGACAGGCTGCAAATGATGTTGGTCAGCGAGGCGGCCAGATAGTAGGTCAGGTCCAGGTTTTCGTACTTGTGGTAAATGACCACGGCGTTCAGAACAATTTCCACCAGCACCGTCAGCGCCACCAGCACCAGCAGGGAAGGCCGCTGGATGGACACCTCCCCGCCCTTGTTCAGCCGGTGGCCGAACGTCTGGTACAGCGCCCAGTACACCAGGGCGTATACCTCCAGAAAAATGGCGGCGGGGATGGGGTCAAACCGGGCGGGGGCGTTGGAGTACACCTGGGTGGTGCCGGAAAAGCCGGCGATGGTGAGCACCAGGTCATAGCACACCGAGGCCAGGTGCTGCACGCTGTACCCCGCCACGGTGCAGAACACGCACCCCCGCCAGCCCGCGTCGAAGCAAAGCTTGGCCGCGGGAATGGTGAGGGTGAAAAAGGCCAGAAACATCACCGAGCTGTACAGCGCGTCATAGCGCAGAATGGGAAAAGCCAGCGCCGCCAGGAAGCAGCCTGCCGCCGCCGCGCCGGCCCGCAGGGGGAATCGGTCCCGCCGGGGCAGGCGGAACAGGAACAGCGCCTCCGCAAGCAGCAGGGCGGCCATGAACTGGAGCTTGTAGGCAAACAAGCTGGTGAGTCCCATCAGCCGGTCCCCCCTCCCAGATAGTCGTTGAGAGCCTGGATAAAGGCCCTGCGCCGGGGGCGGCTGATCTGAAGCGACTCCCCGTCCACCAGCACCGTGTGGCCCTGAATGGCCTGGACATAGTTCAGGTTGACCAAATAGCAGCTGTTGCACCGGGCGAAGATGGCCGGGTCCAGCGCGGCCTCCGTCTCCTTCAGGTTGCCGTAGGCGTTCACCTCGCCGCCGGTTGTGTGGTAGACCATGCGGTGGCCGGAGATCTCAATGTATTTAATCTGGGAAGCGGACAGGCGGATCATGTGGTCGGACAGGGTGACCAGCACCTCGGCCTCCCGCCGGGCGGACAGCCTATCCAGCAGGCGGCGGAGCTTGAGGGCGAAGTTGGCGTAGGTCACCGGCTTCACCACAAAGTCGAAGGCGTCCACCTCATAGCCCTTCACGGCAAACTGGGCCATATTGGTCACAAAGATCAGGGGCACCGACTGGTCCACCCGGCGAAGCTGGGCGGCGGCGTCCATGCCGCTGGCCTTGGGCAGGCAGATGTCCATGAGCACCAGGTCGTACACCGGGCGGTAGCGGCTCAAAAACGCCTCGGCGCTCTTAAAATGGGTGACGGTGAAGGTGGTGCCGGATTCCTGGGCATAGCGGGCAAAATAGGAGCGCATGGTTTCGGCCTCCTCCGTCTCGTCCTCCACAATGGCGATATTCCGATTCAAGCTCCATCACGTCCCTTTCCCCTGGGTATGGCATCCCCAGTTTAGATACTTGGTATTATAGCCGAAAAACTGCCCGCTGTCACCAGGAAGTATGTTCAATTTATGTACGCAAAACGACAGGATACGTGATATTGTGGAAATGGGAAACCGGGGATGCTATGATACGGGCAGAACCCCTCCAGACAGGGGAGATTATCATGAGGAAGGAGCAAATACCATGAAAAAGTGGAAAAAGTCCCTTGCAGGCCTTCTGAGCGCGGCGATGCTGCTTGGCCTGCTGTGCGCCTGCAACAGCGCGGAGCAGCCCTCCGGCAGCGGGGCCCCGGAGGCCTCGAACAGCCCCAGCGCGGCGGCCAGCCAGCCGGCGGGCGGCGGCGGAGACTACCCCCTGGAGCCCCAGGAGCTGGGCTCCGGCGAGGTGAAGTGGAGCGAGGAGAAGACCGCCGACGGCTGGACGAAGGTGACCAACCAGGGCGGCGAGACTCTGGGCTGCTCCCCGGACAGCGGCGTGAAGCTCATCCAGGTGGACGGCTTCGCGTTCAAGGACCTGAACCGCAACGGCAAGCTGGATTTGTATGAGGACTGGCGGCAGGAGGACAATGACCGGGCGGCGGATTTGGCCTCTCAGCTCCCGGCGGAAAGCATCCTGCCCCTGATGATCCATGAGTCGGTTTTCAACATTACGGAGAAAATCGACGAGGACGGCTTCAAGGCCTGCCTGGACGAGGGCAAGCGCACCGTTCTGAACTTTGGCACCTCCTTCCCCGCCAAGACCCAGGCGGGCTGGAACAACTCCATCCAGGCCTACGCCGAGGGCAAGGACTACGGCATTCCTGTGGATATCAGCACCAACCCCCGCACGATGGATATATTCCCCGAGAACTTGGCCCTGGCAGCCACCTTTAATACCGATCTGGCCGCCGAGGTTTCCAAGGAGCTCGCCAAGGAGTACCGCGCGCTGGGCGTTATCACCCTTCTGGGTCCCCAGATCGACCTGTCCACTGAACCCCGGTGGAGGCGCATCAGCGGCGCGTATGGCGAAGACCCCGCCCTGTCCCGCGACATGACCAACGCAACCACCAGCGCCTATCAGTCCACCTATGACGAGAGTGGAAAGGATCTGGGCTGGGGTTCGGAGAGCGTCATCGGCATGATTAAGCACTATCCCGGCGACGGCGCCGCCGAGTCAGGCCGTGAGGCCCACGCCGCTTACGGGAAGTACAACGTCTATCCGGGCAATTCCTTTGCCACCCATCTGATTGCTTTCTTCGATGGCGGTCTGCACCTGGACAGCGTGACTAAGGAAGCGGCGGCAGTCATGCCCTCCTACTCCATTGCCTGGAGCGACGACGAATCCCTGGGTGAGCTGGTAGGCAGTTCTTTCAGCGAGTTCAAGCTGAATCTTCTGCGCGGCAACGGCTATGACGGCCTGATCTGCACTGACTGGGGCACCTGCCATAATCCGGACGCCTTCATGTCTACCCCTTGGGGCATGGAGCAGGGGTATGCCAAGCCGGACCGTATGTACAAGGAACTGGTTGCCGGAATCGACCAGATCGGCGGCGAGGAAGATGTGGGCGCTTTGACTGAGGCATATCAGATGCTGGTGGACGAGCTGGGCGAGGACGACGCCCTGGCCCGCATCCGCGAATCCGCCCGCCGCATCACCCGCCTGTCCTTCATGGTGGGCCAGTTTGAGAATCCCTACGTCAGCATTTCCGAGGCTGAAAAAATTACCGGCAGCGCCGAGGCCAAGGAACTGGGCACCAGCGCGCAGCAGCAGTCCGTGGTCATGCTGAAGAATTCCGGCGGTGCCATTCAGGCCAATGTGGGCGGCGACAAGCCCACGGTGTATATTCCCATGCAGTTCAGCGGCGGCAAGTGGAGCCTGCCGGTGTCTCAGGCCGCCGCCGACGCGGTTTACAACGTCGTGACGGATACCGTGGGCGAACCCACCGGCGCGCCGGACAAGGACGGTAACGCCACCTATACGGAGCAGGATATCGTGCGCGCCGCCGCTTCCGACCTCGCCAGCTGCGACTATGCCCTGGTCATTGTGAAGAATCCGCAGAACGGCGGAGGCGGTCACGGCGGCTATGACACCGAGGCGGAGAAGTATATCCCCATCTCCCTCCAATACGGCGACTATGTGGCTGATTCTGAGGGCGTCCGTAAGGAGTCCATCGCCGGCGACATGGTGGAAACTCAGGTTCAGAACGAGTACGGTACGGTGACGGTCATGGCGAAGGAAAACCGTTCCTACTACGGGGAGAGCGCGATTATCACCAACAAGTCCGATCTGGACAGCATCCTTTACGCCGCGGAGAATATGCCGGACAGCGCCAAGATCATTGTGGCGGTCAACGCCGACAGGCCCATGGTATTCTCGGAATTTGAGGACAAAGTGGACGCCATTCTGATGGGCTTTGGTATCAATAACGACATCTTCCTGGACATTGCCACCGGAAAGGTGGAGTCCTCCGGCCTGCTTCCCCTCCAGATGCCCGCCAGCATGGAGGTCGTGGAAGCCCAGCTGGAGGACGTCCCCCGGGACATGGAGTGCTACACCGACGCCAACGGCAATACCTATGACTTCGGCTTCGGCCTGAACTGGTCCGGCGTGATTCAGGACGAGCGCACCGCGAGGTACTGCGTGCCCGCCCTCACCGCCCCCGAGACAGTTTCCATCGGCTGACACACCCCAACGGCAGGGGGCGGCGCTCCCGTCCCCTGCTGTTTTATACCCTTTTCCGCTTTGAGGAGGTATTTCCATGGCTGAAAAGAGCCAAAAAAAGAAGATGAGCAACAAAAAATTCCTGGCCATCTGGATTCCCGCGCTGTGCGTGGCGCTGGCCCTGGCGGTGGCGGTGAATATCCTCACCCAGGTGTTCCGCCCCTATGTGGACCTGTACCTGGGGGGCGGCGAGATGATCGTCACCAAGACCGAGGGCAGCGGGGACTGGGAGAGCGAGTACTACCCCCTGGACTACAAGGACAAAAAGGAGACCGTGGCCGCCGCCAACGCCCTGGTGGAGGAGATCGAGGGCGAGGGCATCGTGCTGCTGAAAAACAACGGGGCTCTGCCCCTGTCCGCCCCGGCCAAGGTGACCCTGCTGGGCCGGGACGCCGCCGACCCGGTGTACGGCGGGTCCGGCTCCGGCTCGGTGGACCCGGCCAAGGCGGTGGACCTGCGCGCCGGGTTGGAGCGGGCCGGGTTCGAGATAAACGGCGCGGCGTACGACGCGCTGGCCGCCTACGCCGCCTTTCATGAGGAGGCCACAGCCCTGGGGGCCCAGCGGGTGTACGACCACCCCAAGGGGGTCATCACCATGGACAAGGGCAACTCCACCTACTACATCGGCGAAATGCCCGTGGAGGGCTATGACGGCGTGATCTCCAGCTTTTCCGCCTACGGGGACGCGGCCGTCGTGGTCCTCGGCCGGGTGGGGGGCGAGGGGGGCGACCTCACCCAGGACATGAAGGGCTGGGACGACAACTATACCCCCGGCCAGCACCAGCTGGAGCTGAATCAGGATGAGAAGGACGCCGTCGCCCTGGCCAAGGAGCACTTTGACACGGTGATCGTCCTCATCAACGCCTCCACCACCATGGAGCTGGGGGAGCTGGAGGAGGACGAGGGGGTGGACGCCATCCTGTGGGTGGGCTCCCCGGGGCAGACCGGGTTTTACGCCGTGGGCGACGTGCTGTCCGGCAAAATCAACCCCTCGGGCCGCACCGCCGACCTGTGGGCCGCCGACTTCACCCAGGACCCCACCTTCGTCAACTTCGGGAGCTTCCAGTATTCCAACCTCAGCGCCGCCAACGCCATCGGGGACGGCTATTTCGTCCAGTATGAGGAGGGCATCTACACCGGCTACCGCTACTACGAGACGGCGGCGGAGGAGGGCTTTATCGACTACGGTCAGGCGGTGGTGTACCCCTTCGGCTACGGGCTGAGCTACACCGATTTTGACTGGACCGTGAGCGGCCGGGAGCTGGGGAACGCGGACGGGACCATCTCGGTGGAAGTGACCGTCACCAACACCGGCGGGTTGGCGGGCAAGGACGTGGTGGAGCTCTACTATTCCGCCCCCTACACCCCCGGCGGCATTGAAAAGCCCAGCGCGGTGCTGGGGGCCTTCGCCAAGACGGGACTGCTCCAGCCCGGCCAGAGCGAAACCGTCGCCCTCGCCCTGGACGTGGAGGACATGGCCTCCTACGACTATAAAAATGAGCGGGCCTACGTGCTGGAGGCGGGGGATTACGCCCTCACTCTGCGGACCGATTCCCACAACGTAAAGGCGGGCTGCGAGCCCATCTCCTACAAGGTGGGCAAAACGGTGGTGTACGACGGGGAAAATCACCGCTCCGGCGACGCCGCCCCCGTCACCAACCGGTTTGACGACGTGTCCGCCCGGTTCGCCGACGCGCCCCAAGAGGGCCTCGCCCTGAACATGAGCCGGGCGGACTTTGCGAACACCTTCCCCACCGCCCCCGCCGCCGCCGACATGGAGGCGGACGGAGAGGTGATCGCGGGCTTCCAGGCCTACGACCCCAAGACCCACGAGGACCCGGCGGCGGAAAAGCCCGCTTTGGAGCAGAAAAACGGCCTGAACCTCATCGACCTGCGGGGCCTGCCCTACGACGACCCCTCCTGGGAGCTGATGCTGGACCAGCTCAGCGTCAAGGACATGGAAAAGCTGGCGCTCAACGGGATGTACGCCACCGTGGCCCTGTCCAGCGTGGGCAAGCCCGCCACCGTGGACTTTGACGGGCCCGCCGGCATCAACTCCTACATGACCAGCCTGAGCTGCACCGCCTACCCCTCCGAGGTGGTCATCGCCTCCACCTTCAACGTGGAGCTGGTGCGCCGCATGGGGGAGATGGTGGGCAACGAGTCCCTCGCCAACCAGGTCAACGGCTGGTACGCCCCCGCCATGAACCTCCACCGCTCCCCCTTCGGCGGGCGCAACTTCGAGTATTATTCGGAGGACCCCCTGCTGTCCGGGGCCATGGGGGCGGCCTGTGTGTCCGGGGCGGCGTCCAAGGGCCTGTACTGCACGGTGAAGCACTTTGCCGTCAACGACCAGGAGACCAACCGGGTCAACGGCGGCGGGATCGCCGTATGGGTCAACGAGCAGGCCCTGCGGGAGCTGTATTTAAGGCCCTTTGAGTACACGGTGAAAAACGCCTCCGCCGCCATCCGGTACATCTCCGACAGCCAGGGGACCATGTCCGAGCGGGAGATGCCCGCCTGCACCGCCGTGATGAGCTCCTACAACCGCATCGGCGCCGTCTGGGCGGGGGGCAGCGAGGCGCTGCTGGGCCGGGTGCTCCGGGAGGAATGGGGCTTCCGGGGCCTGGTGATCACCGACTTCGACCTCTACGAGTTCATGTACCCCGACCAGGCCGTGGCCGCGGGCTCCGACCTGATCCTGTCCACCGAAGCCATGAAGAGCCTAACGGACACCAAAAGCGCCACGGCGGTGCGGAACCTGCGGGAGGCCTGCCACAACATCCTGTATACCGTGGCCCACTCCCACGCCATGAACGGCATCGTCCCGGGCACCATCATCTCCTACACCGCCGCCCCCTGGGAGGGCTGGCTGTCCGCAGCGAATATGGCGGTGGGCGCGCTGCTGGCGGCGGGAACCGCCTGGGTGGTCCTCCGGGTGGTCAAAAACAGGCGGAGCGCCGGCTGAACCCCGCAAAGCAGACGCCGGGGAGGGGCCGCCCTGCGGGCCGCCCCTCCCCGGAAAAAAGATATGAATTGTGAATCAGCTGAGTTTATGATATAATCCACCGGCAAGCTTGAACAGCCGGGCGGGAAATTTCGCAGGCCGGGGCGGGCGGGGCGCTCCGGCCTGCGTCCGTGCCTGCGGAAGCCGTCCGGAGGAGCCTTGACAAAGGAGGAGACGGTATGGACCAAGCCTTATACCGCGCCTATGTGGACATACTGCGGGAGGAGCTGGCCCCCGCCATGGGCTGCACCGAGCCCATCGCGGTGGCCTACGCCGCCGCACTGGCCCGGCGGGCGCTGGGGGCGGCGCCGGAGCGGGTGGACATCCGGGTGAGCGCCAACATCATCAAAAACGTGAAAAGCGTGGTGGTCCCCCACACCGGGGGCCTGCGGGGCATCGCCGCCGCGGCGGCGGCGGGCATCACGGCGGGGGACGCCGCGCGGGAGCTGGAGGTGCTGTCCGCCGTGGAGGACAGGCAGCTCCCGGCCATCCGGGCCTATCTGGAGAGCGCCCCCATCTCCGTGTCCCCCGCAGACAGCGGGCTCATCTTCGACATCCGGATCTCCGTGGCGGCGCAGGGGCACACCGCCCTCGCGCGCATCGCGGGGAGCCACACCAACGTGGTCCGGTTGGAACGGGACGGGGAAATTCTCCTGGACCGGGATTTGACGCAGTCCGGTGGGCCGGAGAAGACGGACCGCGCCCTGCTCACCGTGGAGGGCATCGCGGCGTTCGCGGACGCGGTGGAAACTCAGGACATCAAGGACATCCTGGACCGCCAGATCAGCCTGAACCGGGCCATCGCCCAGGAGGGCCTCCGGGGGACGTGGGGCGCGGGGATCGGCCGTACCCTGTTGGACGCCTACGGCGGCGCGGTGCACAACCGGGCCAAGGCCTGGGCCGCCGCCGGGTCCGACGCCCGGATGAGCGGCTGCGAGCTGCCGGTGGTCATCAACTCGGGCAGCGGCAACCAGGGCCTCACCGCCTCCCTGCCGGTGATCGTCTACGCGGAGGAGCTGGGCGTTGACAGGGACGCTCTGTACCGGGCGCTGGCGGTGTCCAATCTTGTGACCATCCACCTGAAAACAGGCATCGGGCGGCTGTCCGCCTACTGCGGGGCCACCAGCGCCGGGTGCGGCGCGGGGGCGGGCATCGCCTACCTCCACGGCGGCGGGGCGGACGAGATCGCCCACACCATCGTCAACGCCGTGGCCATCAACTCCGGCATGATCTGCGACGGGGCCAAGGCCAGCTGCGCCGCCAAAATCGCCTCCGCCGTGGAGGCGGGGCTGCTGGGCTGGCAGATGCAGGTGCACGGCGAGCAGTTCTACGGCGGGGACGGCATCGTGGTGAAGGGCGTGGAAAACACCATTCGCAACGTGGGCCGTCTGGCCCGGGACGGCATGGCGGAGACCGACCGGGAGATCATCAGCATGATGGTGGAGGGGTGCTGACGCCCCCCGCCCCCATCAGCGGCCATGCCGTCCGGGCTGAGCCGCTCCGCACGGTATGGTCACCCGCAGCAAAAAGATCTGATCTTCCGCCTGCACCGTTAAAAAGCCGCCGTACTTTTCCGCCACGCTCTGGATGCTTTTCAGGCCGAAGCCGTGATAATCCGCGTTTGGCTTGCTGCTCCGGGGAAGGGACCCGTCGAATTGAAGCTCCCCCTGGTAATAATTTTCCACCTGGAGAAACGCCAGCCCGGCCCTGGAAAACGCCATAAACGAGATGGTGCGCTGTTCGGGGTCAGGCAGCCGGGCGGCGCTCTCCACGGCGTTATCCAAAATATTCCCGACCATGGCGTATAAATCCACCGCGTCCATAAAGGCAAAGCATTTCCCGTCGGCCATGCAGGTCAGCTCCACGCCCTTTGCCTCGCACAGAAGGCTTTTTTCCGTCAGCACCGCGTCCAGGATCTTGTTGCCGCTCTCCGCGATTGCGTCGTAGATCATCACGGACTGCTCCAGGGACCGGATGGAGCTGTCCCGCTGGGCGTCGTCGGCGACGAGCCGGAGGGCGGCGATCTGGTGCTTGAGGTCGTGGCACTTCTGATTGATCACGTCCACGTTCTGCATGGCGGTCTCGTACTGGGCCCTCTGCTGGGCCCAGAGCTGCTGTTGCACATCCAGGTCGTGGCGGAGGATCAGGCGCTTTTGCTGGGAGAGCTGGGCCCACAGGGCGTACACGCAGAAGGCGACGGCGTACAAAAGGGAAATGCGGTAAAAATACTCGTTTTCCGGCTGGAGCTGCTGGGCGAAGGCGCTGAACACCAGCGCCACCAGAAGCGCCCCCGCCGTCATCCCAACGGAATGGGTCACCTTCAAATCATACCGGCCATGGGTGGGCAGGCGGCGGGCAAACAGCCGGTAGGAGGCCAGGTACACCAGGCCGTAGACCAGGAGGTACAGCCCGCCGGGGCGGAAATCCAGCCGTCCCACGGAGTCCGGCTCCAGCAAGGTGAACAGGCAGTAGGCCATGTGCTGGGTCAGATAGGCGCTGGAGGCGGCGTACAGGGCCTCCGACACGGTGATCCGGCAGCAAAGCAGGGCAAACAGAAGCCCGCACAGGTAGGAGCCCAGAGAATACAGCAGCACCAGCACCAGGCGCCGGCCCATCCAGGGGGCCAGCGCCGAAAACCCCGCGTAAAACAGCCCGTAACACAGCGCGAGCCACACCGGCCAGAGCGCGGCGCTGCCGCGGCGGCGCAAGGGCAGGCAGAACAGAGCCACGGCGGCCAGCACTTCCATGGGCAGGGTCATGGCGTGTACGACGGAACCCCAGGACATTACCGATACCCCCCTCCCATGTAGTCAGACAGAGCCTGTAAAAAGCTTTTCTGTTTGGAACGGCTCAGGGGAACCGCCTCCCCCTCCACCAGCACCGTGTCCCGCCGGACGCTGGACACGTGGCGCAGGTTTGCCAGATGGCTGTGGCTGCACCGGGCGAAGGGCTGGCCCTCCAGGGCCTGCTCCAGCTTGGACAGCGTCCCGTTGGTGACGTACACCCGGTCCGCCGTATGGACGTGGATGTGGCGGTTGGCCACCTCGATATAGCGGATGTCCGCCGTCAGCACCCGGAACAGCTCCCCGTTTTCCGACACCAGCAGGAACCGCTCCTCCCGGCGGCGGATGATCTCCTCCACGTGGCGCAGGCGCATGGCCAGCTTGGCGTAATTCACCGGCTTGAGGACGAAGTCCAGGGCGCTGACCTCATAGCCCCGGATGGCGTACTTCCCCATGTAGGTGATGAAGATGATGAGCACCGCCGGGTCCGCCGCCCGGATGCGCCGGGCCGCCTCCATCCCGTCCAGGTGAGGCATCTCGATGTCCAGCAGGAGCACGTCCCACACCGGGCGGTACGCCTCCGCCAGCTCCATGCCGTCGGGGAACACCTGGAGCTGGAGCTCCAGGCCGTGCTCCCGGCAGTACCGCTCCACAAAGGAACGCAGGTCCGCCGCGCACTTCGGGTCGTCCTCCGCGATGGCCAGCTTCAGCACCATATTCCATCCCCCCTCCCTCTGTGAGAAGAGCATAGCACAGAGGGAGGGATTTTTCAACAAAAAGGCGGGAGCCGCCCCGCCGCGTCCGGCGGAACGGCTCCCAAATGTAACATGGAGCGCGCGAATTAAGACGAGGCGCCGCGTCGAAGCCTTCCACGCGCGGCAGAGCTGTAACGCCCCGCTCGGTTTGACGCGCTCTTGGCAGGCAAAGCACTTTTTGAGGCCGTTTTCCGTAAAGCCGCGAGCGGTTCGCCCAGGGCGGCCGCGCCGAGTCCGCCGCCTCAGCCCTCCCGCTCCAAGGCCAGGTCGTACTTCTCCACGTCCACCAGCGCCTGCCCGTCCGCCTCGAAGGTGATGGCGTCCGCCTCCTGGGGGGTGTAGATCACGGCGCTGGCCGCCGCCTCGCCGTCGTTGACGAACACCTCCACGCTGTACCGGTCCAGGATGACCCGGAGCTTAAGCGTTCCCCCTTGGGGGCGCACCAGAAAACTGCGGGTGTTGACGATGTCCCGGGGCAGGCCGCTGCGGCAGCGGTCGATCTTTACGGTGCTCTCGTCCGGCTTGTAGCGGATGATGGTGTCGTGCCGTCCGTCCTTGGCCACGTGCAGGCGGAACCAGCGGTAGGAATTGGGGCCCATGGGCCTGACGGCGACGGTCATGTCCAGCACCCGGCCCTGAACGCCGGGCAGGTTGGTCTCCCCGCTGACCAAGATGTGGTGGTGGACCACCGGATTGCGCCGGCAGGCTTCCAGCTCCCGCACCGGGCGCTGGTACAGCCGGCCGTTCTCCACGGACAGCTCCCGGGGCAGGGTCATCTGCCCGAACCAGCGGCAGTGGAAGGGCTTGGCGCCGGCCGTGTCCCAGTTCTGCATCCAGGCGGTCATGATCCGCCGCCCGTCCGGGGTTTCCAGGGTCTGGGGGGCGTAGAAATCCAGGCCGTAGTCGATGGCCTGCACCCGCTCCCGGGCGAAGCCCGTCTTTTCGTCGTAGCGCCCCATCAGGCACAGCGTCCCGTTGCCCGCGTGGAATTCCAGGCCGATGGGGGTCATGTCCTGGGGACTGGTAAGGAGGATCTGCCTGCCGTCCAGCTGGAAGAAATCCGGGCACTCCCACATTTTTCCGTACTGATTGTTGCAGCGGTCCAGGACGCGGACAAAGTCCCACTTCAAGCCGTCTGCGCTTCGGTAGAGCAGGACGGCCCCGCTGCCGTCTTCGGTGCGGTTGCCGATGGCGGCGTAAAACGCTCCGTCTCTGTCCCGCCACACCTTGGGGTCCCGGAAGTCGATGGTGCTCCCCCCCTGGGGCAGGTCCTTGCCGTCCAGCACCGGGTTGAGGGAGTATTTCTCATAGTTCAGCCCGTCCCCCACGGCCACGCACTGGGTCTGCACGTCCTCTAAAAAGCCCTCGGCGTTGTGGTGGCGCTGGACGCCGGTGTACAGCAGCAGCTGCCGCCCGTCGGGCAGCTCCGCCGCCCCGCCGGAGAAGCAGCCCGAGGCGTCGTACTCCTCGTCCGGGGCCAGGGCGCAGGGAAGCCGCTCCCAGTGGACAAAGTCCTTGGTTTTCAGGTGCCCCCAGTGCATAGGGCCCCACTCGATGGAGTAGGGGTGGTACTGGTAGAACAGGTGGCACTCCCCCCGGTAGAAGGAGAAGCCGTTGGGGTCGTTCATCCAGCCGATGGTGGGGGTGGCGTGGAAGGCGGGGCGCTCGGTTGCGGGGATGTGGGGGCCGTACTGGGCTTCAAAGTCCCGGGCCTTTTGCAGGGCTTCGCTGGTCATGGCGTTTATCCTCCTTGGCCGTTTTCAGCAACTCGTCTTATTCCGCCGCGGCGTACCGCTCGTAGGCGTCCTGATACGCCTGGAGCAGCCGGTCCATGCCGCACTTTTTGGACAGGTACTCCTTGTACTCCTCCCACTCCCCGTCGTCGGGGCCTCCGTCCCGGAGCCACAGGGCCTCCCGCTCCTTCACGGTGTTCTCGAAGTCGGTGCGGTACAGGTCGATGGTGTCCAGCTCCTCGCTGGTGAACACGCAGTCCACGGGGTAGATGGTCTTGTCGTCCACATAGCTGAACCAGAAGTTCTCCAGATCCTCCAGGCGCTGGACCGCCCGGGCCTCCATGTGGAACACGTCGGTGTAGTAGCTGGACAGGATCAGCTTGGGGCCCGCCACCTCGTTGGCGCCCTTCAGCTCCCCGGCGGTTTTGCCAAACCGGGCCTTGGCGTCCTCGTCGGTGATGGAGTTCCAAAGCCCGTCCTCCCCCTGCTCGGTGAAATACACGCCGATGGGGCCGTATTGGAGCTGCATCACGTGCTCCCCGGTGTACCACTGGTCATAGAATTTAAGCAGGTTGACGGGGCTCTCGCAGTCGGCGGTGACGGACAGCTGGCCGGAGTTCACCGCGCTGCCCGCGGATTTCAAGGTGACGGTGCACTTACCGTCGGGGCCCTTCAGCGGGGGCAGGTACACATAGTCCTCCGCGTAGTCCCCGGTGAGCTCGGCGATCTCCCACCAGGTGGCCACCCCCACATAACCCTGGGTGCACTTGGAGATGTACTGGGTGTCGGTCTGGCTGAACACCTCCAGGTCGATGAGGCCCTCCTCGTACCAGTCGTGATAGTAGGTGACGGCGTCCCGGTACCCGTCGCTGACGCAGTCGAACACCACCTGCTTCTCCGGGGTGAGCCGCAGGTCCATGCACACGTCGGACCAGTTGGTGACGCCGAAGGGGGCGTAGAAGATGTTCTGGCCCCAGCACCACTGGTCGAAGCCGAAGGTCATGGGGATGGTGGTGCCGGGATCGTTGCCGTAGACCTTGTGGGACATGTCGTTGTCCTTGAAGGCCCGCAGGGCGGTTTTCAGCTCCTCCACCGTCTGGGGAACCGGCAGGCCCAGATCGTCCAGCCAGCGCTTGTTGATCATGGAGAACTGCTGGATGGAGTGGATGGAGATGTCGTCCTCCGCCCCGACGGCCCCGGTGCCCATCATCTCGGCGGCGGGCAGGCCGTAGATGCCGCCGTCGTCCTGGGTGATGGCCGCCTTGATGGCGGGGTTCTCCTCCAGAATTTTGGACAGGTTGGGCATGATCTCCGGGGTGATGTAGGGGGTCAGGTCCAGGAAGGTGCCGCCCCGGCCGTACCGAGCCAGGTCGTAGTTGGAGAAGCCCACCGCCTGGAAGGCGTCGGGCAGGTCGCCGCCGGTGATGCGGATGTTCACCTGCTCGCCCAGGGAGTCGCTCATGACCTCCCAGTTGATCTTGATCCCCGCCGCCTGGGCCATCTCGTTGAGGACGGGGTTTTCGTCATAGCCGGAGGACAGGGCGGAGATACCGCTGACCACGTGGAACTCGGTCTGGTCGGTGTTCAGGTTCACCTCGCCGTTGTTGACGCTGCCCACGCGGCCCAGGCCGCAGCCGGACAGCGCCCCCGCCAGCAGGGCGGCGCACAGCGCGCCGGGAATGATTCGTTTTATATTCATGTTCAAATGCTCCATTCTAAAACTGTTCTGAAATTGAAGCGTTTCGTTGTCGTGCGGATATTTTACAGTTAACACATGCTTATGCAGCGAATTAACGTTCTTTTTCGGTTCCTTTTTCTTGAGAGAAAAAGGAACTCAACCCTTCACGGCGCCGGCCATGAAGCCCTTCTCGAAATACTTCTGCACGAAGGGGTAGGCGATGAGCATGGGCAGGGCCGCCACGATCATGGAGCTGAACTTGATCATCTCCTTGAGCTTGTTCAGCTCGGCGAAGCCGCCCTCGATCATGCCCGCCTGCTCGGTGGAGGCGGCGCTCTTGATGAGGATGCCCCGCAGCACCAGGGGCAGGGGCTGGCCCTTGCCGCCCAGGTAGATCATGGCGGTGAACCAGTCGTTCCAGTAGGCCACCATGGCGAACACCGCCTGCACCGCCAGAATGGGCATGGACAGGGGGATCACCACGCTGAGGAAGGTGCGGAACTTGGACGCGCCGTCGATGTGGGACGCCTCAATGAGGTCGTGGGGAATGCTGTTCTGGAAGTAGTTGCGCACGATGATCATATTGCCCACGGCCACGCCGCCGGGGAGGAACAGCGACCACATGTTGCCGATGAGGCCGGTCTGCTTGACGATCAGGTAGGTGGGGATCATGCCGCCGCCGAAGTACATGGTGAATACGAAAAAGAGGCTGAGGAACTTCCGCCCCGGCAGGTCCTTCTGGGCCAGGGGATAGGCGGTGATGTACAGCATGACCACGGAGAAGACGGTGCCAACGGCGGTGTACTTCACGGAATTGAAGAAGCCCGGCATGATCTTTGGGTCGGCGAACACCGCCTTGTAGCCCTCCAGCGTGAAGCCGCTGGGGAACAGGAAGGTCTTGCCCGCGTACACGTCGTAGGGGTTGGAGAAGGAGGCGATTACCACATAGTACAGCGGATAGGCCACGATGAGCAGCACGATGGCGCAGATGGCAACCAGGATGATATCGCTGGTGCGGTCGGAAACGCCCTTTGCCTGTTTATTCATTCCGGCACCCCCTTAGACAAATTCCACGTCCGAGGCTTTGGACGCGATGCGGTTGACCACCAGCAGCAAAATGATGTTGACGGCGGTGTTGAACAGGCCCACGGCGGTGGAGTAGCTGTACTTGGCCTGTTCGATGCCCTGTTGGTACACGTACACGGCGATGACGTCGGAGGTGGCCTTGTTCAGGTCGGTCTGGAGCAGCCACACCTTCTCAAAGCCTACGTTCATCAGTCCGCCCGCCGCCATGATGAGGTTGAGGATGGCCATGGGCAGCAGCTCGGGCAGGTCGATGTTCAGGATGCGCTGGAACACCGACGCGCCGTCCACCTTGGCGGCCTCGTAGAGGCCGGGGTCCACGTTGGCCAGCGTGGCCAGATAGATGATGCAGCCCCAGCCCGCGTCCTGCCAGATGCCGGAGGCGATGTAGATGGTGCGGAAGGCGGAGGACTGGGTGAGGAAGTCGATCTGGGTGCCCAGCAGCAGGTTCAAAAGGCCGCCGGTGGGGCTGAGGAAGATGCGGATCATGCCGCAGATGATCATGGTGGAGATGAAGTGGGGGGCGTAGAGCACCGTCTGCACCACCCGCTTGAAGCGGTGGAACCGCACCTGGTTGATGATCAGGGACAGGATGATGGGGATGGGGAAGCTCCACAGCAGGCTGAACAGGCTGATGAGCACCGTGTTCTTGATCATTCGGAAGCAGGTGGGGGCGTTGAAGAACCGGGCGAACCATTGCAGGCCCACCCATTCGCTCCCCAGAAAGCCCAGGTTGGGGTCGAAGTCCCGGAAGGCGATCTGGATTCCGTACATGGGGATGTACTTGTACACCACGGTCAGCGCCACGGGGATCAGCAGCAGGGCGTACATCTGCCAATTGTCCGCCAGCCGCCGCCCCAGAGGCTTGCGGGCCGTGCGGCCGGGGGCCGCGGCCTGGCTTGGGGACGCGATTTTGCTCATTTGCGCTCACTCTCCCTTGAAACTTGTTCTCCATATAATGTTTCACGCCGCGGACCGGCCAAGCTTCTGCCGGAATCCTCCCGGCCGCAATGTGAAACGTTATTTATTGGGTGGATTTATAGTAGTACGGCACGCCGGAGATGTCAAGCGTTTTCTGGGCCGGATTGGTCTAATCGCCCAAGTTTATTTGATTTTCACAAGGACATATATCCCGTTTTGTGCAATTCAGAAAAATGTATCGTTTCATGAAAAACTTGTGAAATTCATCTTTACAAGGACCACTCCCATCTGCTATGATAGGGTCAACGAGAGAGAACGGGTCCCGAAACGGCCCGGACTATGAAACGTTTTATTCGGAGGGAGCGCCATGAAAGGAACAACGCCCACCATGAAGGATGTGGCCCAGGAGGCGGGAGTGGCCCTGGGCACGGTGTCCAAGGTGTTCAACGGCCTGCCCGTGGGGGAGCGCTACCGGGTCAAGGTGGAGGAGGCCGCCAAACGGCTGGGCTATCAGGTGAACCAGTACGCCCGGGGGCTGCGCTCAGGCAGGACCTACAATGTGGCGGTGATCCTCCCGGGGGTGGACCACCCCTTCTTCGCCGCCCTGGCCCAGCATCTGTGCGCCGCCCTCATGCGGCGGGAGCACCGGATGCTGCTGTACGTCACCGCCTCCAACCCGGACGCGGAGCGGGAGTGCGTGGGCATGGTGCGGCAGAACAAGGTGGACGGCGTCATTGGCCTGACCTACAACCCCCTGGAGCTGGGCGGGGAGCTCCCCTTCGTCAGCATCGACCGCTGCCTGGGCCCCGACATCCCCTGTGTGGCGGCGGACAACTACGGCGGGGGCCGGATGGCGGCGGAAAAGCTCATCCAGCTGGGCTGCACCCGGCTGGCCTTCCTCCGCACCGGCTCGGCCAGCCCCAGCGAGACGGACAAGCGGGGGGACGGCTTCGAGATGACCTGCCGGGCCCGGAGCGTCCCCTACGACGCCCTTCGGCTCAACGACGGGGAGGATTTCGGGCGGTTCCACACCTTTTTCCGGGAACATATGGCGGGGGGGCGGCTGGACATCGACGGGATCTTCTGCTCCACCGACCTGCTGGCCTGGAGGGTGCGGGGAATGCTGGCCCAGCTGGGCGTACGGGCGCCGGAGGACGTGCAGATCATCGGCTTTGACGGCATCCGGCGGTTCGGCGCGGAGGAGCTGTACTGCTCCACCATCGTCCAGCCCACCCAGAAGCTGGCGGAGACCGCGGTGGACCTTCTGCTTGCCAAGGACCGCTCCAATACCCCGGCGCTGGTGTGCCTGCCGGTGAGCTACGCCCCCGGCGGCACCACGAGGGAATGACCATGGCAAGCGAATATTTGAAGTGGAAGTACCGGGACGTGCGGCGCCGGGAGGCCGCCGCCCTGACCCCGGCGGAAAAGTGGAAAAACTGGTGGCATTACCACAAGTGGCGCGTGGCTGTCGGTCTGGCCCTGGCCCTCCTGGCAGCGTATCTGGTCTGTCAGGCCTTGGGGGTGGGGCAAATTCAGCCGGACTACCAGGCGGCCTACGTGGGGGCGGACGCCCTGCCGGAGGACGCCGCCGCCGCCATCGAAAGCGCCTTCGCCGCCCTGGGGGAAGACCTGAACGGCGACGGGCGGGTGGTGGTGCGGCTCAACCAATACCCATCCTCGGAAGGCGCCGGCCCCGGCATGGCCGCGTCCGGCGAGGTGGCCCTCATGGCCGACCTGCTGGAGTGCGAGAGCTACTTCTTCCTGCTGGAGGACCCGGAGCGGTTCCAGCGGAGCTATCATGTCCTGTGCCGCCTGGACGGCTCCCGGCAGGAGGAGGGCCCCTGGACGGCGGAGGGGACGTATCTTCCCTGGAACCAATGCCCGGTGCTGGCCGGACTGGAGCCGGGCGTGTATTCCGGCGAGCCGCCGGGCGGGACGGCGGCAGGGGACAGCGGCGGGCCGGCCCCCGGCCTGTACCTGGCCCGGAGGGGCTTCTGGACAGAAAAAACTGCCGCGCACCCCGAGGGCTGCGCGGCGCTGTGGGAAAAATTGACGGAAGGGGCGGTTTCATGAAACGGACGGCGCTATGGCTTTTCGCCGCGGCCCTGTGCCTGGGGCTGGCGGGCTGCGGCGCGCCGCCCGCCCCGGAGCGGGCGGCGGACGGCCTGGACTGGGACGCAGACTGGGTCACGGTGGGCGGCGTCGTGGGCGTGGATACCCCGGAGGGCATAACCCCCCGGGAGAACAACGAGGCGCTGGCGGCCGACGGAATGTACTACGCCACCTGGTCTATCGGCGAGGGGGAGCCTTACACCAATGAGGACGGGGACGAGGCCACCCTGTACGGCGCACAAATCTATCTGCTCCTGGGCGGGTATAAATCGGAGGAGGAGGCCCGGGACACCCTGTCCCAGTGGCAGGAGATGGCCAAGGCGCAGTATGCTGTGGACGAAACGTCGGAGAAAACCCATAACGGCCGGGACTACCACATCATTACCTATAACCTTTGACGGGGAAGCCAACCCCTACACCCGGGGAACCTCTGCCTTTGGAACGTATCGCAATTACGCGGTCAGCGTGGAGCTCGCCTGCCGGGAGGGGTTCGACGGCGACGCAGGAGAACTGCTGGCCGGGTTTTTGGACAGCTGCCATTACGCCATGCCGTGAGGAGGGCACATCATGGAAATGTTTATCCGAGAAGATCCCAGCTATGACGAAAACGTCCGGCAGGTGGGCTTCAACCGGTACAAACAGCTTTTGAGCATCCGGTTCGGCCGGTGGTGGAAGGTAAACCTGCTGACGCTGGCGGGCTGCGCGCCCCTGGCCGCCGGGATCGTCTACGCCATTGGCGTGTCCAGCGTGCTGGCGCTCCTCCCCTGCTCCATTTTGGGCGGGATGATCGCGGGTCCGTTCCTGGCGGGGCTGTACGACGCCGTCCTCCGGGGCCTGCGGGACGACCCCACGCCGTGGAAAGAGGCCTACGCCCGCTCCTGGCGGCAGAATTGGCGGGGAAGCCTGCTTCCCGGGGCGGTCCTGGGCCTGATGGCCGGGCTGTACGCGTTCATGGCCATGCTGTTCTGGTGGGCGGAGACGCCGCCCACCCTGGGGATGGTGGCGCTGTACCTGTTCTCGCTGCTGCTGGCGCTGGTGCTGTGCGCCCTGTACTGGCCCCAGCTGGTGCTGTTCGACCAGTCCCCCGCCATCCGCCTGCGCAACTGCCTGCTGTTCTGCGTCAAGCATTTCTGGCGGGTCATGGGCGTGGGCCTGCTCCAGCTGGCCTACGCCGCCGTCCTGGTGCTGTTCGCGCCGTGGTCGCTGCTCCTGCTCCCGGTCACCGGGGCGTGGTATATTGTGTTTCTGGCGCAGCTGCTGATTTACGATCCGCTGGATGAGGCGCTGCGGATCGAGGAACGCTTCAGCGGCAAGGCGGAGTGACGTTTTCCAGGCGGCTTCACCCTTGAGGTCCCGGAAAACGCCACGTCCACCCCATCGCCCAGACGGCCCATATCACCCCCTGTCCCCCCAGTCCAGCTTGTCCCCCGCGCCGTCCGCCGCGCCCTTGCTCAGGGCCAGAAGCCGCACCAGCCACTTGGGCACCGGGGCCCCCATGGCGGCGGCGTTCTCCGCCATGCTGCCCAGTTCGGTGACGATGTACCACACCAGCGCCACCGGGCAAACCAGCCCCGCGTACTCAAAGGGCAGGGTCACCAGGGGCAGGTTGTCCAGCACCGCCGCCAGAAGCAGGTCCGCCCCGGCGGCCACCAGCACCACCACGATCATCCCGCACTTGTGCCAGATGCCCTCCCGGGCCCTGGCGCTGGACCATTGGCCCTCCTTGGCCGCCGCCATGGACCCGGTGAGGTAGTCCAGCGCCATGCACACAATCCACCCCACCACCAGCCACCCCAGCCAGCCCCACAGCCCTGTAAGCAGCCCCAGCGCCGCGGCCGCGGCCGCCTTTATCTGATTGATTGTCTTTTCCATCGGTCATTCCTCCTTGCGGATATCCCGCCCACAGGGGCTTCGGGTTGCCTGCCGCAGTGCACCCAGGCGGGCCGTTTGATCCCTCGCACCCGTAACAGTCTTGTTCCCGAGGGCGGAGAGCGGCTCCTATTTCGGTCATTTTTCAAAAAGGGGCGGGAATGGCGGTTGGTAAATTGCCCGAACGCTCAGGGCGCGGGCACAGCGGAGCGGCGGCCGGACCCCTTTTGGGACCCGGCCGCCGCCGAATGAGGAGTTATGGAAGCGCCAATGCCGCTTGGCGTTCTTTTTTTGCTATCCCGCCCGCCGGGCTTTCCTGTCCTTGCGGAAGGCCAGGAAGCCCCACAGTGCGAAGCCCGCCGCCGACAGGCCGTCCACGCAGTAGAGGGCGATGTTCCAGATGGGCGGGGCGTAGCCGATCACCTGGCCGTTCATGGCGTTGGAGTTGACCACGGTGTACATCACGTTCTTCGCGCACTGCCGCAGCACGATGACGTCGGACACGTCGGAGGTGTCGCACCAGCTCACCGGCGTGGTGGCCAGGTTGAGGTCGCCCCCGGCGTAGGCCATCTGGCGGGAGTTCATGTAGTCGGGCACCGTGTTAAAGTCGCACAGCACCATGCCCCGGAACCCCCACTCCTCCCGCAGGATGGTGGTGAGCAGGCGGTAGTCGCCGCCGGTCCACCGGGTGCCGATGCGGTTGAAGGAGCTCATCATGGCCCGGGCGCCGCCCTCCTTCACCGCCAGCTCGAAGGGCCGCAGGAAGGTCTCCCGCATGGCCTGCTCCGTCACCCAGGAGCAGTTGCCGCCGATGGAGCGGTGGGTCTCCTGCTCGTTGAGGGCGAAGTGCTTCACGTAGCAGTACACGCCCTTGCTCTGGCAGCCCCGAATGACGGCGGCGGCCATCTTGCCGTTCATGACGCCGTCCTCGGAGTAATACTCGAAGTTGCGCCCGCCGAAGGGGCTGCGGTGGATGTTGCAGCCGGGGGCGTACCACCCGGAGTAGGGCATTCCGTCCCCCTTGGCGTTGCCCCAGATGCCCTCGTTGCCCACGCTGCGGCCCATCTCCTCGGCCAGCTCCTGGTTCCAGGTGGAGGCGATGACCACCTCGGCGCAGTAGGAGCAGGTGCCGTAGTAGGTGGAGGTGTCCATGAAGTTGACGAAGCCCACGGGGCCGTCGGTGTCGTTGGTGCGGGGCTTGCCCACGCTGGCCACCGCCTTGGTCTGGAAGGCGGCGTAGTCGTACATCTCCACCAGCTCGTCCAGGTTGGCCTGGTCCAGCAGGGCCTCCCACCGCTCGTCGTCATAATCGGCGCGGGCGGCCTCGCCCTCCCCGGCCAGCAGGTCCCGGAGGGTGAGGCCGTTGGCCTCGTCCGACCAGGGCATATCCTCCAGGGAGTAATCGTTGGGGTTGTTGGTGCTGGTGTCCTTCAGCCAGCTGATGAAGTCGGCGGTCACGTTGCGCTCCTCGTCGGTGGGCGCGGTGGGCCAGGTGCCCTCCCAGTCCGCCCGGGACAGGACGGTGGACAGCTGCGCGTCGGAATTGAAGGCCGGGTCGTCCTGGCCGGTGTACAGGTTGGCCACCTGCGCGCCGGTGACCGGGTCGGTCTCATAGCGGATGCCCTCCGCGGGCACGGAGAAGGGGATCTCCGCCGCGTCCTCATGGGCGTTCCGGCTGACGAAGAGGCAGTAGCCCTCGCCGCCCTCCAGCTCGTATCCGGCGAAGCCGTTGCCGTTGGCGTCGGTGTAGTCGTAGGAGGCCAGATAATAGGGGTCGAAGGTCAGGGTGACGGTCTCGGACTGTCCCGGCTCCAAAAGGCCGGTCTTGGCGAAATCCACCAGCACCTTGTGGGGCTTCTCGATGTCGCCCTGCTGGTAGGGCGCGTGAGCGTAGAGCTCCACCACGTCCTTCCCCGCCGCGCCGCCGGTGTTGGTGACCTTCACCTGCACTTCATACTTCCCGTCCGGGGCCACGGAGGCTCCCTGGATGGAGGAGCTGTCCGCCACCTCCCAGTCAAAGGCGGTGTAGCTCAGGCCGTAGCCGAAGGGGAATACCACGTTCTTCTGATACCAGTCCTCCCCGTCGGTGAAGCCCCGGGTCTCGTAGTACTTGTAGCCGGTGTACACGCCCTCCTCGTAGTCCACGAAGAAGTACATTTTGGGGGAGCCGTTCTCGCTGTAGCGGTCGCCGTCGGCCACCATGTTGTCGCCGAAATTGACGAAGGAGGGGTCCTGTTTCAGGTTGGCGGCGTAGGTGTCCACCGTGCGGCCGGAGGGATTCACCGCGCCGCTGAGCACCTCGGCCAGGGCGGTGGTCCCCGTGTTGCCGGGGAAGCCCATCCACACGCAGGCGTCGATCTTGTCCTGATAGGCGTAGTAGCCGGGGTCGGTGAGGAAGGTCAGCTCCATGGCCGCCCCGCTGTTGAGGACGACCACCACCCGCTGGAAGCCCGCCCCGCACACCGCGGCCAGCAGGTCCGCCTCGTTCTGGTCCAGCTGGAGGTAGGTGTCCTCACTGTCATGGGCCCCCTCGGTCTGGCCCATCCGGCGGGGCAGGTCGAAGCCCTCGCCCCCCACCCGGGTGAACACCACCAGGGCGGCGTCCGAATAGCCGGCGTAGGAGGCGGTCACGTCGCCGCCGTACATGGACTGAGGGGTCTCCGCCGTGGCGATGGCCACGCTGTTGCCGCTGTCCAGGTCGGTGGAATTGCCCTTCCGGGCGGGGCCGGATTTGCCGTCGTCCTCATAGAAGGCCTTCAGCACCGGGTTGCAGTCATAGCCCGCCGCCTCCAGCGCGGCGTACAGCCCCACCGCCGCGGCGGTGTCCGCCCCGCCGGAGCCGGAGCCGCCGTAGGCGATGTTCACGCTGTTCTTGCCGAATACGGAGATCTTGGGCCTGGCGCCCACCGCGTTGTCCGACTCCGGGGTCTTGAGGGGAAGGGCGCCGTTGTCGTTCTTGAGCAGGACGATGCCCTCCTCGCACAGGCGCACGTTCAGCTCGTTGGCGTGCTGGAGCGCCTCTTCCTTGCTGCCGTAATCGGAGGGGTAGACCGCGCCGATCTCCGGGTCGTACTGGGCGCGCATTCCGCCGCCGGGCATCACGATGTTGAGCAGGTCGAAAAACACGTTGCAGGCCAGGAAATTTACCGCCAGCAGCAGCGCCAGCACCGGCACGCACACCACCGCCCAGCGCTTCACGGCGGATTTGCGTTTCTTCTCCTGTTTCATGGCCGGCTCACCCGTTGAAGTTGCCCGTCATGGGCAGGTTGAAGTTGGCGTCCCAAGTGAGCACCGCGTCGGTGGTCAGCTTGATGCAGTCGATGAGGGGGGCGGTGCCGCTGATGGTGCCGCTGCCCACGTAGTTGTCGCTGTTGGAGGTGGTGAACTTGATCACGTTGGCCCCCTCCTTCAGGGTCACATTGGCGGAGATGACATAGTCCTCAAAGGGCAGGCACTGGCCGTCGTTGGTGGAGGTGGGCACGTTGGTGAAGCTGATGGCGCCGTACTGCACCGGGGTGTCGTTGACGCTGATGGTGTAGTTGTTGGGGTCGATGGTGAAATCGGCCATCTCGGCGGACAGGCGGGCGGTGAAGTTCACGTTGGACGCGTCCTTGTCGCTGGCGATGTAGAACTCCACGGAATTGCCCATCTGGTAGAGGTAGGAGATGTAGCGGTCGCCGCTGGCCTCCATGCCCTCCTGGAACACGATCATGTTGGTCTCGGCGGACGTGCCGGAGAAGCCGGGGCCGGACTTGCCGGTGAGGTCGGTGAGCTCCGCCTCGAACACATAGGTGCTCTCGCCGGACTGGGCGCGGGTCCATTTGGCGAACAGCTGGGTGTCACCGGTGACCGCCTCGCCGCCGTAGGCGGCGGTGCAGGCCGCGTCGGTGTACCAGCCGTCGAAGGTATAGCCCTCGCGGGCGGGGGCGGCGCCGGGGGCGCGGGCGGCCTCGCCGTCCTTGACGGTCTGGGCCAGGGAGGCGGGCTTGCAGCCGTAGTAGTTCAGCTCCAGCTGGACGGTGTGATAGGCGGCGCCGTCCTCCTGCCACTGGGCGTACAGGGTCATGTCCCGGTCCACCGTCTGGGAGAAGTCGTACTCGGCGGTGCAGTCCGCGTCGGCGTACCAGCGGTAGAAGGCGAAGCCGGAGCGGCTGGGTGCGGCGGGCTCCGCCACGGCGGAGTTCTTGCTGACGGAGACGGACTCGGCGGCGGGCGCGCCGTCATAGTTCTGGTCGAAGGTAACGGTATAGCCCTGCTCGGTGACGGTGAAGCGGACGCTGGCCTTCTTGCCGCCGTAGTTGAGGGTGACGCTCTTGTTGCCCACGGCGGTGGCCTCGGTGGCGGAGCGCTCCACCTCCGGGTCGGTCATGTCCACGTCCTTGGTGGCGCCGTCCAGATAGGTGACGGTGAGCACGCCGCCGTAGAAGTCATAGCTGTCGCCCACGAAATACTCGGTCTTGTCGGGGGCGGTCTTCACCTCCACGGATTTCACCGCGGCCTCGGTCCCGCCGCCGTCCTGGACGGGGGCGCTGTTCTCGGTTTTGGGCGGCTGGGAATTGGCGGCGGGCGGGTTGCCGCCGCAGGCGGTCAGGCAGGCCAGCAGGCAGCCCGCCAGCAGAAGGGCCTTGAGCCGATGGATGGCTTTCATGTCGAAGTTCTCCTTTCCAAAGCAGGGACCGCGGCGGCAGGCATTGCCGCCGCGGTCCTCTGGCTGGTTATTTTTTCCGATCCGATGAGAGGCACGCTTACTCCACCACCAGGGTGACGGTGCGGGAGTAGGTGAGCACGTCGTGGCCCCAGTTGGGCTGGTCCCAGACGTTGTGGTGGGTCACCCAGGGGGCGGAGAGGGTGACGGTGAAGGTGTAGCTGCCGGGGGCGGCGGGGGCGCCGGAGAGCTGATAGCCGCTCACCGCCTGATACTCGCCCGCGCCGGAGGTGCCGGTGTAGCTGGCCATCACGGGCTCGAAGCTCAGGCCCTCGGGCACGCTGCCCTCCACGGAGAAGCCGTACACGTGGCTCTCCGCCGCCTCGGCGGGGTCGATGGTGGTGATGTCCGCCGCCGTCTTGTCCTGGTTGGCCACCACGGGGCGTCCGATGGAATCCACGTACCAGTTCAGCACCCGCTTGGTGGAGCCGAAGCCGCTGCCCATGGTGAACAGGTTCTGGTAGGCGTAGAAGGGGCAGTCAAAGGTGCCGGTGTAGCTCTGCCCGGCCTTGATGGTGTCGATGACGTCGCCGGTGATGGACGCGCCGTTGTAGTGCATGGCGCTGCCCACGTGGATGTTCAGGTTGGCGGTGGAGTCCACCCAGCCGTCGGCGCGGATCTTGATGGGCACGGTGTAGTCGCCCTCCTCCACCGGGGTGCCGCTGACCACGATGTTATTCAGCTCCAGCCCCTCGGGGAGCACGGCGTCCTCCGCCAGCTCCACGGCCAGGTCGCCGATGCCCTCCATGGCGATGGAGGCGTTGTTGCCCACGCCCATCTCCAGGTACACGTCGGTGCCGCCGCCGGCCAGGATGCCGTTCTTGTTGGCGTTGGTGTTGGCGCAGGTGTAGAGGATGCGCTGGGCCGCCTTGCGTACGGCGTAGTAGTGGGTGTAGGAAGCAAGGGTATCAGTCGTGGCGTCGGAGCTGGCCTTGACCAGCACGCAGTTTTTGGACGCGTCCCAGGTGCCCTTCTCCAGGTCGTACTCAGGGGCGTTGGCGCCGGTGCCCAGCACCTCCTCGTCGCCGGCGCGGACCATCAGATCCAGGGGGCACCAGGCGCGGATCCACGCGTCGGTGCAGCTGTAGCCGGAGAAGCCCCACTCGTCCCGCAGCAGGCTCTGCTTCATGGCGTAGTTGTAGGCGCAGGGGACGTAGCCGATGCGGTTGAAGGCGGACATGATGCCCATGGACCCGGCCTTGACGGCGTACTCGAAGCACTTGGCGTAGATCTCGCGGATGGCCTGCTCGTTGGCCATGGTGAGCACGCCGCCCTGGTCGCCGCGGTAGGCCTCCTGGTCGTTGAGGAAGCAGTGCTTGGTGAAGCAGATGACGCCCTTGGAGCTGACGCCCTCCATCAGGGCCGCGGCCATGATGCCGCCCTGGACGCCGTCCTGGGAGTAGTACTCAAAGTTGCGCCCGGAGAAGGGGGAGCGGTGGATGTCCATGGAGGGGCCGTACCAGCCGCTGATGCCGTTGAAGATGGACTCGTTGCCGATCATGCGGCCCTGGGCCCGGGCCAGGTCCACGTTGTAGGTGGCGGAGAGGATGGGGGTGGAGGCCCACAGGGTGCCGTTCTTAATCTGGCAGGAACCATCGTTTGCCATTTCAGCGGATTTCCCGATGCTTTCAATGGCCGCGCTGCCGCCTCCGGATACGATAAGCGAAACCATTTCTTCCCAGGTGAGCTGATTCATGAACGCGTCCCACTTTTTGGAGTTCTCGTCGGAGGCGGGGGTGGCCACGCCGTCCACGAGGGTGGGCAGGGTGTAGGGCACGCCGGACATGTCCCGCAGCTTCACGGTCACGTCGGAGAAGTCCTCGGCGTGGCTGTCCGCCTGGGTCCAGCCGGGGATGGCCTGACCCACGTACCAGGGCTCGGTGCCGTCGTCCTGATAGCTGGCGTAGGTCTCCTGGCTGTCCAGCCGGTCCTTCACGTCCTTGGAGATGGTGCGGTCCTCCTTGGAGGCGGGGGCGGGCTGCTTCAGCCCGGCGCGGGAGATCTGGTTGGCCAGCAGGGTGGGGCTGGTGCTGTCATAGTCGTCCACAAACACGGGGACGATCTCCGCGCCGGTGGTGTAGTCGGTCTTGCACTGGATGCCCTCCTTGAGGGTGCGGGTGACGGAGGCCGCCACGTCGTGGGAGTCCTTCCGGGCGGAGATGACGTAGTCGCCCGCCTCCAGCTCATAGCCCTCGAAGCCGTTGCTGTTGGCGTCGTTGTAGTCGAAGGAGGCCATGTCCTGGGCCACGAAGGAGACGGTGACGGTCTGGCTCTCGCCGGGCTGGAGCAGCTTGGTCTTGGCGAAGCCCATCAGGTTGGCGGACGCCTTCTCAATGCCGCCGCTGGTGTAGGGGGGCGCGGCGTAGACCTGCACCACGTCCTTGCCCGCCACGCTGCCGGTGTTGGTCACGGTGACGTCCATGGACAGCACCTGGTTGGCGGCGGTGATCTCGCCCTTCTCCGGGGTGGTATCCGCCAGAGCCCAGTCGAAGGTGGTGTAGCTCAGGCCGTAGCCGAAGGGGTAGAGCACGTTCTCCTCGTACCACTTGCTGCCGGAGCCCTCGCTGGCGGCGTTCATGTCGTCCGCCATGGTCTCATAGTAGCGGTAGCCCATGTAGATGCCCTCGCGGTACTCCACGGTGCGGTAGCCGGTGTCCTCCCCCTCGTAGTAGAGGAAGCTGTCCATCCGGGCGCCGCCGGCATCCTTGTTCTGGGTGTTGGCGCTGAAGTTGGTGAAGGTGGGGTCCTTAGTGAAGTCCCGGGCCCAGATGTCCACCGTGTGGCCGGAGGGATTGACGGTGCCGTTCAGGATGGAGCCCACCGCCTCGATGGCGTTGTTGCCGGTGTTGCCCACCCAGAGAATGGCGTCCACGCCCAGGTTGTCGGCGGTCTTGGGCTCGGCCAGGTCGGGAATCTGCATGATGTTGGAGGCGTTGATGAGCACGATGACCTTGTCGAAGTGCTGCTTGACGTGGCGGATCAGGTCCCGCTCGTTGTCGTCCAGCTGGAGGGCGTGCTCGTCCTCGTCGGCGTGGCCGGGCACGCTGTTGGTCAGCAGGTCGGCGTTCTCCGCGCCCAGGCGGGAGAAGGTGACCACCGCCGCGTCGCCGTAGCCGCCGTATGTACCGATCACCGCGTTGTCGTAGTAGGACACGGGCAGCTCGTTGCCGGTGGTGCCCAGGGCCTGGTGGGTCTCATACAGGCTCAGGGTCTTGGGGTTGACCTTGTAGCCGGCGTTCTCCAGCGCGCCGCGCACCGTGGACGGCTCGATGCCGTTGTTGCCCAGGGTGCCGCCGGCGGAGCCGCCGCCGCTGGGGATCAGGCTGATGGAGTGCATCCCAAAGAGGGTGACGTACCGCACGTCGGAGGACAGGGGCAGCACGTTGTTCTCGTTCTTCAGCAGCACGTCGCCCTCCTGGGCGATCTCAATGCTCAGTTCCTTGGCGGCCTGCTGCTCGTCGGCCAGGGTGACATAGTCCGTGTAATACATGCCGCCGGAGGCCAGGTGGCCCATGTTGGGCCCGGCGACGTCCACCGAGCCGGAGGCGGCCGGCGGGGTCTGGACGGTCTGCGAGGCCGCCGGGGGAGCGTCCGAGACGGCCCCGCTGGGGGCGTCCGGCCCGGAGGCGGTGTCACAGGCCGCCAGCGGCAGCGTGAGCGCCGCGCACAGCGCCAGACTTACGGGGCGGCGAAGCAGGTTTGCGATGGTGCGTTTTTTCATCTTGATCCAATCCTCCTCGTTTTTTGTTTTACAGCTTGAGACGTCCTCTCGTCGGTCTTTTCATATCATGAAAAACCGCCCCGCTTCAACCCCCACAGCTTTTCCCGCCTGTCTCACAGCTCTTTTTGCACAACAAAGCGCCGGGGCGGCCCATGGCCGCCCCGGCGCTCTCTTACGATTGTCTATGCCGCCCGCTCCTCCACCGGCAGCAGGATGTCGAGGACATACACCCCGTCCTGCACGTCCAGGCGCAGGTCGCCCCCGTATTTTTCGGTCAGCGCCCGGATGCTGCGCATTCCGAACCCATGGTACCGCTTATCCTCCTTCACGGTCTGGGGCAGCCCGTCCGCGAAGGTGAGCTCCCCCTCGTAATAGTTCTCCTGGTGGATGAGGATGAAGGAATTGCGGGCGGTGACGGTGAGGCAGACCACCCGCTTTTCCGGGTCCTCCAGCCGCTCCACCGCCTCGATGGCGTTGTCCATAATGTTGCTGAACAGCGAGTAGGTGTCCGCCTCCGACATAAACGCCAGCCGTTTGCCGTCCGCGATGCAAGTGGCGGCGATACGCTTGCTCAGGCACAGCAGGCTCTTGTTGGACAGCACAATGTCCAGCGCCGCGTTCCCCGTGCTCACCCCCGAGTCATAGATCTCCACCATGTCCTGAATGTCCGACAGCTCCCGCGGGTCCACCCGCCCGTCCAGCGCCGCGATCTGGTGCTTCAGGTCGTGGCACTTGATGTTGATGGCGTCCGCCGCGGCCTTCTCCCGGAGGTACTGGCCGCGCTCGCTGTAGAGCAGCTGCCGCGTCACCTCCGACTCCCGGCCGGCCTGCTCCGCCCGGGTCTGGCACAGGCTGACCAGCAGGGCCATAAAGGAGCACACAATGGAAAAGGCGTAAATGCACAGCGTGAGATTGGGGGCGTTGAGACGGCTGGCCTCCCCCATGGCGTAGGTGTTGATGACGATATCCATGCACACCACGCACACCGCCAGCACGACCATCAGGCGGTTGTCGGAGATGCCCTCATTGCCTGCCTGGGCCACGGGGCGCAGCAGCTTCCAATACAAAAGCCCGAACACCGCCGCTGAGATCAGCAGCAGAATGAACCGGTCCGCCAGGATGGGGATGCCGGGCCGCAGCAGGCGGATGCCGCCCATAAGGCGCTGGGAGATGTGCTCCAGGCAATAGGCGATGGTAACGCAAAACACCGCCAGCACCGGCGTGCACCGGGTGCAAAACAGCACCGCCAAGACGGTCAGCAGGTACAGCACCAGGTATTTGACAATGCTCAAGGAACCGTACGCGGTCTGGTGGTCCGCCGCCAGCCGCAGACTGTTGATGATCAGCGACCAGCAGAACATCGCGGCGAGGGACGCCGCAATCCGAACGGCGCAGTGCCGCTGGCGGGGCATTTTATATCCCATAAGCATTGTGCCCGCCAGCAGAGACAGCACCACGTTCAGATCATCTCGAAAAAAGATTCCCACAAGCTCAGCCAATAATTTCTCCTCCTCTCCCGTCACGCCGGGCCCCCGCCGCTGAAATAGCGGTTCAGCTCCGCCACCAGCTCCTTCTTCCGGGCCCGGCTGATGGGGATGGCGCGGCCGTCCACAAGCACTTCCATGCCGCTGACCGCCATGACGTGCCGCAGGTTCACAATGTAAGAACCGCCGCAGCGGAAGAACTGCGCTTTGGGCAGAACCGCCTCCACGTCCTTCAGCACGCCGTAGGCCTTATATTCGCCCAGCTCTGTGTAATACACGATGTGGTGCTTGTAAATCTCCACGTATTTCAGCGCGGAGGCCCTCAGCCGCAGCGGCCCGGTGTTGGTGCTGAGGGTGATCTCCTCCTCCCGGGCCCCTCTCCGGCGGGTGACCGCCCGCTTGAGCTTCAGCGCGAAGGCGGGATAGCCGATGGGCTTTACGATGTAGTCCAGCGCGTCCACCTCATAGCCGTTGATGGCGTACTGGGACAGGTGGGTGACAAAAATCAGGATGACAGAGGGGTCCTTCTCCCGGAGCTGCCTGGCCGCGTCCATGCCGTTGACGCCGGGCATTTCGATGTCCATGAAAACAATGTCGTACTGGGAGCGGTATTCCCGCAAAAACGCGTCCGCGTTCTCGTACCGGGTGTGCCGGAGCGCCTCCCCTTTTTCCTGGGAAAAGCGCTGGATATACGATTCGAGCCGCTGGGCTTCGCTGGGCGTGTCTTCCACGATGGCGATATGGAGCACAGCGTTCACCTCACCTTTTGTTTCAGTAACCCGGCCTTATAAGCTCAGTATAACACCTCAGCGCCGCCCCTTCAACTATATTTTGCAGATCCGGAAGACAAGCGTTTCTTTATCAGACGGCCCGCCGCACCCGCGGGGGCCGGTCAAAAAGCCTGACAGCCGCACGCGTCCGCGCCGCCGTGAGCCGCCGGCCTTGTCATACCCGGGAGGCTTGTGCTATAATCATACCATATGGATGGAAAAGGATCTGATCAGCAATGAATTGGGAACAGTTGTCGTTGAATCAGGTGAAAACCGTGCTCCTGGAGGGCCGGCCGGAATGCGAGCCGCTTCGGAGGGCGTTGAAGGAGCAGCTGCGGAAAAAACCTCCAGGAGCGGAACAACCGGAGATATCCCCTCGCCTTTATGGCGTACGCCCTCGCCGTCCTGGCGGTGTGGCACGCGGCGTTCGAGGGGCGGGATGCGGACCTAAACGACCTGGAAGAACACTACTGTTTGAAGAAGCTTTTCTGGGATAAGGAGCGCAACCGAGAGGATTTCGATCTCTCCCAGTACCTTAACATGGCGTCGCCCAACAGGCCGGCCAGAGGGGCGCCCGTGGATGAGCAGCGGGCGTGCGCCGAGCAGTGCCTGCGGCGCATCCGGGAAAACTATGCCCAGGAGGCCTTCCGCCCAGATATGCCCTTCGGGGAGCTGCTGGAGCGGGTGGAGCAGCGGAACAGGCGAGAGGCCGACGCCGGCAGGGAGGAGCGGCCCATCTACTCCTACCTGCCGCCCCTGCGGGAGGTACTGCGCAATGAGCTCCCCGCCGGGGCCGTCGTCCCGGAGGACCCGCCCCGGGAAGCCCGGCAAGCCGCCACAGATCCTTTCCGCCAGGAGATCCGCAGCCTCTTGGAAAACGGCGTCAAGCTGGTGGTTTTCACCGGCGCAGCCGGCACCGGGAAAACCTATACCGCCAAAAAGCTGGCCGGGGAACTGGGCGCGCCTCTGCCCGGGCCCGCGGGGGCCCGTCCCTATGCCCTGGTCCAGTTCCACCCCTCCTACGATTATACGGACTTTGTGGAGGGACTGCGGCCCGTCCAGACAGACGGCCAGATGCAGTTTGTCAAGCTGGACGGCAGCTTCAAAGCCTTCTGCCGCCAAGTGGCCGAACTGAACAAGCAGTACGCCGGACGCGAAGAGAAGGACCCGGACCGGCGCTACTTTTTCCTCATCGACGAGATCAACCGGGCGGAGCTGTCCAAGGTGTTCGGCGAGCTGATGTCCTGCCTGGAGGCGGACAAGCGGGGGCCGGGGCCGGAGGGTCAGAACCGGGTCCATACCCAGTACCAGAACCTGCCCACCTACGACCTGAAGCGGGGCCGGATGCTGGAGCCCAGTGAGGACGTGTTCGCCGGCGGCTTTTACGTCCCGGAAAACGTGTACATCATCGGAACCATGAATGACATCGACCGCTCGGTGGAAAGCATGGATTTTGCCCTGCGCCGCCGGTTCGACCTGCGGGAGGTGTCGGTGAGCAGCGCGCTGTTAAGCGGCGCTTTCTCCGCCATGGGCTTTGGCCGCAACGCGGGTGAGCTCACCCGCCGCGTGACCGCCCTGAACCATGTGCTGGAGGCCGGCGGCGGGGCCTATGGGCTGAACCGGCAGTACTTTATCGCTCAGGGACATTTTTCCAATCTGCCCGCGGCCATTCAAAAAGAGGGCCCGCTGGGGGCCATTCTGGACCATGTATGGACCTACCGCCTGGAAAACCTGCTGCGGGAATACCTCCGGGGCGTGAACGACTCTAAAGTTGACGCGTTCGCAGCCAAATGCCGGAATGCCTTTCTGAACGGAGGCGGCGCCCATGAAGCCGCTCAGGGATAACGCCCTGGTCCCCGGCAGCATGGTATCCCTCTGCCGGGGCATTCAGGAGCAGATTGACCAGGCCCGCTGCAGCCTGATCGACCTGCTGGAGCTGTCCGGCCCCAACCGGCGTGCTGGGGATGGACCCACGCAGCCGCCCCAGGTGTTCCTCCGCCGGGACGGCGGACAGTACGCCACGGGAAATTATGTGGGCCAGTTTGAGTTCCACTGTGGGGACGGCCGGGTGGACCGGGTGACCATTGGCGCCAGGGGGCCCGGATACCGGGGGCCGGGCGAGGAGGGTCTGCGGGACGCCCAGGGCAGGTTCCTGCTCCGGTCCATGCTGGAAGGCGCCCGGGCGGTCCCCCGGGACATTCTGGAGGAGGAAACCGGCCGGGAGCCGGAGGACGGCTACAGCCAGCTGCTGGCCGCCCGTCTGGCGGCCCAGCTGGACCACGCGTGGCGGAAAGGCCGGCTGCGGTTTTACCGCGGCTCCCCCCAGCGGGACGGCCGGGTTCGGGGCCGCCTGGACATCTCCCGGGAGATCCGCCAAGGCGCGGGCCTCCGGGACGGCCGCATGGCCTATGAGGTCCGGGAATTCACCGGCGGCAACGACTACAACCGCCTGTTCCTCCAGGCGTGCCTGTCGGCAGAGCGTCAGCACCCCAGTCTGATGCTCCACATGCGCAAACGGCTGCCGGGATATGGCGCCGCCCTCCAGGCCTTGCAAAACACCGCCTGGCGCCGGATAGATACCGGCGCGCTGCTGGACCGAACGCGGAAAAAAATCACAAACCCCATCTACCGGGACTATGAGACGCTGCGCGTCATTTCCCAGGCGTTTCTCCGCCGCCAGGGAAACGTCTCCAGGTCCGAAGATAGCGGCGCTCCCTTTGTCACCGGCATCTTTCTGGACATCAGCCAGCTCTGGGAGCGGTTTCTCCTGGAAAAGGTCCACCCGCCTTCGCCGAAACTGCATTACCAGGCGGAAGCCCGTATCCTGGACGGAAATCTACGGGTGTTCCCCGACTTTTACTATTAAGGCCGGCTCGTTTTGCCGGGAGAGCCCCGGGTTGGTCCTGGATGCCAAAACAAGTTCAAATGGGGCAATACCTTGGACAGCGGCGGCCCCTGGACCGGCGTACACGACGACATCTGCCAGGTGCTGGCCTATATACTGGAGCTGCGCTGCCCTCACGGCGGCGTGGTCTTTCCTGTGGATTGGACCGCTCTTCCGAAAACGCCCCGGCTGCCCTCCGGGGCAGGCCCGAGGGATCGGCTGAACCTTCCCCCGTTCCAGTTCTGGCGCTTTCCCTTTGCCGTACCCGGCGAGGTCTCGGATTACGGCGTCTTCCGGCGTCTCATGGATCAGGAGGCGGAACGGCTGGGCCGCCAGATCACGGGACTGCTCCTTCAGCCCTGCCGCCCCCTGGCCGTCTATTTCGGCGGGCGGTAGAACGCCAGGAGGCGCCGCGGGCAAGGAGAACGGCGCGGCGCGATTTCACCTGTGAAAAAATCGGCGCAGGGCTTGAGACGGTTGACAGGCGGCGCAAAGTATGGTTACAATATCCTGAGAAGGGAGGGCGGGTTCCATGTATGCGATTGCGGTCTGTGATGATGAGGAGCCTGTGCTGCGGCATATTGCCCGCAGCATCTCCCTTGAATTTGAACGAAGGGGACAGCCGACGGTTGTAGATGAGTATGACGGGGCCACCGCCCTGGAGAAACGGTTTCAGCTGGCGAATTCCTACGATGTGCTGCTGATTGATATTGACATGCCGAAGCTGGACGGCATTGAGTTCTGCCGCCGCTTCCGCGAGCAGGGGGGAGATTCGTTAATTGTATTCGTATCCAACCGAGAGGAGCTGGTGTTCAAAACATTTGAGGTGGCTCCATTCCGCTTTGTCCGAAAAAGCCGCCTGCACAAAGAAATTGGAAAATTATGCGACGATATTATTATTGAGCTGGAGCGGCGGGCGGACAAGTTCCTCTGCTTTGACGACGAACAAGGAAGCCGCATATACTCTGTGAACATCCGAAAGCTGATGTATGTGGAGGCCAGCCGCAAATACTGTAAGCTTTGTTCTGTCGGCGATACGCTGGAGGTGCAGATCCAGTTCAATGAGATGGCGGCGAAATTGGGCGCAATGGGATTTATCCAAATTCATCGGAGCTATCTCGTAAACCCCGCGTTTATTTACTTAATTGATAACGATTCCGTGACGCTGGACGACGGAGAGCGGCTGCCGATGAGCAGGAACAGAAGAAATGACGTAAAGGATTCGTTTTTCCATTGGCGGAGGGCTGGCTTGTAATGGAATTTTTGAAGTGCGCTTTGGATTGGTACGGGAATTCCCAATTCCTGATGGTATTGCTGATGCTGTCCGCCGTGTTCCCGCGCCGGGGCGGCATAACCCGCACAGCCCTGCTTGGCGGGGGCTTGACCGTGTGCTTCGCGCTCTGCAATGGACTGAGCGGCTGGATCGTGATCCGGGGCGGGCTGCCTGTGATGGCCAACTTTCAGCTGTTCCTCCTGCTGGTGTTTTTATGGTCGCTGTTGTTTGGGTACGCCGCGCTGGAGGTGGCGGGCAGTCAACTAATCAGTACCCTCCTTTTTTTCATCAACAGCGTGTACCTGTGTTATAGACTGGTTGGAGCCGTATTCACTTCTGCCGGTATGGCGCGCTCCGTTCAGAATCTGCTGACCATTTTGCTTCTATTCGTGCTGGTTCCAATATTGCGGCGGATGATTCACCCCATCAAAATTAAACTGTCAACGATGTACTGGGTGTTGGCGGATCTGACCCTGGCGATTATGATCGTCTTAAGCAGCTTCCGCGCCGAGCTGCCGGAGCGGGACGACCTGGGGATGATACTGATCCTGCTCACAATGAATTTCACCCTCTACTTCCTCCTGGTGCGCGTGGCGGACGAGACCGAAAAACAGATGGAGCTGGCGCTCGCCAATCAGAGCCTGATGCTTCAGGTGCGGCAGATGGAGAACATAAAGCCAATGCTGGAGCGAACGCGGCAAATGCGGCATGAGCTGAAAAACAATTATTTCCTCATAGAGTCCATGCTGTTGGAAAAGCGGTACGAGGAAGCGCAGCGGTTTCTCCATGAAAAAATAGGGCCCCGCCTGGAAGAAAAGGAACTGGTCGCCACGGGAAACCATTTTATTGACCTATTGCTGTCGCAAAAGGTGAACGAGGCGCGCCTGAAGGAGATTCCCGTGGAATTGAACGTGCTGCTGCCGGATCAGCTTTCCATCAATCAGGAGATGCTGTGCGGCCTGCTGTTCAACTTATGGGACAACGCCATCGAGGCGTCCTCGAACGTCGCGGACCCTGGGATTTGCTTTTCCATGCGCAAGGTTAAGGGGTATATCGAAATAGAAATCCGCAACAAAATTGTCCGCTCCGTGCTGGCCAATAACCCTAATCTGAATACGACGAAATCCGAGGCGGAAAGCCATGGCATCGGTATGGGGATCATCCGGCAGATCGTTCAAAGGTACGACGGAAATTTGACCATTTGGGAAAAGGACCGCTGGTTTGTGGTAAGCGCGATATTAGTTGACCGCATGAATTAGGGGTGTATGCATGAATCAATATTTTATTTCCAGTGTGGGGGAGCGGGCCGCCAAGGGCCAGCAATTATCGACCCAAGGACATTACGCCATTGGAATAGAGCTGACCTCCGGCCATATCCGCATGCTCGCGGTGGACTTGCTGGTGCGCAGGCTGGGCGCAAAAACGGTGGCCATTCCGTTTCAGGCCAATGACGAATACGCGCTGCGCCTGACCCGGGCGATAGAGGATTTTATCGACGAGGAGGGGCTGTCGCGCCAGCGGCTGCTGGGCGTCGGGGTTACGGTCCCGGGAATTGTGGACGCCGGCCGGACGCACATCACCGACGCGCCCACCATCCAGGTGAAGCAGATGGCCGCGGCGGATCTGATCGGCCATATCCCATACCCTGTCTGGCTGGAAAACGACGCAAACGCCGGGGGATACGCGGAGTGGTGGAACCGCGCGGGGGTGGCGGATATGGCCTATCTGTCTGTGGGGCGCGGCGTGGGCGGCGCGATTCTGATCGCGGGCAGCACCTACTTAGGCACACATACCCGTTCCGGGGAATTCGGACATATGTGCATCCATCCCGGCGGCAAAATCTGTGAGTGCGGCCAGCGGGGATGCCTGGAGGCGTACTGCTCCACAGGCAGGCTGTCGGACGCGCTGGGCATCTCCCTGGAGGAATTTTTCAGCGGTATGGAGGGCGGGAACGGGGAGTACCGCAGCCTGTGGAACGACTATCTGGACAACCTGGCCATTGGCGTCCGGAACATCCATGTGATTCTGGACTGCGGAATTGTGATCGGGGGGAAGCTCTCCCAATTCCTCGCGCGCCACTTCGCGGAGATGGAATCAAGGCTGCGAAAACTTGACGCCGGTTATCTGCGGGAGCCGTACCTGTCCATCTGCCGGTACCGCTCCCACTCCACTGAAATCGGCGCGGCGCTGTACTTCATCGACAAGTTTATCAAGGAGCACTGAACAGAGCGGCCCAACGGGCCGCTCTGTTTCTTGTTGCGGCGGCTTGGAACGGAGCCTTGCGATACATCTCGTACCGCATTTGTACATTTCGTACCAAAATCTCATATCGCCCTGTCAGCTATTGTAGTATTGCAGCAGCACGTGAGGGCCGGAGGACCACGAGACCGTGGCGGTCTGAGCGGAAAGAGTGAAAGGAGCATAAAAAATGAAAAAGAAGCGCACATGGAAAAGCCTGAGCCTGCTGCTGGCGGCGGTCATGCTGCTGTCCCTGCTGGCCGGCTGCAACAACGGCGACGCAGAGGGCTCCGCCCCGGCGGAGAACTCCGCGGCCCCCGCGGCGAGCGACGCGGGAACCGACCCGTCCCAGCCGGCGGGCGCCGGGGAGCTGGAGGAGCTTGGCTCCGGCGACGTGAAGTGGTCCGAGGAGACCACCGCCGACGGCTGGATCAGAGTGACCAACGAGGGCGGAGCCACCCTGGGCTACACCGCCGAGTCCGGCATCAAGCTGCTCCAGTCCGACGGGTACGCCTTTAAGGACATGAACCAGAACGGCCAGCTGGATACCTATGAGGACTGGCGGCTGGACGCGGATACCCGCGCTCAGGCGCTGGTTGACATGATGAGCGTGGATGAGCAGCTCCCGATCATGGTCCTGACCGAGTATGACATGGGCTACCAACCCGGTTCGCTGGATGATTACGTCACCGGCTTCATGGATGTCGGGGTCCGGGATATCAGCGAGCCGTTCCAGTTCAAGAGCATCGCCGCGGCGGTGGAATACTCGAATATGCTGCAAAAGTACGTCGAGGGCAAGACCTACGGAATCCCCATCGATCTTCATGCGGAATTGGGCAGCACGGTCCTGACCGCGTTTGTGAGCAATATCGGCTTTGGCGCAACCTTCAACGCGGACCTCGTCGAGCAGTACGCCCGGATCACCTCCGCCGAGTGCCGCGCCATCGGCGTGACAACCGTCATGTCCCCCCAGATCGACCTGGCCACAGAGCCCCGCTGGAGCCGGATCACCGGGACCTTCGGCGAGGACCCCCAGCTGTCCAGCGATCTGGCCCGCGCCGTGACCAACGGGCTTCAGTCCACCTATGACGAGAACGGCAACGACCTGGGCTGGGGCGCGGACAGCATCAACACCCTGGTCAAGCATTACCCCGGCGACGGTTCCGCCGAGGGCGGCCGCGAGGCGCACAACGCCACCGGCGCGTTCAACGTGTATCCCGGCGACAATTTCTACACCTCCACGCTGCCCTTCGCGGCCACGCTGGACCTGCCCGGCGCCACCAAATCCGCCTCCGGCTTCATGCCCAGCTATTCCATCGCCATCGGATCGGACGGGGAGCCCTTTGACGACGAGCTTCGCGCCAGCTCCTTCAGCCACTTCAAGCTGACGGAGGTGCTCCGGGAGCAGCTGGGGTTTGAGGGTGTGATCTCCTCTGACTTTGCGCTGATCGAGAGCAGCGGCGCCAGCCGTCCCTGGGGTGTGGAGGACCTGTCCCCCGCAGAGCGGCGTTATGTGGCCCTGGAGGCCGGCCTGGACCAGTTCGCCGGTGAAAACCTGACCGATTGCATCACCTCTCTGAAGGAAGCCTACAACATGGGCGTTGAGGAGCACGGAGAGGAGTACATGAAGGAGCGCATCGCCGGCTCGGCCTTCCGCATCCTCAGAACGCGCTTCAGAGTCGGCCTGTTTGAGAACCCCTATCTGGTCACCGCTGAGAGCGAGGCCAAAATTGCGAAAGAGGAAGCCAAGGCAGTGGCGCTGCAGGCGGTGGAAGAATCCATTATTATGATCAAGAATTCGGAGGGCTTGGTCCATGAGGCGTCCGGGGACGGCGAAAAGCCCACGGTGTATATCCCCATGACATTCACTCCGGCCTCCAACAGCATGTGGGGCTCGTCTTCGGCCTCCTGGTCTGTCCCTGTTGATATGGCGGTCTATGGCCAGTACTTCAATATCGTCACGGACAGCGTCAGCCCCACGCTGACCGGCCCTGCTGACGACAAGGGGAACCCCACTGTTTCCGAGAATGACATTGTCCGGGCTTCCGACGCGGAGCTGGCGTCCTGTGATTTTGCCTTTGTGAAGATCGGGAGCCCCTCCGACGCCAACAGCGGGTATGACGCCGCCACCGAGCAGTATCTGCCCATCTCCCTGCAATACCGCCCCTACAGCGCCACCAGCCAGTATGTCCGCACCAAGTCTCTGGGCGGCAAGCAGATTGAGGTTTCCATCGAGTCTCCGTACGGCGCGCAGACCGTTCTGGAAACGGAAAACCGCTCCTACTATGGGAAGTCCACCACGACCCGCAATGAAAGCGATCTGGACACCGTGCTCTATGCCGCGTCCAAGGTTGACAAGGTGATCGTGTCCATCAACTGCAGCAAGCCCATGATCTTCTCGGAGTTCGAGGATGTGGCGGATGTCATTTTGGTTGACTTTAATTCCAACTCCGCACTGGAAAGCAGCAATTCGAACGCGATCGAAAACGCCATCTGCCAGATCATCTCCGGCCAGCTCGAGCCCTCCGGCCTGCTTCCCTTCCAGATGCCCGCCAGCATGGACACCGTGGAGGCCCAGTACGAGGACGTCCCCCGGGACATGGAGTGCCACGTGGACAGCGACGGCAACACCTATGATTTCGCCTTCGGCCTGAACTGGTCCGGCGTGATCCAGGACGCACGCACCGCCAAGTACTCCGTGCCCCCCCTGGAAGGCTGATTCCTTTTCCCGGCGTCCCAATTTGCGTTTGCGTTCCCAGGCTGAACATGTCCCCGTGATTCCCGCCCCCGCAGGGGCGGGAATCACGGGAAAACATTGGGACTTTTCAGAAATGATTGTGAAAAGGAGATCAATATGAAAGGGTTTCACAAGAGAATTTGCGCTCTGTTTCTGGCCGGGATGATGCTGTCCTCCGCGCTGGCGGGCTGTAATGCCGGCAGCGCGGAAAGCTCAGACCCGGCGCAGACTCCCTCCGAAGCGCTTCCCACCGCCCAGCCCTCTCAGCCGGTTCCAAGCGAAGCCGCAAAAAGGTGGAGCGAGGAGACCACAAAGGAAGGCTGGATTCGAGTCGCCAACCAGGACGGGGCGGTGCTGGGCTATTCCCCCGACTCCGGGGTCAAGCTGATCGAGTCCGACGGGTATGCCTTTAAAGACCTGAACAAAAACGGCGTGCTGGACCCCTATGAGGACTGGCGGCTGGACATCGAAACCCGCGCAGAAAACGCGGCGGCTTTCCTGTCCGACGACGAGATGATCGCCATGATGCTGCTGGGCACGGACCGCACCGGCGGCGCCGACGGGAATATCGCGGACGACGTCAAGGAAAAGATCGACAACGGCTTCCGCAACCTGACGGCGGCGCCCACAGGGGATATCGCCAATATGGCAGCCTACTCCAATAAGCTCCAGGCGTACGCGGAGGGGAAGAGCGCCGGAATCCCGATTGACCTGCAGGGCGAGCCGGACCTCTCGGCCGTCTCCGTGTGGCCGTCCGCCCTGAGCCTGGCGTCGTCCTTTGACCCGGAGCTCATCCATGAATTCGCGAAGATCCGCGGGCAGGAATACCGGGCCATCGGGGTGACGTCGGCGAATATGCCGCAGATCGACTTGGCCACCGAGCCCAGGTGGTTCCGAATCGCGGAAACCTTTGGCGAGGACCCCGCGCTGGTCATCGATATGGCGCAGGCGTATGTGAACGGGCTGCAGTCCACCTACAGTGAAACCGGCGAGGACCAGGGCTGGGGCGCGGACAGCGTAGCGGCGTATGTCAAACACTTCCCCAGCGACGGACCTGGCGAGGGGGGCAGAGAGTCCCACCGGCCTTACGGCAAGTACAGTGTGCAGCCGGGCGGACAGCTGGCCACACACCTGAAGGTATTTGAATCGGTATTTAACCTGGACGGGAAAACCAAGAGCTCGGCCGGCGTTATGCCCAGCTACTCGATTGGAATAGGCCAGGACGGCGTCGCGCTGGGCGGCGAGCACGTGGGAAGCGGCATGAGCAACTATAAGGTGACGCAGCTGCTGCGCGGGGACCTGGGCTTCGACGGCGTCGCCGTGACCGACTATGGCGTGATCGACGAGTTCGCCCCGTGGGGCGCGGAGAGCCTGACGGTCGCGGAGCGGTGCCTGCTGGTTCTGGAGGCCGGCACGGATAAGGTCGGCTCCTCGGACGACCTGGAGGGCATGAAGGGCGGCGCCAAGCTGTACGAGGAGAAGCACGGCGCGGAGGCCCTGCACGCCCGCCTGACGGAATCCGCGCAGCGCATGATCAAAAATATGCTCAAGCTGGGCCTGGTGGATAACCCGTACCTTCTGGTGGACGAGAGCAGCGCGAAATACGGAACCAAGGAGCAGCAGGAGGCGTCCCTGGAGGCGCAGCTGAAGTCGGTGGTTCTGCTCAAAAACAGCGGCGATATCATCAAAAACCGGCAGGGCGAAAAGCCCACCGTGTACATTCCCCTGGAATACAGTCCGGCCACCGAGGCGGTGCAGATGGGCCCGTTCGCGACTCCGGCCTCCCCGGCCTCCTTCTCCACCGCGATTGATGCCCGGGTGGCGTCCAATTACTTTAACGTTGTGACGGATACCATCAGCGACACCCTGACCGGACCCGCGGATGAGAGCGGCAAGCCCACCCTGGGGCCCAACGACGTGATCCGCGCCTCCGAGGCCGAGCTGGCGGCGTGCGACTTCGCCCTGGCGCTGGTCGGCAGCCCCGTTAACGCGCCGGGCTCCATCGGCATGGGATACGACTCCGAAAAGGAGGAGTACATTCCCATATCCCTGCAATATGGCCCGTACACCGCAAATTCCGCCGACGTTCGGAAGACCTCCATCGGCGGGGACCTGCTTGCGGACGGGACAAAGGAGAACCGCTCCTATTACGGCAAGTCCTCTATCATCATGAACTCGGATGAACTGGACTTTATCCTGGACCTGACCAAAAAGGTCGAACACGTCGTCGTGGTCGTCAAGGCGGCGAACCCCATGATCGTCTCGGAATTTGAGAAGGAGATCGACGGCCTGCTGGTCCATTTCGGCGGCGTGGGCGACGAGGCGCTGTGCAAGGTCCTCTCGGGCCAGGTGGAACCCAGCGCCCTTCTGCCGGTGCAGATGCCCGCCAATATGGAGACCGTGGAGGCCCAGTACGAGGACGTCCCCCGGGACATGGAGTGCTACGTGGACAGCGACGGCAGCGCCTATGATTTCGCCTTCGGCCTCAACTGGTCCGGCGTGATCCAGGACGCGCGCACCGCCAAGTACGCCGTAGAACCCCTGAAAGGCTGATCAATATACGAGGAGGTTAGGTTTCACAATGAAAATGCAGTTGAAAAAAGCGTGCGGCCTGACGCTGGCGGCGGCCATGCTGCTGTCCCTGCTGGCGGGCTGCAACAACGGCAACGCGGAAGGCTCCGCCCCGGCGGAGAGCTCCGCGCCCCCCGCGGCGAGCGACGCGGGAAGCGCTCCCTCCCAGCCGGTATCTGCCGGGGAATTGGAAGAGCTGGGCTCCGGCGACGTGAAGTGGTCCGAGGAGAAGACCGCCGAGGGCTGGATGAAGGTGACCAACCAGGGCGGGACCACCCTGGGCTACTCCCCCGACTCCGGCGTGAAGCTGCTCCAGTCCGGCGGGTACGCCTTCAAGGATATGAATAAAAACGGCAAGCTGGACCCCTATGAGGACTGGCGGCTGGACGCGGACACCCGCGCCGCGGATCTGGCCGGCCAGGTGGCGTGGGATCAGATTCCCGGCCTGCTGCTGCTGTCCACCAAGGGCGGACGCAGCACCAACTTCTCCGATGATATGAAGGAGAGCATAAACGCCGGCGTGCGGACCTTCGACGGCTCGGTGTCCGATGTGAACGACTCGGTGTCCTACACCAACGCGGTCCAGGCCTATGTAGAGGCGCTTGATCTGGCGATTCCCGTGGACTTCCACGCGGAGACCGGCTCCATGATGAGCGTGAAGCTGGGCACAACCTGGCCCGACACCCTGGGCCTGGGCGCCACGTTTGACCCGGCGATGGCCCAGAACGCCGGCGAGGCTCTGTCCGCCGTCTACCGCGCCTCGGGCATCACGACGGTGAACTCCCCCCAGATCGACCTGATTACGGAGCCGAGGTGGAGCCGCTCCGCCGGCAGCTTACGGAGGACCCGCAGCTGGGCTCCGACATGGCCAAGGCGTTTGTGTCCGGCCTGCAGTCCACCTATGACGAGAACGGCGGCGACCAGGGCTGGGGCCTGGGCTCCGTCAACGCCCTGCTCAAGCACTTCCCCGGCAACGGCACCGCCGAGGCGGGCCGGGAGGCGCACAATGACTACGGCAAGTACAACGTATACCCCGGCGACAATTTCTATACCCAGCTGCTTCCCTTCCAGGCGGCCATGGACCTGGACAGCGCAACCGGCTCCGCCGCCGGCGTCATGCCGGACTACGGCATCGGCATTGACGACAGCGGCGACCCCCTGGGCGGCGAAAAGGTCTCCAGCGCGTACAGCTCCTATAAGATCACCGAGGTCCTGCGGGGGGAGCTGGGCTTCGACGGCATGGTGGTCACCGACTACGACATCGTGGATGCCCGCCCCTGGGGCACGGAGGACCTCACTGAGACCGAGCGGGCCCTGATGATCTTTGAGGCCGGCGTGGACAAGATCGGCAGCTACGCCAACGTGGAGACCCTGCGCGAGGCGATGCAGGCCTATGTGGACAAGCACGGCCAGGAGGAGGCCGAAACCCGTTTCCGCGATTCCGTGCGCCGGGTGGTGCGCGACATGATCCAGATCGGCCAGATGGACAACGCCTACATCTCCGCCGAGGGGATGAACACCGCCATCAAGAACGAGAAGTACGAGGACAACGCCTACGAGGCCCACCTGAAGTCCCTGGTCATGGTGAAAAACAGCGGAAACCTGATCAGTGATAACGGCGGGGAAAAGCCCACCGTCTACATCCCCATGGTGTACAGCGAGGGCCGTACGGATATGTTCTCCCTGATGATGTTCGGCCCCCAGCCAGCCTCCTGGGCCATGCCCGTCAGCGCGAATACCGCCAGCAAATACTTTAACGTCGTGACCGACCGCGTGGCGGATACGCTGACCGGCGAGCCGGACGAGGACGGAAAACCCACCGTATCCCGGGACGACATCATCCGGGCCTCCGCGGAGGAGATCGCGGCCTGCGATTTCACGCTGGTGGTCATCAATTCCCCGTCCAACAGCGGCGGCGGGTTTGACAAGGAGACCGGGGAGTACCTGCCCATCTCCCTGCAGTACGGCAATTATGTGGCCAACTCCCCCTATGTCCGAACCCAGTCCCTGGGCGGCGATACCATTACGATCGAGCAGACGGACGTCTACGGCACCCAGACCGTCAAGAGCAGCGAGAACCGCTCCTATTACGGAAACGCCGCCCGGGTGTCCAACGCGGACGAGCTGGACAAGATCGCCTATGCCAACTCCGTCAGCGACAATGTGGTGGTCCTCGTGAAGGCCAGCGGCTCCATGATCGTGTCGGAGTTCGAGTCCAGCGTGGACGCCATCCTGTTTGATTTCGGCGGGGCCAGCGACGAGGCCGTGTGCGAGGTGATCTCCGGCAGCTATGAGCCCTCCGGCCTGCTGCCCCTCCAGATGCCCGTCAATATGGAGACCGTGGAGGCCCAGTACGAGGACGTCCCCCGGGACATGGAGTGCCACGTGGACAGCGACGGCAACACCTATGATTTTGCCTTCGGCCTGAACTGGTCCGGCGTGATTCAGGACGCGCGCACCGAGAAATACGACGTCCCTCCCCTGGAGGGCTGAGCGCGTAACCACCCACAGGGCGCACCGCACCCCATGCTTTCAGGGCAGCGGTGCGCCCTGATTATGATTCAGATTGGAAGGGAGCCGTTATTTTGAAAAACAGGAAATGGGTAAAGCCTGTGATTTTCATCGTGGTTTTTGCCGCGATTACCGCGGGCATTTGGCTCGGCGTCCAGAGCCTGCTGGGGGGCCGGGGCGTAGCGGCCAGCAAGGACGATATTATAGCCGTCGTGAAGTCTGTCCTCCCCTATTTGATCGTCATGGCGGTTGCGGTCCTCGCGATTGCGGCGGCGTTTATCGTGTGCGCCGTCAAAAAGCCCTCCGCTGCGGCAAAGCTGACCATTCGGACGCAGACGGTGGCGGCGGGGCTGCTGGCCATCGTCGTGTGCGTCAACCTGATCTGCGTCGGCCCCATGTCCTCCCTGCTGAATGTCAGCGCGGGCGCCAAGGGGGCCATGTCCGAGACCACCCAGGAGCGGTCCCGCGCTCTGGCGGAGCAGATCGCGGAGGAGGGGATCGTCCTGCTGAAGAACAAGGACGGCGCGCTGCCCCTGGGCGCGGACGTCACCAAGCTCAACGTATTCGGCTGGGCCTCCACCAACCCGATTTACGGCGGGACCGGATCGGGGGAATTCTCCAGCGCCGCAGACAAGGTCACGCTGCTGCAGGGCCTTGAGCTGGCCGGCTATGAGCTGAACCAGGATCTGATCAACTTCTATGTAAAAGAGGAGTCCGAGCGCCCGGAGGTGGGGATGTACATCCAGGACTGGACCAACCCCGAGGCCAAAATCAAGGATATGGACCGGGCGAAGCTGTTCGACGGCGCAAAGGAGTTTTCGGACACCGCGCTGCTGGTGATCTCCCGCTCCGGCGGCGAGGGCGCCGACCTGCCGGGCAGCATAACGGATGAGAATTCCATCGCCGAGGCCGCGGCCACGGGGCGGGGGGTTCGGTATACCAGCCAGAAGGACGACGTTGACCCCGAAAAGAGCTATCTGGAATTGACCAGCCGGGAAACCGCCTTACTGGAGCGGCTCAACGAGGAGTTCAAGAATATCATTGTGATTATCAATTCGGCCAACACCATGGAGCTGGGCTGGATTGAGGAATACGAGAACATCGGCGGCGTGATCTGGTGCGCGGGGCCCGGGGAGTTCGGCTTCGCGGCCCTGGGCCGGGTGCTGAACGGCTCTGTGAGCCCGTCGGGCAGGACGGCGGACACCTATCTCTATGACCTGACAACCGCCCCCACCTATCGGAATTTCGGCAATTTCGAGTATGACAACGTATCCGAGCTGGTGAACCGCCCGGGAAGCGGCGATAACTACAAGGCCACCTTTGTCAACTATGTGGAGGGCATTTACGTAGGCTACAAGTTCTATGAGACGGCGGCGGCGGAAGGGCTCATCGACTACGAAAAAACCGTGCAGTTCCCCTTCGGCTTCGGCCTGTCCTACGCCTCCTTCCAGCAGGAGCTCACGGAGCTGGCCGAGAAGGACGGCGCTGTGACCTTAAAGGTCAAAGTGACCAATGTGGGCTCCACCGCGGGAAAAGATGTGGTTGAAGTTTACTATACGCCGCCTTATACTAATGGTGGGATTGAGAAATCGTCCGTCAATCTGATTGAGTTCGCCAAAACCGAAACGCTGGAGCCCGGTCAGTCCGAGACGGTGGAGGTCTCCTTCGCGCTGGAGGACATGGCCTCCTATGACGATTTGAACCGGGGCTGCTATGTGTTGGAGGCGGGGGACTATGAGATCAGCATCCGCTCCGATTCCCACACGGTGCTGGCCGCCCAGACGGTGCATGTGGACGCGGATGTGGTCTACAACGACAGCGGGGCCGGGGCCCGCCCATCGGACGCCATCGCCGCTGTGAACCGCTTCGACTTCGCTCGGGGGGATGTCACCTACTTGAGCAGGGCGGACGGCTTCGCCAATTACGAGAAGGCCACGGCCGCTCCCGCCAGCATGAGCATGAGCGGGGAGGCGAAGGCTGGCTTCATCTCCAACGCGGTCTATGACCCCGCCGAACATATGGATAACAGCGGGACGGTCCCGGCGGCGGGCGCTTCCAATGGCCTGACGTTAGAGGACATGGCGGGCGCGGAGTACAGCGACGAGCGCTGGGACGCCCTGCTGGACCAGCTCACGGCGGCGGACATGAACGCCCTGATCTCCGTGGGCGGATATATGACCTCCGAAATACCCAGCGTCGGGTTCCAGGCAACAGTGGAGACCGACGGCCCCTCGGGCCTGCACAGCAACTACACCGACCTGGCCGGTATCAGCTTCCCCGCCCCGGTGATGCTCGCGTCCACCTGGAACAAGGAGCTGGCCAGGGAGTTCGGGGAAGTGGTGGGGCTTGAGGGACAGGAGCTGGGCATTTCCGGCTGGTACGGCCCCGCCATGAACATCCACCGCTCGGCCTTCTCGGGCCGGAACTTCGAGTATTACTCGGAGGACGCGGTCCTCTCCGGCGTGATCGCGGCCAACGCGGTGGCCGGAGCCAGGGTCCATAATATGCAGACCTACGTGAAGCATTTCGCGCTGAACGACCAGGAGGGCAACCGGACGAATATGCTGCTGACCTGGAGCAACGAACAGGCGATCCGGGAAATCTATCTGAAGCCCTTTGAGATGGCCCTCAAGGAGGGCGGCGCCAAGTCCGTCATGAGCTCGTACAACTATATCGGCAACATCTGGGCCGGGGCGTGCGACGCGCTGCTCAACCAGGTCCTGCGGGGCGAGTGGGGCATCGACTGCACCGTCGTCACCGACTGGTACGGCGGCTACGGCTATATGAACGCCGACCTGTCCATCCGCAACGGGGGCGACCGGATGCTCACCACCACCGACACCGCCAAGCTGCTGGACAGCGACAGCGCGGAGGCCAGGACCGCCATGCGCCGGGCGTGCCACAATATTCTCTATTCCCTGGCCAATTCCAACGTGTTCGGCAGCAATCTGGGGATGGCCAACTGGAGGATCATCCTGATCGCGGCGGATATCTGCGCGGGCGTCCTGCTGGTGATTCTGGAGGCCGTGTACTTCCTGCGCTTGAAAAAAGCGAAGCAGAACGGGCCCGACCCCTCGAAATAAGACAGGCAGGAGGCAATTTGCGATGGCTCAGGCATTCAACCCCTATCTCCCCAGCTGGGAGTACATCCCCGACGGCGAGCCCCACGTGTTTGGGGACCGCGTGTACGTGTACGGCTCCCATGACAAATTCAACGCCCCCATCTTCTGCGTCAACGACTATGTGTGCTGGTCCGCCCCGGCGGCCGACCTGTCCGACTGGCGGTATGAGGGCGTGATCTACCGCAAAAACCAGGACCCGAAGAACAAGCTGGGCCTGCGGCTGCTGTTCGCCCCCGACGTGTGCCGGGGGCCGGACGGGCGGTACTACCTCTACTACGCCTTCGACTTCATGGGGATCATGGGGGTGGCCGTGTGCGACACCCCGGCGGGGGAATACCAGTTCCTGGGCCACGTGAAGTATCCCGACGGCACGATCTGGGGCCGGAGGAAGGGCGACCAGTTCCCCTTCGACCCCGGCGTGCTGGCGGACGACGACGGCCGGGTGTGGCTGTACTCCGGGTTCTACACCCCCACCCCCGCCATCGTCACAGGCGGGAAAAAGCTGCGCAACGACGGCGGCACGGTGGCGGAGCTGGAGCCCGACATGGTGACCCTGAAGGGGGAGCCCAGGGTGATCTTCCCCAAGGAGGGCCCCGGCTCCTTCCCCAACCACGAGTTTTTCGAGGCCAGCTCCATCCGAAAGGACGGGGACACCTACATCTTCGTCTACTCCTCCCGGCACAACCATGAGCTGTGCTACGCCACCAGTGAGCGCCCCGACGGCGGCTTCACCTTCGGCGGCACCCTGGTGAGCCTGGGCGACCTCTTTCTGGACGGCAACGAGGACGAACAAAAGGGCGTCAACTACCTGGGCAACACCCACGGCGGGCTGTTGAACCTCGGGGAGGACTGGTACATCTTCTACCACCGGCAGACCAACCGGCACTCCTACTCCCGGCAGGCCTGCGCGGAGAAGCTGGCGCGCACCCCGGAGGGGGGCTTCAAGCAGGCGGAGGTGACCTCCTGCGGCCTGAACGGCGGGCCGCTGCGGGGGGAAGGGCGGTACGAAGCCCGGATCGCCTGCAACCTGTGGAGCAAGGACGGCGTGGGGCGGTACGACGGCCCCAGCCCCCGCAGGCGCTTGAAGGAGCATCCCTATTTCACCCAGACCGGCGGGGACCGGGAGGGGGACGGCGGCCAGTACATCGCCAATATGCGCAGCGGCTCGGTGGCCGGGTTCAAATACTTTCAAATTGGAAAGAAAACCGCCGTCAGCCTGGAAGCCGGCGGCGACGGGAAGGGCGTGATGCAGGTGTCGGACCGGCCCGACTTCGCCCATATCTGCGCGGAGGTTACCATAATGTCCGGCCTTGCGTGGGATGCCCCGCTGCACATGGAGCCAGGGGTACGGGCGCTGTACTTCCGGTTCCGCGGCGAGGGGGCTGTGAGCTTTCACGCGTTTACCCTTTCGCCGTTGTAAAGGGGAGCGTATGCGGGCAGTTAAACACGGGCGGCGGCATTCCTATGGCGGTATTCTTCTTTGTCAACAAAAGCGTTTTCCCCGAGGGGAGCAAAAAAAGCGGGCCGCGTAAGCGAAAGGGGCAGTTCAGATGGAATTTTTGTTAGGAATTGATTTAGGCACGTCCGGCACCAAAACGGTGCTCTTCGACCCGTCGGGCACGCCTGTGGCCAGCCATACGGTGGAGTACCCCCTCCACCAGCCCCGGAACGGCTGGGCGGAGCAGGACCCGGAGGACTGGTGGCGGGCGGCGCGGGAAACCATCCAGGCCGTGCTGGCGAAAAGCGGCGCCAGCCCCGCCGCCGTCAAGGGGATTGGCATATCCGGCCAGATGCACGGGCTGGTGATGCTGGACGGCCAGGGGCAGGTGCTGCGCCCCGCCATCCTGTGGTGCGACGGCCGCACCCAGAAGCAGTGCGATGAGATCACCGCCAGGATAGGCGCGGACAAATTGCTGTCTATCTCCGCCAACCCGGCCCTGCCGGGCTTCACGGCGGGCAAGCTCCTCTGGGTGCGGGAGCACGAGCCGGAAATTTATGAGAAGTGCCGCCACATCCTGCTGCCCAAGGACTACATCCGATACAAGCTCACCGGGGAGTTCGCCACCGAGGTGTCCGACGCCTCCGGCATGAACCTGCTGGATGTGCCCCGCCGGGCGTGGAGCGGCGAGCTTCTGTCCGCGCTGGAGATTGACCCCGCCTGGCTGGGGCGGATGTATGAATCCTGCGAGGTGACCGGGACGGTGACCCGCGCCGCGGCCCAGTCCACCGGGCTGGCCCCCGGCACCCCCGTGGCGGGCGGGGCGGGGGATAACGCGGCCGCCGCCATCGGCACCGGCGTGGTGGAGACGGGCAGGGCCTTCACCACCCTGGGCACCTCCGGGGTGATCTTCGCCCACGCCGACGAGGTCACCATCGACCCCAAGGGTAGGGTGCACACCTTCTGCTCCGCCGTCCCCGGCAAGTGGACGGTGATGAGCTGCACCCTGGCGGCGGGACTGTCCCTCCAGTGGTTCCGCAACCAGTTCTGCGCCGCCGAGCGGGAGGCCGCCGCGGGCATGGGCCGCGACCCCTACGAGCTGATGACCACCCAGGCCCAGCGCAGCCCCATCGGGGCGAACCGCCTGCTCTACCTGCCCTACCTGATGGGGGAGCGCTCTCCCCTGCTGGATTCCGACGCCCGGGGCGGCTTCATCGGCCTGTCCGCCATCCACACCAAGGGCGACCTGATCCGCGCCGTGATGGAGGGGGTGGCCTACTCCCAGCGGCAGTGCCTGGACGTGTTCCGGGAGATGGGGGTGGACGTGTCGGACATGGCGGTCTGCGGAGGCGGCGGGCGCAGCCCCTTCTGGCGTCAGATGCTGGCGGACGTGTACGGCTGCCCGGTGAAAACCATCGCCTCCGCCGAGGGGCCGGCCCTGGGCGCGGCCATCCTGGCGGGGGTGGGCGCGGGGATGTACGCCAGCGTGCCCGAGGGCTGCGCCGCGGCGGTACGGACGGGGGAATGCCAACAGCCTGAGCCGGAGCGCTCCGCTGCCTATGAACCCTACTATCAGCTGTACCGGGGGCTGTACCCCGCCCTGCGGGACAGCTTCCACACCCTGGCGGCGCTTTAAGGAGGCGGAAATATGGAGATCACGAGCGTATTTGACAAGGAATTCGCCCCCTACGGGCGGGTGCATGAGGGCTACGAGCTGTCCGGCCTGCTGGCGGCGATGGACGCCATCCCCTTGCCGGAGGAGGGCACGGCCTACCAGCCCTCCATTGAATCGCTGGAGGCTCTGCCTGTGTTCTGCCAGTTTGAGGGCAACGCTTACGGCGGAATGCCGGTGCAGCTGGGGATGTGCTGGGGCCGGAATACGAAATTGAACTGTCTGGAGTACCACCGGGACAGCGAGTTCAACGTGGGCACGGAGGACTTCATACTCCTGCTGGCAAAGCAGGAGGAGATCGTGGACGGCGCGCTGGACACGGCCAAGGTCAAGGCCTTCCGCGTCCCCGCCGGGGCGCTGGTGGAGGTCTACGCCACCACCCTGCACTACGCCCCCTGCCACACCGACCCGGTAAAAGGCTTCCGGGTGGCGGTGGTTCTGCCCCGGGGCGCCAACACAGCGAGGCCGGAATTCACCGAGGAATACGGCGACTCCAAGCTGCTGTGGGCCCGGAACAAGTGGCTGCTGGCCCACGCTGACAGCGCCGAGGCCAAACAGGGCGCGGTCGTGGCCCTGACAGGTGAGAATATTGACATCAAAGACCAGATTTGAGGAGGAGTACATTATGAAAAATATCCCTGACGTGAAGCTGGGCCTCATCGCCGTGAGCCGGGACTGCTTTCCCATCGCCCTGAGCGAGCGCCGCCGCGCCGCCGTCAAAGCCGCCTATGCGGGCGAGCTGTACGAGTGCCCCGTCACCGTGGAGAACGAGCAGGATATGCTGAAGGCCGTGGCCGACGTGAAGGCCCAGGACTGCAACGCCCTGGTGGTGTTCCTGGGCAATTTCGGCCCGGAGACCCCGGAAACGCTGATTGCCAAAAAGTTTCACGGCCCCTGTATGTTCGTGGCCGCCGCCGAGGGGGACGGCGACCTCATCAACGGCCGGGGCGACGCCTACTGCGGGATGCTCAACTGCTCCTACAACCTGGGGATGCGGCATTTGAAGGGTTACATCCCCGAGTACCCCGTGGGCGCCGCCGCCGACATTGCCAAAATGATTGCCGACTTCGTACCCATTGCCCGGGCCGTCATCGGTGTGAAAAACCTGAAAATCATCACCTTCGGCCCCCGGCCCCAGGACTTCTTTGCCTGCAACGCGCCCATCAAAGGGCTGTACGAGCTGGGGGTGGAGGTGGAGGAGAACTCCGAGCTGGACCTGCTGGTGTCCTACAAGGCCCACGCGGACGACCCCCGCATCCCCGAGGTGTGCGCCGAGATGGCGGCGGAGATGGGCGAGGGCAAGTATTACCCCGAGCTGTCCGCCCGGATGGCCCAGTTTGAGCTCACCCTGCTGGACTGGGCGGAGCAGCACAAGGGCTCCCGGAAGTATGTGGCCTTCGCCGACAAGTGCTGGCCCGCCTTCCCGGAGGCCTTCGGCTTCGAGCCCTGCTACGTGAATTCCCGGCTGGCCGCCCGGGGCATCCCCGTGGCCTGCGAGGTGGACATCTACGGGGCCCTGTCCGAGTACATCGGCGCCTGCGTCAGCGGCGACGCCGTCACCCTGCTGGACATCAACAACTCCGTCCCGGCCCAGTTGTGGGAGGAGCAGATCAAGGGCAAGCACGACTACGCCCTCACCGACACCTTCATGGGCTTCCACTGCGGCAACACCCCGGCCTGCAAGCTGTGCGCCGACCGCGCCGTGAAGTACCAGCTCATCCAGAATCGGCTGCTGGAGAACGGCGGCGAGCCCGACTTCACCCGGGGCACCCTGGAAGGCGACATCGCGCCCAGCGATATCACCTTCTACCGTCTCCAGTGCGACAGCGAGGGGAACCTGCGCTCCTACATCGCCCAGGGCGAGGTGCTGCCGGTGGCCACCGGTTCCTTCGGCGGCATCGGCGTGTTCGCCATCCCCGAGATGGGCCGGTTCTACCGCCATGTGCTGATCCAGAAGCGCTACCCCCACCACGGGGCGGTGGCCTTCGGCCACTACGGCAAGGCGCTGTTTGAGGTGTTCAAGCTCCTGGGCGTCCAGGATATCGCCTGGAACCAGCCCAAATCCCTGCCCTATCCCACCGAGAACCCCTGGTTTACTTTTTCTTGAAAGAAAAAGTAACCAAAAAGAACTTTAATCCGCTACCGGCGTGTCTGTTGTTCCAAGTTTGCACATGACAACGCAAGTGGCATTTGAGGTAACGTTTTATGACAAAACAAGAAGAAAAAGCCCTGCAAGCTACGGCTTGCAGGGTTCGGATGGGCGTGCTCACCGCCACCCACGGGGCTAAGGCGGGCCACCCCGGCGGCAGCCTGTCCGCCGCCGACGTGTTCACCTACCTGTACTTCAAGGAGCTGAACGTCGACCCCGCTGACCCCAAAAAGGCGGACCGGGACCGCTTTGTGCTGTCCAAGGGCCACACCGCGCCGGGGCTGTACGCGGCGCTGGCCCACCGGGGCTTCTTCCCGGTGGACGACCTGCCCACCCTGCGGCACATCGACAGCTATTTGCAGGGCCACCCCAACATGAACACCGTCCCCGGCGTGGATATGTCCACCGGCTCCCTGGGCCAGGGCGTCTCCTGCGCCTGCGGCATGGCCCTGGGCCTGAAGAAGCGGGGCAGCGCCGCGAGGGTCTACACGCTCCTCGGCGACGGCGAGATGCAGGAGGGGCAGGTGTGGGAGGCGCTGATGTTTGCCGCCCACTACAAGCTGGACAATTTGTGCGTCATCATCGACCACAACGGGCTCCAGATCGACGGCCCCAATGACAAGGTGATGGGCCTGGGCGACCTCCCGGACAAGCTGCACGCCTTCGGCCTGGAGGTGTTCCAGATCAACGGCCACAATTTCCGCTCCATGGAGGGGGCCTTTGAGATCGCCCGGCAGACGAAGGGCAGCCCTTGCGCCATCGTGCTGGAGACTACCAAGGGCAAAGGGGTCAGCTACATGGAAAACCAGGTGGGCTGGCACGGCAAGGCCCCCAACGACGAGGAATATGCCCAGGGCATGGCGGAGCTGACCGCCCAGCTGGCGGAATTGGAGGCGGGCTGATATGGCGGAAGGAAAGAAAATCGCCACCCGGCAGAGCTACGGCGAGGCGCTGCGGGAGCTGGGCGCGCTCCACGACGACGTGGTGGTGCTGGACGCCGACCTGGCCAACGCCACCAAGACGGACATTTTCAAAAGGGCGTTCCCCGACCGCCACTACGACTGCGGCATCGCGGAGAGCGACATGATGTGTGTGGCGGCGGGGCTGGCGGCCACGGGGCTGGTGCCCTTTGCCTCCAGCTTCGCCATGTTCGCGGCGGGCCGGGCCTTTGAGCAGGTGCGCAACTCCATCGGTTACCCCCACCTCAACGTGAAGATCGGCGCCACCCACGGCGGCATCTCCGTGGGTGAGGACGGGGCTTCCCACCAGTGCTGCGAGGATTTCGCGCTGATGCGCTCCATCCCCGGCATGGTGGTGATGTCCCCGGCTGATGATGTGGAGGCCAAGGCCATGGTGAAGGCGGCCTACGAGCATAAAGGGCCTGTGTATATGCGGTTCAGCCGGTACGGCGCGCCGGTCATCCACGATCCGGATAGTTTTACTTTTGAAATCGGCAAGGGCGAGGTGCTGCGGGAGGGCACGGACGCGGCCCTCATCGTCAACGGCCTGCTGGTGGCGGAGGCGCTGGAGGCGGCGAACTTTCTGGCGGAACAGGGCGTCAGCGCCCGGGTCATCGACATGGCCACCATCAAGCCCTTGGACGAGGCGCTGGTGCTGAAAGCGGCCCGCGAGTGCGGCAGAATCGTCACCTGCGAGGAACACTCCACCATCGGCGGGCTGGGGGAGGCGGTGTGCGCCGTCATCGCTCAGCACGGGCTGGCCTGCCCGGTGGAGCGGGTGGGGGTCAACGACGAGTTCGGCCACTCCGGCCCCGCCGGGGCGCTGCTGGAGCAGTTCGGGCTGTGTGGGAAGCATATCGCGCAAACCGCTAAGATGCTGTGCTGTAGATAGACAGCGTACTTAAGGAAGGACTGTTTAAATCGTCAAGAGCAGATTGCGAAGAAATTTTGCGCCAGAACACGGCGCGATGACCCAGGAATAATTGCGTTTATTTCAAGAAACCGCAGCAAAATTATGGCGCAAAATTTCCGCAAGACGCCGCAGACGCATTTAATCAGTCCTTCCTTAAGGAGTCACTGATTTAATCAATAATTTCTCAAGAAAAGCACAACATATTGTATTTTTTCTTTTTCAAAATCTATATACCGAATTAATCAGTGTTTCCTTTAGCGTTCTGGTCCCGTATTTCATGTGTGCGCCCCCTGAAAATTAGTCTCGTTCTCAGGGCCATGGCGCACATTTTTTTGCTTTTGTCAAGTGTTTTTTATTTTGCGTTGGAATTTATTGGTTAACTTAATGGCGTTGATTGGATGGAGGGATATTTCCTGAACTGGAAGAAAGCGGACAATAAAAACCACCGGCAGGGACGTGCCCCCGCCGGTGGTTTTCTTGGTTTACGGCATAGCATTTTTTGAGGGTAGCCCTGCCGGATTTTCATGACCAGGCTTATATTCCCATGACTGTTTATATGGACGTTACCGCACAAATTTGCCCTTCCGTAATCCCGTTCTCGTTGAACGCGTCCACCCGAACATAGCATTGCTCCGCGCCGGACATCAGGGCCCGAATTTCTACCTCTGTCTTGCCAAACACCCGGAAGCTGTGGTACAGCTTATCCGGCCTGTGCCCCCACAGCACCTCGTAACCCACGGCGTCCCCCCGCCAGCGCACCTCCATGGTCATACCGTCGGTGCGGCGGGCGGACACCTGGGACGCCTGGGCGGGCGGTTCGCCCCGGCCCCGCCCAAACACCCGCAGGCCGCTGACGCAGGCCGGAGCGTTGTAGGCCGTCCCGGTGACGGTGAGCCGGACATACCGGGCGTCCACCCCCTCCTCCCGTACCGCCAAATCGTGGGGCAGGTCGGTGCCCGCCTCCCGTTTGTCCTCCAAAACCGTCCAGTGCTCCCCGTCCAGGCTGGTCTCCAGCAGCCAGCGGGTGAGCCATTCCCGTTCCTCAATATACCGCCCCCGGCCCTGCTCGCCCACCAGTTCCGCGCCCTGGGGCAGACGCTCCACGATGCCCATGTCATCGGCGAAATTCACCTGTACCGCGTTTATCGCGCAAACCTCGCCCAAATCCACCGTGAGCTGGGGCGTTTTGCCGTCCGCTCCGGCCTTCCACCAGGTTTGGACATTCTCGTCCACGGCGTTGGCGGCGGGCGTCTTCTCGCTGCTGGCCCAGGTCCGTTTGCCATAGCTGAGCAGCATCCACTCCGGCGCGGCCCAGGGGTCCTGCGCTTCCCCTGTGACTGCCTGGGGCCAGTCGCCGTACCGCTGGTTGCAGAACAGCTCCCCGTCGGCGTCAAATCCGGCGGGCCACAGGCCGATCCGCCGCTCAAAGTCGTGGTTAACGGAGATGCGCATGGTGCTGGTGTGCCACCAGTTCCCGTACCTGTCCTCCAGGGTGGAGCCGTGGCCCGCGCCGGGGCAGAAGCCCCCGGGGGAGTAGGAATAGGGGTTGTTCCGGCAGGGGGCGAAGGGACCCAGCGGCCCGTCCCCCACGTACACGCCGTCGCAGTACACGTTATACTGTGCTCCCGGGCAGGCGTATTGAAGGTAGTATTTCCCGCCATGCTTGGTCATCCAGGCGCCCTCGATGTAGGGGTTGTCGGACAGCGCCGCCTTCAGCAGGGGCCGGTACTGCTCCGGGGTGGCCTCGATGGCGGGGGTGAGGTCGGTGACCTCCTCCGGGCGGCAGCCCAGGGTCTGGGCCATCTGCGCCTTCAAAAGCTGGACGATGCTGCTCTTGTCGGGGTCGTAGTGATGGTTCTCCCCGGTGCGCTCCCAGCCGTGCTCCGTTTTGCGGTTGTCAACGAGGGCCACGGGCTCGCCCATGCGCTCCATCGTCTTGGGGTCCAGCTCCACCCCCCAGATAGGGGTCATGTTGCTGCACCCCCAATAGAAGTACAGCCGCCCGTCGTCATCCAGGAACAGGTTCGGGTCCCAGAAATCGAAGGCGCCGGGGATGCGCTCGAACACGCCGCCCTCCGGGTCCCGGGTGCGGTAGAAGTCGCAGGGGGTGTTTTTATGGCTGGCGCAGAAATACATCCAGTCCCCCACGGCCCGCACGTCCGGGGCGTAGTCGTACACCGGCACGCCTTTCAGCGGGCACTGTTTCCAGTTCACCAAATCTTCGCTCACCAGAAAGCCCTTGGTCATGCTGGGAAACAGGTAGTATTTCCCCTTGAAGAGGATCAGGGACGGGTCGGCGGCCTCCCGGTTCAGGGTGAAGCCGCCGGTGGTTTCATTGAACTGGTAGCGGTAGGAGAAGTTGAGGGGATTACAGAAATACTGCTTCATTACGCGCCCTCCTCAATGCCCGCAATAGCCGCCCAGCAGGGCCAGACTGGGTTTGGGGATGCGCGCCTGGGTGGCGCGGTCCACGGCGATGAGGCCGAAGGTCATGGCGTACCCCTTCTGCCACTCGAAATTGTCCAGCAGGCTCCAGTGGAAGTAGCCCTTTACGGGCAGCCCATCTGCCACGCATCGCGCCACGCCCTCCAGCGCCGTCCTGATAAACGCCTGACGGCGGCTGTCGCCGGCGGTGGCGACGCCGTTTTCCGTGACAAAGATATCCCTTTTGAACTCCGCCGCCGCCCGGCGGATGACATGCTCCAGCCCCTCGGGGTAATACTCGTACCCCGCCTGGGTGAGCTCCGCCCCCTCCGGGGTGGGCAGCAGACCCTCCGGCCCGATGAGCGAGCGGGTGTAGTTCTGCACGCCCAGGAAGTCGTCCCCCTCCAGCCAGGGCAGGTAGTGCCGGAACTCCTTGTCCCACTCCCGCTCCGCCACGTCCTCCGCCCCCGGCTGGGGCTGGAAGTCGTGAAAGGACAGGGTGAGGCCCACCTTCACCTGGGGGCACACCTCCCGGATGGCGGCCCGGGCGACGGCGTGGGCGCGGCAGATGATGGCGTCCCCCTCCGGGGTGCAGGGGGACTGGAACACGTGGACGCCCTGGGGGTCGGCGAGGCCGAAAGCGGCGGCGCCCTCCGCGGCGGCCAGCTGCTGCTGTTCCATCAGCGCCTTCATGTTCATGCCCATCTGGAGCGCGGCCTCCGGGTTGTGCGCCGCGGCCTTCTGCGCCTGCTGGGCCTGGAGCATATACCGCTTCATGATGTCGGCGATTTGCAGGCGGATGTTTGCCTCGTTGATGGTGCAGACATAGTTCAGTTCGCCCCCCAGCCGCTCCATCACATACCGGCAATACCGGGTGAAACAGTCCACCACGCCCTCCCACTCCCAGCCGCCTTTGGAGATGACCCAGGCGGGAGATGAGAAATGGTGGAGGGTGACCATGGGCTCCACGCCGTTGGCCCTGCAACAGCGGATCATGTCCCGGTAGTGCTCCACCTCGGCATCAATGAATTTCCCCTCCTCCGGCTCGATCCGGGCCCACTCGATGGAAAAGCGGTAGGCGTTCAGACCCGCCCCCGCCAATAATTGGATGTCCTCCCCATAGCGGCGGTAGTGGTCCACCGCCTCCCCGGAGGGTTCGGCGTAGGCGGTGTGGGGGATGCGCTCCAGCGCCCAGCAGTCGCTGTGGACGTTGTTCCCCTCCACCTGGTGGGCGGCGGTGGACGCGCCGACGAGGAAGCCTTTGGCAAACGGTTTCATAAGAAAGCGCCCCTTTCATTTTTGTTGGTGATATCATACAGAAAGCGGCGGCGAACCGCAAACCAAAAAATCAGGAACAGGGATAAAAAATGATTAACTTATAAAAAATCCCCAGGGGAGACAGCAAAACACGATTTTTTGCCCATACCTGTAGCCCCAAAAGGATGTTTTTCCAAAAAACAGGTTCTAAATTCGTGTGTTTTTTTAAGATGCACGAAAAAGTATCTGTTATCCTTGATTTTTGCGTTTCCATTCAAGGAGCTTCCCGTCATAATGGAGTGCAAGAAAGCCGCCCCGCAGGGCGGCGCAATATTGAGGAGGAGCATTATGGCAAAGCAAAAAGTCACCGCCAGCGAGCTGGACGGCGTACAGTACCGCCGGGCCAAGCTGTGGCAGATTATCCTGTACGCCTGCAACGGCTTTGTGGGCATGAGCGTCTACTCCCTCATCGGCATGGCCAGCTACAGCGCCAGCATCGGCTACGGCGTCGGCACCGTGGCGGTGGGGTATATCCTCACCAGCACCCGCATCCTGGACGCCGTCACCGACCCCCTGCTGGCCTTCCTGTACGACAAGGTGAACACCCGCTTCGGCAAGCTGCGGGTGCTGCTGGTGTCCGGCTTCCTCATTGAGGCCGTGGCTCTGCTGTGTATGTTCAACTTCATGTCCAGCAAGGGCTTCGGCTGGGTGATGTTCACAGTCCTCTATGTGATCTACGTCATCGGCTACACCATCACCAACATGACCGCCCAGACCATCCCCGCCATCATGACCAACGACCCCAAGCAGCGGCCCCTCATCGGCGTGTGGACCACCGCCTTCAACTACCTGGTGCCCATGACCATGATGATCGTGCTGAACATGGTGCTGCTGCCCGCCTTCGGCGGCACCTATAACCAGGCGTTTTTGTCCGCCGCCTGCTGGGTGTGCGTCGCCATGGGCGCGGTGGGCATCGTGCTGGTGTGCGTGGGTGTGTCCGCCTTCGACAAGCCGGAGACCTTCCTGGGCGTCAGCCGCAAGCGGGAGCCGCTTAAAATTCGGGATATGGCGTCCGTCCTCAAGGGGAACCGTCCCCTCCAGTGCTACATCGTAGCCCAGGCCACCGACAAGCTGGCCACCCAGACCAACTCCCAGTCCATCATCAACACCCTGCTGTTCGGCATCGTCATCGGCAATATGGGCATCGCCACCACCCTCCAGGCGGTGAGTATGCTGCCCTCCATCCTGTTCGCCATTGTGGGGGCCAAGTACGCCGGAAAGTTCGGCAGCAAAAAGACCATTGTGACCTGGAGCACCATCTGTATGGCGGTGGCGGCGGTGACTGTGGCGTTCTTTGCCATCGGTGATCCGAAAAAAATTGCCGTGATGGGCCCCATGATGATCATTTACATCGTCCTGAACCTGTCCCTCAGCGGCTCCATGATGTGCGTCACCACCGCCAGCAACGCCTTTATGGCGGACGTGATCGACTACGAGCTGGACCGCTCCGGCAAGTATGTCCCCGCCGTGGTCACCGGCGTGTACAGCCTCATCGACAAGATCATCTCCGCCTTTGGCGCCACCATTGCCACCGCCTGCGTGGCCCTGATCGGCTATACCGCCAGCCTGCCCCAACCCGGGGACGAGATGACCACGGCCCTGTTCTGGATGACCATGTTCGTCAAATTCGGTATGCCCATCCTGGGCTGGCTGGCCACTCTGGCCGCCATGCGCTTCTGCAAGCTGGACAAGGCGGAGATGGTAGAGGTTCAAAAGCGCATCGCCGAGAAAAAGGCGGCTGCCCGCCACGCGGTCATTGAGGAAAACCTGCAATAAAGCGGGGCGGCGCGGTCAATGGAGGGCGCGTTCCTCCCGGTACTGGACGGGGGTGCAGCCCGCCACCTCCTGAAACACCCGGCTGAAGTAGTTGCGGGTGCCGAAGCAGAGCTGGTCGGAGATGTCCTGGACGGTGAGGCCGGTGCTTTTCAGCAGGATCTTGGCCCGTTCCACCTTGGCGAACTTCACGTAGTCGTTCACCGACGCCCCCACCTCCTCCTTGAACTTGTGGGTGAGGTAGTACTCCGTATACCCTACCAAAACCGCCAGGTCGGCGGCCCGGATCTTCCGCTCCAGATTCATCTCAATGTAGTCGCAGCACCGCTGGATCTGGGGGGAGAGCCTGGGGTTGGTGCGGCACTTGTGCACCCGGCGGATGAAGTCGTCGTACAGCATGGGGGCCAGGGGCATCAGGTCGTCCATGGTCCTGGCGGACTCCGCCGTCTGGATGTAGCGGTCCCCCAGGCTGTAGGCCTCCTCCGGGGACAGCCCGCCCTCAATGGCGGCGCGGCAGACGATGGAGGAAAACACGATCACGCTGACCTTGCCCTGGCGCAGGGCGTCGGGGCTGTCCACGGGCACCCCGGCGCTCACCGCCATGCTGTTGGACAAAGCCTGCTTGTAGTTCATGTCCCCCGTGCGCACCATCTGCAAAAGGGCCTGCTCCGCCATCCACACCCGGTGGCGGTCCCGGTTTGCCCGGGGCGCGTCAGGCAGACGGGGGATCTCCGTCTCCGCGTCCAGGTCGCTGGGGTGGAGGCGCTCCCCGGTGAGGCAATGGTGGAGCATGACGGCGTACCGGCTGGTGAGGGTGGACTGCACCACCGGGACGCTGCGGAGTACGCTGATAAATTGGGCCTTCCAGCTCGCGCTGATCTCCAGGCTGCGGAACTCCCGCAGCCCGTCCTCAATGGAGCGCATGGACATATCGTGGTAGAACACCGGCCCGATGGCCCAGCAGCGCAGCAGCTCGTCCCCCTCCTTCTCAAAGGCGGCGAACCACACCAGCCCGATGGCCGCCCCCAGGGAGACGGGCAGGCGGCCGTGCCGGCCCCGCTCCAGCATCCGGTCCTTGCAGCCGAACAGGGAAAAGGCGGTGTTCAGCACTCCCTCGTCCGGGCAGTTGCTGTGCAGCAGCGCGCCGGCGGCATCGTAGCACCAAGTGTAGATGTTGTCGCCGCAGCGGATGAGCTCCTGGAACAGGCGGATGTTTTGCAGGGCGTCCATGGGCGTGCCTCCCCTTTTTTATAGCAGTATACCACAAAAATTCGTGAAGCGGGATAAAAATTTCTAAAAGCAAAAGGAGAATTTTATTATGCCGACTGTGATTTCCCTGGACAAATGGAGCTTTTTCAAGGACGTAAACGACCTCAAGGGCCGTAAAAAAGGCGAGGAGGTCACCCTCCCCCACACCTGGAACAACCTGGACGGCCAGGACGGCGGCAACGACTATTACCGGGGGACGTGCTGGTATGCCCGCATGATTCAGAAGCCGGACATCCCCGCCGGCGGGCGGGCGTATCTGGAATTTGACGGCGCGGCCCACACCTGCGAGGTATTTTTGGACATGGAAAAGGCAGCCCGCCATGAGGGGGGGTACTCCGCCTTCCGGGTGGATATCACTGATTACTTGAAGCAGGACGAGACCCTGCTCGCCGTCAGCGTGGACAACAGCAGCAACCATGTCTATCCCCAGAGCGCCGACTTCACCTTCTACGGCGGGCTGTACCGGGGGGTGAAGCTGGTCGTCGTGCCCGAGGCCCGCTTCGACCTGGACTACCGCGGCTCCCCCGGCATTAAAGTCACACCCGTTGTCACCGATTTGGAGCGCAAGACGGTGGAGGTCACGGTGGAGGCGTGGGTGAAGAACGCCCCGCAGGTCACCTTTACCGTGGACGGACAGGAAAAGGCCGCCCCCGTGGAGGACGGCCGCGCCCAGGCGGTGTTCACCATCGAAAACGCCCGCCTGTGGGACGGTTTGGACGACCCGTACCTCTACGCCGCCGCCGCGAAGCTGGACAACGGCGAGGAGGTCTCCGCCCGGTTTGGCTGCCGGAAGTTCGAGATGGACCCCCAGAAGGGCTTCATTTTAAATGGGCGCAGCTACCCCCTGCGGGGGGTGTCCCGGCACCAGGACCGGGAGGGGCTGGGCAATGCCCTCACCCTGAAAGAGCATCAGGAGGACATGGACCTCATCCTGGAGATGGGGGCCAACACCATCCGGCTGGCCCACTACCAGCACGCCCAGGAGTTCTACGACCTGTGCGACGAAAAGGGACTGGTGGTGTGGGCGGAGATTCCCTACATCACCATGCACATGAGGGACGGGCGGGCCAACACCCTGTCCCAGATGGAAGAACTGATTGTCCAGAATTATAACCACCCCTCCATCGTGTGCTGGGGGCTCTCCAACGAGATCACCGCCGCCAGCGCGGTGGACGACGGCCTGCTGGAAAACCACCGCCTGCTCAACGACCTGTGCCACCGCCTGGACCCCACCCGGCCCACCACCATGGCCAGCGTGTTCATGCTGGAGACGGACAGCCCAATTCTAGAGATTCCGGATATCAACAGCTATAACCTGTACTTCGGCTGGTATCTGGGCGAGCTGGAGCAGAATGAGCAGTTCTTCGACGATTTCCACGCCAAGTATCCGGACCGGGTGATCGGCTTCTCCGAGTACGGCGCGGACGCCAACCCCCAGTACCAGTCCGCCCATCCCGAAAAGGGGGACTACACCGAGAGCTACCAGTGCGTTTACCACGAGCATATGCTGCGGATGATCGGGGAGCGGCCCTGGCTTTGGGCCACCCACGTGTGGAATATGTTCGACTTCGCCGCCGACGGCCGGGATGAGGGGGGCAAGCACGGCCAGAACCAGAAGGGCCTGGTGACCTTCGACCGCAAGCTGAAAAAGGACGCGTTTTACCTTTATAAGGCCCACTGGAGTAAGGAGCCCTTCGTCCACCTGTGCGGCAGCCGGTATGTGGACCGGGCGGAGGAGATCACCGAGATCAAGGCGTACTCCAACCAGCCCGCCGTCACCCTGTACGTGGATGGACACGAGGCGGGCGCCCAAGAGGGCGGACCGGTGTTCCGCTTCCAGGCGCCCCTCACCGGGGAACACTCCATCGAGGCCCGGGCGGGGGATTGCAGCAGTGTGATTCTGGTGCGCAAAGTGACCGAACCCAACCCGGATTACGTCTTTAACAAGGCGGGGGACGTGGTGAACTGGTTCGACAGGGAGGACATTGATCCCACCTGCTACTCCGTCCACGACACCCTGGGGGAGATTGCCAAGTGCCCCGAGGCCAACGCCATTGTGGAGAAGATGATGGAGGGGGCCGCCGCCAGCCGGGGGGACGTGGCCGCCAGCGTGAAGGACAACCCGGCGCTGAAGCGGATGATGGCCCGGATGACCCTGCAAAGCCTGCTCAAGCAGGCGGGGGACGCGGTGCCCCAGGGGGCGATCAAGCAGCTCAACGCGGCCTTGCAGGAATTTAAGAAGGTGTGAATATGGTAAAAGCGGTACAGCAATTCATGCTGGGCACGGTGATGAACACCGAGGCCCAGGCGGCGGATACCATGGCGAAGATGAAGGCGGCGGGCTATGACGGCATCGAGCTGTGCGGGTTCATGCTTCACCCCAGCGCCCTGATGGTGCGCCTGCTGACCAAAGCCGCCGGGATGCCGGTGGGCAGGAGCGGCAAGCTCCCCTGGCCCCGGCTGGTGAAGGACAGCGGCCTAAACGTGGTGTCCATCCACCAGGATCTGGGCAGTGTGGAGCGTGACCCCGCCGCCGCCGCAAAGGAAGCCCTGGACTTCGGCACGGACAAAATCGTGATCACCGGGATGTACCGCTTCCCCTACGGGGAGGAAGCGGCGGTGCGGGAGCTGGCGGCGCGGCTGAACAAGGCCGGGGAGACGCTGAAAAAGGAGGGCGTGTCCCTGCTCTACCACAACCACAACTGCGAGTTTTTACGGGTGGGTGAAAATACGAATGGTTATAGCATCCTGCTGGCTGAAACCGACCCGGAGCTGGTGGGCTTTGAGTTTGACAGCTACTGGTGCGCCGACTGCGGGGCCAGCCCCCTGGCGGTGATGGACGCCCTGGGGCCGAGAATGAAGCTGTGGCACATCAACGACCGGGGGACGCGGCAGGCGGGGCCCTGCATGACCCCCATTTTGAAAAGCGACAGCATGGAGCTGGGCACGGGCTCCATGCCCCTGGACGCTCTGTGCGAAAAGGCGAAGGCCGCCGGGGTGGAGGCGGTGATTTTAGAGAGCCACCGCAACTGGATCGACAAGAGCCCGGTCAAGAGCTTCCAGGTGAGCGCGGAGTATCTGAACAGGAAATTTTGAGCGCCGTACTCCGCCCCCTCCGAGGGCGGAGTATGTAAATTTGACAAGGAGGAATCGCCATGTATGAGGAACTGCGCAGCCGCTTCATCCAGGCGGACCGGCCCTTTATCGAGGGCGCGGTGGACGTGTTCGAGCAGCGGTTTACGGCAAACGGCGCGAAAAACGCCCAGCTGGCCATCACGGCCCTGGGCGTGTACGAGGCGGAGCTGAACGGCAAAAAGGTGGGGGACATCCTGTTCGCCCCCGGCTACACCTACTACCACCGACAGCTCCAGGCCCAGACCTATGACGTGACGGATTTGCTGGCCGAGGGCGAGAATGTCCTGCGGGTGTACCTGGGCCAGGGCTGGTACTGCGGGCGGTACACCTTCGACAACAAGTGCCAGATTTACGGGGAACACTCCGCCGTGTCCTGGGTGCTGAGGTTGGACGGGTCGCCTGTTGCTGACAGCCGGGGGGATGTGGCAGTGCTGGAAAGCCCCTACGAGTACGCGGGGCTGTACGATGGCGAGGTCTACCACGCCGGACCGCTGAAGCCCACCGGGGCCAAGCCCATACCCTATACGGGCAAGGCGCCGGAGGTGATCGAGGACGGCATCCTCTATACGAAGGTGCAGGAGGAGATGCCGGTGAAGGCCGCTGTGAAGCGGGGAGACGTGACCATCCTGGACTTTGGGCAGAACTTTGCCGGGTTCATTGAGATTGATCCGGCGTACATGGAGGGGAATACCCTTAAGCTGCGCCACGGGGAGATTCTGAACGCCGGCGGCAGCCTGTACACCGCCAACCTGCGGAAAGCCAAGGCGGAGCTGGTGTACCATAAAGGGGACGAGCGGACCAAGTACCGCCCCCGGTTCACCTTCATGGGCTTCCGCTACGCGGAGCTGTCCGGGGTGGAGTATGTCCCCGACCTGCTCACCGCCTACGCCGTCCACAGCGACATGGAGCGCACCGGGTTCTTCACCTGCGCAAACAAAAAAGTGGACCGGCTCTACCGCAACCAGGTGTGGGGCCAGCGGAGCAATTACCTGGAAGTGCCCACCGACTGCCCCCAGCGGGACGAGCGGATGGGCTACACCGGGGACGGCCACGTGTTCGCCCGCACCGGGGCCTATAACTACGACACCGAGGCGTTTCTGACCAAGTTCCTCAAGGACATCCGCTATACCCAGCTGGACAATTCCGAGGGGTATGTGGCCCCGGTGGTGCCCGCCCGGGGGCCGGAGGGCGTGGGCTTCATGTCCATGCTGGGCTGGGGAAACGCGGTGACCATCCTGCCCTGGATGATGCGGGAGCAATTCGGCACGGACCGCTGTCTGCGGGAACAGTACGACAGCATGAAGGCCCACGTGGAGTGCGAGATCCGCCATATGGGCAAGGGGCTGCTGGGAAAAAAGGATTTGTGGATGGGCCCCAGCCTGGGGGACTGGCTGGCCCCGGGAAAAGACGTGAAGTACATGGCCATGCACAACGGCCCGGTGTCCAACGCCTTCATTGTCAACGACCTGCGCATCCTGTCCCGGACCGCCGGGCTGCTGGGAAAGCCGGAGGACGAGGCCCGGTACGCCGGCCAGCTGGAGAAAACCACCGCCGCCTACCTCAAGGCGTTCGTCAAAAAGGACGGCGCCATGAAGGACGACTACCAGGGGGCCTATGTGATGGCCCTGCAAATGGTGCTCCCGGCGGGGCCGCTGTGGGACGCCTGTTTTGGCAAACTGGTGGAAAAGCTGCGCTCGGAGGGGATGCAGACCGGGTTCTTTGCGACAGAACACCTGCTGCCCCTGCTGGCGGACCACGGGGAGGAGAAGCTGGCCTTCGACCTGCTGCTGAACGAGGAATGCCCCGGCTGGCTCTACCAGGTGAACTGCGGGGCCACCACCACCTGGGAGCGGTGGGACGCCCTGCGGCCCGACGGCACGGTGAACGAGACCAAAACCCAGGGCTCAGGGGACAATATGGTGTCCTTCAACCATTACTCCTTCGGCAGCGTGGGGGAGTTCTACTACCGTTACATCCTGGGCATACAGCCCTTGGAGCCTGGCTACGCCAAGATTGCCCTGCGGCCCTTTGTGGACGCCCGCCTGGGCGCGGTAGAGGGCAGCTACCGCAGCCGCGCCGGGGAGATCAGGTCGGCGTGGCACGTAGACGGGGACAAGGTGACGGTGCGCGTCACGGCGCCCGCGCCCGCGGTGCTCACCCTGCCGGACGGGACGGTTCATAAACTGATGCCGGGGCGCTATGCGTTCGAGAGCAGCTGCGCTTATCTGGGGAAAGGCTGAACTCGCTCTTTCTTTGTTTACAGCATGGCAAATTTTGCGGATCGTAGATCCTGCGTGAAGTTAAAAAAAGCACGCCCTGGCCAGATGTTCTCTTGCTGGCCGAGGCGTGCTTCCATTTTTTGCTTGACCACATAACCAGCCGCAGACAGGGAAAAGACGGCCCGCCGGATTTGCCATCCCGGCGGGCCGCAGGTTTTGGTAAATGTTCTTACCCTCTGTGGAAAATGGGCGCTTTATTCAAGCCCATGCGTTTTTTCGAGAGAGATTTTTAAAGCCGCCCGCAGAACGGAGCCGATATCCGCGTCAATGCAAATAGATTGTTCTGAGATTTCCGCCGGACAGGCGGCCTGCCCCAGGTTGAGGCAGGCGTATACCGCGCCAGGATTTTGCGCGGCCATCTCCCAAAAGGGGTACTTGATGATTCCCGGGGTATTGTAGCCTACGCCTAACTCCAGAAGCAGCACCTTCATCCCCTTGTTGCGGCGCAGGAACTCCGCGTATCGATGAGCGGCGGCGTGCCATCCGTCATCCTCCGCAAATCGGTTGTCAGAGCGGAGGTTCATGGTCAGCGGTTCGCCGCAGTGCGGACAGCGGGGAATCAGGGAAGATGGGACGCGCATATCCCGCTGCCGCTCCACCATAGCCTTGATTATCCTCTCGTTCTCAAAGGTTTCTTGGCGGCAGGGTCCCGAACACTGGAACAGGCCATAGTCTCCCTGGGTGTAGAACAGCCGCTTCTTGTCAAAGCCCGCCTTCTGGAAGCAATGATCCACGTTGGTTGTAAGCACAAAGTAGTCTTTGCCTTGAACCAGCTTCAGAAGATCGTCATAGACCGGCTTGGGCGGGTCCATGTAGCGGTTGATCCAGATATAACGGCTCCAATAGGCCCAGTGCTCCTCCGGGGTGCCGTAGGGGTAAAAGCCGCCCGAATACATATCATGAAACCCGTATTGGCCTCGTTCATTACTGAGATCAGCCAGCTTTTGGACAATAAACTCGTCCATCTCCACCCCGTCCACCGCCTTAAAGGTACATTCTTTCTTGCGGAAACCAGGACAGACGTACTTGAAACGCGGCTTGCCATTTGTCCACCTGTTTGATTCTGGAACCACCCGGAGGGGCCTGCCGCAAAGAGGACAACGAAGTATGCCCGATAGCAAAGCGTTTGTCTTACGATGGGGGCGGTTGTGTCGCTCTGCAATCGTCAAAAGGAGCTTTTGAGCATTAATCCACTTTTCAGAGGAGATATAGCCGTCATGCTGCCCGACAGAAACGATCCACTGTTCAATCGGCTTGCGTTCCATAGCGTGAACAAATTTTGGATTGAAAAATGTGGAATTTTCATCCTCCAAAATCATCTGGTCGGTTTTATTGTAGGCAGAAATACCGTGTACTCCGTCAAAATTCTCTGGCTCACCAAAGAGATTTGCTCCCTGATCCATGAAGTATTGATAGGACTGTTCATCGGCGGTACAGTAGATTGGATTTTTCAGAATATCCCGGACTGCCAATGGGGTAAATTCCGCTCCATTTTTTGTTGTGTGCTCCTGATTCAGCGCGGTTGCCGTTGCGTTGATGGAGCGTGTGGTTAAGAAGGTGTCAAACAGCTTCTCTACTAACCGTCGTTCTTCTGGAATTGGCACCAGGAAGCTGACGGCGCTTTTGTTTTTGCCGCTGCCGGTCGAGACGCGCTTGGATGAAAAGCCGGTAGGCGTCACACCACCCATCCAGCGTCCGTCCTTTGCCAGCTCCATCAAGTTAGAGGTCACGGCCATATCAGTCGGCGGGGGTGGTATAGGTGTCCACGATCAGCTTCTCCACGGCCCGGTTGTCCTCCAGGGCCTTGCGGAGCTGGGGCACGTCCAGCAGGCCGATGGAGTTGGCCCGCTTCAAAAGCTGGTCGATGTTATAGCCCACGCGCCGCACCTCCCGGATCAGCAGCGGCAGCTCGGCGGGCGGGGCCTCCTTCACCACCGCGCCGTTGAGGATGCGGCGGCAGTAGCCCTCACGGGACAGGCCCCTCTTTCTGACCTTTTTTGTCAGGGTTTCCAGTTCGGTCTTGGTGAAGTAAATCTCCACCCTGCAATTACGTTTTCTCATATTGCCTCCTTAATCATTTTTCAGTGGTTGGAAAATCGTCTTTTCTTTTCGTCGATTGTGTGGTATCCTATCAAAAGAGGTGGTCGATATGACAGCAGCACAAATTCGGCGGAGAATTGCGGCAGTAAAAACGGCTGACGCGATCAATGCTATTGAAGGGGTGCCGGTTTCCCGGTATGCCCAGGTACTTTCCCGCAGTTGGGCAAAAGGCGAGATCACGGGCGAACAGATGAAACAGGCGCTCTTGGCTTCTCACGCAAAACTGGCCGCACAGGTACAGAAGCATGGCTGATCCTTACCTCTATGATGATGTTCCTGTCTTGCGGAACGCACTTTCCATCAAAGATGAAAAGACGCTGGACTTGATCGAGGCGGAACAGTCCCGCGCAAACATGATGCTGCTCTATGAACAGGGCTTCCACGATTTTACGCCGAAGGGCCTGCAAAGCATCCACCGCTTTTTGTTTGGCGACCTCTACGATTGGGCGGGCCAATTTCGTATCATCAACATTGAGAAACGGGAACGGCTTCTTGCGGGCCGCAGCGTGTGGTACAGCAACGATGAAGCAATCAGCGATGATTTAGCGTCTGTCTTTCGGGATATTCAAACCCAGGATTGGAACGCTCTTTCAAGAGAAGCCTTTGTGCCAGCCGTGTCCCGGTGCTTTGCGAAAATCTGGCAGATACACCCCTTTCGTGAGGGGAACACCCGGACGGTCGTTATGATGCTGACTTTCTTTGTTGAACACTACGGCTATTACATGGATCAGGAGCTTTTGGCCGAGAGCGCCGGGTATGTGCGGGATTCCTTTGTGATGGCGTCTTTAGACCAATTTTCCGAGTACGAGTATCTTGAACGGATATTGATGGACGCCGTTTGCGATGCTCCCATTGAATATGAGTTGACGCCAGATGTGGAGTCTGAACATCAGCGTTCTGAAAAATATCAGAAGTATCAAAAGGAGCCTTACACGCCGGAGCCGCACTACCGTCGTGAAGATTAGGGAATAACGCGGGATGAGTGACCGCCAACTGACAGAGTTCGGTTGGCGGTCATTTTGCGGGGTCATAGGGGCGGCAAGCCCCTGTCAAGCTGAATTTGCCCCAGCAAATTCGTTGCTTGTTAAGGTTCGTCAGACGGATATATTTTCGGATTTGCTCATGGCTCTCGCCCGATTGCTCCGCTAAAATTTGACGACTTTTCTTCCCTGAAAAATGGGGCAACACTGTTGCACCATTTTCTTTACTCGGTCTGCCCGCCTGTCGTTTCATAGCGTCCAGCTTCATCTTATAGGCAAACGCCTTTTCCGAGGGCAGGACGCGCTCACGCTGGAGGTTGCTGTCCACCATGATAATGATGGCTTCATCGTCGGTCAGCTCCCGGACAATACAGGGCACCGTGGGCAGTTCCGCCAGCTCCGACGCAAATTTGCGGCGGTGGCCGGACACCATCTGATAACTGCCGTCCGGCATGGGACGCACCAGCACGGGGGAGAGGACGCCCCGCTCCCTGACGCTCTCCACCATCTGCTCCATTTCCTCGTCCATCCGCACCTTAAACGGGTGGTCGGGAAAGTCGCTGATCTCGACGGTGGGCAGGTCGATCACATAGCTGCGCTGGGCGTTGTCCCGTTCCTCCTGGGTGGTGAACATACTATCTACCGAGGTCAGAAGTCCGGCTGCGCTCTTTGCTGCCAATGTCCAGCACCTCCTTTGTCAGTCTGCGGTAGGCGTCCGCCGCCCGTCCCCTGGGTTCGTGCTGGAAGATGCTCTTGTCCGCTGTGCTGACCTCCGCCAGCCGCACCGTGGCCGGGATCACCGTGTCCATCACGGGCAGGTGCCGCCCGAAATTGGCTTTGACGCTGTTCACAATGTCCTTGCGGAACGTGGTTTCATTCGCCATCGTCAGGAACACGCCGCCGATTTTCAGCCGGGGGTTGATCTGACGCTGGATGCTCCGCACGGTGCCTACCAGCTCCGTCATGTCCTCCGCCGCCAGATAGTCCGCCTGGACGGGGACGAGAACATAATCTGACGCGGCCAGGGCGTTGATGACCAGCATACCCAGCGAGGGACGGCAATCCAGCAGGACGTAATCATAGCCCCGTTTCACGCTGTCCACATACCGCTTCAAGACGGTTTCCCGGCTCATCACGTTCACCAGCCCTACCTCTACGGCGGACAGGGTTCGGTTTGCCGGTACAAAGTCAAAGCCCTCATGGTGCTGCATGACTTCCTCATGGCCGTGCCAGTCGATGTCCGCCACGATCTCGTTCATCACCGTAGCCAGGGTCAGCTTCAGATCGTGGGGTTTGCGCTGGGCAGCATCTTGGTCAGATCACCCTGGGGGTCTACGTCCAGCAGGAGAACTTTTTTCCCGTCCAGCGCAAGACCGGCCCCCAGGTTGTAGACGGTCGTGCTTTTGCCAACTCCGCCCTTTTGATTTGCTACGCTTATCACTTTCGGTTTCGCCATTTTGGGGTTCCCTCCTTTCATAGATTTAGCCGCCTGCGGCGAAACAGACGGCTATGTACGGGCATAGAAAAAGCCGCCTTTTCCATGCAGAAAAGACGGCTAAACGATTATAAAAATTTATAGTTTGGACAGCATGGCCCCAATGTCCGCGTCTATGCAAAGACTTTGCTTCTCAATTTCGTGTGGTGCGTAGCTCTGTCCCTGATTGATGCAGATGTAGTTTGCGTTCGGGTTCTGGTGGACTTGCCGCCAGAAGTTGAATTTAATGATACCAGGGGTATTCATCCCTACTCCCAGCTCCAGGTAGAGGATGGCACAGTCTTTATGCCGCCGTACAAAATCCTCATACCTCTGGGCGGCGGCGTACCAGCCATCGTCCTGCACAAAGGTATCATCCGAGCGGAGATTCATCGTCATGGGCCTGCCGCACCGGGGACAGCGGGGGATCAGTTCTGACGGCACCCGCATATCCCGCTGTTCCGCCCACATCCGGCGCACAACAGTTTCATTATCATAAGTCCCCTGGTGGCAAGGCTCCGAACATTGCCATAGGCCGTAGTCCCCCTGGGTGTAGAACAGGCGCTTTTTATCAAAGCCCGCAAGCTGGAATTGGTGATCCACATTGGTGGTCAGTACGAAGTAGTCCTTACCCTCCACCAGCTTCAGCAGATCGTCATAGACCGACCTGGGGGCGCGTTCATAGCGGTTCACCATGATATGGCGGCTCCACCACGCCCAATATTCCTCCAGCGTTTCAAAGGGGTAGAAGCCCCCGGAGTACATATCCTGGATGCCATATTTCGCCTGAAAATCCCCGAACGCCTTTGTAAACCGTTCCCCGGAATAGGTCAGCCCCGCAGAGGTGGACAGTCCCGCCCCTGCGCCGATCATCACAGCGTCAGCTTTTTCAACGAGCTGTTTCAATTGCTGTGCTTGGGCCGAGAAGTCTTTGATATATCTGCTTGTCTGTATCTTTGAAAACATTGAAGATCACCTTTTGGATAGAAGATGGAGTTTGCAGGAAGTCGGTCACGGTTTTGACCGCGATTTCAGCAGCTTCCTGATTGGGGAAGTGGAACACCCCGGTGGAAATACAGCAGAACGCAATACTTTCCAGGCCGTTTTTTGCGGCCAACTCCAAACAGGAGCGGTAGCAGGAGGCCAATAACTCCCGATCACGCTGGGTCACACGCCCCTCAATGATTGGGCCGACTGTGTGAAGAACATATCGGCTTGGCAAATTGAAAGCTGGGGTTATCTTCGCCTGCCCGGTAGGTTCTTCGTGGCCTTGCCGGTTCATCAGTTCATCACAGTATAACCGTAGCTGGATACCGCTTTTGCTGTGAACGATGTTATCAATGCAGGAATGGAGGGCGCGGAAACAGCCCCTCATACCGCTGTTGGCCGCATTGACAATGGCATTTGCGTTCAAGGTCGTTATATCGCCCTGCCACAAGACCAATCGTTCATCGCAGTGGAGAGGCGGGAGGGAGTGAATGTCCACCACTCCCGCCATATCCCGCTCGGCGGACAGGTACTCGTCCTGTACGGTCAGAAAGCCTTGGTCAATCGGCATGGGTGGACGCACATTCATCAGCGCCCGGAGTAAATCTTTCTGCCCCTGGGCATCCTCCGGGATCACGATGCCTTGGTACTGCGTATCTTCCGACAATAGCTCCCGGATAAGATAGCGGCGTTGTTCTTCATGCGTCATGCGCTTGCCTCCTGACTTGCCTTGATTGCAAGTATATTCTGATAATTCTGACGGGATGGCCGGTGAAGTTCAATTTCCCATATCGACACTGTGCTTCGGTTTACGCCCAGCAGTTGAGAAAAACGATTTTGCGACAGACCTAATTCATTACGGATATTTTTGATGCGCTGTCCGTACCCAGGGGACACGAACCTCGTGTAATCGTCCAGCAGAAGGCCGCTGTCCATATCAAGGGCCTGGGCCAGCTTTTGTGCTTGGTCATCGTAGATTTCCTGGAACTGCTTTTCGTAGTTCACGATCTCCCCGGCTGATACACCTATCATACCGGCCAACTCATCCTTTGACAACCCCCGGAGCCTGCGGTAATAAGCAAGCTGTTCATGGGGCGGCGCAGCCTTATCTACTTTCGGCAGGTCGTAGACAAGGTGCAATAAGCATTTGCCCTGAACGATGTTGTAAACCGGCGTGTGATTCACGCTGGTATTGAGTTGTCGATACATCCGTGGCAGGGGCAGAAGCACCCCAGCAGGGCGGAATTTGCGGCATTGACGATGGCGTCCGCCTTCAGCCGGGTGATGTCGCCCTGCCACAGCGCCAGCCGCGGGCAGCTGGCGGCGGCGGGCAGACGGCGGACATCCACCACCCCTTTTTCCGCCGCCTCCGCAGTCAGAAGCTCATCCTGCGCCGGCAGAAAATCCTGCCGCAAAGGCATGGGCGGGCGGATATTCATCAGGGCGCGCAGAAGCCGCCGGTCAGAGTTGCCCTGGGGGAGCAGCGCCGCCTGGGGACGGTAATCAGGCATTTCATCCAGCAGACACTCGTTCAGCCAGCGAACGGTTTCCTGTCTCGTCATTTACTTCATCTCCGGGATGGCAGGCCGCTGGAGCCGGGCGCAGCCCTGGCGCTGGACGCCCCTGGGGTAGCGCAGCTCCGGCCAGCCAAAGCCCATAATAGAGCCCACATAATGGTCGCCGGGGATCTCCAGCAGGGCGTAGATGTCGGGCATCAGCTCCAGCACGCCGCGGGGGAAGGTCATCATGACGCAGCCCAGCCCACGGGAGGCGCAGAGCAGATCCCACCAGGCGCAGGCGATGTTCACGTCCTCATAGGCGCAGGCCACGCCCTTCCGCTCGTGGGGGATGAGCAGATAGGGGGCGGAGCACAGCAGCATATCGGGCCGCACCTTGGCCTCCCAGCCCTTCATCTGGCCGTAGTAGTGGGCGTCAAAGGTCTTGGGATAAATTCCCCGGGCGGCCAGCTCCTCCATCCTGGCATAGGCCAGATCGTGGAAGCGGCGGGTCTGCTCCCGGTCCAGGAAGGTATACTCCACCTTGCGCTTGTTGCTGCCCGTGGGCAGGTTTTGGAGGACGCGGAACATTTCCTCGATGGTCTCCATGGGCACATCCTTCTGAAGGTAGCGCCGGCAGGCCCGGCGGGTGGTCAGCAGGGCGTCCAGCACGGGGGCCGCCGCCTCCGGTTTTGGAGCGGGCAGGCTGTCCTCCGGCCTGCGGCCGAAGATGGAGATGGCCCCGGTGGGGCACACCGCCAGGCAGTGCTGGCACGCCCAGCAGCCCGCCCAGCCGAACTCAGTCACCGGGGCGATGCGGGCCTTGCCCCCCTCGTCCACGGACAGGATCTCCCCGCAGCACACTTTGGTGCAGGCGCCGCAGCCAACGCATTTGCTCTCGTCCAGCTTGAACTGTGTAATGTCCATAATCTGTACCTCCTTGAGCTTCTACAGCCTGGGGGCAAAGTCCCGGCTGCGCCGCACCAGCTGGGCCGCGAAGGGGGTGGCCGGACGCTCCATCACCTCGCTGGGGGGCGCGAACTGGGTGGCCCGGCCCTCCTCCATCACCAGCACCCGGGTGCCCAGCTTCAGGGCCTCCTCAATATCGTGGGTCACAAACAGGATGGTGATGCCCCACTCCTGGTGGAGGCGCAGGATCTCGTCCTGGAGCTGGCGGCGGGTGATCTCGTCCACCGCCCCGAAGGGCTCGTCCATCAGCAGGATGTCGGGCCGGGCGGCCAGGGCCCGGGCGATGCCCACCCGCTGGCGCTGCCCGCCGGACAGCTCCCGGGGATAGCGGCCCGCCAGACCCGGCTCCAGCCCCACGCTTTCCAGCAGCTCCGCCGCCCGCTTCCGCCGTTCCTCCCCCTTCCAGAGGGGGGATTTTGAGATGGCGGGCACATAGGCGACGTTTTTCTCCACCGTCATGTGGGGGAACAGCCCCACGTTCTGGATGGTGTAACCGATGCCCCGGCGCAGGGCCACGGGGTCGGCGCCCGCCACGTCCCTCCCCTGCACCAGCACCCGGCCCGAATCGGCGGAGATCAGGCCGTTGACCAGCCGCAGGGCGGTGGTCTTTCCGCAGCCGGAGCGGCCGATGACCGTCAGAAAGGTCCCCTTTTCGATGGAGAGGGAAAAATCCCGCAAAACCGGGCGTCCATCGAAGGATTTGCACACGCGGTCAAATTGAATCACAGGTTCCGCCATGGCTCATCCCTTCAAAACGCCCTTTTCCTTCAGGAAGTTTCGGGCAGTCTCTTTTTCATCGGCCCCTTCCACCTCTACCAGATAGTTCAGGCGGGCCATCTCGCTGTCGGTCAGCAGGCCGTCCATCTTCATCAGCGCCTCCTCCAGGCCGGGGTGCTTCTCCAGCGCGTCCTGCCGCACCACGGTGGAGCAGAAATAGTTGACCTGCAAATGCAGATCGTCCTCCAGCGTCGTCAGTCCGGCGGACGCGTCGCCCAGCTGGGCGTCGGTGGTGAAGGCGTTGGTGACGTCGATGTCCCCGCTCTGGAGGGCCTGGTATTTCAGGCCGATATCAATATCGCTGACGCTCTTGAATTCCAGGCCGTAGGTCTCCGCCAAAAGGGAAAACCCGTCCGCGCGCTCGATATAGTCCGGGTTGCCGCCGAAATTCAGTTCGCCAGCCACCTCCGCCAGGCCGCTGGTGGTTTTTAAATTGTACTGCCGGGCGGTCTCCTCCCGGACAGCGATGGCAAAGGTGTTGTTGAAGCCGTAGAGGCCCACCCAGGCCATCTGGAAGTTTTCCTGGTACTCCGACTTGAGCTTGTCCAGCATCTCCTGGTCGTCCACGCCCACGGCGTCGTGCTCCAGCACCATCACCCAGCCGCTGGAGGTGTACTCCGGGTAGAGGTCGAACTCCCCCTTCACCATGGCGGGGTGGATGTTGTTGGTGCCGCCGCCGATCCCCTTGGTGATCTCCACCTGGAAGCCCGCGTCCTCCAGGATGAGCCCCAGCATCTCGCCCAGGATATACTGCTCCGTCATGGGCTTGGTGGCGATTTTGATCGGATCGGAGGCGTCGGGCTTCCCGCAGGCGGACAGGCCCAGCAGGGCGGCCAGGGCCAGGAGGAAAGCGGTCATTTTCTTTTTCATTGCAATCAGCTCCCACGTTTTTTGAAGTATTTTTCCACGCGGCCCAGCATCAGGTCCAGCAGGACCGCCAGGGCGGCGATTAGAATGCTTCCCGCCGCGGTCATGGCGGGGTTGTAAATGGTGATGCCCCGGTAGATGGACACGCCCAGCCCCCCGGCCCCCACAAAGGACGCGATGCCCGCCACTGAAACGGTCATGACCACCATGTTCCGCACCCCCGCCAGAATCACACCGGCGGCCATGGGAAGCTTGACTCGCAGCAGCGCCTGAAACGGGGTGCTGCCCATGCCGTTGGCCGCCTCCAGGATATCCGGGTCCAGGGTGGTCAGGCCCACGTAGGTATTGCGTACCATGGGCATGATCCCGTAGATGGTCAGGGCAATCAACGCCGTTTTATTTCCGATCCCGGTGAATGGGATCAGGATGCCCAGCAGCGAAATGGCGGGAATGGTGTACAGCACATTGCACACCCCCATGACGGCGGGCGCCAGCCTTGGACGTTGGGCGATAAAGATCCCCAGCAGCAGCCCAATGGCTCCCGACAGAAGGATGGCTTGCCCCGACAGGAGAAAATGATCCCACAGCAGGCCGAGGAACCAGCCGCCGCGCCCGGCGTAGAGCGCAAAAATCTCTTGAATCAGCTCGCCCATAGCGGTCACGGGTGCAGCCGGTCAACGGCGCTGACCGGACAGAATTCCACGCACCGTCCGCACTGGAGGCAGTGGGCCGGATCGATGGCATAGGGGCTTCCGGCGGTGATGCATTGCTGGGGGCAGGCTTTTGCGCACGCGCCGCAGCCGATGCATTTATCCGAGATCACAAAGCCGTTCTTTTCCGCCTCGTCCCCGCCGTAGGCGAAGCTCTCCCGGCTGATGGGGTAGTGAAGCAGATCGAACCACTCGCCGTGCCCCTCGTAGATATGGAAGGCGTCCAGGATGTAGCGGCTCTCGCCGGGGTAGACCTCGTTCATGCCGGGGTTCTGCTCAAACACCTTGTCCACCCACTTCTTGCCCGCCACCCGGAGCTTGCCGGTGAATTTCAGGGACTGGCAGTCGGGGCACATGGCGGCCAGGGCGATCTCGCCGCTCTCCACCAGCTGCTTGTAGAAGGGCTTGCCCTTGGAGGTGACGATGTACATCCCGTCGTCCTCGGCCAGCATCACGTTGATAATGCGGGCCTGGGGATGGCCTTGGGCGTCCACTGTGGCGGCGGTGGCGATCTTCACCTGCCGGAACAGGTTGACATACTTTTTTGCAGTTTCGTTCATATGGGGAACCTCCAATTCCCGGGGAGACTATGCCTCCCCGTTCTTTGCAATCAGTATAACGCAAAATCCCGTTATCGTAAAGTAGGCACATAATTGTGGCATAGTTACCTGGAGGTGACCATTGGACGATTTCAACGCTTCGCGGCCGGCCCCGCCGGATCACTTGAAACGCTTGACACGCGCCTGCCCCATGCCGTAAAATTGTGCTGTACATCCCTGATGGCAACTATGGGAAATTGGAGGGAATTCGTATGACAACTGCGGCAAAGAAACTGCCGGCCTGTCCAGTGGAAACTACCTTGACTTTGATTGGCGACAAATGGAAGGTATTGATTCTGCGGGATCTGCTCCCAGGCACAAAGCGGTTTGGAGAATTGAGAAAGTCCATTGGGGCGGTCAGCCAAAAGGTGCTGACCACCCAGCTGCGGCAGATGGAGGACAGCGGGCTGCTTGTCCGTACGGTCTATGCCGAGGTTCCGCCCAGGGTGGAATATGCGCTGACAGAGCTGGGATACAGCCTGAAGCCTGTTCTGGATGCCATGGGGACATGGGGCCGGGAGTACAAGGCAAAACAGGTCTGACAATTTCCTCTAAGGCCCTCAAAGCGCTGGAATACAAGCCGGACAGCTTCAGCGTCAAACCTTTTTGCCGCCTGGATGATATTAAGGAGCCACTGATTAAATCGGCAAGAACGATTTAATCAGTGGCTCCTTAAAACCAACCCTCTTTGAAGTCCGCGTGGGCTCATCGTCCGCCGCTTCCCCCGCACCCTCCACCTCCACCCGGGCTGGATCATTGACAGCGGCGATACGGCTCATGATATGGGAAGTAACGGGACAGCTCGAAAACAGCCGGTCATCAAAATGCAGCCGCCAGGAGCCGGAGGCCGGTTTCGCCGCCCAGGGCAGACGCTCCATCCGCTGCCTGCCGTAGAGTATAGGCATCATCCCGCTGATGCCGTCTGCCCCGGCGTATACCCGGATTTGATAGAGGTTTGGGCTGCTGAGGGTGGTCTTTCCAAGACCAGCCGCCGTTTGTATTCGGGATCGGCATAGCGGTCACAATACCCGTCCTTTTCGTATGGGATGGCCAGAAAGCTCATCAGGAAGATATCGAGCGTATGGATCAGACCACCTCTATGCCGGTGTACTCCAAATATCTGCGGTCGTCCAGGCGGTCGGTGATGATCCGTGCGCCGTCCAGGGGCATGACCGTCGCGGCGGTGATGATGCCGAACTTGCTGGAGTCCGCCAGAACCCAGGTATCCCTGGCATGGGCGGCGGCGGTGCGCTTTACCATGGCCTCCTCCGGGTCCGGGGTGGTAAAGCCGGGGTCCACGGCGATGCCGTTGGTGCCGAGAAAGGCCTTTGTGAAGTTATACTGTTTCAAGCACTGGACGGCTTCCGCGCCGATGATGGCCAAAGTCCCCGGTTTGAGCACGCCGCCCAGCACATAGGCGTGCAGCCCCCGCAGAGGCAGGCGCTGGACGCATTCCACGCTGTTGGTCACAAAGGTGGCCTGGGCCGCCTGGATATACTCGATCATGTGCATGACCGTGGAGCCCGCATCCAGGTAGACCACGTCGTTGTCCGTAATCAGCCCCGCGGCATAGCGGGCCACGCGCATTTTTTCCGCAGCGTGAAGCTGGCGCTTCTCATCCATGTTGAGCTCCTCGCCGTGGAACTCTTTTCGGATCGGAAGAGCCCCGCCGTGGACCTTGTTCAGCTTTCCCCGCCGGGCCAGCTCGTTCAGGTCCCTGCGAATCGTCGCCTCCGACGCCCCGGTCACCTGGCACAGATGGGCCACGCTCACCGATTGTTCCTTTTCCAACTCCGCCAAAATGGCCTCCATACGCAGCTCCGCCAGCATAGGCCGGACACCTCCGTGCATCAATCGTTTTATCTCCGCCCTCCCATTCCCGTCCGGCAGGAGGACCGAGCGCAATTTCATCATATCATCAAAAATAAGCACGGTCAAGAATATTCCGCCATTTTCGCCCATTGACGCGCCCACCTTCCCCGCCGCTGGGCGGGGAAGGTGGGTAAATTGATTTATTTAACCCCGAAATGCTCAAACAGGATCTTTTCCGCCTCGGCGTTCCACAAGCCGTTGTGGGCGTCGCAGGAGTCGGCCAGCTTGGCGAACAGCGGGTCGGTTTTGCCCTTCTCCCGGAAGTCCTCAATGGCGGTGAGGGGCATATCGAACTGGGTGTAGGTCAGCTTCTTTCCGCCGGGGATGTTGGGCAGGTTGGCGGTGGCGTCCACAATGGAGTCGAGGCCGCCCACATGGGTGACCATGACGGCGGGACGGATCTTACCCTCGGCGGACAGGCGCAGGCACTCCTTCAGATCGTCGGTGTTGCCGCCGGTGGTGCCCATGATGTGGGTCGAGGTGTAGTGGCAGTTGTACAGGTTGATCTCAGCGGAAAAATCCTTGTTGGAGGGACCCGCGAAGAAGTTCATGCAGCCGTCGAAGCCCAGCAGCTTGTCGGCCATCTCGGCCAGGGGGCGGATGGGGGCGTACACGAAGATGTCGTCATAGCCCTTTCCGCCGGTGAGGGCCATCAGGTCGGCCAGCTGATCGGCGCACTCGTTGGGGTTGACGTACACCAGCTTGATGCCGTGCTTGGCGGCCTCTGCCTCGGGGATGAGCTGGCGGGCCCGAGCGATGCGGTCGTTAGACACGTCGGTGACCACCACCATGCCGGGTTTTTTCTCCAGCGCCATGGGATACTCGATGGCCCCCAGGCCCATGGGGCCGCAGCCGCCCATAATGAGGACATTGCCGCCCTCCTTGACGCCGATGGAGTGGTCGTGGTTGATCTTGTTGGTGTGGTAGTTGCCGTAGTAGCCGCCCACGATGCAGCTCATGGGTTCGCCCAGGCTGGCGTCAAAATAGCTCTCGCCGTCGTAGTGGAGCAGACAGCCCAGCTCCATGACCTCGTGGGGCATGATGCAGTAGGTGGCGGCCCCGCCGCACCAGCGGTAGGAGTAGCCGGGGGAGTCCAGCTTGCCCTTGTAGTTCAGAGCGGGTTGCTGGGCGAACTTCTCGCCGGGCTTGAACTCGTGCTGCCACTTCTTGCCCACCTTCACGATGTCCCCGGCGAACTCGTGGCCGATGATGACCGGGTTGACATCCACATCCTGGGGGCAGCGCTTGTGGGCCTTGCCCTGGATGAGCAGTTTGTAGGTGGACATACAGATACTGTCGCTCATGACCCGGACCAGGATCTCGTCGTCCTTAATTTCGGGCAGCTCAAATTCCTCCAGACGGATATCGTTGGCGCCGTACAGGCGCACACCTTTTACTTTCATTGTGATTGACTCCTTTCTGCGGGCTCTCCCGCTCCGTGCGTCCGGCGGCGGGGGCCGCCGGACATGGTTCGTTTATCCCAGACCGTTCAGCTTTTGGAACAGGTTCTCGGCATCGGCCCCGGCCACCAGCGCGTCGGTGTCATCGTCGGTGGAGGCGATGGCCACGATGCGTCCCAGGACCTCCAGATGTTCCTCTCCCTTGGCGGCGATGCCCACCACCAGCTTCACCTTGTCGCCGTTCCAGTCGATGCCGCCGGGGTAGGTCATGACCACCACGCCGGTTTTCTTGATGAGCGGCTTCACGTCGTTGGTGCCGTGGGGGATGGCCACGTGGCTTCCGATGGCCACGGAGAAACTGGCCTCCCGGTCCAGCATGCCCTGGATGTAGTTCTCGTCCACATAGCCGCTGTCCACCATCAGCCGCCCGCAGGCCCGAATGGCCTCCTCGGGGGTGACGGGGGCGCAGCCCAGCACGATGTTTTTGCGCTCCAGCAGGATGGGCTTTCCACCGGCGGCGGGCGCGGGCTCTTCAGCGGCGGGAACCGCTTCGGAAGTGGGGGCGGAGCCGCCCTTCTGGGCCTGGAGCAGCTCGTCTACCAGTGTGTCGTACTCCGGCGCGCCCATGAAGTTGTGGATGGGAATGATGCGCGCCTGGGGAGCCCGCTGGGCGGCCCGGCCGGACAGCTCATGGTGGGTGACAACGATCTGGCAGTCGCCGGGAATCTCAGAGACAGGGTGGTGGATGACCTCGATGCCGGCGACGCCCGCCTCCTTGAGCTTGTTGCGCAGCATCGTCGCGCCCATGGCGGAGGAACCCATGCCCGCGTCGCAGGCAAAGACGATTTTCTTCACGTCCTTGGCGCTGACAGCCGCGCCGGTGCTGGCCTCCGCGGCCTGACCCTTGGAGGCGGCCTTGCTGGCGGCCACCTGGGCCTGGGCGTCGGCCAGACTGGCGTCCCTGCCAAAGAATTTCAGCAGGAATACGGAGACGGCGAAGCTGACCACGGCGGCGGCGCCAATGCCCAGGATGTTGGCAAAATAGCAGTCCTTGGGAGTCAGCATCATCTCGGCGATGATGCTGCCGGGGGAGGCGGGGCCCTTCAAGCCGCCGCCCAGCAGGTTCAGGAGGAAGATGCCCGCCATATTGCCCGCCATGGGACCTAGAATGACGATGGGATTCATCAGCACATAGGGGAAGTAGATCTCATGGATGCCGCCCACGAACTGGATGACGGCGGCGGCGCCCGCGGAGGAGCGGGTCTCGCCCTTGCCGGCCACACAGTAGGCCAGCAGCAGGCCCAGGCCGGGGCCGGGGTTGGACTCGATCATGAACAGGATGGACTTGCCCACTTCCAAGGCCTGCTCTGTGCCGATGGGGGTGAAGATGCCGTGGTTGATGGCGTTGTTCAGGAACAGCACCTTGGCGGGCTCCACCAGAATGGCGGTGACGGGCAGCAGGCCCAGGTTCACCAGGGCGTTGACGCCCGCGCCCAGCAGGGTGGTCAGGGCCACGCACACGGGGCCGATGAGGAAGATGGACAGGATGGCCAGCAGCGCGCCGATGATGCCCACGGAGAAGTTGTTGACCACCATCTCGAAGCCGGCGGGAATATGGCCCTCCATCTTCTCGTCAAACTTCTTGATGCACCAGCCGCCCAGGGGACCGCAGATCATGGCGCCGATGAACATGGTGCTCTCGGTGGAGGCGATGGCTCCCAAGGTGGCAAGCGCGCCGGTGACGGCGCCCTTCTGCCCGCCCACCACCTTGCCGCCGGTGTAGCCGATGAGGATGGGCAGCAGGTAGGAGAGCATGGGAGTGACCATGCCCGCGATGGTCTCATTGGGCAGCCAGCCGTCCTTGATGAACAGGGCGGCGATGAGGCCCCAGGCGATGAAGGCCCCGATGTTGGGCATGACCATCCCACTGAGGAAGCGCCCGAATTTTTGTACTCGTTCTTTCATAGGATACGTCCTTTCCTGGTGAGCCCGCCGGTCAGTCAGATACAGCGGCGCTCAGATAGCCCTCCACCCCGGCGGCGGTGGACAGGCCCATGGCCTCCTGGGTGACCCGCTTGGCCTTCTCCCCCCGCCAGCGGTGGATATTGGCCCGGGTGTCCAGAACCGAGGAGATGCTGACGGAAAACTCGTCTAGCCCCCAGGTCATGAGCAGGGGAGCCAGACAGGGGTCGGCGGCGGCCTCGCCGCACATGCCCACCGGAATTCCCGCCTCCTTGGCGGCGGCGATGACGTTCCGGATGGAGCGCAGCACAGAGGGCTGGAAGGTCTTGTACAGCTTTTCCACCTTGGCGTTTCCACGGTCCACCGCCATGGTGTACTGGGTCAGGTCATTGGTGCCGATGGAGAAGAAGTCGCTCTCCTTGGCCAGCAGGTCGGCGATGAGGGCTGCGGAGGGGGTCTCCGCCATGATGCCCACCTTGATATCTCTGTCGTAGGGCAGTCCTTCGGCGTCCAGCTCGTCCTTGCACTGGTCCAGCAGCTCCCGGGCCGCCCGGACTTCCTCCACGCAGGTCACCAGGGGGAGCATGATCTTGATATTCTTTTCCCCGGCCCCCGCCCGGAGCAAAGCCCGCAGCTGGACCTTATACAGCTCGGGCCGGTCCAGGCAGTAGCGGATTGCCCGGTGGCCCAGGAAGGGGTTGTCCTCCTTGTCCATGCCCAGGTACTCGATGGCCTTGTCTCCGCCCACGTCCAGGGTGCGGATGATGACCTCCTTCCCGGCCATGATCTTGGACACGGCCTGATAGGCCTCGTATTGCACCCCCTCGTCGGGGAGGCTGGTTCGGTTCATGAACAAAAACTCGGTGCGGAACAGCCCGATACCCTCCGCGCCGGACTGGGCGGCGGCCTCCGCCTCGGCCACAGAGCCGATGTTCGCGTAGAGGTGGTACACCTTACCGTCGGCGTCCACGGTGGCACGGTCCCGGTAGACCTCCAGCGCCGCCCGCCTGGCAAAAAACTCCTGCTGGCGCTTGAGGTACCCGGCACGGGTGCTCTCGTCCGGGTTCAGGATGGCCTTGCCTTCGCTGCCGTCCACGATGAGGCCGTCGCCGTCCTTGATGAGGTCCAGCGCCTTGGGGACGCTGAGCACCGCGGGCAGCTCCAACGCCCGGGCCAGGATGGCGGAGTGGCTGGTCCTGCCGCCCACCTCGGTGAGGATGCCCGCGATGTTCTCCCGGCTCAGTCCCACCGTCATGGAGGGGGTCAGGTCCCGGGCCACCAGCACGCTCCCGGCGGGGAGCTGGGACAGGTCCACCCCGGTCACGCCCAGCAGGACGGCCAGCAGGCGGTCCCGGATGTCCCGCACGTCGGTGGCCCGCTGGCGCATGAGCTCATCCTCCACACCGGCGAACATATCCGCGTACATGGTGCAGATGGCGTCCACGGCGGCCTCGGCGCAGGAGCCGTTGTCGATGGCCTCCTCCATCTGGGAGTGCATGAAGGGATCGGCCAGCATGGTGATCTGACCGATGAGGATCTCGGCCTCCTTCTCGCCCACCCGTTCCCGAATGCGCTTGGCCATGGCGTCGGTGCGGTCCTCAAATTCCTCCAACGCGGCCTGGAGGCGGTCCTTTTCCGACTCCTTGCCGGAGTAAGCCACGCCGGAATAGTCCAGCTTTTCCTCCCGCACACAGACGGCGCGGCCCAGGCCCACGCCGCCGGACGCGGCGATGCCCTGTAAGATCATCTGTCATACCTCCTGTCGGTTTTGTGGGGCGGGGGGACGGCCCCCCGCCTATGGGGCTCAGAGGTCGCCCAGACCGGAGTCCACCAGCTCCACGGCGCGGGCCAGCGCCTCGTTTTCCTGCTCCCCGGAGCACTGGATCTCAATCTCACAGCCCTGCTTGATGCAGGCGGCCATCAGGTTCATGATGGACTTGGCGTTGATGGTCTTGCCGTTGCACAGGAGGGTGACGTCGCACTTGAACTTGCCCATTTCGCCCACGAACACCTGAGCGGGGCGCATGTGCATACCCTGGGGGTTGATGACCTTCGTTTTCGCGCTTACCATAGTAATACTTCCTTTCATAATTGAGTGTGATCGAATTTGTTTTATGGATTCGGCCCAGCCGGGCCGTGGACCACAGGGGGCGGGGAGTCAGAATGTATTCAGCAGGGCCAGCACCTCGGGCTCGGTGGCCAGCCCGTCGGAGAAAGCGGTGGCGGACCCGGCGGCGGCACCCATGCGATGGGCGGCGGCATAGTCCCCGGTTTTCAGCCAGCCCGCCAGGAAGCCCGCCACCATGGAGTCCCCCGCGCCCACGCTGTTGCGGACCTGGCCCTTTGGCACGCCCAGTTTGTGGACGCCGCCGGTCTCGTCCAGCAGCAGGGAGCCGTCCCCGGCCATGGACACCAGCACGTTTCGGGCGCCCTTCTCCTGGAGCTTTTTCGCGCAGTCCGCGATCTCCTGGTCGGCGCGGAGGACCTTGCCGAAAATCTCGCCCAGCTCGTGGTTGTTGGGTTTGACGAGGAAGGGTTTGTAGGGCAGCACCGCGCACAACAGGTCCCGCGTGGCGTCCACCACGGTGAGGATGTCCCGGCCCTCCAGCCGGGCCAGGATCTTCTGGTACACGTCATCCGGCAGAGAGGTGGGAATGGAGCCGGACAGGTCCAGCACGTCCCCGCCCTGCAAACGGTCCAGCTTGACGAACAGCTTCTCCAGCGCGGCGGCGGGGATGGCCGGACCCCGGCCGTTGATCTCGGTCTCCTCCCCCGCCTTGATCTTCACGTTGATGCGGGTCAATCCCTCCGGCAGCCAGATGAAATCGGTCTGGATGCCGCTGTCCCGCAGGCCGCGCTCCAGCGCCTGGCCGGTGAACCCGGCCAGAAAGCCCAGGGCCACGTTTTGGATGCCCAGATTGCGCAGAACGGTGGATACGTTGATGCCCTTGCCGCCGAACTGCACCTCCTCGCTCTGGGTGCGGTTGATGTCCCCGGCCCGGAATCCGTCCATACGGACTACGTAGTCCAGGGCTGGATTAAATGTGACAGTGTAGACCATAGCAAGACCCCCTATTAAAGTGATACTAAAACTGGTGCGTTGTCAGAATTGATTGAATCCGAACTTGTGTGATTGATTTTGATCTGTTGAAATCATAACCCAGATTGTCAGAATTGTCAAGCTCATTTCAATCATTTTCAATCACAAATATGGGGACTCAATTTTGTGTGCTATGCACAAACCGCAAGAATCAATCGCGTTCAATCATCCTCTGCACGTAAGACCATCCGAGTTTACAAAAAGGGCTGACGAAAAACGGCGACTACGCCGTTTTTCGTCAGCCCCCGCTGAATCGTTCAGGAATCTCCGCTTATAGCTCCTCCACGGTATACCCCAGCGCCCGCAGGCCGCTGACGATGCCGCCCGGGTCCACCATGTGTCCCGCGCCCACGGCCAGGAAGAAGGTGTTCTCCCCCTCCCGCTCCAGCAGTCCGGCGGCATACTTGATCATGTTGGGGTCCCGGTCGGTAAACAGCCGGGCGTTCAGCTCGTCGGTGCTCTCCAGCACCGTGGCCTTATCGAAGCTTTCCCCAAACGCGGCCGCGTCGCCGGCTTTCCATGCCTCCATCATCGCGTCCATCTGCTTCTCCTGGAGCTCCGCAAGCTCTTGCAAAGCCTGCTTCTCCTCCTCGGTCAGCTCAGGGTTCTCGCCGCTCTGGGCCGCCAGGGCCATTGCCACATAGCTGGACAAATAGGCCTCCTGGTACTCGGGAGAGAGGGTATCGAAGATACCGCCCTGGAACGCGTAGGTCTCCACCGCGCCGATCTGCTTGCCCGCGTTGGCGGCCGCGGAATTCAAGTAGAGGTCAATGGCCATGGGCGCGCCGGTGGTGGTCTCGTCCTGGGTGGACAGGCTCATCAAAGTCGCGGCCAGCGCCCAGGGCTTGTAAGCGGCCACCGCCTCCTCGGGCATACCCAAGCCGGCAAAAACCTGCACCGTCGAGGCGTACAGCTCGGGGGAGATGTGGTCCTTCAGGGCGGTGCCGTCGGAATAGGTCTGCATCGCGGCAAACTCGGCGATCCCCGCCTGGTCGTTGAAGTCCAGCTCAAAGATGACCGTCTGGGCGGAGGCCAGGGCGGCGCGGAGGGACTTGTGGAAGGGGTAGACATTGCTGCGGTCCACGTGGGCGGTGCCCAGGAGATAAAGGGTGTTCTTCCCGTTTGTCGCCTTCCACAGCAAGCCCTGGGAGCCGGCGTCCGCCCCGTCGTACACCGCCAGCACCAGCCGCACGCTCATGACCATGGCCTCCTGGTAGGTGCAGGGCTGCTCCAGATTCAGGTCTCCGGCCTCATTGACACCCTTCACCACCCCCAGCTGCTTGAGAAAGGGGATCACGCCCTCTTCAATACCCTCCAGCTTATAGTCGGCACAAACCTGGTAGAGGGCGTTCATCACACCGCCCCGGGTGGTATCGATGACCAGCGCGACGCCGTCCGCCTCCCGCTGCGGCAGGCCCAGCAGCGCCAGCTTATCAGAGACGATATCGGTCATGGCCGTGAGCTGATCCTGGGTGATGGGGCTTTGGATGTATTTGCCGTAGCCGTCGTCCATCAGCCCCAGGGCGTAGGTGTCGGCCAAGTACTCATAGGTCCAGGGGGCGGGCTCCTGGGCCTTCTCCGGCTCCGCTGCCAGGGCGGGCATCCCCAGGCAGAGGACAAGGGCCAGGGTCAGGATCGCGGACAGCAGTTTTTTCATGTTGGGTTCCTCCTTAAAATGTGAAAATGGTTTGATGCCGTAGTGCTGTTAAGGGTGTCATCCCCGTAAATTATGAACCAAAAACCGCGGATTGTCAATCCGCGCACAGGCTTCGCCTGACAGCGGCCGCTTCCTTGCTGGCGGGCCGTTCCACAGGAGCCGCGGACGGTCCCAAAGGGAACGCCGCGCAAAACCTGTCATCAACATCGAAGGCGCAGTCACCGCCGTGGAGGATGGCCGGGCAGCGCCGGAGGACGGCAGGGCGGCGCCGTCCTTTATGTGGATGATGGCGGCGATACTGTCCATGACTTCAATCAGGCGCGTTATTGAGAACGCGAACGGGAGCCGAAGCGTAACCGTCACTCTGTCTCGGATATCCTCCACGGCTCCGGCGGCGGATGGCGCGAAAGTTTCCCGTAACTTGACGTCACCAATCAGGGAACCGCTTGTGGGCGTGATCGACTGTCTGCCGGAAACGGAACAATCCCTGGAGATTGCCCGCCGGTTCCTGCCGGACCATACGGCAACTCCGGACGGTCTGCGGGACGTCCAACGGGCCAGGACAGAGTATGCGAGGAGCCAGACAGTGCCCCGCTGGAATTAAGCGCAAGGCCGGGGAAGCTACTCCCCGGCCTTCCTATTCCCCATCCAACAGCCGGTTAAGCATATCGGCCAGTGCCTTGTCGGGGGTCTCCGCGCTCATGATAGGCGTCAACGACGAGTTCGGCCGCCCCGGCCCCACCGGGGCGCCGCAAGAGCAGTTCGGGCTGTGTGGGGGGCATATCGCCCAAGCCGTAAAGAGAATGTGTAAATAAGCGAGCGTGGCCTTATTTGAAGCTGTATTTTCCGCCGAAATCAAACGTCGTTTTTTCGGACAGCATACAGGTGTATACGGTCCTAGCTACTGATTCACTTGCCGGCTTGAAGCCAGCCAACCCCTGATTTATCGGTTCGTTTTAGATTTGAAGGGCGAAAACGGCAAGTATAATTATTCAAAGGCCCGCACCTTTACCCGCCGTTTTCTTACAGTCCCGGTTCGGTGAAGCTTTACAAAATCCACTGGCGCTGACAGCATCCGCATCCGTTCAGCAGGTTGAACGGATGCGGATGTTCTGCCCGAAGCAGGCCGCAGCTACGCCGTACAGGTTGAGCTTCTTGAGCAGGTCGCGCTCAATGTCGTTCAGCCTCCGATTGAAGCCGCAGCATTCTCATATTTTTGTGCCGCCGGACGAAGTACCAGGCGCACAGGGCCAGCAGGCCCGCCACGGCGATGCCCGCGGGGATGTAGACCTGATAGGCCACGGGGATGGAGCTCACCTCCTGGCCCACGCTGTTGGCGGAGGCGTACAGGATGTTGCGGCAGGCGGCGCGCAGGGCCTGCCGGCCGGCGGCGGTGCCGGTGGTCTCGCCGGTGGGGCTCTGGATGCCCATCAGGGAGAGGATCAGGTCGTTGCCCGCCCGGATGGCCCGGTCGATGTTCACGTAGGAGAGCTGGAGGATGCAGTCGGTGATGACGGCGCCCTCAAAGCCCCACTCCTCCCGGAGGACGGTGGTGAGCAGCTCGGGGCTCTCGGCGGCGTTCACCGCGCCCAGCCGGTTGAAGGAGGACATGATGCCCCGGGCGCCGCCCTCCTTGACGGCCACCTCAAAGCCCTTCAGGTAGATCTCCCGCATGGCCTGCTCATTGAACCAGGTCAACAGGCCGCCGGCGTCCCGGTTGGTCTCCTGGTCGTTGACGGCGAAGTGCTTGCAATAGGTGGTGACCCCCTGGGACTGGATGCCCTGGGTCTCGGCGGCGGCCATTTTGCCGGAGTGGAGGCCGTCCTCGGAGTAGTACTCGTAGTTGCGGCCGGAGAAGGGAGAGCGGTGGATGTTCATGGCCGGGGCATACAGGGCGGCCACGTCCATGGCGACGGCCTCCTTGGCGAAGGTCTCCCCCATGCGGACGGCCAGCCCGGTGTTCCAGGAGCAGGCCAGCACCGACTGAGCGCAGTACTGGTTGCCGGTGGTGTGGGCCATGATGTTGTTGACGCCGTTGGGGCCGTCCACCTCCACGTAGTTCAGCTTACCGATGGAGGGCACCGCCTGGGTGGTCCAGCCGCCGTTGGACACCAGGTTCACCATCTCGTCCACGGAGAGCTGCTCCAGCAGCTGGTCCCACTTGGGGTCGTCGTAGGCAAGGCCCTTCACGTCCTCAATGGTCAGGCCGTGCTTGGCAATGACGATATCCGGGGCCCCATCGTTGTTGGGCACTGTGGTATCCTTCAGCGCGGCCGCCACGCCGTCGCCGGCGGCCCGGCTGGCGGGAGCCCGCCGGGTGGGGAAGGTGCCCGCCCAGTCGGCGCGGGAGACATAATTCTCGCACTCGCCGAAGGAGACCTCGTCGAACAGGTTCACGGCGGCAATGTGGTCGGAGGCGCGGGCCCCGGCGTTGGCGTCGTTGTAGATGATGTCGGCGGGGACGTTGACGGTGCGGCTGTCGATGACCTCATGGGAGTTGTCCATCAGCTTGATTTCATAGTCCCCCGCTTCCAGGACGTAAGCGCCGCCCCGAGCTTTGACGCCGGAGTAATCGTAGGAGGCCATGTCCTCCCTGGCGAAGGTCAGGGTGACGGTCTGGCTCTTGCCCGGCTCCAGGAGCCCGGTCTTGGCGAAGTCCGCCAGCACCACGTGGCTCTTCTCAATGCCTCCGGGGGTGTAGGGCGGGGTGTAGTAGGCCTGCACCACGGTCTTGCCCGCCGCGGAGCCGGTGTTGGTGACGGACACCTCCATGGTGATTGTATCGCCGCCGCCGTCAAAGGAGGCGATCTCCTGGGTGAATTCGGTGTAGCTCAGGCCGTAGCCGAAGGGGTACTGGACCGTCTTTTCGTAATCAATGAACCCGTCCGCCGCCGCGGTCTCATAGTAGCGGTAGCCCACGTAGATGCCCTCGATGTAATCCACGTAGTGGTAGCAGTCCGGCTTGGCGTTGACGCCGCCGCCGCTGATGGGGTTGGTGTTGGTGTACTCCACGTTGGTGTAGTCGTAAGCCCCGATGCTGTAGTAGCTGGGGGCGGACTCCACCTCATAGGCGAAGGTGTCCGCCGTGCGGCCGGAGGGATTCACCGCGCCGGACAGCGCCTCGCCCACGGCGTTGGCCCCGGTGGAGCCCAGACAGCCGATCCACAGGGCGGCGTCGATCCCCTCGTCCTCCAGCCAGCCCAGCTCCATGGCGTTGGTGGAGTTCACCAGCACGATGACGGTGCCGAAGTTCTCCTTCACCATGTTCAGAACCTCAATTTCCACATCCTGGAGCTCCAGGTAGTGCTTGCCCGCGTCGCCGCCCTGGACGTTGAAGCTGATGGCCTGGCCGGAGGAGCCGATCTCCGCCTCCCCCTGGGAGGGGGTCATGTCCATGGGCAGATCGCCGCCCTCGCCGCCCAGGCGGGAGATGACGAAAATTGCCACGTCGGAGTGGGCCTTGGCGTTTTGAAGCAGGCTGTCGGAGTACTCGCTGGCGGCGGGCTCGTTGATGTCGAAGTTGTTGCCGGTGAAGCCCACGCCGGTGCGCTCCACGAAGCGGCTGTCGTAGAAGTCCACCAGCTCCTGGTTCACGTCGAAGCCCGCGTTGGCCAAGCCCTGGGGCAGGGTGACGTTGTTGGAGCTGTCGCCGGAGCCGGACCCGGAGCCGCCGTACACGGTGTCCCGGGAGCCGTAGCCGAACAGGTTGACGGCGATGCCGCTTTGCAGGGGCAAGGCGCCGTTTTTGTTCTCCAGCAGGACGATGCCCTCGGCCTCCACCTCCTGGGTCATGGCGGCGGAGGCTTGACGGGCGGCGTCCACCTCCTCGCCGGAAGGTCCGGCGGCGAAGAAGCTGTTGATCATGTCAAAGTTTTTGGGGACCAGGACACAGGCCGCGATGCCGATGATGAGGGTCACCGCCGTGAGGACGCTCATCAGCGCCAGGGACAGCTTTCCCGGACGCTTGGGGGTTGCATTGGTTCCTTGCTTGCTCATGGTTCTTCCTCCTTCACTGTTTTGGGGCTCGGTGACTGGAGGATAACAGATTGCGCCGCCAAAAGGCGGCGCAATTGTCTAACTGGTTGTTTTGGATGTCTAACTTGCAGCGGAGGAAGCGCCTCTACAGCTTCTCCCGAAACAGCCCGTGGCGGTTGCAGTACCAGTACAGGCAGCCGCCGCCCCAGGGATAGAACCGGGCCTCGGCGGGACCCTCCGGGTAGAGCTTTACCAGATCAAAGCGCCCGGTGGATACATAGGCCATAAAGGAGATAAAGTGGTCCTTGCCCATGGGATGGGGGATGGAGAAAAAATATTCCCCGTCAAACCGCTCCCGGACCAGGCGGTGCTCCCCGTCCGGCTCCTCCGCCTCCAGCGGGGGCAGGGCGACGCCGCAGCAGGACACCACCGCCGCCCCGCCGGCGTGGATGACGTTGCCGCACACCGGGCACACGTACAGCGGGGAGCGCAGAAGATTGGCGGCGCGGTTGGAATTGACCACCTGCTCCCCGCTGAGCAGCTCGGGCACGGAGATCCGAAGGGCCCGGGCCAGCGGCTCCAGCAGGGCGATGTCGGGCAGGCCCCGGCCTGTCTCCCACTTGGAGACCGCCTTCCCGGTGACCCCGAGCCGTTCCGCCAGCTGTTCCTGGGTCATGCGGCGGGCGGCGCGCAGGCGCCTGACCGTCTCCCCGGTGATATAATTGTCCATGTCGTTCACAACCTTTCCCCCACACCATACCATGGGGCGGGGGCCGCTGTCCACCTACGGGGCGTAGAGTGAGCGGCGCGCCCGCAGGCGCGCCGCCTAGCTCTCCTCCCGCTGCTTCCGCCGCTGGATCATTTTTCGGAAGCCCCCCGCGCCAAAGGAAAAAATGCGGTTGACCCGGCTGATGGTGGCGGAGCTGGCCCCGGTTTTCTCCAAAATCTCGGTGTAAACCAGGCCCTGGTCCAGCAGCAGCGCCACGTCATACCGCTGCTCCATGGCCCGCAGCTCTCCCACTGTGCACAGGTCGTCAAAAAAAGCGATGCACTCCTCCATGGTGTTCAGCGCGAGAATGCTCTCATACAGAGACATGCTCCGCTCCTTGTTGGTGGTTTTCGGCATACCGCTCCCTCCCAATTTCTCAGCGATCAGTTCTTTTTATTTTAGCACACAAAAGAGATAAAGTAAACAATAATTTTCACGGCGGCGCCGGCGCCGGCCCCGCGGGCAGGCTGCGGGGGGTTGTCTTTTCCCGGGAAAAGAGGTACAATAGGCGGCGGGCGGGGCTCCGTTCGAGGGCCCCCGCCCCAATATGCCGCGGGAGGCGATGCCGGTCATGACCCGAGAGGAAGCCTTTGAGTTTTTGGACCGCACCGCGCGGGGGATCGCCGAGATGTTCGGCTCCACCTGCGAGACGCTGGTTCACGATATGGGGGTGCCCACCCACCCCATTCTTTCCATCTACAACGGCCATGTGTCCGGCCGGGAGGTGGGCTCCACCATGGATATCATGGGCATCGGCCTGGAGCTGGACGAGCAGGCGGCCACCACGGACCAGGTGAACCTGGCCGCCGTCACCCCCGACGGGCGACAGACCAAATCCTCCACCTTCCACATGATTGGGGAGGGGTACAACCTGGCCCTGGGCATCAACTTTGACTACACCTCCCTGGTGTACGCCAACCGGGTGCTGTCGGATCTGATGCGGGCCCAGTCGGACCTGCGCTCCGCCCTGTGGCAGCCGGGGGACTCCCGGCAGCTTGCGGACCTGTTCGACCAGTGCGCGGCGGAGCTGGGCAAGCCGCCGGAGGCCTTCTCCAAGGGAGACCGGCTGAAGCTGATCGCCCTGCTGCGGGAGCGCAGCGCCTTTTCCTACCGCAAGTCGGTGCCCTATGTGGCGGGACGGCTGGGGGTGTCCCGGTACACCGTGTACAAGTATCTGGAGGAGGTCGGGGCGGACCGGCCGGAATAGGAGGAGAAATCAATGCCCTGCTATTTTATTGTGGATACTTGAGGAAGGACTGATTAAATCGGCAAGAGCAGATTGCGAAGAAATTTTGCGCCAGAATGCGGCGCGATTTTGCAGGAATAATTGTGTTTATTTCAAGAAATTGCAACAAAATTATGGCGCAAAATTTCCGCAAGATGCCGCAGGCGCATTTATTCAGCGCTTCCTCAATATTGACGGGCGAACGGGGCGGGAGGCGTATGAGGAATACATCCAACAAGTAAAGCCCATTGGAGCGGTTAGACGCGCGCTTTTCCTCTGAGGCGTATCAAGCTATTATGTCAAAGCGGACAAGCGGCGTGGACAGCGGGGCTGTCATTGCGGAGGGCCTGGAATGACATATTTCCCTTGTAATCGACGGAAAAAAGGGGTAGAATAGACGACAACCAAAACCGGCGGCGGGCCCGTCTCAGAGCCCGCCGCGAAGGAGCATTACATATGATAAGAGAACAGATCGAAGCCTATTTCGCGGACAAGGAAAAGCTGCTGGTGGAGGCGGTGAGCCGCCTGGTGTCCATCGACAGCACGGAGGGGGAGCCCGCCCCCGGCGCACCCTTCGGCCCCGGCCCCGCCGCCGCCCTGCGGGAGGCGCTGGCCATCGCGGAGGAGTGGGGGCTGTCCGCGGAAAATCACGAGGGCTATGTGGGCGCCGCAGATTTAAACGGCGGCCAGGACGCCCTGCACATTCTGGGCCACCTGGACGTGGTGGCCCCCGGCGAGGGCTGGACCGTCACCCAGCCCTACGTCCCCAAGCTGGTGGACGGCCTGCTGTACGGCCGGGGGACCGACGACGACAAGGGGCCGGTGGCCGCCTCCCTGCTGGCCATGAAGGCGGTGAAGGACCTGGGCGTGCCCCTGACCAAAAACTGCAAGGTCATCATGGGCACCAATGAGGAGAGCGGGTCCGGGGATATCGCTTGGTACTTTGCCCGGCATCCCTATGCCCCCGCCACCTTCTCCCCCGACGCGGGCTTCCCCGTCATCAACACGGAGAAGGGGGGCTTCCGGCCCACCTTCACCAGGAGCTGGCCCGCCCAGGAGGCCCTGCCCCGGGTGAAGTGGCTCCACGGAGGCATCCGGGGGAACATCCTGCCGGGGGACGCCTCCGCCGGGGTGGAGGGCCTCACCATGCACGATATCCAGCCCGTGGCCCGGAACATCACCGCCCGCACGGGGATCAAGTTCACCTTCGCCCATGAGGGCGGCCTCACCGTGGTGAGGGCCAAGGGGGAGGCCTCCCACGCCGCCTGGCCCGAGGGGGGGAACAACGCCGTCACCGGGCTGATCTCTCTGCTGTGCGCCCTGCCTCTGGCGGACGGGGACTGCAAGGCGGCGCTGAACGATCTCAACGCCCTGCTCCCCCACGGGGACTGCAAGGGCCGCGCCCTGGGCATCGCCCAGGAGGAGCCGGTGGCGGGGCCGCTGACGGTGGCCTTCTCCCTGCTGGAGGCGACGGAGACCGGCCTCAAGGGCTATTTCGACAGCCGTGTTCCCCTGTGCGCCACAGAGGAAAACTGCCTGAATGTGGCAAAGGCCGCTTTTGAGGCCAGGGGCTTTGCCTTTGAGGGGACCCAGGGCGCGCCCCACCACGTCCCCGCCGGAAGCCCCTTTATCCAAACCCTGCTCAAGCGGTACGAGGAGTACACCGGCCTCAAGGGAGAGTGCCTGTCCACCGGCGGCGGCACCTACGTCCACGACATCCCCGGCGGGGTGGCCTTCGGGTGCTCCCTGCCCGGGTTCGACAGCCGCCTCCACGGCCCGGACGAGCGGGTGCGGGTGAGCGACCTGATGGTGTCCGCCAAGCTGTTCGCCCACATCATCATCGACATGTGCCAGTAAGCGGATGTTCCGCTGTTTTATAAAAAGAACCGCCCTGTGGATACAGGGCGGTATTCTTTGCTTCAAAAGATGGTCGAGCGGAAACTTAATGGGATCACACAGGTGGTAACGAAGTAAAGTTTCTTTTTCGCTTCCTTTTTCTTTTCAAAGAAAAAGGAAGGCCCTTTTCCTCGAAAAATTAGTATCTGCCGAAATCCCCGGAGCGGCCCTGGGTCACGTCGGAGCCGAACTGGTAATCCTTGCCGGGGAGGATGGCGTTGAGGGCGATGCCCGCGATGGCGGCGATGGCCAGGGAGGTGAGGGTGATGTCGGCGCCGCCAATGTGGAAGGTGAGGCCGGAGAACTCGTTGCTGAAGCCCCAGATCTTGAAGCCCAGGCCGCACACCATGATGACGGCGGCGATGATCAGGTTCCGGGAGTTGGTGAAGTCCACCCGGTTCTCCACCACGTTGCGCACGCCGATGGCGGAGATCATGCCGTAGAGGATGAAGGACACCCCGCCGATGATGGCGGTGGGGATGGAGTTGATGACGGCGGCGAACTTGGGGGAGAAGGACAGCACCACCGCGTAAATCGCGGCCAGCCGGACCACCTTGGGGTCAAAAACCTGGGACAGCTCCAGCACGCCGGTGTTCTCGCCGTAGGTGGTGTTGGCTGGGCCGCCGAACAAGCCCGCCAGGGAGGTGGCGACGCCGTCGCCGATGAGGGTGCGGTGGAGGCCCGGGTCCTCAATGAAGTTCTCCTCCACCGTGGCGGAGATGGCGGACATATCGCCGATGTGCTCCATCATGGCGGCGATGGCGATGGGGGCCATCACCAGGATGGAGGTCAGGTCGAACTTGGCCAGCACGAAGGGCTGGAGGCCCACAAACCCGGCGGCGGCCACGCCGGAGAAGTCCACCTGCCGGGTGACCAGGGCCACGGCGTAGGGGATGAGCACGCCCAGCAGAATGGGGATGATCTTCACCATGCCCTTGCCCCAGATGTTGGCGACGACAATGACCGCGATGGACAACAGGGCCAGCCACCAGTTGGTGGAGGCGTTGTTGATGGCGCTGGGGGCCAGGGACAGGCCGATGAGGATGATGATGGGCCCGGTGACCACCGGGGGCAGGAAGCGCATCACCTTGTGGACGCCCACCAGCTTGATGAGCCCCGCCAGTACCAGGTACAGCAGGCCCGCCACCACAATGCCGCCCAAGGCATAGGGCAGCTTTTCCTCGCCGGTCATCCCGGCGTAGATGCCGGAGTCCAGCTCCGCCACGGCGGCGAAGCCACCCAGGTAGGCGAAGGAGGAGCCCAGGAAGGCGGGAACTTTAAACTTGGTGCACAGGTGGAAGAACAGGGTGCCAATTCCGGCAAAGAACAGGGTGGTCTGGATGGACAGGGGCAGGCCGTACCCCTGGACCAGGATGGGCACCAGCACGGTGGCGCCGAACATGGCGAACATGTGCTGGAGGCCCAGGATGAGCATTTTGGGCAAGCCCAGGGCGCGGGCGTCCCGGATGGGTCCTTGATTGTTCATAGTCTCTCTCCCTTTTCATTGGTGTGGAAGGACGGACGCAAAAAAAGAGACAACCACCAAAAACGGCGATTGTCTGTCACAACGGGAAACAGAAACGGCGGGGCCGAAGGGCAAGCGCGTTGAAAGCCTGCGGTTTCAGCATACCAGTTTCCCTCCTTTTGCGTTCGTATTATAATACCAGAAGCTTACAGAAATTGCAACCCCCAAATCACACAAAACCGCCGGGGTTTCACCGGCGGTTTTGTGTGACGGCGTCCGAACCACCGCGGGCGGCGCGGAGGGGCCGAAGCGGGGACGGGCGCAGGGGCGCCCCGCGCCGCGAGCCGGCAAACGTGAATGCGCTCACAGCACTTTCGATAGAAAGTCGATGGTTCTGGGCTGCTTCGGGCTGGCGAAGAAGGCGCGGGGCTCGTTCTCCTCCAAAATCCTCCCCTCGTCCATGAAGAGCACCCGGGTGCCCACCTCCCGGGCAAAGCCCATCTCGTGGGTGACCACCACCATGGTCATACCCTCCTCCGCCAGCTCCTTCATGACGGCCAGCACCTCCCCCACCATCTCGGGGTCCAGGGCGGAGGTGGGCTCGTCAAACAGCATCAGCTTGGGCTTCATGGCCAGGGCGCGGACAATGGCGATGCGCTGCTTCTGCCCGCCGGACAGCTGAGCGGGGTAGGCGTCCGCCTTCTCCTCCAGGTTCACCCGCTTCAAGAGCGCCGTGGCGGTGTCGTCGGCCTCCGCCTGGCTCATGAGTCTGGTGCGCACCGGGGCCAGGGTGATGTTCCTGCGGATGGTCATGTTGGGGAACAGGTTGAAATGCTGGAACACCATGCCCATCTGGCGGCGGATGGCGTCGATGTCCGCCTTGGGGGCCGTGATCTCCTGGCCCTCGAAGGTGATGGAGCCGGAGGTGGGGGTTTCCAGCAGGTTGAGGCAGCGCAGGAAGGTGGACTTGCCCGAGCCGGAGGGCCCGATGACCACCACCTTCTCGCCGGGGTGGATGTGCTGGTCGATGCCGTTCAGCACCAGGTGGCTACCAAAGGACTTTTTCAGGTTTTTAACGTCGATCACTTTGACGCAGCCTCCTTTCCAGAATGCCCTGGAGGTAGCTGAAAATCAGCACCAGCACCAGATAGACGAAGGCGCTGCCCAACAGGGGAAACATGGCGTCGTAGGTGCGGTTGATCACGTCCCGGGCGGCTTTGATGAGCTCCTGCCCGCCGATGACGGAGATCATGGAGGTGTCCTTGAGCAGGACGATGAACTCGTTGCCCAGGGAGGGGAGGATGGCCTTGAAGGCCTGGGGGACAACGATGAACCGCATGGTGTCGAAGTAATTCAGCCCCAGGGAGCGCCCCGCCTCCATCTGGCCGGGGTCCAGGGACATGAGCCCGCCCCGGATGATCTCGGCCACGTAGGCCCCGGAGTTGATGCCCAGGGTCAGAGCGCCCACCAGGGTATAGTTCCGGCTGCTGGAGAAAATGACCATGCCCATGATGAGGATCTGCACCATCATGGGGGTGCCCCGGATGATGGTCACGTACACCTTGCACACCAGGTTGATAACGCCCAGCACAAAATTGCGGTTCCCGGGGCGCTGCTGGTCGTGGGCGGTGCGGATGACGGCCACCAGCACCCCCAGCGCCACGCCGATGCACAGGGCCATGGCGGTGACGTACAGGGTGGTGCCCGCCCCCTTCAAATATTGCAGCCAGCGGTCGTTTTCCAAAAACGCCTGGTAAAAGCGGACGAAAAATACCTGCCAGCCCTCCAGCATGGGGTCTTTGGACAGCATCATGCCCCGCCACAGCTCGTAATAATAGGCCAGATCCATATGTATCCCCCTCTTTCCCGCATATAGCGCGGAGGAGCGGCGGGGGCCGCTCCTCTGCGAGGCTCTTCAGAACAATTATCCGGCGGAAATGTACCTGTCCATGATCTTCTGGACGGTGCCATCTGCAATGAGCTCGTTCAGCGCGCCGTTGATGGCGTTGAGCAGCGCGGTGTTGCCCTCGTCCACGGCGGCGCAGTAATCCTCAATGACGTACTCGGCCTCCAGGATGGTCAGGCCGGGGTTGTTCTTCACATACTCCTCGGCGGGACCCTTGTCGATGACCACGCAGTCCACCTGGCCGTTGATGAGGGCCTGGACGGCCACGGAGCCGTTGTCCAGGGAGGTGACGTGGTCGACGCCGTGGGCGCCCTGGCAGAAGGTCTCGCCGGTGGTGCCCCGCTGCACGCCGATCTGGATGTCCTCCAGCTTGTTGCCGTCCTTGTCGATCAGCTCCAAATCGTCGTTGGTGCCCGCGATGCGGTCGTCGCCCTCGTTGACGATGATGACCTGATAGCCGGTGGCGTAGCTGTCGGTGAAGTCCATCACCAGGTCCCGGTCCTCCCGGTAGGTCAGGCCGGCCAGGATCACGTCGTGGCGGTTCTCCTGGACGGAGATCAGGGCGGCGTCGAAGTCGATGTCGTCGATGACCAGCTCCAGGCCCAGCTTGTCAGCGATGGCCTGGGCGATCTCCGGGTCGATGCCGATGACATTGCCGCTGTCGTCGGTCATCTCATAGGGAGGGAAGGCGGCGTTGGTGCACATGAGCAGCTTGCCCTCCTCAATGGTGGTGAAGGCGGCGGGCTCGCCGCCCTGATTGGGTTCGGCGCTCTCCACGGACTTGGAGGGCTCGCCCTCGCCGCCCCCGGGCTGGGAGGGGTTGGAGCCAGTGTCGGAGCAGGCGGCCAGGGCAACGGCCATGGTCAGGGCCAGCAGCAGGGCCCCAAGCTTCTTCATCAGTTTCATTTTCATTCATCTCCATAACAGTTTGCGGAGGGGGAGCCGGGATATGTACCCCGCGGAGCTCCCCCGCGGGCCACAAAGGGGAATTCCCCTTTGTGTGAAGCCGATTATAAACGTTATGCAAACAAAATGCAAGGGGAAATTGGTGGAATCCCCTTGCATTCTGCCGTTTTCATCGTTTTGACGGACTTCGAAGGAATGGATATTCATTTTTATGCGAATTTTTCGAATGTTTATCCAGCCGGCGGCAGGTCCGCCGTCAGACCGCCCGGGCTGTGTGCTTGGCGAGAAGGATATCCGGGTAATAGGACAGCTTGGCCCGGCGCAGGCCCTCCAGCCCCATGTCGTCCTCCCGGTTGAGCCACTTCACGTCGGGGTGGCGGGCGCGGACCAGCCGGGCCAGCTCCCGGTTGATGGCGGGGTAGGCCCCCTGGATATCGCCGAAGGACTTCTCAAAATTCACGTCGAAGACCTCCGGGGTAATCAGCCCCCCCAGGGAGAAGGCGATGGGGGAGCCGTCCGCCCGGATGAGCGCCCCCTCCAGCCCCAGCTTGTCCATGTGGTACAGCGCCTCGATGACGGCCACCGTCTCCTCGGACACGGTGTTGATATCCTCCCCCGCCTCCTCCTGGCGGATGGCTGCCCACTGGCGCTCCAGCTCCACGCACTCGGGGACGTTGGCGGGAGTGATGTCCTCCAGCAGCCAGTCGGGGAACTGGTCGTCGAAGCGGCGGATGTGGTTGCGTTTGGCGTGGAGCTTCTTCCCTGGCAGGTCGGCCAGCCGGTTCACGTCGTAGAGGTAGTCGAAGCCGTCCCGGTCCTCCTCAAAGGCGAAGCGGCCCGGGCAGGCCTCCTCCAGGGCGGCCTTCTGCTCCCCGGTGACGCACACCAGGGCGAGGGGGCGGCCCTGGGCGGCGGCGTCGGCGGCCAGGGCGTCCACCGCGGGGGCCAGGGGGCCGCGTCCGGCGGGATAGAGGTAGCTCAGCCCCAGCCTGCCCTGGATGCGGACCAGCAGGCGGTCCCCGCACCGGGCGATTTGCTGGGGCCAGGCCCGGCTCCACAGGTATATGTTGGCGAAGTTGTACTCGCAGCAGAAGCTGCCCTCGGCGTCCAGCAGGGGCTGGACCCATTGGCGGTCCTCAAACTGGGGGCATTCAAAGGTGAGCATAGATATCCTTCCTTTTGTCGGTGTCTGGTTATCATACCACAGCGGTTGGAAAAGCGCAACGGAGAAAATGCGATCCCTGAACCGCATCCCTTGCATCAAAGGGCAGGCTGTGATAAAATCCATGAAAGGGCCGAAATTTTACAGGGGGGCGCTGTTATGATAAACATCAGTCCAGAGGTTGAGAAAATCATGGCTGAGCGGTTTGGGAGGGATACGGTTATCGCGCTGGCCACCGCAGAGGATGGGAGGCCCTATGTGCGCAGCGTGAATGCCTATTATGAGAGCGGCGCGTTTTATATCATTACCCACGGGCGTTCAAACAAAATGAAGCACATCAAACGCAATCCCGCTGTCGCAATCGCGGGCGAGTGGTTGACAGCCCATGGGACAGGCGTCAGCTTAGGTTATTTTGGGAAAGCGGAAAATCACGCGATTGCGGGGAAGCTGAAACGCGTCTTTGCCGCTTGGCTTGACAACGGACACACCGATTTAAAGGATGAAAACACCGTCATCCTGCGCGTAGAATTGACCGATGGGCTGTTGTTTTCCCAGGGCACAAGATATGAGTTCTGACCTCGCCAAGTTCGTAAAAACGCGCCGCCGTGGAAGCCACGGCGGCGCTGTTTATTCATTTCGCGTACTCGATGGCCTTGGTCTCCCGGATCAGGTTCACCTTGATCTGCCCCGGGTACTCCAGCTCGTCCTCGATCTTTTTGGCGATCTCCCGGGCCAGCAGCACCATGCGGTCCTCCGGGATGGCCTCGGGATTGACCATGATGCGCACCTCCCGGCCCGCCTGGATGGCGTAGGCCTTGTCCACCCCGGCGAAGGAGGAGGTGAGCTCCTCCAGCTTCTCCAGCCGCTTGATGTAGTACTCCACGTTCTCCTTCCGGGCGCCGGGGCGGGCGGCGGAGATGGCGTCGGCGGCCTGGACCAGGCAGGCCACGATGGTCTTGGCCTCCACGTCGCCGTGGTGGGCCTTGATGGCGTGGATCACGTTCTCGCTCTCCCGGTACTTCCGGGCCAGCTCCACGCCGATCTGCACGTGGGAGCCCTCCACCTCGTGGTCGATGGACTTGCCCAAATCGTGGAGCAGGCCCGCCCGCTTGGCCTCGGCCACGTTGACGCCGATCTCGGCGGCCAGCAGCCCCGCCAGCTGGGACACCTCAATGGAGTGGTTGAGCACGTTCTGACCGTAGCTGGTGCGGTAGTGCTGGCGGCCCAGCAGCTTCACCAGCTCCGGGTTCAGGCCGTGGACGTTGGTCTCAAACACGGCCCGCTCGCCCTCGGCGCGGATGGTGGCGTCCACCTCCCGCTTGGCCTTCTCCACCATCTCCTCGATGCGGGTGGGGTGGATGCGGCCGTCCAGGATCAGCTTTTCCAGGGCCAGCCGGGCGATCTCCCGGCGCACCGGGTCGAAGCAGGACACGGTGATGGCCTCGGGGGTGTCGTCGATGATCAGGTCCACCCCGGTCATGGTCTCCAGGGTGCGGATGTTGCGGCCCTCCCGGCCGATGATCCGGCCCTTCATCTCGTCGTTGGGCAGGGGCACCACGGACACGGTGGCCTCCGCCACGTGGTCGGCGGCGCACCGCTGGATGGCCAGGGCGATCTGCTCCCGGGCGTAGGTCTCCGCCTCCTCCTTGAAGCGGGCCTGGATGTCCTTCAGCTTCAGGGCCTGCTCATGGGTGACGTCGTCGGCCAGCTGGTCGATGAGATACCGCCGGGCCTCCTCCGCCGTCAGGCCGGAAATCCGCTCCAGCAGCTCCAGCTGGCTGTCCTTCATGCGGTCCAGCTCCTGCTTTTCCGCCTCCAGCTGGGCGATGCGGGCGTTGACGTTCTCCTCCTTGCGCTCCAGGTTCTCCAGCTTGCGGTCCAGGTTTTCCTCCTTGGAGTTCAGCCGGTTCTCCTGGCGCTGAATTTCGCTGCGGCGGTCCTTCACCTCTTTGTCAAACTCGCTGCGGGCCTTGAGAATCTCCTCCTTGGCCTCCACGGTGGCCTCCCGCTTCTTACTCTCGGCGGACTTGATGGCGTCGTTGATAACGCGGCGGGCCTCCTCCTCGGCGGAGCCGATCTCCCGCTCGGCCGCGGCCTTCCGCCGCTGGTAGCCGAGGACGCCGCCCGCGATCAGGCCGATCAGCACCGCCGCCGCGGCGATGATTACGGTCACATAGACTGGCACTTGCATCTGGGTTCCACACCTCCTGTTTCTTCCGTTTTTTGTTAATCATAAGCAAAATAAGGCGCGATGCGTGGGAAAACGCACCGCGATAACCGAAAATCCGTCCGCCCATTTTGGGCGCACTATTTGAGTGTCGATCCATCTATGACAAAGTCGTAATAGATATAAGAAACGCGCCCGGACAGGGCGGCATAACGCTCAAAACGGCGAAAAAGCGCGGCGGCTTTTCAAAATTATCCTTACTTATTGTAAAGGCCGGGAGCGTCCCTGTCAAGTGGAAATGTGAAACTTTCGTGAACAGGTAAAAATTATTCTGTGCAACATGATATATCCAGCGCGGGGGCGGGCAGGCTCCGCGTCACCCGTTTCCGCCCGCGCCGGAAATCCGTTCGCCCCGCCGCCCCTCGCCGGGGATGAAGCCGGAGCCGTCGGTGTAGGTGATGGAGCCGTCCTCCTCCACCAGAATCAGGCCGAAGGACAGCTGGGAGCCGTGCTCACGCCAGAAGTCCAGCGCCCCCTCCCGTCCCATGACGAACAGGGCGGTGGACAGCCCGTCGCACACCAGGCCGCTGTCCCCCACCACGGTGACGGAGGCCAGCCCGCTCCGGGCGGGCTTTCCCGTCTCCGGGTCCAGGATGTGCCAGTAGCGCACCCCGTCCTCCTCAAAATACCGCTCGTAGCCCCCGGAGGTGACCACCGCCTTGTCCGCCGCCTCCACCACGCCGATGGTTCCCTCCCCCGCCGGGTCCCGGACCGCCACCCGCCAGGGGGAGCCGTCCGGCTTAACCCCCACGGCCTGGATGCTGCCCCCCAGGTCCAGCAGGGCGGATTCCACGCCGCCCTCCCGCAGCAGGGCGGACAGCGCGTCCCCGGCATATCCCTTGGCCACGCTGCCCAGGTCGATCTCCATCCCCGACGGGAGGGCGGCGGCGTTCCCCTCCAGCTCCACCCGGGTATAGTCCACCAGGGGGAGCAGGGCGTCCAGCTCCTCCTGGGCGGGGACGCGGTACGCCCCCGTGGTGAAGCCCCAGGCCCGCAGCACGGGGTAGGTGGAGATGTCCAGCGCCCCGCCGGTGCGGGCGCACAGGTCCAGCGCCCCCTCCAGCAATTCCGCCGTGTCCGGGGACAGCTCCGCCCCGCCGGAGCGGTTCAGCCCGTACACCTCGCTGCCCTCGGCGGTGACGGACAGCAGCCCCTCCAGCTCCGCCACCCGGCCCTGGGCCAGGTCCAGAAGGGCCTCGTCTCCGTCCGGGCCCAGCCGCAGGGTCATCACCGTGTCCATTGCAAAAAAGGTGCGCTCCACAGGCCGGGCGGGGGCGCAGCCCGCCAGCAGGAGCAGCGCTGGAACCGCGCAGAGCAAGCGCTTCATGGGGCGCCCGCCGCGCCGGGTTCCGGCGGAAGCCCCGGGACCGCGTCTCACCGAAGGTGCTCGGGAATGGAGTCGTCCTCTTCGATCCACTCCCTTTGCACGTCCACCACCCGGTACGCCTCGGGGGTGTCCCGGATGACCACCTTGGCGATGCCCGCGTTGATGATGAGCCTGCGGCACATGGAGCAGGAGGTGGAGCCGGGGATCAGCGCCCCGGTGGCCGGGTCCCGGCAGACCATATACAGCGTGGCCCCCAGCACCTCCCGCCGGGGGGCCGAGATGATGGCGTTGGCCTCGGCGTGGACGGAGCGGCACAGCTCGTACCGCTGGCCCGAGGGGATGTCCATGGCCTGACGGGCGCAGTATCCCAGGTCGCCGCAGTTCTTCCGGCCCCGGGGGGCGCCGTTGTAGCCGGAGGACACGATTTCGTCGTCCTGCACGATGATGGCCCCGTAGTGGCGGCGCATACAGGTGGACCGCTCCAGCACGGTCCCCGCGATATCCAGATAATAGTTCGGCTTGTCGATGCGGGCCATAAAACCACCCCTAATCTTGTTTTATAAGGGCGTTCTTTTTCTTTACAGTGAAGAAAAAGAAGCAAAAAGAAACTTTTTAGTCGCGAAACTTCGTTTCGTTTGAAATTATACCATAACTTTCCCCCGGAATCAAGGCAGTTCGCCACGGCCCAGCTTCTCCCCCACGGCGGCCATCTGCGCCGGGGTGGGGGGCTGGTCCCACTGCATGGAGATGTCCACGATGCGGTCCGGGTAGAACAGCAGGAACTGGTGGTTGTCCGCCTCATTGTCCGCCCCGTCCCCCGGCAGCCACTGGTAGGCCTCCTCCGCCCCCCAGGGGGCGGGGTCCGCCGGCGCGAAGGCGTACCCGGACCACGCCGGGTTGTCGCCCCAATCGTCCCGCTCGTGGAGCTTGGCCTCCCGGCACAGTCCGTAGAGGGCGGGGACCTTCACCAGCACCACGTCATAATCCAGGTAGACCGGCTCCGGGAAAAAATCCCTGGGCCCGAGGGGCCACTGGTGGCCGGTGCGCTGCTCCAGCAGGGGGGACCGCTCCCCCCGCCAGGTCCGGGTGTAGCGGCTGAAATCCCCCTCCAGCAGGTCGTCCAGCGCCAGGGGGAGGGGGTCCTGGGTGAGGGTGTAGGTGCGGCCCTGGTACTCGTAGACGGTCTGGTTCTCCTCCAGCCAGCCGCGGTTGAGGGCAAACACCATCCCGGCGGAGAGGGCCCCCAGCAGGACGAACAACAGCGCGAAGCTGCCGGCGAGGGTGGCGGCGCGGCTGACCCCGGCGGAGGCCTTCAGGTCCTTCATGAGCCGCTTGATGCCGTTGACGGCCAGGAACGCCCCCGGCAGGTACAGCAGGAGCAGGAGCAGCGTCCACAGGACCTGGATTCGTTTCCCGTACAGGAGGGTGGACGCCAGCTCATAGACCAGCGCCCCGGTCAGAAGAACGAGGGCGGCGGCCTGGACCTTCCGGCCGGTGCGGGTCGCGTAAAACTCCCCCCGCTGGGCCGCCCGGACGGCCCCGGCGTGCCAGCGGAAATAGGCGAACAGCTCCGTCCCGATCAGCACAAACAGGATGATCCAGCACAGCCCGCCCAGCAGGGAGGCGGACATGGCCAGCACCTGGATGGGGTCGTTCAGAAACCGCCGGACCAGCAGGGCGGCGTTCAGCACACCCACCGCCAGCAGCCCCAGCTGGGAGGGAATCAAGCTGCGCTTCATGGCGCGGTGGATGGTGGCCACCTCCTCCGCCGGGTCGGTGTCGATGGGCACCGGGTCCTCCCGCTCGTTATAAAACACCTGGAGCTGGGCGCTGGACGCCGCCAGCGTCCAGCCGGTGTGGGCACAGAGGTCGTAAAAGGCCTCCTGCTCCTCCGAGGGCTCCGGGTCGAACTGGGACGCCTTGGGGAAATAGCACACGGAGAAGGTGAGCCTCCGGGGCTCGATCCGGCGGTAGGTCCAGAAAAACGGGCCGATGCGCTCCAGCAGCCAGCCCTTCTCCGCCATCCGGGCCAGACTGGCCTCCATCCCGGTGCGGTCATAAAGGGAGTAGGTCTGCGCCCTGCGCTTGGTCTGCCTCATGCCGTTCCCTCCTCTCCAAAGGCCAGGCGGTAGTCCTCCGCCTGGGCGCGGATACGCCGGTACTCCTTCCGCAGGGTCTCCCGGCCAAACTCCGTCAGCAGATAGCTCCGCCTGCGGCCCTCCACCCGGGTCTCCCGGATCATCCCCGCCTCCACAAACTGCTCCAGCAGGTTGTACAGCGTGCCGGAGCCCACGCTCACCCGCCCCAGGGTGACGGCGGGCACCCGGTCCAGAATGTCCGTGCCGCAGCACTCCTCCCGCAGGCACAGCAGGATATAGAACATCTGCTCCGTCAGGGTCTGAAATTTTGCCCTGGGCATGGCCCCGCCCCCCCATTCTCGATATTCGAGCATCCTGAGCTCATTATATTCTCGAATATCGAGTTTGTCAAGGACGGCAGCAAAAAACTCCCAGGCGTTTAAGCCTGGGAGCCTGGGGATCGTTTCCTTCAGACGGATTCAGCTCTTCTCCTCGAACACCGCGCCGCAGGAGCGGCAGCGGACGGTGATGCGGCCCTTGCCCCGGGGCACCCGCATCTGCTGGCCGCAGTTGGGGCATTTGAAGTAGCGGTGCTCCCGGTCCTGGGCCCGGGAGCGGAAGGCGTTCCAGCGGCGGACGGCGGGCCGGACGGCCTGGAGAAAGCGGGCGTTTTCCCGGCGGCGGCCCTCCAGATTCCGGGAGAGGGAGCGGAACAGGCTGACCAGAAGCAGCACCGTGCCCGCCAGCTCGAAAACCAGAAGGCGGCTGAACAGAAACACCAGATAGCAGATCAGATACAGCGCGATCAGAAGCAGATTCAACTGGTCGCCGCCATAGCGCCCCGCCATAAAGCGGGTCATGCACCGGCGGATCATGGGCGCTCACCTCCTGCGGAAACCGGGAACCAAAGTTCAACAGATTTTGATTGTTATTATGATAACGCTCTAAAATGTCCGCGTCAATGGGGTAAGCGTAAACAAAATGTGAATTTCGCCGCCGGTTTGGCAATCCCGCCGCCCGGACGGACCGGAATACGCCCTTGACAGGCCTCCCTCCCTCGGGTATACTGTGTTCAGAACCGCCCGCAGGAAGCGGGCGCCGGGCGCTGAAGCGCCATGCCCGAAACGCTTGCGCACTGTGTTTTGAAGCCGAATCGGTATGCTAAGAAGGCATACGGCCCTCTCCGTCGAGAGGCCGTATGCCTTTTCGCGCGCAAGAAAGCAGAGGAGGAACTCATGAAAAAGCGATGCCTAGCCCTGACCGCCGCCCTGGCGCTGGCGCTGGCCCTGGCCGCCTGCGGCGGGCCCGACGCGCCCTCCACCCTGGTGTACGGCAGCGCCGGATTCACCCGCATCAACCCCGCCATGGACGAGCACGGCGAAATCAACGCCCTGCTGTTCAACGGCCTCACCGCCCACGACGGAGAAAACCAGGTCGTCCCCGGCCTTGCGGAGCGCTGGGAGTACGACGGGGACGCCTGCGCCTACACCTTCCACCTCCGGGAGGGGGTGAAATGGCACGACGGCGCGCCGGTCACCGCCGCCGACGTGAAATTTACCATCGAGGCCATTATGGACCCGGACAACGGCGCGGAAAACGCCCCCAACTATGAGGATGTGGAGGAGATCTCCGTCCTTGACGAAAAAACCGTCTTCTTCCGGCTCTCCGCCCCCAACGCCGCCTTTCTGGAGTACATGACCATGCCCGTCCTGCCCCGCCACCTGCTGGAGGGGGAGGACATGCAGACCTCAGACTTTTTCCGGGCCCCTGTGGGCACCGGGCCCTACCGGCTGGAGCGCTGGGACCCCGGTCAGTCTATTGTGCTGGTGAAAAACCCGGACTACTACCTGGGCTGTCCCAAAATCGACCGGATCGTGTTCAAAATCGTGGAGGACGACAACGCCCAGGCCATCCAGCTGGGGTCCGGCGAGCTGGACCTGGCCCTGCTGGACCCCCGCAGCGCCCAGAATTTTCAGGACCGGGAGGGCTTCGTCCGCTACGACATGACCACCGCCGACTACCGGGGCATTCTGTTCAACTTCCGCAACGACTACTGGACGGAAAACCGGGACCTCATCCCCGCCGTCTGCTGCGCCATCGACCGGGAGGCCATCATCGGCTCCGTCCTCCTGGGGCAGGGCGCGCCCGCCTACGGGCCCCTCCAGCGCAGCGTCTACAACAACGAGGATGTGGAGCAATACGGCTACGATCCCGCCCGGGCCAGGGAGATCCTGGAGGCGGCGGGCTGTACCATGGGCCCCGGCGGCTACTATGAGCGCGGCGGCGGCGAGGTGGGCTTCGCCATCAGCGTGATGCCCGGCGAACAGGACCGCATCGACATCGCCCAGGCCGCCGCCCAACAGCTGAGGCAGGCGGGCATTCACTGCACCGTGGACCTGCCCGCTAAAATCGACTGGGCGGGACAGATGGCGGTGCTCATCGGCTGGGGCAGCCCCTTCGACGCCGACGACCACACCTATAAGGTGTTCGGCACGGATAAGGGGGCCAACTACAGCGGCTATTCCAACGAAAAGGTGGACGAATACCTGGCCCTGGCCCGCCGGACCACCGTCCCCGAGGAGCGCCGGACGTACTACGCCCGCTTCCAGGAGGAGCTGGCCAAGGACCCGCCCTACGCCTTCATCTGTTACATCGACGCCAACTACGTGGCCAGCGCGGCGGTGAAGGGCATCGACCCGGACGTTGTGCTGGGCCACCACGGGACGGGCATTTTCTGGAATATCCATGAGTGGACCATTGGGGAATAGCCCCCGGAGCCGGGAGGAGGGGGCCGCGCCCCCGCTGCTGGAGGTGAAGCACCTGTCCGTCAGCTTCTTCACGGACGCCGGAGAGGTCCAGGCGGTGCGGGACGTGAGCTTCTCCTTAAAGGCCGGGGAGGTGCTGGCCCTGGTGGGGGAGTCTGGCTGCGGCAAAACCGCCCTGTGCCGGAGCATTATGCGGCTCCTCCCCCGGTCGGGAAAGATCAAGGGAGGCTCCATTCTGGCGGGGGGCGCGGACATCGCCCGCTGCGGGGAGCGGGACATGGAGAAGCTGCGGGGGCGGCTGTTCTCCATGGTGTTTCAGGACCCCATGACCGCCCTCAACCCGGTCATGACCGTGGGGGAGCAGATCGGCGAGGCGGTGCGGGTCCACCGGCCCCGCGCCTCCCGCCGGGAGGTCCGTGCCCGGACGGCGGAGCTGATGGAGCTGGCCGGCATCGGCCGCCCCTGGGAGCGGATGGACCTCTACCCCCACAGCTTTTCCGGCGGAATGCGCCAGCGGGCGGTGCTGGCCATCGCCCTGGCCGGGGAGCCGGCCATTCTCTTCGCCGACGAGCCCACCACCGCCCTGGACGTCACCGTACAGGCCCAGATCCTGGACCTGTTCCGGGACCTCCAGCGGCGGCTGGGCACGGCGGCGGTGTTCGTCACCCACGACCTGGGGGTGGTGGCCCGGGTGGCGGACCGGGTGGCGGTGATGTACGCCGGAAAAATCGTGGAGACCGGCACGGCGGAGGAGATTTTCTACGACCCACGCCACCCCTACACCTGGGGGCTGCTGCGGGCCCTTCCCGCCCTGTCCAAAGGGCGGGACAGCCTGTACGCCATCCCCGGAATGCCCCCCAACCTGGCGAATCCCCCAAAGGGGGACGCCTTCGCCTGCCGGAACGAGTACGCCCTGGCCATCGACTACGAGGAGGAGCCGCCCATGGTTCAAATCACGGACACCCACAGCGCCGCCACCTGGCTGCTGGACCCCCGGGCGCCCAAAATCACGCCGCCGCTGGGGGGCGAAGCCCGTGGCGGGTGAGGTTCTGCTGGACGTGCGGGGGCTGGTCCACGCCTTTCCCCTGGGCAGGGCCGGGTCCGTCCGGGCGCTGGACGGCCTGTCCTTCCAAATCGAGCGGGGGGAGATCTACGGCCTGGTGGGGGAGTCTGGCTGCGGCAAATCCACCGCCGCCCGGTGCGTCATGAACCTCCTGCGGCCCCAGGAGGGGCGGGTGCTGTTCCGGGGGATCGACACCTGCGACCCCAGGGCCTTCCGGGCCGGCCGGCGGCTGCTCCAGCGGGCGCGGCAGCTGATTTTTCAGGACTCCGCCTCCAGCCTGGACCCCCGCATGAGGGTGTGGGAGCTCATCGCCGAGCCCCTGCGCATCCAGCGCGCCGCGCCCCCCCGGGGGAGCTTCCGGGCGGAGGCGGAATTCCAAATGAAATATGTGGGGCTGGACCCCGGATACCTGGACAAGTACCCGTCGGAGCTGTCCGGCGGCCAGCGGCAGCGGGTGGCCATCGCCCGGGCGCTGGCCGCGGAGCCGGAGCTGCTGGTGGCCGACGAGCCCATCGCCGCCCTGGACGTGTCCATCCAGGCCCAGATTGTCAACCTGTTCAAGCACCTCCAGGCGGAGCACGGCTTCTCCTTCCTGTTCATCGCCCACGACCTGGCCATGGTGGAGTTCCTGTGCAGCCGGGTGGGGGTGATGTACCGGGGGCGGCTGGTGGAGGAGGCCCCCGCCGGGGAGCTGTTCGCCCGCCCCCTCCACCCGTACACCCGGGCGCTGGTGTCGGCCATTCCCATCCCGGACCCCCGCCGGGAGCGGGCGCGCAGGCCGGTGGAGTTTCGCGGGGGGGAGCTGCCGCCGGGGGGCGTGTGGACGGAGGCCTCCCCCCGTCACTTTGTGCTGCTGGAGGGGAGGGAACCGCTATGAGCGCGGGACGCCGGGCCCTGTGGTTTGGGAAAAAGCTGCCGGCCCTTCTGCTCAGCCTGTTTTTGCTGGTCACCGCCGTGTTCTACCTGTCCCGGCTGGCCCCCGGCGACCCGCTGCTGTCCTACTACGGCGAGCGGGCGGAGCGGATGACCCCGGAGCAGCGGGCCCGGGCGGAGGAGCGCCTGGGACTGAACGGCCCCATCACGGCGCAGTATATCCGCTGGTGGGAGAACGCCCTTCGGGGGGATTTTGGCATCTCCTACCAGTACAAAATGGACGCGGCGGCGGTGATCGCGGACCGGGCGGGCAACACGCTGGCGCTGGGCGGGACCGGGTTCGCGCTGATCTTCACGCTGGCCCCGCTGCTGGGCGCGCTGTGCGCGCGGCGGGAGGGCGGCCTCCTGGACCGGGCGCTGTGCAGGCTGGGCACGCTGGCCAGCTGCGTCCCGGAGTTCTGGCTGTCGCTGGCGGCTGTTCTGGTGTTCTCCGCCGGACTGGGCTGGCTGCCCAGCTCCGGGGCGTACAGCGTGGACGGCGGGGGGCTGGGAGACCGGATCGCCCACCTGATCCTCCCCCTGGGGGTGATTGTGGCAAGCCACCTGTGGTACTTCGCCTACATGGTCCGGGGACGGATTCTGGAGGAGGTCCGGGCGGACTACGTGCTGCTGGCCAAGGCCAAGGGGCTGAGCGGGCGGCGCGTCCTGTTCCGCCACTGCCTGCGGGGGGCGCTGCCCTCCTACCTCAGCCTCATGGCCGTGTCCGTGCCCCATATTCTGGGGGGAACTTATATTGTGGAGGCGGTGTTCTCCTACCCCGGCCTGGGCACGCTGGCCTATGAGAGCGCCCGGTATCAAGACTACAACCTGCTGATGCTTCTGTGCGTCCTGTCCGGCGGGGCGGTGATGCTCAGCGGCATGGCCGCCCAGGCCATCGGCCAGTGGCTCGACCCTCGGGTGCGGGCCGGGGAGGGGCCGCTGTGAGCGGGCGGTTTGAGCGGGTGGGGCTCCGGCCCCCGCCGCCGCCCCCTCCGGCAGCGCCGGGGCGCCGCCGGCTCCCCCTCTCCGCCCTGCTGCTGGCGGCCATCGCGCTGGGCTGCCTGGGGTGCGGCCTGTTCCTCTCCGGGGACCCCGCCTACATGGACCTGGAGCACTGCCACGCGCCCCCCGGCGGCCGGTTCTGGTTCGGCACGGACGCCATGGGCCGGGATGTGTTCGCCATGATCTGGGCGGGGGGGCGGGTGTCCCTGTTCATCGGGGCGGTGTCGGCGGCGGCGTCCGCCGCCCTGGGCATTGTGGTGGGGGCGGCGGCGGGCTGCGCCCCCGGCTGGCTGGACAGGCTGCTGGCGCGGCTGACCGAGATTGTGCTCAGCGTGCCCAGCCTGCTGCTGGTGGCGCTGCTCCAGGCGGCGCTGGGCGGCGCGGGCCCCCTGAGCCTCGCCCTGGCCCTGGGGGCGGCGGGCTGGCCGGCCACCGCCAAGGTGGTGCGCACCGAGGTGCGCCAGCTGAGGCAGCGCGGGTATGTCCAGGCGGCCAGAGCAATGGGCGGAGGCTTTTTCTACCTCCTGCGGCGGCACCTGGCCCCCAACTTTCTCCCCTCCATCCTGTTCATGGCGGTGATGAACATGCGCAACGCCATCGCGGCGGAGTCCACCCTCAGCTTCATGGGGCTGGGCCTGCCGCCGGAGACCGTCACCTGGGGGGCCATGCTGTCCCTGTCGGAGAAGTCCATGCTCAGCGGCGCGTGGTGGGCCGTGCTCATCCCCGGCGGGTTTCTGGCGGCCACCCTGCTGTGCGTCACGGAGCTGGGCGGGCGGCTGCGGGGGAGCGCCGGACCCGGGGACAGCCTTTTGTGAAAAACCCTTGTGCCGGGGCGGAGGATTTGGTATAGTCAGCTTAAACGGACGGGAGGAGGAATCACGGTGGAGCTGAAGGACTTTTTCGCGCGGCACCCCAGGGCGGCGCTGGCCTTTTCCGGCGGAGCGGACTCCGCCTATCTGCTGTACGCGGCGGCGCGCTGCGGGGCCGACGTGCGGCCCTATTTCGCGGATTCGGCGTTTCAGCCCCGGTTTGAGCTGGCCGACGCCCGCCGCCTGTGCGCAGAGCTGGGCGCGGCGCTCCAGGTGGTGCCGGTGGACATATTGACCGTCCCCGGGGCGGCGGACAACCCGCCCGGCCGCTGCTACCACTGCAAGCGGGCCATCTTCTCCGCCATCGCCGCCGCCGCGGGGCGGGACGGGTATTCCCTCCTGCTGGACGGCACCAACGCCTCCGACCCCGAGGAGGACCGGCCCGGCATGCGGGCCCTGCGGGAGCTGGGGGTGCGCTCCCCGCTGCGGGAGTGCGGCCTCGTCAAGGGGGAGGTCCGGCGGCTGTCCCGGGAGGCGGGGCTGTTCACCTGGGACAAGCCCGCCTATGCCTGTCTGGCCACCCGGATTCCCGCCGGCACGGCCATCCGGCGCTGTGACCTGGAGCGGACGGAGCGGGCGGAGGAATACTTGACCGGGCTGGGGTTTCGGGATTTTCGGGTGCGCCTGCTGGACGGCTGCGCCCGGATTCAGGTCCCGGCGGAGCAGCTCCCCCTGGCGCTGGCGCGGCGGCGGGAGCTCACGGCGGAGCTGGGGCAGTATTACGGCGGCGTGCTGCTGGATTTGGAGGCGCGGGATGAATCATGAGGTAAAACGAATTCTGGAGGGCGTCCGGTCGGGGGAGATCGCGGTGGACGACGCCCTGCTGAAGCTGAAGGCGGCCCCCTTTGAGGACATCGGCTATGCCAAGGTGGATCTCCACCGCAAGGTCCGGCAGGGGGCGGCGGAGGTGATCTACGGGGCGGGCAAGACCCCGGAGCAGATCACGGGCATCCTCTCCGCCATGAAGCGGGCCGGACAGAACACGGTGCTCATCACCCGGCTGTCCCCGGAGTCCGCCGCCGAGGTGGCCCGGACCCATCCCATGGACTACCGCCCGGACGCCAGGGTGGGCGTCGTGGGAGAGCCGCCCCCGCCCGACGGCCTGGGGACGGTGGTGGTGGCCACCGGCGGCACCAGCGACATCCCCGTGGCGGAGGAGGCGGCCCTCACCGCCCAGGTGCTGGGCAGCCGGGTGGTCCGGCTGTACGACGTGGGGGTGGCGGGGCTCCACCGCACCCTGGCCCACCTGGACGAGATCATGTCGGCCAGCGTCGTCGTCGCCATCGCCGGAATGGAGGGGGCCCTGGCCAGCGTCATCGGCGGGCTGGCCGACTGCCCGGTGATCGCCGTGCCCACCAGCGTGGGGTACGGCGCGTCCTTCCACGGGCTGTCCGCCCTGCTGTCCATGCTGAACTCCTGCGCCAGCGGCGTGTCGGTGGTCAACATCGACAACGGCTTCGGCGCGGGCTACCTGGCCAATATGATCAACCATATGGAGGGAAAACCGTGAAGATTTTGTATTTGGACTGCTCCATGGGGGCGGCGGGGGATATGCTGGCCGCGGCGCTGCTGGAGCTCCTGCCCGACCCGGACGCCTTTGTGGACGAGCTGAACGGCCTGAACATACCCGGCGTTCAATTTAAGCGGGAGCCCGCCGTGAAATGCGGCGTCACGGGAACGCGCCTGACGGTGACGGTGGGCGGCGCGGAGGAGGAGAGCCATGACGTTCACGGACACGAACACGGCCATGGGCATGTTCACAGCCATGAGCACATTCACGGCCATGAGCACCGCCACAGCGGGATGGGGGACATCGAGCATATCGTCCGGGACCACCTGGCTCTGCCGGACCGGGTGAAGGACCGCGTCATGGCGGTGTACGGCCTCATCGCCCAGGCGGAGAGCCGCGCCCACGGGACGCCGGTGGCGGAGGTCCACTTCCACGAGGTGGGGGCCATGGACGCGGTGGCGGACATCACGGCGGCGTGCCTGCTGATGGACCGGCTGGCCCCGGACGAGGTAATCGCCTCCCCCGTCCATGTGGGCAGCGGGCAGGTGCGCTGCGCCCACGGCATCCTGCCGGTGCCCGCCCCCGCCACCGCCCACATCCTCCGGGGCGCGCCCATTTACGGCGGACACATAGAAGGGGAGCTGTGCACCCCCACCGGAGCGGCGCTGCTGAAGCATTTTGCCACCCGGTTCGGCCCCATGCCCCCCATGCGGCTCCAGGCCGTGGGCTATGGCTGCGGCAAAAAGGACTTTGAGGCGGCAAACTGCCTCCGGGCCATGCTGGGCGAGGCCGGGGACGGCGCGGACGAGGTGTGCGTCCTGTCCTGCAACCTGGATGACATGACCGCCGAGGGGGTGGGCTTCGCGGCGGAGCGCCTGCTGGAGGCCGGCGCCCTGGACGTGTACACCATCCCCATCGGGATGAAGAAGTCCCGGCCCGGGGTCCTCCTCCAGGTGATCTGCCGCCCCCGGGACCGGGAGGCCCTGACGGAGGCCATGTTCCGCCACACCACCACCCTGGGGGTCCGGGAAAGCGCCTGCCGCCGCCACGTGCTGGACCGGCGCGTTGAGACGCTGGACACCCCCTGGGGACCCGTCCGCCGGAAGACCTCCGGCGGGCACGGCGTGTGCCGGACCAAGTATGAATATGAGGACCTGGCCCGGATCGCCAGGGAGCGGGGCGTCTCCCTGGACGAGGCCCGGGACCTGGCGGCAGGGGGCGCGGAATAGCAAGGAGGCGGTATGCACGAAGCATACCGCCTCCTTTTCAGCCGTGACGCAGGGAGACGCGGGACCCTGTCACTTCTGGCCGGCGTTTTTGCGCTTCTTCATCCAGCGCGCCACCACCAGCGCCTCGACGCCCAGCGCCAGCGCCGCGGCAATCACATCCACCAGCACAAACATCCGGGTCATACCGCTCATGCCGCCGCCCTGAGCCGCGGCCTCGTCGGCGTAATAGCCGCTGTTGGCCACGGTGTACAGGATATTCTTACAGGCCTGCCGCATGGCCAGCACGCAGGTGGCGGAGCCGGTGTCCTCCAGCTTGTTGCTCTCCGCCATGCCGTAGCCCAGCATCAGGTCGTTGCCCGCCCGGATGGCCGCGTCGGTGATCTCAAAGCCGTAGGAGCCGTTGTAGTCGGAGATGACCACGCCCCGGAAGCCCCACTCGCCCCGCAGCACGTCGGTGAGCAGCTCCCGGCTGCTGATGGCGGGCACGGCGCCCAGCCAGTTGTAGGCGGTCATAACGCCCATGACGTAGTGGTCGAAGTCGAAGTTTTTGACCACCATCTCGAAGGGCTTCAGGCAGGTCTCCCGGAAGGTCTGCTCCGTCATGTAGGTGAGCAGGAAGGCGGTGCGGTTGGTCTCCTGGTCGTTGGCGGCGAAGTGCTTGATGTAGGAGTACACGCCGTACTTGGCCGCGCCGTTCACCTCCTGGGAGGCGAACAGGCCGGAGAGCACCGCGTCCTCGGAGTAGTACTCAAAGTTCCGGCCGGAGAAGGCGGAGCGGTGCAGGTTCATGGCGGGACCGTACCAGCCGAAGTTGTTGGCGTTGGCGAACTCCTGGCCCAGGGCGTCGCCGATCTTCTCCGCCATCTCCTTGCTCCAGGTCTGGGCCATGAGCACCTCGGTGGGGAACTGGGTGCCGTTGGAGCCGGTGACGTAGTTGGACAGGCCGGAGGGGCCGTCGCAGTCGGAGGTGGCCACCTTGCCCACCGAGTCGATGGCGGCGGTCTGCCAGCCGCCGGTGTTGATGAGGGTGGTCATGTCCTCGATAGACATCTGGTCCAGCAGCTTATCCCAGTTGGCGTCGTCATAGCCCTTGCCCGCCAGGTCGGCCAGCTTCAAATCCCCCTTGACCCCGGTGGCGGGCATTACGTCGTCGGGATTGTCGTAATCGGCGGGGTCGTACTTCACCACGGATATCTCCCGGATGGCGTTCTGCCGGTCCTTGCTCAGCTCAAACTCCTTCTCATCGGGGGCGGCGGTGGCGGCGTCGTAGTTGGCGAAGCCGTCCTTCCGGGACAGGGTGGGGTGGCTGCTCTCCATGCAGCCGAAGCGGTTCACCGGGGCGGCCTTGTCGGTGGAGCGGCCCGAGCCGCTGTAGTCCTTGTCCCCGCTCAGGGTAAAGGTGCGCTCGTCGAGCACCGTGTGGGAGTCGGAGCGGATGGAGACCGCGTACTCCCCCGCCTCCAGCACGTAGCCGCCGTTGGCGGTCTTGACGCAGGAGGAGTCGTAGGAGGCCATGTCCTCCAGGGGGACGCGGAAGGACACCTTTTCGGAGGCGCCGGGCTCCAGCAGCCCCGTCTTGCCGAAGTCCAGCAGATTGACGCTGGCCTTCTCAATGCCGCCGTTTAAGTAGGGCGGGGTGTAGTACAGCTCCACCACGTCCTTGCCCGCCACAGAGCCAGTGTTGGTCACGGTGACCTCCACCTCCACATAGTCCCCGGACTGGCTGAAGGAGGTGATCTCCTGGGTGAAGCTGGTGTAGCTCAGGCCGTAGCCGAAGGGGTACTGCACCGCCTGGGCAAAGTCGAGGAGGCCCTCCGCCGCCGCCGTCTCGTAGAACTTGTAGCCCATGTAGATGCCCTCCACGTAGTCGGTGAAGGAGATCACGCCGTTGAAGGTGTTGTCGATGCGGGCCAGCTGCTTGGTCAGGTCGCTGACGTTGGTGTAGAGGTGGTTGCCGGAGTTTCCGGTGTGGTTCCAGTTGGGGGCGGCGGTCAGATCGTAGGGGTAGGTGTCCACCGTCCTGCCGGAGGGATTCACCGTGCCGTTGAGGATCTTCCCCAAGGCCTTCATGCCGGACGCGCCGGTGCCGGGGGCCAGGATGACCGCGCCGATCTGCTCGTAGTCCTCCACCCAGCCCAGCTCCATCACGTTGTTGGCGTTGATGACCACGATGACCTTGTCAAAGCTGCCGCACACGGTGTCCACCAGGTTCTTTTCGCTCTGGGACAGCTGGAGGTAGTGGTCCCCCTCGCCGAACTCGTCGTACTCCCGGGTGTTGTTGTAGAAGGTGGCCCGGGTGCTGTTGTAGTTGTGGGCCACGGACTCCTGCACCGCGCCGGTGAGGGTCACGTCAAAGGTCCCGTCGAGGACCGCCTTCATGTCCGAGGGCAGGTCGGCGTTCTCGCCGCCGCTGCGGGCGATGACGATCACCGCCGTGTCGGAGAAGGCCGCGGCGGAGCTCATCACGCTGCCGGTATAGTACTCCGGGGTGGGCTCGGGCAGGGACCAGTCCTGAGTGGTCATGTTGATCACCGGCCGGTCCCCGCCCCAGTAATCCTTGCCGTAGTCGGCGTACAGCTTGGTCAGCTCCTCGTTGGTGGCGAAGCCCGCCTCGTTCAGCGAGGTGATGATGTCGGTCTGGGGGATGCTGGCGTCGCCGCTGGCGGCGGAGCCGGTGCCGCTGAACACCGGGTGGGCGGAGGCCCAGCCGAACACGTTCAGCGCGGACACGCCGGAGCCCAGGGGCAGCAGGCCGTCGTTTTTCAGCAGCACCATGCCCTCCTCGCCGGTCTCCTGCACCACGGCCAGGGAGTTGGCCACCACGTCGCCGGAGATCTCCGCCTTGGAGGCGTTGAGCACGCCGGAGACCATGCCGTACATGGGGCCGAAGCACACCAGGTTGACCACCAGCACGATGGCCAGCGCGCCGGCCAGGGCGCCGGTCCAGCGCACCACGTGGCGGGTCCCCTTGGGGGCGATGAACTGGGCGGCCGCCATCACCACAATCACCGCGGCGAGGATGCCCAGGATGGCGTACACATAGCCGCCCGCCGCCCGGACGTAGTTGGCCACGTCCGCCGCGCTGGCGCCCATGGACACGAAGATTGGCGTCAACAGGTCGATTAAAAAGTCAAGCATTGCGATTCCTCCTCATGAAAGGGTTCGCGGGGAGCGGAGACCTTCTCCGCTCCCCGCGACGCGTTAGGGTTGCTTCAAATCAGTTGGCGTAGAAGAAGTCCAGGGTCTCGCACTCGGTGAGGGGATCGACGGCGTACTTCTGCACCCGCTCGTCGTTGATGACGCCGGACCAGTTCAGGCCGTAGGCGAAGTCGTAGGTGTTGCCGTCGGCGTCCACATAGCACTCCAGGTCGCGGACGGTGTCCTCGTCCTGGGCCTCCACGGCCTCCATGCTGGCGGGCATCTGGAAGGGCAGCAGGGCGGTGGGCTCGGCCTCGCCGGCCACGATCTGCATCAGGGCGCTGTCGTCGAACCAGGCGCCGCCGAAGATGGAGCCGCTGTTCCCGGCGAAGTAGTACAGAATGGCGTCGGCCAGGGGATCAACCTCGCTCATGACCATGGGGCCGTTGGCGGCCATCAGGGCCACCACCTTGCAGCTGCCGGGCACGGCGGAGGCGACGTACTGGAGCATCTCGTAGTCGGCGTAGTTGGCGTCGCGGCCCACGGAGTTGCCGGCGTAGGACCAGTTCTCCTTCACGGTCTGGGTCTTGGAGCCGTAATAGCCGTCGTTGATGGTCTCGGTCTGCATGTCGCCGGCGATGGACTCCTTGCGGGCGGTAGTGGCGGTGTAGGCCTCGTACTGGAGGGAGGCGGGGAGCATGTTGCCCTCGTCGTCCACCGCGCCGTCGGTCTTGGCCGCGTGCATGTACACCAGGGCCAGGTCGCAGGCGGACAGGTCGGCGGCGGAGGCGCGGACGATGTCGTTGGCGGTGTAGGTGGGGTTGCCGTCGGCGTCGGGCTCGCCGGTGGGCTCGCCCACGGTGTCGGTCACCACGTTGAAGTACTTGCCCGCGATGTCCAGGTCAAAGCAGGGGTTCCAGGAGGGCGGAGTGGCGTCGGCGGAGGAGGTGGCCTCGCTGCCGGGCTTGAAGAGATAGGGGATGTAGACGGTCTTCTTCTCGCCGTTGGAGGCGCCGATGACGCCGCCGCTGTTCTTCAGCATGATGATGGTGTCGGTGTACACCTCGGCGGACTTGGCCATGGACTCGCTGCTCCAGGCCTTGGCGGTGGCGTTCTTGGCGGTGATGTAGGGGTTCTCGAACAGGCCGCAGTTCATCTGGGTCACAAAGAACTGGGCGGCCAGCCTGCGGTACAGGGCGGTGGCCTCTTCCTCGCCCAGCTCCTCCGTCAGCAGCTCAAAGGCCTCCACGGGGGACTCCACGTCGGAGGAGCCGCCGATCTGGTTGACGCCCTGCTTGTACATGATGGCGTGGCGCTCGGCGGTGGTGTACTCCTCCATGCCCCAGATGCGCTCGTTCTCGCCCACGATGCCCCAGTCGGTGACGATGAAGCCGTCCCAGCCGCCGGCCTCCAGCAGGTCCATCTTGTACTTGCTGTACGCGCCGGCCACCACGTCGCCCAGGGAGCCGTCGGCGGAGTAGGCGGCGGCGTAGTTGGTCATGATGCCGGCGGCCTTGCCGGTGGAGGAACGCTTCAGGTTGAACGCGCCGTCAAAGAAGCCGATCAGGTGGGCCTCGAAGTTGCCGTTGGGGAACACGTCGTACTTGGCCTCGGTGTTGTGGTCGTTCCGGCCGCCCTCGCCTGCGCCCGCGCCGGCGTAGTGCTTCATGATGGCGATGACGGAGTCCTCGCCCCAGCCCAGGTCCTTGCCGTTCTCATCAAAGGTGGACTGGAGGCCGGAGACAAAGGCCTCGGTCAGGTCCCGGGTCAGGGCCGGGTCCTCGCTGAAGGTGCCGGAGGCGCGGGCGAAGACGGGGGTGCCGATCAGGTCGATCTGGGGGCCCAGCAGCATGCTGATGCCCACCGCGCGGTAGTACTCCGCCATCTGCCTGCCCGCCTCAAAGGCGGCGTCCGCGCTGAAGGTGGCGCTGAGGCTCAGCTGGTCGATCACGCCGGAGATGTGGTTGGGGTCGATGGAGATGGTGGCGGGGATGCCCAGGTCCTGGCTCTCGCACAGCTTCTGGAGGGCGTTGGTCCAGGCCACGGCCATGGTGGTGTTGCCCTCCACGCCGGCGGAGCGGGTGACGCCCGCGCGGCCCCCGGCCAGGATGTACTCGTAATCGGTGCCGCCCTCTTCGATCTCGTTGCCGAAGCTGGACCAGCCGCCGTGGGTGAGCATGGGGCCGATCTGCTCGCCGCTCATGTGGGCGGCCAGGTCGGCGGCGCGGGTCTCGGCGTCGTTGCGCCAGTCCTCATAGCCGTCCAGCACGCCGTCCCGGTCCAGGTCCTTGAAGGCAAAGCCGTCCACCTGAATCAGGCTGACGCCGGAGGCGGAGGAGTAGCCCAGGGTCTTGCCGCCCTCGTTGGTCACCAGGGTCCAGCCGTCGGGGGTGCGCTCCTCGGACCACTTCACGGCGCCGCTGCCCAGCTCCTCGGGGGTGATGGGGGCCACGGTGCCCTCGCCGGCGGAGGCGGGCGGGTTGCTCTGCTCCGGGGCGTCGGACTTCTCGGGGGCGCCGGAGGCGGCGCTGCTTGGGGCGCCGCTGTTGCCGGCGGGGGTGTCCGCCGCGTTGCAGGCCGCCAGGCCGGCCGTCATGGCCAGCGCCAGCAGCAGCGCAAGGATTCGCTTTGTCTTTTTCATGTCTGGTGCTCCTTTCATCTCATTTCTGGCTTGGGGCCCCGGGGCGATGCTCCGCCCCGGGGGTTGCTGGCGATATATTAAACCTGCCCAATTTTCTTTTCAAGCGCCCCTGGATATTCGTCGTTTTGATTGGACAAACTGCGGCAGCCGCTGGACAAAGCGCGGAGAAATCCCAGGCGGGAGGCCGTTCGTCCTGGACGAACGGCCTCCCGCCTGTCTGCGTGCCGGATTATGCCCCGCCCAGAATGGACAGGTATTTGCTTCTGACCTCGGCGGCCTTGCTGCGCCCCACGGGGAGCTGGGTCCCGTCCAGCAGGGTGACGGCGGAGGCGCTGATGCGCTGGATGCAGCGGTAATTGACCAGATAGCCCTTGTGGATGCGGATGAAGCTGTGGGGCTGGGTGGCGGCCTCCAGTTTTTCCATGGTCATTTTCACCTCGGCGGGCTCCTTCTGCCCCTCCAGGTAGAGCAGCTGGTAGTTGCGGCTGCCCTCAATGTAGCGGATCTGGCTGCTTTTCAGGGCGAGAAGCCCCGAACGGGTCTGGAACTCCACATAGTCCCCCCGCTCGTCCCGGGAGCAGGTCTTGACGTACAGCTCCACCACGGCGGCAATGTCGTTGAGAAAGTTGCTTTTGCGCACAAAGCCCAGGGGCTGTACCAGAAAGGACTCGAACACCCGGCTCTCCGCCTCGGAGACGTAGACGATCTGGGTGTCGTTCCCCTGGGCCCGGAGCCTTTTCCCCACGGCGATGCCGTCCATCCCAGGCATCTCGATGTCCAGCAGTATGATATGAAACCGGGTCTGCTCCATGGCCTGGAGCAGGGCCTTTCCGGAGGCAAACCGCTGGATATCGGTGTGGATGCCCTTCTCCTGAAACGCCGATTCCGCCGCCCCGGCAATCACCGGCAGGGCCTTCGCGTCGTCGTCGCACAGGGCGATCTTGATTTTCATAGCCTCTCCTCCACCGTCATGTCCAGCAGCAGTTTGGCCACAAACATCCCGCCCGACAGGCCAAATTCCGCGCAGCCGTTGTATTTTTCCGCCACTTTTGAGATGATGCGGGTGCCGTACCCGTGGAGACGGTCGTCCCCCTTGGTGGTGCGCAGCCCCCGTCCGGACCGGGTCAATTCCGTCCGGCCGGTGGTGTTCCGGCACAGAATAAACAGGTAGCTCTTCTGGGGGTAGATCTCCAGCCGGAGGGAGGCGTCCGCCCGCCCCGCCCGGAGCAGGCGGGCGCACTCCTCAACGGCGTTGTCCAGCAGGTTGGTGAGCACCGCGCACAGGTCGTCCTCGCTGAAGGGGAGCACCGGGGGCACCACCAGCTGATGGGTGAACGCCACACCCTCCTTTCTGGCCTTGGCGAATTCCATGTTCAAGATCGTATTGACCGGGCGGTTGCCGCAGTCGATGAATTGCCCCAGCTGGGGCAGCAGGTGCTCGGAGGACTGGCGGAAATACTCCTCCAGCTCCCCATACCGCCGCTGGGACAGCAGAATCTGCATATAGGCGTACTGGTTTTTCAGGTCGTGGCGGATGCCGCGCAGGTCGTCCAGATTGTCAGACATCATCCGGGCCAGCTCCCGCTCGCTGTACAGCCGCTGCCGCTCCGCCTGGAGCTCCACAATCGCGTTCTGCTCCGCGCACATGTCGTTCATCCCCTGCATGGCGGCCACCACCATGCCCAGGATGAACACATAGGCCACCAGGAAGGTGACGGTGATGCGGTAGTCCTGGCCGGCCCAAAGCACCTCCAGCACGTTCATGGCAATGATGCAGCCGTCGCCAACGAGAATGGCGGCCAGCCCGCTGGGGGGTACCTGCTCATAATTCTGGAGGCTGAAGGCGTGGAGGTAGGCCGCCAGGGGCAGAGTCAGAAGCAGCACCACGGTGCGCACCGCCCCCTCGGCGGCCCCTGAGGAGAGGAACTCCCCCACCAGGAAGCTGCACTGGCCGGCGATGGAGTAGATGGTGCAGCTCCCCGCCAGCATGGAGCACCACATCACCAGCTTGGACTTCTTCTGGCTGCCGGAGCAGAAACGCAGCAGCAGCGCCCCCACCGCCCCGTGGAGAAACATCTGGGGAAGCAGGTACAGCCGGTAGCCCCCCGCCAGCGCGAGAAGAATCAGCCCCGCCATGATAAACGCCGCCGCAAGCAGCGTCTCCACCGCCGGGCGCACAGGACGCCTCCAGCTCCACACGGGCCCGCAGCACAGCACCGCCCAGGACAGGGCCCGGATGGCGATGGCCGCAAACCAGGCAAAATCCATGATTTTGAGGGCAAATTGAACATTCTCCGCCATTGCGGTCCCATCCTCCCCCGCCGCGGTCGTAATTCCTGCAAACATTCTAACAGACGGCCGGACCAAATGCAACGAGGGTTGGACCGCTGTTCGTCCCCGAAATCCCGCCGTTCGTCCACGGCGCTTTTTTGTTTGTCCAAAATAGCCGCTGTTTGCTGTGGGCGTCTTGTCCGCCGGAGGGTTTTTTGCTAAATTTTTTGTGTAAATCACACAAGGAGCGGATGTTATGAATCCTGTCGTCCACACACTTTGCTGGTATCTCCACAGCCTGACGCTGGAAAAACCCGGCCTTCCTCTGCTGGGGGACGAGACCGGCTGGCTCACCGCGGAGCGGGTGGAGCGCTTTGTGGAGGCCGGGGCGGGCCTGCTGTACGCCGGCGGGCTCAGGCCGGGAACGCCGGCGGTGCTGCCCGCCCGCCGCAGCGTGGTCACGGCGCTGGCCCTGCTGTGCCTCCAGCGCATTGGGGCGCCCGCCATTCTCACCGACCCCAGGGAGGACCCCCGGCGGGCGCTGGACGGCTGCGCGCCGCCGCTGTCCGCTCCCTTCCGGCTGGAGGCGGGGGGCGAGCTCCGCCGCCCCGCCGTGCTGCTCTTTCGGGCGGGGGAGCCCGCTCCCCTGTGCCTCCCCCTGGCCTCCTCCGGCTGCACTCCCGTCCCGGATTGCGACGATCCCGCCGCCCCCGCCTTTTACCTCTTCACCTCCGGCTCCTCCGGGCGGAAAAAGGCGGTGATCCTCAGCCAGGGCAATCTGGTGAGCAATCTGCTGGACTCCGCCCCCTTGGGCGGTTACTCGGAGGACGACGTTGCCCTGGGCGCGCTGCCCCTGGACCACGTATTCGGCCTTGCCCTGCTCACCGGGGCCATTGTGCTGCGCCACCGGCTGTACCTCACCGCCGCCACCGCGCCGGAGGCGCTGCTCCAGATCATTGCCCGGGAAAAAATCACCCGGATGAACGGCGTGCCCTCCCTCTATCTGACCATGGCGAAAAAGGTCCGGGCCGGGGAGGCGCGCACCCTCCGGGTGGGGTACATCGGCGGCGCGCCCTGGACGGCGGAGCAGTTCCGGCACATCGAGTCCGCCCTGGGCATGACCCTGGTTCCGGTGTACGGCATGAGCGAGTGCGTCGGCATCTCCTGCGCCTGCTGGCGGTCGCCCCAGGCAGAGCGCATGGCCGGGGTGGGGCTCTTCTACCCCGCCAACCAGGGGAAAATCCTCCGGGAGGACGGCGGGGAAGCCCTTCCCGGCGAGGAGGGGGAGGTGTGTGTGCGCGGCCCCATGCGGATGCTGGGCTATCACGACCCGGCCCAGACCGCCCGGGCCGTGGACGCGGAGGGTTTTCTCCACACCGGCGACCTGGGCTATGTGGACGGGCGGGGCGTCCTCCGCCTCACCGGGCGGAAAAAGGATGTCATCATCCGCAACGGGGTGAACCTGTCCCCCCGGCGCATTGAGGAGGCGCTGCTCTCCCTGCCCGGGGTGGGGGCGGCGGCGGCGGTGGGCCTGCCCGACGAGCGCTGCGGCGAGCTGCCCTGGGCGGCGGTGGTGTGCGGGGAGGACGCCCTGTCCCGGCTGATGGGCGGCCTGAGCGCCCGCCTGTCCAAAAATGAGCTGCCCGAGGGCATCCTGCGGGTGGACGCCCTGCCCATGACCGGCTCCGGCAAGCCGGACAAGCAGGCGGTGAAGGAGCTGATCCGGCAATGGCGGAAGGCGTGATCCTCCAGCTGCCCCAGGCGCTGCTGCTGTACGGGGCCGCCCTGTTTTTCTGCCTGTTTGAGCGGCGGTACCGGGCCACCCGGGGGGCGTTCTTCCTGCTGTCCGCGGCGCTGGCCCTGGGGGCCAGCGCCTATGCCCTCATTTCAGGCGCGGGATTGTGGGAGACGGCGGCGGCGCTGCTCCCCTTCCTGCTGCTGAACCTGGGGGTGGGGGTATGAACTTCAACTCCGGGGCCTTCCTCCTCTTTCTCCCGGCGGCGGCGGCGGTGTACTGGCTGCTGCCCCATCGGGCGCGGCGGTGCTGGCTGCTGGCGGCGTCCTATTTTTTCTACATGTACGCCAACCCCGCCCTCATCCTTCTGCTGCTGGCCTCCACGGCGGTGGACTACTGCTGCGGCCGGGGAATCGAGCGTTTCCGGGGACGGCGGGGCGTCACGCGGGCGTTTCTGCTGGTGAGCGTGTGCGTCAATCTGGGGCTTCTGTTCACCTTTAAATACTTCGACTTTTTCGCCGGGACGGTGAACGGCCTGTGCGCCGCCGCCGGAATTCCCTACCGGGCGCCGGAGCTGGGGCTGATCCTGCCGGTGGGCATCTCCTTCTACACCTTCCAGACCATGAGCTATACCATCGACGTGTACCGGGGAGATTTTCCCGCAGAACGGGACCTGGTCTCCTTCGCCCTTTACGTCGCCTATTTTCCCCAGCTGGTGGCGGGGCCCATCGAGAGCCCGGGGAACCTGCTGCCCCAGCTCAAGGCGGAGCACAGGCCCAGCTGGGACGACTTCACCGCCGGGGTCCGCCTGCTGCTGTGCGGGTTTTTCCGCAAGTGCGCGGTGGCGGACTTCTGCGGGCTCTATGTCAACGCCGTGTTTTCCTCGGTGGAGGAGGCCAACTCCCTGGCCGTCTGCTGCGCCGGGGGGCTGTTCTGCATCCAGATGTACTGCGATTTCGCCGGCTATTCGGAGATCGCCGCCGGGTGCGCCCGGCTGATGGGGGTGCGGCTCATGCGCAACTTTGACCGGCCCTATCTGGCCCAGAGCTACACCGAGTTCTTCCGCCGCTGGCACATCAGCCTGAACCGCTGGTTCACCAGCTACGTCTACATCCCCCTGGGGGGCGGGCGAAGGGGAAAGGGGCGCAAGCTGCGCAATATTCTCATCGTGTTCGCCCTGTGCGGCCTGTGGCACGGCGCCCGGTGGACCTATGTGCTGTGGGGGCTGTACGCCGCCTTCTGGCTGTGCCTGGAGAGCCTGCTGGACATCAACAGCCGGTTCGGCCCCGCCTGGGACTGTCCCCTGGGCCGCCTGACCCGCCGGTGCGTGATGTTCCTCATCTTCATCCCCGCGGCGCTGCTGTTCCGGGCGGAGTCGCTGGAGCAGCTGGGGGTGGTCTTCCGCCGCCTGTTTACCGGCTGGGGTCTGGGCGGGGCCTACCTCCAGGCGGCGCTGGACCAGCTGGGGCTGAGCCCCCTGTCCCTGGTCCAGCTGGTCCTGTGCCTGACGGCCATGACCAAGCTGTACGCCTGGGGGCGGTACGGCCTGCCCGCCGCCAAAACGGACAGCCAGTCCGCCGCGCGGCTGTGCGCCTGCGTGTATCTGACGGCGGCGGCGGCGCTGTGCTGGCTGGCCCTGCTCCAGACCCAGGACGCGGCCATCTTCGCCTATTTTCAGTTTTAGGGGGCGTCCGCATGAAAAAAGTGCTTCTGGCCGCGCTGTTCCTCCTGTGTCTGGTCCCCTTGTCCGCCTGCGGGGAGGAGGACGCCCCGGATACGGTGCTGGTCTTTTTGGAGGAGTCCTCCGGCTTCGCCGTGGAACGCAACGGCCTGCGGGTGCCCGTGGGGGAGGACGCGGTATTCGCCCTCACGCTGGACCGGGGCTGGTCCCTGGCGGACACCGATTACCCCGGGCAGGCGGATATCAGCGTGTCCGGCCGCGCCGCCACCCTCACCCTCCGGGAGGTCCAATATCCCGCCCGGGTCCGGCTGAGCCTGACCAGCCGGTACTGCACCGTGACCTATGACGCCAACGGCGGGCAGCCCGTCCCCGGCGGAGCCCTCCAGGCCTCCAAAACCTATGACCTGACTCAGCGGGCCCGGCCCAACACCGCGCTGGGCACGGATCTGTTCGTCCGGGAGGGCTATACCCTCGCCGGCTGGAACACAGCGCCCGACGGCTCCGGCGACGCCGTGGGGCTGGGGAGCCGGGTAACCGTGACCGGCGGGGCCCTCACCCTGTACGCCCAGTGGGCCAGGTGGACCGATGAGGCGGACTTCACCTGGCGGCGGACGGAGGACGGGGTGGCCGTCACCGGCTGCCAAGGGAAGGACGGCGTGGTGGTGATCCCCGAACGGCTGGGCGGGCTGCCGGTGGTCGCGGTGGAGGCCGGGGCCTTCGACGGCTGCGCCGCCCAAGAGCTCATCTTTCCGCCCACCCTGCGGGAGATCGAGCCGGGAGCCTTTCGGAATTGCGCCGTCCGCACCGTCACCCTGTTCGACAATATCGAGGCCGTCAGCGACAGCAGCTTTGAGAACTGCCCCAGCCTGAACACCCTGCGCGTCAACGCTGTAGAGGCCCCCTTCGGCTACGCGTGGCGGAAGGAGAGCTGCTACGCCGACAAGGTGGACCGGCTCATCCTCACCCAGGGGCGGAAGCGGGCGGTGTTCTACGGCGGCTGCTCCATGTGGTACAACCTGGACGGCCTTCAGATGCAGCGGGCCCTGGGGGAGGGCTATGCCGTGGTCAACCTGGGGCTGAACGGCACGGTGAACTCCCCGGTGCAGATGCAGATTCTGGGGGCGTTCCTGGAGGAGGGGGATATTGTGATCCACACCCCGGAGCTGTCCAGCCGCCAGCAGCTGCTCCTCCAGACCGCCATGGGGGAGCATGACGGCTCGCTGTGGTGCGGCATCGAGAACAACTACGACCTCTTCGCCCTGGTGAACCTGACCACCGTGGACGGCGCGCTGGACAGCCTGTGCCGCTACCTGTCCCGGAAGGACGCCCGAACCTCCTACGGTCAGTCCTACCGGGACGAGCAGGATCAGCCCTATACGGACCAATTCGGCTGCGTCCCTTTTTTCCGCTCCGGCACGGCGGATGACCTGCCCGACCGGGTCTATCTGGACCCGGCGTTCCTGGACGGCGGGGCCCTGGCCCGGCTGGGGGAGTACTACGCCTGGTTTCAGTCCAAGGGGGCGCGGGTGTACCTGTCCTGCGCCTGCGTGAATCTCGACGCCGTGCCGGAGGAGCAGCGGGGAAACGTTCCGCTGATGGACCGCCTCCTCCGGGAGGCGGCGGGAAAGATGGAGGGGGCGGCCCTCATCTCCTCCCTGGAGGACTATCTGTACCGGAATTCCGACTTTTTTGATACCAATTACCACCTGGTCACCCAGGCGGCGCAAAAAAACACCGCCCTGTGGCTCCGGGACCTGCGGGCCCAGATGGAGCGGGACGGCGTGTGGGAGGGCGTATGAGACGGCGTATCATTCAAATCGGGGCCGCGCTGCTCCTGCTGGCCATTCTGCCGGCGGCGCTGCTTTGGGCGGAGCTGTCCCTGCCCGCCTGCTATCAGGACAGCTACTATGCCCAGCTGCCCGCGCTGTACCGCCGCCTGACGGACAGCCCGGGGAAGCGGCTCATCCTGGTGGGGGGCAGCAACGTGGCCTTCGGGGTGGACGGGAACCTTTTGGAGGAGCTGCTGGTCCGGCACGGATACGAGTACACGGTGTGTCCCTTCGGACTGTACGCCGCCGTGGGGACCGGCGCCATGCTGGAGCTGTCCCAGGACCGGCTGCGGGAAGGGGACGTGGTGGTGCTGGCCCTGGAGCCCGCCAGCGAGGCGCTGTCCGGCTATTTCGGCGCGTCCGCCTTCTGGAAGTGCGCCGAGGAGGCCCCGGAGCTGCTGGCGGCGGTGGGCCCCGCCCACCGGGCGGCGCTGGCGGGCAATTACGCCGGTTTCCTCCAGGAGCGGACCGCCATCTGCGCCAGCGGCCAATTTCCCCGGGGGGAGGGGGCCTATGCCAAAGCCGCCTTTGACCGGGACGGCAATATGAGCTTTTACCGGGCGGGGAACCTCATGCCCCTGGGCTGGGACACCGGCGCGCCGGTGGACCTGGCCGCGGCGTCCGTGTCGCCGGACTTTGCCCGGCAGGTAAACGAGTACTGCCGGACGGCGGAGGCGCGGGGGGCACAGGTGTACCTGAGCTTCAGCCCGGTGAACCGCTCCGCCCTGACGGGGGACCCGGAGGAGGACGCGGCGGCCTGTTTCCGCACCTGGCTGGACGCCTTTGACTGCCCCATTATCAGCGATCCCAACCGCTACATTCTGGACAGCGGCTGGTTTTACGACTCCAATTTTCACCTGAATTCCGCCGGGGCCGCGCTGCGCACCGCCCTGCTGGCGGAGGACCTGCTGGCCCAGCTCGGCTGCTACGAGGCGCTGGACCTCGCCCCGCCCGATATGCCCGCGCCCATTGCGCAGACGGATGTGGACGCGCCGGACGGCGGCTGGTTTTCCTTTTCCGCCGTGGGCGGGGACAGCGGCGGATATATGGTATCCGGCCTGACCCAGGCGGGACTGCGGCAGGTCCGGCTCACGGTCCCCGCCAGTTTTGATGGAAAGCCGGTGGTTGGAATTGAACCCGGCGCGCTGGACGGCTGCCTGGAGCTGGAGGAGCTGCGCCTGCCGGAAACCATTGAGAGCCTGCCGGACGGGGCGTTTTCAGGCTGCCCCAACCTGACCCGGTTGGTGCTGGAGCACACCCGGCGGCTGTGCCGCGTCACCGGACACGCCTTTGACGGCGCTCCTCAGGTGCGCATTTATGTCCCCGCCGCCGCCTACCCCCTTTACCGGGACGGCGCCGGCTGTGAGGAAAATCCGTGGGCAGGGCTGTTGGAGCGCGTCAACCAATATTAAATGCCCGCGTTCACGCGCGCAAAGCGCCCGCCGCAGACGCTTCACAGGCTGCCCCGCAGACGCTCCATCACCTGGCAATACGCCTCCTCCACTCCGCCCAGGTCCCGGCGGAAGCGGTCCTTGTCCAGCTTTTCTCCGGTCCGGGCGTCCCACAGGCGGCAGGTATCGGGGCTGATCTCGTCCGCCAGCACCACGGTCCCCCCGGCAAGGCGGCCGAATTCCACCTTGAAGTCCACCAGAACGACGCCGCAGGACGCCCAAACCGCCCGGAGCAGCTCGTTGATCTGAAGGGCATACGCCCGGATGACGGCCAGCTCCTCCCGGGTGGCCAGCTTCAGCGCCGCCGCGTGGTCGTCGTTGAGGAGCGGATCGCCCAGCTCGTCATTTTTGTAGGAAAATTCCAGCGCCGGCTTCCCGAAGGGCGTCCCCTCCTCCACGCCGTACCGCTTGGAGAAGGAGCCCGCCGCCAGATTGCGCACAATGACCTCCAGGGGTACGATGGACACCCGCTTCACCAGCGTCTCACGGGGGTTCAGCTCCCGGACAAAGTGGGTGGGTATCCCCTGCTTTTCCAGCCGCGCCATCAGCAGGTTGCTCATCTGGTTGTTGATGGCCCCCTTCCCCCGGATGGTCCCCTTTTTCAGCCCGTTGAAGGCGGTGGCGTCGTCCTTATAGGACACGATGAGCAGCTCCGGGTCCTGGGTGGCATAGACTTTTTTTGCCTTTCCCTCATAGAGCAGCGCCTGTTTTTCCATGATATCTCCTCCAGCAAGTTTAATGTTTGGAATCCGCTTCGCCCGTTCGCGCCGCCGCCGCGGCCACAAAGCCCCGGAACAGGGGGTGGGCCCGGTTGGGCCGGGATTTCAGCTCCGGGTGGAACTGGCCCGCGATGAACCAGGGGTGCCCCGGCAGCTCCACCACCTCCACCAGCCGCCCGTCGGGGGACAGCCCGGACAGCGCCAGCCCCGCCTGGGTCAGCCGTTCACGGTAATCGTTGTTCAGCTCATAGCGGTGGCGGTGGCGCTCGCGTATATCCCGGACGCCGTAAACGGCGGCCGCCAGCGAGCCCTCCGCCAGACGGCAGGGACAGCTCCCCAGGCGCATGGTCCCCCCCTTGGCGGTCACACCCGCCTGATCCGGCATGAGATCGACGACGGGGTGGGGCGTGCCGGGGTCCAGCTCTGCGGAGTGGGCCCCCTCCAGCCCGCACACATGGCGGGCGTACTCCACCACCGCCAGCTGCATCCCCAGGCAGATGCCCAGGAAGGGGATCTTCTTTTCCCGGGCGTAACGGATGGCCTCAATCTTCCCCTCGACCCCCCGGACGCCAAAGCCTCCGGGCACTAAAATGCCCTGAACCTCCCCCAGCAGCCTGTCCGCCGTCTCCGGCGTGACCGCCTCCGAGTCCACCCAGCGGAGGTCCACCGACACCTGGTTTTCAATGCCGCCGTGGGCCAGCGCCTCCGCCACCGACAGATAGGCATCATGGAGCCCCACATATTTGCCCACCAGGGCGATGGCAACCCGCCCCCGGGGGTGCTTGGCCCGGCGGACCATATCGGTCCACTCGGTGAGGTCCGGCGCGCGGCAGGCCAGCCCCAGCCGCCGCACCGCCACGTCCGCCAGCCCCTCCCGCTCCAGCATCAGAGGCGCCTCGTACAAAATATCCGCCGTCAGGTTGGGGATGGCGTGGTCCTTGGGGATGCTGCAAAACAGGGATATCTTGTCCAGGACATCCTGGGGGATGGGTTCATCGCTGCGGCACACGATTACGTCTGGTTGAATTCCAAGCGATAATAACTCTTTGGCGGAGTGCTGGGTGGGCTTGGACTTCAGCTCCCCGGAGCCTGGGATGGACACGATAAGGGACACGTGGATAAACATCACGTTTTCCCGCCCCCGCTCGGCGGCCACCTGCCGGATGGCCTCCAGGAAGGGCTGAGACTCGATGTCGCCCACAGTGCCGCCGACCTCCACAATGGCCGCGTCCGCCTCCGGCCCCTCCAGGGCGTAGATATGCCGCTTGATCTCGTCGGTGATGTGGGGGATGATCTGCACCGTGCCCCCCAGATAGTCCCCCGCCCGCTCCCGGTTGAGCACGTTCCAATAGACCTTTCCGGCGGACACCGAGGAGTGGAAGGTGAGATTTTCATCCATAAACCGCTCGTAATGGCCCAGGTCCAGGTCGGTCTCCGCTCCGTCGTCGGTGACGAACACCTCTCCGTGCTGGTAGGGGGACATGGTGCCCGGGTCCACGTTCAGATAGGGGTCCAGCTTCTGCACCCGCACCCGCAGCCCCCGCTGCTTCAAAAGCCGCCCCAGGGACGCCGCCGTGATGCCCTTGCCCAGCCCGGACACCACGCCGCCGGTGACAAAAATATACTTTGTCATGATGAAATCCCCCTTCCGTTCCCCGGCAAAACGGGAAAACGGCGCTCCTGCCCCTTTCGGGCCGGAACGCCGTTGTTCACGCCTGAACTGTGGCAAGTATAGCCGTTCAAGGCAAAAAAGTCAAGGCCTTTTTGCAGTTTTTAGATAGCTTTGTTGCATACCATAAGACTTCTTCCGATTTCAAGCGGCGCTTTATGCAGGCCGCATACGTCAGTCCTGCGCGGAAAAGGACCCCTTGTAAACCGGCGGCGCTCACCGGGAAAGCCGCAGGTCGTCCCCGTAAAAGGTGAGCTCCTGGTACAGCCCCCCGATGCGGGAGGCCAGCTGGGGGGTGTACCGGGCGGCGATGTCGTCCTTGGACAGGTTGGTGGAGATGATGGTGTGCAGCTCCCCCTGGAGGCGGCTGTTCACCACCTCGTACAGCGCGGACCTGGTGGACGGCAGGGTGTGTTCGCTGCCCAGGTCGTCCAGGATCAGCAGGTCGCTGCCCAGATACCGCCGGGTGATGTCCCGTGCCTGCCGCTCCTCCCCGGCGTCCCGGGTGAAACGGCGGGTTTCAAAGGCGGCGAACAGGTTGACGGCGGTGTCGTACACCACGGAGTACCCCCGGCGGGCCACCTCCCGGGCGACGCACCCGGACAGGAAGGTCTTGCCCAGCCCGGTGCCTCCGGACAGCAGCAGGTTCCGCAGGGGATAGCGCGGAAACTGCCGCGCATAGCCCTCGCACACCTGGGCCACCCGGCGCATGTTTTCCCTGGGGGAGCGGCTCCGGCCCTGCCAGGGCAGGTCGCTGTACACGTCCAGCCGCAGGCGGGCAAAGTCCTGCTCCTCGGTGAGGTTCAGCAGGGCGGTGAGGGCGCTCATCTGCTCCTGGGCGCACAGCTCCTTCAGGCAGCCGCACATGGCCCCCTCCGGCGTCCAGCCCCTGTCCCCGCAGAGGGGGCAGGCGGGGGCGGCGTCCAGGGCGTCCGGGCCATAGCCCAGCTCCGCCAGCAGGGCGGTCCGCTCCCGCTGGAGCGCCTCGTTCCGGGCGCGGATGGCGGCGATCTCCGAGCCGTCGGGGGCCACGGGCCGCCCCCCGGAGGCCAGATAGGCCAGCTCCGCCATGGTGCCCCGCAGGGCGGCGTCCACCTCCCTCAGCCGGGGCGACTTTGCGTACAGCTCCCGCTCCAGCCGGTACCGGCGGCGCTCCCTGCTCTCCCGGCGGCGCTCCAAACGGGCCAGGGCCTTCCTCATGACAGCGGGCTCATAGGCCAACTCAGCCCCCTCCCTTCCTCTGTTCCTCTAAAAATTGATCCAGCCAGTCGTTGTTTTTCCGAATCCGTTCTTCGCTGGGCTGGAAGTCCCTGGGGCCATCCTGGGCGGGCCTTCCCCGCCGCTGGGGCGGGCGGTCTTCCGCCTCCACCTGGGCGGCGGTCTGATAGCCCGCCCTGTGCCAGGACTGCAAAATTTTGTTTATATAGGGCCAGCTCATCTCTTTTTTCTGGTAGACGGTGCGCTCATAGGCCAGCCGGATCAGCTCATCGCTCAGGCCCATCTCCACCCAGGCGGCGATGAACTCCCGCTCCTTCTCCACGGCGGGGCGGCGCTCCGGCGCCCCCACGGCCTGGAGAATCTCCCACTCCCGCCGGTCCACCGCCTCCTGGCGGCGGAGGTACTCCTCCGCCCGTTCCAGGGTGTCCACCCCCAGCCGCTTCCATTTGAAGGCCTCCCGCTGAATCTGGGGCATCCGGGGACAGGCGGCGGGGTTGTTTTTCTGCCGGCGCTCCCGGCGGACCGCCCAGCCGGTGAGCTGCAAAATCACCTCGGCGGGCAGCCCCAGGTGGTCGTACATGACGTACAGGCAGCGCAGGTCGCTGTCGGTGAGCACCCGGCCCAGCATTCCCTCCATCTCCCGGCACAGGGCCTGGAACACCGGCTCCCGGTCCAGGGCGGCGGCGACGTCGGCCCGGCTGTACTCCGGCGGGGCCTTGAGGGGTTCCGGCGCGCCCGGATTGGCCGGGGGCGCGGCGGAGCTCCGGGGCTGAGCCAGCCCCTTGGACGCCAGCCGCTCCCAGGCGGGGGCCAGACGGTCCTCCCGCCAGCCCAGGGCGGATACGGCCCTGGCCTGATCTCCGCCGCTCTCCAGCAGGGCCAGGTACAGCAGGGCCCCGTCCCCGTCGCCCGACTCCACCAGAAGCCGGGCCGCCTGGGCGGACATGGACAATATGTCATTGGGCAGCAATAGCGGGGGCACGGCGTCCCCTCCTCTCCCCGTTTCGTCAGTTTGGGCTTTTATTTTACATGATGCACGCAAAAAAATCAACCGCCCCCGGCGGTTGATTTTCACGCTCAGCTTTTCAGCTTATCCACGTCCTCCAGATAGACGGACACCTCGCCGCATTGGGGGCAGACGGCCACCTTGGGCCTGCCGATCCGCCCGCTGAACAGCTTGTTCTCCTGGGTGGACAGCACCACGCCGTAGCCCGCGCCCTCCACCTTCACCGCGCAGCCCTCCTGCATCTCTGCGCCGCACCTGAGGCATTTCCGCATTGTTAAGACCTCCTTCCTATACTTTCCCACCGGGCCTGTTCATCTTGAGGCAGGACCAGGCGTACACCGACTGGCCCACCCCCCAGATAACGCAGACAGTCATGGCAGGCATAAAGCCCCAGCTGAAAAACATTCCGCCCAGCCCCAGCACAGCCCACAGGATCAGGCAACTCATGCTCATGGCCTGATACGCCTTGAACGCACACCGGCCGATGACCGCCCGCTCCGCCTCGTCGCAGCTCTCGTACCACTTTTTCTGGAACTTGATGTCGTACACCGAACCCTTTTTCTCCGGGTTGAGCCGCTTGGTCAGGTCCACCAGCTTCTGTTGGAACACCGCGCTGACATACAGCGTCGCCAGAAACGCCCCCAGCCCGCCGAAAAATTTCATCGGAGACGCCTTCATGGGATTCCCCGCCATCTCAATGAAGCCGGAAAACTGCGCTGCGGCAAGGAAAAAATCCAGGATGGTGGCCATGCTGGTAATCCAAAGGCACACGGAGAGCTTTGCCTCCACCTGACCGCCGGCGGTTTCATCCTCCCCGTCCCAGGCGGCGAACTGCTTTTTTGCGCTGAAATAGATGGGCAGGCACAGGGCCAGCTCCACAATGGGCAACGCCATCAGCAGCCACGGGGCTCCATGGATGGCGAAGGCCCGCCCTGCGGAGTCAAGCGTGTCCACAAAATTTTCAATGTCCAAAAACACCAGGGTAAAACCCAGAACGCCGCCCAGAACCAGGCCGCCCACCGAAAACAGGACGAACTGGGGCATGGCCTTTTTATTTTCCCGCTTGATCGCGTCGTTATCGTTTTTCATCGTTCTCCTCCTCCAGACTGAAGATGTCCTCCACCGCCACCCCGCAGATTTTCGCCAGGGTGAGGGCCAGCGTCACCGACGGGGAGTAGTCCCCCCGCTCGATGAGGCTGATGGTCTGCCGGGACACTCCGGCCATCCGCCCCAGCTCCTGCTGGTTCACCCCCAGGGCGGCGCGGCGCTCCTTTAAACGGTTTTTCAGCATGGCCGCGCCTCCCGTTCAGCGGGAGGGCTGCTCCGGGCCGGACGCGGGCTCCTCGGACAGGAGTTTGCCCCAGGCGTTCCCGAGCCAGCCCTTCTCCCCGTTCATCCGCGCGTGGGCCTCGCAGATTCCGTTGCGCACCGCCCACTTGATGACAAAATACAGCGCGCACAGCACGATCAGAGCGGTCCCGCCGCTGACACCCAGTTCATTCCAAATCATAGTCGTTTCCTCCTGACAGGTTTTTTTGTCGTTCTGACAAGTGTCTTTGTCTGTTTGACAACTTTATTTGTCATTCAGAGAGTACCACATCTCGGAAGAGCTGTCAAGGGTGTTTCGAAAATTTTTCGAAGTTGTTAAATTTTCCCCGGGGGTTGTCAGATCGTGTCGAATTATGTAGAATAGGAGTCACAACCCTATCCGCCCCCGCCGAAAAGGAGAATCCATGAAAAAACGCGCCGCCGTTCTGCTACTGGCCCTGCTGATGGCCGCCAGCTTCAGCACCACCGCCATGGCCGCCCCCGGCCAGTTCTCACCCTTCGCCGACCTTCCCGTGGACCACTGGTCCTTCCCCTATGTCTACGACCTGTACACAAAGGGCGTGGTGGGGGGCTACCCCGACGGCACCTTCCAGCGCCAGGGCAATGTCACCTGGGGGGAGGCCTTCAAGCTGATCCTGCTGTCGGTGGGGGTGGAGGAGCCGGAGCGGGACCCGGAACAGCACTGGGCCTATCCCTATATCCAGCTGGCCCTGGACAACCAGCTGGTGTGGTCCTTTGACGAGGAATCCCTGGACGAGCCTCCCACCCGGCTGAACGTTGCCCGGATGGCCGCCCGGGCCCTGGACTTCACCGACATCTCCGGCGAGAGCCCCTACATCGACTGCGGCGACGGCTACGCGGTGGAGCTGTTTGAGAAGGGCATTATGGAGGGCACCGAGGAGCCGGACGGAAACCGCTGGTTCTACCCTGACCAGCCCATCTCCCGGGAGGAGATGGCGGCGGTGGTGTGGCGGATGATGAACGTGGACGCCGCCCAGGGGATGATGCGCTTCAGCAACTATTGGCTGGACGTGCTGCCGGACGTGCCCCCCGTCTCCTACGCCCCGGAGCAGTTCTCTGTGGACGAACAGGGCAGGGCCTCCTATTCCGGCGGGTATTTTGTCCGGGGCGTGGACGTGTCCGGCCACAAGCAGGACATCGACTGGAACGCCGTGGCCCTGGACGGCATCGACTTCGCCATCATCCGGGCGGGCAACCGCACCTACGGCTCCGGGCTGCTCTTTGAGGACTCCTATTTCCACCGCAATATGCAGGGGGCCATCGCCGCCGGACTGGACGTGGGGGCCTACTTCTTCTCCAACGCCGTCACCGTGGAGGAGGCCGTCGAGGAGGCCGACATGTTCCTGGCCATGGTGGAGCCCTACCGGCAGTACGTCACCTACCCCGTGGTGTGCGACTGGGAGTACCTGGGGGGCAAGAATTCCAGGGCCTACGGCGTGGACGCCAAGGTGATCACGCAGTGTATCGCCGCTTTCTGCCAGCGGGTGGCCGACGCGGGCTATCAGCCCATGCTCTATTTCAACGACTACTGCGGCTATGTGAAAATGGACCTGTCCAAGCTCACCCAGTTCGACTTCTGGTACGCCGAGTACGCCGACGCCCCCGCCTGTATCTATGACTTCCAGATGTGGCAGTACTCGTCCAAGGGCAAGGTGGCGGGCATCAGCTCCGACGTGGACATGAACCTGTGCTTTGTGCCCTATCCCAAGCAGGAGGACTCCGCACCCCCGCCCTCTGAGGGCCTCCCCTCCGAACTCCCTCTCCCCTCAGAATCCCTGCCCCCGGACCCCTTGATCCAGCCTCAGCCCTACCCCGGCGTTTGAAACAGAAAGACAGGGCGCGTTCCCGAAGCGTTTGGGAACGCGCCCTGTCCATTTTTCCCATATGCGGGGCTCAGCCCTGCCTGCTGTACAGAATATTTTCCAGAAGCTCAAGCAGCTTGGGCACGTCGATGGGCTTGGCGATGTGGCCGTCCATCCCCGCCTCCAGCGCCGCCCTGCGGTCCTCGTCAAAGGCGTTGGCCGTCATGGCGATGATGGGTATGCCCGCGGCCTTGGGGTCGTCCAGCGCCCGGATCAACCGGGTGGCCTGGTAGCCGTCCATGATGGGCATCTGGATGTCCATGAGGATCAGGTCGTACTGGCCCGGTTCGGCCGCCCGCATCCGCTCCACCGCGGTCCCGCCGTCGTCCGCCACCTCCACCACAAAGCCGGCGCCCTGGAGGATTTCCACGGCAATCTCCTGGTTGAGCTCGTTGTCCTCCACCAGAAGGATCTTTTTTCCCTGGAAGGAGGCGGCCTCCTTTTCCTCCGCTTCCTCCGCCTGGGGGGCAAAGGGGGACTCCAGCAGCTCCCGCAGCTCGGACAGGAAGATGGGCTTGGAGCAGAAGGCGGTCACCCCCGCGTCCCTGGCCTCCTCCTCAATGTCTGACCAGTCGTAGGCGGTGAGAATGATGATGGGCTTCTCCTCACCGATGATGGTCCGCACCCGCCGGACCACCTCGATGCCGTTCATGTCCGGCATGAGCCAGTCGATGATGAAGGCGGCGTACTCGTCCCCCTGCTCCCAGGCCAGCTTGGTGCGCAGCACCGCCTCCTTGCCGGAGGTGGTCCAGTCCGGCCGCATCCCCACGGTGGCCAGCATTTTAGTCACGCTGGAGCAGGTGTTGAAATCGTCGTCCGCCACCAGGGCCCGCAGGCCCTTCAGCTGGGGAATCTCCTCCTGCCGCACCGGGCCGGAGCAGGTCCTGAGCCGGAGGGACACCGTAAACGCGGTGCCCTTCCCCTCCTCGCTGACCACGGAGATGGTTCCGTCCATCATGTCCACAATGTTTTTGGTGATGGCCATGCCCAGCCCTGTGCCCTGGATGCCGCTGACGGTGCTGGACCGCTCCCGCTCGAAGGGATCGAACACGTGGGCCAAAAACTCCTGGCTCATGCCGATGCCGGTGTCCTTCACCTGGAACTCGTAGGAGGCCCAGCCCTCCGCCGCCGCCCCCTTCTGGAGCACCCGGACGCTGACAATCCCCCCCGGCATGGTGAACTTCATGGCGTTGCTCAGCAGGTTGAGCAGCACCTGGTTCAGGCGGAGCTTGTCGCACAGCACGTGCTCGTTCACCACGTCCGCCGTGTCGATGTAAAACTCCAGCTGTCTGGCGGCGATGTCCGACTGAACGATGGTTTTCAGGTCGTGCATGATCTCGGGCAGAGAGGTCTCCTTCTCCTCGATCTTCATTTTCCCGCTCTCGATGCGGCTCATGTCCAGCACATCGTTGATGAGGCTGAGCAGGTGATTGCTGGAGGTGGTGATTTTGGCCAAATAGTCCTGCACCTGTTCGGTGTTGTCGATGTGGGCGGCGGCCAGGGAGGTGAAGCCAATGATGGCGTTCATGGGCGTCCGAATGTCGTGGGACATGTTGTTGAGGAAGGTGGTCTTGGCCCGGTTGGCGTGCTGGGCCGCCGCCAGCGCGTCCTGAAGGTCGATTTTCTGCTCCTCCAGCTGGGCCGCCATCCGCTTGGCGTCGTCCACGTCCAGGAACAGGCCCTCAAAGGAGATGGGGGAGCCGTCTTCCCTCCGGGACAGCCGTCCGGCGGAGTGGAACCACCGCCACCCGGCGTGCTTGGTGAGCAGGCGGTACTCCACGTCGTAGGCGGTGCCGCCGGAGTAGTCCTTCACCGCCCCCCAAAAGGCCCGGAGCACCCGCTCCCGGTCCTCCTCGTGGAGCAGCTCCGACCAGGACTCCAGCTCGTTGGGGAAGTCCTCCTCGCCCTCGTAGCCCAGCATATTCCGAAACACGTCCGACCAGGTGCAGGACACCATGTTGGCGTTCCCGTCGAACTCCATGCTCCACTGGCCGGAGCCCATGGCGGCATGAATCATCTCCATGGCGCTCTGCTCCCGCTCAATCTGGGCGTAGGCGGCCCGGATTCGGGCGCCGTCCGCCTTCTCCTGGTCCAGCAGCAGCTTGTCGCTCCGCCGGGACTGCCAGATCAGGCCCAGAAACACCCCCAGCATGGAAAGCGCCGTCACCGCGATCTGGATGACGCTGCGGCGCATCATGCCCGTGCTGATGGAGCCGATCTGCTCGCTGATCACGTTGTCCCGGATGAGAATGGTGAGCATCCAGTCGGTGCCCTCCACCGGGCGGTAGCACAGGTCCTCCCGGACATCCTGGTAACGGAAGGAGATCTGTCCCCCGTTTCCGGCGGCGAAATCGCTGAGCAGCCGCTCATAGCTGGAGCCGGACTCCATCACCGCCCCCTCCAGGGCGGCAAGAATGTTCTTCCCCGCCGTGAGGTAGCCGTAGCTGTCGTTGGTCAGGCTTTCCCCGTTGCGGTAGTAGATGTTGCAGTAGGTCTCGTTGTCGCCGCTCTCCAGGTTCAGCTCGTCCAGCATCCTGGAAATGTTCACCTGGATGAAGCACGCCGTCATCTTCACCCCCCGGAAATAGACGCCCTCCACCGGGATGGCCTGGATGATCTGCTTGTTGGCCCCGTAGAGGTTGGACATGGCCAGCACCGGCTCCGTCAGCTCCCCGGCGAGGAAGGGATAGCGGCTCAGGCCGGAGGTGGTGCTGTGCTGGGCGTAGACAATGCCGTTCTCGTCCACCAGGGCGAACTTCTCCACGCCGTACAGCCGCTTCATCTTCCCCAGAAACTGCCGCAGGGCGTCCTGGGACACCAAATCGGAGGCCTCCAGCACGCTCATGGCGTTTTCCATGTCGGCGACGTTGCTCCTCAGCTGCTCGGACACCACCCGGGCCCTGCGGCCCGCCAGCTCCTCCAGATAAAATTCGCTGACCCTGGCCACCGCCTGGTTGGTTCCCGTCCTGGCGCCCCCCAGCACCCACACCGTGGTAAGCAGCAGGATGACCGTGATGATCACGCCGCCCCAGAGGGCAAAGGCCGCCGTCAGCTTTTTCTGCTTTTCATTGATCCCGTTTTGCTGTGAAGCGTCCATGTTCCTGATCCCGCCATTCTCAGTCGATTTCGCCATATAGTGCGCGGAGCATCGCCGCCGCCCCGTCCTGATAGACGATGGTGGTGCTCTCCTCCGTCATCTCCGGGTACTCCTCTCCCGGAAGAAGTCCATCCGCGATTTTCACCGCCACCTGGATGGTGTTGAAGCCGATGGAGTAGCAGTCCTGCACCCCCAAGGCGTAGATGACCCCGTCCCGGAGATAGCCCAGGGCCTCCTGGTCATGGTCCATGCCCACGATTACGACAGACTCCTCCCGTCCGGCCTCCGCCACCGCCCGGGCGGCCCCCACGGGGTTGCTCATGTTGCAGCACACAATGCCGGCCAGACCGTCGTGCCGGGCCAGGAACCCCTGGGTGAGCTCATACGCCCGGTCCGCCCGGTCCTCGTCGTACGCGATCTCCACAACCTCCATGTCCGGATACCGGGCGATGACATCCTGGGCCCCCCTGGCCCGGTCCTCATGGCAGGGCGCGCCCTGGGTGCCCACCAGGATGGCCACCTTCCCCCGGCCCCCCAGCTTCTCGCACAGGGCCTGGGTCAGCGCCGCGCCGTCCTCATAGTTGTGGGTGTTGCCCACATAGGCGATGCGGCGGCAGCCGTCCTCCCGGGAGGCGTCTGAGCTGGAGAAGGTCATCACCCGCAGCCCCTGGTCGATCAAGGCGTTGATGGCGGGGGTGACCGCGTCCACGTCCGCCACGTCCACTCCGATCACGTCGAACTCCCGGCCCGCGGCCTCCTCCAGCCTGCGGATCTGGTCCTGGGCGGAGGCCTCCACGGGGGCAAGGTATTCATAGTCCACCGTCACCCCCAGCGCCTCATACTGCCGGGCGGCGTCCTCCATGCCCAGCGCCACCGCGTCCCACCAGGGGTGAACGACCTTATAAGTAAAGTAGAAGTTATAGCGCTTTTTCCGGGGGCGGTACCCGTCCAGCTGGTGGTGGAACTCCACCGCCTCCACCTGGACCTCCCCCGGCCGGCTCTGGGCCGCGCCCGGGTCCGGCGTTGGGGACGCCTCTTCCCCGCCGCACCCGGACAGTCCCAGCAGGCAAGCCGCGGCCAGCGCCGTCAGGGCCCGCGCCCCGCGCCCGATTCTCCCTGCCCGCGTTCCGTAAGCCATGGCCGCGGCCTCCTTTCATCCCGGCGGACCGCCCTCCGGCGCGCCGCCTCGTCCCAGGTTAAGCTTACCACAGAAGCCCCGGAAAAACAAGGCCCAGTTGCCCGTCCCCCTCCCCTCTTTCCCCCGGCGGCCCGCCTCCTGAAATAAAACGCAGCCAAAGGGCAGCCTGCCCTCCGGCTGCCGCTTGCGCACGGAGGAAAATACTGGTATAATAAGTTGAAATCAGCCGATACGGCGCGGAAAGAGGGATGTGGGATGAGCGGAAGGCTGCGAATGTACAACGTCCAGTTTGGCGACGCGTTCCTGCTGTACGGGCAGGGGGAACATCTGCTGGTGGACCTGGGCAGCATCGACTCCACGGTGAATTTTGACCGGGTGCGGGACTCCATCCGGCACTCCTGCGGCGGGGCGGAGCTGTCGCTGCTGCTGACCCATTTCCACCGGGACCACTGGTCCGGCCTGCACAACCAGACGCCGGGGCACCGGCTTCCGCCTCTGAAGCGGGTCTATCTTCCGGACATCTTCCGGATGCGGGTCATGGGCCGCTGGGACCCCGTCACTAAGAGCCTGCTGAGCGACTTTCTGCGGGGGGTGATCGCCCTCAGCGGCCCCGATCTCCTGGACCAGGTGACCCTGAGCCACACCCTCCGGTTCACCCTGGCGGACCTTCTGCGGGAGGTGCTCCCCGGCCTTCCCATGGGACAGATTCGGCTTTTGAGCCGGGGCAGCCGGTTTCAGGCGGGCGGGCGGCGCTATGAGACGCTCTGGCCCCAGCTAGACGGAATCCCCCTGCCGGAGCGGCAGAGCGCGGCCTTCCGCCGCTTCATGGAGCGGGTGGAGGCCAAGCTGTCCCCGGGCGGCGGGGAACCCTTGCTGTGGACCGCGCTGGAGCGCGCCGCCAACGTCCTGCTGCGGGATTTTGCCCACTCCCTGGAGGGGGAGGACGTGTATTTTCCGGGCTTCCTGCGGGCGGAGGAGGGCTCCTACGAGGAGGTGAGCCTCCGGGTATGGGAGCTGGCGCAAGCGCTGGCCGAGGACGTACGGCGGGACGAGGGCGAGTTCCGCCGGAAGGTGCGCTACTACGCGGAGCAGCTGGCCCAGGACTGGAACCGGGTGAGTCTGGTCTTTCAGGAGCGGCTGGAGGAGGACTGCCCCGGCGGCGGGGTTCTGATGACCGGCGACGCCGACAAGCCCGCCCTGAACCGCCTCGCGGGCGGGTCCCTGGGCGCGCCCCGGCTCCACAAATACTATGACGTGATCAAGGCGCCCCACCACGGGACCCAGCGCCATTTCTGCGCCAAGCTGCCCCCCAGCCGGTACTTCTGCATCAGCAACGGGGATGGAAATTCCGGCTATAAGCGGATTTCCGAGCACTATGAGTATGTATATGGCCGCCTGCTGACACCCTCCGAGTTCCGCTGCACCAATCCCCGGTGCGAATTCTGCCGGTCCCTGTCGGACTGCCCCTACTTTTCCACCCGCCCGGTCCAGGACTTTTACGACGTCTCCTGGTAAGCCGGCCCCGCCCCCTGCCGCCAAACGGCCCGTCCGGCGCGGTAATCCGCGCCGGACGGGCCGTTTTCTTAACTTCGCGCGGAGCTCAGCCGCAGTGCTTCGCTATGGCCTCCCGGATCATGGACACGCATTGGTCCACGATTGGGCCGTCGCCCTCCGCCAGGGGGGCCAGAGGGAGCCGGACGCTCCCGATGTCCGGCCCGCCGGAGCGGCGGAGGATCTCCTTGATGACGGCGTACATGTTGCCCCGGGCGGAGCACATTTTGTAGATGATGCGGCAGCAGTCGTCCTGCACCTGGCGGGCCTCCTCCAGCCGGCCGGCGTGGTACAGCTCCCAGGCCTTCAGGTACAGCTCGGGCATGGCGGCGTAGGTGCCGCCAATGCCGCCGGTGGCCCCGGCGGCCAGGCCGGAGACAAACTGCTCGTCGGGGCCGTTGAACACGATGGCCCCCTCGTCCCGCCACATCTGGATGTCCTGCACCGGCATGGAGGAGTTCTTCACGCCGATGACCCGGGGATTCTTCAGCATCTCCCGCAGCAGGGGAACGGACAGCGCCACCCCGGCCAGCTGGGGGATATTGTAGATGATAAAATCGGTGTCCGGCGCGGCGTCCGAGATGTCGTTCCAGTACCTGGCCACCGCGTGGTCGGGCAGGTGGAAGTAGATGGGCGGGATGGCGGCGATGGCGTCCGCCCCCTGCTCCTGGGCGTGGGCGGCCAGCTCCCGGCTGTCCGCCGTGTTGTTGCAGGCCACGTGGGCGATGACGGTGAGCTTTCCCCGGGCCTCCGCCATCACGTGCTCCAGCACCAGCTTGCGCTCGGCCACGCTCTGATAGATGCACTCGCCGGAGGAGCCGCCCACGTACAGCCCCTTCACCCCCTTGTCCGCCAGATAGCGGACCAGGGCGCGGACCCGCTCCGGGGAGACGGCTCCCGCCTCGTCATAGCAGGCGTAAAACGCGGGAATGACGCCCTGATACTTCGAAAAATCCTTCATACGCTATGCTCCTTCGTTGATTTTGACCTTGAATACCGCTTTTGTCACGGTCTCGGGGCCGTCCACCCGCATTTTGATCTTGTGGGCGTCGTCGGGGAACACCACCAGGAAGTCGCCGGGAGACAGCACCACGCTGTGCCGCCCCTTCCCCCGGTAGGCGTAGAAATCCCCCTGGTGGTCGAACTGCTCCAGCGCGGCGGGGGAGGCCAGCTCCACCCGCTCCGACCCGGAGAGCATCAAATGGATGTCCAGGTAGAGCCGGTGGGCCTCGAAAAAGGCCTCTTCCTCGGGGATGGTCTCATAGGTGAACCTGGTGCAGTACACCTCCTCCCCCTTGAGCTCCACCCGGTCCTCTCCCAGGGAGGAGAGGAATTCCGGCGTGATGCGCTCCAGGGCCAGGTCCAGATTGGGGTGGATGCCCCGGTAGTCCAGGGCGGTGGAATTGGAGGCGAGAATCATACCGTCACCCCTTCACCGCGCCCATGGTGATGCCCTTGGTGAAGTACTTCTGGAACACCAGGAACACGATGATGATGGGGACGGAGGCCAGCGCCGCGCCCGCCATCAGCAGGCCGTAGTCCTGGCCGAACTCGCCCTGCATTTTTGCGATGCCCAGGGGCATGGACAGCACGTTGGTGCCGGTCAGCATGAGCAGCTGCATGAAGTAGTCGTTCCAGGTGTTGATGAAGGTGAAGATGGCCAGAGCGCCCACGCCCGGCTTGATCATGGGAAAGACGACGGTGGTGAAGGTCTTGAGCTCGCCGCCTCCGTCGATGCGGGCGGCCTCCAGAATCTCGCCGGGGATGCCCTCGGCGAACTGCTTCATCAGGAACACGCCGAAGGGCCAGCCCACCACCGGGTAGATCACCGACCAGAGGGTGTTGGTCAGGTGGAGGCCGTCCATCTCCCGCAGCAGGGGGATGAGGATGACCTGCTTGGGCAGGGCCATGGCGCACACGATGAGGGAGAACAGCACCGCCCGGCCGATGAACCGTTTTTTGGCCAGGGCGTACCCCGCCAGGGAGGCGGTGGCGCAGGTGAGCACCATGGCGGCCACCGACATGAACACCGTGTTGATGAGCCAGCGGAAGGCCGCGGGCAGCACCGGGCCGGAGAAGAACACAATCTGGCTGTTGTCGCTGGTGAACCACTCGCTCCCGGGCACATGGAACTCCCACAGGGGGGCGCTGCGCTTGCTCAGCAACTCGTCAAAGTTGCGCATGGTCCACTCCTTGGGCCACCACTCGGGGGAGGAGCTGTTAACGGCGGCGGGGGTCTTGAACGCGCCGGTGACGATCCAGTACAGGGGGAAGAGGAAGATGACCACCGCGATCATGATAATCAGGACCAGGGTTACGGTCCGATAGACGGACGTGCGCTTGACGCCTGTATTCATAGCTTCCCCTCCTCTCAGCTCTCGGACTTGGCCAGCCTGAACTGGACCGCGGACAGCGCCGCGATGCACAGCGCCAGGATGACGCCCATGGCGTTGGCGTAGCCGTATTTGTACAGGGTAAACGCGCTGTAGTAGATATAGTACATCACCGTGTCCGTGGCGTGGTTGGGCCCGCCGGAGGTCAGCAACTGGATCAGCGCGAAGCACTGGAAGCTGTTGATGGTGGTGATGACCAGGATGTACAGAGTAGTGGGCATGATCTGGGGCCACTTCACCCGCCAGAACACCTGCATATCGGTGGCGCCGTCCACCTGGGCGGCCTCCACCAGGGTCTGGTCCACATTGCCCAGGGCGGAGACGTACAGCACGATGGGCTGGCCCACCGAGGTGGTGAACAGAATCAGGATGATGCAGCCCAGGGCAAACTTCTCATTGCCCAGCCAGTTGATATTTTTCTCCCACAGGCCCATATTGGTGCCCACATAGTTCAGAACACCGTTGTAGTAGTGGTAAATCCACTTCCACACCACGGTGACGGCCACGGAGCCGGTGACCACGGGGAGATAGAAGATGACGCGGAAGGCGGAGCACGCCCAGTTCTTCATGTTGTAGATCCGCGCCCCCACCCACAGGGAGAACACGCACACCGCGGGGACGGACACCACCACGATGATAACGGTGTTCAGCAGGGCCTTCAGGAAGGTTTCATCCTGGAACAGGTCGATATAGTTCTTCAGCCCGACGAAGTCGCTGGTGCCGCTGGCGGTCATGGTGGCGTTGGTCAGGCTGGTCACCACGCACATCACCATGGGATAGACCACAAAGACCAGGAAGAACAGCAGACTGGGCAGCAGGAACAGATAACCGGCGATGGTCTCGCGGCGCACCAGGGCGCGGCTCATGCTCCCAGGTTTGGACGTTGCCAAGGTACAGACCTCCTCTCTTGTTCTGGAAAAAGGGAAGCGCCCTCCCCGCGCCAAAACGCAGGGAGGGCGCGCATTACCCTAAATACCGGTTGCGTTCAGTTGCCGGAGGCTCAGCCCGCCTCGGCGGCCTCGGCAGCCGCGTTGGCCTCGGCCACGAAAGCGTCCAGCTCGGTCTGCACGTCGCCGCCGTTGCCGATGCGCTGCAGGGCGTTCCACCAGGCGGTGCGGGCCTCGGGCCAGCCCAGGGTGATCTGATAGTAGGGGCCCATGAAGGGGACCAGCTTGCCGTACTCGGTCATGATCTCGTCGCCCTCGTACAGGCCGGACACGTCGCGGGTGGCCCAGTAGCCGGTGGCCTCCACGATCTTCTTGTACTGGGCCTCGTCCTCGGTCATGAACTTGGCGAAGGCCTTGGCGGCCTCAATCCGGTTGTCGTCGCCGTTGTTGAAGATGCCGAAGCCCCAGATGCCGCCCTGGAGGACGGGGTCGCCGGACTCAGTGGGGAAGGCCATGGGGAAGATCTCGAAGTTGGCGGTCTTACCCTGGGTGTCGCTCTTGGCGGCGCCCACGTTCCAGCAGGTGGCCATGGCCAGGGTGCCGTTGCAGAACAGCTTAATCTCGTCGCCGCCCGCAATGCCGGGGTCGAACTCGATGCCGTTCACGTCATACAGGGCCTGGAGGGCCTGAACGTTCTCGGCGCAGTTGCCGGTGTAGCGGGTGAACTCGGCGTTGGTGTACTGGCCGCCGTACATGTTGGTCACCAGCGCGCGGTTGCCCTGGTCGCCGGCCTGGCCGCCGCAGAACACCACGCCCACCTGGGGATGGATGGCGGCCACGGCCTCCACGGCCTTGAGGAAGTCGGCGGTGGACTTCCAGGTGTGGGTGTCCTCGTTGATGTACTGCATGGCGTTGGCCTGGGTGAACAGATCCTTGTTGATGCCCATGCAGTGGGCGGTCTGGCACACGGGCAGCTCGTACATGGCGCCGGCGGCGTTGGTGCAGGAGCCGGAGGTCACGTCATAGGTGCCGGGAACCAGCAGGTCCTTCAGGTCCACCAGGTAACCCTTGGCGCCCCAGTTGGCCACCAGGCGCTCGGGGCCCTCGAAGATCAGGTCGGGGGCGTTGTTGGACTCGATCATGCCGTTGACGGTCTGGTCGCCGTTGGCGTAATCCAAATAGACCACGTCGATCTTTACATTGGGGTACACCGCGTTGAAGTCGGCGATCAGGGCCTTCACGGTGGCCTCGTCGGTCATCAGGCCCACGGGGTAGGTGGCCAGGGTCAGGTTGGCGGTCAGGCCGTCGCCGCCGCCGGAGGGCTCGTTGCCCGACTCGCTCTGGGCGGCGGGGGGCGGCTCCTTGGTGGGGTCGGGCGTGGGGTTAGGGTTCGTGCCGCTTGTGGAACAAGCGGCAAGCGTCAGCACTATGCATAGTGCCAGCACCAACGCCAGGGCTTTCCGAATCGTTTTCATTCTCATGGCCTCCTCAAATTCAATAATTCTCGCCTGCCTCTCCCGCAGGCTCTTGTTCAGATTGTATAATGATTTCCAGCCGTTGTCAATATGGTTATGCAAATTATTTTATTTTCTCGTTTCTTACTGAAAAAAATTTCATTTTTCCAGCAATTCGCCCAAAATCCCGTCTACCAGAATCAAAGAGCGGGGCACGTGGAAGGGACCCTTGAAGGTGGAGCCCTTGGTGGAGGGCTGGGTGGGCAGGCCGTCCCGGCGGAGGTAGCCGTACCACTCGCCGTACTCAGGGTCGGCGAAATGGGCCTTGCAGTAGTCCACCGTCCGATAGAACCAGTCCAGATATTTCTCCTCCCCGGTGTCCCGGTAGAGCATGGAGGAGGCGATGAGGATCTCGTTGTGGGGCCACCACAGCTTCATGTCGTGCTCATAGGCCTCGGGGGGCTTGCCCAGGCAGTCGGTGAAGTAGAGCAGCCCGCCGTACTCCCCGTCCCAGCCCATCTCGATGGCCCAGTCGAAGATCTGGGCCGCCCTGCCCACCAGCTCCTGGTCCCCGGTGCGCTTGGCGTGCTCCAGCAGGAACCACACCCCCTCGATGTCGTGGCCGGGGTTGACGGTGCGGCCCTCGGTGTAGTACAGCCGGGGGGTTCCGTCCATGTCCACGTTCTCCAGCACGCACTTCAGCTCCGGCTTCACGTGGTAACGGAATATCTCGTCCACGCACTGCCGGGCCCGCTCCTCATACAGGGCCTTCCGGTCCGGGTCCACCCGGAGGAGAACCCCGGTGACGTTGAGGATGATCATGGGCCCGCCGAAGGCCCTGCCCTGCCGGGTCTCGGGGATGGTCTTGGGCCCCAGCCCCGTGGGGTCGGCCATGCCGTGGTTCAGGTCCCAGTAGAGGTCGAAGGCCCGCCGGGCCCGCTCCAGCCGCTCCGCCTCGCCGGTGACGCCGTAGTACTCCGCGTTGGCCATGGCGTAAAACGCCTCGGAGAAGCAGTACCGCCGCTGGCGCAGGGGTCTGCCGTCCTCCGTGACGGTGAAGTACATCCGGTCCCCGGCGGCCCGGTTAATGCAGTGGTCCTCCATGAAGTCCAGGCAGCTTCTGGACGCCGCCAGCCACTCCTCCCGGACGCCGTAGGCGTGGCACAGGAAGGCAAAAATCCAGCCGCACCGGCCCTGCATCCACACGCTCTTATCGGTGGAGTAGATCTCCCCCCTTCGGTCCAGGCAGGTGTACACCCCGCCGTGCTCCCGGTCCATGCCGTGCTCCAGCCAGAAGGCGGCGCAGCGGTTCAGCTCGTCCCGCACCCACTGGCGGGTCTGCTCCATTTTTGCGCGGTCCATATCCCATCTCCGTCCTTTCCTTTTGTATACCGTGCGCAAGAAAGCGCCCCGGCGCTCCGTTCCCGTTGTGGAATTACCACAGCTTTCCCCCATATTGTACCATCCCGGATAAATTTTTTCAAGAATTATCTTTTGTGAAAATTCTTTCTGTTTTTCCAAGGAAGCGCGTGACAACCGCCCGCGTCCTGTGGTATCATGGAGGCATCACGGATTTCAAAACATGGAGGTTACGATTATCAATGAAAAAGCATATTGTCTGCATCGGCGACTCCAACACCCACGGCTACTGCGCCGACCCGGCGGACTGCGCGGACGGCGGCATCCGCTTCAACGAGGAGGAGCGCTGGACCTGCCTGCTGCAAAAGGCGCTGGGGCCGGATTATCTGGTCACGGAGGAGGGGCTCAGCGGCCGCACCACCGTGTTTCCCGACCCGCTTCACGAGTCCATGGACGCCCTGAGCGTCCTCTACGCCCTGCTGAAAAGCCACGAGGCGGTGGACCTGTTGGTCATCATGCTGGGCACCAACGACACCAAGGAGCGGCTGGGGGCCAACGCCGCCTGCATCGCCATCGGCATGGAGCGGCTGGTCCGCAAGGCCCAGAGCGTGGACTGCTGGGGGGATCATGCCCCCAACATCCTCATCGTCTGCCCCCCGGCCATCCTGCCGGAGATGGAGGCCAGCGAGTGCGGCGTCCCCATGGGCCGGGGCTGCATTGAGAAGTCCCGGGAGCTGCCCCGTTACCTGGAAAAGTCCGCGCGGCTGGTGGGCGCCCGCTATGTGGACGCGGCGGCCTGTGAATTCAACCGGGTGGACGGGATGCACCTGACCCGGCGGGGCCACGCCCAGCTGGCGGAGCTTCTGGCCCGGCTGGTTCCCACGCTGCTATGAACCAGATCTTCAACCCGGAGAACTTCTTCTGGAAGTGCTTCGACAAGATGGCGGACGTGCTGGGGCTGAGCGTGCTGTGGCTTTTCTGCTCCCTGCCGGTGGTCACCGCGGGCCCCGCCTCCGCCGCCCTGTACGACTGCGCCGCCCGCTGCGTCCGGGGCGGAGAGTCCGGCGTGTACGGCAGGTTTTTCCGCACCTTCCGGCGGGAGTTCAAGCCGGCCGCCCTGTGCTGGCTGGCCTGGGGAGGCGCCCTGTTCCTCCTCTTCTGCGGATACCGCATCGCCGCCGCCCTGGCCGTGAGCGCCGGGTCCAGGGCCCTGGCGGTGCTGTCCGTCGCCTACCTGACGCTGACGGTATTTCCCGCCGGAATGCTTTGCTGGCTGTTCCCCCTGCTCTCCCGGTTTCAGTACGCCTTCCGGGCGCTGAACCGGACGGCGCTCCAGCTCTGGTTCGCCCACCTGCCCTCCACCCTGGCCATGACGGCCCTGCTGGCCCTGTGCGCGGCCCTGTGCGTCCGGCTGCTGGTCCCGGTGTTCTTCCTCCCCTGCCTGCTGGCGCTGGCCCACTCCCTGTTTGCGGAGCGGGCCTTCCGCCTCCACGCGGCGGACGCCCCTCCGGGGGAGGACCGTCCGCCGCAATAGCGCCCCGTCAGACGCCGTCCCGGCTCCCTTCTTTCGTCATTGACGCCGCCGGGGGGGATATGGTATGATGTCAAAGATTTTCTGACCTTTGGAGAGAGGCCGCGGGAGCGGCCTGTATGGAGGGCGGATATATGGATTATTCAGAGAAGCTCTTGGGCGGGGAAAGCGGTATGCGGAGCGTTCAGAATCTGGAGGCCGTCATCAACGAGGGCCTCCGCGCCGCCCTGCTGGAGGAAACTCCGGACGACTCGCTGAATGTGCTGCTGGAGCATCTGGGAAAGGCCCTGAACGGCGAGCGCACCTATATTTTTGAGCAGAACGAATCCGGCGGCGACGACAACACCTACGAGTGGGCGGCCGACGGAGTGGAGCCGGAGCGGGAGAACCTTCAGAACCTCCCCCCCGAGGTGTGCGCCAGCTGGTATCGAAACTTCAGCGTCGGCAGGCACATCGTCATCGAGCGGCTGGAGGATATCCGGGAGACCGACCCCCTTCAGTATGAAAACCTGAAGCGGCAGGACATCCGTTCCCTTGTGGTGGTCCCCCTGTACGACGGCCAGCGGATCATCGGCTTCTACGGCGTGGACAATCCCCCCGCGAGGTCGCTGGAATACGCGTCCAACACCCTTCAGACGGCGGCGTACTTCATCGTGTCCTCCCTGAAGCGCCGCAACCTGTTCCGGGCCCTTCAAAACCGGAGCTATAACGTGCTCCACGCCCTCAGCGTGGACTACCTGGGCATTTACCAGGTCAATTTCGACACAGGCGCGTGCGAGGTCTACCGAAACAGCAAACGGATGGGGCTGGATTGGGCGGTCCACTTCAAGGACGGCTATCAGGCGGCCATGGAGCGGTATATCTCCGCCTGCGTGGTCCCTCAGGACCAGGAGCGCCTCCGCGCCATGACAAAAAAGGAGTACGTGCTGGCCCGGCTCCGGACGGAGAAGAAGTGCTCCGTCCGCTACCAGGTGAAGGACAACTTCTCGGGGCTGAAATACCTGGAGATCCATTTTTCCGCCACGGAGCGCACGGCGCAGGAGAACTGCGCGATCTTCGCCCAGCGGGACGTGAACGCCGTGGTGGAGCAGGAGGAGAAATACAAGCTGGAGGTCAGGCGGAGCCTGGAGGACATTCTGGAGGGCGCCCGCACCGGCATCTGGACCATCGAGCTGGAGGAGGGCCGCCCGCCCAGGATGTACGCCGACCGGACCATGCGGATTCTTCTGGGCGCGCCGGAGGACATTGGGCCGGAGGAGTGCTACCGGCGCTGGTTTGAGCGCATTGAGCCGGACTACGTTGAGATGGTGCGGGAAGCGGTGGGAGAGATTCTGAGCGCCGGACGCTGCGAGGTGATCTACCCCTGGAACCATCCCACGCTGGGAAAAATCTATGTCCGCTGCGGCGGCGTGCCGGACAGAACCTTCAAAAAGCCGGGGGCCTGCCTGAACGGGTATCATCAGGACATCACCGAGACCATGGTGGCCAGAAAAAAACAGGAGCAGTCCATCATGGAGCTCCTGGAGCGGGTGAGGCGGGCAAACTCGGCCAAAAGCGAGTTTCTCTCCCATATGTCCCACGACCTGCGCACCCCCATCAACGGAATTCTGGGGATGCTGTCCATTATGGAAAAGAGCCCGGACGACCCGGAGCGGCAGAGGGAGTGCCGGAGAAAAATCCGGGTGTCCACGGAGCACCTGCTGTCGCTGGTGACCGACGTCCTCCAGGTGAGCAGGCTGGAGAGCGGGAGGCCGGCGGAGGTGGAGGAGGCCTTTGACCTGCGCGACACCCTGGAGGACTGCGTCACGATGCTCTCCCCCCTGGCGGAGGAGCGGAACGTCCGCCTGGAGCTGGACCAGTCCGGCCTGCGCCACAGCCGGGTGATCGGAAACCCGCTGTATTTGAAGCAGATTCTCATGAACGTCGCCGACAACGCCCTCAGATTCAACCGCCCCCACGGCCGGGTATCCGTCCGGGCGGAGGAGGCCTCCTTCCGGGACGGCGCCGCAAGCTTTCGGTTTGCCGTCGAGGACACCGGAATCGGCATCGGGGACGACTTCAAAGCCCACATCTTCGAGCCCTTCACCCAGGAGCACCCGGACGCCAGGACCCATTACAACGGCGTGGGGCTGGGCATGTCCATTGTGAAAAAGCTGGTGGACCAGATGAAGGGCGCGGTGGAGGTGGACAGCCAGCTCGGCAAGGGAAGCGTGGTCCGAATCACGCTCCCCCTCCGGGTGGATCATGCCCGGCCCCCGCGCCCGTCCGAAGAGGAGCGGGACGGACAGGCCGGCATCGCCGGAATGCGCGTCCTCCTGGTGGAGGACAACGAGATCAACTGCGAGATTGTGGAGTATATGCTGCGGGACGCGGGGGCGGAGGTGTCCACCGCCAGCGACGGGAAGGCCGCGGTGGACCAGTTTGAGGCGTCCCCCCCTGGGGCGTTCGACTGCATACTCATGGACCTGATGATGCCGGTGATGAGCGGATACGAGGCGGCCCGGGTGATCCGCGGACTGGACCGGGCGGACGCGCGGACCGTGCCCATTATCGCGCTGTCGGCGAACGCGTTCGAGGAGGACGTGGCGCTGGCAAAGGACGCCGGCATGAACGAGCATTTGCCCAAGCCGGTGGACATCCGCAGGATGTTCCAGGTCATGGGCCGGCTGAGGGGCGGTTAGGCGCGGCCGTCAAGGCCCATCCGCGCGGCCGGCCGCTAGCACGGCGGGAAGGGCCCCGCCAGGACGGCGCCCCGCAGCGGCGCATACAGGTCAGGTTCTTAAAAACTGAGGTGAAGGAAGAAGCATGAACAGCAAGGCTTTGCCGCGCGCGCTAAAAATCAGCATCGCGGCAGTCATTTGTCTCATCGTCCTGGTGTTTTCCCTCCTGGGCGCGTCAATCCACAGCATAAGCGAAAACACGATTGAGGACATCGGCACCGCATACATGGCCGGCATGAACGAGCAGGTATCCCTGCACTTCGAGACGATCATCGAACTGCGGCTGACCATGGCGGAATCCATCGCGCGCATCGCGGCGGGGGACGGACGCTCCAATTACGGCTCCAGGGAGGAGATCGAGTACGGCGCGCGGGCGCGCCGCTTCCTGTGCGCCGCCCTGTACTCGCCCGGCGGCGAAATTGAGATGATTTACGGCGATCCCGTGGAGCTTAACCACCCAGAGCCGTTTTTGGAGAGCCTGCGCGGCGGGGAGCGCAAGGCGGCGTCCGCCTCCGCAGGAGAGGACGGCGTGATTTTGTTCGGCGTACCCTGCGAATACCCCATGTCCGGCGGGGGGAACAGCCTTGCCATCCTGGTGGGTCTGTCCACCAAATACATGGGCGAGGTGCTCTTTCTGGATTCAGACAAGTCAATGAGCTATTCGTTCGTCATACGCAAGGACGGAAGCTACGTCGTCGGGGACGAGGACGGGGCTCATAAAAACTACTTTGACCGGCTCCAATATATTTTCGACGGCCAGAATGAGGCGGCCGGTTTTTACATCGGGCAGCTGGCGGCCGCCATGGACGCGGGAGAGGACTACTCCGTGATTCTGCGGGACGGCGAGTCCCGCCGCCACCTGTACTGCACCAGCCTGCCCTACTGCGAATGGTATCTGGTGACCATCCTTCCCTTCGACGGGCTGGACCACGCGATTTCAGGCATGGGCAGCCGCTGGCTGCTTTTGGTCTACGCCGCATCCCTCGCGGTGACCGCCATGCTCCTATACATATTCCGCCAGTACATCAAGCTGTACCGGCGGCAGGTGGCGGAGCTGAAGCGCGTGAACGCGGAGATGGACGCGGCGCGGGAGGCGGCGGAGCAGGCCCGGAAGGAGGCGGAGCACGCCAACGCGGCAAAGCAGGAATTTCTCTCCAGCATGAGCCACGACATACGCACCCCCATGAACGCCGTCATTGGCATGACGGCCCTGGCCATGGACCACACGGACAGTCCGGAGCAGGTTCAGGATTACCTGCATAAAATCGCCCTGTCAAGCAGGCACCTGCTGGGGCTGATCAACGACGTGTTGGACATATCCAAGATCGAAAGCGGGAAATTGACGCTGAATGTGGAGCCGGTCTCCCTGCGGGAGACCATGGACAGCATCGTTAACATCATACAGCCCCAGGTCAGGGAGAAGCGCCAGCGCTTCGGCGCGGACGCCTACGAAATTCTCTCCGAGCGCGTGCGCTGCGACGGCGTGCGGCTGAATCAGGTGCTGATCAACCTGCTGGGGAACGCCGTCAAGTTTACGCCGGAGAACGGGTCCGTCCAGACGGCTGTGTACCAGGAGGCGCTTCCGGGGGACGCCTCCCGCGTCCGCACCCACTTCCTGGTGCGCGACACCGGCATCGGCATGTCGGAAGAGTACCAGAAGAAGATTTTCGAGTCCTTCAGCCGGGAGAACAGCACCCGGGTGCGGCACACAGAGGGGTCGGGGCTGGGCATGGCGATCACCAAGTATATTGTGGACGCCATGGGCGGCAGCATCTCCGTGCGCAGCGAACAGGGCAGAGGCAGCGAATTTCACGTGGTCCTTGACCTGGAAAAGGAGGAGGAGCGGGAGGCCGGTCCGGCCTTCCCGGACTGGAGCGTGCTGGTTGTGGACGGCGACGAGCGGCTGTGCGTCAACGCCGCCCGGGAACTGGCGGCCGCCGGCGTCCGCGCCGGGTGGCGCCTGAGCGGGGAACAGGCGGCGGAATGGGCCGAGGAGCACCGCCGGGACGGCGGCCGCCGGCTGATTCTGCTGGGGCGGGAGCTGACGGACATGGACGGGGTGGCGGCCGCCCGGGAAATCCGCCGGCGCTGCGGGGAGGACGGTCCGGCCCTGCTGCTCTCGGCCTGCGATTGGAGCGGGATTGAGGAGGAGGCCGGACAGGCGGGGATTTCCGGCTTTGTCCCCAGGCCGCTGTTCCGGTCCACCCTGCTGGACGCTCTGAGCGCCTGTTCCGGCGCCGCCGGAGAGGAACGGCCGCCCGCGGCCGGAGCGGCGGCGGACCCGGCACTGCGCGGAAAGCGCATTTTGCTGGCGGAGGACAACGAGCTCAACTGGGAGGTGGCGAGAGAGCTGCTTTCCGCCCTTGAACTGGAATTGGATTGGGCGGAAAACGGAAAAATCTGCGCCGCAAAATTTGAGAGCTCTCCGATTGGATATTACGACGCGATCATCATGGACGTGCGGATGCCCGTAATGGACGGCTACGAGGCGACCTCAGCCATTCGGAGCTTGGACCGGGAGGACGCGGGCATACCCATCATCGCCATGACGGCGGACGCGTTTTCAGAGGACATTCAGAAGTGCCTGGAGTGCGGCATGAACGACCACCTGGCCAAACCGATTGACATTCAGACCGTCGCCTGCAAGCTGAAAAAGCATTTGCGCTAAGGGGACCGTCCGGCGGCCGCCCTTCTTTGACGAATGCGCGGGGGAGGCCGCTGGCCTCCCCCGCGCATTCGTCATTGCAGCACGTCCCGGACGTTGTCCCTGACCCGCTGGGCCAGCCGGGCGTACTGCGCCCGCTCCTCGCCGCTGAATCCGGCCAGCCGGGCCTCCTCAAAATCCTCCCAGGCGTGGTCCACGTCGGCCAGCGCCTGCCCCGCGGCGGGGAGCAGGGTGATTTGCAGCCATTTCTCCCTGGCGCCGGACGCCGCCTTGGCCTCCGCGGCGGACACCAGCCCCTTGGCCGACAGCCGCTGGAGCAGCACGGACAGGCTCCCCCCGGACAATCCGGCAAATTCCGCCAGCTCCTTCCTGGCGCCCCCGTTCCACTGCCGCAGGCGGAGCAGCAGCCCCGCCTCCGCCAGGGACAGGCCGTTTTTCTGGGCGGCGGGCTCCAGGTAGTAGTCCAGCAGCTTCCGCTCCCGCAGCGCGTCGTACAACAGCCCCTCCCCCTCCAGGGCCCCGGAGCGGACCCGGATGCGCTCCTCCCCCAGCCTGGTGGACACCAGGGGCAGGGGCGGCGCAGCCCCGTCCTGGGCCGCGTCGATGAGGAAGCGGTACACCTTCAGGCGGCGCTTCTCATACTCCTCTTCCTCCAGCACGGTCTTATAGAACTGGTTGTAGTACTCAAACAGCATCAGCTTGGTGCGCACGGTTTTGGAGATGCTCATTCCCTGGCTGGCCAGGGAGCCCTTTGTTTTGACATAGTAATAGACGGGCACCTGGAGGGCGAAAACCCGCCGGGTGTGGCGGATGTATTCCAGGTTGAACAGAAAATCCTCGCACCAGCTGATCTCCGGGTCCATCCGCAGGCCGTGCTCCGTGACGATGTCCCTGCGGTACAGCTTGTTCCACAGCACGCCGTAGTAGAAGTCGGCGGGGTTCTCCATCATGTGGGCGGCGAACTCCTCCCGGGTCAGCGGGCGGTCCTCGTCGATGTCCCCCTTGGGGGACACCCGCCCCCCCACCACCCGGTAGAAGTCGGAGATCACCAGGTCGCAGGCGTGCTCCCGGGCGGCCCGCACCAGCAGCTTGGTGGCGTTGGGGGTGATCCAGTCGTCGGCGTCCAGAAACTGGAGGTACTCCCCCCGGGCCAGCGCCATGGCCTGGTTGCGGGTGTCGGACACGCCGGAGTTCTCCTTGCGCAGCACCCGCACCCGCCCGTCCGCCTGGGCGAACCCGTCACAGATGGCGCCGGAGCCGTCCCGGCTGCCGTCGTCGGCCAGGATCAGCTCAAAGTCGGAGAATTCCTGGCTGAGCACGCTGTCCACGCAGCGGCGGAGGGTGGCCTCTGCGTTATAAATTGGGACGATGATGCTGACGCACGGTTCCATATCAACACTCCTATGTCAAAAAATGGTCTTTTTGTATTATAGCAGGCCCCGGGCCCCTTTGTCAATCCGCGCAAGTCCCCACAGGAGAAGCCGCCGGACCCCAGGAGGGGTCCGGCGGCTTCGTCAAAGCGGGAAGGGACGGCCGTCTCAGGCGGCGCTCTTTTCCTTTTTCCAGCGGCGCACGATGGCCACCACGCCCCAGGCGGTCAGACCCGCAGCGACCACGGCCTCGCCGATGAGGATGAACCAGTAGTTGGCGAAGGGCAGCTCACCCACGGACACGCCGTGGACGATGCCGTTCATGGCGTTGGAGTTCACGGTGGTGTACAGGATGTGCTTCACCGCCTGACGGGCAAAATACTGGGAGGCGGGGTTGCCCATATCCAGCGGCGCGTCCACCTCGTAGCCGGTGAGCTTCAGGTCGCCGCCGGCCCGGACGCACTGTTCGGTGTCCATGTAGCCGCCGTTGTCGTAGTCGGTGATCACGGTGCCGTCAAAGCCCCACTCGTCCCGGAGCACGGCGGTGAGCAGGCTGTAGTTGCCGCCCGCCCAGGTGCAGCCGATGCGGTTGAAGGAGGACATCACGGCCATGACGGCGGGAATCTCCACCTGGGCCTCGGTGAAGGACTTGGACCCCTCGTCGTAGGTCTGGGTCTTGATGGTGGTGGTCCCCCGGTCCTCAATGCAGGTCTGGAAGGGCTTCAGGTAGAGCTCGCGGATGGCCTGCTCGTTGGAGAAGGTAACCAGGCCGTTGCGGTAGTCCTCCTGGTCGTTGAGGGCAAAGTGCTTGATGTAGGCGTACACGCCCTTCTCGGCGCAGGCCACGGAGGCCTCCAGGGCCATTTCGCCGGACATGAAGCCGTCCTCGGAGTAGTACTCGAAGTTACGGCCGGCGAAGGGGGTGCGGTGAATGTTCATGGCGGGGGCGTACCAGCCGGAGATGATGCCGGTGTACTGGTGGTTGCCCCAGTTGCCGTCGGCGGCCAGGGCGTCCTCGCCCACATAGTAGCCGTGGTAGTAGGAGTTCTGGCGGTCCCAGCTGGCGGCGATGTTGGCGGCGCAGGGATAGGTGATGGAGTAGGGCTCGTGGGTGACGCCGCCCTCGTTCAGGCCGGAGGGGCCGTCGAAGTCGATGGCCCGGGGCTTGCTGGTGTTGGCGTTGGCCAGGGTCTGATAGCCGCCGTTGCGGATGAGGTCGTGGATCTCGGTGGTGGTCATCTGGTCGATGAGGGCGTCCCAGCCGCCCTCGGCGTCCACCTCGTCGAAGCTGCGGCCCCGGAAGTCGATGAGCTCCAGGTCGCCGCTCTTGCCGTACTGGCCGGCCTTGGCGGCGGCCTCCTCCTCGGTCATGGGGGTGAGGGACGCGCCCACGCCCTTGGCCCGGATGGCGTCCCGGATGGCGTCGGAGGCGGGCACCTCCCAGGTCAGGCCGTTCTTCTCACTGTAGCCGCTGGGGCGCTTGCTGTCCTGGCTGCCGTGGGGCTTGGGGAAGGTGCCGGTCCAGTCCTGCCGGGTGAGGTACTGGCTCCGGGCGGTGAACTCGTCGGACACCGCGTGGTCGAACTGGTTGGTCACGGCCGCGCCGGTGAGGGACTTGGCGTAGGTCTCGTTGTCCACGCCGCCGTTTCCGCTGAAGCTGTAGGTCCACTTGCCCACGAAGGAGGCGTCCGCCCCGCCGAACAGGGGCTCCACCTCCTGCCCGCCGAAGGCCAGGAAGTTGTCGGCGGCGGCGTGGGCGTTGTCCGCGGCGGTGAGCAGGTAGTCCCCCGCCTCCAGGATGTAGGTCTTGGCCTTCACGTCGTCATAGGAAACGAAGTCCTTCCGGTTGACGGTGACGGTGACGGTCTCGGACTGGCCGGGCTGGATCTCGCCGGTCTTCTCAAAGCCCACCAGGGAGACGGCGGACTTCTCCACGTAGTTGGTCTTGTCGTAGTCGGTGTAGGGGGCGTTGAGGTAGACCTGTACCACGTCCCGGCCGGCCACGCTGCCGGTGTTCTTCACGGTGACCTGGATCTGGATGTCGCCGTTGGCGTCCATCTGGCTCATCTGGAAGCCGGACCACTCAAAGGTGGTGTAGGAGATGCCGTAGCCGAAGGGATACTGCACCGTGGCGGCGTAGTCGTAGTCCCCGGCGCTGCCCTGGCCCAGAACCTTATCCACGTACCGGGTCTCGTAGTACTTGTAGCCCACGTAGATGCCCTCGTCGTAGAACACCGCGGCGCTCACGTCCTCGCCGCCGTTGACCAGCATCATCTCGCCCATGTTCTGCATGGCGGGGGAGGAGAAGGCGTCGTAGGCGAAGGTGTCCACCAGGTGGCCGGAGGGGTTGATGTTGCCGCTGAGCACGTCGGCGATGGAGCGGCAGGTGTCGCCGCCGGCGCCGGCGGCCCACAGCACGGCGCTGATGTTGGGGAAGTCCTTCACCCAGCCCAGCTCGAAGGCGTTGTTGGTGTTGACCACAATGATGACGTTGTCAAAGTTGTCGTTCAGGTACTGGATAACCCCCAGCTCCACGGAGTCGGGCTCCAGGTAGTGCTTCTCCCGGTCCTCGGCGGAGGCGGCGAAGTCGCCCATGTAGCGGCCCAGGTCCCGGCCCTCGCCGCCGGTGCGGGAGAAGAAGAACACAGGGGTGGTGCCCTCCGCCTCGGCCTTGGCGGCGTCGGGGATGGCGGACACGGGGGCCTCATGGATGGACCAGTCCTCGGCGAAGCCGTACATCACCGCGCCGCCGCCCCGGGTGTAGGACCCGTGGTTGTCGCTGTAGAACTTCCACAGCGCCTCGTTCACGGAGAAGCCCTGCTCGGTGAGGGCGGTCTTCATGTCGCTGGAGATGGTGGACACGCCGGAACCGGTGCCGCCGGCCAGCAGGTCCACGGAGGAGGCGGAGAACAGGCTCAGCTTGGAGCCCGCCGCCACGGGCAGGCCCTTGCCGCCCTCGGCCTTATTATAGAGGAGCACAAAGCCCTCGGCGCCCGCCTTGCGGGTGTAGGCCTGCTCGGCGGCCTGGAGCTCCTTGGAATCGGCGATATCGCGCTTGTAGTAGTCGGCGTCCACTCCGGCGGGCGCTCCGCCGGTGCTGAACTGGGTCTCGCCAAAGATATCCCGGAGCACCAGGTCATAGGAAGAGGTGGTGATGACGGGGAGCGCGACGGAGAATGCCAGAAGCGCCGCCAGCAGCGTCGCCACAATGGCGGTAAAGGTCTTCGCGCTCAGTTTCTTTTTCGTTCCTTTCTCTTTTGCCACAAGAATCCCTCCAAATAAAAGAAATAATTTGGGTTTTGCCGGGCGGTGTCCGCCGGCGCGACGCCCCGGCTCCTCGCGCCTGTGGTCCGCATCCCCCCTCGTTCCAATGTGCTTGTGCGCCTGCGTGCGCGTCTATTCCCTAATGTACCGTGCCGCCGGGGCGGTTTCAATGCGGCAAAACTTTTTTGGTCGGTTCCGCCACTTTTTTTGCATAAAAGCAGGGGAGCGTCCGTTAATGTGGACACTCCCCTCACAAATTAACCTGTTTTTTCCACATTTTCCACAATTGGAAGCAGAATGGACAGCCGGTAAATTCCCCCGCCGGTCTGGAGCTGGAGGTCCCCGCCGTACTTTTCCGCGAGCATCTTGATGCTCTGCATTCCGAAGCCGTGGAACCGCTTGTCCGCCTTCGTGGTCATGGGCAGCCCGTGGTCCAGCTCCAGCACGCCGTCGTAGTAGTTCTCCTGGCTGACGATCAGAAAATGGTCCTGGGCGTGGACGGTGAGGGAGATCAGCCGTTTGTCCGGGTCCTCCAGGCGGTCCACCGCCTCGATGGCGTTGTCCAGAATGTTGCCGAACAGGGCGTAGATGTCGGCGTCCTCCATGAAGCGCAGTCTGGCGCCGTCCGCCACGCAGGTCAGCACAATCCGCTTGCCCGAGCACATCAGGGACTTGTTGGACAGCACCAGGTCCAGCGCCGCGCACTCCGTCTTGAGCCCGCAGTCGTAGATGTTCACCAGGCTCTCAAGCTCCCGCAGCTCCTTCTGGCGGCCCAGATCCCCCAGGGCGGCGATCTGGTGCTTGATGTCGTGGCAGCGGATGTTGATGGCGTCCACCGTCTCCTTTTCCAGGGCGTACCGGCTGCGCTCCGCGTGGAGGAGCTGCTCGGCGATCTGGGCCTTTTTTTCCGACTCCGCCTGGCGCACCTGGCACATGCTGATGATCAGGGCCAGCAGGGACAGCAGGATGGAGATGATGTTGATGCAGACCATCACCGGCTCGCCGGTGTCCAGCCCCAGTTCGATTCGGATCATGGGCTCCAGCACGATGACCACCCCCACCACCACCGCCGCCGTGGCCAGCATGACGTCGCCCTCGCCGCCGTACCGGTCGTACTCCAGAATATCGTACCGGCTCCGGAAGGCCAGCACAAAGCACAGGCAGGCCAGCGCGGTAAGTCCGGCCAGAATCAGGTTGTTCACCCAGAGGGGCCGGGGCGGGAGCAGGGCCCACACCACCTCGGCGGCCCGCTCGGCGCAGTGCTGGAGGATGTAGCCGGTGGTGCCGCCGTAGAGGGCGGCGGTCCAGCCGCAGCGCAGGCAGAAGCGGAAGGCGGCCACAGTGAGCAGAAAGGTGCCCAGATACTTCACAATGACCAGAACGCCCACGTCGCACACGGGGCTGGGGGCGAACAGCCACTGATAGCTGCACCAGTAGGCCCACAGGCACTCCGCCAGCAGGGCGGCGGCCGCGCGGGGGGCGAACAGGGGCCGGGGCTTCAGGCCGTGCCCCGCCACCACGCAGCAGGCCAGCAGCGCCGCCAGCATGTAGAAGTCCACCCCAAGCAGCGCCCAGAGCTCGCCGGGGGCCATCACCGCCCCTCCTCCCAGCTCAGGTTGGTAAAGCGGTGGAGCTGCTCCAAAAACGCTTTTTTTCGCATCCGGCTGACGGAGAACTCCCGCCCGTCCACCACTACGGTGCTGCCCTCGATTTTCGTCACATACCGCAGGTTGACGATGCACTGGTTGTTGCAGCGGAAAAAGCTCTGGGCGGGCAGGCTCCGCTCCACCGATTTCAGCGTCCCGTAGGCGTCGTAATTGGCCTGCTGGGTATGATACCGGATGTGGTGGTCAAAGATTTCCACATAGCACAGCTCATACTCCCGCAGCTGCACCGCGCCGGCGTTGGTGTTCAGAAGCAGCCACTGCTCCCGTTTCCGGCCGCAGCGCTCCGCCGCCCGCCGCATTTTCATCACAAAGGCGGAGTAGTTGACGGGCTTGAGGATGTAATCCAGGGCGTCCACGGAATAGCCCTGGACGGCGTACTGGGCCAGACTGGTGACAAATATGAGCACCACCGCGCTGTCCAGCTCCCGGAGCTTCTGGGCGGCCCTCATCCCGTCCATGTCCGGCAGGCGGATGTCCATGAAAATCAGGTCGTATTGGCACTGATAGGTCCCCAAAAACGCGGCGGCGCTGTTCCACCAGCTGTGGCGCAGCTCCACCCCGTTCTCTTCGGAAAAGCGGTCCAAAAAACCGCCGAGCCGGGCGGCCTCTTTCTCCTCGTCCTCAATAATGGCGATCTCCAGCATAGAATCACCCTTTTTTATCATACCGAAAACAGAGGGAAATGTCAATTTGCTCCCTGCCGCCGCAACGTTTTCGGTCGCTTTCGCCCCGTATTCTGCAATATACGCCAAAACATCCGGCCGGCGGGGCGCTCCGCCGGACCCGCAGGGCAGGGATATTGAATTCCGAATTTGTGCAAATCTCATAAGCAGGCATTGACAAACCGGCTCAGTCGTGTTAGTTTTGCAGTAGGAAAACGATACCACCGCCCAGTCATTTAAATCAACCAAAGGAGGTTTCCCTATGTTGTTCCAGACCACACAGGCCCACGAGGAGCTGCGCGCCAAGATCCGCGCCTTCGCGGAGGCGGAGGTGAAGCCCAACGCCATTCTGATGGACCAGGAGAGCCGGTTCCCCGCCGAGGCGGTGAAAAAATTCGCCCAGATGGGGCTGATGGGCATCCCCTACCCCAAGGAGTACGGCGGCGCGGGGCTGGATGTGCTCAGCTACGCCATCGCGGTGGAGGAGCTGTCCCGGGTGGACGGCGGCACCGGGGTGATTCTGTCCGCCCACGTGTCCCTGGGCACCTGGCCCATCTTCGCCTTCGGCACCGAGGAGCAGAAGCAGAAGTACCTGGTCCCCTTGGCCAGGGGCGAGAAGATCGGCGCCTTCGGCCTCACCGAGCCCAACGCCGGGTCCGACGCCGGCGGCACCGAGACCACCGCCGTGGACAAGGGGGACCACTGGCTGCTCAACGGCCAGAAGATCTTCATCACCAACGGCGGCGTGGCGGACACCTACGTGGTATTTGCCGTCACCACCCCGGATATCGGCACCCGGGGCATCTCCGCCTTCATCGTGGAGAAGGGCTGGAAGGGCTTCACCTTCGAGCCCCACTACGACAAGATGGGCATCCGCTCCTCCGAGACCTGCCAGCTCAACTTTGACGACGTGAAGGTGCCCAAGGAGAACCTGCTGGGCAAGGAGGGCCAGGGCTTCAAGATCGCCATGGCCACCCTGGACGGCGGGCGGATCGGCATCGCCTCCCAGGCCCTGGGCATCGCCCAGGGGGCCTATGAGTCCGCCGTGGAGTACGCCAAGGAGCGCGTCCAGTTCGGCAAGCCCATCGGCTTCAACCAGGCCGTCACCTTCAAGCTGGCGGACATGGCCACCAAGCTGAAGTGCGCCCGGATGCTGGTGTACTCCGCCGCCGAGAAGAAGGAGGCCCACGAGCCCTACGGCGTGGACGCCGCCATGGCCAAGCTGTACGCCTCGGAGATCGCCCTGGAGGTCACCAACGACGCGGTGCAGATCTTCGGCGGCACCGGCTTCCTCAAGGGCATGGACGTGGAGCGGATGTACCGGGACGCCAAGATCACCACCATCTACGAGGGCACCAGCGAGGTCCAGCGCATGGTCATCGGCGCGTCCATCATGGGCAAGCCCCCCAAGCGCGCGGGCGGCTCGGCCAGCGCGGCGAAAAAGCCCGCCCCCGTCACCGGCGTGCGCAAGGGTATGATCCTCAAGGAGGGGGACGCCAAGGAACGGGTGGAAACCCTCGTCGCCGCCCTGAAGAAGGACGGCTATGACTTCACCGTGGGCATCCCCATGGACACCCCCATCGCCCAGGCGGAGCGGGTGGTGTCCGCCGGCCAGGGCATCGGTCCCAGGGAGAACATGAAGCTCATCGAGGACCTGGCGAAGGCGGCGGGCGCCGCCGTCGGTTCCAGCCGCCCCGTGGCGGAGACCCACAAGTACGTGCCTCTGAACCGTTACGTGGGCATGTCCGGCCAGAAGTTCAAGGGCAACCTGTATATTGCCTGCGGCATCTCCGGCGCCATTCAGCATTTGAAGGGCATCAAGGACGCGTCCACCATTGTTGCCATCAACAAGAGCTCCAACGCCCCCATCTTCAAGAACTGCGATTACGGCATCGTGGGCGACGTGAACGAGATCCTGCCCCTGCTGGCCCAGGCCCTGGGCATGGAGGAGAAGCTGCCCGCGCCCCCCATGGTGAAGATGAAGCGGCCCCCCGCCCCCAGGCCCGAGCCCATCGGCCCCCGCTATGTCTGCGGCGGCTGCGGCTACGAGTACGTCCCCGAGCTGGGCGACCCCGACGCGGAGGCGGCCCCCGGCACCCTGTTCAAGGACCTGCCCGAGGGCTGGGTGTGCCCGGAGTGCGCGGAATCGAAGGAGATGTTCATCGAGGCGTGAAGGGCCGTACTTTTTCTTGAAAGAAAAAGTACCAAAAAGAACTTTTCGTTCGCTGACGGAGCTGGGCGGAGACCTAATATATCCGCCGCCCGACGGCGGCACAGCCGCTTTGATAAGGGTATGATTTGATTTTTCCAAACTTTTAATAAGGAGGTTCGCTTATGTACTGCGTGCGCAGTGTCACCGACAACCTGTACTGGGTGGGCGCCAACGACCACCGCACCCATCTGTTTGAAAACATCCACCCCATCCCCCGGGGGGTGAGCTACAACGCCTACCTGCTGCTGGACAAATCCACCGTCCTGTTCGACACCGTGGACTGGTCCGCCTGCCGCCAGCTGCTGGAAAACCTGGACCACCTGCTGGAGGACCGCCCCCTGGACTACCTGCTCATCAACCACATGGAGCCGGACCACGGCGCGTCCATTGAGGAGATCCTCATCCGCTGGCCGGAGGTCAAGGTCATCTCCACCCCCAAGGCCTTCATGCTCATGCGCCAGTTCGGGTTCCACATCGACGGCCACGAGCTCATCGAGGTCAAGGAGGGGGACACCTTCTCCTTTGGCGGTCACACCGTCACCTTCGTGGAGGCCCCCATGGTCCACTGGCCGGAGGCCATGGTCACCTTCGATTTGACCAACGGCGTGCTCTTCGCCGCCGACGCCTTCGGCTCCTTCGGGGCGCTGGACGGCAAGCTGTTCGCCGACGAGGTGAACTTCGACCGGGACTGGATCGACGACGCCCGCCGCTACCTCACCAACATCGTGGGCAAGTACGGCCCCCACGTCCAGCTGCTGCTGAAAAAGGCCGGGGGCATCCTGGACAAGATCAAGTTCATCTGCCCCCTCCACGGTCCCGTGTGGCGCAAGGATTTGATGTACTTCATCGACAAGTACGACAAGTGGAGCAAGTACCAGCCCGAGGAGCAGGGCGTGATAATCGCCTACGCCTCCATGTACGGCAACACCGAGTCCGCCGCCCAGGCCCTGGCCGCAAAGCTGTGCGAGAAAGGGATGACCAACGTGTGGGTGTACGACGTGTCCAGCACCCACGTGTCCCAGCTGGTGAGCGAGGCGTTCCGCCTCAGCCACCTGGTGTTCGCCTCCGTCACCTACAACCTGGGCATCTACCCCGTGATGCACGACTTCCTCATGCATTTGAAGGCCCTGAATTTCCAGAACCGCACCTGCGCCATCGTGGAAAACGGCTCCTGGGCCGTCAAGTCCGGCGACCTGATGCAGAAGTTCCTGGAGGACGAGATGAAGAACATGACCGTCCTGAACGACCGGCTCACCCTGGCCTCCGCCCTCCACCCCGACAAGGCCAGCGAGCTGGACGCCCTGGCCGGCGCCATCATCGAATCCATGGACAGGGGCTGATCCCCGGCCCTCTTTGACCGGAATGGCGGGCTGTAAAAAATTCCCGTTGAACGGCTCTTGCAAACGCTGAAAAATTTTGGTATAATCAGCTCCCATTGGAAAACATGCCGCCCTCAGTTTTCGGAATTGGATCGAAACTGAGGGCGGCGTGCCTATCACGGAGAAAAGGAGCAGTTTTGCCACATGAAAAAACCTTTAAGACTGATAGCGGCCTTATTGGCGGTCTGCGTTCTGACCGCGGCCCTTCCCCCGGTGGGGCTGGCCTCCGCCGGGGACGACCTGCGCGACTACGTCAACAACGCGGCAAACGGAGTGGCAGACCTGGGGGGCCAGACCATTACCCTGAACGACACCGGCGGCAGCGGCAGCGCGGACGCGCCCTATGTCATTGACAAGCCCGTGACTATTCAAAACGGGACCATCGTCGTCCGGGCCGGCGGCTTTGTATTGGGCGCGGACGTGACGTTCTCCAATGTGGAGCTGCAATTCATCACAACGGCGGGCAACTATATCGCCGCCAACGGGCACACCCTGACGCTGGACAACGCGCGCTGCGTCAACCGCAGCGGGGACAACTCCTGCAACCTGTTCGGCGGGACCATGACCGGAACATACGCGGCGTTCACCGTTCCGGAGCCCGGACCGGAGAGCCGTATCATCATCGGCGCGGGCACCAGCCTCCAGGGGGCCGCCGGAAACACCGGCAGCATCTACGCGGGCAATCTGTTCCGAAGCACCGACGGAACCAATCCAACCCGCGCGTTTGCCCGGCCCGTCCAGATCTCCATCACAGGGAAGGTCACGTCCGGCGCTTTGGGCGCGATCTACGCCAGCGGAGCCGCGAAAGGCAGCGCCTCCCCCACCGCGGACGGCGGCTACACCGTGTCCGGCGGCGTGGAGATCTCCGGCGTCAGCCTCCCCCCGGTGAACGGCGCGGGCGCGGAAACGCATGTGGCGTACCGGGGCGACAACAATCTGGCCGCGCTGGAGTTTACGGACCTTTGCAGTCTGTCGGTGGAGTCGGGGAACGTTGTGCTGGCCGCGGGCAGCTGCCTGCGAAGCGGCGGCGCGCTCTCCGTCTCCTCCGGCGCGAAGCTGGACCTCCGGCGGACGGACAGCCTGACGCTCAACATAAACGACTTCAACGGCGGCGGCTTCCTGTTCCTGGGGCAGAGCCAGCTTCTGCGCATTGCCGGCCAGGTCACGGGGACCAGCAAGGTGGCGGTGGAGGGCACGAATTTCGACAATACGCAGTCTGCCAAGCCGCCCTCTCTGGGCCACACCTACATCTCCGCCCCCAAGTCCGTCGACGGCAATTTTGAGCTTCTGCCCTACGGCAGCTCAAATCTGATCCTGGTCCGGGACGCCAACGGCGGCTGGACGGCCTCCAGCGGGGGCGGGGCCCCGGATCTGGTGCGGGACTTCCGTTTTGAGACGGCCAGCGCGTCCGCCGCCAGCGGCGTGGAGGCGGAGTTCTCCATGGACGTGACGGGCGCCGCCGGAAGCATGCCGTACCTGGATTTCATTCCCCTGGAAATTACGATCAACGGCAGGCAGGCCAACCGGGAGGAGGAGACGGACGAGGACGGCGCCACCTACTATAGATACGCCGACAGGCAGGGCTACCTCCCGTCCCTGGAGGTCAACACAAACACGCTCTACGTCGTCTCGGACGCCGAATTCGGCCCCGATGACAGCCCCTATACCATTGAGGTCACCGTCCCGGCGGCATATACCGAGGGCGGCGTGAGCATCAAGCGGTCCGTCACCCTCACCGTCACGGCGGGCGGCGGAACCCAGCCCGACCCCGGCCTCACCTCCGTCCCGGTCCCGGCGGCCAACGCCGGCCTGCGCTATACCGGCCTGGAGCAGACCGGCGTGGACGGCGGCACCGGCTACACCCTCACCGGCCACAAGGCCATCAACGTGGGCGGCTATACCGCCATTGCCGCTCTGGAGCCCGGCTATCAGTGGGCGGACGGCTCCACGGACAGCAAGAACATCCCCTGGTCCATTGCCAAGGCCCTCACCGCCGCCCCCACCGGCCTGTCCGCCGCCGCCCCCACCTCGGCCAACGGCTCCGACGGCAGGATCACCGGCACCACCCCCGGCATGGAGTACGCCGTCAGCCCGGACTTTGCCGGCGCGGCGGACTGCGCCGGGGGGGAGACCGCCGGTCTGCCCGCCGGGACCTACTACGTGCGCTTCAAGGAAACCGCCACCCATGAGGCCGGGGCCGCCGCCGTTATCACGGTGCCCGCCTACGGCGCGCCCACCGTGGCGTCCATCTCGGTGAACAGCTCCGGCCACAAGACCGAGTATACCGTGGGCGACGGGCTGGACGTGTCCGGCCTCACCGTCGAGGCGGTGTTCTCCGACCAGACCGCCCGGACCGTGGCCGTTACCCCGGAGATGGTGGGCGGCTTCGACTCCAGCGCGGCGGGCAGCCTGACCCTCACCATCACCTACGAGGGGGCGCAGACCACCTATACCGTCCGGGTGTCCGCCCCATCCCAGCCCCCCGCCGGACACACCCACGCCTGGAGCGCCGCCTGGGCCGGCGACAAGGGGCACCACTGGCATGAGTGCGAAGCCCAGGACTGCCCCGCCGCTCAGGACAGCGAAAAGGACGGCTACGCGGCCCACACCCCCGGGGCCTGGATTGTGGAGCAGGCGGCTACCGCCACCCAGAGCGGCGTCCGGCGGCGGGAGTGCACCGTCTGCGGCTATGAGACCGCCCGGCAGACCATTCCCGCCACCGGCGGCGGCTCCTCCTCCGGGGGCGGCTGGTATCCAAGCAATCCGGGGAATGTGACCAGCTCCACCCACCTCAGCCCCGACGGCACCACCACGACCACCAGCACCAACCATGTCACCGGGGCCGTCACCGCCACCGTCAAACGGCCGGACGGCTCTCAGACCGTCACCGTGACGGAAAAGAGCGGGGCGGTCACCACCACGGAGACGGCGGCGGACGGCTCCACCGTCAAGACCGTGGAGCTGCCGGACGGCTCCTCGGCGGTCAGCGTGCGGCGGGCCGACGGCGTTTCCGCCGAGACCAGCGTGGACCGGTACGGCGGGGCGCAGGCCCGGGTGAACCTCTCCGCCTCCGCGGTGGGCGCGGCTCAGAGCGCGGGCGGCGCGGTTCTCCTGCCTATCCCCACCCTCCCCGTAACCAAATCCGGCTCCGCCGCGGTGACGGTGCACACCGGCAGCGCACAGCCGGTCAAGGTGGAAATTCCCGCCGCCGCCACCGCCGGAACCGTGCCCGTCATCATCCACGGGGACGGCAGCAGGACGGTCGTCCGAACCTCCTCCCTCACCCAGCGCGGCATTGTGGCGGCGGTCCCGGACGGGGCCGTTGTGCGGCTGGTGGACAACGGAGCGGTCTTCTCCGACACCCGAAACCACTGGGCGCGGGAGGCGGTCAGCTTCGTGTCCGCCCGGGAGCTGTTCCTGGGCCGCAGCGCGGAGCTCTTTGACCCCAACGGGACCATGACCCGGGCCATGGCCGTCACCGTGCTGGCCCGTCTTGACGGCGCGGACACCGGCGGCGGGGCCCAGTGGTACGAGCCAGGCCTGGCCTGGGCGGCGGCCCATGGCGTCAGCGACGGGCGCAATCCCAATGGAAACGTCACCCGGGAGCAGCTTGCCGCCATGCTCTACCGCTACGCGGGCAGTCCCGCCGTCCCAAACCGGCCGCTGCCGTTCACCGACGCGGAGGCGGTCAGCGGCTACGCCCGGGAGGCCATGTGCTGGGCGGTGGAGGCCGGCATTCTCAACGGCCTGGGGGACGGCTCCCTGGACCCCCGCGGCGAGGCCACCCGGGCCCAGACCGCCGCCATGCTCCAGCGGTACGTGGACTTTTTGAACCGGCCCGCCGGCTGAACCCATGAAAAAACAGGCCGGGCAAGCGTTACGCCGCTTGCCCGGCCTGTTTTATTGCCGTCCGGCCCGCCGCTCACGGGGTGCGGAAGCGTCCGATGAGGCTGTTCAGCGTCCGCGCCTGACGGGACAGCTCCTTGGACACCGCCGCGCTGCGCTCCGCCGCGGAGGAGTTGGCCTGCACCACCGACGAGATCTCCCGGATGCCGTCTTCCACCGACGCGATCATGTTCGACTGCTGAATGCTGGCGGCGGAAATCTCATCCATCAGCTCCTTGATGGACTGCACACAGCCGCCGATGACCTGCATGGCGGCCACGGCCATGTCGGTGGACTCCGTGCCGCTCTTGGCGCTCTGGATGGAGCGGCTGATCAACGCGTTGGTGTTCTGCGCGGCCTGGGCGGACCTGGCCGCCAGGCTGCGCACCTCGTCCGCCACCACGGAGAAGCCCTTGCCCGCGTTTCCCGCCCGGGCCGCCTCCACGGCGGCGTTCAGCGCCAGGATGTTGGTCTGGAAGGCGATGTCCTCGATGGTCTTGATGATCGTGCCGATCTGGGCGGAGGACTGGTCGATGTTCCTGGTGGCGGCGGTGAGCTGCTCCATCTTCCCGTCCGCCTCGGCCGCGTAGCCGGTGGCCCGGTCCACCAGCTCGCTGGCGCTGCCGCAGCGCACCGTGCTGGTCTGAAGCTGGGCCGTGATGGCCGTCACATTGGCGGCCAGCCCATCAACGGAGGCGGCCTGCTCCGAGGAGCCCTGGGCCAGCGCCTGGGCGCTGGCGGACACCCGCTCCGCGCTGGCGTCCACCTGCTCCGCCACCTGGGAGATGTCGCGGATCACCTCCACCAGGTTGGCGTGAATGGTCTGGAGGCTCTCGGAAAGGGCGTTGAAGTCGCCGATATAATAGGATTCGTTTTCTCCGACGTCCACGGCGAGATTCCCCCGGGCCATCTCGCCCAGAATCCGCCCCACGTCGTCAATGGTCTCCCGCAGGCAGCCGCAGACGCGGTGGGTGGTCTGGGCGATCATGCCGATTTCGTCCGACCTGCCGTAAAAGCCCTCCAGCTCCTGGTCCGCGGAGAGATTCAGCTCGCCCAGGCGCCCGATGGCCCGCTCCAGCACCATCAGGTCCCTGCCCTCCCGGCGCAGCATCAGCAGGGTGATGAGGATGACGGCGGCGGCCATGGCCGCGCACAGCGCCCCCACCAGCACCCGCACCGTGGTCACGGCGGCGTAGACCTCCGTGGCGTTGTCCCGGACCATAAAGACCCAGCCCCGGTCCTTCAGATACTTGTAGACCACCAGCTGCCGGACCCCGTTTTCATCCCGGTAGGAGTATGTATCTGCCTGGGTGCCGCCGTCCGCCTTGATGCGCCGGATAATCTCCTGATAGCCCGCGTCGGCGGTCTCGGTATTCAGCAGCTGGCTGTCCTCGTGGTAGAGGTACACCCCGGTATCCACGCTCAGGAACACGTACTCACTGTCGGGCAGGCCCTTGATATCCAGATGCAGCAGGGCGTCCATGAGATGGCTGGCATATACGCCGGCCCCAACGTAGCCGATGCACCGCTGTCCCTCAAAGATGGGGTAGTACATGGACAGAATCATGCTGCCGGTGCCCGGTGATTTCATAATTCCCAGGTTGGTCAGCTCCCGCTGGGCCAGAATGGTGTCCTGGAAGGTTTTCAGCGACTCCCCCGAACGGGTCGTCATGCCGACGGCCCCCTGGGAGGTATGGGTCAGGACATGGGTATCCGGGGTGGCGATGTACAGCCCCTCAAACACCCCCTTGACCGCGGCAAACTCCTCGGTATACTTCTGGGCCCTGGCCAGCAGCGCCGGATCGTCCGGGTCCGCCAGCAGGGCGCGGACATCGCCGCCCAGGGCGAAGGCGGTCATATATTCCTCCGCGGAGAGCACGTACTCGTCAATTATGGCGGCCCTGGACTCCACGGCGTCGGTCATCTGGTTTGTGATATCGCTTTTGACCACGGACGCGGCGTTGGTAGACACCACCAGCCACAGCAAAAGCATTCCGGCCAGGGTAATGGCCGTGGTAATGATCCCAATGCGTACGGCAAGCTTTCTGTTTTCAATGAACCGCATACGTCCTCTCTCCTAAAAACAGATTTCCGGCTGAAACGCCGCATCACCCCCTGGGCCTTTCCGCGCGGAAGGCGGGGCGGAAAGGCGTCGGACCTCATATCCCCTTGCCGCGGCGGAAAATACGGCAGTTTACCATTCCTAACAATAGTACTTTTTTCCTGGGATGTCAAGAGACACGCGCCGCCGGCGCTGGTCATGCGGCGGCCGGCACACCGAAGACGGCCAGATATGACCGGCCCGCGCGGGAATGTCTTGATTTTTTCCCCGCAAGGGCGTACCATGGGTTCAGCCCATCCGGCGGGAACGGGCGGGACTTCTATGGACAGGCAGGGGAGATGGATGGAAATTCAGGATTGCATTCCGGTTTGGCGTCAGCTGGACGCCGCCCAGCAGGGCCGGATTCTCGGCGCGCTCACCAGCCGGCGGGTGAGCGGGGGAGACCTGATCCACACCGGCGGACTGGAGTGCACCGGCGTCCTGCTGGTCCGGTCCGGGCGGCTGCGCGCCTACATCTTGTCGGAGGCGGGGCGGGAAATCACCATATACCGCCTGTTTCCCCGGGACATGTGCCTGCTCTCCGCCTCCTGCATGATACGCAGCATCCAGTTTGATATCACCGTGGAGGCGGAAAAGGACAGCCAGCTCTGGACCATCCCCGCGGACGCCTACCGGCAGGTCATGGCGGAGTCCGCGCCGCTGTCCAACTACACCAACGAGATTATGGCCGCCCGGTTCTCCGAGGTCATGTGGCTGGTGGAGCAGATCATGTGGAGCAGCATGGACCGCCGGGTGGCGGACTTCCTGCTGGCGGAGTCCGCCATGGAGGGGACGGCGCGGCTGTCCATCACCCACGAGGCCATCGCCAACCACCTGGGGACCCACCGGGAGGTGGTCACCCGGATGCTGCGATATTTTCAGGGCGAGGGGCTGGTCAAGCTGTCCCGGGGCGCGGTGGAGCTCCTGGACGCGAAAGGGCTGGAGGCTCTGGGCCGCGCGTAAAAAACCTCCCCGCTTCCAGCCGGAACCGGGGAGGTTTTTTTCAATCAAAGCGCCTCGCAAGAGCCAGCCCGCCGGCCCTTCAACCGCGTTTACGGCCGGTCCATGCCGCAGGCCGCGGCCTGTTCGATGAGGCGGCGGTCGTTCCTCACCGCGTCATAGAATCGGAAGCCGCCGGAGAAATTATACGCCTCAAAGCCGTGTCCCGCCAGGACGCGGCAGGCGATGTAGCTGCGCAGGCCGCTCTGGCACATCACATAGACCGGCTTCCCGGCCTCCAGCTCGCCCAGCCGCTCCCGCAGTTCATCCACGGGAATATTCCGAAAGCCCTCCACATATCCCCGGCCATACTCCGCCGGGGTCCGCACATCCAGCAGGGTCACGCTCCCATCCCGGGGCAGGGCGTCCACGTCCTCCAGGCGGAACTGCTTCACCACCCCTTCGGCCAGGTTTTCCACCAGGAAGCCCGCCATATTCACCGGGTCCTTGGCGGAGGAGTAGGGCGGCGCGTAGGCCAGGTCCAGATCCTTGAGCTGGATGGCCGTCATGTTGGCGTGGATGGCGGCAGCCAGCACGTCGATGCGCTTATCCACCCCCTCATAGCCCACGATCTGGGCCCCTAACAGGCGGTACGTCCCCTTTTCAAAGACCACCTTCATGGTCATGACTTTCCCGCCGGGGTAGTACCCCGCGTGGCTCATGGGGGACAGCACCACCGCGTCCGCGTCCAGCCCCGCCTTTCTGGCGTTGGTCTCGTTGACCCCGGTGGAGGCCGCCGTCAAGTCAAACGCCTTGACGACGGAGCTTCCCTGGCTGCCTGAATACCGGCTGTCCCCGCCGCAGATGTTGTCCGCCGCGATACGGCCCTGCCTGTTGGCGGGGCCCGCCAGGGAGATCACCGCGTCCTGCCCGGTGACATAGTGCTTCACCTGCACCGCGTCCCCCACGGCGTAGATGTCCGGGACGGAGGTCTCCATCCGGCCGTTGACCACGATGCTGCCCTTGAGGCCCAACTCCAGCCCAGCCTCCTTCGCCAAAGCGGTGTCCGGGACGACGCCGATGGCCAGCGCCACCATGTCCGCGTGAAGAGGAGCCTCATCCTTCAGCAGCACGTCTACCCCGCCGTCCCGCTCCGCGAAGCCCTCCACCGTGCGGCCCAGGGCCAGCTTGACGCCGTGGCGGCGCGCCTCGGCGTGGATGAACGCCGCCATGTCCGGGTCGAAGGGGGGCATCAGCTGGCGGGGCCGCTGGACGATGGTCACCTCCATCCCCAGCCCCCGGAGGTTCTCCGCCAGCTCCAGGCCGATGAAGCCGCCCCCCGCCAGCACGGCGGACTTGGGGCGATGGTTGTCGATGTAGTCCTTGATGCGGAGGGTGTCCTCCACCGTCCGCAAAGTGAAGACCTTCTCCAGCCCCACGCCGGGGAGGCGGGGTTGGGCGGGCTGGGCGCCGGGGGAGAGGAGCAGCTTGTCATAGGACTCCTCAAATTCCTCCCCGGCGTCCAGGTTTTTCACCGAGACGGTTTTCCGCTCCGGGTGGAGGGCGGTGACCTCGTGGCGCACCCGCATATCCACCCGGAAGCGGCGGTAAAAGCGCTCCGGGGTCTGGAGGGTCAGGTCCTCGGGGTCCTCAATGACCCCGCCGATATAGTAGGGCAGGCCGCAGTTGGCGTAGGAGATATACCCCGACCGCTCGAACACCACGATCTCCGCCTCTTCGTCCAGGCGGCGCAGCCTTGCCGCCGCCGTGGCGCCCCCCGCCACGCCGCCGATGATGACAACCTTCATGTCAGCGCTCCACCTCTCCCGCGTAGGCGGCCATGCCGCCGATATTTTTCACGTGGGCATAGCCCATCCGCTCCAGCAGGCCTGCCGCCTGACGGCTCCGCGCCCCGCTGCGGCAGTAGACGAACAGGGGCGCGTCCCTTCCGGCGGGGACGGCCTCCTCGCTCAGGGTTTGCAGCGGCGCGTTGACGCTGCCGGGGATATGGCCCTCCCGGTATTCCCCGGGGGTGCGCACGTCCAGCAGCACCGCGCCGGGGGTGGCCCTGTATTCCGCCGCGCCCGCGTTGATGTCGGGCCCTCTCAGAAAGTCAAGAAATCCCATGGTCTCCTCCTCACAGCAGGGCCAAAATCTGGCTCTTGGGCCGGGCGCCCATGGCCTGATTCACGATTTTACCGTCCTTCATCACCACAAGCGTGGGTATGCTCATCACGCCGAACCGGCCCGCCAGCTCCGGCTCCTCATCCACGTTGACCTTGCCCACCTTGATGTCGGCGCGCTCCGCCGCGATCTCCTCCAGCGCCGGGGCCACCATGCGGCAGGGGCCGCACCAGGGCGCCCAGAAGTCCAGCAGCACGGGGCGGTCGGATTCCATAACCTCTTGGGGAAAATTGTATTGGTTGATTTTGATGGCAGACATATTGTGATCTCCTTGTCTTTTATTAGGATGGCTCTATTATACCCAAAGCCGCCCCTCAGTTCCGTGATATCGTCACATAAGTCCGCCCCTCAGCCCTGGCCCTGGCGGCGGGCCAGCCACGCGTTGGTCTCCTCCGCCCAGGGGTAGCTGGACAGGTACTCCCCGGTAAAGCGCACGGGCTCCCCGTCCAGATAGCGGAAGTAGTCGCAGTCCACCAGCTCCCGGTTCAGGTGGCAGCGCCCCCGGGCGCTGGAAAACACCTCCCCGCGCCCCAGCGCCTCAAACACCCGGCGCAGGTGGGACACCGCCTTCCGGTAGAGGTTTTTGGAGCGCTGGTCATAGGCCCGGTTCTCCCACAGCTTGTCCACCGCCTCCTCCATGGTGACGCCGCCGCCGCAGTGGTCCACGCACAGCGCCAGCAGCTCCTTGGCCTTGGCGGAGGGGAAGTCCACCAGACGGCCGCCGGCGAACACGTCGAACCGCCCGAAGGCGCGGATGAAAATGCGGGGCGGTTCGCCCGCGCCCATGCGGCCAAGCAGCTCGTTTGCCTGACGCAGGTCGCGGAACAGAAGGGCCTTTTCCCGGTAGAGCTCCAGAAAGCTCCTCAGCCAGGCCAGCTCCGCGGCGGAAAAGGGCAGGCTCCGCCGGAAAAAGACCGCAAAGGACCTGACGCCCTCCCGGCCGCCCAGCCGGCACACCGCCATATGGACGCCGGAGCAGGCCAGCCCCTCCGCGCCGGAGATCTCCCAAATCGCCTCCCGGCTGCGGCGGCACAGCAGCTCGCACAGCCGGACATCCAGGCCGTTCCGGGCCTCCGCTCCCTCCACCGCCATCTCCCTGCGGCCGGACATGGCCAGAATGGCGCTCCCCTCCGCCTGAAGGGCGGCATAGAGCCCCCTCCGCTCAAATTCCAGAAATACGGACGCGGCGGTACAGCCGGAATCCTGAAACAGCACAGAGATCCACCCCCTTGTGAATTCTGCTATTTCTGAAGAATGACAAAAAGCGCTTTTGTCTCTTTTCACAAGAAAATCACAGTTCTGTCCCGCTTCATTCCCGCTTCAAGCTCACAAATTGTGATATGCTGGCGGCAGCGGGCAAGCGGACGGAACCGCGCAACTGGAACCATCGCCCAATCGCATTATATGAAACGGGACGGGGGGGTGTCAAGCCGCATTTCCCAGAAGCGGGCGGTCCGCGGGCCATTGGACACAACGACAGAAAGGAGCCGGTACGGTATGGAATTGAAAAAGCTGATCTACACAGTGGAGGACGGCGTCGCGGTCATCACCATGAATTGGCTGAAGAACCTGAACGCCATCGACGAGCAGATGGCCGACGAGCTGATGTACGCGGTGGACGCCGCCGAGAAGGACCCCGCCGTCAGGGTGGTGGTCCTCAAGGGCGCGCCCAAGGCCTTCTCCGCCGGGGGCGACATCGGTTACTTCTACCAGCTCATCCAGGCGGGGGGCGAGGTGAACATGGACGGGCTCATCAGCAAGGTGGGCGCGGTGGCCGACGGCCTGAAGCGGATGAGCAAAATGGTGATCACCGCCGTGTGCGGCGCGGCGGCGGGGGCGGGCGTCAGTCTGGCCCTGGGGGGCGACTTCATGATCTGCGCCGACAACGCCAAATTCATCCTGGCCTTTGTCAACCTGGGGCTGGTGCCGGACACCGGGGCCACCTACCTGCTGGCCAAGGCCATTGGAACCGCCCGCACCATGGAGCTTGCCGCCACCGGCCGCCCCGTCTCCGCCCAGGAGGCCAAGGACTGGGGCCTGGCCTATCAGGTGGTCCCTGTGGAGGAGCTGGACGCGGCCGCCATGAAGCTGGCCCGGAAGCTGGCGGCGGGGCCGCTGATCTCCTACAAGAACATCAAGAAGCAGCTGTACGACGCCGCGTACGCCGGCTATCAGCCGTGGCTGGACGGGACGGAGGTGCCCACCCAGCGGGAGTGCGCCGCCTCCCTGGACTTCCAGGAGGGCTGCAAGGCGTTTATGGAGAAGCGCAAGGCCGTGTTTCAGGGCAAGTGACCTTATCTTGAGAGAAAGGCGGGACCCCAATTGAAATCAAAGGTAGTGACCAAGGAAGCCGCCCTTGAAAAATTCCGGGACGGCCAGACCATCATGTTCGGCGACTGGCACGGCGAGCTGTCCGCCGAGGAGCTCATCACCGGGCTGCTGGAGAAGGGCGTGAAGGACATCGACGCCATCGCCGTGTCCGGCGGTATGCCCGACCAGGGCCTGGGGCGGCTCATCAACGAGCACCGGGTGAAGCGCCTCACCACCACCCATATCGGCCTGAACCCGGCGGCGGGCCAGCAGATGTTCGCCGGGGAGCTGGAGGTGGAGTTCGTGCCCCAGGGCACCTTTGCCGAGCGCATCCGCTGCGGCGGCGCGGGTCTGGGCGGGGTGCTCACCCCCACCGGCATCGGCACCGACGTGGAGCGGGGCAAGCAGCGGCTCATCATCGACGGCAGGGAATACCTGCTGGAGCTGCCCCTCCGGGCCGACGTGGCCCTCATCAAGGCCGCCAAAGCGGACACCGCGGGCAACATCCAGTTCCGCCTCACCGGGCGGGCCACCAACAGCTATATGGCCTTTGCCGCCGACACCGTCATTGTGGAGGTGGAGGAGCTGGTGGAGGTGGGCCAGCTGGGCCCGGACGAGATCGACGTGCCCGCCCCCATCATCGACATGGTATACGTCCGCCAGGGCGAAAAAAAGCCCATCTGCCCCATGTGGAAGCGGGCCAGGGCCAAGGCGGAGGCCAAAGCGGCAGAAGGAGGTAAGAAATAATGGCTGAGCTCACCGGACGCGCCCTGATCGCGGCGCGCTGCGCGAAATTTTTCAAGGACGGCGATTTTGTCAACCTGGGCATCGGCCTGCCCCTGATGTGCGTGAACTACCTCCCCGAGGGGGTGGAGCTGTGGATGGAGGCGGAGATCGGAATCGTGGGCTGCGGGGCCTCCCCCTCCTGGGACCAGGCGGACCCCGACCTCATCGACGCCGGAGGCCAGCCCGCCTCCGTCATCCCCGGCGGCAGCGTCTGTGACCACGCCACCTCCTTTGCCTTTATCCGGGGCGGCCACATCGACGCCACCGTGCTGGGCACCCTCCAGGTGGACCAGGAGGGCAATATCGCCAACTGGACCATCCCCGGCAAAATGGCCCCCGGCATGGGGGGCGCCATGGACCTGTGCGCCGGGGTGAAGAAGATCATTGTGGCCACCGACCACTGCGAGAAGAGCGGGGCGTCTAAAATCCTGAAAAAGTGCACCCTGCCCCTCACCGGGGCCCGCTGTGTCACCGACATCGTCACCGAGCGCTGCTATTTCGAGGTCGCCCCCACGGGCCTGATCCTGCGGGAGCTGGCCCCAGGCTACACCGTGGAGGACATCCGCGCCTGCACCGAGGCGGACTTCACCGTGGCGGACAGCGTGGGCGTGATGGCCTGAGTTCCTTTTACATCCAGACAGAAGGGCCCCCGCTCAGCGGGGGCCCTTCTGCGATACAAAAATCAATTCCAGGGAAGGCGTCTCCGCCGCCGCGTCCTCCAGCACCCTCAGCAGGCGCCGCCCAAAGGCCGTCTCCTCCAGGGCGTCCCGGCGCTCCAGCTCCAGCCGCACCGGTTGTTCCAGCCCCGTCAGGCAGTCGTGGAGGGCGTCCAGATTGCGGCCCCACCAGGGTGGCAGCGCCAGCGTCCGGCCCAGCAGGGCCATGGCCTCCCCCCGGTCCCCCAGCAGGGTCCCGTCCAGCCGCACCGTCTCCATGGTCACGGCTCCCCGTAGAGCAGCTCAAAGCTTTCGTAGTGGTCCCCGGTGTAGTAAATCAGCCCGTCGTTGGAGAACACGATCCGCTGGGCCCCCCGGGAGGAGGCGCCCACGGTGCCGACGTCGCACTCGGTGTAGGCGCGGCCCTCCGCCTCCGGGAGGAGTCCCTCATAGTTGCCGAACCGGCTCCCGCCGATGGCGGTCCCCTCGCCGGCGTACCGCTCCACGCTGCCGCCGCTCCAGCCCAGTTCCTGGGCCTCCCGCTTGGTCACATAGTTGTCCGGCAGGCGGCCGTAGAGGTGGATGTACAGGGCCACCTCCTCCTTGGAGTCGTACCAGCCGTCCTCCTCCACGGACAGCCCGCCCTGGGCGGCCGGGTCCTCCGTCTCCGCCGGGTTCGGATTCGCTGTCTCCGCCGGGGCGGGGGATTCCGTCTCCGGCGGGGCGGAGGGCTCCGCCGGGGCGGCGGAGCCGGAGGGAGCGGCCGGGGCGGGGGAAAGGTCCGCTCCAGGGCCGCAGGCGGACAGGCCCAGCGCCAGAATCAGAGCCAGCAGGAGGGCGGAAAGTCTCTTTTTCATCACAGATCACCTACGCAGGCGTACACGCCAAAAATATGGTCAGCGCCCCAGCAGCGCCTCCACCTCCGCTCGCTCCGGCATGGAGCGGATGGCCCCCTTCCGGGTGGTGACCAGGTAGGCGGCGGTGTTGGCAAAGCGGAGCATGTCCGTCAAATCCTGTTCCGTCAGCCCGTCCAGGCCGCGGTCCAGCACAAAGTTGAGCACGCAGGCGCAGAAGGTGTCCCCGGCCCCGGTGGTCTCGATGGTGCCGCCCAGCTTGCAGGCGGGGACGAACACCCGCTTGTCCTCATAATAGGAGTAGCTCCCCTCCGCCCCGGCGGTGACGTTGAACAGCCGGATGCTGGGGTATTTTTCCCGCAGAATGGCCGCGCCCCGGTCGAAGTCCGTCTCCCCGGTCATGAACTCCAGCTCGTTGTCGGCGATTTTCAGCACGTCGCACTGTCCCAGGCCGTACTCGATCTGGGCCCTCGCCTCCTCCAGGCTGTCCCACAGGGGCGGGCGCAGGTTGGGGTCGAAGGAGATGAGCGCCCCGCCCGCCCTGGCGGCGTCAACCGCTTTGCGGGTGGCCTTCCGCACCCCCTCGTGGGTCATGGACAGGGTGCCGAAGTGGAAAATCCGGCTGCCCGCGATCACGTCCAGGGGCAGCTCGTCCCCGGTGAGCAGCATGTCCGCGCCGGGATTGCGGTAGAAGGAGAAATCACGGTCTCCGTTCTCAAAGGTCTTGACAAAGGCCAGGGTGGTGCGGGCGTCCCGGTCAAAGATCAGGTAATCCATACAGATGCCCGCCTGGGCCGCCACGTCCCGGAGCAGGCGGCCGAACAGGTCCTCCCCCACCTTGCCCACGAAGGCGGTGGACTTGCCCAGCTTTTGGAGCATGGCCAGCACGTTGCAGGGAGCCCCGCCGGGGTTGGCCTCAAACAGGGCGTTGCCCTGGCCGCTGAGGCCGTTTTCCGTAAAGTCGATGAGCAGTTCGCCCAACGCGGTCACGTCAAATTTTTTGTCAGCCATAATGGTCCCTCCTTATTCGCCCAGTACGGCGGCGCAGCGGCCGCACAGCTCCGCGTGGCGGCCCGGCGCGCCGATGCCCTCGTCGTGGTTCCAGCACCGGGGGCACTTGGGGGCCTCGGACAGCTTCACGGACACGGTGGCGTCCACATTCGGATCGGCGGGCTCGCCGTCCCGCTTGACCACCGTCACCTTGGACACGATGAACAGGGACGCCAGATCCGCCTCGTCAAAACCGGGCAGGACCTTCCCGGCCTCCCAGGCCGCGTAGGCTTTCTCCGGCAGATGGAGCGTGACCTCCGCGTCCTGGTTCTTTTTAATGCCCTGTTCGCGGGCGTTCTCCAGGGCCTTGAGCACCACGTCCCGCACGCCCTGAAGCTCCTCCCAGCGGGCGGTCTCCGCCTCGTCCAGCGCCAGCGCCGGGTCGTAGTCCGGGATATCGTTGAACAGCACGCACTCGGGGTCGTCCCCAGTTCTGTGGGCCATCTCAGTCCAGATCTCCTGGCTGGTAAAGGCCAGGATGGGAGCCAGCATCCTGGTCATGCCGTCCAGGATGAGGTACAGGGCGGACTGGGCGGAGGCCCGGCCCGCGTCGTCCCCGCAGTACAGCCGGTCCTTGATGATGTCCAGGTAGAAGTTGGACATGTCCACCACGCAGAAGCTGTAAATGGCCCGGTAGACGGTGTGGAACTCGTAGGCGTCGTACCCCGCCCGGACGTTCTTCACCAGGTTGTTGAAGGCCGCTACGGCCCACTTGTCCAAATCCAGCATGTCTTTGACCGCCACGGCCTGGTCCGGGTCGAAGCCGTCCAAATTGCCCAGCATGTACCGGGCGGTGTTGCGGATCTTGAGGTACGCCTGGGAGAGCTGCTTCATGATCTCCTTGGAGATGCGCATATCCTGGGTGTAGTCGGCGGAGGACACCCACAATCTCAGCATATCCGCGCCGTAGTCCTTGATGACCTCGTCGGGGGAGACCGCGTTGCCCAGGGACTTGTGCATGGCCTTGCCCTCGCCGTCCACCGTCCAGCCGTGGGTGATGATCTGCTTGTAGGGCGCGATGCCGTTGCAGGCGATGGAGGTGAGCATGGAGGACTGGAACCAGCCCCGGTACTGGTCGCCCCCCTCCAGGTACACGTCGGCGGGGTACTGGAGGTTATCCCTCTGGTCCGCCACGGCGGCCCAGGTGGAGCCGGAGTCGAACCACACGTCCATGATGTCGTTCTCCTTGGAGAACTCCGCCCCGCCGCACTTGGGGCATTTGAATCCGGCGGGGACCAGCTCCCCGGCGGGCTTGTCAAACCACACGTTGGAGCCGTGCTCCCGGAACAGCTCCGCCACGTGGGCGATGGTCTCGGGGGTGACGACGGCCTCGCCGCAGCCGTCGCAGTAGAACACCGGGATGGGCACGCCCCACACCCGCTGGCGGGAGATGCACCAGTCGCTGCGCTCGGTAATCATGGACACCATGCGCTCCTTGCCCCAGGCGGGGTGCCAGGAGATGGAGTCGCAGGACTTGACGGCCTGATCCTTGATGGCGTCCACGGAGCAGAACCACTGCTCCGTGGCCCGGTAGATGATGGGCTGCTTGCACCGCCAGCAGTGGGGATAGGAGTGGGTGATTTGGGCCTTGGCCAGCAGGAAGCCCTCGTTTTCCAGGTCGGCCACCACCATGTCGTTCCCCTTGGCGTAGAACTGGCCGCCGTACCGGGCGTCGGTCATGACCCCCTTGGCGTTGACGGGGACAGGCACGCCGATGTGGGTCAGCCCCGCGCCGTCATACCGCTGGCACACGTCGAAGTCCTCCGCGCCGAAGCCGGGGGCGGTGTGGACGCAGCCGGTGCCCGCGTCCAGGGTCACGTGGTCTCCGTTGAGAATCACGGAATCCTGATCCAGCAGGGGGTGCTTGGCGACCATCAGCTCGAAGTCGGACCCCTTGAGGGTGGCGAGAACCTTGCACGCGGCAAAGTCCAGACCGGCCTGCTTGCACACCCCCTCCGCCAGCTCCTTCGCCATGATATAGACCTCGCCGTTGGGGGCCTGGAGGAGCACATAGTCGAACGCGGCGTTGAGGGAGATGGCGGCGTTGCCGGGGATGGTCCAGGGGGTGGTGGTCCAGATGACAAAGAAGAGCTTGCTGAGATCGCAGTACCGCCCCAGCTTCCCCTTGTCGTCCTTCACCGGGAACTTCACGAAAATGGTGGTGCAGGGGTCCTCCTGGTAATCGATCTCCGCCTCCGCCAGGGCGGTCTGGTCGTGGGGGCACCAGTAGACGGACTTCATGCCCTTGTAGATCAGGCCCTTTTCCGCCATCTTGCCGAATACCTCGATCTGCTTGGCCTCAAACTCGGGCAGCAGGGTGATATAGGGGTTCTCCCATTCGCCCAGCACGCCCAGCCGCTGGAACTGCTCCGTCATGCGGCCCACGTACTGGGTGGCGAACTCCCGGCACTTGTCCCGGAACTCGGGGACGGACAGCTCCTCCCGCTTCACGCCCTTGTCCTTGAGGACGGCGGTCTCGATGGGCAGGCCGTGGGTGTCCCAGCCGGGGACGTAGGGGGCGCAGCAGCCCGTCATGTTTTTGTACTTGACGATGATATCCTTGAGGATTTTGTTCATGGCGGTGCCGATGTGGATGTTGCCGTTGGCGTAGGGGGGGCCGTCGTGGAGGACGAACTTGGGCTTGCCCGCGTTCTTGTCCATCAGCTTGCGGTAGGTGATCTTCGCCCATTCCGGGTTGAGCAGCTCGGGCTCCCGCTTGGGCAGGCCCGCCCGCATGGGGAAATCTGTCTTGGGCAGGTGTACGGTCTGGTTGTAGTCCATGGGTGATTCCTCCTATTTTACCTCTTGTGGTTTGACAGCTTGTGAGGGCCGTTCCGGCCGCTGGGCGCAGAATTCGCAATAGGGGCTGGAGCAGGGTTTCTCCGTCCAGATATCGCAGACCGGACAGTACATGGCGTCATACTGCCTGGAAAACGACGCCTGTCCCCCACATTTTGGACAGCTCCCCGGGTGGCGTTCAGGGGAGAGCTTCACTGTGTGAAATCGGCGCTGTACTGCCTCTTCTTCCGGTCTCATGATATCCCCGCTCCTTTCCAAATAAAAACGCCCCTGCCCCCAAACGGAGACAAAGGCGCAAACCTCTGCGGTACCACTCCAATTCCGTAACAAATTACGGCACTCGTATGCGCTGTAACGGGCACACCCGGCGGGGCTTACTGGCCTGACTGTCTGAAACAGTCGCGTTCAGTCCGCGGCTCCCAGGGGATATTCGCCGGGTCCGCCCCGCCGCCCTCCCACCGTGCGGGCGGCTCTCTGAGGGGGTTCCTCCGGTTACTCGTCCTGTTCAAAGCCTCTGAAAATTTACTTACCCTATATTATAGGCGGGCCGGGGATTTGTCAACCGTTTTCACAGATAAAACTTCACAAAAAACGCGGCCCTCCCGTCCCGCGCCGCCGACGACCGCCCCGGAGCGGACGGCCCGCCCCGGAGGCGCAGTATATGGACCCTTCCCGCCTCTCGGTGACCAGACACAAGCGGCAGCGCAAATAGGAGCATCAGCGTCGAAAGCCCCACGCGCCGGAAGGTCAAAGCAAGCCTATCCTGTCGGGCTCTCCCGTAAACAGGGGGATTCTTAGGGGGAAAGCCGCCTGTGAGCGAGGGAGCGCCCTTTGCTCCCGAAGCCGAACCGGCGGATTGCCCCCTAAGCATTCTCTTTGGGTACTTTCTCTCATGGGAGAGAAAGTACCCCGCCGGAGGCCATCCCCGCCGGGGATGGTCAAGCCCGCACAGCCTGAAACGCGTGCCACCCGCCCCGCTCCAAATGCCTTGTGACCGCAAGGCCGTTGACCTCGAGGGCGGCCTTGACCTCCTCCTGCCTCCCGTCGATGACGCCGGAGGCGAGAAACACCCCGTCCGGGGTCATGAACTCCCCAGCCCTCGCCGACAGGGGAATGATGACGTCCGCCACGATGTTGGCCAGCACCACCCGGTTTTGCCCCGGCTTCAGCCGCGCCGCCAGCTTTTTGTCGCCGAGCACATCCCCGGCGTATACGCTGAGCCGGTCCGGGCCGACGCCGTTGAGGGCGGCGTTCTCAAAGGCCACGTCCGCCGCCTTGGGGTCGATGTCCACCCCGGCGGCCCGGCCGGCGCCCAGGGCCAGGGCGGCGATGGCCAGAATGCCGGACCCGCAGCCCAGGTCCAGCACCCGGTCGCCGGGGCGCAGCGCCTCCTCCAGCAGCTCCAGGCACAGCTGGGTGGTGGGGTGGGCCCCGGTGCCGAAGGTGAGGCCGGGATTCAGATACAGCGGCGTGCGCCCCTCCGGCACGGGCTCCCCCCGCATCCAGTCGGGAACGATGTACACCCGCCGCCCCACCGGGATGGGCTGGTAGTACTTCTGCCAGGAGGTGGCCCAGTCCTCCTCCCGCAGGGAGACGGTCTGGGGCTCGTACTCCTCCAGCCCCGCCAGATACCGCCGGAGCTGGTTTTGCCCGTCCGCGTCGTCCGGGACGTAGAACTTCACCCGGCTGGCCCCCTTCATGCGGGCGGCCAGGTCCTCGTCCACATAGTCCCAGTACTGCCGGTTCTGCTCCAAAAAGCGGAGGAAATCCCCCTCTTCCTCCACCACCAGCCCGGACATGCCGTTGGCGGTGAGGACGCCGCACACCCGGTCCAGCTGTTCCGCCGGGACGGGCAGGGTCACTTCTAACCACGTATCGCTCATGGGACGCTCCTTTCTGGAGGCCCGGCCTCCGGCGGGGTACTTTCTCTCCCATGAGAGAAAGTACCCAAAGAGAATGCTCAGGGGGATGCCCTCCGGGCGGACATGGCCCCAACGACGGGCCATGTCCTTTAGTCGGGCCTCCCCCTGAGAACCCCCTTTACGGGGGACGCCCTATACGGCGGGCAGGTCCATACCCTTCCGGCGCGTGGGGAGTACGACTGGCGCCACCCCATTGGCGCTGCCGCCTGTGTCCGGGCACTGTCAGGCGGGCAGGACCCACCGCCCGCGCCTGGGGGGCGGGCGGTGGGTCCTGCCCGGGGCAATCCCCGGCCCGGCGGGCGGTGTTTCACGTGAAACATCCGTTTGTATCCTATTTCACCTTGATCTGCTTCACGCCGTCCAGGCGGATCAGCTTCTCGCACTGGTTCTTTTTGCCCTCGTTGGCCAGCACCAGGGCCCAGTCCTCGTCGGCGTCCAGGATTTTGCACTGTTTTCCCATGATGTCCCCGTCGCCGGTCTCCAGGGTGAGCTCCACAATTTGGCCCACCTGCTTGCGCACCTGGTCCCCCAGCCCCGCCGTCCCGCCGGGGCGGATGCCGTTTTCCCTTAAAATCCGCTCCAGCCGGCGTATCTTTCCGTACAGTCCAAGGACAAAAACAAAGGCAAATAATCCAAAGTATTCCATCGTCCGGCCCCCCTCAGTTCAGCTCCAGGGGAGAGCGGCGGGGCGTCTCTCCGTCCTGGAGGAAGGTGATGGTGCTGATGGCGGACAGTGGGATGAGCCGTACCTCGTTCTTCTGCGGCTTCTTTTGGTTCACCACGACTTCCACATTGGCCCAGGCCCCGTCGAAGTCCTGGATCACGCACCACTCGTGGACCACGGGCATTCCGTCGCCCTCGTAGAAGGTCAGCTTCACCCTTTTCCCTTGGGCCTGCTTCAGCAGCCGGGTCACCGGGTCCCTCACCGGGATACCCTTCTCGTCCACCCCGTCCTGGAGCAGGTAGTCGCAGCTCACCTCCAGAAGCTGGGCCATGCGCACAAGCTTGTCCGTCTCCGGGTAGGCCGCGCCGGACTCCCATCGGCTCACCGCCTGCCGGGTCACGCCCAGCTTTTCCGCCAGCTGCTCCTGGGTCAGGTTGCGGGCCCTGCGGGCCTCCGCCAGCTTGTTTCCTAAACTCATTAAACTCATGGTATCACCTCGTTGATTTGATGTGTTCAGCATATCAAATCCGGGCCGTTTCACCAGCGTTTTCCTGTTTCCAAATGCAACGCCGCGGTTGCGTTTCAGCGATCCGCCCGGTACGGGCCGGGGGGATCGTCCGCCTCCTGATCCGCCAGCTCCTTCAAGGTGACCGCGTAGGCCTCCCGCTCGTAGGGCAGGACGGGGAGCTGTTCCGGCAGCTCCCACCCCTTGGCCTCAAACAGGCGGCGGATGAGAAAGTCGGTGAAATCCGGGTTTTTCACCAGGATGGGACCCGTCAGGTGGGTGGCGAATATGTTGCCGGATACATAGCCCTCCTCCGGGCCCCCGTCTCCGGCGTTGCCGGGGCCCCGCTCCACCAGCTCAAACAGGGGGGTGGTCACCCCGTAGGTGTCGGAGCACTTGTTCATAAAGCCCACCACAAAGCTCCCCCACAGAGAGGTGCGGGCCACCACGTCCTCCGGGGCCCGATAGCCCGTCTCCTCGGTGGTGAAGTCCGCGAACCCCAGGCAGGGCCACACCTTGCCGGTGTCCTCCTGGGTGATGGACGCGCCGATGAGCTCCATGGCGCTGCCGGTGAACAGGAGGACGGCCCCCCGGTCTATCGCGGCCTTCAGCGCCTCTTTATGGGGCAGCAGGGCGGCCAGCGCCGCCTTCTGGGTGCGCTCCGTGCCCGCGCCCATATAGATGAAGTCCGCCCGCTCGAAGGCCGGCGTATCCTCGAACAGGGCGGTCTCCACCGCGGCGGACACCCCCATGGCCTCCAGGTGGCGGCGGAGCACCGCCACGTTGGCGTACTCGCCGTACAGGGACATGCAGTCGGGATACAGGTGTAAAATCATCAATTCCATGCCGTTTCCCTCCTCAATCCCGCTCTACATGAGACAGCAATTTATCCCGGTCGGAGAAGCAGGTGACCACGTACACGTCCTCGTCCCCGTTCTCCCTCAGGTACTCCGCCGCGGCGGCGATGCGCTCGCCCACCTCGATCCGGTCCGCCGGAATATGGCTGTACTTGAACCGCACCGCCAGGTCGTTGCAGTACTTTCCGTACAGCATCACCCTTTGCACCTGGGGGCAGTTCAGCCGGTCGAAGTCGATGTCCCACAGCCAGCTGGTCTCCCCGGTGAAGTACTTCCGGCTGATGTCGTCCACAATCACCAGCACCGTGCAGGGCTTTTCCGCCGCGGCGATATAGGCCAGGTTCGTGTCGTAGGCCACCGAGTTCTCGTGCTTGGAGGTGAGCAGGGTGCCCCGGTGGTTCCCCAGACGGAAGGTAATCACCCGCCCGTTTTTCAACAAATAGTTGTCAATCACACCGGCCATGACGCCGGGGGCCGTCCCCGCCAGGGCGCACACCGACCAGGCCGCCAGAATGTTGTACACGTTGTAGATGCTCTTGAAGGCCAGGGAGATATCCGTCTCGCCGTTGATGGTGAGCTTCCCCTCCCTCAAGTCCAGGGCGGTGACGGTGAAATCCGTCTCATGCCGCCTGTGGCCGCAGGCGGGGCAGGCGTAATGGCCGATGTGGGCATAGTGGTAACAGGAGTACTCCATCCGCCCCTTGCACACCGGGCACCGGGCGCCGTCGTGGTAGGCCCCGCGGTGCTCCTTCGTGCTCACGGAGCACTCGTCCAGGCCGAACCACTTCACTTTGTCCGCCTCGTGGTCCCGGGCGAGGCAGGACGCCAGGGGATCGTCGGCGTTGAGCACCAGGGTGGTCTCCGGGAAGACGGCGGCCTTGACGGCGTCGTACACCCATTCCGGGTGGCCGTTGCGGGTGAGCTGGTCCCGGTACAGGTTGGTGACGGCGAAGTGGGTGGGGTGGAACCACCGAAAGGTGTGGCGGGCATAGCGCTCGTCGCTCTCCAGCAGCAGCACATCCCCCCGCATTCTGCCCCCCAGGGTGCAGTGGGACAAAATCAGAGTGGCCACCCCCTCGGTCTGGTTGGAGCCCTCCTTGTTGTAGACCACCCGCCTGCCGTCCGCCGTCAGGATGGCGGCGATCATCTCCACGGTGGAGGTCTTGCCGTTGGAGCCGGTGACGGCGATGACATGGGCGGGCAGCTTCACCCGGCCCAGCGCGTCCGGGCACACCTTCAGGGCGAACTGCCCCGGCAGGGAGCTGCCCTTGCCCATAAGCCCGCCCACAAAGCGCAGGAGCTTGCACACCACAATGGCCAAGAATAATTTCATTCCCAACCCTTCCTTTTCTCGAATTGTATCCATCCTTGTCACGCTTCAATTGGCCGCGCGGCCAGGTCGCTTTCCCTTCGTCTCGGATCAAATCCGCGCCGCTTTGCGGCGCTGGGTTTTTATCCTCGCTGCGGTCCAAGCTCTCTTGCGCGGTTACCGTCGCGCTTCCTCTCACAGTCGTTTGAATGGGAAGTACAAATAAAGCTGCCCGCCCTCCGCCGGGCGCTGGCACTCCTGCACCGCCCCGGCCAGGAACAGCCCCCGACGCGCAAGCTCCTCCAGCCCGGCCCGGAACGCGGCGGCGTAGTCCCCCTCCGCCCGGACCCGCAGGCAGGCGAAGGCGGGCAGGGTCCATTTTGTCCAGCCCTCCGGCGGCTGGGCGCCGGAGGCTGCCTGGACGCCCGCCAGATACAGCCCCCGGGTGAAGCCGTCCTCCCAGGGCAGGAAGGCGCGGGACAGGTCGCTCATCGCCCCCCAGAAGCCCACGGGCGCGCCGCTTTCGTCCCGCAGGGCCAGCGCCTCCACCTCGCCGAACCGGGCGTTGGCCCGCTCCCACAGGGCGGGGGCGGGATTGTGCCCCGGCCATGCCTCGCCCTCCATGCCGATGACGGAAAAGGCGGGCAGCTCACAGGTCATCAGTTCCATTCTACCGCCCTCCCTCATAATCGTTTGGTAAAGCAGACAATCCGGTTGGCCTCGGCAAAGCCCGCCGCCAGATGGAAGGCGGCACTGTCCCGGTTGTCCAGCTCGCAGTCGCTGGCGAACTCCGCACAGCCCCGGTCCCTGGCCCACTCCTCGCAGGCGGCCAGCAGGGCCTTCGCCGCGCCCCGCCGCCGGAACCGCTCCCGGACGTAGACGCCCTCCAGATAGCCCACCGGGCTGGTCTGCGTGCCCTCCACGTAGTCCCGCCGGAGCTGGCACTGGGCAAAGCCCGCCGGCGCGCCTTCCTCCAGGGCGAGAAAGACCGCGCACTCCATGGGAGACAGCGCCTCCCACTCCGCCAGCAGCTCCCCCGGCCCGTGCCCCGGAAACAGCTCGTCCGCCAGGGCGGCGGCCTGGGCCAGGGTCTCACCACTCGCTCTCGTAATCACCATGTGGTTTTCTCCAAGTATATCATCAATGCGGTCACATCCGCCGGGGACACCCCGGACACCCGGGACGCCTGCCCCAGATTCAGCGGCCTGATCTTGTCCAGCTTCTGCCTCGCCTCCAGCCGCAGGCCCTGGATGGACAGATAGTCCGCGTCCGGGGGCAGGGGCCTGTCCTCCAGCCTGCGCAGCTCCTCCACCTGCCGGTTCTGACGGTCGATGTAGCCCTGGTACTTGACCGAAATTTCCACCTGCCCGGTGATTTCCCGGGAAAGGGCGGGCCTGTCCGGGTCAAAGGGGGCCAGGTCCCCGTAGGCCAGCCGGGGACGGCGGAGCAAATCGACCAACCGCGCCCCGTGGGGGCAGGGGGGCTCCCCCTTCTCCTCCAGGAGCCTGTCCAGCGCGGGGGAGGGGGCCGCGCCCGTGTGCTCCAGCCGGCGTATCTCCCGGTCCACGGCGGCGTACTTCTCCTCAATCCGGGCCAGCCGTTCCCCGCTCACCAGCCCGACCCGGCGGCCATAATGGGCCAGCCGCCGGTCGGCGTTGTCCTGCCGGTGGATGAGCCGGTACTCCGTCCGGGAGGTCATCATTCGGTAGGGCTCATTGGTGCCCTTGGTCACCAGGTCGTCGATGAGTACCCCGATATAGCCGTCCCCCCGGGTCAATACCAAGGGTGGTTCTCCTCTGATTTTCAACGCGGCGTTGACCCCCGCCACCAGCCCCTGGGCGGCGGCCTCCTCGTAGCCCGACGAGCCGTTGAACTGCCCCGCCCCATACAGGCCGGGGATTTTTTTGCACTCCAAAGTGGGCAGGAGCTCCGTGGGATCCACGCAGTCGTACTCGATGGCGTAGGCGCACCGGGTCATCTCCGCCCGCTCCAGGCCGGGGACGGTGTGGAGCATTTCCACCTGCACCTCCTCCGGCAGGGAGGAGGAAAACCCCTGGATGTACAGCTCCTCGGTGTTCAGCCCCATGGGCTCGATGAACAGCTGGTGCCGGGGCTTGTCCGCGAAGCGCACCACCTTGTCCTCAATGGAGGGGCAGTACCGGGGCCCCACCCCCTCGATCACCCCGGAGAACAGGGGGGAGCGGTGGAGGTTGTCCCGGATCACCTTGTGGGTGGCCTCGTTGGTGTAGGTGAGATAGCACACCGCCCGGTTTTCCGGGGCCGCCTCCGTCTCAAAGGAGAAGGGCGCGGGGTCCTCGTCCCCCGGCTGGACCTCCATTTTGGATAAGTCCACGCTGCGGCGGTTCACCCGGGGGGGCGTGCCCGTCTTGAAGCGGCGGAGGTCCAGCCCCAGCTTTGTCAGGCAGTCCGTCAGGGGCAGGGCGGCGGCCATGCCGTCGGGCCCGGAGTCCCGGGCGACCTCCCCCACGATGGTGCGGCCCCCCAGGTAGGTGCCGGTGGCAACCACCGCCGCTTTTACCCGATAGACCGCCCCGGTGGCCGTCGCCACGGCGGAGACGGCCCCGTTTTCGGTCAAAATCTCGGTGACCTCCGCCTGTTTCACCCACAGGTTTTCCTGGAGCTCCAGGGTGTGCTTCATCACCTCCTGGTAGCGGCGGCGGTCCGCCTGGGCCCGGAGGGACCACACGGCGGGGCCCTTCCCCCGGTTGAGCATCCGGTACTGGATGCAGGCCCGGTCGGCGGCGCGGGCCATCTCGCCGCCCAGGGCGTCGATCTCCCGGACCAGATGGCCCTTGCCGGTGCCGCCCACGGCGGGGTTGCAGGGCATGTTGCCCACCGCGTCCAGGTTGATGGTGAAGCAGACGGCTTTCAGCCCCATCCGGGCGGCGGCCAGGGCGGCCTCGATGCCCGCGTGGCCCGCGCCGACGACGGCGATATCAAATTGTCCGGCGTCATAGTACATAAAATATGCCTCACCCCTGTATTCACGCTCCGATTGGGCGCACCATGGTCACCACCGCCAGCTCCGGCCGGTTGAACAGCCGGAACCCTTTGAAGGGCACGGTGTTGTTCCCCAGGCCCCGGGAGACGAACAGGGTGCTGTCCCCCGCGGTGTACACCCCGGAGGTCCAGGGAGGGAACAGCCGCCGGTCGGCGCCGATGAGCCCGCCGAAAAAGGGCAGGCGGACGATGCCCCCGTGGCCGTGGCCGGACAGGACGAAGTCATACCCCGCGTTGGCGTACTGGCCGAAGCGGTCGTTGCGGTGGGCCAGCAGCAGGGTGAACAGGCCGGGGGCGTCCTCCCGTATGCGGGCCCGGAGCTCCTCCGGCGTGGTCTGGTCGGCGTAGCCGTTGGGGTCGTCCACCCCGGCCAGCACGACCGCCTCTCCGTCCCGCTCCAAAATTTCGTATCGATTGGACAACACCGTTACCCCGCACTGATCGAGCAGGCCCTTCAGCTCCCTCACCGCGCCCGAGCCCAGGGCCCACTCATGGTTCCCGGTGACATAGTACGCCGGGGCGATGGCGGCCAGCCCCCGGGCCAGGGCGGGGACCATGTCCAGCTGGCTCTTCTGGTCGATGAGGTCGCCGGTGATCACAATCAGGTCGGGGTCCTCCGCCTGAACCCGCTCCAGCAGCTCCCGGCTTCCCTCGCCGTACTCGTGGCCGTGGAGGTCGGACAGGTGGACCAGCTTGAAGCCGTCAAAGCTCCGGGGCAGGCCGGGCAGCTCCGCCTGGGCATGGGTGGTCTGAAGCCCCCAGCACTGCCATTGGAACCAGAACCAGCCCCCCGCGGCCAGAACCAGCAGGGCGGCCAGCCAGACCAGCGGGCGGCGCCGGCTCCGGCGGCGGGCCGCGCCCCCCCGGTCAGTCGCCGTCATGGAGGTAGTAGGGCCGCATCAGGCTCTTGTGCTGGGTGGAGTCCTTCTGGCGGTCGGAGCGGAGGGGGGGCTCCACGGGCCGGGGCCCGCCGTCCCTGCGGCGGCGCTTTTTCCCGGCCAGGGAGGGGGGGAGCGCCGGCTCCTTGGGGGCGGGGACGGGCGCGCCCTGCTTTTTGCCCCGGCGGCGGGGGCGGGACTGCTGAGGGCCGGCCTCCCTGTCCCGTTTTTCCTGACCGTCCGGCCGGGGCTGGGCGCGGGGGACGGGACGCCGGGGGGCCAGAAGGCGGGCGGTGGCGTCCATGACGACGTCGGAATCCAGTGGGTTGGGCTTGTGGAAGTCGGTGATGGGCACGGAGGGCTGGTCGGGCAGCGTCTCATGGATGCGCCCCTGCCGCACCCCCCGCCCCACCGGCCTGTCCCGGAGGACGAGGGGCTTCTCCTCCCGGGCGGGGGCGGCCTCCGGGGCCTGGACCTCCTGCGCCCCGCCGGACCTTTTTCGGCGGCGCTTTTTCTTCCGGGCGGGCTCCGCCTCCTCCCCGGGGATGGGGGCCGCTGCCGCCGGAGCGGCCTCGTTTTTCCGCTCCTCCGCCCTGGCCCTGTTTTCCATATCCCTTTGGCGGCGCTTCTCCTTGGCGGCGGCCCGGGCCTCCGCGTCCTCGGCGTTGACGGGACGGCCGTTTTTGTCCTTTCGGGGCGGGTCGAAGTTCTCCATGGGGAAGGGGTGGCCCTCCACCACCGGAATGGGCCGTCCCAGCAGCTTTTCAATGGCGCGCAGCTCGTCCTTCTCGTCGAACTGGCAGAAGGAGACGGCCTCCCCCTCATGTCCCGCCCGGCCGGTGCGGCCGATGCGGTGGACATAGGTCTCGGGCACGTCGGGCAGGTTGTAGTTGAACACAAAGGGGAGCTGGTCGATGTCGATGCCCCGGGCGGCGATGTCGGTGGCGGCCAGCACCCGCACCCGGCCCGCCTTGAAGTCGGACAGGGCCTGGACCCGGGCGGTCTGGCTCTTGTTGCCGTGGATGGCGGCGGCGGAGATGCCCCGCTTCATCAGGTCCTGGGCGATGCGGTTGGCCCCGTGCTTGGTGCGGGAGAACACCAGGGCGGAGGTGATCTTCCGCTCCTCCATGAGGTGGGCCAGCAGCTTGGTCTTATTGGCCTTGTCCACGTAGTACAGGGACTGCTTGACGGCCTCCACCGGGGAGGACACCGGGTCCACCGCCACCCGCGCGTAGTCGCGGAGCAGGCCGTTCACCAGCCCCATCACCTCCGGGGGCATGGTGGCGGAGAAGAACAGGGTCTGCTTTTGGGCGGGCAGCAGCTTCAGCACCCGCCTCACGTCGTGAATGAAGCCCATGTCCAGCATCCGGTCCGCCTCGTCCAGCACAAAGATCTCGATGCGGGACAGGTCCAGCAGCCCCTGGCCGTGGAGGTCCAGCAGGCGGCCCGGCGTGGCCACCAGGATGTCCAGCCCCCGCTGGATGGCGTCCACCTGGGGTTGTTGTCCAACCCCGCCGAAAATCACGGCGGAGCGCAGGGGCAGGTTGCGGCCATAGGCCAGGAAGCAGTCCTGAATCTGGATGGCCAGCTCCCGGGTGGGGGTGAGGACCAGCGCCCGGATCACCCTGGGCTTTGGGACGGCCTTGCTCAGCCGCTGGAGGATGGGGGCGGCGAAGGCGCAGGTCTTGCCGGTGCCGGTCTGGGCACAGCCCAGCACATCCCGCCCCGCCAGGGCGGGGGGGATGGCTTTGCGCTGAATGGGGGTGGGCTCGGTGTAGCCCTCCTGGGTGAGGGCCTTCAGAATGGGGGCGGTAAGCCCCAGGTCGCGAAAATTCATTGTGATTCGTCCTATTCTAAAATTGTCTTGTGGGGCCGGAGGGCGGCCTTGCGGGGAAGGAAGGGGAAGAGGGCTGTCCCGGCGCCGTCACGCCGGACGGACGTCCCCTGCCAGCGCGCGTTTTACGGCCTCCACCGTCTCCGCCAGGCTCTGCCCCCCGGCCGGGACGGTGATGTGGGCGCAGGCCTCGTACAGGGGGACCCGATAGCGGTACGCGCCTGCCAGGGTCTGGCCGGGGGAGAGGGCGATGCCCCTGGACGCCTGGTTGTGGATGCGCCCCGCCGCGTCCTCCAGGGACAGCTGGAGGTAAACCACCGTGCCCAGCCGCCGCATGTGGGCGATGGACTCCTCCCGGCACACGCAGCTGCCGCCGGGGGCCACCACCGTTCCCCGGCAGTCCAGGGAGCAGATGGCGTCCCGCTCCAGGTCCAGAAACCGCTCCACGCCCCGGGTGTCGATGAGTTGCTGGAGCACGGCGCCCTCCCGCTCCTGAATGAGCAGGTCCACGTCCAGAAACTTCATCCCCAGGGCCTTGGCCAGCACCACGCCCACGGTGCTCTTGCCGGCCCCGGGCATCCCGATGAGAATTATATTGTCCATTCCTGCGCCCCCTCAACCGCGTCCCGCCGCCGGAGTCCAGAATCAGGAGTCCGGCGTAATCGTGATATTATACCAGAAAAGCGCGGCGGTAGCAAGGGAGAACTTGGGGAATCCCCGCCCGCCCGGGGGCGTCTGGGCAAAATTCCTGGGCTGGGCCCGCGCCCCCGCAGCCGCCGGGGCAAAAAGAGCGCCCGTCCCCTCGGGACAGGCGCTCTCGGCCGCTGTGAGAATGCCGGAGGCGGCTCAGCCGCCCCGCACCCAGATCTGCCGGTTGCCCACCTGGATGTTGTACAGCGTCCGGGTGAGGTCGGTGAGCTCGGCCTCCTTCAGCTGGGCGTAGAGGAAGCCGTAGCGGAACCGGCCGGGGCTGGGCTCGGTCACGCGGATGATCTCCCCCAGAAACTCCATAGGGGCGTAGTCCGCCAGCTCCACCTTCAGGCGGAGCACCTCGTCCTCGGCGTGGAGGTACTCCGACTCCACGCAGGCTCCCCCGGTGCTGATGTCCAGCAGGGTGCACGGCTCCGGGTTCTTGCGGGCCTCGTCCCCCTGGGCAAACAGGGTGGCGGGCACGTTGATGCGCAGCCGGAAATTGTGCCGCTGCTCGGGGAAGTTTTTCACCTTCACGTCCTTGATGCGGCACACCACCCGGTTGGACTCCTGCACGGTGCCCCGCAGGTAGAACTGGGTCATGGCCTCGTTGACGCCCTTGACGACCACGGAGGAGCCCACCTCCCGGGTGCCGAAGGACAGCGCCCCGGGCAGCCGCTCCAGGGTCAGGGTGGCCTCGCTGGGGATATACCCGGACAGCCGCCCGGTGAGCACCTGGGCCCCCTCCGGCGTCTCCACCTCCAGCGTCATGCCGCTGTACAGCTCCGGCAGCGTGCCCGGCGCCTCATACTCCTGCTCCTCCGTATAGTCATCCGAACGCCCCAGCAGCGAAGAAAAAAAGCCCATGGGTATATCCCGCCCTCTCGTCAATGCCCGGCGCGGCCGCGCGGGGCAGAATTTCAATGCTCTACCTGAGAATTATAACCGCTCCCGCCCGCAAATGTCAATACCCCCTGGCGCTGTTTGGGCTGTTGTAATCTCTGGCAGGATGCGCTATAATAGTAAAATCCAACAGACAACAAAAGCCCGCCGGGAGGTTTTCATGAATCCCAACATCCTTGTCATATGCGGGCCCGCCCCATGCCGCTGCGCGGCACGGGGACCCCTTGATTTATCCTGCGCGGGCGGAATGAATCCGCCCCGCGCCAAGGTTTTGCTCCGCAAAACGCTTGTACGGCGCTTCGCGCCGCCCCACTTCGCGGGGCCCTGCCGTGGGCCCGCCGGGAGGTTTTCATGAATCCCAACATCCTTGTCATATGCGGGCCCACGGCCTCCGGCAAAACCGCCCTGGCCGTGGAGCTGGCCCTGCGGCTGGGCGGGGAGGTGGTGTCCGCCGACTCCATGCAGGTCTACCGCCGCATGGACATCGGCACCGCCAAGCCCACGCAGGAGGAGATGCGGGGCGTCCCCCACCACATGCTGGACGTGGCCGGCCCGGAGGAAAGCTACTCCGTGGCCCGGTATGTCGCGGAGGCGGTCCCCGTGGTGGACGGCATTCTGGCACGGGGGCGGCTGCCCATTGTGGCCGGGGGGACGGGGCTGTACATCGACCATTTGATTGCCGGACGGCGGTTCGCCCCCTTCGCGCCGGACAGCGGCCTGCGGGAGGAGCTCCAGCGGCGGGCGCGGGAGGAGGGCCTGCCCGCCCTGCGGGAGGAGCTGGCGCGGACCGACCCGGAGGCCGCCGCCCGCATCCACCCCAACGACGAAAAACGCACCATCCGGGCCCTGGAGGTCTTTCTCTCCACGGGGAAAACCATCACCCAGCACGACCGGGAGAGCCGCGCCCTGCCCAACCGCTACGCCCCCCTGACCATCGCGCTGAACTTCCGGGAGCGCCCCTGGCTGTGGGAGCGCATCGACCGCCGGGTGGACGAGATGATGGACCGGGGGCTGGAGGGCGAGGTACGGGCCCTGCTGGCCTCGGGGGCGCCCCGGGAGGGCACCGCCATGCAGGCCATCGGCTATAAGGAGATCGCGGCGGCCCTTCTGGCGGGCCGCCCCGCCGCGGAGGGAGCCCAGGAGGTGAAGCTCCGCTCCCGGCAGTACGCCAAGCGGCAGCTCACCTGGTTCCGGCGGAATAGGGAGGCCCACTGGTATTTTTGGGAAAAAATTCCTGATCTGCCCGCCGCCGTCCATTTTTCGACACAACTTGTCAAAGACAGTGGATTACAATAAATACACAAAAGCGCATGGCCGTTTCCGCGCTTCTAAAAAAAGAAGGAGTGTATTTACATGAGCCTTACATCCACTGTCTCCGCCGTCAAGCAGCCCAACATCCAGGACGCCTTTTTGGCCAGCGCCCGCCGCGCGGCCGCCCGTGTCACCGTATTTCTCATGAACGGCTACCAGCTCCGGGGGGTCATCACCGCCTTTGATCCCTATGTGGTGGTGGTGGTGTCCGACGGCCGGCAGCAGGTGATCTACAAGCACGCCATCTCCACCATCGCCCCGGAGCACCCGGTGGAGCTGGAGGAAGCGCGAGGATAGCCGCGCAGGGACGCTTGGAGCGCAGCGAAAGCAAAACCCCAAGGCCCGCAAAGCGGGACTGGGTTTTGCTTGAGGCGCAGCGAAAGCGGCCCGGCCGCGCGGCCAATCCGAGCGTGACAAGGAAGCGCGAGGATAGCCGCGCAGGGACGCTTGGAGCGCAGCGAAAGCAAAACCCCAAGGCCCGCAAAGCGGGACTGGGTTTTGCTTGAGGCGCAGCGAAAGCGGCCCGGCCGCGCGGCCAATCCGAGCGTGACAGCGGATTCACACCGCCCGGTATTCAGAGAGAAAAAGGACTGATATCAAGTTGAAAGAGAGCACCCTGGCCACAAAATTCATGATCGCCATTTTATGCCTGGGCGTGGCCGCCTACCTGGCCGTTTACCTCTTCCACGGCTGGGACGAAGGCGTGGCCACCACCCGGGCCTACGCCTACTCCCTGGACGCCGGCTGTGAGGCGGTGGGCATTCTGGTGCGCGAGGAAACCCCCCTGTCCGCCGGCGGCACGGGCTATGTGGACCAGATTCTGGCGGAGGGGGCCAAGGCCGCCGCCGGGGACCCGGTGGCCCTGCTGTACAGCGACCCCTCCGCCCTCACCACCCGGCAGTCCATCCGCACCCTGGAGGCGGAGATCCAGCAATTGGAGTACGCCCTCAGCTCAGGCGCCCAGACCGCCGGCGCCGCCCAGCTGGACGCCCAGGTTATCTCCTCCATCGCCGCCCTGCGCGCCCTGGCCGCCCGGGGGGACCTCACCGCACTGGAGGACTCCGCCCTCCACCTGCGCTCCATGGTCTTCAAGCGGGATTACGCCTACGGCGACACCGCCGCCGCGGGCCAGCTGAGCCAGCTCATCGCGGACAAGCGGGCCCAGCTGGAGCAGCTGAACAGCTCCCTGAGCCAGGTGTCCACCACGGTATACGCCCCCATGTCCGGCGTGTTCTCCGCCGGGGCGGACGGCTGGGAGGAGGCGGCCTCCCCGGATATTCTGGACGGGCTCACCGCGGGAAGCCTGTCCGCGCTGCTGAAGGAGCAGCACAGCCCCGCCCCCTCCTCGGTGGGAAAGCTGGTCACCGGCTCCACCTGGTGGTTCGCCGCCCTGCTGGAGGGCGCGGACACCGGCCTCCAGGCCGGACGGCGGTATGCGCTGAACTTCTCCGGGGACTATTTCGGGCAGATCGTCATGACCCTGGAGCGGATCGCCCTGGAGGAGGACCAGACCCTGGCCGTCTTCTCCTGCCGCTCCCATCTGGCGGACACCGCCATGCTTCGGATTCAGACGGTGGACGTGATCACCCAGACCCTGGAGGGCATCCGCATTCCCCGGAAGGCCCTGCGGGTGGAGACCGTGCAGGAGGAGCAGGAGGAGGAGGACGGCGTTCCCCGGGAGGTCAACCGCTACTATGTGTTCACCGTAATCCGCTCTCAGGCCTGGAAGCAGGAGGTGGAGGTGCTGTACACCGACCCCTCCTTCTACCTGGTCCGTCCGGCGAACCCCGCCGCCGCCAACCGGCTGCGGCCGGGTGACGAGGTCATTCTGAACTCCTCCGGCATTTACGACGGAAAGGTAGTGCGCTGAGCCGCCGCAGGCGGCGCGGATAAATTCCAGCGCATAAACCCCGGGGCCCCGCGAACAGGCAAAGCCCCGCGGCAATAGGAGGCTGCTGTCATATGGATTTGAGAGAGAAAATCGCCGGGCTCCGGGCGGGCATGGACGCCGCCGCCCGGGCCGCGGGCCGGGACCCGGCAGACGTAGCCCTGCTGGCCGCCACCAAAACCCAGAGCTCGGACGCCATCCGCGCCGCCATCGCCGCCGGCGTGACGCTGTGCGGGGAGAACCGGGTGCAGGAGCTCGACGCCCACCTGGCGGACGGCGCCTACGCCGGGGCGTCGGTCCACTTCATCGGCCACCTCCAGACCAACAAGGTGAAGCACGTGGTGGGCCGGGTGGCGCTGATCCACTCCATCTCGTCGGAAAAGCTGCTCCGGGCCGTCTCCGCCCAGGCGGACAAGCTGGGGCTGGTCCAGGACATCCTGCTGGAAATCAACCTGGCGGGGGAGGCGTCCAAGTCCGGCTTCCCGCCGGAGGAGGCCCTGCCCGCCGCCGCCCTGTGCGCCCAGCTGTCCGGCGTCCGGCTCCGGGGACTGATGTGCATCCCCCCCGCGGCGGCGGCTCCGGGAGAAAATCTTCCCTATTTTCAAAAATTGCGCCAGTTGGCTGTTGACATAACGGGGAAAATATTAGATAATAGGATAGATATGGACGTGCTTTCCATGGGGATGAGCGGCGACTGGCCCGACGCCATTGCCGCGGGCTCCACCTGCATCCGCGTTGGCTCCGCTCTATTCGGGCCCCGCCCGCCTATGTCGCCTCGGAAGGACTGACCCTCGGTTACTTCCCTGATTCACCTGAAGGGAGACTGTCAATATGAGCTTATTTGATGAACTCAAGCGCCTCGCGCGCCCCTATGAGGACGAGGAGGACGACGAGTATGAGGAGGATTTCACCCCGGTGAGCAGCCAGAAGGACCCCCCCAGGGACCGGGACCGCGACCGCGACCGGGAGCGGGACCGCGAGCCGGACCGCCGCAACAACAAGGTGGTCAACATCCACACCACCACCCAGCTCCAGGTGGTGCTGGTGAGCCCCACCCGGTTCGAGAACGCCTCCGAGATCGCCGACCACCTGCGGGACAAGCGCACCGTGGTGCTCAACCTGGAGCAGACCGACAAGAACATCGCCCGCCGCCTCATCGACTTCCTGTCCGGCGTGGCCTACGCCAACGAGGGCACCATCAAGAAGGTGGCGTTGTCCACCTACATTATCACCCCCTACAACGTGGAGATTCTGGGCGACCTCATCGACGAGCTGGAAAACAACGGCCTGTATTTTTGACATAAGGGGGACTTGACCGATGATGACACCGCAGGAGGTGGCCAGCCACTCCTTTGCCAAGGCCACCCTGGGGGGCTATAACCTGGCCCAGGTGGACGAGTTTCTGGACGAGCTCACCGAGGACTACGCCGCCCTTTACAACGAGAACGCCATTCTGAAAAACAAACTGAAGGTGCTCAGCGACACGGTGGAGGAATACCGCGCCACCGAGGCCACCATGCGCAAAACCCTGCTTGCCGCCCAGCAGATGGCGGACGCCATGGTGAGCGACGCGGAGAAGAAGCGCGCCGAGCTGGTGGGGGAGGCGGAGCACAACGCCCAGGCCCGGGTGGACGAGCTGAAGCAGGCCGTGGCCGCGGAGGAATTCCGGCTGAAGCAGGCTCAGGAGTCCACCGCCGCCTACGTGCGCAAGCTGGCCCAGGCCCACGAGGAGGAGCTGGCTTTCCTGTCCAACCTGGGCAAGCTGGTGCCCCCGGAGGCGGCCGCCGCCGTGAAGAACGACCCCTCCGCCGAGATCAAGGCGGCGCTGGACGCCAAGGCCCGGGAGGAGGAGCAGGCTCAGGCTCAAGCCCAGGCACAGGCCCAGCAGGCCGCGGCTCAGCCGGCCGCCCCCCGGCTGGTGGCGGTGGGCCCCGACGACGATATCCCCCCCATGCCCCCGGAGCTCGCCGCCCAGGGGCAGGACGAGTTTGAGCTGGACCCGGACGCCACCCGGCGGTATACCGATTTGAAGTTCGGGAAGGACTATCAGATTCAATGACATAAAAAGGAGAAGCTGAGGCCATCCCCGCTTCTCCTTTTTACATATGGGAGGCGGAGTGCGGTGAAAAAATCTTGGCTGGACGTGGTAGACCAGATCTGGGAGATCATCGACATCCGCGGCGCTTATATAGATTGGATTCGTGACAAGCCCCTGTGGGTCAAAATCGTCCCGCCGCTGATCCTTCTGGCCCTCTATCTCCTGATGCTCTTCCTCCCATGAAAACGCCAAAAGCTCACTACGGTTCACTCCCCCCAGTTTGTTATTAAAAATTTATCCTGGACAATATATGGCTTGCTATGTTAAGATAAGATTGTGAGAGTATCGGATTAAACGTTGAATTGGAAAGGAGGCTGCGCGTCATGAAAAAGCGTTTTTTGTATTCAGTGCTGCCACTGCTGTTGCTTCTGACGTTCAGCGGAGGCGTGGTGGAAGCTCAGGCCATGGAGGGCCCCATTGAGAGTCCCTGCCGCTCTGTGGACACGGGCATGGCCGTGCCGGTGGATGAATTCGGGTCGCCGGAGTGGTTTACCGCCATGCAGGAGATGTGTCGGCGTCACGCCGGGGACCCCTGCGGCAGCTATCATACCCAGTTGAGTTTTTTCAGCAGCTACGGCTGTGACGACATTTGCTGCACAAACCCCAGCCATTTCCACTGGTGTCCGTCCACCTGCGAATATCCCGAGCATTTCCACAGTGAGGCTGAATACCGCAGCGCCGGAGCGGCACAGGCTCCGCCCTGCCCCTGCCACAGCACCCCCGCTTACCCGCTCCTGCCCGAAGAGGAGGACGTTTACTGGCAGACTGTCCGGGAAGCTTGGCTCTCCGGCGCCTCCCGCGCCCTTCCCTTCGCCGGTTAGCTGGCAGCATTAAGCGCCCCCTCCAGGGGGGCGCTTTTTCTGCGCGCCGTTCCTCACAATAAACCGGCCCCCCGCCGGAGCGGGGGGCCCTTTTCACGGTTTTGACCGCAGATTACTTGTGGTCCACGCTGTACATGTGCTTGATGAGCTCCAGCACCTTGTTGGAGTAGCCGATCTCGTTGTCGTACCAGCTGACGACCTTCACGAAGGTGTCGGTCAGGGCGATGCCGGCCTTGGCGTCGAAGATGGAGGTGCGGGCGTCGCCCAGGAAGTCGGAGGAGACCACGTCCTCGTCGGTGTAGCCCAGGATGCCCTTCAGCTCGCCCTCGGAGGCCTTCTTCATGGCGGCGCAGATCTCCTCGTACTTGGCGGGCTTGGCCAGGTTCACGGTCAGGTCCACCACGGACACGTCCAGGGTGGGCACGCGCATGGACATGCCGGTCAGCTTGCCGTTCAGGGCGGGGATGACCTTGCCCACGGCCTTGGCGGCGCCGGTGGAGGAGGGGATGATGTTGCCGGAGGCGGCGCGGCCGCCGCGCCAGTCCTTCATGGAGGGGCCGTCAACGGTCTTCTGGGTGGCGGTGGTGGAGTGCACGGTGGTCATCAGGCCGTCGGTGATGCCGAAGTTGTCGTTCAGCACCTTGGCGATGGGGGCCAGGCAGTTGGTGGTGCAGGAGGCGTTGGACACGAACTTCATGTCGGGGGTGTAGGCGTCCAGGTTGACGCCGCACACAAACATGGGAGTGCTGTCCTTGGAGGGGGCGGACATGACGACCTTCTTGGCGCCGGCGTCGATGTGGGCCTGGGCCTTCTCCTGGGTCAGGAACAGGCCGGTGGACTCCACCACGTACTCAGCCTCCAGCTTGCCCCAGGGGATGTTCTTGGGGTCCCGCTCGGCGAAGATGGGGATGGACTTGCCGTTCACCACGATGGCGTTCTCAGTGGCGGAAACCTCGCCGTCGAACTGGCCGTGCATGGTGTCGTACTTCAGCATATAGGCCAGGTAGTCGGCGGGGCACAGGTCGTTGATGCCCACGATCTCGATCTCAGGATGGTTCACGCTGGCGCGGAAAACCATGCGGCCGATGCGGCCAAAACCGTTAATACCTACTTTGATGCTCATTGGTATCACTCCTAAATAAAATTTTGGTGTGAGAGATCTGCGCGGTCTTATTATACTCTATCGGGCGCGCAAAAGGAAGGGGTATTGTGAAAAATTTTTCAAACTTTTTTCTCACGCCTTTGGCAAAATGGAAGATTTCGGGCATTTTCCCCCTCCGTCTTCCACAAAGCGGAAATTCCCCCGCCTTGACAGGGCTGGTATAATGGTGCGGTGAGAAAACGGGAAAGCAGAGGGGGACTCCGCCATGGTAAAACTGCTGGAAAAAAAGCTTCTGGGCGCTCTGCCCACCCTCCGGGCGCTGGGGCAGTGGCTGGTGCTGGCGGGGCTGGCGGGGCTGGCCTGCGGACTGGCGGGGGCGGCCTTCACTTGGTGCGTGGCCCAGGCCGCGGCCCTGCGCGCCGCCCACCCCTGGCTGCTGTTGTGCATGCCCCTGGCGGGGCTGGCCATCGTGTTCAGCTACCGCGCCGCCGGCATGGAGAACGACAGCGGCACCAACCAGATCATTGCCAGCGTCCGGGGCGGGGAGCGGCCCCCGGTGCGGCTGGCCCCGCTGATCTTCCTGGGTTCGGCGCTCACCCATCTCACCGGCGGCAGCGCCGGCCGGGAGGGGGCCGCCTTACAGATCGGCGGCAGCATCTCGGCGGGGGTGGGGCGGCTGCTCCGCCTGGGGGACCGAAACACCAACACCATCATCCAGTGCGGCATGGCGGGGCTGTTCTCCGCCCTGTTCGGCACCCCTCTCACCGCCACCGTGTTCGCCATGGAGGTGGTGAACGTGGGCCATTTCCGTTACGCCGCCCTGTTTCCCTGCCTGCTGTCCGCCCTCGTTGCCGACTCCATCCCCCGGCTGCTGGGCCTGCCCGCCGAGGCGTACCGCCTGTCCGGCCTGCCGGACCTGGGGCCGCTCCCCATGCTCCAATGCGGGGCGCTGGCCGTCCTGGCGGCGCTGGTGTCCATCGCCTTCTGCGCGCTCATGCACCAGGCTGCCCATCTCTACAAGACGTATCTCCCCAACCAGTACCTGCGGGCCGTGGCCGGGGCCGTTCTGGTCGTCGTCCTCACCGTGATCGAGGGCAGCGGCGACTACAACGGCGCGGGGGGCCACGTCATTGAGCTGGCGGTGGAGGGACAGGTCCGCGTCCCCTGGGCCTTTTTGCTGAAAATGCTGTTCACCGCCCTCACCCTGGGGGCGGGCTTCCGGGGGGGCGAGATCGTCCCCACCCTGTTCATCGGCTCCACCTTCGGCTGCGCCGTGGGGCCGCTGCTGGGGCTGGACCCCGCCTTCGCCGCCGCCGTGTCCATGATCGCCCTGTTCTGCGGCGTGGTGAACTGCCCCCTGGCCTCCATCTTCCTGGCCGTCGAGCTGTTCGGCGGGGAGGGCCTGCTGTTCTTCGCCCTGGCCTGTTCGCTGAGCTTCCTGGTCAGCGGGCGGTACTCGCTGTATTCCAGCCAGAACATCGTGTACTCCAAGCTGGAGGCCCGGCTGGACGATCAATATCAGAAAGGAAGTTAAACCCATGCTGAGACTGTTACAGGAATCGGAATTTGACCGTTACATTGAGTTTGCCTACGGTTTGGCCCTGGACCCCGCCCGGTCGGGCTACCCCACCTACTGCGACGGCATGAAAACCAAACAGGATTTCATCGACCGAACCCGGAAATCCCTGGACCGCCCCGGCGAGGACGTCCTGCTGTTTGTGGTAGACGGGGAGGCGGAGGGCCTCATCGCCTTTGAGCACCCGGAGGAGGAGCGCTACCTCCACACCCACACCTTCAACATCCGCCGGGATACCGGGAGGGCCCTGGCGGAGTTTGTGGACTACTGCCGGGCGCGGTGGCCGGGGTTCACCCTGGACCTGGGCTTTCCGGCGGAGAATGCGGAGGCCCTGGGCTGGCTGGAGGGGCGGGGCGTGCCCTGCAATGAGCGGTCCTGGAACTTCCTGCTGAATCTGGACGGGTACGAGCCCCTGCCGGAGGACCCGTCCGTGCGGCGAATCACGGCGGAGAACTTCGAGGACTTCGCCGCCGTCCACCGCCAAATTCAGGGGGATATGTATTGGAACTGCGACCGGGTGCGAAACACCCTGGACAGGTGGGCAATTTTCGTCGCCGGGGCAGGGGAAGCCGCCGGGGAGGTGCTCATGACCCTGGACGATGATCCCCATCAGGAGATTTTCGCCCTGGAATTCGCGGACGGGCAGTATCACGGAGAGGCGTTCCGGGGACTGCTCACCGCCGCGCTGAACTGCCTGAAGGCCCGCGGGACGAAATGGCTCACCTTCTTCGTGGACGAGGGCGCTCCCGAGGGGGAGGCGCTGCGGACGCTGGGTTTCCGGCTGGTGGGGACGTTCGTCTGCCACCGGCTGGCGCTGTAACGGGTCCGCTGACTGCCTCCGGCGGGTTCCTTTTTCTCGAGAGAAAAAGGAACCGAAAAAGAGCTTGAAACGGCCCTGTCCGAAGGGACAGGGCCGTTTGTCAGCGCTTCGCGGCGGGGTAAGGCTCCCTCACGTCCGTGCGCCCCAACAGATAATCTACGCTCGTCCCATAGTAGTCGGCCAGCCTGATTAAAACGTCTGTGGGGATGTCCCGTTTGCCAAGCTCATACTGGGAATAACAAACCTGTGAGCAGTTCAAATATGCCGCAAGGGCCGCCTGTTTCAAATCCGAATCTTCCCTCAAATCGCGGATTCTCCTATACGCCATTTGTGTACTCCTTCCAAAGTGAAAGCATACACAAAGTATAGGTAAAGCATTTTGTTTTATTGACTTATAGCTCAAAATGCTCTATGATTGCCTTGAGGTGATTTCAGATGGCCAAAGAAACGAAAAGAAGGGTTTCCGTTTTAATGTCCGAGGAGCTATACCGGCAATTGGAAGCGCAGGCGGAACATTCCGGGCGCTCCCTTTCCTCTTATATTCGGCAGGTTCTGAAATGGCATCAATCGTATCTGCGCCAATTCAGACAAGCATAAACGGCGGCAAGGGCCTGTCCATTTGGACAGGCCCTCGTTTTTCGGGTTCACTCATCAATGTTGATTACTTCGACTCCATCCTGATTGCTGGACACAGCATAGATCATGCTGCTCTCGTCAGCCCTCGCTGTCTTTCTAATAGTTCCATCGGGAAAATAATCCACAATATACCGGGCGGAATCCAATCTGTAATCCACCACCAGTACCTCATCGACCATTTCAATTGACAAAATCTGAGCTCCCTCCGGAACATAGGCATTCTCAGGCGGCTGGCTGTACGGCCCGGGATTCCTGCCGCACCACTCCAGCTCCCGGGTCAGGGAGAGGTCTACGCCAGCCTCCACAGTCACCGCGGGCTCGGACTCTCTGAGGAAAAAAAACCACGCCGCAACAAACAAAACAATGACTACGGACAGGCAGAGCAGGATACCAGCGCCAGGACGAAAAAATCTTTTCATTTCCGCGCTTCCTCCTCTCACCGCTGGTACTCAAACTCCAAATTATACAAACACACGGCGTCCCCGTCCTGGACGCCCAGGTCCTCCAGCTGCTGATAAACCCCGGCGTCCCGCAGCTTCCGCTCGAACCAGTTGCGGCTCTCGTAGTCCCCGAAGTTGACGTTGGCCATGAGCTGGCGCAGCCAGGGCCCGTCCACCAGCCAGGTGCCGTCCTCGTCCCGGACGATTTCCAGGGCGGCGGAGGTGTCCACCTCGGGGGGGCGCTCCACGTAGGTGGGCTCGTACACGGTCACCGGGGGCAAGGCGGACAGCTCCGCCGCCGCCGCGTACATCAGCTCCCGCGTCCCCTGATGGGTGGCGGCGGACAGCTCGAACAGGGGGCACCCCTTGGCCTCCACGTGGGCGCGGAGCTTTTTCAGCAAATCCGGGTCCTCCATGATGTCCACCTTGTTGGCGGCCACGATCATCCGGCGGGAGGCCAGCTCGGGGGACCAGCGCGCCAGCTCCTGGCAGATGGCGTCAAAATCAGCCACCGGGTCCCGCCCCTCGGAGCCGGACACGTCCACCACATGGATGAGCAGGCGGCAGCGGTCCACGTGGCGCAGGAAGTCGTGGCCCAGCCCCGCGCCGTCCGCCGCCCCCTCGATGATGCCGGGGATGTCGGCCAGCACGAAGGACGTGCCCTCGTCCACCGCCACCACCCCCAGGTTGGGGGAGAGGGTGGTGAAGTGGTAGTTGGCGATCTTGGGCTGCGCCCTTGTCACCACGCTGAGCAGGGTGGACTTGCCCACGTTGGGGAAGCCCACCAGCCCCACGTCCGCCAGCAGCTTCAGCTCCAGCAGGACCTCCCGGTACTGCCCCGGCAGGCCCGCCTTGGCAAACCGGGGGGCCTGCCGGGTGGGGGTGGCGAAGTGCTGGTTGCCCCAGCCCCCGTTGCCCCCCCGGGCCAGCACGAAGTCCTCCGGGCCGGACATGTCGCAGATGATCTCTCGGGTCTCCAGGTCCCGCACCACGGTCCCCCTGGGCACCCGGATCACCAGGTCGTTCCCATCCTTGCCGGAGCACCGCTTGCCTTGGCCGTCCTTTCCGTTCTCGGCGGCGTATTTGCGCTTGTAGCGAAAGTCCATCAGGGTGGACATGTGGGGGTCCACCCGCAGGACGATGTCGCCTCCCCGGCCGCCGTCCCCGCCGTCGGGCCCGCCGGAGGCCACGTACTTCTCCCGGTGGAAGGCCACGGCCCCGCCGCCCCCCGCCCCCGCCCGGACGGTGATCCGGGCGGTGTCAATGAATTGATTGGCCATAAGGCCCTCCTTTTTCGTAAAACAGTTTTAAAGCAGCCCCTCGAAGAAGCGCCGGGCGTTTTCCAGGTCGGCCTGGTCCGGGTGGCCCTTGCTGGTGCCGCCCACCAACTTGAAGGGGCCGAAGGTGTTGAAGCCCTTGCAGCCGAACTCCCCGGCGACAGCGGCGGACTTCTCCCGGACCGCCGCCGCGATGGACTTGGCTCCGCCCAGTCCGGCGTAGGTATACAGGAAAAACACCCGCTTCCCCTCCGGCAGATTCTTCCGGGCAAAGTCCAGCACATCTGGGTGGAAGCTCCCGCCGTAGATGCCGGAGGCGAAGCCGATCAGGTCATACTGCCCCATATCGGCCTGCTTCTGCGCGGCGGCGTCGATGAGGGTCACGTCATGCCCCTGGGCCACGGCCTCCACCAGCTTTTTGGTGTTGCCGTGGTGGCTGGAGTGATAGACAATTGCGGTTTTTCCCATGATAATCAGTCCTCCCGGCCGTTCAGCTGTTTCCAGTCGATTTTCCGGCCCTTGAAGTAGTATTCCCGGTCACGCTCGTTTATCTCCCGCAGGATTTTGCAAGGGTTTCCCGCGGCCACCACGTTGGCGGGCAGGTCTTTCGTCACCACGCTGCCCGCGCCCACCACCGTGTTGTCCCCGATGGTCACGCCGGGCACCACGATCACCCCCGCCCCCAGCCAGCAGTTGCGGCCGACGCGCACCGGGGCGTTATACTGGTACACCCGCTCCCGCAGCTCCGGGAGGATGGGGTGGCCCGCCGTGGCAATGACCACGTTGGGGCCGAACATGGTATAGTCCCCCACGTAGATGTGGGTGTCGTCCACAAAGGTGCCGTTGAAGTTTACATAGACGTAGTTTCCAAAGTGGATGTGCTTCCCGCCCCAGTTGGCGTGGAAAGGGGGCTCAATGTAGCAGCCCTCGCCGACCCCGGCGAACATCTCACGGAGCATCGCCGCCCGCTTGTCCAGCTGGGTGGGGCGGGTCTGGTTGAAGTCATAGAGCCTGTCCAGCCGCTGGAGCTGCTCCTCCATAATGGTTTCGTCCATGGGGAGGTACAGGTCCCCGCTGTGCATTTTTTCCCGGATGTCCATAGCGTTTCCCTCACAAATCCAGTTGATAGATGCGGTGCCGGGGGATGCCCTCGTACCAGGCGAAGTAGTCCCGGGGCATTTCGCAAATCTCCAGCAGCCGCCCGCCCAGCTTTTCAATGGTGCGGTAAGAGGCGGCGTTGTCCTCCGCGCAGGTGAGATAGAGCCGCTTCATCCCGTGGAACCGGGCCACGTCCAGCACCAGCTCACAGGCCCGGCGGGCATAGCCGCGGCCGCGGGCCCCCTCGTCCACCTCATAGCCGATGTGGCCGTTATAGTAGGTGTGGTAATTATCCCCGATGCGGATGCTGATTTTCCCCACGGGGACGCCCTCCGCCACAATGTCGTAATAGTAGTAGGGGAGCCGTACCCTGCCAGCGTCTGATGTCTCCCGGAGGCGCAGGGCGAAGTCCCCGCCGCCCAGCTGGTCAAAGCGGCTGTTGAAGGGGAAGGCCATCCGGCTCACCCCCGGCGGCGGGCGTGCACGTTACTGTTCACCCGCCAGGTTCCGTCCTCCAGCACGGTGCAGTTCTGCCAGTGGAAGGCGTCCTCCTCAATTTTGACAAACACCCACTTCCCGTTGGGGTTGTCGGCGGGGGTGCCCACCAGCCTGTCCCCCTCCCTCACGAAGGTGAGCAGGCGGACGTGCCCCTGGCAGCAATAGGCCATGTCGTAGCGGCCCTCCCTGGCGTTGAACATCCGCAGGGCCGCGCCGTACTCCCCGTCGGGCTGGGGGTTGTCCGCCCGTGTGGCCCGGGAGGGGCAGATGAACAGGTCCTCAACGCCCGCCCCGTTGAGGGCACGGCGGAACAGCCACTCTCCCTGGACGGTACGCCCGCCGCCCAGGCCGTCGGTATAGGTGAAATCCCAGTCCCCCAGCAGGGGGGCGAACCAGTCAAACTCCGGGGGAATCTGGTTCTCCCCGGCGGTCAGGGCCTCGAAAAAAGCGTCCATGCCGCGTCCTCCTGCCCCTATTCGCCGCCCTGGTCCTTGGAGAGGCTGAGGGCCACCCCGAACACGCCCGCGATGAGTGCCAAAATATCCAGAATCAGCGTCACCAGGCCGTCCGCCGACATTCCGACCAGCGCAAGGAGGATTCCGAACAGGATAAAAACAATTCCCTGGGATTGCAGCAGGTTTCTTCTCATATCTACGGCTCCTTTCTGTTAAAAAGGCCGCGAACGGGGAACCGTCCGCGGCCTTTCGGTTTACTGCGCGATTTCTACGATGGAGACCTGCTTGCGGTCCTTGCCCAGGCGCTCGAACTTCACCTTGCCGTCCTTCAGGGCGAACAGGGTGTCGTCGCTGCCCTTGCCCACGTTGACGCCGGGGTGGATGTGGGTGCCCCGCTGGCGCACCAGGATATTGCCCGCCAGCACAAACTGGCCGTCGCCGCGCTTCACGCCCAGGCGCTTGGCCTGGGAGTCGCGGCCGTTCTTGGTGGAGCCGCCGCCCTTTTTGTGGGCGAAGAACTGGATATTGAGCTTCAGCATAGTCGTTTCCGTCCTTTCTGTCAAAGGTTAAAGGAACTCAGTCCTTTTCGTCGTCGTCATTGAGCAAAACGATGAGATTTTCGGGGTATTCCTCCCCCATGGCCTGGAGGTAGACCATCAGGCCCGCCAGCAGGTTCTGACAGGTGTGCTCGTTGGCCTCGTCCAGCTTGGCGGGGAGCCTGAGGGAAATGCGGGCGTCCGCCTCGCTGGCCTTCACCGGGGCCCCCAGGCCCAGCACCTCGTTGACAGTGCACTCGGTGAGCCCCACGGCGGCGGAGACGGCGGCGCACACAATGTCCGCGCCCGCCTCGGCGTACCCGCTGTGGCCCTCCACCAGAAAACCGTCGATGCGGTCATCCGCGCTGTGGAAGGTTACGGTGGTCATACCGCCTGTCCCCTCAGGCGTTGACCTTGGTGATCTCCACCTTGGTGTAGGGCTGACGGTGGCCCTGACGGCGGCGGTAGTTCTTTTTGGGCTTGTACTTGAACACCAGCACCTTCTTGCCCTTGCCGTTCTTCACCACGTTGGCGGTGACGGAGGCGCCGTCCACAGCGGGGGCGCCAAAGGTGGCCTTGCCGCCGTCCAGGACGGCCAGAACCTTGTCGAAGGTGACGGTTTCGCCGGCTTCCGCGTTCAGCTTCTCGATGTAGAGGGTGTCGCCCTCGGCCACCTTGTACTGCTTGCCGCCGGTCTCAATGATCGCGTGCATATCTGCACTCCTTTCCTTTATTACGGGCTCGCTGTCGGGGGCGGGGCGCGCTGCCCTCTTCTCTGTGGAAAAACCACACCCGGTCAATGCGGCCCTGATAGTATATCAATCAAATGTCGTAAAGTCAAGAGGATTTCATGTCTTTTGCGGAATTTTGCCGCCGCCTGCGCGCCCCGCCAGCTCCGCCTGGAAGTCCGCGGCGGCCCGCTTGGACGCCGCCGCCTTGTCCCAGCCGTCCAGATACTCCCTGGCGTACTTGGGGTTGCTCAGCCGGACGATGCTCCGGCTGTCCGGGTCCACCAGCTTGGTGATCCCCCCCGCCCCCAGGGACAGCACCGTTTGCAGCTCCTCCATCATTACGATATTATAGACGCACACGCCCCCCGGCCTGGTCCAGCCCACGTTTTCAAAGGAGCCGGACATATACTTCTGCCGGTACAGGTAGTAGGGGGCGTATCCCGCCCCCCGCAGGCGGTCCGCCGCCAGGGCCAGCATGTCCTCCACCTCCCGGGGGGCGGGCAGGTCCCCGCCCTCCCCGGCGAGCCGGGAGCCCTTTTTCAGCGCAAGGGTGTGCACCGTGATGTTGGCGGGCCCCAGCTCCAGCACCCGGTTCAACGTGCGGCCGAACCCCTCCGGGGTGTCGGCGGGCAGTCCGGCGATGAGGTCCATATTCACCAGTCCGCCGAACCGCTCCTCCGCCAGCGCCATGGCCCCCACAATTTCCGCCGCGGTGTGGGCCCTCCCCATGGCCCGGAGCACGTGGTCCTCCATGGTCTGGGGATTGATGGAAATTCTTTGGACGCCGTGGAGCTTCAGCGCGTCCAGCTTGTCCGGCGTGATGGTGTCCGGCCTGCCCGCCTCCACAGTGAACTCGGCGCATCGCTCCATGGGCAGATACCGCTCCACGGCGGACAGAATTTTGTGGAGCTGGGGGGCGCTCAGGGTGGTGGGGGTGCCGCCCCCCATATAGGCGCAGGAGATGTGGAGCCCCCGCTCCCGCAAAAGCGCCCCGGCCAGCTCGATCTCCCGGCACAGGGCGTCCGCGTAGGGGTCCACCAGGGCCAGGGAGCCCTTGATATCCGACGAGATGAAGGAACAGTAGGCGCACCGGGTTGGGCAGAAGGGAATGCCGAGATACAGGGCAAGCCCGTCCCGCTCCAGCCCCCGGCCCGCCTCCAGGGCGGCCTGGGCGCACTCCACCGCCAGCGCCGCCCTGGACGGGGACACCCGGTAGACCTGCCGCAGCTCCCGTTCCGCCTGCTTTAGGGTTTTGCCCGCCAGCAGGGCCCGGGTGGGCAGCTTCACGGGCCGCACCCCGGTGAGGGACCCCCAGGGCAGCTCATGGCCCAGCAGGGCGGTCCCCGCCTTGTAAAAGGCCCGCTTCAGCGCGTGGGAAACGGTGTGGTACACCTGCTCCTCCGGCTCGTCCAGCTTCTCCGCAAGGAACCCGGACGCGGCGTTATATTCTCCTTCCGGGCGGAACACCAGGGCGTTCACCCGGGCGTATTTCTTCCCCCGCCGCAGGGAGAACAAAACGGCGTTCCGCTCCGCCGCCGCCCGCGTCTGGGGGCCGGAGGAATGCTCCGGCCTCTCCCCAGGAAACAGGGTGAGCATCATCTGCTCGGCGGGGTAGCGGAAGCGCTCCGGGCCCCAGGGCCAGCCGGTTTCCGAAAACCAGAGCTTCATCGCCTTCCCATGGCCGCCCGGAGGCAGCAGTTGGTCTGCCGCTCCCGCTCCAGGGTGGACCGCCCCTCGTGGCCGGGGAGCACCTGATAATCTCCCTTCAGCTCCCCCAGCCGCCGGAGGGAGGCCATGAGCTGCCCCTCGTCGCCGCCGGGGAAGTCGGTGCGGCCCATGGAGCCCTCGAACAGGGTGTCCCCGGTGAACAGCACGTCCCCCGCCCGCAGGGTGACGGAGCCGGGGGTGTGGCCGGGGGTCTCCAGCACCTCCACCCGGACCTCCGCCACGTCGATCACGTCCCCCTCCCGGTAGGGCGTGATGTTCCCGAAGGAGCGGACGGTGGGGAAGCGCTCGCCGAACATCGTGGAGAAATCCCCCTCGCCCAGGTCGGCGGGGTGGCAGTAGACGGGCAGGTCCGGCCACTCCTCCCGGAGGCCGGGTATGCCCAGGATGTGGTCGAAATGGCCGTGGGTGAGGAGCACAGCCGCCCCCTCCAGCCCCTTGTCCACCATCCACCGGGCCACCTGCTCCCCCTGGTCGCCGGGGTCCACAATGCCGCACCGGAAACCGCCGTTTTTTCGGAAAATATAGCAGTTTGTGCCGATCTGCCCCAGCCGGAGCACGCTGATTTCCATAACATCACCTCAACTGTTTTGTTCCCCTCCATCATACGATATTTGCGCGCGTTTGTAAATAAAAACCGTCCGGCCCAAGGCGCGGACGGTTCTTCCCGGCGCGGCGGAGGCGCCCCGCCCCGCTCACCGCAGGCCGTACCGCCTCAGCGCCGCGGTAAACCATTCCGGCAGGGGGGCCTCCACCTCCATCCGCTCCCCGGTGGCCGGGTGGGTAAAGGTGAGCCGGGCCGCGTGGAGGCACTGGCCCGCCAGACCGGGGACGGGCTTTTTGGCCCCGTACACCGTGTCCCCCAGCAGGGGGTGGCCCAGGTGGGCCATGTGCACCCGGATCTGGTGGGTGCGGCCCGTCTCCAGGCGGCAGGTGAGGTGGGTATACCCGTTCTGCGTGTCCACCACCCGCCAGTGGGTGACGGCCTCCCGGCCTCCGGGGACTACGGCCATCCGCTTGCGGTCGGTTTTGTGCCGCCCGATGGGGGCGGAAACGCAGCCGCTATCCTCCCGGAAGCTCCCCGCCGCCACGGCGTGGTACAGCCGGAAGAGGGTGTGGTCCTGGAGCTGAGCGGCCAGGGACAGATGGGCCCGGTCGTTCTTGGCGGCGATGACGAGGCCGGAGGTGTCCCGGTCGATGCGGTGGACGATGCCCGGGCGCAGCGCCCCGTTGATTCCGGACAGGCTGTTTTTGCAGTGATATAACAGCGCGTTTACCAGCGTGCCGTCGGGGTGCCCCGGCGCGGGGTGGACCACCATCCCCGCCGGCTTGTTCACCACAATCACGTCGCCGTCCTCATAGGCCACGTCCAGGGGGATGTCCTGGGGAATCAGGTCCACGGCCTGGGGCTGGGGAGGGGTGACGAGCACCCGGTCCCCCGGCCGGAGCCTGGCGTTTTTCCTCAGCGGCGCGCCGTCCAGGGTGATCCGCCCCTCCTCCAGCCAGCGCTGGGCGGCGGACCGGGTGAGGCCCTCCAGGGCGGCGGACAGCACCGCGTCCGCCCGGCCCGATTCAGCCACCGTCAGGGGGAAGCTCGCCGGCTCCATCGGCCCCATCCTCCTTTTTCTCCTCCTTGCCCACGTACACCCACACGTAGAGGAACAGCAGTGGCACCCCCACTGTGATGCAGCAGTCCGCCACGTTGAACACGGCGAACTCCATAAACGTGGTCTGGAACATGTCGGTGACAAAGCCGAAGAGCGCCCGGTCGATGAGGTTTCCCAGTCCCCCCGCCAGCACCAGGGCGGCGGAGAACAGGCCCAGGCGGTTTTTGAAGAAGCCCTTCGCCATCAGGGCGCACATCGCCAGCACCACCACGGCGGAGGTGAGGGTGAGCAGCCAGGTGTGCTGGCGCAGGAGGGAGAAGGCCGCGCCGGTGTTCTGGACATAGGTGAGCTCCAGCAGGTTGGGAATGAAGGGAACCGTCCCCCCCAGGGGGATGTTGGCCCGCACCAGATACTTCACGAGCTGGTCGAGCGCCGCCAGGGCGGCGGCGAGGATGGCGTAAAACATGGGATCAGCCTTTCAAATTTGATAGATACGGAATAACCTCGTCCAGGGAGCGCAGCACCGCCGCCGCCCGCTCCAAAATCCGCTTTTCCGGCGTTTTCAGGTCGGGGACGCAGATCACCGGGATGCGGGCGGCGCAAGCGGCCCGGATGCCCGCCTCGCTGTCCTCCAGCACCAGGCAGTTCTCCGGGGCCTCCCCCAGCTTTTCGCAGGCCCTCAAAAACACATCCGGGGCGGGCTTGCCCCGCTCCACCTCCCCGGCGAACACAAATTGCTGAAAATAATCTTCGATCCGATGCTGGTTCAGCAGGTTCAGCGCCCGGTCCCGGGTGCTGGACGAGGCCATGGCGATCCCCCGCCCCGTCTCCCGGAGGTAGGCCAGCAGCTCCTTTGCCCCTGGCTTCAGGGCCACCCCCTGGGCGTGGAGCTCCTCCTCCCGCCGGAAAATCCGCTCCAGCGCCTCCGCCGCCGTCCAGGGCAGCCGGTAGGCCTCCACCAGATGGGCGGCGTTGGCGGTCTCCGGCTTGCCGCAGAATTCCCCGGTATACTCCTCCAGGGTGAAGTCCCGGCCAAAGCCCGCCAGAATCTCCTGGAGAATCCGGTAAGAGACCGTTTCCGTGTCCACCAGCAGGCCGTCCAGGTCGAAAATCACTGCGTTCACCATGGATGCTTCCCCCCGTTTACCGAATATGTCCCAGCTGCACCGCCAGCCGGTCCAGCCCCTTTCGGAGCCGCCCCCGCCGGTCCGGGTCCAGCGTCAGGCCGCACAGCGCCCCCACGGCCTCCGCCGCCTGGGATATGCTCAGGCCGTCCGTGTCGATCTTTTCCTCCGTAACCTGGGTTTCAAAGGCGTCCAGGCAGCGTCCGATCTGTTGATACCCCCAGGAGCCGGGGCGCTCCAGCCGGGAGGCCAGCCGTTTTTCCAGCGTCTCCCGTCCGGCCCAGAGGATGAAATGCCGCACCTGGTGCTTTTTTGCCAGAGCGCCCACCAGTTCCTCATAATAGTCCCGGCTGGTGACGGTCATGGGCACAATGATGTGCCCGCCGTACCGGGCGGCGGCGTAGTCCAGCATCTCCAGGTTGAAGGAGCGCCACATGGGAAATCGCTGGAAGTCGTCCCGCTCCAGGCCGGGGGGCAGGTTGTCCCGGATGAAGAACCCGGCGTTCTCCGGGTCGTAGACATAGGAGCCGGGGAGGCGGCGGCGGAGCTCATAGGCGGTCTGGGTCTTGCCCGCGCCGAAGGCGCCGTTGAGCCAGATGATCATGGGTCCGGCACGCCCAGCTCCCGGCACTTTTCCAGCGCCAGAGCGTGGCCCTGCTCCGCCGCCCGGCGGTACCAGTCCTTCGCCCCCTCCAGGTTGGGCGCGGTCCCGGTCCCCTCCTCATAGAAGCACCCCAGATTATACTGCCCGTCCCGGTCGCCGTGTTCCGCCGCCCGTTTCGTCCAGATAAACGCCTGAGTCAAATCTTTTCCCACGCCCAGGCCCTCATAATAGAAATATCCCACCTGGCATTCCGCCAGGGGGTAGCCGCCTTCCGCCAGCGGCAAATGGCCCTGGAAGCACTTCTCATACTGCTTTGTTTTGAAATATTCCTCGATCAGACGGTTACATTCGTCCAATTCCCTGCTTGGTTGATAGTAGCCCATGTTTACCCGTCCTCTCTGAACAAATGGTTTTACAGCCATTGGATAAAGGCGGTCTTAGATGTGTCACCACATTTTCCACGAGGGCATAGGGCCGAATGCTCCGGCACCGACGTCTCGTGGAGGGACAGGTATAATTCCAAAATCGCGCCCAAATCCTCACGCCTCGCCTCGCGTACCATAGCAACCGCCTCACAAAATATAGCTGCCGGAGCTCTCGCCCCGGCAGTTATGATAGCACACCTTTTATTTCTTGGCAAGGGCCTCGTCGATGGCCTTCGCCGCGGTCTTGCCCGCGCCCATGGCCAGGATCACCGTGGCCGCGCCGGTGACCGCGTCGCCCCCGGCGTACACGTTCTCCCGGCTGGTGAGGCCGTTCTCATCGGCGATGATGCCGCCCCACTTCTCGGTCTCAAGCCCCTGGGTGGTGGACTTGATGAGGGGATTGGGGCTGGTGCCCAGGGCCATGATGACGCAGTCCAGCTCGATGTCGAACTCGCTGCCCTGTTTCACGATGGGGCGGCGGCGGCCGGAGGCGTCGGGCTCGCCCAGCTCCATCTCCACGCAGCGGATGCCCGCCACGGAGCCGTTCCGGGGGTCCCTGGGGTCGTCCGGGTTGTGATAGCCCAGGATCTCGGTGGGGTTGGTGAGGGTCTTGAAAATGACGCCCTCCTCCTTGGCGTGCTCCACCTCCTCAGCCCGGGCGGGGAGCTCCGCCTCGGAGCGGCGGTAGACGATGTACACCTCGGCCCCCAGGCGCTTGGCGCACCGGGCGGCGTCCATGGCCACGTTGCCGCCGCCCACCACGGCCACCTTCGCGCTGTGCTGGATGGGGGTGTCGGCGCCGTCCTTGTAGGCCTTCATCAGGTTGATCCGGGTGAGGAACTCGTTGGCGGAGTACACGCCCTTGAGGTTCTCGCCGGGGATGTTCATAAACTTGGGCAGGCCCGCGCCGGAGCCGATAAACACCGCCTCGAAGCCGAACTCCTCCTTCAGCTCGTCGATGGTGATGGCCCGGCCGATGACCATGTTGGTCTCCACCTTCACCCCCAGCTCCTTGAGGGTGTCCACCTCCTTCTGCACGATGGCCTTGGGCAGGCGGAACTCGGGGATGCCGTACACCAGCACGCCCCCCGCCAGGTGGAGGGCCTCGAACACGGTGACCTCATAGCCCTTCCGGGCCAGGTCGCCCGCGCAGGTCAGGCCCGCCGGGCCGGAGCCGATCACCGCCACCTTGTGGCCGTTGGGGGCGGGCTTCTGGGGCTTCTCGGTGGCGTTGGCGTTGTGCCAGTCGGCCACGAACCGCTCCAGCCGGCCGATGCCCACGGGCTCGGCCTTGATGCCCCGGACGCACTTGGCCTCGCACTGGCTCTCCTGGGGGCACACCCGGCCGCACACGGCGGGCAGGGCGGAGTCCTTGGCGATGATCTGGTAGGCGGCCTCAAAATCGCCCTCGGCGACCTTGGCGATGAACTCGGGAATGTCGATCTGGACGGGGCAGCCGGACACGCAGGGGCGGTGCTTGCAGTTCAGGCACCGCTGGGCCTCGTCGATGGCCTGCTCCCTGGTGTAGCCCAGGGCCACCTCGTTGAAGTTGCAGGCCCGCACCTGGGGGTCCTGGTGGGGCATGGGGTTCTTATCGGGTCTCATGTTGGCCATCTTACTTTACCTCCTGCTTGAACAGGTTGCACGCCGCTTCATAGGCGTGGCGCTCAAAGTCCTTGTACATGGCGCCCCGGGCCATGGCCTCGTCGAAGTCCACCTTGTGGCCGTCGAACTCGGGGCCGTCCACGCAGGCGAACTTGGTCTCGCCGCCCACGGACAGGCGGCAGCCGCCGCACATGCCGGTGCCGTCGATCATGATGGGGTTCATGGACACCACGGTGGGGATGTCATACTGTTTGGTGAGCTGGCACACGAACTTCATCATAATCACCGGGCCGATGGTGATGACCCGGTCGTACTTCGCCCCCGCCTCGATCTGCTCTTTCAGCAGGTCGGTGACCAGGGCCTTCTTGCCGTAGGACCCGTCGTCGGTGCCGATGATGAGGTTGGTGGAGGCGGCCTTGAACTCCTCCTCCAGGATGACCAGGTCCTTGTTCCGGAAGCCCACGATCAGGTCCACGTGGCAGCCCACGTCGTGGAGCTTCTTGGCCACGGGGTAGGCGATGGCAGTGCCCACGCCGCCCCCGACAACGGCCACCCGCTTGAGGCCCTCGGTCTCGGTGGCGCGGCCCAGGGGGCCCACAAAGTCCTGGAGGGACTCCCCCTCCGACCTGTGGTTGAGCTTTTCGGTGGTGGCCCCCACCACCTGATAGATGATGGTGACGGTGCCGCGCTCCCGGTCGAAGTCGGCGATGGTCAGGGGGATGCGCTCCCCCTCCTCGTCCACCCGGAGGATGATGAACTGGCCGGGCTCGGCTTTCCGGGCCACGGCGGGGGCCTCGATCTCCATCAGGGACACGGTGGGATTGAGCACCCGTTTTTTCACGATCCGATACATAGCTTCTCCTCTTTCCTATGGATATCAGCGCCCCCGCGAAGCGGTACGCCATGGGCTGATTGTGAACATTATAACACTCTGTTCCCCATCCGTCAATTTCAATCCGCTGGAAATTGCCCTGCGGATCACCCAAAACGCAAAAAAAGAGGACTGACGCGGTCAGTCCTCTCAGTCGTCCGCCTTTCAGAACGCCACCACCCGCAGAATCACCGCCAGCGCAGCCGCGGCCACCCCCGCGGTGGAGGCCAGCTCGGCCAGAACGGCCGCCCGATGGCTCTTCCGGAGCCGGGGGGCGGGGACGGACAGCTCCGGCTCCTCCAGGCTCTCATATGCCCCGGCGTCCCAATCCGCCTCCTCCCGGGCCGTCAGCTCCGGGTTGGCGGCCCGCCAGGCGTTCAGGTCGATGACATTGTCCGCCGCCGGGGCGGCGTCCCGCCGGGTCTGGCGCACCAGAGAAGCCCCGCCGTCAAACCCCGAGGCCATGGCGCTGTCGTTCCAGGTGGTGAAGGTGTAATAAGCTGTGTTCATGGCTCAAAGCCTCCTCGTCTCTTAGGATGGATTCAGCATACCATCCGGCGGGTCCCATAAAACGGACTATTCTTTCGCGGGCCGGGGCGCTGTCTCGGCGGTTTGTTTTACTATTCTCTATAATAATATATTCGTTCGATGCTGTCAAGGGTATTTGAGAAATTTTGTTCGATTCTGGAACAAAATTTCACCCCCGGCGCGAACCGGGGGTGAAATTGGGCAGTTTACCGCAGATAGTTCCGGGGATTGACGCTGGTGCCGTTGATGCGCACCTCAAAGTGGCAGTGGGGGCCGCTGGCGTTGCCGGTCATGCCCGCCTTGGCGATGATCTGGCCCTGGTAGACCTTCTGACCCACGCTCACCAGGACGGAGGAGTTGTGGGCGTAGTAGGTGACGTAACCGTTGTCGTGGCGGATGGCCACCAGGTTGCCGTAGCTGCCGCTCCAGCCCGCCTTGATGACGGTGCCGCCGTCGGCGGCCTTGATGCCTGTGCCGGTGCGGCAGGCGATGTCCAGACCCAGGTGGAAGTCGTAGCTGCCCCACAGGTTGCGTCCGCCGAAGTTGGAGGTGATGGACCCCCGCACCGGCCAGATGAAGTAGCCGTTGGAGGCGGTGACGGGCCTGGGGGTGGTGCCGGTGTAGGCGTAAGTGGTGGTGGGCTCCTTGAGGGTCTCGGCGGCGACGATCTCCCGGCTCACCTCCACGCCGTTGACGTAGGTGACGTGGGCGCTGACCCGCTCCAGGCCGTCCTCGCCCTGCTCCTTCACCTTGGTGTCGCCCACGTAGAGGTCGGCGGTCTCAATATACTCCACGGGGCTGGGAATCTCCTGCTCATAGGTCTCGTCGGTGACGTTCTCCACCGACAGGTAGGGCACCGCCTTCTGGATGACCAGCTCCTGGTCCACCCACAGCTTATCCACCATCACGTCCGGGTTGAGAACGGACAGGTCGTTGGGCCACATATCCAGGGAGTAGGCGATGGCGTTGAAGGTATCCCCCTTCTTGACGGTGTAGGTGGCCTGCTCCACCTTCAGGGCGTGGAGAGTCTCCCGGATGGAGTCCACGTTGAACCTGGTGTTGGAGGGCAGCTCAATGGGGTAGACCTCCACATCCTCCACGAACTCATAGCGGATGGTGTCGGCGGTGAGGTAGGGCTGGGCCACCTCGTCCAGCAGGTTGTACAGCACGTCCTGGTCGGGGGCGTAGCCCAGCTCCGCGCCGCCCACCCGCAGGCCGTAGGCGGTGGTCAGCGCGCCCACGTCCTGGAACAGGGTTTCCTCAATCTGGGCGGCGTCGCTGAGGGCGTCGGGGGTGACGTACACCGGGGTCATGGAGATCTCGGCGTTGTAGTCGTACCGCTCCCCCAGGATGTCGGAAGCCCGGGACTCCACGCCGCTGACGATGGCGTCCTTCTCGTCGGGGCTGGACACCACCCCCACCTCCTGGCCGTTTACGGCCAGGGCATAGGCCCGGGTGTAGCTGCCGTTGAAAACGGCGGCGCACACCGCCAGCGCCGCCACCGTGAGGTACAGCAGCGGAGAGATTGGGTGCCGCTCCACCACGCCCCGTACCTTGGCCGCGGCCTGGGACAGCCGCTCCCGGCCCCCGGCGGCGGCGGAGCACACCCGGTCCCAGCCGTCTCCGGCGGCGGAGCGCAGGTTCCGGGCGTTCTGTCCGGCCCTCTCCTTCAGGGAGGCCCCGTTCAGCGCGGCCCTGGCCCTCCTGGTGAGGGCGGCGGGGCTGTGCTTTTCCTTTTTGGCCTGGGCGGCCCGGGCCTTGGCGGCCTCCCGCTCGGCCCGCTTCTCCGCCGCCTCGGCCTCCTCGATATATTTCCTCCAGGAGCGGGGCTGCTCCCCCCCCGCGCTCTCCTTTGCGTTTTCCGGGCCGGCTGCGCCGGCCCCCTGGGTGATCTTCTCCTGGTCCCTCTGATCTCTCTCGGTCTGCTTCACGAAATGTCCCTCCTATTGCTGATGGTTTGTGGGAAACCGTACCGCCGGCGCTCCTTGGGAAAAACGCGCGCCGGACGCTGCCCGTGCAATTCAAAGCGGGTCCGCCGCTTTTGAGCCGCCCTGAATTGTAACAAGAAATCCGAAAAGAGTTACAAAACGGTTACAGGTTTATCTTACACTGTTTTGTCCCATTCGTCAACCCCTGAATTGTCCGGCGCAGGCAGGTTTTCCCCCGGGCGGGATGGCATATCTTGTTGTCTTTTGGCGGATGGGCGGGAGGGACGGCACATTTTGTGGGGCTCTTGGCGGAACCAACAAAAATGAGTCCGATTTTTCGTCCTTCTGCCAAGCCCCTTGACAGCGCGCCCCCAATGACATACAATAGAAGCGCCGCAAAGTGAATGGAATATCACAGGGGCGCTGGGAGCATTCCCGGCTGTGATGTGGAACGAATTGCAGTTCCCGGTCCCTCGTACCTGATCCGGGTAATGCCGGCGTAGGAAGTGAATCCGACAAGATGGGCCGTTGTCGTTTCTCTCGCTTACCGCATTGCACCGTTTGCATTGCGGTATACTTATTTTTAGGAGGAACGACACATGAAGAACGTAAACCAAACCACCCGGATGCTCTGTGAGGGAGCGGTGTCCATCGCTCTGGCGTATGCCCTCACCTTTGTGGAGTTGGACTTGTGGTTCCAGGGCGGTTCCATCAGCGCCGCCATGATCCCCATCATCCTCTTCGCCGTGCGCTGGGGGGCGGGCTGGGGCATCGCCGCCGGTCTGGCCTTCGGCACGCTGAAGTATTTCCTGGGCCTGGACAGTTTTGTAATCAGCTGGGTCTCCATCGTTTTTGACTACACCGGCGCCTACGCCATGGTGGGACTGGCCGGACTGTTCAAGCGCAAAGCCAGCCTCGTCCCCGTGGCGGCGCTGGTGGCGGGCGCGGCCCGGTTCATCGTGCACTATATCAGCGGCGTCACCGTCTACGCCGAGTGGATGCCGGAGACGTTTATGGGCATGGCCATGACCTCCCCCTTCTTCTACTCCGCGCTGTATAACGGCGGCTATATGCTCCCCAGCACGCTCCTGGCCGTGGTAGTGTGCGCGGCGCTGATGAAGCCTCTGAGCAAATTCCTCAACGGGGAAGATTTGAAATAAGGACTGATTTCTGTGGGCAAATTCGACGGCGTGCTCTTCTTCTCGGACTACGACGACACCTTATATAACAGCGCCCACACCGTCTCGCCCGAGAACCGCGCCGCGATTCGGTACTTCATGGACAACGGCGGTTGGTTCTCCATCGCCACCGGTCGGGCCCACCGCACCTTCACCCCGCAGATCGAGCGGGAGGGGCTGCTGTTCAACGCCCCGGTGGTGCTGGGCAACGGCGCGGCCATCTACGACTACGCCTCGGACCGTTACCTGCTGGACAGCGCCCTGCCCAAGGAGGCCCCCGGCCTGCTGGCGCGGCTGTGCGGGGAATTTCCCGCCCTGGGGTTTGAGGCGTACCACGGCGAGGACATCTACGTCCACAACCCCAACCGGGTCACCCGGGAGCACCTGGCCAAGGTGGGGGGAACCCAGATTCAGCGCCCCATCGGGGAGATGCCCACCCCCTGGACCAAGGTGATTTTGCAGCAAGACGAGCCCTATTTAAAGGAGGTGCAGGCCCGCCTCCTGGAGCTGTGGGGGGAGCGCTGCGAGGCCATCTTCTCCAACCGCCATCTGCTGGAGGTCACCGCCAAGGGCTGCAACAAGGGAACCATGGCGGCCAAGGTGGCGGACCTGCTCTACGTCGACCGCAAAAACCTCTACTGCATGGGGGACAACGCCAACGACATCCCCATGCTGGCCCTGTCCGCCATCCCCTTCGCCCCGGCCAACTGCGCCCAGGCGGTGCGGGACTGGGGGGCCCGGATTCTGGGGCACTGCGACGAGCACGCCGTGGCCCAGGCCATCGAGATTCTGGACGGCATTTATTAAAGGAAGCCCCCGCCGCGCGGCGGGGGCTTCCTCTTCCTTTATTCACGCGGGAAAGCAGGGCGCCGGGACCGGCGGGGAGGGGAGCGCTTCACTTCCCCTCCAGGAAATAGGAGGCCTCCATATCGGCGGTGGCCAGGGCGAAGGCCAGGGGGTACTGCGTCAGCGCCTGACCCACCATCCGGCTGTCCTCCGTGCCGGAAAAGCCCATGTGCCAGCGGATGGCCATGGCCTCCTCCCGGGTGAGCCGCATGAAGCCGGAGATGATGTACACGCTCTTCTCCCCGTGGCCGTAGGGGAGCTTGTCCTCATAGAAGAAGGCGGGCACCTTCTCCCACTTGCCGGTGGCGTCGTCCTTGACGTTGCGGGTGCCCGCCTTGTAGCACCCGATCTTGCACAGGTCGTGGAGCAGGGCGGCGATGGCCGCCGACTCCATGGGGTAGTCCAGGCCGTACACCTCCTTCACCCGGTCCCGGGCCAGATAGGCCTCCAGGCAGCGGAACACGTTCACGCTGTGGTCGCACAGCCCCCCGGCGTAGGACCCGTGGTAGCGGGCGGAGGCGGGGGCGGTGAAAAAGTCGCTCTTGTTCTCCAGGTAGTCCAGCAGCTCGGCGGACCCCTCCCGGTGGATGTGCTCGGTGTAGATCTGGATGAATTCCTCTTTTCCCGGCATGATGCAACCTCCTCGTTCTGCCTCCGGCGGCCCGCTTTTTCTTTGTAAAGAAAAAGCGTGGCGAAAAGAAACCTTTCATCCGCGTGATTTCAAGCGCTCCCTGCCGGACGGCTTTTGCGTATGCCCGCATTATAGCAGAAAAAGGCGCCGGGGGCAACCCCGGCGCCTGGTCATTCCTGATTTTCGTTCTTGGGCTTGTACCGCTCGTCACCGGATTCGATCCAAAGAAGAAAGTCCGCAATCTCGGTGTCCGTCCACCCCTTGGCCCGCAGGCCCAAAATCAGCCTCGCGTTCTCCTGCATATTCATTGAACCCACTCCTTTCTGTTTTTATGATAGCATATCAGGAAACGAAAAACAAGAAAATTTCGGCCGCCGCCCCGCAAAAGCACAGGGCGGCGGCTTTCAAGTTATCATGGATGGGGTTCGCGGCCCCGGGCGGGGGCCTCACTCCGCCGGCACGGCGGTGGGCACAGGCTTCTGGGTGGGCGCCTCAGCCGGCTCATCCCTCGCCGCGCCGTCCGTCCACACCGATTTCACGGAGGACTGGGCGGGGGGATTCATGCCCTCCCCGGCCCCCCTGGCGGCGAGCTCCTCCAGCGCCGCCAGGGTGCTGGACGCCCCGTCCCCCACGGTGATCTCCACAAAGCACAGCGACCCGTCGCCGTTCTCCGCCCGGAATTGGAGGCTCCTTCCCTCCTCCGGCGGATACTGGCCCGCCTGGGCCAGGGACCGCAGGCCGATGCGGCCCGCCTGGAAGTCCTCCTCCACCGCGTCCAGCAGGGCCCGGGCGTCCGCGCCGTAGAAATAGGTGTCCTCCACCCGCTCTCGGTAGCCCTCCTCCTCGTCGTAGGCGAACTGGTCATACCTCACCTGGGACAGCCGCCAGCCCGGCTGGGCCAGGTTTTCCTCCATCCCGTCGAAGTTGTAGGCCGTCCAGTACAGCTCCCGGTCCTGATACAGCCGCTCCACCGCCCAGGCGGCGGTGCCCTCCTGGTCCGCCTGAGCCGGGTCCAGCCACAGGTTGTGATACCACCGGGACAGGGTGGAGCCGTCCTTCATCTCATAGTTCACCTGGAGGGTGAAGTTCACCGGCAGGTCGGTGGACATGGAGCCCCTGAGTCCGTGGTAAAACTCCCGCTGGTCCACCGCCGCCCGGTGGAGGTCTGCCACCCGGGCGATGGTCTCCGGGTTATCGCACATCCACACATCGAGCCTGTCCGCGCCGTCCCCCAGGGACACGGCGTTGAGCCCGGAGAGGGACACGGATTTCACCTGGTCCGGGTCGGGAATCCGGGTCTCGAAGCCGGTGACGTCGAAGGCCACCCCGCAGAACAGGGCGATGAACACGGCGGACACCGCCGCCGCCCCCTTCCACTTGGAGAACACCCGGAAGGATTTGTCCAGCAGCATCTGGGCGGCGAAATATCCGATCACGCCCCAGATGAGAATGGATACGGTCATGCCAAGCTCCTCAGTCCGCAGGACATAGGCGGTGCCCATGCCGAAGGCCAGCCCAGCGCAGACGGCCACGCCGTACTTGAACACCGGGCGCATGCACCGCACCGACACCACGTCCCCGGCGCTCTCCAGCCGCCGCGCCCGGTAGATCAGGAAGGAGCCCGCGGCCAGCGCCGCCGCCGCCGCGGCATACACCGCCACGGCCTTCAGTCCATGGGTCTCCCACACCTGCCGGCCTGCGTTCACGCCGTCCGGCCAGCACCAGAAGGCATACACGCCGCGGCCCAGCTTCCACGCTGGGGTGAGCCACCAAACCGCGCTGTCCGCCCAGAACGCCACATCGTTGAACCCGTAATAAAAGGAGTTCAGCACCGTGTAGGCCAGCCCCCGCACCCCCAGGGCGAACACGTTGAACACCCCGTAGAACACGGGCAGGGCAAGGATGTGCCCGGTGAACATGCCGCAGAACACCGCCATGGAGTAGAAGAAGAAGCACTCCCCGCAGGAAACGGCCAGCCAGAACCCCAGCCCCGGCAGGAACACCGCGCCCCCCGCGGCCTCCACGGCCAGGGTGAGCAGGAAGATCACCAGGTTGGGCACAATCAGGAAGGCCAGCCCCGCCAGATAGTGGGTGAGGAACAGGGCCTCCCGCCGGACGGGCAGGGCGCCGAAGAAGTTGGCCGACCGGGGGTTATAGAGGTGGCTGCACACCGCCATGGCGGCCAGCAGGCCGAAGACCGCCGCCAGCACCAGGGCCAGCTCGGCCATGTTGGGCACCGTCTGCCGGCCAAAGTTTACCAGGTAGCCGCCCTCCATCCCCATGCGGCGGTTTCCGGCGTCCAGCTGGAGCAGCATCAGCCCCCCCAGCGGCAGGATCACCAGCCAGATCACGGAGTACACGCCCCAGACGGGCCAATACCGCAGGACCGTCTTTTTGAACACGGGCCAGTTGAAAAGCTTAAAGGACGATGTCCCGGACCGCATAGTCCTCACCTCCCATTTCATAGATAAAGATCTCCTCCAGGGTCAGGGGCAGGGCCTCCAGGAACAGGGGGGCCAGCGGCCTGAACCGCTCCTCCACCTCTCCGGCGCTCCCCCGGACGATGTAGGTATACACCCGCCCCACATTGCTGGCGTGGATGACCTCCAGCCCGCCGGGCAGGGCCGGGGGCTTCTCGGTCTGGAACGCGGCCTGGAGCTTGACGGTGCCCCCCTGCAGATCGGACAGGGACCGCTCCAGGGCCACCTTCCCGCGGCTGAGCAGCCCCACGTGGTCGCACACGTCCTCCAGCTCCCGTAAATTGTGGGAGGACACCAGCACCGTGGTGCCCCGCTCCGCCACGTCCCCCATGAGCAGGGACCACACCTGGCGGCGCATGACGGGGTCCAGGCCGTCCACCGGCTCGTCTAAAAGCAGGTAGTCCGGCTTGCAGCTCAGGGCCAGCCAGAAGGCGGCCTGCTTCTGCATCCCCTTGGACAGGCGGCGGATGGGCCGCTTTTCGTCCACAGCCGGGAAGGCCTCCTTCAGCTTGGCGTAGCGGTCCATGTCGAAGCTGGGATAGATCCCCCGGTAGAGCTTCATCATGTCCCGGGTGGAGGCGGAGGTGAAGTAGTACAGCTCGTCGGGTATGACCGCCATGCGGGTCTTGAGGGCGGGGTTCTCATAGACGGGGGCGCCCTCCAGCAGGATTTCGCCGGAGTCCTGGCGATAGGCGCCGCACAGGTGGCGCAGGATGGTGGACTTGCCCGCGCCGTTGGGCCCCACCAGCCCGTAAATGGCGCCCTTGGGCACCGTCATGGTCAGCCCGTCCAGGGCATGGAAGCCGTCGAAGCTTTTGACCACATTTTTCACTTCAATCATGGTTATCCCTCCTTGTCACGCTGCGCCTGTTCGCGGCGGCTCCGCGTTTCGATCTCCTCCCAGCTCACCCCCAGGTAGGCCAGCTCCTGGAGGATGGCGTCCAGCTGCCGGAGCAGCTCCTCCCGCCGCCTGCCGGACACGTCCTGGGGCAGCGCGGCAAAGCACCCCTTCCCCGGCACCGAGTAGGCGTAGCCCTCCTGCTCCAGGGACTCATAGGCCCGCTGGATGGTGTTGGGGTTGATGGCCAGCTGGCCCGCCATGGCCCGGACGGAGGGCAGCTTGTCCCCCGGCGGAATGGCCCCCGTGATGATGAGACGGCGCAGGCCGTCCCGGACCTGTTCATAAATGGGGCGGCCGTCCCGGTAATTCAGGCTGAGCATGGCCCCGCCTCCTTTCGGAATTGTATTAACTGTACTATATGTTCTAGTACAATTATCATAGCATGGGGCGCGCCCCTTGTCAAGCAAGAAAAATTTTCCGAATTTTACAGATTAAAATTTGCGAAAGGTGGCTGACAACGGAGCTTACACCTGCTATAATGTTTATGAACGGCCCTACATAGGGGCGTAAAGTGTAAAAAAATGACTCATTTCACCACTTAATTACAGAAAGGGGTCTTTTCCTATGTCCAAGCACGATTTGAACGCCGCCGCCTTCCTGGACTGCGTGGGCTCCCTGCTTGACAGCAGCCAGGTCAGCTCCATGAAGCGCTGGCGGCACCATTTCTCCATCACCTGCTACCAGCACTCCCTGTTTGTGTCCTATGTGGCCTTCCGGCTGGCCCGCCGCTTCGGCTGGGACTACCGGGCCGCCGCCCGGGCGGGCCTGCTCCACGACCTGTACCTGTACGACCCCGCCGACGGCTCCGCCCACCCGGGCAACCAGTGCCTGGACCACCCGGAGTTCGCCCTGCGCAACGCCCAGGCCCTGTGCCCCGACCTGTCCGAAAAGGAGAAAAACGCCATTGTGTCCCACATGTTCCCCCTGGCGGTCCACCTGCCCCGGTGCCGGGAGGCGCTGGTGGTGAACATCGCGGACAAGGTGTGCGCCACCCTGGAGGTGGCCCACCTGTACCAGACCCGGCGGGTCCAGCGCTGGCTCCCCCTGCCCGCGGCCTGAGCTGAGCCGCGGCGGGCGTCTTCGACACAATCACCGCTTTTCCGCCATTTTCCTCCCTGTGTTTCGTGAAATGTGACAATTTTTCCAAAGTGTGAAAAATCTCTTCAAAAAATCCTGATTTCTGGTATAATATTTCTGTCGCAGTCTGCTTCCCGCCCTGTTGGGGAAGTTGAAATATGAGCTGAGCACAACCATTACGATTGAATTAAGAGAGGAAGATGGGAAGCATGATCTCACACGGCAAGGATCTGAAGATTTTCTCAGGCAGCTCCAACAAGGCCCTGGCCCGGGACATCTGCAAGGAGCTGAGCATCCCCCTGGGGAACGCCGAGACCGGCGCTTTCTCCGACGGCGAAAACTTCGTGTCCATCTTTGAGACCGTCCGGGGCTCCGACGTGTTCGTGGTCCAGTCCACCAGCTCCCCGGTAAACGACAACCTGATGGAGCTGCTCATCATGATCGACGCGCTGAAGCGGGCCAGCGCGGGGCGCATCACCGCCGTGATTCCCTATTTCGGCTACGCCCGGCAGGACCGCAAGACCAAGCCCCGGGACCCCATTTCCGCCAAGCTGGTGGCCAATCTGATCACCCGGGCGGGGGCGGACCGGGTGCTGACCATGGACCTCCACGCCAACCAGATCCAGGGCTTTTTCGACATTCCGGTGGACAATCTGATGGGTTCGCCGGTGTTTGTGGACCATTTCTTCCGCCGCTTCGCCCCGGTGCACGGGGAGACCATGGTGGTCTCCCCCGACGTGGGCAGCGTGGCCCGGGCCCGTTCCTTCGCCCAGAAGCTGGATATGCCCATGGCCATCGTGGACAAGCGCCGCCAGAAGGCCAACTCCTCCGAGGTGATGAACATCATCGGCGACGTCACCGGCAAGAACGTGATTCTGCTGGACGACATGGTGGACACCGGCGGGTCCCTGTGCCACGCGGCCAAGGCCCTGGTGGAGCTGGGCCGCGCCAAGTCGGTCACCGCCTGCGCCAGCCACGGGGTGCTCTCCGGTCCGGCCATCGACCGCATCAACGAGTCCGTGCTGGACGAGGTGGTGTTCCTGGACACCATTCAGCCCCGGGAAAACATCGGGGAGCTGTGCCCCAAGATCAAATACCTGTCGGTGGCCCACCTCTTTGCCGAGGCCATTGAGCGCATTTACGAGGAGCGCTCCGTGTCCAAGCTCTGGTGCTGACGCCGGGGCAAGCTGCGTATTCCTCGCTTCCGCGCCCGCGCGAAAGCCCACTCACAGCGCTGCCCCTCCTCTCCCCACAAAGCCAAAGGGCGGCTTTGCGGAGCCCCATAAGGCGTGGAGCCGTCGTGAGCGGGGCGGATGGAGCGCGGCGAGGGCAAAAGCCCGGCCGCCGCGCCAGACTACAGATTTAACAGAGAGAGAAACTCCGCTCCAGGGCCTTGCCCTGGAGCGGTTCTTCCCTGCCCGGAGGTGTTTGTATGCTGTTTCAAAAAAAGCTCCCCGTGTCCTGGCTCATCGTGGGCCTGGGCAATCCGGGGGACAAGTACGAATATACCCGCCACAACGCGGGCTTTCTGGTGGCGGACGAGCTGGGGGAGCGGGGAGGCTTCCCCATTCAGCGGCTGAAGTTCAAGGCGCTGACCAACGCCGCCGCCATCGGCGGGCAGGGGGCGCTGGTGATGAAGCCTGTCACCTACATGAACCTGTCCGGCGAGGCGGCGGGGGAGGCTGCCCGGTTCTACAAGCTCCCCCCGGAGCGCGTGCTGGTGATCTCCGACGACGTGGATCTGCCCCTGGGCAAGCTGCGTATTCGGACGGGCGGCTCCGCCGGGGGCCACAACGGGCTGAAGAGCGTCATCCAGCACCTGGGCACCGACCAGTTCCCCCGGCTGAAGGTGGGGGTGGGGGGCAAGCCCCACCCGGACTACGACATGGCGGACTGGGTGCTGGGCAGGCTCCAGGGCGCGGACAAAAAGGTGATGGACGAGGCGGTGAAGCGGGCCGCCGACGCGGTGGAGTGCCTCCTGCGGGACGGCCCTCAGACGGCCATGAACAAGTTTAATTAGAAGCGGGGCGGAGCGGACAGCGCGGACGCTTGGAACGCGGCCCGCTTTGCAAACCAGGAAGCGCCCGATCCCCATAATTGAGGTGACCCATGAAACTGTTATTGAACATCCTGGATACGGTGCCCGAGTTCGCCCGCCTGACGGCGGACCTGGAGGCGGGCCGCTCCCCAGTGGAGGTGGCGGGGCTGTCCCCGGTACACCGGGCCCACTTCGCGGCGGGGCTGCTGGACCGGCTGGACCGCCCGGTGGTGCTGGTGTGCGCCGGCGAGGACGAGTGCGCCCGGCTGGCGGCGGATGTGACCGCCCTCACCGGGACGCCCTCCGTCATGATCGGCGCCCGGGAGTTTTTGTTCCACGACGGGGCGGTGGCCTCCCGGCAGTGGGAGCACCGGCGGCTGGCCGCTTTCCGCGCCATGGCCCAGGGAGGGGCCAGGCTCATCGCCGCCACGGCGGAGGGGCTGTTGCAGCGCACCCTCCCTCCCGAGGAGCTGGCCGCCCACGTGGTGGAGGTGGACGCCAAGGGGAGCTACGACCTGGACGGGCTGGCGGACCGTCTGGCGGCCCTGGGCTACACCCGGTGCCATCAGGTGGAGGGGGTGGGGCAGTTCGCCCTGCGGGGCGGCATCCTGGACGTGTTCTCCCCCGGCGCGGACGACCCCGTTCGGGTGGAGTTCTGGGACCGGGACGTGGACTCCATGGGCCCCTTCGACGTGTCCTCCCAGCGGCGGGTGGGGCGGCTGGACCGGGCGGAGTTCCTGCCGGTGAGCGAGCTTCTGCCCCTGCGGGACGAAAACGGGAATTGGACGCGCCCGGGGGACCGGCAGCTCCCCGCCCGGTACAAAGCCCTGGCCACCGCCGCCCACCACCTGCCTCCGGACGCCGTGGTGTGCCTGTCCGAGTCCAGCCGGGTGGCGGAACGGGGCAAAAACTGGCTGTGGCAGCTGAATGAGGACGTGAAAACCCTACTGGAGGCGGGAAAGCTGGACGGAAAGCACGCCCGGTTCGCCGCCACCCTGGAGGAGCTGATGGCGGAGCTGTCCCGCCGCGCCCTGTGCTTCCTGGACTCCTTCACCACCTCCAATCCCCCCCTGCCGCCCCGGGACATTCTCACCGCCCAGGGCCGCCAGCTGTCCTCCTTCGGGGCCAGTCTGGACGCGGCGGCGGCGGATCTGACCCAGCTGCAAAACGCCAATACCGCCGCGGTGGTGCTGGTGGGCAGCGAGCAGCGGGCGCTGAACCTGCAATCCCTGCTGCGGGAGCGGAAGATCCGTTCCGCGGTGGACTTCCAGCTCCACGAGCTCCCCCAGCCCGGGGGGATCACCATCGCGGTGGGGGGGCTGTCGGCGGGCTTTGACTACGGGGGCTGCCCCTACGCCGTGCTCACCGAGGGGGGCGGCGAGCCCAAGCGGCGGGGCAAGCGCCTCAAGCACGCCGCGGACCGCCGGAAGGTGGACTCCTTCACCGACCTGTCCCCCGGAGATCTCATCGTCCACGAGCACCACGGCATCGGCCGGTTCGTGGGCATGGTGAAGATGACGGTGGACGGGGTGGACAAGGACTACGTCAAGCTGGCCTACGCCGGGGCGGACGTGCTCTACCTCCCCGCCACCCAGTTGGACGCCATCGCCAAATACATCGGCGCCGGGGACGACCCGGAGACGAAAAAGCTGTCCAAGCTGGGGGGCGGGGAGTGGGAAAAGGCCAAGACCCGCACCCGCAAGGCTGTCAAGGATCTGGCCAAGGGGCTGATCCAGCTCTACGCCCAGCGCCAGCGCCAGCCCGGATACGCCTTCGCCCCCGACTCCCCCTGGCAGAAGGAGTTCGAGGAGGACTTCCCCTACGACGAGACGGAGGACCAGCTGCGCTCCATCCGGGAGATCAAGGGGGACATGGAGGCCCCCCGGCCCATGGACCGGCTGCTGTGCGGCGACGTGGGCTACGGAAAAACCGAAGTGGCCCTCCGGGCGGTGATGAAGTGCGTGCTGGACGGCAAGCAGGCCGCCATTTTGGTGCCCACCACCGTGCTGGCGAGGCAGCACTACCTCACGGCCCGCTCCCGGTTCGCCAAGTACCCGGTGGAGATCGAGGTGGTCAGCCGGTTCCGCACCCCCGCCCAGATGAAAAAGGCCCTGGCCGGGGTGGAGAACGGGTCGGTGGACCTGCTCATCGGCACCCACCGGCTGCTGCAAAAGGACGTGCAGTTCAAGGATCTGGGGCTGCTGGTGGTGGACGAGGAGCAGCGCTTCGGCGTCACCCACAAGGAGCGCTTGAAGGAGCTGTCCAAGCAGGTAGACGTGCTCACCCTGTCGGCCACTCCCATCCCCCGCACCCTGAATATGGCGCTGTCCGGCATCCGGGACATGTCCGCCATCGAGGAACCCCCCTCCAACCGCCAGCCGGTGCAGACCTACGTGCTGGAGCACGACTGGGGGGTGCTGGCGGACGCCATGCGCCGGGAGCTGGAGCGGGGAGGGCAGGTGTACTACCTCCACAACCGGGTGGACACCATCCAGCGCACCGCCGCCCGGATCAAGGAACTGCTGGGGGAGGACGCGGCGGTGGCGGTGGGCCACGGCAAGATGAGCCAGGAGGAGCTGTCCGACGTGATGACCCGGGTATCCGACGGGGAGGTGGACGTGCTGGTGTGCACCACCATCATCGAGACGGGCATCGACATCGCCAACGTGAACACCCTCATCATCGAGGACGCGGACAAAATGGGTTTGAGCCAGCTCCACCAGATCCGGGGCCGGGTGGGCCGGTCCCCCCGGCGGGCCTACGCCTATATGACCTACCGGCAGGGCAAGGTGCTCACCGAGATTGCCGCCAAGCGCCTGTCCGCCATCCGGGAGTACGCCGAGTTCGGCTCCGGGTTCAAAATCGCCATGCGGGACCTGGAGATCCGTGGGGCGGGCAACCTGCTGGGCCCGGAGCAGTCCGGGTTCCTCATGAGCGTGGGCTACGACCTCTACCTGAAGCTGCTGGAGGAGGCGGTGCTGGAGGAGAAGGGGGAGAAGCCCCAGCGCCCGCCGGAGTGCACGGTGGACCTGACGGTGTCCGCCTCCATCCCGGACCGGTACGTGCCCGACGCGGGGCAGCGGATGGACCTGTACCGGCGCATCGCCCGGGTGCGCACCCAGGAGGACGGCGACGACATCACCGACGAGCTCATCGACCGCTTCGGGGACCCGCCCCGGCAGGTGAACGCCCTGATCTCGGTGGCCCTGCTCCGGGGGCAGGCGGCGGAGTGCCGGATCACGGACATCTCCCAGAAGGGGGCCTCCCTGGTCTTCACCCTGGACGGGTTCAGCCTGGAGCACATCGCCGCCCTGGCGGGGCAGTACCCCGGCCGGATGCTGTTCTCCCCCGGGGAGCCTCCCGCCCTCACCCTGAAGCTGCGCCGCACCGACGACCCCCTGCGCGTGGCCGCCCAGGCGGTGGAGCGGTACAGGGCCCTGCTGGCCCCGGCGAAAAAGGAACCCTAGGGGCCCCGGAGTCGTGCTGCGAAGCCTCCGCAACCTGTAGTCGTGCTGCGAAGCCTCCGCAACCTGTAGTCGTGCTGCGAAGCCTCCGCGACGGGCCCTAAGCCCTCCGACTGCGCCAAAACCCTTCCGGCGCTCCGCGCCTCCTTGGGCTTTTGGCTCCGCTCCGGCCTTAGTCCCCTGCTCCCGGCTTCTCCGCAACCTGTGTCGTGCTGCGAAGCCTCCGCGACGGGCCCTAAGCCCTCCGACTGCGCCAAAACCCTTCCGGCGCTCCGCGCCTCCTTGGGCTTTTGGCTCTGCTCCGGCCTTAGTCCCCTGCTCCCGGCTTCTCCGCAACCTGTATTTGCATTTTCCGGCCCGATGATGTATAATGGGCCTTGTTGGTCAAAAATTCACCGCATGATTGGAGAATAACATGAAAATTTGGAAACGACTTCTGGCCCTGACCCTGTCCGGGGCCATGGCCCTCACCCTGTTTGCCTGCGGCAGCGGCGACGCCAACCCCTCCGGCGATCCCTCCGCCGCCCCCTCCGGGTCCCCGGCCCCCGCCGCCTCCGGCGAGCCGGACGCCAGCGCCACCCCGGAAATTGTGGCCGACCTGACCCAGGGGGCGCTGGAGTTCTCCGCCGGGGTGAAGCCGGACGACGTGCTGCTCACCGTCAACGGGGACGAGATGCCCGCCGACCTGTTCCTGTACATGCTGGCCATGAACTGCGCCAATATGCAGTCCTATCTGCCCTATTTCGGCATGACCCTGGCGGATGTGGCGGACACCCTGTTGGATGAGACGGTGTCCCTGGCCTCCTACCACCAGCTGCTCCGGCAGAAGGCGGCGGAGCTGGGCTGCCTGCCCACCGACGCCCAGAACGCCGAGATCGACCAGCTCGCGCAGGAGGCGGACCTGGAGTCCACCGCCGCCTTCTGGGAGCTGTCCGACAGCAGCGCCCGGTACATTTTCTCCCTGAACACCTACTATTACAACGTGCTGGAGGCCGTCACCCACGAGCCCAGCGAGGAGGAGCTGAACGCCCTCCTGGCGGAGCAGAAGGTGTACCGGGTGAAGCACATCCTGCTCAAGACGGTGGACGACAGCAAGCAGCCCCTGGCGGAGGACGTGATCGCCCAGAAAAAGACCCAGGCGGAGGACCTGCTCTCCCAGCTCCAGGGGGCGGAGGACCTGCCCGCCAAGTTTGACGAGCTGATGATGGCCCACAGCGAGGACAATCCCCAGAACAACCCCGACGGCTACCTGGCCAAGTCCGGCGACATGGTGGCCCCCTTTGAGGAGGCGTCCCTGGCCCTGGAGGAGGGCGGCCTGTCCGGCATCGTGGAGAGCGAGTTCGGCTATCACATCATCCTGCGCCTGCCCCTCGCCGAGGAGGACGTGGCGGAATACCGGGAGAACTTCCGCGTTGACGCCATGGAGAAAACCGTGGCCCAGTGGCAGGAGGCGGCGGTGGTCACCCGGGCCGCCGCGCTGGACGGCCTGGATGTGGACAGCTTCTACAACCGGCTCAACGCCTATCAGGTGGCCCTGGCGGAGCAGAACGCCGCCGCCGAGAGCGCCCCGGTGGAGAGCGGCGGGGTGGGATAAACCCCCGGGGCGGCCGTTCGGTCCGGCGCTGATTTTCCTCTTGACAGCTCCCCCCAATTCTGGTATCATCTTCCCAATGTGATAGGGGAGTAACCGGCGGGCATGTCCCGTTGCGTTGGCCAACAGCAAGGCAATGCGCCTGGTCTTCGCCGGCACAAACTGCGCTTGCTCGCGCTTCGTTGTGCCTCCTCCCCCCAAAAAGCCAAAGGACGGCTTTGTGGGGACCCCGAGGATGAAACGGTAAGACCTATCCACAGCGTAAAGCTGTGGATAGGTCTTTTTTCTTTCCCCGCTTGTCCCTTCCCTATCATTCGACCCACAAAATGGTATAGCTTAATGGAGTACAGAAAAGGAGTTGTCTGACCATGAGCCAATGGTATGCCAAGACCCCCGGCCAGGTCCTCAGCGAGCTGGACACCGGCCGCTCCGGCCTCTCCCCCCGGCAGGCGGAGGAGCGGCTGAAGCAATACGGTCCCAACAAGCTGGCCGGGGCCCCGAAAAAGCCCCTCTGGGCCAGGTTTCTGGACCAGATGCGGGACCCCATGATTCTGGTGCTGCTGGCCGCGGCGGCGCTGTCCCTGCTGTCGTCGGGGGGAGAGGACTGGGTGGAGGCGGTCATCATCCTGGTGATCGTGGCGGTGAACGCCTGCATTTCCATCTCCCAGGAGGACAGCGCGGAAAAGGCGCTGGAGGCCCTGCAAAAGATGTCCGCGCCCCTGGCCAAGGTGATCCGGGGCGGGGAGCAGCTCCGGCTGGAGACCGACGCCCTGGCGCCCGGGGATATCATCGTGCTGGAGGCCGGGGACCTGGTGCCCGCCGACGCCCGGATTCTGGAGTGCGCCAACCTGAAGGCGGACGAGTCCGCCATGACGGGGGAATCCGTGCCGGTGGAGAAGGGGGCGGACGGGGTGCTGCCCGAGGGGACGGCCCTGGGGGATCGGAGCAACATGGTGATCTCGTCCACGGTGATCACCAACGGCCGGGCGGTGTGCGTGGTGACGGACACCGGCATGAACACCGAGGTGGGCCGCATCGCCGGAATGCTCATGGGGGAGGAGGACACGTCCACCCCCCTCCAGCGGAAGCTGGCGGAGATCTCCAAAACCCTGTCCTTCGTGTGCCTGGCGGTGTGCGCGGTGATGTTCGGGGTGGGGATGCTGTACCACCGGCCCATTCTGGAGATGCTCATGGCGGCGGTGTCCCTGGCGGTGGCCGCCATCCCGGAGGGCCTGCCCGCCATCGTCACCATCGTGCTGGCCCTGGGGGTGCAGCGGATGGTGCGCCACAACGCCATCGTGAAAAAACTCCCGGCGGTGGAGACCCTGGGCTGCGCCGGGGTGATCTGCTCGGACAAGACGGGCACCCTGACCATGAACCGCATGACGGTGCAGCAGGTGTGGACCTCCGGGGACCGGCACCGCCGGGAGGCGCTGGTCATCGGGGCGCTGTGCAACGACACGCTGCTCACCCTGGGGGAGGACGGCAGGCCAAAAACCGCCGGCGACCCCACGGAGACCGCCTTTGTGGACGCGGCGCTGGCGGACGGCCTGGACAAAAACGCCCTGGAGCGGGAGCTGCCCCGGGCGGCGGAGCTGCCCTTCGACTCGGACCGCAAGCTGATGAGCACCGTCCACCCCCTGCCCGGCGGCGGCTACCGGGTGATGGTGAAGGGGGCCCCCGACGTGCTGCTGTCCCGGTGCACCCACATGCTGGCGGGGGACGCGGTCCCCCTCACCGCCGCCCTGGCCCGGGATGTGGAGGGCGCCAACGCCTCCATGGCGGACCAGGCCCTGCGGGTCCTCGCCTGCGGGTATAAAGACATCAAAATATTACCCGCCGGAGAGCTTTCCAGCCAGGAACTGGAGGCGGGCCTCACCTTTGTGGGGCTGGTGGGCATGATCGACCCGCCCCGGCTGGAGGTAAAGGACGCGGTGGCCCGGTGCTACGCGGCGGGCATACGGCCGGTGATGATCACCGGGGACCACAAGCTCACCGCCGTGGCCATCGCCAAAGAGCTGGACATCTTCCGCCCCGGCGACCTGGCCATCACCGGGGAGGACCTGGATTTCATGCCCCAGGAGCTGCTGGAGCAGGACGTGGACAAATTCGCGGTATACGCCCGGGTGACGCCGGAGCACAAAATGCGCATTGTGAAGGCGTGGCAGAAAAAGGGCATGGTGGTGGCCATGACGGGGGACGGGGTGAACGACGCCCCGGCGCTGAAGGTGGCGGACATCGGCTGCGCCATGGGGGTCACGGGCACCGACGTGGCAAAGGGCGCGGCGGACATGATCCTGACGGACGACAACTTCGCCACCATCGTCAAGGCGGTGGAGCAGGGGCGGGGCATCTATTCCAACATCAAGAAGGCCATCCACTACCTGCTGTCCTGCAACATCGGGGAGATTGTGACGCTGTTCCTGGCCACCCTGTTCAACTTCCACCAGCCGCCCCTGGTGGCGGTGCAGCTGCTGTGGCTGAACCTGGTGACGGACTCCCTCCCCGCCCTGGCCCTGGGGATGGAGCCGGTGGAGCCGTCGGTGATGGAGGAAAAGCCCCGCTCCGCGTCGGAGCCGCTGTTCACCAGGGCGTTCTCCCTCCGGCTGGCGTGGCAGGGGCTGATGGTGGGCCTGCTGACCCTGGCGGCCTACTGGCTGGGGGAGTATGTGCTCAGCGACCCCGCCCTGGCGGACGCCACCGCCAACACCATGGCCTTCGCCACGCTGACCTTCTGCCAGCTCTTCCACGCCTACGACGTGCGCAGCGAGACCCAGTCCATCGCCCGCGTCGGGCTGCTCACCAATCCGGCCATGAACAAGGCGTTTCTGGTGGGCATGGCGCTGCAATTGGCGGTGCTGCTGGCCCCTCCCCTTCAGGCGGTGTTCCAGGTGTGCGCCCTGAGCGGCGTGGAGTGGCTGGTGGTGCTGGGGCTGTCCCTGACGCCCCTCATCATCTGCGAGCTTGAGAAAGCAATCCGGAGAGGCGGAAAACAATCATAAACGACGGTTCCGGCCGGGGCGTGCCCGTTGTCACGCTGCAAAGCGGCCAGGTTCTCGCCTTCGGCTCGGTCGGCGATGGGCGTTTGCCACCGGCAAACATCGCCATTCGGTCGCTTTCGCTCCGTCTCGGGCAAAACCCGCCTGCCGCTGCGCGGCGGCTGGGCTTTTCCCCTCGTTCCGTTCCAAGCTCCCTCACTGTCCGCTTTTTCGCGCTTCTTTGAATTTGCCTGTTGCAATTTTGGCCCCACCAGTTTATAATGATAATGTTAGTCAGAATCTTAACAATCGTTAGGATTTTGGCAAAGTGAACGAGCCAATAAAATATTTTAATTTGGAGGTTGATTCCCATGAAAGAGTTATACGTGGTCAGCTGCTGCCGCACCGCCGTGGGCTCCTTTGGCGGAAGCCTGAAGGACACCCCCGCCACCGACCTGGGCGCCGTCGTGGTGAAGGAGGCCCTGAACCGGGCCAACGTGAAGCCCGAGCAGGTGGACGAGGTCATGTTCGGCTGCATCCTGACCGCCGCCCAGGGCCAGAACCCCGCCCGCCAGGTGGCCATCAAGGCCGGCGTGCCCTTCAACGTCCCCGCCTACACCGTGGGCATGGTGTGCGGCTCCGGCATGAAGTCCGTCATCGAGGCCGCCCGGGCCATCCGCTCCGGCGACGCGGAGATCGTGGTGTGCGGCGGCACCGAGAACATGAGCGCGGCCCCCTTCGCCTCCATGGACGCCCGCTGGGGCGCCCGCATGGGCGACAAAAAGCTGGTGGACACCATGATCAAGGACGGCCTGTGGGACGCCTACAACAACTACCACATGGGCACCACCGCCGAGAACATCTGCGACATCTGGGGCATCACCCGCGAGGAGCTGGACGCCTTCGCCGCCTCCTCCCAGCAGAAGACCGAGGCCGCCCAGAAGGCCGGCCGTTTCGACGATGAGATCGTCCCCGTGATGGTCAAGAAGAAGAAGGAACTGGTGGAGTTCAAGGTGGACGAGTTCCCCAAGGCCGGCGTCACCGCCGAGGGCATCGCCAAGCTGCGCGGCGCGTTCCCCGTGGGCCCCGAGGGGGTTGAGGACGAGGTCGTTCACACCTTCGAGGTGACCAAGGTCCATGAGGCCGACACCAAGAAGCACGTCCAGCGGGTCACCGCCGCCAACGCCTCCGGCATCAACGACGGCGCGGCCGCCATCGTGCTGGCCTCCGGCGAGGCGGTGGAGAAGTACGGCCTGAAGCCCATGGCCAAGCTGGTGAGCTGGGGCCACGGCGGCGTGGACCCCAAGATCATGGGCGTGGGCCCGGTGCCCGCCTCCCGGGACGCCATGGCCAAGGCCGGCCTGACCATCCAGGATATGGACCTGGTGGAGGCCAACGAGGCCTTTGCCGCCCAGTCCATCGCCGTGGCCCGGGAGCTGGACTTCGACATGAGCAAGGTCAACGTCAACGGCGGCGCCATCTCCATCGGCCACCCCGTGGGCGCCTCCGGCGCCCGGATCATCGTCACCCTGCTCCACGAGATGGAGAAGCGGCCCGAGGCCAAGAAGGGCCTGGCCACCCTGTGCATCGGCGGCGGCATGGGCGTCGCCACCATCTTCGAGAAGTGCTGATTTTCGGGGTCTGATATGGATTACCAGGCGCTTTACAAAGAGAAGCTCACCACCGCCGAAGAGGCGGTGAAGGCAGTCAAATCCGGCGACTGGGTGGACTACACCTGGTGCACCAACCACCCCGTGGCGCTGGACCGCGCCCTGGCCGCCCGCAAGGACGAGCTGTTTGACGTGAAGGTTCGGGGCGGCGTCACCATGTGGATGCCCGAGATCGCCAAGGCGGACGACGCCGGGGACCACTTCACCTGGAACTCCTGGCACTGCTCCGGGGTGGACCGCAGGATCATCTCCAAGGGCATGGGCTATTTCTCCCCCATCCGCTACTCCGAGCTCCCCCGCTTCTACCGGGAGAACATCGACGTGGACGTGGTGATGGTGCAGACCACCCCCATGGACGCCCACGGCAACTTCAGCTTCGCCCTGGCGTGCTCCCACCTGAAGGACATGATGGACAAGGCCAAAACCATCATCGTGGAGGTCAACCAGAACATGCCCTGGGTGTACGGCCTCACCGGCAGCGAGATCAACATCAGGGACGTGGATTTCGTGGTGGAGGGGGACAATCCCCCCGTGGCCCAGCTGGGCGGGGGCGGCGAGCCCTCGGACGTGGACAAGGCGGTGGCCAACCTGATCGTGCCCCAAATTCCCAACGGGGCCTGCCTCCAGCTGGGAATCGGCGGCATGCCCAACGCGGTGGGCTCCATGATCGCCCAATCCGACCTGACGGACCTGGGCGTTCACACCGAGATGTATGTGGACGGCTTTGTGGACATCGCCCTGGCGGGCAAGATCACCGGGCGGCGGAAGAACCTGGACAAGGGCCGCCAGGTGTACGCCTTCGCGGCGGGCACCCAGAAGCTGTACGACTACGTGGACCGCAACCCGGACGTGATGGCGGCTCCCGTGGACTACACCAACGACGTGCGGGTGCTGGCCCAGCTGGACAACTTCATCAGCATCAACAACGCCATCGACCTGGACCTGTTCGGGCAGGTCAACGCGGAGTCGGCGGGCCTGAAGCACATCTCCGGCACCGGCGGGCAGCTGGATTTCGTCATGGGCGCGTACCTGTCCCGCGGCGGCAAGAGCTTCATCTGCCTGTCCTCCACCGTCGCCGGCAAGGACGGCACGGTGAAGAGCCGCATCGTGCCCACCCTGGCCCAGGGCTCCATCGCCACCGACCCCCGGTCCTGCGTGCAGTACCTGGTCACCGAGTACGGCATGGTGAACCTGAAGGGCCTGTCCACCTGGGAGCGGGCGGAGGGCATCATCGGCATCGCCCACCCGGACTTCCGGGAGGAGCTCATCGCCAGCGCGGAAAAAATGGGCATCTGGCGCAGGAGCAGCAAGCGCTGAGCCTCTACATACCTGGCACAACAAAAGGCCCCGCACGGCGCAAACCGTGCGGGGCCTTCTTTCAGCCATTCGCCTTGACCACGGGAATCCACACCTCGAACCGGGTGCACTCCGGGTTGAGGTAGACCTCCACATCCGGCCCCTCGGCGTACTCATAGCCGGAGGTGGGCAGCCACTCCGTCACCACCCGCCGTTCCAGCGCCTGGACGGCGGCCGCGCCGCCGTCTCCCTCTCCGGGAAACACCGCCCAGGTGAAGGCGGGAACCGTATACTCCTCCAATCCCTCCCCCGCCGGGGCGGAGGAGGCCGCAGCGATATAATACCGGGAGCCGTCCTCCCCGCCGCACACCCCCAGCAGGCCCCTGGGCTCGCCGTCCATCAAGGCGGCCAGCCGGGGGATGGTGCCGTCCGCCGCCGCCCGGCCCCACAGCTGGGGCACGCATTGGAAGTTCTCCTCCAGGTCCCTTTTCAGGGGGGCGGACACCCCCACAATGCGGAACGCGTCCCTTTTTTCGATCCGGTATTCCATTTCTTCCACTCCTTGTACAATGATAGCGAAGCGCAGCGGCGGATGGCTCTTGAGCACCGCCCCCGGCGCCTTTGCCCCCGAGGGGGGCAGGCCGTGCACCGCCTGAAACGCCCGGTTGAAGGCGGTGGGAGAGCTGTAGCCGTATTTCAGGGCCACGTCCACAATTTTCTCCCCGCTCTGCAGGTCCGCCGCCGCCCGGGACATCTTCCGGCGGCGGACGTACTCCGACAGCGGCACCCCGGCCAGCAGGGTGAACATCCGCTGGAAGTGGTAGGGGGAACAGCAGGCGGTTTTCGCCGCCGCCCCCAGGTCCGGGGCCTCCAGATGCTCCTCCAGGTATTCCACGGCCCGGTTGAACCGATTGATCCATTCCATATGCCTCGCTCCTTTTTCGTTAGCTAACTTGGGTATAGTATACTCCAAACCCTTCGGTTTTGTCCTCTCTTTTTCAGAACAAAAATAGAGAGGGCAGGGCCCTGCCGGGGGCGGTGCGTTCTCTCATGTGAGAGAACGCACCCAAAGAGAACATTTAGGGGGCAATCCGCCGGTTCGGCTTCGGCGCTTTTGTTGAAACCAACCGGGCCCTTTTCGTGTTATGATAGATGAAAAGCGTTTTTCAAGTTTGCCATGAAAGAGGGTGGTATGGTGAAAGAGGAACAATTGGTGAAGGCCCTGCGCCGGGGAGAGCTGTCCGCCCTGGAGGCGCTGATGGACCGCTACACGCCCTATGTGTCCTCGGTAATCTCCCGGATTCTGCGGGGACGGGGGGCGGACGCGGAGGAGTTGACCGCCGACGTATTCCTGGCCGCCTGGGACAACCGGGACAAGCTGCGCCCCGGCGGGGTCAAGGGCTGGCTGGGGGCGGTGGCCCGGAACAAGGCGTTCAACCTGCTCCGGGCGGCCCGGGAGCATCTGCCCCTGGAGGAGGACGCGCTGCTTTTGGAGGCGGACGGCCCCGACCGGGAGCTGGACAAAAAAGAGACGGCCCGCATCGTCAACAGGGCCCTCTCCCGGCTGGACCGCCCCCAGCGGGAGCTGTTCGTCCGGCACTACTACTACGGCCAGACCGTCCAGGAGGCGGCGCTGGCCATGGGGCTGAACCTGTCCACCGCCAAGACCTGGCTGCGCCGGGGGCGGGAGGAGCTGAAAACAATCTTGGAAAAGGAGGGCTACGGACATGAAGCGGCTGGAGATTTCCAGGCTCATGGATGAGTACACGGACACGGAGTTTTTCCCCGAGGGGGGGAGCGCCGCCAATCCCCAGGCGGTGAGGGGCTGGGTTTTGGCCAACGCCAAGGCCCCGGCGGCGAAAAAACGGGCGCCCGGGAGAAAAAAGCTGCTGCTGGCGGCGGCGCTGGCGGCGGTGATGGTGGCGCTGGCGGGGGCGGGGCTGCCCTCCGTGATTTACCGGCTGGCCGCGGGCGGCACGCTGGAATTTATGGAGGACGCCGAGAGCCGGACGGTTACCTACCGCCAGGGGAACCCCCCCATCGCGCTGGAGGACGGGCGGCTGTACTTCGTGCTGGACGGACAGCACACCGACCTCACCGGCCAGATCAGCGAGGACACGCCCTATCTCTATGACGCCGGCGACCCGGAGCAGGACCTGGTCTGCTATCTGATTCTGGGCGGCACGCCGGACAATTACGGCTGGATGGAGTGGACCTCCGTCCCCGACCCCTTCACCCCCAGCGAGTCCATCCGCCTGTCGGACGGAAGCGGACGGCTGTGCAGCTATGATTACACCTACACCATCCACGGCGGGAGCGAGAACCAGGAGTCCTACACCTCCGGCGGAACTGGAGTCGGGACCGTCGCCTGGGAGGCCGGCCGGTTCCGCCCCTGGCTGCTGGCCGGACTGGAGGAGCTGGGCATTCCCTATGAAATCGTCCCGCCTGAAAAAATCACTACCTTTTCCAGCCCATAGATGATATAATGGACTCCCCCGCCGGGGAGTCCATTTGCGTTTTGCGGGAGACGCCCCGGCGGTGCACCCCGGAGGCGCAGCACCGTGGGCCGCAGTCGTCTCCAGTGTTTGGACACCGGCGGCAGCGCACAGGCGCTTTCAGGGGAGCCGCCTGCTTTTCAGTGCCGCAGAAGGTCAGGCCCGGTGTGAGCCGGAAATCGAAGTGACACCCATTCGCAACCCGCAATAACCGGCTATCCACCGCCCACTCAAAAGCGGCGTGCCCTTGACTTTAACCGGGGATTCTTAAGGAGGGCCGACTATGGAACTGGCCCGCCCTTTGGGCCTGTTCCATCTGGAGGCCATCCCCTTAAGTGTTCTCTTTGGGTACTTTCTCTCACATGAGAGAAAGTACCGCCCCCGGCAGGGCTCTCCCTGCCAGAAAGGAGGGACTGCTTATGACCCACGAGGACTATATGCGCGAGGCCATCGCCCTGGCCTGCACGTGTATCCCGAACGGGGACGTACCTGTTGGATGCGTGGTCGCCGCCCCGGACGGGAGCATCATCGGCCGGGGCCGCAACCGCCGGGAGGAGCTGGGCCTCGCCACCGCCCACGCGGAGATCGAGGCCATCAACCAGGCCTGCGCCGCCCTGGGGTCCTGGCGGCTCACAGGCTGCACCCTGTACGTCACCCTGGAGCCCTGCCCCATGTGCGCCGGGGCCATCGTCAACGCCCGGATCGCCGCGGTGCGCTACGGGGCAAAGGAGGAGAAGTCCGGCTGCTGCGGGTCGGTGCTCAACCTGTTTGAGGAGCGGTTTAACCACCGCCCCCGGGTGTACGGCGGCCTGCTGGAGGAGGAGTGCCGGGAGCTGCTGGAGGCGTTTTTTCAAAAGCTGCGGGAAACTTAACACAACTGTAACACTTTAGCGCAAACTTTCGTAACGTCTCTCCTGTATCTTAATCCTTGCAAGAGATATCCTTTCTTTTTCATTCTATCCTCCATCCTCATTTCAAAGGAAACCGGGGCCGAAAGGCCCCGGTTTCCTTTTGCCTCCCGCCGCTGGCGCGGCGGGGATTCCCACAGCCGCCGGACCCGTTGGGTCCGGTTCCCCTTTGCGCCTGTCCCATCAGCAAAACTCAATATGCCCCGGCGACATGGCCTTGATCCGGGCCAGGGCCTCCACCCGGACGCCCCTGGCCCGGAGCCGGTCTCCGCCGGGCTGAAAGGCCTTTTCAATGGCCACGCCCGCCCCCACTACCGTTGCCCCGGCCTGGTCCGCCAGGGCGATGAGCCCCTCCAGCGCCCCGCCGTTGGCCAAAAAGTCGTCGATGAGCAGGAGACGGTCGGTGGGCAGCAAAAACCGTTTGGACACCATGACGGTATTCACCGTCCCGTGGGTGAAGGAGGGCGCCTCCGCCTGGTACACGTCCCCGGAAATGTTTCTGGTGCGGCTCTTCTTGGCGAACACCACCGGCACGCCGAACTGCCGGGCGGCCAGACAGGCGATGCCGATCCCCGACGCCTCGATGGTCAGAAGCTTGTTGATCTCCTCTCCGGCGAACAGCCGCGCCCACTCCCGGCCCATGGCCTCGAACAGCGCCACATCCATCTGATGATTCAAGAAGGCGTCCACCTTCAGCACGTCCCCGTCCTCCACTATGCCCTCCCGGCGGATGCGCTCCTCCAGCTCCCGCATTGGCTTCTCTCCCCTTTCTCGTCCGTGCCTCCATTTTACCAGACGCGTCGCTCCATTTCCACCGCTTTTCTGAAAATTTCCCTTGCCCTTCCCCACAATTTTTGCTACAATAGGGCGGGCGCGGCTCCCGTCCGCCCCGCTATCTGTCCCTGATGTTTCACGTGAAACAAATGGAAAAGAGGTTTTTGCCATGCAGCGCGTCAAGGAGACGGTACGGGATTATCTTCTGCTCAGCCTCGGCACCTTTCTGGTGGCGGCGGGGGTCTACTTCTTTAAGTTCCCCAACCAGTTCAACACCGGCGGCGTCACCGGCCTGGCGGTGATCCTCAACGCCGTCATCCCCGCGGTGAGCTCCTCCACCTTTGCCTCCGTCATCAACCTGGCCTTTCTGATTCTGGGCTTTCTGGCTCTGGACCGAAATTTCGGCGTCCGCACCGTGTACTGTTCCCTGCTGTTTTCCGCCATGCTGTCCGCCCTGGAGTGGCTGTGCCCCATGTCCGCCCCGCTGACCGGGCAGAAAACCCTGGAGCTGTTTTTTGCCGTCATCCTCCCCTCCCTGGGGTCGGCCATCCTCTTCAACATGCAGAGCTCCACCGGCGGCACCGACATTTTGGCCATGATCCTCAAGCGCTTCTCCAGCATGGACATCGGCAACGCCCTGCTGTGCGTGGATGTGCTCATCGCCGCCTCCACCCTCTACTTTGTGGGCATGGAGGCGGGGCTGTACTCCGTGCTGGGCCTGATCTTGAAATCGGTGGTGGTGGACACGGTGATCGAGTCGCTGAACCGCCGGAAGAGCTTCCTGGCCGTCACCTCCTGCCCGGAGGAGGTCTGTTCCTTCATCACCCACACCCTGAAGCGCTCCGCCACCTATTGGCAGGCCCAGGGGGCCTACTCCCATGAGCCTAAATGGGTGGTGCTCACCGCCCTGTCCCGCTCCCAGGCGGTGGCCCTCCGCCTGCACCTGAAGGCCACCGATCCCCACGCCTTTATTCTGGTGACCAATTCCAGTGAAATATTCGGAAAGGGCTTTATGCGGGTATAAAGCAGGGGGAAGCGCGCGCGAGGGCAGGCGGCCATCCACTGTTTCACGTGAAACAATGCCGGCGCCTATGCGTCTACTCTCGCGCTTCTTCTCTTCGATGGATTTCGCCTCTCCGCCGGTGGTATCATGGAACCACCTTTACAAAAGCGGGGAGGCGTTTTTATGTCCCTTTTCCAGAGAACAGCCAAACGGCAGGTGCTGGAGCTGCCCACCGGCGATATCCGCCCCAACCCCCGCCAGCCCCGGCAGGTGTTTACCGAGGGCGATTTGGCGGAGCTGGCCCTGTCCATCTCCCAGGTTGGAATTCTCCAGCCCCTGTCCGTCCGGCGCACTCCGGAGGGATGGGAGCTCATCGCCGGAGAGCGCCGCCTCCGGGCGGCACAGCTGGCGGGTCTGTCCCGGGTGCCCTGCCTCCCGGTGGAGGCCGACGACGACGTCTCGGCTCTGCTGGCCCTGGTGGAAAACCTCCAGCGAAAGGACCTGGACGTGTGGGAGGAGGCCGCCGCCCTGCGCCAGCTCATTGACCGCCACCACCTCTCCCAGGAGGAGGCCGCCGTCCGGGTGGGGAAGAGCCAATCCGCCGTAGCCAATAAGCTGCGCCTGCTCAAGCTGCCCCAGGATGTGATCGACAGTCTGCGGGCCAACCGCCTCACAGAGCGCCACGCCCGGTCCCTGCTCCGCCTGGACGGCCCGGAGCGCCAACGGAAGGCCTTGGCCCACATTTTAAAGGAACAGCTCAACGTGGCCCAGACAGAGGCGTACATCGACCGGCTGTGCAGCCGCCCGGAGGCTCCCCGCCGCGCGTCGCCCACCTACCGTATCCGGGATGTGCGCCTGTTTCTCAACACCGTGACCCGGAGTCTGGCGGTGATGCAGTCCGCCGGAGTAAACGCCCGCTGCGGCCGGGAGGAGACCGACAGCGAAATCACCCTCACCATCCATATTCCGAAATAGCGCGCGCACCGGGGAAACCACGCCCCGTTGCGCCGCATCCGAGGCGGATGTTTCACGTGAAACATATCTCACAAAAGATCAGGCTCAAGGGTCTGGTCTTTTTATTTTGCAAAACGGTTGAAATTGCGTGTGAAAAAAGTTATAATGAAACTCAACCGGCCAGCGCGGGGCATTCCCGTTTCCGCAGGGCGGGACGCCTGACCGGAGGAGAGCGTTTCCGCCGGGACCGGCGGTCCGGCGTTCCGTCTTCTACGGGGCGGACAAGCGGAGCGGGGTCCGGCGCGTTTCACGTGAAACATAAAGGGGGAGGCACTATGGGCAAAACCATCGCCATCGTGAACCAAAAGGGCGGCGTGGGAAAAACCACGTCCTGCGTCAATCTGGCCGCCGCCCTCACCGCCCAGGGCTCAAAAATTCTGGTGTGCGATTTTGATCCCCAGGGCAACGCCACCTCCGGCTTCGGCCTGGACAAGACCCGCTCCCCCAGCATTTACGATGTGGTGCTGGGCGGCGCGCCCATGAGCCGGGCCATCGTGTCCACCAAGTGGGCGGACGTGGTGCCCTCCAACAAAGCGCTGTCCGGCGCCACGGTGGAGCTCATCAGCCTGGACCGCCGGGAATTCCGGCTGAAGGACGCCATTGAGGAGATCAAGGAGCGGTACGACTTCATTTTCATCGACTGCCCCCCCTCCCTGGAGCTGCTCACCCTGGACGGGCTGTGCGCCGCCGACACCCTGCTGGTCCCCGTCCAATGCGAGTACTACGCCCTGGAGGGGCTGTCCGACCTGTTGTACACCGTCCGGCTGGCCAAGCAGCGGCTCAACCCCGCCCTGGAAATGGAGGGCGTGGTGCTCACCATGTACGACGGACGAACCAACTTGTCCCTCCAGGTGGCGGAGGAGGTCAAGCGTCATTTCCCCGGCAAGGTGTACTCCGCCGTTATTCCCCGGAATGTGCGCCTGTCCGAGGCCCCCAGCCATGGGGTGCCCGTGTCTGTATACGATCCCCTGTCCCGGGGCGCTGAGTCCTATGAGGCGCTGGCCCGTGAGTTTTTGCGTAAGAACCCCATCCCCGTAGAAAAATAAAATCGCCGCCGCAGGTCCGCCCAGGCGGCACAGCGGCGCGGAGAGGAGACACCGAATATGGCGAAGGCCAAAGGTTTGGGCAAAGGCCTGGACGCCCTCATGGGAGACGCCGCCCTGCAAAGCCAGGAGGCCGGTTCCGTCCTGCTGCCCATCTCTCAGGTGGAGCCGGGGCTGAACCAGCCCAGAAAGCGGTTTGACGACGAGGCGCTGGCCGACTTGGCCGCGTCCATTGAGGAGCACGGCATCATTCAGCCCCTCACCGTCCGGCGGCTGTCCACCGGGTACTACCAGATCATCGCCGGCGAGCGCCGCTGGCGGGCGGCCAAGCTGGCGGGCCGGAAAGAGGTTCCGGCGGTCATCATCGAGGCCGACGACCGCAAGGTGCTGGAGCTGGGCCTCATCGAAAACCTCCAGCGGGAGGACCTGAACCCGGTGGAGGAGGCGGAGGGCTATCTGGCTCTGCTCACCGACTTTGGCCTGACCCAGGAGGAGCTGGCCCGCCGGATGGGCAAATCCCGCCCCGCCGTGGCCAACGCCCTGCGGCTCACCGCCCTGCCCCCCGCCGTCCGGGAGCTGATGATCCAGGGAAAGCTCACCGCCGGACACGGCCGGGCGGTGCTCATGGTGGAGGGCGAGCAGGCCCAGACCGCGTTTGCCCGGAAGATCGTGGACGAGGGCTGGAGCGTCCGGCAGGCGGAGGCACGGGCCAAGCATTTTACTCTCCTCCCCCCGGAGGATCTGCCTCCCAAGGACGGCGCCGATCCCCATCGGATCTACATCCAGGCGGCGGAAAAACAGCTGTCCGCCCGACTGGGCCGGAAGGTATCCATCAAAAACGGCGCGAAAAAGGGAAGGCTGGAGCTGGAATACTACAATGTGGACGACCTCAACGATCTGCTGGACCTGCTGGAAAAGCTCCCCCCGGCGGAGCGGGTTCCGGAAGGGGGCGGCGAGGGATGAGCGAACAGCCACAGCTTGATTCCGGGGCACCCGAACAGCTGACTCCGAAGCAGCGAATGCTCAACGACAGTATGGACCGGGAGAGGGCCAAAAACCGGGTCCCGCCGGAAGAAGGCCCCACCGAAACCCAGCGAAGCGGTTTCGATGGGAACAGCGGAGCGGATGAGCTTTCGCCACAGGCGGAAGCGAGTGAGCGCAGCTTCGGGGCCCCCACCGAAACCCAGCGAAGCGGTTTCGATGGGGAAAGGAGGGACAGCGGAGCGGATGAGCTTTCGCCACAGGCGGAAGCGAGTGAGCGCAGCTTCGGGGCCCCCACCGAAACCCAGCGAAGCGGTTTCGATGGGGAAAGGAGGGACAGCGGAGCGGATGAGCTTTCGCCACAGGCGGAAGCGAGTGAGCGCAGCTTGTCCCGACGCGTTTCACGTGAAACAGCGCCGCCCCCCGTTTCGGAGGAGTGGGAGGCCCCCCCTCCCCCGCCGGAGAAAAACCAGCGCTCCCCGGTGTATGTCTACCTGGCGGTGCTGTTCGGGGCGGCGTTCCTCATGCTGCTGCTGGCCTACTTCGTCCAACAGCGCAACAACACCGCCGCCATGGACGACCTGCGGACCACCACCAACGCCTCCCGGGAGGAGCTGCTGGAGCGGATTAACGCTCTGGAGGAGGAAAAGGACGCCCTGGAGGAGGACGCGGCGCGGATGCGGGCCCAGGCCGGAGAGGCCGAGGAACGCCTGAAGGCCCAGGAGGCGGAGAGAGAACGCTGGATGAGTCAGTACACGGATACGGCCCTGAAGCTGGAACGTACCGTCATTCTCGGCTGTCTGGAGCGGTTCTGCGCCGAGGAGGACTGGCTGATGGCGGCCTGCGTGGCGGAAGATTCCGACAGCCTCTTCAATCCCCGCAGCGTCCATCCCAAAATCGACGCCGTCCAGCTCCCCGCCGCCCAGACGGCCCGCTACCTGGAGCTCCGGGACCGGCTGGTGGAGGAGGGCCGCTTACTCCTCTATCAGTACTCCGACGGCGGCAGCCACACCGAACGGCCTGTGGCCGCCCAGGGCCGGGAGGTCAACGCCACTCAGGAGAGCCGGGAGGCCGTCAACGCCGCCCGGAACCTGTGGCGCATCCTCTATTATTACCTGGAGGACAACCCGGAGGCCGCCGCCGGGCTGACGGCGGGCTTCCATGACCCGGAGCTGGGACCTAACCTGGAATACCTCAACGGGGACACCTTCCAGCCCTCCACCATCGCGCTGTTTGAGCAGGTCAGGGCGGAGCTGCTGGAGCAGGGCCGGCTGGCGGAGACGGAGGACGGCCTGCGGTACGCCGAAAACGGCGAACCGGCAGATCTTCCCGCCGGAGAGCCCCCGCTCTATCAGCCGGATTACGACCCAATAAACCAATAGAAAAAGGTGATCGCTATGCTGGATATCAAATTCGTCCGGGACAACCCGGAAATTGTAAAAGAGAATATCAAAAAGAAGTTCCAGGAGGAGAAGCTCCCCCTGGTGGACCGGGTCATCGAGCTGGACCGCCGCAACCGGGACGCCATGACGGAGGCCAACGACCTGCGCTCCCAGCGCAACAAGCTGTCCAAGCAGGTGGGGATGCTGATGGGTCAGGCCAAAAAGGACCCCTCCAAGCTGGAGGAGGCCGAGGCCGCCAAGGCCCAGGTGAAGGCCAACGCCGACCGTTTGGCCGAGCTGGAGCAGCTGGAGGACGAGCTGGCGGCGGAAATTCGGAAGATCATGCTCACCATCCCCAACATCATCGACCCCTCCGTGCCCATCGGAAAGGACGACAGCGAGAATGTGGAGGTGGAGCGGTTCGGCGAGCCTGTGGTCCCCAGCTTCGACATCCCCTACCACACCGACATCATGGAGCGGTTCGACGGGGTGGACATGGACGCGGCGGGCCGCGTGTCCGGCGCGGGGTTTTACTACCTCATGGGCGACATCGCCCGGCTCCACGAGGCGGTGCTGGCCTACGCCCGGGACTTCATGATCGGCAAGGGCTTCACCTTCTGCGTACCCCCCTTCATGATCCACGGAAACGTGGTGGAGGGGGTCATGTCCCAGACCGACATGGACGCCATGATGTACAAGATCGAGGGGGAGGACCTGTATTTGATCGGGACCAGCGAGCACTCCATGATCGGCAAATTCATCGACCAGATCATCCCCGAGGAGAAGCTGCCCCAGACCCTCACCTCCTATTCCCCCTGCTTCCGCAAGGAGAAGGGCTCCCACGGCATCGAGGAGCGGGGCGTGTACCGCATCCACCAGTTTGAGAAGCAGGAGATGATCGTGGTGTGCCGCCCCGAGGACTCCATGGACTGGTATGAGAAGATGTGGCGGTACTCCGTGGAGCTGTTCCGTTCCATGGACATCCCTGTGCGTCAGCTGGAGTGCTGCTCCGGCGACCTGGCCGACCTGAAGGTGAAGTCCTGCGACATTGAGGCCTGGTCCCCCCGGCAGAAGAAGTATTTCGAGGTGTGCTCCTGCTCCAACCTGGGGGACGCCCAGGCCCGCCGCCTGAAAATGCGGGTGAAGGGAGAAAACGGCTCCTACCTGCCCCACACCCTCAACAACACCGTGGCCGCGCCCCCCCGTATGCTCATCGCCCTGCTGGAGAACAACCTCCAGGCCGACGGGTCCGTGAAGGTGCCCGCCGTGCTGCGGCCCTATATGGGCGGCACGGAGGTTCTCTCCCCCAGGCACTGAGCCCGTTCCCATCCATCCATTCGACTGTAAGGAGAAATTATCATGAAAAAGTTCTGGAAAGTGCTGGGCCTCGCCGCCATCGCCGCCGCCGTTCCCGTCCGCGTCCGCCGGGACGAGGACACCGGAAAGAAGAAGTACCAGTCTCTGCTGCTCTCCTTTGACGTGGGCCCCGACGAGGAGGGCATCGGCACCGAGATCGGCATCAACGTGGGCGAGGGCCTGCTCACCAACGCCATCGGCGGGCTGGTCAACGCCAAGAAGGAGTCCAAGCTGTTCACCGACGACCCGGAGGAGGCCGTCCTCTTCGCCGACGGCGAGCCAGAGGCCGCCGCCGTGGAGCCCATCCAGGAGACCGCCGCCGCGGAGGATACCCCCGCCCAAGCCGGAGAGGCCGAAGCCACCGAGGAGGACTTCGACCCCGAGCTGTAAGGAGACGCCATGCCTGACGCCAACGAGAAGGACCCCAAGGAGCAGCGGTCCGGCTACACCCCCGCCTCCTTCGAGAAGCGGGCCGCCGCCTGGATGGGCATCGCCTACGTGCTTATGCTGCTGTTCGTCATCAACTTCGCCATTTACACCGGCGGGCGGCAGCTCCCGGGCACCTTTCCCCTGTTCTTAGTGCCCGTATCGGTGGCCCTGGCGGTGGTGGCCGTCCACCGCATGAGAAACGGCGCCATTGCCGGAGGAATCCCGGGAGGCGTGGCCGTCCTGGCCGTCTGCGCCCTGGGAACCGTGCTGGGGCTGGCCCTGGGGGTTCCCGCCCTCATCGCCGCCTTCGGAGGGTGAGCCGTGGACAGCCATGACATCCAGGCCGTCGAGGACATCCTCCGCCGGGGGCTGGAGACGTACGGACTCACCCGCCGGACCGGCCCCGGCGCCGTCCCAAAGCTGGCGCAATACTGCCGGTCCCTGCTGGACAAAAACCGGGAGATGAACCTCACCGCCATCACCGATCCCACAGACGCGGCCAACCTCCACATGCTGGACTGCGCCGCCCTGCTGAACTGCGCCCAGCTGGAGGGCAAAACCCTCATCGACGTGGGCACTGGGGCGGGGTTCCCCGGCATGGCGCTGAAAATTCTGGTCCCCTCCCTGGAGGTTGCCCTGCTGGACAGCCTCAAAAAACGGCTGGACTGGCTGGACCAGCTGAGCCGGGAGCTGGAGGTCTCCGGAATGCGCGCCATCCACGGCCGCGCCGAGGAGGCCGGACAGGACCCCGCCCTCCGGGAACGCTTCGACTTCGCCACCGCCCGGGCGGTGGCCGGCCTGCCTCTGCTGTGCGAGCTGTGCCTGCCCTTTGTCAAGGTGGGCGGACGGTTTTTGGCCATGAAGGGCGTGGGCTGCGATCAGGAGGTGGACGGCGCCCAATCCGCCCTCCGAACCCTGGGGGGACGGGTGGAGCGGTGCGTCGACTACGCCATCCCCGGAACCGACGTGGTCCACCGGGTGGTTATCGTGGAGAAAACCGCCCCGACTCCGCCCAAGTACCCCCGCCGGTGGGCAAAAATACAAAAATCTCCCCTCTAAAACCGCAAATCCCGGCCAGCTGAAAATTTTCGAATATTTTTTTCAGTTTTTTCACAATTTTTGTTGTCATTTTCATCAATTCGTGCTATGATTTGGAGTGTATCGGAAGGAGGCCGTTCTATGGGCACCGCCGTTATGGTCACATCGGGAAAGGGCGGCACCGGCAAGACCTCCCTCACCGCGGGCGCCGCCTCCTGTCTGGCGGCGCTGGGCCGCCGGGTGCTGTGCATCGACCTGGACATCGGCCTGCGCAATCTGGACTTGACCCTCGGCCTGTCCGACCGGGCCCTGATGGATTTCACCGACGTGATGGACTACCGCTGCTCCCTGCTCAGCGCGGCGGTGGAACAGCCTGAAATCCGGGGCTTGTTCCTGCTCACCGCCCCCCTGTCCGCCGGAGAGCTGGACCGGGAGCGCTTCCGGGAGGTTGTGGATGAGGCCAAGGACTATTTTGACTTTATATTCATGGACTCCCCTGCGGGACTGGGGGAAGGCTTCCAGCTGGCCATGGCCGCCGCCGACCGGGCCGTGGTGGTGTCCGCCGTGGACCCCGCCGCCCTGCGGGACGCCCAGCGGGCCGTCACGGAGCTCCACTCCCTTCCCCAGCTCCATCTTGTGATGAACCGGGTGAATTCCCGCCTCATCGCCAAGCTGCGCACCTCCATCGACAGCGCCATGGACACCGCCGGACTGCCCCTGCTGGGGGTGGTGCCCGAGGACCCCGCCGTGACCATGGCCGCCGCCGCGGGAATCCCTCTGGTTCTCCTCAGCCACAAGGGCGCGGCCCCCGCCTATCTCAACGTCGCCAAGAGGCTCCTGGGACAGCGGGTTCCCCTGCTCCGCATCCGCTGACCCAACCCCCACACTCCATAGAAAGGACGATCTGCATGAACATTGCCCTGATGAGCCATGACAACAAAAAAGAACTGATGGTCCAATTCTGCATCGCCTATTGCGGGATTCTCTCCAAACACACCGTCTGCGCCACCAGCAACACCGGCCGACAGGTCGCGGAGGCCACCGGCCTGCCTGTTCAGCTTTTCCTGGCGCACACCCAGGGCGGCTCCCAGCAGATCGGCGCGCGCATCGCCTATGATGAGATCGACATGGTCCTCTTCTTCAACGACCCCACCTCCGACGAGCTGGAAAAGGACCTGAGCTATATCATCAACCTGTGCGACCAGCACAACGTACCCATCGCCACCAACTCCGCCTCCGCGGAAATGCTCATCCACGGCTTGGCCCGGGGCGATCTGGATTGGCGGCTCATCAGCCACCCCACCGCGCCTTTGAAGGTATAAGCCTTGACTTTTTGGGCAGGACTGATATAATTGACAGGCCCTCAAACGGTTTCACGCTCTCGTCCCGGCATGGGGGCGGGAGCGTTGCGCTTTCTGCCTCCGGCGGGCCCTTTTTCGGTTCCTTTTTCCTTCAAGCGGAATCATCCGCATATGCCTCTGCGGCCGTCCTCCGGCCTTTCGGTATCGACCGCGACGGCAGCGGCCTAAAGTTCTTTTTCGGTTCCTTTTTCCTTCAAGCGGAATCATCCGCATATGCCTCCGTGGCCGTCCCCCGGCCTTTCAGTATCGACCGCGACGGCAGCGGCCTAAACTTCTTTTTCGGTTCCTTTTTCCTTCAAGCGGAATCATCCGCATATGCCTCCGTGGCCGTCCCCCGGCCTTTCAGTATCGACCGCGACGGCAGCGGCCTAAAGTTCTTTTTCGGTTCCTTTTTCTTTCAAGCGGAATCATCCGCATATACCTCCGTGGCCGTTCCCTGGCCTTCCGGCATTGACCGCGACGGCAGCGGCCTAAAGTTCTTTTTCGGTTCCTTTTTCTTTCAAGAAAAAGGAACAAAGCCCGTTTCTGAAAGGAGAATTCACCATGGCAAAACAAAAGCCGCGCACCCTCTCCGGGTTCATGGAGCTGCTCCCCGCACGGCAGGCCCAGTTTGAGCGGATGGCGGAGCTGCTGCGCCGCTCCTACTCCCTCTATGGCTTCACCCCTCTGGACACTCCTATTATCGAGGCCAGCGAGGTGCTCCTGGCCAAGGCCGGCGGCGAGACGGAAAAACAGATCTACCGCTTTACCAAGGGGGACTCCGACCTGTCCCTGCGGTTTGATCTCACCGTCCCCCTGGCCAAATACGTGGCCCTCCACTACGCCGAGCTGTCCTTCCCCTTCCGCCGGTTCCAGATCGGCAAGGTCTACCGGGGGGAGCGGGCTCAGCGGGGCCGGTTCCGGGAGTTCTATCAGGCGGACATCGACGTGATCGGCGACGGAAAGCTGGACATCGTCAATGAGGCGGAAATCCCCGCCATCATCTGCCAGACCTTCACCAGCCTGGGGCTGGAGCGCTTCCAGATCCGGGTGAACAACCGAAAGGTGCTCAACGGCTTTTACGCCATGCTGGGCCTCTCCGACAGGGCCGGGGACGTGATGCGCACCGTGGACAAGCTCCCCAAAATCGGCCCGGAAAAGGTGCGGGAGCTGCTCACCGGGGAGGATATTGCCCTCACCGGGGACCAGGCCGGCGAAATTCTGAAGTTCATCTCCATTACGGGCAGTAATCACGAGGTGCTTAATTCCTTGGAGGCATACCGGGGGCGACACGAGCTGTTTGACCAAGGGCTGGACGAGCTGTCCACCGTGGTCAAATACCTGGGGGCCTTCGGCGTGCCCGAGGAGAAATTTGCTGTGGACCTCACCATCGCCCGGGGGCTGGACTACTACACCGGCACCGTCTACGAGACCTTCATGACCAGCCACCCCGAGATCGGCTCCATCTGCTCCGGCGGGCGGTATGACAACCTCGCGGAATATTACACCGATAAACAACTCCCAGGCGTGGGCATCTCCATCGGCCTCACCCGGCTGTTCTACGTGCTGGAGGAGCAGGGCCTGCTCAGCGATCAGCTTCTCACCGCCCCCGCCGACGTGCTCATCCTGCCCATGACGGACGACCTCTCCCCCGCTATTGCCTTCGCCACAAAGCTCCGCGCCGCCGGGGTTCGGGCCCAGCTCTACACCGAGCCCAAAAAGTTCAAGCAGAAAATGGCCTACGCCGACCGGCTGCGGGTCCCCTTCGCCGCCTTCCTGGGGGAGGACGAGATCAGCCAGGGCAAGGTGTCCCTCAAGGACATGGCCACCGGGGAGCAGCGGCTGATGAGCACGGGCGAAGCCGCCCAGGCCGTGCTGTCCGCCCTGGAGGCGGGGCGGAACGCCGCGCCCATCCGGGAAAAAGAGGAATAACTATCCGATTTATTTCCACAAAATATTACAATTCGGATAGGAGCGCGCCATGAAAAAACGAAACTGGCTCATTGCGGCCGGGGCGGCGCTGGCGGTTATCATAGCATTCTGCCTGTGGTACACCCGGCCCCGGAGCTGGGGGTCCCTCACCGGCCCGGTGACGGATGAGGTCGCCAGCCTGAGCGGCGGTGTCACAGAGCTATACCGCCAAACCGCTGACGATGGGCGCATAAACAGCGGATTCCGCAGTTGGCTGATTCAGCAGGAAGAGGCGGAAGGCCCCGCCACACAGGCCATCCTTGACGCGTTTCAAAGCCACTCCTACCGAAAGAGCCTGAGAAATCTGAACCCCTGGGATGACAAGGCAGGCACGGCCAATGTTGTACTGACCGGCATCATCTGGAGCGACAAAACCTACAGGAGCTTTTCCCTTTGTGATGACGGGCAGCTGTTTTGCGGCGGCGTCCGCTATAGCACGGACGCGGAGCTGTACCGGGAGCTGACCGCAATTATTCAGGAATACGGAACCCTTCAAAACTGAACGGAGAGTTTTTAAATATATTTATTATACAAATTGGAGATGATTTCAATGGTTCAATCGCGCACCCACACCTGCAATGAGCTGCGGATGGAGCACATAGGCCGGCAGGTGACCATCGTGGGCTGGATGGAAAACGTCCGGGTGGTGTCCGCCAGCCTGGCCTTCCTGGTCCTCCGGGACTACTACGGGACCACCCAGGTGGTGCTGGAGACCGAGGAAATGCTGGCCCTGGTCAAGGACATCAACAAGGAATCCACTCTGTCCGTGGAGGGCGTGGTCCGGGAACGGGACAGCAAAAATCCCAACATGCCCACCGGCGACATCGAGGTGGTGCCCGCCAGAATCCAGGTGCTGGGCCGCTGCCGCCACAACGAGCTGCCCTTCCCCATCAACCGCTCCCGGGAGGCGGACGAGTCCACCCGGCTCAAGTACCGCTACCTGGACCTGCGCAACCCCGAGGTGAAAAAGAACATCATCCTGCGCTCCAACGTGGTGGCCGCCCTCCGCGCCGCCATGACCGCCGAGGGCTTTTTGGAGATCACCACCCCCATCCTCACCGCCTCCTCCCCCGAGGGCGCCCGGGACTACCTGGTGCCCTCCCGGAAGCACCCCGGCAAGTTCTACGCCCTGCCCCAGGCCCCCCAGCAATTCAAGCAGCTGCTGATGGCCTCCGGCTTCGACAGGTATTTCCAGATCGCCCCCTGCTTCCGGGACGAGGACGCCCGGGGCGACCGCACCCCCGGCGAGTTCTACCAGCTGGACATGGAGATGGCCTTCGCCAGCCAGGAGGACGTGCTGGCCGTGCTGGAGCGGGTGCTGGTCCCCGTGTTTGAGCAGTACGGCCTGTACAAGCGGGTCACCCCCGCCCCCTTCCGCCGCATCCCCTTCAACGAGGCCATGGAGCGTTACGGCACCGACAAGCCGGACCTGCGCATCGACCTCATCATCCAGGACGCCACCGCCCTGCTGTCCGGCTGCGGCTTTGGGCCTTTTGAGAACAATACCGTCAAGGCCGTCGTGGTATCCGGCTTCGAGGGCACCCGGAAGCAGATCGACAAGCTGTGCGCCGATGTGGAGGTCCAGGCGGGCGAGAAGGCCTACTGGTTCCGCTATGACGAAAATCAGGAGATCGTGGGCGGCATCGCCAAGTTTGTCCAGCCCGTCAAGGACCAGGCGGTGGAGGCCCTGGGCCTCACCCCTGGCTGCTTTGTGGGCCTGACGGCGGGCAGGCTGGCCTCCGCCCAAAAGACGGCGGGGGTGCTGCGCTCCAAGCTGGGCGCCTTCTGCCCCAACCATATGGACAGGGAGCAATACCAGTTCTGCTGGATCGTGGACTTCCCCATGTACGAGATTGGCGAGGAGTCCGGCGAGTTGGAGTTCTGCCACAACCCCTTCTCCATGCCCAACGGCGGGCTGGACGTGCTGAAAAAGGCGGCGGCGGGGGAGGCGGACCCCCTGGCCATCACCGCGTTCCAGTACGACCTGGTGTGCAACGGCTACGAGACTGCCTCCGGCGCGGTGCGCAACCACGACCCTGAGATCATGGTGGAGGCCTTCCGGCTGGTGCGGCTGGGGGAGGAGGACGTAAAGGCCAAATTCCCCGCCATGTACAACGCCTTCACCTACGGCGCGCCCCCCCACGCCGGCGCGGCCCCCGGCGTGGACCGCATGATTATGCTGCTCACCGGGGAGGAGTCCATCCGGGAGGTCATCCCCTTCCCCATGAACCAGCGGGCCCAGGACATCATGATGGGGGCTCCCTCCGCCGTGGACCAGAAGCAGCTGGACGAGCTGAGCATCGCCTGTACCGCCCAGGAAGAGGAATAACCAGGCCGCCCATCATCGGGACCCCGCAAAAGCGCCCGCCGCCGGGACAAATCAAGCAAAATCCCCTCCCATCTGGGAGGGGATTTTATATGGTTACCTGTCAACCTTCATCACGCCGTGGAGGTCCGAATTCATCGCCGCCTGCCACCCCGCGGTAAAGGCCGTACGGACCAGCTGGAACAGCGCCTCACCGGCCTGCTCGCTGCCCTCCTGGTCCAAAAAATCGGACAAAGCCCTGTCAAATTCTATCTCATTCATTGTTTCACCACCATATTATCACCAAATCATATTGTATATTATCTAATATGAGTTGTCAATATTATATTCATGAAAATGCTATTATCTGGATAGGTGATATTATGAAGCCATTGAAAGTAAGAATCAGCATCACGCTGGACGACCCCATTTATCAAAGAATCAAGGGCCTGGCGGAATATGACGACCGGTCTGTTTCCAGCTACATCAATCTCGCCCTGCGGGACCATCTGGAACGGCTGGACCGGGAAGAGGAAGAATAAAAACAGCGCCGGAGGAATCATCCCCGGCGCTGTTTTATTTCAGCTTCTGCCACTCCCCCACCGCCAGCTCGTCGCAGCGGTTGTTATAGGGGTTGTCCCCGTGGCCCTTTACCCAGTGAAGGTTGACCCTGTGCTCCGCGCACAGGTCCAGCAGGCGCTCCCACAGGTCGGGATTGAGGGCGGGCTTCTTGTCGGACTTTATCCAGCCCCGGGCCCGCCAGCCCTCGGCCCAACCCTTGGCCAGCGCGTCCACGACGTACTTGGAGTCCGACCAGAGCTCCACGACACAGGGCTCCTTCAGCGCCTCCAGCCCCTTGATGACGGCGGTGAGCTCCATGCGGTTGTTGGTGGTCCTCGCCTCGCCGCCGCTCAGCTCTTTCTTGTACCCGCCGAACATCAGAATGGCGCCCCAGCCCCCGGGGCCGGGGTTGCCGGAGCAGGCGCCGTCGGTATACAAGGTCACTGTTTTCATGAACAGAGACTCCTTTCTGAAATTTTCTTCGGAGGTCTCGCCTTCGGCTCGGTCGGCACTGGACGGTCCCCACTGGGGACCGTCCAGTGCCCTACTTTCTGCTTGTGCAGAAAGCAACATCCCTTCATTACTCCTCGGGAGGAGTGTCTTCCTTCTCCGCCAGGGACAGGGCGATCACCCGGTCCCCCTCGTCCTTGAACCGCATGACGATGACGCCCATGGTGGAGCGGCCCGCCATGCGGATTCCGTCCACGTCCGTGCGGATGAGCACGCCGGTCTGAGTGACCAGCAGCAGGTCCTCGCTGCCGTCCACCACCTTCACCCCCACCACCGGGCCGGTCCTGTCCGTCACCTGGTAGTTCTTGATGCCCAGACCTCCCCGGTTGTGGACGGAGTACTCCTCCACCGGGGTGCGCTTGCCAAAGCCGTTGGCCGTGATGGTGAGCACCGCCCTGCCCGGCTTGGCCCGGGCCGCGCCCACCACAAAGTCCCCGGGGCGCAGGCGGATGCCCCGCACGCCCATGGAGTTGCGGCCGGTGGGGCGCACGTCGTTCTCGTTGAAGCAGGCCGCCATGCCGTCGTGGGTAGCAATGAGCAGATTCTGGGTTCCGTCGGTCTCCCGCACCTCCATCAGCTCGTCCCCCTCGTCCAGCAGGATCACCCGCAGGCCGTTGCTGCGCAGGCTGCGCAGGGCGGAGGCGTCCAGGCGCTTCACCGTGCCGTTCCGGGTGAACATGGTCAGATAGCGGGGGCTCTCACCGGGGGTGATGTCCCGGGTGTGGATCATCACCGCCACGCGCTCGTCCTGCTCCACCTGGAGCACGTTGACGATGTTGGTGCCCCTTGCCGTCCGCCCCGCGATGGGAATCTCGTATCCCTTCTTGCGGAACACCCGGCCCTTGTCGGTGAAAAACAGGATATGGTCGTGGGTGGAGGCGGTGAACACCGTGTTCACATAGTCCTCCTCCCGGGCGGTCATGCCCTTCTTCCCCATGCCGCCCTTGCCCTGGGCGGCGTATTCGCTGGCGGAGGTGCGCTTGATATAGCCGTTGGCCGTCATGGTGAAGACCGACTGTTCCTCCTCAATCAGGTCCTCGATGTCGATCTCATCGGCCACGTCCTGGATCTCGGTGATCCGCTCGTCGCCGAACTTGTCCCGGATCTGGATGAGTTCCTCCTTGAGCACGCCCTTCAGCTTTTCCTCGTCGGCCAGAAGCTCGTTGTAATAGGCGATCTTCTCCTCCAGCTCCTTGTACTCCGCCTCCAGCTTCTCCCGGTCCAGCCCCTGCAAACGGCGCAGCTGCATCTCCAAAATGGCCTGGGTCTGCACGTCGTCCAGCCCGAAGCGCTCCATCAGCCGCTCCTTGGCGTTGTCGTAGCTGGTGCGGATGATGTGGATGACCTCGTCGATGTTGTCCTGGGCGATGAGCAGACCCTCCAGCAGGTGGGCCCGCTCCTGGGCCTTGCGCAGGTCGTACTCCGTGCGGCGGCGGACCACCTGCTTCTGAAAGGCCAGGTACTCGTCCAGAATGCCCTTCAGGGACAGAATTTTAGGCTGCTTCTGGTTGTCCACCAGGGCCAGCATGATGATGGAGAAATTGGACTGCATGGCCGTCTGCTTGAACAGCTTGTTCAGCACCACCTGGGGGTTGGCCGTCTGCTTCAGCTCAATGACGATGCGCATGCCGTTGCGGTCCGTCTCGTCCCGCAGGTCGCTGATGCCCTCCAGCCGCTTGTCCTTCACCTGATCGGCGATGTTGCGGATCAGCTGGCGCTTGTTCACCTGATAGGGCAGCTCGGACACGATGATCCGGGTGCGGTCCTTGCCGTACTCCTCAAACTCCGTCCGGGCGCGGAGCACCACTTTGCCCCGGCCGGTGGCGTAGGCCGCCCGGATGCCCGCCCGGCCCATGATGATGCCCTTTGTGGGAAAATCCGGGCCCTTGATGTGCTCCATCAGGTCGGCCAGGGTGGCGTCCGGGTTGTCCAGCACGCAGATGGCCGCGTCGATGGCCTCCCGCAGGTTGTGGGGGGGGATGTTGGTGGCCATGCCCACGGCGATGCCGCTGGAGCCGTTCACCAGCAGGTTGGGAAAGCGGCTGGGCAGGACCCGGGGCTCCTTCAGGCTCTCGTCAAAATTGGGGTCCCAGTCCACGGTGTCCTTGTCGATGTCCCGGAGCATCTCGTTGGCCACCTTCGCCATGCGGGCCTCGGTGTACCGGTTGGCCGCCGGGGGGTCCCCGTCCACGTTGCCGAAGTTGCCGTGGCCCTCCACCAGGGGATAGCGCATGGAGAACTTCTGCACCAGGCGCACCATGGCGTCATAGACGCTGGCATCCCCGTGGGGATGGTAATGGCCCAGCACCTCGCCCACGCAGGTGGCGGACTTCTTGAAGGGCTTGTCCGAGGTCAGGCCGGTGTCGTACATGGAGTACAAAATCCGGCGGTGGACGGGCTTCAGGCCGTCCCTCACATCGGGCAGCGCCCGGCCCACAATGACGCTCATGGCGTAGTCCTTATAGCTCTCCGACATCTCGTGCACCAGCTCGGACTCCGTGATCGCCTGGTTGGGAAACGCGATGTCCTCCGGCTTATAGTTTCGATTGTGTCCCATATGTTCCTCCGCTTATGTTGTCCGCTTCTCCGCGCTTCTCAATAATCCAAATTGAGGGCGTATTTGGCGTTTTCCTCGATCCATTCCTTTCGGGGCTCCACCTTTTCGCCCATGAGAACGGTGAAAATGCGGTCCGCCGCCACCGCGTCCTCCAGGGTGATGCGCCGCAGGGTGCGGGTCTCCGGGTTCATGGTGGTGTCCCACAGCTCGTGGGGGTCCATCTCGCCCAGGCCCTTGAACCGGCTGATGTCCACCTTGGCGCTGGGATTGCCCTCCCGCATTTCGGCGGAAATCTTATCCCGCTCCGGGTCGGAATAGGCAACCCGGGTGGTCTTGCCCCGGGTGAGCTTGTACAGCGGCGGCACCGCCGAATACACATAGCCCTGCTCAATCAGCGGCCGCATATAGCGGAAGAAAAACGTCAGCAGCAGGGTGCGGATGTGGGCGCCGTCCACGTCCGCGTCGGACATGATGATGATCTTGTGATAGCGCAGCTTGTCCAGGTTGAACTCCTCGCCGATGCCCGCCCCCAGGCCCAGCACCAGGGGATACAGCTTGTCGTTGCCGTAGATTTTGTCCGCCCGGGCCTTTTCCACGTTGAGCATCTTTCCCCACATGGCCAGGATGGCCTGGAACCGGCTGTCCCGGCCGTCGATGGCGGAGCCCGCCGCCGAGTCGCCCTCCACGATGTAGAGCTCGCACAGGGCCGGGTCCCGCTCATTGCAGTCCTGGAGCTTGTCCGGCATCTGCCCGGACTCCAGCGCCGTCTTGCGCCGCACCGACTCCCGGGCCTTGCGGGCGGCCTCCCGGGCCCGGCTGGCCATGAGGGCCTTCTCCAGAATGGATTTGCCAACCGCCGGGTTCTCCTCCAGAAACTGCTCCAGCTTGTCGCTCACCACGCTGCTCACCAGGGTGCGCATCTCGCTGTTGCCCAGCTTGGCCTTGGTCTGGCCCTCAAACTGGGCCTCCGTCAGCTTCACCGAGATCACGCAGGTCAGGCCCTCCCGGCAGTCGTCCCCGGACACCTTCTCCTCGTCCTTCAGCAGCTTCGTCTTCTTGCCGTAGGCGTTGAGCACGTTGGTCAGCGCCCGCTTCAGGCCCTCCTCGTGCATACCGCCCTCCGGGGTGTGGACGTTGTTGGCAAAGGACACGATGACCTCGTTATAACTGTCCTCACAGTACTGCATGGCGATCTCCGCCATGGAGTCATCCTTGGAGCCCGCCATATAGATCACCTGCTCATGGAGGGGGGTCTTGTTCTGGTTGATAAAGGACACAAATTCCTTGATGCCCCCCTCATAGTGCATGTCCTCCTCCGCCTCATGGCCCGGCCTGCGGTCCGCCATGAGAATACGCACCCCCGCGTTGAGAAACGCCTGCTCCCGCATCCGGCGGTGGAGGGTTTCGTAGTCGTACACGGTGGTCTCGAACATTTCGGGGTCCGGCTTGAACACCACCTCGGTGCCGGTGCGGTCCGTGGCGCCGGTTATGGTCATCTCCTGGGTAACGGCCCCCCGGGAGAACTTCACCTCGTAGATCCGCCCGTTCTTGTGGACCCGCACCTCCATCCACTGGCTGAGGGCGTTAACCACGCTGCCGCCCACGCCGTGGAGGCCGCCGGACACCTTGTAGCCGCCGCCGCCGAACTTTCCGCCGGCGTGGAGCACGGTATACACCACCTCCAGGGCGGGCCGGCCGGTCTGAGGCTGTATATCCACCGGGACGCCTCGGCCGTTGTCGGTGACGCGGATTACGTCGCCCTCCAGGATCTCCACCGTGATATGGTCGCAGTAGCCCGCCAGGGCCTCGTCAATGGCGTTGTCCACGATCTCATACACCAGGTGGTGCAGCCCGGAGGCCGACGTGGACCCGATATACATGCCGGGGCGCTTGCGGACGGCCTCCAGGCCCTCCAGCACCTGAATCTCCGACGCGCCGTACTCGTGGTCGGTCTGGGTGGTGTTCATCTCGTTCATTTCGCTTGCCATGATGTTCCTCCGCTGTATTGATTGGTTAATCTTCTCCGCCGTCCTCTTCCGGGATAAAGTCCAGCTCGTCCCCGTCGTGATAGTCCGGGCCGCCCTCCTTGCCCAGAAGCTCCGTGGCCCGCATCCGGCGGCGGTCCTTGGCCTCCTCCACGCTGCGGTGGATCAGCTCCTTGACCTGCCGGGGGCGCTTCACGTTTTTCAGGTCCAGGTGGGGCATGCTCTTGTCCGAGGAGTGGACGCACACCGTCCCCACCCCGAAGATCCGCTGGCCCAGAGTCATGGTCAGCTCCAGGTCCTGCACCCGGTAGAGCAGCACCTCGTCCGCCTTCAGGTTCAGCAGGCCCGTCTCGCAGAACAGCCGGTCCTCGCTGAGAAAGTAGCGGGTAAAGGACAGGGGCAGGCCCAGACGGCGCTTGCGGTCCTTCCACAGGTATTCGATAGATTCCATTCCGTTATCCTCCGATCGTCATTCAAAGCTGTTCCGCGCCGCCCTGGCCGACAGCGCGGCGGGAGACAGCGGCGTGATATATACCGCGGGGGGGCCGCCCCCGCCCTGGACGAGCACAAAGGAGCGGGGCAGGTCCTCCCCCACGGAGATTACCCGTCCCTCCCGCTCCGCCTTCTCCAGAAAGCGGCGGGTGCGGAAGGACCAGGTGGTGTTGTCCAGGTCGAAAATTCCGATCACGTCCCGGACCGGGACCATGACGCTCTGGCCTAAATGAAGGTACATCTCCACGCCTCCTTCCCTGCCGGGGCGAATTATTCCAAACGGGGTATTGATTGCCGCTCCAAAGGGGATGGGCCGGGTCTATATGGGATACAGCGCGCCGTCCTTGACCCGGAACGCCCTGCCCTCCTTCAGGCGGGCCAGCTTTTCCTCCTCGCAGCAGGTGATGAACACCTGGCCGGAGGTGATGCGGTTCAAGACGAATTCCTGGCGGCGGGCGTCCAGCTCGCTGAGCACGTCGTCCAGCAGCAGCACCGGCCACTCCCCCGCGTCCTCATAAAAAATGTCCCGGGCCGCCAGCTTCAGCGCCAGCGCCGCCGTCCGGGTCTGCCCCTGGGACGCGCAGCCCTTGGCGGGAAAGCCGTCGATCTCCACCGCCAGCTCGTCCTTGTGGGGCCCCGACAGGCAGGACCGGGCGGCGATTTCCGCCTCCCGGCGGGCCTCCTGATGGGCCAGCAGCTGGGGCAGGATGACTCGGGGCGGGGCCTCCGGGTCGGTCACCGAGGATACCGTCTCATACCGCAGAGCCAGCTTTTCCCGGCCCCCGGAGCAGTCCGCGTGGATATCTGGAACGGTCCGGGCCAGCCGCTTGACGAAGTGGGCCCGGTAATGGACGATCACCGCCCCGCACTGGGCCATCCGCAGGGAGAAGTCGTCCAGCGCGTCCAGCAGGCCTGGGTATTTTTCGCTGTCCTTCAAAATCCGGGTCTTGTGCTGGTACAGCCGCCGGTACTCCCCCAGGGCCTGGGCGTACCGGGGGCGGAGCTGGCAGATGCAGCCGTCCAGAAACCGGCGGCGGGCCTCCGCTCCCTCCCGGATCAGGTACAGGTCCTCGGGACAGAACAACACTGTGTTTAATATACCGGATAATTCACCCGCCGTTTTCAGCCGCACCCCATTGGACCGCAGCTGACGGCGTGTCCCCCGGTGGAGGTCCGCCTCCAGCTGCATCTCCCGACCCCGGCTGGTGACCTCCGCCTTGAGAAAAGCGTGGTCCTCCCCGTGCCGGATCAGCTCCCGGTCGTACCGGGCCCGGTGGGAGGCGGCGGAGGACAGGTAGGCCACGGCCTCCAGCAGATTGGTTTTGCCCTGGGCGTTCTCCCCCGTGACGACGTTCACCCCGGGGTGGAACCGGGCCTCTCCGTGGACATAGCTGCGGAAGAAGTCCAGGGATATCTGGTTGACGGTCATTCCACCACCAGCGTCAGGCCGGGGAGCTCCGCCCGGTCCCCCGGCCTCAGCTTCTTTCCCCGCATGGCGCAGGGCTGGCCGTTCACCTTGACCTGGCCGCCCTGTATGGCCAGCTTGGCCTCTCCTCCGGTGCCCGCCGCCCCGGCAAATTTTAACAGGGCGTCCAGACGGATGAACTCCGTATTGATCTTCACGCGCTCTTTCCTCATGATTATCTCCTTGTCCGCCTTGTCGTCACGCTTCACAGGCGTATGGGCCCCGCAGCCGTCTGTTCAGCGCTTCTCACTCCGCCGCCCGCAGCCGGACCGGCAGAACCATATAAAGGAAGTTGTCCGCCTCGCCCTCCTGGGGGAGAACCAGGCAGGGGGAGGTGGCGGTGTTCAGCTCCAGCCGCACCCGGGAGGCGGGGGCCGCTTTCACCGCGTCCATGAGAAAGCGGTTGTTGAAGCCGATCTCCAGCCCCTTTCCGTCCCCCGCGATGGGACAGCGGTCAAAGGCGGACCCAATGGCGGTCTTGGAGGTGATGGACAGGGAGCCGTCCTCAAATTTACAGCGCAGGGGGCTTTTCAGCTTGTCGTTGATGATCAGGGAGGCCCGGTCGATGGACCGCTGGAGGTCGGCGGCCTCCGCCTCCAGCACAATGGAGTTGTTTTTGGGGATGGTCTGGCGGTAATTCAAAAACTCCCCCTCCAGCCGCCGGGCCACCAGCAGCGTGTCCCCGATCTGGAAGGTAACGTGGCGGTCCCCCTGGGTGACCACCGCCGGCTCGTCCGAGTCGGCGCAGATTTTCTCCACCTCGTTCAGGGCGGCTCCGGGCACCACGAAGGACAGCTTTTCCGCTCCATCCTGGCTCAGCAGCTTCTCCCGGCGCAGGGCCAGACGGTAGCCGTCCACCGCCACCATGGTGAGCCGGCCCTCCTCCGCCTCAAAAAGGGCGCCGGTGTGGATGGGGCGGCTCTCATTGTCGCTGACGGCGAAAATGGTCTGGGCGATCATGGAGCGCAGGCTTCCCTGGGCGATGGAGAGCCCGGACCCGTCGCTGACGGAGGGGAGGTCGGGAAAATCCTCGTCGCTGCTGCCCATAATATCAAAGGAGGTGGGGCCGCATTGAATATGGACGGAGCAGTTATCCGTTTGGATGGACACCATATCGTCGGGCATACGCCGGAGAATTTCGCCGAACAGCCGCGCGGAGAGCACGATGGCGCCCTCCTCCGCCACCTCGGCTGGGGCGGAGGTGACGATGCCTGTCTCCAGGTTGTAGCCGCTGAGGCTCAAGCTGCCCCCCTCCGCTTCAATGAGAACGCCTTCCAGGGCTTGAATGGAGCTTTTTGAGGCCACCACCCGCCCGGCGGTGGTGACGGCGGCTTGAAGGATCGCTTTTTCACAGGAAAATTTCATATGTGGTTCCTTTCCCCCTCCTCCGCAGGAGAGGAGGGTTTTTAAATTCGCAGTAGTAAATAGGGGGCGCGGAAGCTGTGGAAAACCTGGAAAAGCGGCGTAAAATCAAGGGCTTGACCGTCCGCAGGGGCGTTAACAAAATCTGCACAGCTTCCGCGGTTTTCAAAACCGTTTGGAAGGCTTCCACAGGCCTCCACACCACAGGCCGCAGAATTGTGGAAGCTGTGGCGCTTGAATTGCCGCGCCGGGGGCCGGTTGTTCTCTTCGAGCTCCTCTGCGCGGTTTAATACGCCGAGTTCACGGCGTTGGTGATATCCCGGATTACCTCCATCTGCTCCGGCTTCTCCTTCATCATCTTCTCCACCCGGTTGATGGAGTTGAGCACCGTGGAGTGGTGACGCCCCCCGAACTGCTGGCCGATTTCGGCCAGGGAGAGCTGGGTCATCTCCCGGATGATGTACATGGCCACGTTTCGGGCGGTGCTGATCTCCTTGTTCTGGCTCTGGCCCCGGAGAACGGCGGCGTCCAGCTCGTAAAACCGGGCCACCTCCTGGATGATGGTGTCCGCCGACGGCAGAAAATTCTCCTTGGCCCGGAGGATGTCCCGCACCGCCCGGATGGTGGTCTCCACGTCCACCTGGGCCCCCATCAATTCCTGAAACGCCATGATCTTGTTGACTACGCCCTCGATCTGCCGCACGTTGGAGGTGATGTTCTCCGCCACATAGGACAGCACCGGGTCGGGCAGGGAGATGCCCCGTTCCAGCGCTTTGTTTTTCAGCAGGGCCACCCGGGTCTCGTAGTCCGGGGGCTGTATGTCGGCGGGCAGGCCCTGCTCAAACCGGGTTTTCAGCCGCTGCTCCAGCCGGAGCATCTCGTGGGGCGGCCGGTCGGAGGTGAACACGATCTGTTTTTTCTGCTCGTACAGGGCGTTGAAGGTGTGGAACAGCTCCTCCTCGCTGGAGTCCTTGCCCGCGATGAACTGCACGTCGTCCATGAGGAACAGGTCCACCTGGCGGTACTTGTCCCGAAAGCCCTGCATGTCGATGCCCCGGCGCAGGCTGCCGATGAGCTCATTGACAAAGTCCTCGCTCTGTACGTACAGAATGCGGCAGCCGGGGCTGTTCTGCCGTACCCGGTTGGCGATGGCGTGGAGCAGGTGGGTCTTGCCCAGGCCGGACTGGCCGTAGATGAACAGGGGGTTGTAGGCCCCGCCGGGCTCCTCCGCCACCTTTTGGGCGGCGGTAAAGGCGAAGCGGTTGGTGGAACCCACCACGAATCGCTCAAAGGTGTAGCGCTCCGCCCCCTCTCCCCCGGCGTGGGCCGGGGCGGCGGCCTGTCGGGCGTAGGCGTCCCGCTCCTCCGGAAGCAGCAGGGCCACGTCCACGTCGAAGGAAAACAGTTCCTTCAGCGCCGCCTCCACCCCGGCTTGAAACCGGGCGCGGATGATGCCCCGCTTGAAGTCGGTGGGCACGCACAGCACCAGCCGGGTGTCCTCCAGGGCGACGGCCTCCACGTCGCCGAACCAGGTCTCGATGGAGACGGCCGTCATGCTGCCCTCCATCAGGCTCTTTACTTTTTCCCATACGTCGGCGGCGGATTTCATGGGCTGCGGCCTCCTAAATTCTCTAATATCATAACCAATTGATTATACCAAAAATAGGTGCGGCATACAAGTGTTTTTCCCAATTCTTTTATATAATTGTATGAGAAAGGGGTCCCGTTTTTTTGACAAAACGGGTACGGGGCGGAAAAGAGGCACAATATCTTGTAGGGTCCGGCGAAAAAAAGAATATTGCCGATTTTTTGTTGACAGACGGGGAAAAGCAGGGTATAATCTTTGATACGCGATTACGCGCACAGGTCTGCCAACCGCGCCCCAATGGGGCGTTGTGGAATGCGCCGCCCCGGACCGGGGCGTGCGTCAAACTGTACAGGAGGTGTTCCCGCATGGTTCGTACCTATCAGCCCAAGAAGCGCCAGCGTTCCAAGGTCCACGGCTTCCGCAAGCGCATGGCCACCGCCAACGGCCGTAAGGTCCTGGCCCGCCGCCGCGCCAAGGGCCGCGTCCGCCTGAGCCACTGATGGCGCACACATCGGGATAACGATACGACTCGGGGCGCGGGAGCTTTTCCCTCGCCCCTAGTAGTCTATGCGCGGAGCCGTCGTGAGCAGCGCGGATGGAGCGGAGCGAAAGCAAAAGCCCAAGGCCCACGCAGTGGGACTGGGTTTTGCTTGAGTCGCAGCGAAGCCGCGCGTCGCGAACAGGCGCAGCGTAGTGGCGTTTATGCGCGGAGAAGCGGCCTGACCACTTCGCAGCGCGGCAGCATTCCGCGGCGTATTATCCCCAATGGAGGTCGTATGAAGAAAACCACCCCTCTCAAGGAAAACCACCTCTTCCGCCGGGCCTACAGCCGGGGAAAGACAGCGGCCGACAGCCGCCTGGCCCTCTACGTCCGGGGCAACGGGCAGAAGGGCTGCCGGCTGGGGCTCACCGTGTCCACCAAGGTGGGCTGCGCCGTGGTGCGCAACCGGGTCCGCCGCCGCCTGCGGGAGATCTACCGGCTCCACGAGGACCAGGTGCTGGGCGGCCGGGACGTGGTGGTGGTGGCCCGAACCCGGGCCGCCGCCAGCGAATACGGGCAGCTGGAACGGTCCTTTCTGCGGCTGGCGGACAAGCTGGACCTGCTGAAAAAGGGAGGGCCCAGGTGAAACGGCTGCTGCTGGCCCTCATCCGCTGGTACCGCCGGGACATCTCCCCCCACCGGCCTCCCTGCTGCCGGTTTATCCCCTCCTGCTCCACCTACGCCCTGAAGGCGGTGGAGGTCCACGGGGCGGTGAGGGGCGGGCTGCTGGCCCTGTGGCGGGTGATGCGGTGCCACCCCTTCCACCGGGAGAAGGGCTTCATCTACGACCCCGTACCCCCGAAGAAAATCAAACGAGTTTAGGAGGCCAAACATGGATATTTGGCAAATCCTCATGATGCCCTTCAGCTGGCTGCTCAAGGTGTTCTGCCAGGTGTTCGACAGCTACGGCATCGCCCTGCTGCTGTTCACGGTGGTGGTGAAGATCGTCCTCTTCCCTCTCCACCTCAAGGGCAAGAAGAGCATGATCAAGATGAACGTGCTCAACGCCCAGGTGCAGGAGATCCAGAAGCGCTGCGGCAAGGACCAGGAGAAGTGCAACCAGGAGATCCAGAAGTTTTACGCCGAGAACAACGCCAACCCCATGAGCGGCTGCGGCTGGCAGATGATCCCCATGCTCATCCTGATGCCCCTGTACGCCATCATCCGCCGCCCGCTGAAGTACATGATGAGCCTCACCGAGGCGGCCACCACCGCCGTGGCCAACGCTTTGGGCTGGACGGATTTCACCCCTGTGGGCTACAACGAGCTGACCCTGGCCCCCATGCTGAACGCCGGAAACCTGGAGACCGCGAAAACCGCCGCGGCGGCCACCGGGGCGTCCGCCGCCGGAATGTTCCTCATCAACTTTGAATTCTTTGGTCTGGACCTGTCCAAGACGCCCCAGCTCATGTTCTGGAAGACCGGCTGGGACTGGGCGGCCATCGGCCTGTTCCTGCTGCCGGTGCTCTCCGCCGCGCTGGCCCTGGTGTCCAGCCTGGTGATGCAGAAAACCAACCAGATGAACAAGGACCAGCCCGCCCCCAAAATGAACTGGTCCCTCCTCCTCATGAGCCCCATCATGTCCCTGTGGATCGGCTTTGCCATGCCCGCCGGCATGTGCGTTTACTGGATCGCCAACTCCCTGCTGGGCATGGTCCAGGAGCTGATCTGCGGCAGGCTGTGCCGCAAGGACTACGAGGCCGCCCAGAGGGAGATGGCCGAGCAGGCCGCCCGCGCCAAGGAGGAGGAGAAGGAGCGCCGCCGCGTCGCCGCCGAGAAGAAGGCTGCCGCCATCGCCGCGGGCAAGGACCCCAAGAAGGCCCATCAGAAGAGAAAGCAGGAGCCCGGCGTGGACCTGGCCGCCAGCCGGGAGGGCCTGCGGGCCTATGCCCGGGGCCGCGCCTACGACCCCAACCGCTATCCCGTCACCCCCTACTGGGACCCCAACGGCCCCGCCAAGCCGGAGAAACCCGCCGGGGAGGAGGAGAAGGCCGGACCCCTGCCCAGCCCCGCCGGAGCTCAAACCGGGGAACAAAAGGCCAAGGAGGCCCAGGCCCCCGCCCCTTCGGAGGAGAGCGGGGACTATGAGGAGGCCTACGCCGGCGACGGCGAGGAGACCTGACCCATGACCGACCACTATTACAACATGAGACAAAGGAGTGCGTTCCCATGCTGAAATACATGGAATTCACCGCCAAAACCGAGGACGAGGCCATCGCCAAGGGCCTGGCCCACCTGGGCCTGGACCGGGACGATGTGTCCGTGGAAATTCTGGAGCGGGGCCGGACCGGCTTTCTGGGCATCGGCTCCGTGCCCGCCAAGGTAAAGCTCACTTACGAGGCCCCCGACGAGCCCGCCCCCGCCCCCCGGCCGGAACCTGTGGCGGAGGTCAGGCCCGCTCCCGCGCCCAAGGCGGCTCCCCGGCCCGCGCCCAAGCCCCAGGGCGCCCCCCGGCCCCAGGCGGAAAAGCCCGCCCCCGCGCCCAGGGCAGAGCCCGTGGACGACGATGTGGCCGCCGCCATCGTTCGGTTCCAGACCGGCCTGTTCCAGCACATGGGGGTGGAGGCTGTGCCGGTGGTCACCCGGGACGGAGACACCTATCAGGTGGTGCTGGAGGGGAATAATATGGGCGCCCTCATCGGCCACCGGGGGGAGACCCTGGACGCCATCCAGCAGCTCACCGGCTACGCCGTCAACCGGGGCCGCAGCCACCGGGTGCGCATCCACGTGGACGCCGAGGGCTACCGCGCCCGCCGGGAGGAATCCCTCTACCGTCTGGCCCGCAAGACGGCGGGCAAGGTGGTAAAGTACCGCCGGAACATCACCCTGGAGGCCATGAACGCCTATGAGCGCCACGTGATCCACACCGCCCTCCAGGATTACCCCGGCGTGTCCACCTTCTCCACCGGCACCGAGCCCAACCGCCGGACCGTGGTGGCCTACGACCCCGGCAAGCAGTAACCTGCGCTCCGCGGGGGAGGAACGCTCCCTCCCCCGCGGCAAAGGGTATAACCCCCTCCGTTCCGGGCATACTAGCCCAAAAACGGAAGGGGTTTTTCTATGATCAATTATCGCAAAGCCGCCGTCATCGGCTGCGGCTTCGTGGGCTCGTCCATCGCCTTCAGCCTCATCCAGCGGGGGCTGTTCAGCGAGCTGGTGCTCATCGACGCCAACCGGGACAAGGCCGTGGGCGAGGCCATGGACCTGAGCCACGGCCTGCCCTATATCGCCGCCATGGACGTACACGCCGGGGGGTACGACGACCTCAGCGACTGCGCCCTGGTGGTGGTCACCGCAGGGGCCAACCAGAAGCCGGGCCAGACCCGCCTGGAGCTCATCGGCCAGAACGTGGAAATTTTGAACGCCATCATCCCCCAGATCACCGCCCGGCCCTTTGAGGGGATTCTGCTCATTGTGTCCAACCCGGTGGATGTGCTCACCTACGCCGCCTTCCGCATCTCCGGCTACCCCGCCCACCGGGTGCTGGGCTCCGGCACGGTGCTGGACTCCGCCCGCCTGCGCTACCTGCTGGGGGAGCACCTCAATGTGGACAGCCGGTCCATCCACGCCGTCATCGTGGGCGAGCACGGCGACAGCGAGCTGGCGGTGTGGAGCGGGGCCAACGTGTCCGGCGTGCCGCTGGACGATTTCTGCGCCATGCGGGGCCATACCGGCCACCGGGAGGCGGAACAGCGCATTTATGAGGACGTGCGGGACAGCGCCTATGAGATCATCCGCCGGAAAGGGGCCACCTACTACGGCATCGCCATGGCGGTGGCCCGCATCGCCGAGTGCGTCATGAAGGATGAGCGGGCCATCCTGCCCGTGTCGGTGGTGCTGGGGGGCCAGTACGGCCTGCGGGACCTGGCGCTGTCCATCCCGTCCATCGTGGGCCGCCGGGGGGTGGAGCAGATTTTGGAGATTCCCCTGGCCGAGGCTGAGCGGGAGGCCCTCAACGCCTCCGCCGGACAGCTCCGGGAGGTCATCGGGGAGCTGGAACTGCCGTAAGGGGAAGCGCGAAGCCGTCGTGAGTAGCGCGGATGGACCGCAGCGAGGGCGGTGCTTGCCGGTGGCAAGCGTCCACCGCCGACCGAGCCGAAGGCGAGACCAAAAGCCCAAGGAGGGCCGGAGGCCCGGATGGGTTTTGTCCGAGACGGAGGGAAGCCGCGCGTCGCGAACAGGCGTAGCGTGACAACAGGAAGCGAAAAAAGAAACTTTAGTCCGCTGACAAACGCAGATATGACCGATAAGCGGCCACCCCGGCCACCATCGGGGAAAACCTGGGAACCGAAAACGAGCTTGAGGCCGCTGACGATAAGCGGCAAATGCTCGACAGGTTTGCGCCCGCCGCCGGACGCGGCAAGGCCCCCGGCATACGCCGGGGGCCTTGCTTAGTGGTGGGCGCCGTTGGAGTGGGAGTCCGCGTGGTGCGCAGTGCTCACCGGCGCGGCGGAGGGCACGGGGGCGTCCGCGGGCAGCTTGCCGGTCCAGCCCTTGTAGGTCACGCCGTCGTGGGTGTGTACGCCGGTTTCGCCGCAGTCCGGGCGGGTACACACATTGGCGATGGCCTTATAGGTCAGCCCGTCATGGGTGTGGATGCCCGTCTCCTCGCAGTCGGGGCGCTGGCACAGCAGGCCGGCCTCCGTATAGGTGTAGACCACCTCGCCGTCCTTGTGGTAGTGTTCCCGGGAAATACCGCAGTCCTCCCGGATGCAGGGGGAATTGCCCTGTCTCACCTTCATGAACAGCTTGCCATTGCCGTCGAAGATCAGTTGATTGCCCTGTTCGTCCACCGGGTAGCCGTTTTCGTCCGTGCCCGTGATGGTGTAATCGTCAAAGGCCTTTGCGGGCGGATTGGAGGGCGCGGGCGCCTGCCCCGGGTCGAGGACCACATAGGCCTCAGGGGCCTTGCCCGCGTACTGCACGCCGTCGTGGGCGTGGGGCTTGTCGAGCGCACAGCCGTCGTGGGCGCACAGCAGGCCGGGGCTCTGGTAATACACCCGCACCACCTTGCCGTCCAGGTGGCAGTGGTCGTAGGACACCTCGCAGCTCTTGTCGGCGCACAGGTCGTAAAGGCCGCCGGAGGTGCGCACGGCGCTGCCGGCGTTGGGAACATAGCCCAGCTCGCCGTTGGCCTTTTTGCTGAAGCTGAGGCCGCTGATGATCCCGGCGTCGGACTGGTCCATCAGCTCGTCCAGCTTGGACAGCAGCCGGTCCACATCGGACTGGTCCCGGACGCCCCTGGCGGCGCTCCGATTCAGGACGGCCTCATACTCCGCCCGGAAGGTCTCCCTGGGCGTGTCCGGGTAGCTGAGGAAGGGATACGCGCCGCCGTCCGCCAGGAAGGGGGCCAGATCAACGCCGGCGCAGTCCGGGTCGGTGCCGTCGGAGTAGTACCGAACCTGGGCCACGGTGCCGTCCAGTTCATAAAAGATGCCGAGCTGGCGCGCAAAGGAGCCGGGGTCCAGCTCATAGGTGTCGCTGTGGAGGCTGGAGGAGGAGAAGGAGGGCTCGCCCAGCAGGGCGCGGACCTCGTCTCGGGGCATCCCAATGGAGAGGCCCTGGGCATACATAAGAACGTCGGCGGGCAGATCGTCCTGGGCATCGGAGGTTTCCGGGGGCGTCTCGGGCCGCAGCTCGGCGGGCTCATAGCTCACCGCCAGCTGCTCCTCCCCGGGCAGGGCCAGATACCAGTCCAGCCACTCCAGGGTCTCCTGGGACAGGCTGGCCTGGAGGTAGGTCCGGCCGTGGTACTCCACGGTTTCGGCGGCGGGGACGAGGAGGAAGGCCGCCACTTGGGCGGGGTCCATCAGGTACAGCTTGCCGCCGTCTCCCTTGAAAAAGATGCCGCTGCCCACCGTGTCAGAGCCGTCCGGGCCGGTGACCAGCCCGCTGTCCTCGTTGAAGGTCCATTCCAGGACGCCGTCCTCGGCAAGGGCCCGGGCCTGTTCCATGATTTGGGCGGCCTCCTCCTGGGTCATGGAGCCGCCGGCCACGTGCTCCGTCAGGTTCTGTTCCAGGTAGTCCAGATTAATGGTGAAGGATTTCAGCGCGCCGCTGTCCGGGTCGCTGGTAGTGCCAAAGGCGAGACCGGCGGGCGCGGAGGAGGTGGTGCTCTCCTCGTCGGGGGCGGTCTTGGGGTCGCTGGCAAAGGCGGCGGTCACCGCCACCACCAGCGCCAGGGTGAACACCACCCCAAGCACGGATAACTTCTTGAATTTCATGATGGATCGAATCCTTTCCTCGGCCGCTTTCCGGCCGAACGTCTGGCAGAAGGCGGGGCCGTCCGCCTGGGTGCCCAGGGTGACCAGAGCGTTGGCGTACTGCGCCCGCTTGTCGGGGCCCAGGGCCTTTACCGCCGCCCGGTCGCAGGCCAGCTCCACATCCTGGCGCAGCAGGCGGCTCATGAGCCACACCGCCGGGTTCCACCAGTGGACCGCCAGGGCCAGGGCCATGGCGTAGTGCCACAGATTGTCCCGGCGGCGGGCGTGGACCCCCTCGTGGGCCAGCACGCACGCCAGCTCCTCCCCGGACAGGCCGGGGGACAGCACCACCGTGGGCCGCACCGCGCCGAAGGTGAGGGGCGCGCCCTCCATGGGGCCCTCCCGCAGGCGGGCGCAGGGGGGCAGGAGGAGATACCGGGGGTCGGGCCGGGGGATGGGGATGGCGGCGGACACCGCCCGCCGGGTCCTGCGCCAGCTGAGCGCGTACCACAGCCCCAGGATCAGGCCCACCGCCAGCCACGCCCAGCCCAGCGCCGTTTCCCAGGGGAACCCGGCGGGCTCCGGCTGGGGCAGGGGCGCTGGGGCGGGGACGATGGCCGGGGCGGGGGTGTATAACTGCGGCGGAGGCGGGGATACGGGCTCAGGCCGGATAAACAGGCTCCACAGGGACAGGGCGCTCTCCGGGGCGGCGGGGGTGAGCAGCCGGAACAGGCACGCCGCCCACAGGGCCAGCCGGGCCTGGGGGATCAGCCGGTCCTTCAGCACCCGGCGCAGGGCGGCGGCCGCCAGAATCAGCGCCGCGCCGTACAGGGCGTTTTGCAGCAATTGCGTCATGGGGCTCACCTCACTTCAGGGCGTCGATCAGATCCCGCAGTTGGCCGGCCTCCGCCGGGGTGAGGCCGGGCTCGCTGAGGAACGCGGAGAGGAACTGGGTTTTGGACCCGCCGAACAGCCGGGTGATGAGGCTGTCCGTCTCCGCGCGCTGGGCCTCCTGACGGGTGATCAGCGGGGCGCAGACGAAGCCCGGGTCGGTCCGGTTCACCGCCCCCTTGTCGATGAGCTTTTTGATGACAGTGTAGGTGGTGTTGCGGTTCCAGCCCCAGGCGTCCGCCAGCCTTTTGGCCAGCGCCCCGGCGGGCTGGGGACCGTCCTCCCACAGCGGCTCCATCACCTTCAGTTCAGAGTCGTACAGCTTTTCCATGGCGGCGGCCTCCTTCGGGAAATTAGAGTGACTATTGCAATAGTTATGATTATACTACTACAATAGTCACTTGATGTCAAGCCTGTTTTTACAATTTTAGCGCCGCGGCTTCGGACCCTCCGGGGGAGCCCGATACGAGGGCGCGCTGTGCCCCTCCCGGCGCGGCGGGCCGGGACTGGCTCTCCCCCATTTGTGCTGCCGCCGGTGTCCGGGCCTGGATGAGCCGCGCGGCCCGCCGCCCGCGCCTGGGCCTCAGCGGCCTTGAAAAGGCTCCAAATCCCGCAGGTGCGCCCTTAAAACCTGCCGGACGTAGGAGGACAGGGACCGGCCGGACCGTTCCGCCAGGGCGGTCAGCCGCCGGTGCATCTCCGGCGGCACCAGGACGGAGACCGTTTTTTTGAGACCTTTGTTCATAGCAATCACCTCCCATACAGTTTAACCTGCACCAGGTTAAAAGTAAATACTCTGTTTCAGGGTAGACTATAGTCAGGATGAGGTGGTGCTTGTGTACCAAAGAATCCGTGACTTACGGGAGGACGCCGACCTGTCTCAGGTGAAGCTGGCGAAGCTGCTGGGAATGTCTCAGACGGGCTACTCCAAATACGAGACCGGGGAGAACGACATCCCCACGGAAATCCTGATCGCCCTCGCCCGGATTCACAATACCAGCGTGGATTATCTCCTGGGCCTGACCGGCGTGCGGGAGCCCTATCCCAGGGCAAAATAACGGGGGACGGCCCGGCCGTCCCCCGTTTTCTATTGCGCCCGGACCAGCCGTCCGTTTTCGCTCACATACGCCGCGCCGCCGATGGTCACCCGGAAGGTGTTGTCCAGGTGCTCCTTCTGAACGATCCGGGTGGGGGCGCACAGGGCCACCGAGTGGGGCGGCATATCCTGGTATACCACCGCGTTGGCCCCCACCCGGCAGTGGTCCCCCACGGTGATGCCTCCGATGAGCTTGGCCCCCGCCCCCAGGTACGCCCCGTCCCCCACCACGGGGGAGCCGGGGCGCTTGCTGTCCGGCAGGGTGTTGGAGCCGATGGTCACCTGCTGGAAGATCACCAGGTCCCGCCCCAGCACCGCGTCGTTGGAGATGAACACCCCCACGCACCCGTGGGGGAAGTAGGGCCGCCCCGCGATTTTGGAATCGATGCCCACGTAGCTGCCGTACTTCATGAAATACTTTTCGTAAGCCAGCTTGAGCAGCGGGGAGGGCCTGCGCTGCAAACGCTCCTTCAGCGCCCAGTAGTCCCCGAACCGCAGCTTGATATACACCCGCAAAAATGGGTGGAGCAGGGTAAAGATCACGCTTTTCAACAGTCCCATGGGTTCTCCCGCCTTTCACGCGAACCAGTAATAGACGTGCTCCGCCGTCTCCCGGCGCAGCTGGCCCCCGTTGGCCTCCGCCACCCGCCGGGAGGCAATATTGTTCGGGTGGACCGTCACCAGCAGCTCCTCCGTCATGCCCATGCGCCGGGCCTCCTGGAGCATCAGCCCCAGCAGGGCCTTGCCATAGCCCCGGCCCCGCTTTGCGCTGTCCACGGCGTAGCCGATGTGGCCGCCCCTTTCCCGCAGGGCGTCGGTGAGACGGCAGCGGAGGCAGCTCAAGGCCACGGGAATGCCATCGTCCATCAGCCAAAAAGTAGTTGAGGGCACCCAACCCTCCGGCAGCCCGAAGCCGTCCGCCATCTCCACCCGGTGGGCCACCCAGTTGGGGAAATCCTCCCACGCCATCTGGTAGCTGGCATCCAAAAACGGCGTATCCGGGATGCGCTGGAGCATTTCGTATACCTCCCGCCCGTCGGTGAGGGCGGCTTTCTGTAGGTACAGCATAATTTGACACCTCCTGAAAACAGGAAACGGGTGGGTAATCCGTTGACACCCACCCGTTTCCGTTTAACCTTGATTATTTAACAGGCTCGCCCTTGGCCTTCTTCTCCTCGATCTCCCGCAGGGCGTCCTTGTAGGACAGGTTCACCCGGCCCTTCTCGTCGATCTCGGTGACCTTCACCCAGATCATGTCGCCGATGTTCACCACGTCCTCCACCTTGGCCACCCGGTGGTTGGCCAGCTTGGAGATGTGCACCATGCCGTCCTTGCCGGGGGCCAGCTCCACAAACGCGCCGAACTGGAGGATGCGCACCACCTTGCCGTAGTACAGCGCCCCCACCTCGGGGACGAACACGATGGTGTCGATCATCTTCTTGGCCATTTCGCAGGAGGCGGCGTCGGGGGAGGCGATATGGATGGTGCCGTCCTCCTCGATGTCGATCTGCGCGCCGGACTCGGCGGTGATCTTCTGAATCACGGAGCCGCCCTTGCCGATGACCTCCCGGATCTTGTCCGGGTCGATCTTCACGGTGATCATCTTGGGGGCGTGCTTGCTCACCTCGGGCCGGGGCTGGGCGATGCAGGGCAGCATGATCTCGTCCAGAATGGCGTACCGGGCGTCCTTGGTGATGTCCAGGGCCTCTTTAATGATGGCGTGGGACAGGCCGTCGTTCTTGATGTCCATCTGGATGGCGGTGATGCCCTTCTTGGTGCCCGCCACCTTGAAGTCCATCTCGCCGTGGAAGTCCTCCACGCCCTGGATGTCGATGAAGGTGGTGAAGCCGCCGTCGTCGTCCTGGATCAGGCCGCAGGAGATGCCGGCCACGGGGGCCTTGATGGGCACGCCGGCGTCCATGAGGGCCAGGGTGGAGCCGCAGATGGAGCCCTGGGAGGTGGAGCCGTTGGAGGAGAGCACCTCAGACACCACCCGGATGGCGTAGGGGAAGTCCTCCTCGCTGGGGAGGACGGGCTCCAGGGCGCGCTCGGCCAGGGCGCCGTGGCCCTTCTCCCGGCGGTTGGTGGACCGGGCGGCCCGGGCCTCGCCGGTGGAGTAGGCGGGGAAGTTGTAGTGGTGCATATACCGCTTCTCCTCCTCCTCCCAGATGGTGTCCAGCTTCTGGGCGGCGGAGAGGGTGTTCAGGGTGCAGATGGACAGCACCTGGGTCTGCCCCCGGGTGAACAGGCCGGAGCCGTGGACCCGGGGCAGCACGCCCACCTCGGCGGCCAGGGGGCGGATTTCGTTTTTGGCGCGGCCGTCCACCCGGTGGCCCTCCAGCAGCCAGGCCTTGACGATCTTCTTCTGGAACTTGTAGGTGATCTCCTCCAGATACTGGTCCATGTCGGGATGGTCCTCCAGATACCGCTCGTGCCACTTCTCGATCATGGCGTTCCAGCGGTCCTCCCGCACGTTCTTGTCGTCGGTGTCCATGGCGGCCTTGGCCTCGTCCATGAAGTCGGCGGTGATCTTGTCAAACAGCTCCTGGTCGAAGGCGGCGTGGTCGTAGGCCATCTTCTCCCGGCCCACCTCGGCGGCCATCTGATTGATGAGAGCCACCTGCTTCTGGATCTCCTCATGGGCCTTCACAATGGCGTCGTACATGATGGCGTCGGGCAGCTCCTTGGCTCCCGCCTCGATCATGATGACCTTGCCCGCCGTGGCGGCCACGGTCAGGTCCAGCTGGGAGCTGTGCTTCTGCCCGGTGGTGGGATTGTACACCAGCTGGCCGTCCACATAGCCCATTTCCACGCAGCCGATGGGGCCCGCCCAGGGGATGCAGGACACGGCCAGACAGGCGGACACGCCGATCATGGCGGTCACCTCGGGGGAGCAGTCCCGGTCCACGCTCATCACGGTGCAGGTGCACACCACGTCGTTGCGGAAGTCGTAGGGGAACAGGGGGCGGATGGAGCGGTCGATGACCCGGCCCGCCAGCACGGCGGGCAGAGAGGGCTGGCCCTCCCGGCGCATGAAGGAGCCGGGGATACGGCCCACGGCGTACAGCTTCTCCTCAAAGTCCACGGACAGGGGGAAGAAGTCGATGCCGTCCCGGGGGCGGGGGGAGACGGTGACGGCCACCAGCACGGTGGTCTCGCCGTAGGTAACCAGGGCGGAGGCGGTGGCCAGCTCGGCCACCTTGCCCATCTGGATGGTCAGGGGGCGGCCGCACAGGTCCATGGACCAGGTGCGCTCGTTGGCGAACTGCTTGTGGGTGATGACGGTTGACATTGGATGTTGCTCCTTTCGTTTTTGTGAATGACGCTGGAGCCGCGTTGTCACGCTGCGAAGCGGTCAGGCCGCTCGGTCGCTAGTCTCGGGCAAAATCCGCCTCCGCTTTGCGGCGGCTGGGTTTTTGCCCTCGCTCCGTTCCAAGTCTCGCCTTCGGCTCGGTCGGCGCTGTGTGCCGCTGGCACACAGCGCCCCTCGCTGTCCGCTTCTCCGCGCTTCCTTTTAGCACTTGAACATAAGCCCCGGCGATTGCCAGGACCCATGTTCAACTGCTAAAAAGGCGGCGGCTTCATGGGTGGAAGGGACTTATTTGCGGGAAAAGGCGCGCAGGATTTTGCAAAGCTTGTAAACCGACAAGGCGATGAGGAGGAAGTCCAGGACAAATATGCACACGGCGGCGGCAATCCGGCCCTCCCGGGCCATGAGAATGCCTCCCCAGGCCATCAGCCCGAATACGGCGGCAAAAAACAACCCGAGCAAGGACAAAATCAGGACGCGCTGCCACAGGGGGCGGCGGCGGTCGGAGGCGGCGTCCGCGCCGCCCTCCACGAGGACCGTCCCCAGCATTTCCATGAGGATTTCCAGAATGGCGTCCATAGGATCTCCCTTCCAGATGGGGACAGGGGCGGCGGTTATCCCGCCTGCCCCTGTTTACGGTAACGGGCATTGTCACGATGGGCCTGTTCGCGGCGGCTCCGCGCTTCGGCGTTGTCACGCTGCGAAGCGGCCAGTCCGTTCGGTCGCTTTCCCTCCGTCTCGGGCAAAACCCGCCCCCGCCCTGCGGTGGCCGGGTTTTTGCCCTCGCTTCGGTCCAGGTCTCGCCTTCGGCTCGGTCGGCGCTGGACGTGTGCCGCTGGCACACAGCGCCCCTCGCTGTCCGCTTCTCCGCGCTTCTTACTTACGGATGCCCAGCTTGGCGATGATGGCGCGGTAGCGCTCGATGTCCTTGGCCATCAGGTAGTCCAGCAGCTTGCGGCGCTTGCCGATCATCTTGTACAGGCCGCGGCGGCTGTGGTTGTCGTGGATGTGCACCCGCAGGTGCTCGGTGAGCTCCTGGATGCGGGCGGTGAGGATGGCGATCTGCACCTCGGGGGAGCCGGTGTCGGTCTCGTGGGTGCGGTTGGCCTCGATGACGGAGGTCTTCTGGTCCTTGCGGATCATGGGAGGTTCCACCTTTCCTGAATATTTCCCAGCCGCTGAGTGGTGGGCGGGCAGAAGCCCCGCGCAAAACGCGGCGTTGTCCCAGAACTAAGCAGGCGGGCGCGCCCGGCAGACCGGGCGTTCTGGCAAACTATATCATAGTTTAGCCAATTTGTAAAGGAAAATTTCCCGTAAATCTGGTTTTTGATATCATGTACAATGGTTTGCGCAATTTTTCCCCTACCTTAATATAGAAAGACGGGAAAAGCCCCGCCGTCAGCGGGGCTTTGGGTAGCCGAAGGTGACCTGCTCCACGCCCGGGTGGAGGGCGGAGAAGGCGTAGCCCGCGTTTTGGTAGCCCTCGATGACGGCGGGCAGGGCGTCCACGGTGGTGCTCCGGGCGGCGCTGTCGTGGGCCAGCACCACCGCCGGTTCCCGGCCCACCCCCTTCAGGCAGTCGGCGGCGATGTCCGCGGCGGGGCGGGGACGCACGGTGGCGTCCTGGGCGGAGGCGTTCCAGTCGTAGTAGGCGAAGCCCCGGCGGGTCATCTCGGCGATGATCTCCTGGTACACCCCTCGGTTATAGCCGTTGATGCTGCCGCCGGGGAAGCGGTACACCGACGGATACACGCCGGTGACCTCGTGAATCCATTGGTAGAGCTGGTCGAACTCCTCCAGGAAAGCCTCCACCGAGGCGTATACTTTTTTGTAATCGTGGCTCCAGCTGTGCATTCCGACGGCGTGGCCCCGGTCCACGATCTCCCGCATCCGGGCCTGGTCCGCCTCCCCCGTCTTGCCCACCACGAAAAAGGTGGCCTTGACCCCGTAGCGGTCCAGGATGTCCAGCACCCGGTCCGTGTTGGCCGACGGCCCGTCGTCAAAGGTGAGGAAGCACACCCGCTCCCCGGTTACCGCCTCCCCCTCCCAATCGGGGGCGTAAAAATCGGGGAACAGCCCGGTATATTCGGGCGCCGTGCCGTCCGGCGCGGCCAGGGAGTATTCCTCCAGCAGGCTGATGGCGTCCCGTGCCTGGTCCAGCTCCGCCTGGGTCTGGGCCAGCCGGTCCTCCGCCTGGGCCAGCGCCTCCTCCCGGCTGAGAGCGAGGGCCTCCAGCTCCGACAGCCGCTCCTCCAGCGTGCCGGACTGCCGGACCAGCTCTCCTGTCCGGACCAGGACGGTCTGGCGCTCCGCGGCCAGCCACCCGCACAGCCCCGCCAGCGCCGCCAGCAGCAGCAGGGCGGCGAAAAACAGGGCCTTGTAGGGGGCGGAGGCGGGCGCGGCCCGCTCCGGGCGGGCGGCGGGGGCGATGATGTGCTCCATGGGCGATCTCTCCCGATTCTCTGTGAAGTCCCACTCAGTATAAGTCGAATTTTGTCGAAAATCAAGAGGTTATGTAAACCTGTAATCATTTGTCACCGGGCTGTCACTTTTGTGAAAGCCCGCCTCCCCGGAGCGGGGGAGGCGGGCGGATCTCAGGATTGCTTATCGTATTTTATCCGGCCGAAATACCACCCCGTAATCCCATCTTTTTTGACCAGAAAGCCCCGGCGGGTCTGCCGGACCAGGGAGAGCCGGTCCCCCGGGGACACGGGCAGGCGGTAGTCGGTGGCGTCCTCGGTGTGGGTTCTGCCGTCCCGCCAGACAGAGACGAAATCCAGGGGGAGCCAGAGCTCCCGGCCGGAGGACGGGTGGCGGACCAGGACGCAGTCCCCCTCCTCCCGGAGGACCTCCACCGCGCTGTCCGACCAGCGGATGTTCAGCGGGTCCTCCGACGGCGCCTGGGGGTCCAGGGCGGCGGCCGTCTCCAGCCCGTCGTACCAGTCGTATTCCAGCGCGTCCCCCTGGATGTCCGGGATGAGCAGGGCGTTGAGCTGGCCGTCCAGCTTGAGCACGCAGCCGCCGTCGATGGAGGCGATATGGCGGGCCCTGTCCACAAGGGGGGCGGAGCGCTGGATGGCGGGGTCGTACAGCGTCACCGGCCAGTGGCCCACCACCACCCACTTCCGAAAGCTGAGGCCCTGGCCCATGAAGTCGTCGTTTTTCATGCAGCCGTAGGCGTCCAGCTCCTCCAGCCGGTCCTCCCGGGGCACGCCGCCGTGGACAAAGAGGAAGTTCCCCGCCTCCAGGATATGGGGCAGGTCCAGCAGGAAGCCGGTCTCCGCCGGAAACCGGTCCAGCAGCGCGGCCCGCAGGGCGGGCAGGTCCTCCGGCGATTGGGGGACCGCCCCGATCTCCGCCGCCATCTGCATCAGCACGGAACGGTCCCGCCAGAATTCGGACAGAATGGGCCAGAGCCTCTCGTCCAGGCTGGGGCTGGACAGGAAGCACTGGTCGATATAGTCGCAGTTGCCGCACAGGGGATAGACGGCGTGGGTTTTTTGCAGCTCCAGCACATAGCGCAGGGTGGCCAGACTGTCCCGGCCCTTCTCCAGCAGGTCGCCCACGAGGATGAGCACATCGTTCGGAGTGAACGCTATGTTTGCCAGCAGGCCCTTCAGGAAGGGCAGGTTGCCGTGGATATCGCTGACGGCGGCCACCCGGCGGCCGGACTGAATTTCGGGCCGGAGGACCCGGGCGGGGCGGGCCTCGGGGGGGCGCAGGGGCGGGAAGGCGCGGGCCATGAAAAAACCTTCTTTCATAAAGCTGTTTCTAACATTCTACCACAACAAACACCCCATTTCCACCCCGCATATTATTTACAATTTCCTCTTTTTTCTGCTAAGGGGTTGTGATATACTGTAGCGAGTTAAAATGGGCAGAAGCGCGAGGATAGCCGCGCAGCGGGACGGCGCGGAATTTACCGGCAGAACGGAAGAGAAAGGACGCAAGAGCTATGGGCTTGATTTCCAAATTATTCGGCACCCGCTCCCAGCGGGAGGTCAAGGCGCTCAGCGCCACCGTGGACAAAATCGAGTCGCTGGAGGACGAATACCGCGCCCTCAGCGACCACGGCCTGCGGGCCAAAACGGACGAGTTCAAGTCCCGGCTGGCCGGGGGCGAGACCCTGGACAGCATCCTCCCCGAGGCCTTCGCCGCCTGCCGGGAGGCCGCCGACCGGGTGCTGGGCATGCGCCCCTACCGGGTGCAGCTCATCGGCGGCATCATCCTCCACCAGGGCCGCATCGCCGAGATGAAGACCGGCGAGGGCAAAACCCTGGTGGCCACCCTCCCCGCCTACCTCAACGGCCTGACGGGAAAGGGCGTCCACATCATCACCGTCAACGACTACCTGGCCAAGCGCGACTCGGAGTGGATGGGCAAGGTGTACAAGTACCTGGGCCTGTCCGTGGGGCTGGTCATCCACGGCATGGACAAGGCGGAGAAGCAGCGGGCCTACGCCGCCGACATCACCTACGGCACCAACAACGAGTTCGGCTTCGACTACCTCCGGGACAACATGGCCATCTACTCCTCCGAGCTGGTCCAGCGGGGCCACGTGTTCGCCATCGTGGACGAGGTGGACTCCATCCTCATCGACGAGGCCCGCACCCCCCTTATCATCTCCGGTCAGGGAGAGCAGTCCACCCAGCTCTACCAGCTGGCGGATAACTTTGTCTCCCGGCTGAAGTGCAGGCGGGTCAAGGCCGTGGACGCCAAGGAGGAGGAGGACGCCTCCGACGGCGCGGACTACGTGGTGGACGAGAAGGCCCGCACCGCCACCCTCACCGCCCAGGGCGTGGCCAAGGCGGAGCAGGCCTTCAACGTGGAAAACCTGTCCGACCCGGAGAACACCACCCTCTCCCACCACATCAACCAGGCCATCAAGGCCCGGGGCGTGATGCGGCGGGACATCGACTATGTGGTGAAGGACGGCGAGGTGATCATCGTGGACGAGTTCACCGGCCGCCTGATGTACGGCCGCCGGTACAACGAGGGCCTCCACCAGGCCATCGAGGCCAAAGAGCACGTCACCGTGGCCCGGGAGTCCAAAACCCTGGCCACCATCACCTTCCAGAACTACTTCCGCCTGTACGGCAAGCTGTCCGGCATGACCGGCACCGCCATGACCGAGGAGGAGGAGTTCGGCACCATCTACAACCTGGACATCGTGGAGATTCCCACAAACCGCCCCCTGGCCCGGACGGACCAGCCAGACCTGGTGTACAAGACCAAGGAGGGCAAGTACAAGGCGGTGGTGGAGCAGATCAAGGCCTGCCATGAGAAGGGCCAGCCCGTGCTGGTGGGCACCGTGTCCATTGAGATCTCCGAGCTGGTGAGCAAGCTGCTCACCCGGGCGGGCATACGCCACAACGTCCTCAACGCCAAGCACCACGAGAAGGAAGCGGAAATCGTGGCTCAGGCGGGCAAGCTGGGGGCGGTCACCGTGGCCACCAACATGGCCGGACGCGGCACCGACATCATGCTGGGCGGCAACGCCGAGTTCATGGCCAAGGCGGAGCTGCGCCGCCAGGGGATGAGCGACGAGCTCCTGGCCGAGGCCACCGGCCACGCCGAGACGGACGACCAGGAGATTCTGGACGCCAGGAGGGCGTTCAGCGAGGCGGAGGCCAAGTACAAGGAGGAGATCAGCGAGGAGGCCCAGCGGGTGCGGGAGGCCGGAGGCCTCTATATCCTGGGCACCGAGCGCCACGAGTCCCGCCGCATCGACAACCAGCTCCGGGGCCGCGCCGGCCGCCAGGGCGACCCGGGCGAGAGCCGCTTTTTCCTCTCCCTGGAGGACGATATCCTCCGGCTGTTCGGCTCCGAGCGCATCCAGAACATGATGGAGCGGCTGGGGGTGGACGACGACACCCCCCTGGACCAGAAAATGCTGTCCGGCGCCATTGAGAACGCCCAGAAGCAGGTGGAGTCCCGGAACTTCCAGACCCGGAAAAACGTGCTGGAGTACGACGACGTGATGAACACTCAGCGGGAGGTCATCTACAAGCAGCGCCGTCAGGTGCTGGACGGCGAGGACGTCCACTCCGCCGTGGAGAACATGCTCTCCTCCATGGTGACGGGGCTGGTGGCCGGCCACGCCGGGGAGCAGGGCCACATCAGCGGCGAGGACTTCCAGGCCGCCACCGCCCATCTGGCCGGGTCGGTGTTCACCCCGGCCCAGCTGGACAAGTTCCGGGGGGAGGCGGAGAACACCGACCCCGGCAGGCTGTCGGAGGAGATGCTGGACGCCGCCAGGAGCAACTATGAGGAGCGGGAGAAGACCATCGACCAGGCCATGGAGGGCCGGATGGGCCCGGGCAAGTCCGCCATGCGGGAGCTGGAGCGGGTGATCCTCCTGCGGGTGGTGGACGAGTACTGGATGGACCACATCGACGCCATGACCGAGCTGCGCCAGGGCATCGGCCTGCGGGCCTACGGCCAGTCCGACCCGGTGGTGGAGTACAAGCGCGAGGGCTTCGACATGTTCGAGCAGATGATCGCCGCCATCCAGGAGGAGACGGTGCGCCGCCTGTTCACCGTCCGGGTGAAGACCAACGAGGAGATCCGCCGGGAGCGGGTGGCCAGAATCACCGGCCAATCCGCGGGCGGCGACGGCACCGTGAAGAAGCAGCCGGTGAAGAAGGCGGTTAAAATCGGCCGCAACGACCCCTGTCCCTGTGGGAGTGGATTAAAGTGGAAGAAGTGCACCTGTCCGGAATATCATAAGGACGTCTGAATTGCGCGCCCGCTGTTGAGGCGCGAAGGTCCACAAAGCGCGGGCGGACATTGTCCGCCCTTACCGTGAAAAGGAAGTGCCTATGAATATCATTGAGCAGACCCAGAACGGCGTCACCTTTTTTCAATCCGACGGCATGGCCGCCGCCGGGGGGGTTTCCCACGGCTTCTCCACCCGGCTGGGCGGGGTGTCCGAGGGGATGTGGGCCTCCCTCAACCTGGGGCCCAGCCGGGGGGACGACCCCGACCACGTCCGGGAGAATTACCGCCGCTTTTTCGCCGCCATCGGGGCGGACGGGAGGCGCTTCGCCATGACCAACCAGGTCCACGGCGGCGCGGTGCGGTGCGTTACCACCGCCGACCTCCGGGACGACCCCTACGATAAGGCGGCCTATGAGGCGGACGGCCTCATGACCGACCTGCCCGGGGCGGCGCTGGTGGTGTACTCCGCCGACTGCATCCCGATTCTGTTCTATGATCCGGCGCGCCGGGTGATCGCCGCCGTCCACGCGGGCTGGCGGGGCACCGCCGCCGGCATCGCCACCGCCGCCGTGGAGCGGATGCGGGACGTGTACGGCTGCAATCCGGCGGACATCCTGGCCGCCGTGGGCCCCGGCATCGGCCCCGATTGCTTCGAGACCCACGAGGACGTGCCCAACGCCATGACCGCCGCCCTGTCCACCGCCGTCCTGCGGCACATCAAGATCAAAGAGAACGGCAAGTTCGCGGTGGACCTGAAGGCCATCAACGCCATGCGGCTGGAGCAGGCCGGACTGGACCGGTCCCACATCGCCGTCAGCGATATCTGCACCGCCTGCTGCCCGGACCGGTTCTGGAGCCATCGGAAGCAGGGCACCAGCCGGGGCTCCATGGCCGCCGCCATTCAATTGAGATGAGGCGCGTTCTGGCCCTGCTGCTGGCGGCCTGCCTGGGGCTGGCCCTGCCGGGCTGCGGGCAGGAGGAACCGCCTCAGCCCTCCCCCACCTCTTCCCCCGCCCCCTCCCCCACCCGGACGGCGGCGGCGCGGTTCAGCCTGGGGTATGACCCCGCGGCCTCCCGCCACCCCGTCACCGGGGACAGCCAGGTGAACCAGGAGCTGACGGGGCTGGTGTATCAGGGGCTGTACGAGCTGGACAACGAATTCGTCCCCCGGCCGGTGCTGGCCGACTCCGGCGGCCCCAGCGAGGACGGATACAGCTGGACCTTTACGGTGAAGCAGGGGGTGCTCTTCTCCGACGGCACGCCCCTCACCGCCCGCCACGCCGCCGCGTCGCTGGATGCCGCCCGGGCCTCCGGCCCTTACGCCGCCCGGCTGGCGGGGATCGTGTCGGTGACGGCGGTGGACGACGCCACCCTGGCCGTCGTCCTGTCCGCCCCCAACGGGAACCTGCCCGCCCTTCTGGATGTGCCCATCGTGCTGGACCAGGGCGGCTGGACCTGGGCCGCTCCCCTGGGCACCGGGTATTACCAGTATGAGTCCGCCGGGGACCGGGTGTTCCTCCAGACCAACCCCCATCACGCCGGGGGGGCGGCCCTGCCCTGGTCCACCATTCCGCTGACCGCCGTCTCCACCGCCGACGAGCGCATCGCCGCCTTTGACAGCGGCGGTATCACCGCCGTCACCACCGAGTTCTCCTCCCCCTACGCCCTGGGGTACTCCAGCAGCTATGAGGCCTGCGACTACCCCACCACCGCCCTGCTGTACGTGGGCTTTCAGACCCGGAGCGGGGCGTGCCAGTCCCCCCAGGTGCGGCAGGCGGTCTCCCGGGCCTTCGACCGGGAGGGGCTGGTGCAGTCGGAGCTGTCCGGCCACGGGGACCCCGCCTGCCTGCCTGTCTCCCCTCTCTGCGGGGAGTACGGCGGGGAGGCCGCCGCCCGGCTGGACTATGACCTGGAGGAGGCCGCCGCCCTGCTGGCCCAGGCCGGGTACGAGCGGGATGAGGAGGACGGCCTGCTCTACCGCCGCAGGGCGCCGCTGGAGGTCACCCTGCTGGTGAACAGCGGAAACGAGCCCCGGCAGGCCGCGGCGGACGCTCTGGCCGAGTCCCTCCGGGCGCTGGGGATATCCGTTACAGTGAATACCCTGCCCTGGGAGGGGTATACCGCCGCCCTGAGCCGGGGGGAATTCGATCTCTACCTGGGCGAGGTTCGGCTCACCGGGGACTTTGACCCCTCGCCGCTGCTCACCGGGGCGCTGAACTACGGCGGGTACGAAAATTGGGCGCTGTCCGAGGCGCTGGCCGCCTGGAAGGGGGCGGAGGGGGAGGCCCGGGCACAGGCCGCCGCCGGCCTGTGGGACCTGTTTGCCCAGGAGGTCCCCATCGCCCCCCTGTGCTTCCGCCGGGGGTCCCTGCTGGTGCGGTGGGGGATGGTGTCCGGCCTCCAGCCCACCCGGGCCAACCCCTTCTACCGTATCGAGGAATGGACCACCACAGCGAATTGAATCAACTTTCCGGCGGAAGGCCCGCCGGCTGAAGGAGAAATAGACCATGAAAAGCCAAGTTTTTCGCTGCTTTGTCTGCAAGCGCCCCGGCTTCGACGTGGAGGCGCGGGGGCTGTGCCGGGACCTGCGGGAGCAGCTTGGAATCGGCGGGCTCAGCGGCCTGACTATTTTCCACCGCTACGACGCGGAGGGCATGACCCCCGGCGTCTACCGGCAGGCCATGGGGGCGGTGTTCTCCGAGCCCCAGGTGGACGCCGTCTTTGAGGAGGACTTCCCCCGCCCCGCCGGAACCCACAGCGTGCTGGCGGTGGAGGCCCTGCCGGGGCAGTTCGACCAGCGGGCCGACTCCGCCGCCCAGTGCGTCCAGCTGATGACCGGGGGGGACCGGCCCCTCGTCGCCTACGCCAAGGTGTACGTGCTGGAGGGGGTTTTGTCCGCGGCCGAGCTGGACAAGCTCAGGGGCTACCTCATCAACCCGGTGGAGTGCCGGGAGGCGTCCATGGACAAGCCGGATACCCTGGCCCGGAGCTATGAGACCCCCGGCCAGGTGGCGGTGCTGGAGGGCTTCACCCGGCTGGACGAGGGGGGGCTGCGGGCCGAGCTGGACCGGCTGGGCCTGGCCATGGACCTGGACGACCTGAAATTTTTGCAAAACTATTTCCGGGACTGGGAGCGCCGGGACCCCACCATCACCGAGGTGCGGGTGGTGGACACCTACTGGTCCGATCACTGCCGCCACACCACCTTCTCCACCCATCTGGAGGAGGCGGATATCCGGGATGAGCGGGTGCGGGGGGCCTATGAGCGCTATCTCGCCGCCCGGGAGGAGGTCTATGGCCCGGAGAAGGCCAAAAAGCGGCCCCAGACCCTGATGGACATCGCCACCATCGGCGCCAAGGTCCTCAAAAAGCGGGGGGAGCTGCCCGAGCTGGACGAGAGCGAGGAGATCAACGCCTGCTCCATCCACGTGCCCGCCGTGGTGGACGGCGAGGAGCAGGACTGGCTGCTGATGTTCAAAAACGAGACCCACAACCACCCCACGGAGATCGAGCCCTTCGGCGGCGCGGCCACCTGCATCGGCGGCTGCATCCGGGACCCCCTGTCCGGCCGGGCCTACGTCCACCAGGCCATGCGGGTGACGGGGGGCGGCGACCCCACCGTGCCCCTGGACCAGACCCTGGAGGGCAAGCTGCCCCAGCGCAAAATCGCCCAGACTGCCGCGGCTGGCTACTCCTCCTACGGCAACCAGATCGGCCTGGCCACCGGCCACGTGGCCGAGCTCTACCACCCCGGCTACATCGCCAAGCGGCTGGAGTGCGGCGCGGTGGTGGCCGCCGCCCCGGCAAGCCACGTGCGCCGGGAGCGCCCCGCCCCCGGCGACGTGGTCATCCTCCTGGGGGGCCGCACAGGGCGGGACGGCATCGGCGGGGCCACCGGGTCCTCCAAGAGCCACAACAAAAAATCCCTGGCCACCATGGCCAGCGAGGTGCAGAAGGGCAACGCCCCCGAGGAGCGCAAGCTCCAGCGGCTGTTCCGGGATGAGAACGTCACCCGGATGATCAAGCGCTGCAACGACTTCGGCGCGGGGGGGGTATCCGTGGCCATCGGCGAGCTGGCCGACGGGCTGGAGATCGACCTGGACGCGGTGCGCAAGAAGTACGACGGCCTGGACGGCACCGAGCTTGCCATCTCCGAGAGTCAGGAGCGCATGGCGGTGGTCATCGCCGCCGAGGACGAGGAGCAGTTCGTCGCCATGGCCCAGGCGGAGAACCTGGAGGCCTACCGGGTGGCCGTGGTGACGGAAAGCCCCCGGATGGTGATGACCTGGAGGGGCCAGACCATCGCCGACCTGAGCCGGGAATTTTTGAACACCAACGGGGCGGTGAAGCGGGCCAGGGTCTCCGTGCCGGAGCGGAGTTGCCCCGTGGCCGGACACGACTTTTCCAGCCTGCGGGAGATGGCGGCCAGCCTGAAGTGCGCCTCCCGCCGGGGGCTGGTGGAGCGGTTCGACGGCTCCATCGGCGCGGGGTCGGTCCTCATGCCCTTCGGCGGCAAATACCAGGCCACCCCCGCCCAGGCCATGGCCGCCCTGCTGCCCACCATGCCCGGGGAGGAGACGGACCAGGCCAGCGTCATGGCCTGGGGCTGCGACCCGGAGTGGCTGTCCACCGACCCCTTCGCGGGGGCGAGGGCCAGCGTCACCGTCTCCCTGGCAAAAATCGTGGCGGCGGGGGCGGACTATCACGACGCCTACCTGACCTTACAGGAGTTCTTCGAGAAGCTGCGGGACGACCCCGCCCGCTGGGGCAAGCCCTTCGCCGCCCTGCTGGGGGCGCTGGACGCCCAGCTCAAGTACGGCTGCGCCGCCATCGGCGGCAAGGACTCCATGTCCGGCTCCTTCCTGGACCTGGACGTGCCCCCCACCCTCATCTCCTTCGCCATCGCCCCGGTGAAGGCATCGGATGTGCTCTCCCCCGAGTTCAAGGAGGCGGGCCGCCCGGTGTATGCCTTCATGGGCGGCCCCAAGGACCCGTCCGCCTGGGACGCGTTCCACGAGCTGGCCCAGGCGGGGAAAGTGAGCGCCGCCTGGGCGGTGGAGCACAGTGCGGCCGAGGGCATCATGAACATGTCCTTTGGCAACCGGATTGGCTTTAAAGCCGATCCCAAGCTGGAAATTCTCTGGTACGCCGCCGCTCAGGGCTCCATCCTCGCCGAGCTGACGGAGGATGTGGACCTCCCCAATGTGGTCCGGCTGGGCGTTACCACCGCCGAGCCCGTCATTACCCTCTATCACAGCGGGGACCTGCCCCCCCGGCGCCTCGATGGCGAGGACTCCGCCCCCATCGACGAGCTGCTGAAGCTGAACGAGGGCGTGCTGGAGGAGGTCTACCCCACCAAAGCGGGCACGTCCGAGCCGGTGGAGCCCATCACCTGGGAGCGCCGCTCCCCCGCCGTGTTCGACGGGGAGATCGCCCGCCCGAAGGTGGTCATCCCCGTGTTCCCCGGCACCAACTGCGAGTACGACTCCGTCCGGGCCTGCCTCCGGGCGGGGATGGACGCGGAGACGGTGGTGATCCGCAACCTCACCCCCGACGCCCTGGCGGAGTCCGCCCTGGAGCTGGAGCGGGCCATCAAAAAGGCCCAGATCGTGTTCCTCCCCGGCGGCTTCTCCGGCGGCGACGAGCCGGAGGGTTCCGCCAAGCTCATCGTGTCCCTGTTCCGCAACCCCCGGCTGACCGACGCGGTCCACGACCTCTTGAAGCGCCGGGACGGGCTGATGCTGGGCATCTGCAACGGCTTCCAGGCCCTGGTGAAGCTGGGGCTGGTTCCCTATGGGGAAATCCGCACCCCGGACGCGGACAACCCCACCCTGACCTATAACCTCATCGGGCGGCACCAGAGCCGGTATGTCACCACCCGGGTGTGCTCGGTGAAGTCCCCGTGGATGCTGCTCAGCCACGTGGGCGATCTGCACTCCATCCCCGTGTCCCACGGCGAGGGTCGGTTTGTGGCCCCGCGGGACGTGCTGGACGGCCTCATCGCCAACGGCCAGGCGGCCACCCAGTACGTGGACAGGAACGGCGTGCCCTCCATGGACATCGCGGTGAATCCCAACGGCTCCATGCTGGCCATCGAGGGAATTTTCTCCCCCGACGGCCGGGTGTTCGGCAAGATGGGGCACAGCGAGCGCCGGGGAGAGTTTGTGGCGAAGAACATCCCCGGCGACAAGCTCCAGCCCATTTTTGACAGCGGTGCGCTGTATTTCCGCTGACGGGGATAAAACAGACAGCCCCCCGCCGCGGCGGGGGGTGTTTGTCTTGAACCGCGCTGTCCTTCCGCGAAAACCGCGCCGGTTCCTGTCGAAGGCGCCGGCAGGCGGAGCTTTGAGAGGAGCCGTATTATGAAAGTGACCATAGAAGAGCTGGAGGCGTATTTGCTTGACCACTATAGCGGCGATGGAATCGACCAAAGCTTATTTATGAAGCTTGTGGAAGAGATCGGCGAGGTTGCCGAAGTGCTGAATAAAAGGGCGGGAAGAAAACCGTCCGGCAGTGAGGACTTACAGGCTCAGTTGGGGAATGAACTGGCGGATGTGATACATTACGCTGTGGCCATTGCCGCGCTGAATGGGCTTGACATGAATGAAATTATGATCGAAAAGGACAGAGCGGCTTCCGTAAAATACAATCATAGAACCAATTTGGAGCGGTTTATCATGGATAAGAGGAGTAAAACGTCAGACGGATGAATTTGGGCTTGCCGCGCTGTTCCGCGGGAGCTTTTTTGAGGGAGCCACAGATGGCCGCACAGAATAAAAGGACACGGCGGACCGTTTCGGCCTGCCGTGTCCTTAACGCTTTTTCCTCGAGGAAGAGAGGGGCAAATTACCCGTTGGGCTGGTTCACCGCGCCCACGAACAGGGGCAGGCCGGTCCACTCGGCGGAGACGGCGAAGAGGAAGGGACGGTCCAGCACGAAGTCCACCTCGTCGTCGGGGGGCATGGCCGCGCCGCACTCCGCCATAATGACGGTATAGGCCGCCGCCTCGCAGCCCTCCTCGTCCACCTTCACCCGGGCGGCGTGCTGGGCCTGGGAGACGTAGATGGGGTCGCCGGTGGACGCCCCCAGGGGGTCGAAGTTGGCCGCGTCCATGTCGAACACGTCGGTGACCCCCAGCTCCTTCAGCCCGGCGATGAGGTCCAGGTCGGAGGACACGTCGAACTTGGGCATGGACAGGTTGACGTTCAGATACTTCTGCCCTGTCCAGCCCTCCCGGACCACCTTGCCGGTTTCGTCGATTTTGTCGTACTTAGGGGCGAAGAGGAAGTCTACGGCCTCGCCGCTTTTTAACAGTTCGTCCACCGAAGATTCCTCGTCGGGGAGGATGAGCCACATGGAGCCCCCCTGCTGAAAGCGGAGTTCCACGGCGGTGAAGCTGTCCCCCCAGTAGAAGGTGCTCAGGGTGGTCTGGCGCATGAACTCCGCGTCCACGTCGCCAACCGGGGCGTGGAAAGTATCGGTTTCTGTGCGGGCCTTGCTGAACTCGTCGCTCCAGGCGGCCTTGAAGTAGATGGTGGAGGCCAGGGCCAGCACCGTCTCCGGGGCCATCTCCAGCCCCTTGGCCTGCTCCGCCAGCAGGCCGTTGGTCTGGTCGTTGAGCCAGTCCCGCAGGGCCTGGTTATATTCCTCCGCCCCCATGGGGCCGGAGAAGGAGGAGGCGTAATAGTCCTCCGCCAGGATGTCCAGGGTGTCCTGGCTGTAGGTCATGCCGTCCCTCAGCCACAGGGAGTTGGCCAGGAGGGAGGTGACCGCCCCATCGTCCCGGTAATGGTCCTTCCACAGGGCGGCGGCCCGCGCCCGCAGGGCCTCCACGGACTCCGCCCCAAGCAGGTCCAGGATCTGGGCCCGGCTGTTCTCTCCGGCGGTCTCCGCCAGCATGGACAGGGCCATATAGATGTTCAGCGGGGAATAGACCCGGTTCTCATCCCCGCCGCCGGTGAGGAACTGGGCGGCGGAACCGGCGGTGAACTGCTCCATGAAGCCCTCGGGGTAGGTTCCCTGCTCGGAGCGCAGGGCCATTCTGCTGTCCCACCAGGCGCTGTGAGCCTGATTATAGGCCTCGTAGGCCTTGTCCCAGGCGTCCTCGCCGTCCCCAATATTGGAGAGGTAGTCCTCCTCCTTGGGGAAGGGGGCCATCTCCGGGGAGACGGCCAGGGCCAGGGCGCAGGTCTCGTAGGACGCGGGCACGCCGTTGGGGCCGCAGGCCGCCCCATCCTCCGGCGCGCTCCGAAGCTGGTTGGGATTCACGCCGGGGGCTTCGTCCTCCAACCCGGCGGGGGGCTGAGTGTCCGGGACGGAGCCCCCGGTCTCCTGGAGGAGCATGGGGCCCCCCTCCGGGGCGCTTCCGTTTGGCCACATGGCGATCCCTCCAATCAGCGCCACGGCCAGCACCGCCGCCACCGCCCCCGCCCAGCGGGGGACGGAACGCCTGCCGGCGGGCCGGACGGCTTTTTCCTTTAAATCCTCGGGGGCGTGGATGCCCTCGTTTGCCTGCTTGTACCGCTTCATAGCTCTGCCTCCTTCAGCATATCCCGCAGGAGGGCCCTGCCCCGGCTGAGCTGGGACTTGACGGTGCCCTCCGGCATGTTCAGCATGGCGGCCATCTCGGCCACCGACAGGCCCTCGAAGTAGTGCAGGTGGATGACGGCCCGGTATTTCCCGGGCAGGGAGAGCACCGCGCTGTACACCTCGCGGTAGTCGTCCTCCACGCCCACCTCCTCGGCGGTTTCCAGGGGCACGGTGCGCTTCCTCCAGGGGGAGGACAGCACGCTTTTGGCCCGGTTCACCGTGCAGCGGATGAGCCACGCCTTGCGGTGCTCGTCGGACTGGAACCGATCCTCATGGCGGAAAAAGCGCAGAAAGACCTCCTGGAATACGTCCTCCGCGTCCGGGACGCTGGCGGTGCGGGCCAGCGCCAGCCGCCACACCATATCGCCCCAGCGCTCCACCGCCTGGGTGCGCTGCTCCTGTGTCAAGGCCATCGCCTTCTTTCCTCCGCGCCCCGGCCGCGGCGCGGTTGTTGTGCCTGTCTGCTTATAACACCCCGGAGGAGGCGAAACCGTTGCGCCCGGGGTAAAGGAAGCGCTGATTCCATGCGCCTGCGGCATCTTGCGGAAATTTTGCGCCATAATTTTGTTGCGATTTCTTGAAATAAACCCAATTATTCCCGCAAAATCGCGCCGCATTCTGGCGCAAAATTTCTTCGCGAGCTGCTCTTGCCGATTGAATCAGCCCTTCCTAAAAAAGGCCCGCCGGGGCGGGCCTTTTGCTCATGCCTGGGAGCCCTGCCCCCCGCCGGAGCGCCGGCGGTGGTGGGGGCGGTAGCGCCGCTTGTGGTTCTGGCCCTCCTTGGCCTGGGCGGGCTGAGGCTGCTCCCGCTGGGAGGCGGACCTGGACTGGCCCTGCTGCCGGGGCTGATTCTGCCCGCCCCGGCGGTTTCCCTGCTTCTGCCCCCGGTCGGGCTGGCGCTGCTGCTGGGCGCTGTCCCCCAGGTAGCGTTCCAGCACCTGGCTCAGGTCGGCGGGGCCCTCCGGCCGCCCGCCGGAGCGAATGCGCTCCCCCTCCTCGGTGCGCAGCTTGTCCAGCTCCCCCTGGGGGGGCGGCTCATAGCCCTCGGGGCGGCGGCCCTTGCCGTGGCGCACCACCCGGATCTCCTGGGTGAGGTAGCTCTTGGGCTGTTCGGTGGAGTCCTCCAGGCGCACCTTCACCTGCTCCTTCAGCAGGTTGACGGAGGACACCGTCCCCGCCCCGTCGGGACACTCCACAAAGGATTCCTGCTTGGGACAGCGCTTCACCGCGTCCTCATAGGCCCCCTGCTCGTACTTCAGGCAGCACATCAGCCGCCCGCAGGTGCCGGAGATCTTGGTGGGATTCAGGGAGAGGTTCTGGGTCTTGGCCATTTTGATGGACACGGGCTGGAACTCGTCCAGGAACTGGGAGCAGCAGAAGGGCTTGCCGCAGATGCCGAAGCCGCCCAGCATTCTGGCCTCGTCCCGCACGCCGATCTGCCGCAGCTCGATGCGGGCCCGGAAGATGCCCGCCAGGTCCTTCACCAGGGCGCGGAAATCCACCCGCCCGTCGGAGGTGAAAAAAAACAAAATCTTGTTGCCGTCGAAGCTGTACTCCACCTGGACCAGCTTCATGTCCAGCCCGTGGCGGGCCACCAGCTGCTGGCAGGTGCGCAGGGCGTCCTTCTCCTTGCCCCGGTTTTCCCGCACCTGCCGCTCGTCCCGCTCCGTGGCAAGGCGGACCACCGGGCGCAGGGGCTGCACCACCGCCTCGTCCTCCACCATGGCGTTGCGGGCCACGCAGACGCCGTATTCCAGGCCCTTGCCCGTCTCCACGATGACGCTCTGCCCCTCCGCCACGGTCAGGCCCGCCGGGTCGAAATAGTATTGCTTGCCGCCCGGCCGGAACCGGACGCTGATGATCTCCGTCATAAAGGTTGTCCTCCGTATCTATGAAATACCCGGCGCGGTCAGAACATCTGGGCGGCCAGCCACCCCAGGGTGTGCCCCGCGCCGGGGTGGTAAACCGCGTTTTCCCGGCAGGCCTTCAGCGCCCGGAGCGCCCGGACGCCCCGCCGGGGGTTCTGGGCCAGCCGCAGGGAGACCTGCCCCTCCACCGCCGAGAGCAGCGCCGCCAGCTGGTCTGGCTTGGGCTTCTCCAGCTCCAGCTCCACCAGGGCCTGGGCGCAGGCCAGCTCGTCCCCGCCCAGCAGCAGCTCCGCGAGGCGGGACGCCCGGTCCAGCAGCGCCGGGTCGGGCCGGGGCTCCTCCGGGGGCAGGGAGAGCAGCTCGCACCGGGAGCGCACCGTGTCCAGCAGCATCCCCGGCCGGGCGGCGGACAGCAGGAAGGCCGCGTAGGCCGGACCCTCCTCCAGCACCTTCAGCAGGGCGTTCTGGGCGGGGGGGTTCATGGCGTCCGCCGGGTCGATGATATACACCTTGCGCCGCCCCTCGTTGGGGCGGATGTAGGCGTCGGACCGCAGGGCGCGGATTTGGTCCACCGTGATCTCCTGCTTTGCCGGGACGGTGTACGACACGTCCGGGTGGATGCCCAGCCCCACCTTCCGGCAGGGGCCGCATTGGCCGCAGGGGGGATTGGACCCCAGGCACAGGTAGGCCGCCGCCAGCCGCTTGACCAGGGCGGCGCGACCGTCCCCGCTCCCCCCGGCGATGAGGTAGGCGTGGGACAGGGGGTTGGGCAGGTCCATGGGGCTCACTCCTCCTTGGCGCGGATTACACCGCAGCTGTTCACATTATACCCTATTTCGGCCAAATAGGCCAGATGTTTTTTTTGGATGCGTTCCCCAGGGGCGACGACGGGCACGCCGGGGGGATAGGGGGCGATCTGCCCGGCGGAGATCCGGCCCGGGCTGTCCGCCAGGGGGACGGTTTCCCGGGGGGCGAACAGGGCCTGCCGGGGGGTGAGGGCCATCTCCGGCGGCTCCGGCGGGGGTGGGACGGGGGCGGGGGGGCCGGTGAGCCCGGTGTCCTCCAGCGCCGCCTCCAGACGTTGGAGCTCTGTTTCCCCGTCGGCGCAGGTGAGGATGCACACCACATGGCCCCGGTCCGCCAGCTCGGGGTATACCCCCCGCTCCCGCAGGGCGGCCCCCAGGGCGAAGCCGTCCGGGCTGAACAGGGTGAGCCGCGCGGGGTCCAGAATCAGGCCGCCCCGCGCCCCCAGGGAGGGAAAGCGGCGGCGCAGGAGGCCGGCAAGGCGGACCGTCTCCTGATAGCGGGCGGCTCCCTCCCCCTCCATGTATTCCCGGACCGCGTCCAGGGCGGACATGAGCACGTAGGACGGCGACGAGGTGCCGTAAACCGACCCCCACCGCCGGAGCTGGTCCAGGCCGAAGCCGTTGGCAAGCAGCAGGGCGGTCTGGCCGGGGGCGGGGAGGGTCTTGTGGGCGGACATCACCACCACGTCCGCCGCCTGATAGCCGCCATACCCCAGAAAGGGCAGGTGGGCCCCGTGGGCTCCGTCCACCATCAGCTTGGCCCCCCGGGCATGGCACACCCCGGCGATGGCGGGAATATCAGACAACACTCCGTAATAAGTGGGGGAGGTGATACAAACCGTTTTGATATCGGGGCGCTCCGCCAGGGCTTGCTCCACCGCCTCCGGGGAGATTGGCCCAGCCACCCCCTCCGGCCCCAGCCAGGGCCGGGGGAGAAAGACGGGCTTTAAATCCAGCAGGGCCAGGGCGTGATAGGCGGAGCGGTGGCCGCTCCGGTCCAGGGCGGCGGCGCCTCCCGCCCCGGCCAGCAGGGCAAGTCCGGCGTGGACCCCCTGGGTGGACCCCCCGGTGAGAAACAGGCAGGCGTCAAAGCCCAGCCGCTCCGCCCAGAGCCGCTCCGCCGCCTGGATGGCGTCCGGCTCATTGCCGTACAGGTCGCCGGTGGCGCCGTTTTCGGTGAAGTCCAACTCAGACGGCCAGGGAAAGCCCCCCGGCAGGGGCCCGCCGTGGTGGCCGGGCATGTCCAGCCGGAGGGGGTTGGTTTCCGCCAGCGCCCGCAGCCGGCCGAGCAATGGGGCCGGCATGGGTCAGCGGCCCTCCAGGAAGGCGCGGGCCTTCCGGAGGGTGTCCCGGTCGGAGTCATGGGTCAGCGCCCCCAGCGCCTCCTCAAAGGGCAGGAAGCGGGCCTCCGCCACCTCCTCCGGCTGGCAGGCCAGGGTTCCGCCGGACACGCGGGCCAGAAAGAACACCACGTCCTTGACGCGGCCGGGGCGGGGGGAATAGGTGATGACCTCCCGGAAGCCGTCCACAAAGTCCACCTCCAGGGCGGTCTCCTCGCGGATCTCCCGGACCGCCGTCTCATGCTCCGTCTCGCTCCCCTCCACGTGGCCCTTGCACAGGGTGGCGTGGCCCTGGGTGCTGGTGATGACCAGATAATTACGCTGGGTATTTTCCTCGCGGAAGATTACGGCTCCACAGCTTTTTTCCTGTTTCATTTCCAATCAGTCCTTGCCTGTATATTCCTTCAGCTCTTCCAAAAACTCCTGATAGTCCTCCTCGGACCAGCGGAAGGTGAGCTCCTCCTGGATGTACGCCGGGCCGGAGGTGTCCATGAAGTGCTCCCCCACGTCATAGCCCAGGCGGTTCAGCACGGTCTGGGCAAACTCCCGGAAGAACATGCCGATGGCGGTGACCGTGTTCCCGTCCTCCACCACCGGGCGGTGGACGAAATGGGCCTCGTCGATGAAGGGGAAGGTCTCCGCCAGCTGCGTGAAGAACCCGGCGGTGAAGTCCCGCCCCTCCAGCAGCCCAGCCTTGCACAGCAGGGCGGGGGCGGAGGAGATGGCGGCGAACAGGGTGTCCGTCCCCTGCCCCCGGCGGAGGAAGGCGGTCAGCCTTTCGTCGAACAGGGCGGGCAGGGGGTTGACGGTGCCGGGAAGGATGACACAGGCGTATTCGGCGGGGTCCGCCTGGTCCACGGTTTTGCCGGGGACGACCTGAAAGCCCTCCTCGCTGGCGTACGGCTTGTTTTCACTGGCGATGATATCGATCTTTTCCCCGAACCACACGGACAGCGCGGAGGTGAGGCAGGTGATCTCCTGAAGGGAAAAGTCGGGATAGATCAGCACGGCGTATTTCTTCTCCATGGGGTTCTCCTCTCTATTCGTCCGTCTCGTCCCCGGCCAGCTCCAGCAGACGCATTCCGGCGGTGCCGGTGACGGGCAGGGAGAACACGATGGACTTGGCGTCGGTGCTCATCCCCGCCTTGTCCATGATGGCCCGCATGATGCGGTTTTTGGTGGCGGTCTTTACCACGATGAACACCATTTCCTTTTCGTTCACCAGGGAGAAGCCCAGGAATTTCTCCGCCTTCTCCATGCCGGTGCCCTTGGCGTGGAGGACGGTGCCGCCCCCCGCCTGCTCCTCCCGGGCGGCGTCCATAATCAGCTCGGTGTGGCCCTGGTTGGCGATGACCACCAGCAGCTCGTACTTGGTGTCCTTCAAGGCGCTCTCCTCCCCTGCTTCAAAATTCTGGCCGTCGGTGAGGAAGGCCAGGGTTTTTTTGCCGCCGATGCTGCTCAGCGGGACGATGAAGGCGATGCCCGTGCCGGGCACGTCGATGCGCAGCTCCCGCTGCATGGCGGACTTCACGGACCGCCACACGGACCGGGTGACCACGGAGAAGGTCACCGCCTTTTCCGTCTTCTCCAGGCCGAAATAGTCCAGCAGCTCGCTGCCCGCCGTGCCCTGGCCCAGGGTGGTCAGGGTGGCGGTGACGCTGTGCCGCTGGAACAGGTCCAGATACTGCCGGGCGGAGCTCCGGGGCGCGATGGCGATCATTAAATAGAGTTCGTTCATATGGGCCTCCCCTCAAGCCAAAGGGACTTCCTCTTTTCATTGGGAAGCGCTGATTCAATGCGCCTGCGGAAATTTTGCGCCGTAATGTTGCTGCGATTTTCGAAATAACCTCACAGCTCGATGATGGCGTCGTCGTCCAGGCCGTCGAAGGCGGGCGCGGCGGGACGCTGGGCCTTGACCGCGGAGCGCTGGCGGAGCTGGTACGCCACGCCCAGCACCTGTATGGCGATGAGTGGGGTCATGGCCACCATGGCCACCACCCCGAAGGCGTCGGTGACGATGTTCCCCCCCACCGCCGCGCAGGCCCCCTGGGCGAAGGGGAGCAGGAAGGCGGCGGTCATGGGGCCGGAGGCCACGCCGCCGGAGTCGAAGGCGATGGCGGTGAAAATCTTGGGCACGAAAAAGGACAGGGCGATGGCGATGGCGTACCCGGGGACCAGGAACCACAGGATGGACACCCCGGTGAGCACCCGGACCATGGCCAGCCCGATGGACGCGGCCACGCCCAGGGACAGGGCCGCCCCCATGGCGGCGGAGGAGATGGCCCCGTCGGTGATCTCCTCCACCTGCCGGTTCAGCACGTAGACGGCGGGCTCCGCCTTGACGATGAAATAGCCGATGACCATGCCCACCGGCGCCACAATCCAGCGGTAGGGAAGCCCCGCCATCACCTGCCCTAAGTAATTGCCCGCAGGCATGAAGCCCACGTTGGCCCCGGTGAGGAACAGCACCAGGCCCGCATAGGTGTACACCAGCCCCACCCCGATCTTTTTCAGCGTCCGGGGGGACAGCTTCAGCGTCACCACCTGGAAAATGCCGAACAGGGCCGTGATGGGCAGCAGGGACACGGCAATCTCCCGCATGTAGGTGGGCAGGCCGGAGCGGAACAGCGCCCACAGCTCCACCGAGTCGGCGATCTCCGGCAGGACGGGGGGCGTGTACGCCCCGTCCTCCGGCCGGAAGATCATGCCCAGCACCAGCACCGCCAGAATGGGCCCGATGGAACACAGGGACACCAGGCCAAAGCTGTCGGCGGCGGCGGCGCGGTCGTTTCGGATGGCGGAGATGCCCACGCCCAGCGCCATGATAAAGGGCACCGTCATGGGTCCGGTGGTGACGCCGCCGGAGTCGAAGGCCACCGCCAGGAAGTCCGGCGGGACGAACAGGGCCAGGGCGAACACCGCGGCGTAAAAGAACACCAGCATGGGAGACAGGGGGATGCCGAACAGCATACGCAGCAGGGCCAGCACCAGAAAGGCCCCCACCCCCGCCGCCACCGACAGGATCAGCGTCGCGCTGGGCACGGCGGGCACCTGGCCCGCCAGCACCTGGAGGTCCGGCTCCGAGATGGTGATGAGGAAGCCCAGCAGGAAGCCCATGCCCACGATCACCGGCAGGCTCCGGCTGCGGGTGACGGCGGAGCCCACCCGCTCCCCCATGGGGGTCATGCTGGCCTCCGCCCCCAGGGTGAAGAACATCACGCCCACGATGATCATGGCCGCCCCCAGCAGGAAGCACAGCAGGATGCTGCCCGAGATGGGGGCCACGCTGAAGCACAGCGCCAGCACAATGCCCACAATGGGCAGCACCGCCTTCAGCGCCTCCATCAGCTTTTCCTTCAATTTCGGAAGAGAACCGCGCAACCGCGCCACCATCCTTTCCGCTCCGCCGGCGAATACCCCGCCAGTTTAATTCTCAGACCGTAGTATATCAAAAAATTGAAAGATTGCCAACAGAAAACGGTAAATTTTTAGAAGTGTTTACAATTCGACAAAACGGGCAGAAAAATACGGTTTGCGGTTGTTTTCAGCGGCAAAGCGTGGTATACTAAAATACAACATAACCGCGGCGGGCCGGCCTTTCCGCCCGCGCGGGAGGAGGCGGTTTCATGGAGGACAACCGGCGGATCTTCGGCCATATGCCCGACGGAACGCCCGTAGAGGAGATCACCCTGCGGGGGAGGACCTTTCTGGACCAGGAGATCACGTGCGGCATCATCACCTATGGCGGGGCGGTCCGTACCCTCATTGTCCCCGACAAGGACGGAAACCCGGTGGATGTGGTGCTGGGCTTCGACACCCTGGAGGATTACATCGCCCAGGACAAGTATATGGGCGCCATCGTGGGCCGGTACGCCAACCGCATCGGCGGAGCGAAATTCACCCTGAACGGGGTGGAATATGAGCTGGCCGCCAACGAGGGGCCCAATCATATCCACGGGGGACGGGTGGGCTTCGACAAAAAGGTCTGGACGGTGGAGTCCCTGGGCGAAAACTATGTCAGCCTCTCCCTGGTCAGCCCCGACGGGGAGGAGGGGTATCCCGGCACGCTGCGGGTGAAGGCGACCTACCTTCTGGACCGCTTAGGGAATCTGAATTTCAGCTACCAGCCCAGCTGCGACAAGGACACCCTCTGCAATCTCACCAACCACAGCTATTTCAACCTCTCCGGCCACGGCAGCGGCAGCGTGGAGGACCAGCATATCCTGCTGTTCGCCGACTGCTATACGCCCGTTGGCCCCGGCTCCATCCCCACCGGGGAGATCGCCCCGGTGGAGGGCACCCCTATGGACCTGCGGGGGGAAATCTGCAACCTGGGCGCCCCCATCGGGATACCCATCGGGACCCATATCGACGACGGTTTCGAGCAGCTGGTTCTGGCGGGGGGCTACGACCATAACTGGGTGCTGAACGGCGGATTTGGAAGCACAAGCGTCGCCCGGGCCTGGTCCCCGAAGACAGGCATCCTGATGGCCGTGACCAGCAATATGCCGGGGGTGCAGTTCTACACCGGCAATTACCTGGACGGCTGCCCCCGGGGCAAGGGCGGCGCGGCCTATGGCCGCCGCCACGGCTTCTGCCTGGAGACCCAGCACTTCCCCGACTCCCCCAACCGGCCGGAGTTCTCCCCCTGGCCCCCCGGCGCGCCCATCCCCGGTTCCGTGTCCTGCGTGGCGGACGCCGCCAGAAAGCGGGGCCCCAACAGGTTCACCACGTTCTCGTTCGGCGTCTGCGACCCGGAGGAGGTCCGCAGAGAATCCCACGAGCCCCGGGTGCTCCGCCCCATTGCTCCCCCATCATGGCAGAGAAAGAAGGAATATGATGACTGACAACGAGAAAAAGGCGCTGCAGATCACCGCCTGCAAGGTGCGCATCGGCATCATTGAGTCCACCCACGCCGCCAAGGCGGGCCACCCCGGCGGAAGCCTGTCCGCCGCGGAGCTGTTCACGTACCTCTATTTCAAGGAACTGAACGTGGACCCCAAGAACCCCAAAAAATGGGACCGGGACCGCTTCGTTCTGTCCAAGGGCCACTGCGCCCCGGGGCTGTACGCCGCCCTGGCCCTGCGGGGCTTCTTCCCCTGGGAGGACCTGAAAACCCTGCGCCACATCGGCAGCTACCTCCAGGGCCACCCGGACATGAAGTCCATCCCCGGGGTGGACATGTCCACCGGATCACTGGGCCAGGGCATCTCCGCCGCCTGCGGCATGGCCCTGGCCGCCAAGCTGCAAAGCAATCCCTGCCGGGTGTACGCCCTGCTGGGGGACGGGGAGATTCAGGAGGGGCAGGTGTGGGAGGCGTTCATGTTCGCCCACCACTACAAGCTGGACAACCTGTGCGCCGTCGTCGACAACAACGGCCTCCAGATCGACGGGCCGGTGGACCAGGTCATGAATCCCTATCCCATCGAGGACAAGCTGCGGGCCTTCGGCTGGGAGGCGCTCACCGTGGACGGCCACGACTTTGACGCCCTGGAAAACGCCTTCGCCCAGGCCCGGACCGTGAAGGGCCGCCCCTTCGCCATTGTGATGAAAACCGTCAAGGGCAAGGGGGTCGGCTTTATGGAGAATCAGGTGGGCTGGCACGGCAAGGCCCCCAACGACGAGCAGGCCGGGACCGCGCTGAAGGAGCTGCGGGAAGCGCTGGCCGGATTGGAGGCGGAGTAAATGGCTGACGTGAAGAAAATCGCCACCCGGACGGGATATGGCGAGGCTTTGAGGGAGCTGGGCGAGCTCCACGAGGATGTCGTGGTGTTCGACGCGGACCTGGCGGGCTCCACCCAGACCGGGGTATTCGGCAAGGCGTTCCCCGGCCGGCACTTCAACTGCGGCATCGCCGAGGCCAACATGATGGCCGCCGCCGCCGGTGCGGCCTCCATGGGGATGGTGGCCTTCGCCTCCTCCTTCGCCATGTTCGCCGCGGGCCGCGCCTATGAGCAGGTGCGCAATTCCATCGGCTACACCGGGCTGAACGTGAAGATCGGCGCCTCCCACGGCGGAATCTCCGTGGGGGAGGACGGCGCGTCCCACCAGTGCCTGGAGGACTTTGCCCTCATGCGGTCCATCCCCGGAATGGTGGTCATGTCCCCCGCCGACACGGTGGAGGCCAAGGCCATGGTCAAGGCCGCTTACGAGCACCAGGGGCCGGTATACATGCGCTTCGGCCGCTCCCCGGTGCCAGTGTTCCACGACGAGGCGTCCTTCCGCTTTGAGATCGGCAGGGGCGAGGTGATGCGGGAGGGCACGGACGTGGCCATCCTGGCCAACGGACTGCTGGTGGCGGAGGCGGTGGAGGCCGGAAAGCTGCTGGCGGACCGGGGGATTTCCGCCCGGATTGTCAACATGGCCACCATCAAGCCACTGGACGGGGAGCTGGTGCTGAGGGCGGCGGCGGAGTGCGGGAAGATCGTCACCTGCGAGGAGCACTCCGTGGTCGGCGGGCTGGGAGAGGCGGTGTGCGCCCTGCTCAGCGAAAAGCGGCCCACCCCGGTGCGCCGCGTCGGCACCCCCGACGTGTTCGGCCACTCCGGCCCGGCGGCGGCGCTGCTGGAGGAGTTCGGGCTGTGCGCCGCCAACATCGCCCGGGTGGCGGAGGAGTTTGTAAAGGAATAACGGAGGGGCCCCGGCCAGACGGCCGGGGCCTCAGACTGTCGGTAAAGTGCGCGGCTTACCGGGATCGGGAAGGAAGATAGTGTGAAAGAAACCCAGGAGGGGTGTCTTTCACGTTCAATCAGCCGATTTTTTGAACGTTTCTTCGTTCAAAAAATCGCAGTCCGCTTGTCGAAAAGAATTTTTCGACAAGCGGAGGCCCCGGCCGTCCGGCCGGGGCCTTTTGCACGGCCTGTCAAGGCCCTGGGCGGATTTTTTTGCCCGCGGGCACAAAATCGTGGATTTCACCGAAGAAATCCGGCGTAATTTCTTTATGTAAACCGGCTGGTGCAGGAATTCCGCCGTGCAAGGTTGCACAGGGCTGTGGAAGTTTGTGTGGAAGTTGTGGAAGCCTTGAAATACAAGGGGTTCCCAAAATGTGGAATGCAGGATGCAGGGACGCCGGGCCTCGTTTCGATTTTTTCAACCTTGTTGGTTTTGCCAAAATAGAGCGTTCGGACGCAAAGCCGGCGGCATTACGGAAAAAAGTTCCGAAATGCCGCCGGCTTTGTTCAGCGCAGGAGGGTATTCTCCCCGGTGAGGCCGGACAGGGAGCCGCCGGTGGAGAAATACTGGGCCAGAATGCCCGCCGCCAGCTCCGCCAGACTGCCGCCCGCGTCGCCCCCTTCCGCCACCAGGCACAGGGCCACCTGGGGATCGTCGTAGGGGGCGAAGCACACGAACACGGCGTTGGTGGTGGCCGCCCTGGAGGAGGTCTCGGCGGTGCCGGTTTTGCAGCCCACCTCCACCGGCAGGGGGTCGAACCACCTGGCCATGGAGGCCGTTTTGGACAGGTCGTACATCCCCTGGAGCACCGCCCGCAAATGCTCCTCCTCCATCTGGATGGTGTGGAGGGGGGGGGCGTCGTAGGTCTCGGTGACCTGGCTGTAGTCGCTGGACTTGAACTCCTTCAGCAGATGGCAGGCGTAATGGTTCCCGCCGTTCACCAGGGTGGCGATATAGTTGGCCAGCTGGAGGGGGGTGAAGGCGTTGTTCTCCTGGCCGATGGCGGCATACATGGTGTTGCCGTCGAACCAGGTCCCGCCCAGGGCCTCGGAGGTCTCCGGCCCGGCCACCCGGCCCTTCTCCTCCACAAGCTCGATGCCGGTGTACTCCCCCAGGCCGAACATCTGGGCGTACTCCCGGATGGTGGCGATGCCGGTGCGCCGCCCCACGTCGTAGAAGAACACGTTGCAGGAGTCCTTGATGGCGCGGGTCACGTTGTCCATGCCGTGGCCGTAAGTGTTCCAGCAGTAGGGCTGGTCCGCCGGGTTGGGGTAGAAGCGGTACCGCCCGGTGCACTGCACCTGCTCCCGGGTGGTGATGGTGCCGGAGGACAGGGCCGCGATGGCGGTGAGGGGCTTGAAGGTGGAGCCGGGGGCGTAGACGCCCTGGGTGGCCCGGTTGAGCAGGGGCCTTCTCTCGGTGTCGCCGGCCAGCTCGCTGTAGTTCTCCCGGAAGGCGGACAGGTCATAGGTGGGATAGGAGGCCAGGGCCAGCACGCCCCCGCTCATGTCCACCACCGCCGCCGCCATGCCCTTCTGCTCCTCCTGCCGGGCGGCGTACTGGGCCAGCAGGTCCTCCGTGGCCGCCTGGAGGGCGATGTCCAGGGTGAGCACCGCGTTGTCCCCCGGCTCCGGCACCCGGCTCCACTCCTGGCTGATCACGTTGCCGTCCTGGTCCTTCTCGATGAGGCGGGCCCCGCTGACGCCGTGAAGCTGCTCCTCAAAGGCCAGCTCCACCCCGGCCTTGCCCACGGTGGCGTTCATGGGATAGCCCAGCGTCTGATAGCGCTCCCACTCGGCCCCGGGGTCGATGGCCCCGGTGTAGCCCAGCACATGGGCGGCGTAGCTGGTGCCGTATTTGCGGGAGGTGGCCGTCTCAATGCGCACCCCCGCCAGGGCGCTCTCCTTCACCTTGGAGATGAAGGTGATGTCCACCCCCCGGGCGAATACATAGACGTTGTTGTTCAGGCCGGTGCTGCGCAGGTACAGCTCGTACAGCACCCCGGCCAGCTCCCGGTGCCGCCGGGTGGGGGTCTCCCCCGCCTCCTTGTCCAGGAGGCCGAAGGTGCCGCACATGGTGGTGAGCAGGTCCCCGGCGGAGGGCACCGGCCCGCCCTCCTCCAGCCAGCCGTACTGCTTCCGCTTGGCCAGCTGGCCAAGGGCGCTGTCCCTGGTCACCAGGTTTCCCTCCTCGTCCCTCGCCTGGTAGGTGAAGGGGGCGGGGGTGTCGTAGGTCCAGGGGGCGGTCTCGGAGATGGGCAGGCTGTCCGTCCACTCCACCCCCTCCTCTTGGCAGATGTCCAGCAGGCGGTCCAGGATGGCGTTGCGGTCCGCGCCCATGGCGGTGGTGTCCAGCTCCACGTTGTAGCTCACCACGTTGGACACCAGCACCCGGCCGTAGCGGTCCAGAACCTCCCCCCGGACGCTGTTCACCTGCTCCGACTGGATGGTGCGCACGTTGGAGTCGCTGAGGTAATCGCTGCCCTCCACGATCTGGGTCTGATAGAGCACGGCGAAAAACCCGCACAGCGCGGCGCAGAACAGCGCGATGAGCAGGTTGGAGCGCAGCTTGAGGCGGTGGGCCTCCCGCTCGGCCTTTTCCTCCTGAATGTGAATGGGGTCAAAGGGGTTATTCATGGTAGATCCTCCCGTAATGGACGCAGCAGAACCGGCCCAGCCAGTACACCGGCAGGATGAAGGCCAGGGACCAGCCCAGCTCGGGCAGGGCCACCCGGAGCAGCACCTCCGGCGGGGCGGTCCGGGCCAGCAGGCGGTGGGCCACCTCCCACAGCTCCCAGCAGAGCAGGGCGGCGGCGGAGCAGAGGAAGTGGCCCCATACGTCCCGCCGGAGGACGTACTGGGCGGCCAGCCCCGCCGCCCAGCCGAACAGGGCCAGGGACGCCACGCAGCCGGGGCCCAGGTGGCCCAGGCTGGACATCGCCGCCCCGCAGGCTCCCCCGTAGGCCGCGCCGAAGGAGGGCCCTTCCAGCGTTCCGCCCGCCACCGCCAGAATGGGCAGCAGCAGGGGCAGGGAGATGGGCAGGGGGCCCAGAACATAGTAGTTGACCGCCGCCGTCAGGACCATGGCCAGCAGGTAGGAGGCCCATTTTAAAATGGTATCGTGTCTTGTCATAATTCCCCAAACAGCGCCCATGTGGAGCAGTCCGTAATTTTGATGTCCGCGAATCGCCCGATGAGGGCGGGGTCCCCGTCCAGATGGACCAGGCGGCCCCCCGGCGTCCGGGCGGTGAGGCCGTGCCGGGGGTCTTCCCCCGCCCCGTCGATGAGGCACCGCTGCGCCGTCCCGATGTAGGCCCGGTGCTTTTCCAGGGAAATGCGGTTCTGAGCCTCCACCAGCCGGTCGAAATTGGCGGACTTCTCCTGGCGCGTCTGCGGGTCGGGCAGCTCCGCCGCCGGAGTGCCCCGCCTGGGGGAGTAGAGGAAGGTGAACAGGGCATCGAAGCGGACGGCCTCGATGAGGGAGAGGGTGTCCTCAAACTCCTCCGTGGTCTCCCCGGGGAAGCCCACGATCACGTCGCTGGTGAGCACCACGCCGGGAATGCGGGCCCGGAGGGCCCTCACCTTGTCCAGATACTGCTCCCGGGTGTACCGCCGGTTCATGGCCCCCAGCACCCGGTTGTTCCCGGACTGGAAGGGCAGGTGGATGGCCGGGGCCGCCTTTTCGCACCGGGCCATCACGTCGAACAGGCGCTCCGTGGCGTCCTTGGGGTGGGAGGTCATGAACCGCAGGAGGAAGTCCCCCGGAACGGCGGCCGCCGCCTCCAGCAGGCGGGGAAAGTCCCAGCCCCCCTCCAGGTCCCTGCCGTAGGAGTTCACGTTCTGGCCCAAAAGGGTGATGTCCCGGTAACCCTGGGCGGCCAGCTCCCGGATCTCGTTCAGGATGATCTCCGGCTCCCGGCTGCGCTCCCGGCCCCGGGTGTAGGGCACGATGCAGTAGGAGCAGAAGTTGTTGCAGCCGTACATGATGGACACCCAGGCCTTCAAGCGGCCCGACCGGCGCACCGGCAGGCCCTCGGCGATGGCGCCGTCGTCGGGGGCGGTCTCGAACACCCTCCCCCGGCGCAGGAGCACCCGGCGGAGGAGCTCCGGAAACCGCCACAGCCGCTGGGGGCCGAACACCAGGTCCACATGGCGGTAGGACTGCTTTAAGCGGTCCGCCACGTGGGGCTCCTGGGCCATGCAGCCGCACAGGCAGATGATCTGGTCGGGATTTTTCCGCTTGCCGTGGACCAGGGCGCCCACGTTGCCGAACACCCGCTGCTCGGCGTGCTCCCGGATGGCGCAGGTGTTGATGACGATCACGTCCGCGCCCCGGTCCGTGTCCGTGATCTCGTAGCCCATCTCGCACAGCATACCCCGCAGAAGCTCGGAGTCGGCCTCGTTCTGCTGGCAGCCGTAGGTGTCCACATAGGCCTTGGGGGGGATGGGGCGCTGGGCGTTCAGGGTGCGCAGCTGGGCGCAATATTCCTTTTGTTTCGCGATCTCCTCAGCGGGTATGACGGGTGTGGTTCGTTTCAAGGGAAATTCCTCCAAAATTGACTGGGACACAGCCCTGTGATAGGATTGATACCATGAAAGGGGGCGTTCGCGATGATGCCGGAGAACGATTGGCGGCGCAGGGGGCAGGAGGATTATCTGACGGGGGTGAAGCTGTATTTCATCCCGTTTGCCCCGTACTCCGCGGCCTGGGACCACGAGCACTGTGCGTTCTGCTTTGAAAAATTTTTCCTGCACCCGGACCACCCGGAATGCCTTCGGGCGGGGTACTGCACCGCCCCGGCCAACGGGCCGGGGGCCCGCTGGATCTGCCCGGACTGCTTCCGGGACTTCCGGGAGGAGTTCGGGTGGACGGTGGACGGGGAGGAAAATTTGTGAGATAAGCCGGACAAGTTTCCCTTGACAGCCGTTATGTCACCCTCAACAGGGGAAAAAGGGATTGTGGAAAACTGTGTGGAACTTGTTGAAAACTGTGGAACGGAGGGGATTCGGGCCGTCGGACCCTGTCGAAGCCCGTCAGATTTTGTAACTTTTTTGTTACAGAAATGTGACCAACGGCATTACCCGTCCCCCAGCGCCGAGAAATAGGCCCGGCACCAGCCGGTCCACTTCTCCTCCTGCTCCGCGTGGGAATAGAACGCCATGTCCCGGATGTGGAAAATCCCCCGCCTCCGGGCCTCCTCCACGAAGGGCAGGATAGTCTGGGCGGCTTCGGTATTGGGGGAGCGGAACACCATGGCCTGCCGTATGCCTTTGCGCCACGCGGTATAGAGCCGGGTGTGGCCGTCCATGGAGATCAGAGCGCCGTCCGCCCCCTCCGTCACGGGGATCACCAGGTCGCCGGGGCCATGGAGAAAGCCGTCCACGGCGGCGCACTTGTCCTCGTCCACCGAGAACTGGGAGGGCTGGAGGGCGTCGATGTCCGCCTCCCACCGCTCCACCGGGGGAAGGGACAGCAGAAGGTCCCCCGATTCGTCGTAAAAATCGGTGATGTGTCCGGCGTAGAAGCGGAAGTCCTCCGCCATTTCCGCCAGGGCCTCCGGCGTGATGGGCTGGGCGGCTGTCACCGCCGCCCCCCGGTCCGACACGACCCGGAAGGCCCAGGGCACGCCGTCCGCCAGGAAGGCCCCGTGCTGGTCGAGCACCTCCCGGGGGAACCGGGGATCGCCGTAGCCGTCGATGCGCTCAATGTCCATGGCCGTCACCCGTTGAGCCGCGCCGCCACAACCCGCGCCGCCTTTACGCCCGAGGCGCCCGCTTGTGCTAAGCCCCTGGTCACCCCCGCGCCGTCCCCCACGGCGAAGAAGCCGGGGAGGGCGGTCTCCAGCTCGTTGGACAGCTTGATGCGGGCGGAGTAGAACTTCACCTCCGCGCCGTAGAGCAGGGTGTCATAGTTGGCGGTGCCCGGGGCCAGCTTGTCCAGGGCGTAGATCATCTCGATGATGTCGTCCAGCTGCCGCTTGGGCAGGGCCAGGGACAGGTCCCCCGGCACCGCCGCCGTCAGGGTGGGGCGGACGAAGGATTTGGACATGCGGTGCTCGTTGCTCCGGCGGCCCCCCACCAGGTCCCCGAACCGCTGGACCAGCACGCCCCCCGCCAGCATGTTGGACAGGGACGCGATGTGCTTGCCGTAGCGGTAGGGCTCGTTAAACGGGGAGGTGAAGCGGTTGGACACCAGCAGGGCGAAGTTGGTGTTCTCGCTGCGCAGGGCCGGGTCGGAGTAGGAGTGGCCGTTCACCGTGTTGATGCCCTCCACGTTCTCCGCCACCACGTGGCCGTAGGGGTTCATGCAGAAGGTGCGCACCGGGTCGCCGTACCGCTGGGTGCGGTAGATCAGCTTGGACTCGTACACCACGTCGGTGATGTGCTCGAACACGATGGCGGGCAGCTCCACCCGCACGCCGATGTCCACCTGGTTGTTCAGCAGCTCCAGCCCCAGCCCCTTGCACTGGTTGGCGAACCACTCCGCGCCGCTCCGCCCGGGGCCCGCGATGAGGTAGGGGGCGGTGAACCGGTCCCCGGACTCCGTGACCAGGGTGTACGTCCCCGCCCCGGCCTCGATGGATTCCACGGCGGTGTCGAATAAAAAGGTGTGTTTGTCCCGGATGGCCTCGTAGATGCTGGTGAGGATTTTCAGGTTGTTCTCCGTGCCCAGGTGCTTGCACTGGGCCTGGAGCAGGTGGAGGT
>CANDCH010000002.1 GCA_947383145.1 uncultured bacterium
CCCAGGCCCTCATCCAAGCGCCGCTTCCCGCGAACTTTGTTATCTTACCACACGCTCGGAGGTTTGTCAAGCACTTTTTTCGACTCCCTCGATTCCATGCCTGACCTTCGCGCTCCCGCGCCGCCCCTCCTGTCGAGCGCTTTGCTATATTAGCAAATCCTCCCTCAAATGTCAACCCCCTTTTTCAAGTTTTTTCGATAATTTCCGGCAAGGGCTTTTGGGGAACGCTGAGGCCGTCAAAAATCCTCCGGTCCATCCGGGCCTTCCGCCCTCCGCTCGCGCTTCCCGCGCTTTTTTACTTGCGCAACCGCTCCGCCTGTGTTACCCTAGTACTATCCAAAATATAATGTATATGTTATAAAAGGAGGCAGCCCTATGCCGATCCGCGTACCCGATTCCCTCCCCGCCGCCGGAGTGCTGGAGAGCGAGAACATCTTTGTCATGACGGAGCGCCGCGCCCTGCACCAGGACATCCGGCCCCTGAACCTGCTCATTCTGAACCTGATGCCCACGAAAATCGTCACCGAGACCCAGCTGCTGCGCAAGCTGTCCAACACCCCTCTCCAGGTCAACGTCCAGCTTCTCCAAACCAAGAGCCACACCTCCCAGAACACCGACGTGGCCCACCTGAAGTCCTTCTATACCACCTTTGACCAGGTGAAGGACAGCCAATACGACGGCATGATCATCACCGGGGCCCCGGTGGAAAACCTGGAGTTTGAGAAGGTGGACTACTGGGAGGAGCTGTGCGAAATCATGGACTGGACCCGCGCCCACGTCCACTCCACCTTCCACATCTGCTGGGGGGCCCAGGCGGGGCTGTACCACCACTACGGCGTGGAGAAGCGCACTCTGCCTAAAAAACTCTCCGGCGTGTACGAGCACACCATTATCCGCAAGCGCTCTCCCCTGTTCCGGGGCTTTGACGACCGGTTTTTCGCCCCTCACTCCCGGTACACCGAGGTGACCATGGAGCAGCTTCTGGCCCGGCCGGAGCTGGAGATTCTGGCGCTCTCCCACGAGGCGGGGGTGTTCGGGGTAAAGAGCTCGGACAACCGCAGGTTCTTCATCTTCGCCCACCCGGAATATGACGACGACACCCTGGCCAAGGAGTACTTCCGGGACGTGAAGCGGGGCCTGGACCCGGCTCCTCCCGCCCATTACTTCCCCGGCGATAACCCCAGCCTGTCCCCCGTGGTCAACTGGCGCAGCGCGGGCCAGCTGCTGTACACAAACTGGCTGAATTACTATGTCTATCAGACCACTCCCTACGACCCCAGGGAAATTCCCCTGGAGCCCCAGAGCTGAGCCATGCTCCAGGTATCCAATCTCACCCTGCCGGTGGACGGAAACGAGGCCCAGCTCCGCCAAAAGGCCGCCAAGGCCCTGGGCGTCCGCCCGGACGGCATTTTGGAGCTTTCCCTCCACCGCCAGTCCATCGACGCCCGGAGGAAAACAGACGTCCACCTGGTGTGCACGGTCCGCGCCTCATTAAGCGGCGAAACGGAGAGGGCCGTCCTCCGCCGCGCCCCGAAAGGGGTGTCCGCTGTGGCCGACGCCCCCTATCAACCGCCGCCCCTGGGCCGGACCTCCTCCCTGCCCCCGGTGGTAGTCGGGACGGGCCCCGCAGGGCTCTTCGCCGCCCTCACCCTGGCCCGGGCGGGGCTGCGGCCCATTGTACTGGAGCGGGGCCGGGATGTGGACGAGCGCGCCGGGGATGTGGAGCGCTTCTGGCGGACGGGCATCCTCTCCGCCTCCTCCAACGTCCAGTTCGGCGAGGGGGGCGCGGGGACCTTTTCCGACGGCAAGCTGACCACCGGGGTCAACGACCCCCGAATCTCCCACGTTTTCGACGTCTTCGTGTCCCACGGGGCCCCGGCGGACATCAAGTGGTCCCACAAGCCCCACATCGGCACCGACGTGCTGCGGGGCGTGGTGAAGTCCATCCGGGGGGAGCTGCTGTCCCTGGGGGCGGACGTCCGCTTCGGGCACCAGCTCTGGGCGCTGCGTCAGGAGGGCGGGCGGCTGTCCGGCGTTACCGTGATGACTGAGCGCGGTCCTTACGATATTCCCTGTGATACGCTGGTGCTGGCCCCCGGCCACTCCGCCCGGGACACCTTTCAAATGCTATACGAGTCCGGCCTGCCCATGGAACCCAAGAGCTTCGCCGTCGGCCTGCGCATCGAGCACAGCCAGGAGGCCGTCAGCCGGGCCCAGTTCGGCGAGTTCTGGGACAGGCTCCCCGCCGCCGACTATAAGCTGGCCTGCCACCTGCCCTCGGGCCGGTCGGCGTTCACCTTCTGCGTGTGTCCCGGCGGGCAGGTCGTCGGCGCCGCCAGCGCGTGCGGCCAGGTGGTCACCAACGGCATGTCCCTCCGCGCCCGGGACGGGGCCAACATCAACGGCGGCTTCCTGGTGGGCGTCAGCCCGGAGGACTTCGGCGGGAGCGGCCCCCTGGCCGGGGTGCGCTTTCAGGAGAAGTGGGAGCGCGCCGCCTTTGACCTGGGCGGCGGCGGTTTCCGCGCCCCCGCCCAGCTGACGGGGGACTTTCTGGCGGGCCGTCCCTCCGCCGGGCCCCGGTCCGTCCTGCCCACCTACCGCCCCGGCGTCGCCTGGGGCTCCATGGACGGCGTCCTCCCGGACTACGTGCTGAACACATTGCGGGAGGCCCTGCCCCTTTTTGACCGCAAGCTCCGCGGCTTCGCCCACCCGGACGCGGTGCTGACGGGGGTGGAAACCCGCTCGTCCTCCCCGGTGCGCATACTCCGGGACGGCGCGTACCAGTCTCCCGCGCTTCCCGGCCTCTACCCCTGCGGGGAGGGGGCGGGCTACGCCGGGGGCATCACCTCCGCCGCGGTGGACGGCGTCAAGGCGGCGGAGGCCGTCATCCGGGGGTAATCCCCAGATCGGAGGAATCACAATGACCATCAACCACGTCGGCATGTACGTCAAGGACCTGGAGGGCGCGCGGGCATTTTTTGAGCGCTACCTGGGCGCGGTCTCCAACGAGGCGTACCACAACCCAAGGACCGGCTTCCGCTCCTGTTTTCTGTCCTTCGGCGGCGGCGTCCGGCTGGAGCTTATGAACAGGCCGGACGCCGTGGAGCAGAGCCCCGCCCCGGCCCGGATGGGCTATATCCACATCGCCTTCAGCCTGGGCAGCGCCCAGAAGGTGGACGAGCTGACCGCCCTGCTGAAAGCCGGCGGCTATGAAGTGGCCAGCGGACCCCGCACCACGGGGGATGGATACTACGAAAGCTGCGTGGTGGGCTTTGAGGGCAATCAGATTGAGCTGACTGTATAAAAACGGCTCCGCAACCTGAAATTTACCCCCCGCAACCCAAACGCAACACCAAATTGGTGGCCCGGACGGGGTGTTCCGCTCTACAATGGAGGCACCTTGAAAGGAGGTCATTTCCATGACATTCGGTGAAAATCTGCAATTCCTGCGCAAGCGGGCCGACATGACCCAGGAGGATCTGGCGGAGAAGATGGAGGTCTCCCGCCAGTCGGTGAGCAAGTGGGAGTCCAATTCCGCCTACCCGGAGATGGACGCCATCCTGCGCCTGTGCGATCTGTTCCGCTGCGACATGGACACCCTGCTCCGGGGGGATGTATCCCGCCGCTTCGGCCAGGACGCCGCCCTCTGGGATAAGCACATGAACGGCTTCGCCGCCGCCATCGCCGCCGGGGTGGCGCTGGTTCTGGGCGGGATCACGCTGATGCTGGCCTTCAATGGCCTCGGGGCCGACGAGTACCGAAGCCTCCTGGCCTTTCTGGTCTTTCTCATCGCCGCCGTCACCGTTTTCATCATCTCCGGCATGGGCCACGCCGCCTTCCTCCGCCGGCACCCCGGCATCGGCCCCTGCTATAGCAGGGAGGAGATGGACCGCTTCGAGCGCCGCTTTCCCCTCCTCATCGCCCTCCCCATCACCCTGATCCTGCTGGGCATCCTGGCCGTGGTCGCCATAGAGGTCGTGCCCGGCCCGGTCCGCCTCACGAACGACTACATGTGCGCCGCCATGCTTCTGCTGTGCGTCACGATTGCCGCTGCCACCCTGGTATGGGCGGGCATCCAGCGCTCCAAATACGGTTTTCCGGAGGCGAAGACGACCCCGGGCGAGCGCCGGGTGGGCCGCATCTGGGGCGCGGGCATGGTGGCCGCCACGGCGGTGTTTCTGGCCCTGACCTTGATTCCAAACCCCTTTGTACTCTATGCCTGGGTGATTTACCCGGTGGCCGCCCTGCTGTGCGTGGCCGCCACCATCCTGGTAAAAAAGGACGACGAATGACAAAGGAGGCCCCGCCATGGTAGAGCGCCGCCCGGACTACTACCCACAATTTCGCTGCCTGGTCGGGTCCTGCCCGGACACCTGCTGCCGGGACTGGTCTGTGGCGCCCGACGAAGCCGCCCTGGCGGACTATGCCGCCGCCCCCTCCCCTTTGCGGGAGCGCATCGCCCAAAATCTCGTCACCGACGAGGACGGGGATGTGTGCTTCCGGCTGGATGAGCGGGGGATGTGTACCCTTTTGACCCCCGACGGCCTGTGCGCCCTCCAGCGGGACTGGGGGGCGGCCCATCTCTGCGCCCACTGCGCCGCCTACCCCCGCTTCACCGAGGAGTTCGGCTGTCTCACCGAGACCGCCCTGGCCGTCTCCTGCCCCGAGGCAGCGCGGCTGCTCCTGGAGGCCCCCCGGTTTGCCCTCATTGAAAAGAATGACGGCATAGACGATCCACCCTTCGACGGCGTGGACCCGGGCCTGCTGGCGGGGCTGGAGCGCAGCCGCGCCCAGGTCCTGGCCCTGCTGGACGGCGGGGGCGGGTCCATCTGGGAGAAGCTGAACGCCCTGCTGGGCCAGGCCAAAACCCTGGAAACCTCCATTTTCGCCGGGGAGTGCCGCCGGGACTATCCCTTTCCGCCCCCGCCCATCCCGGACCTCTTCCGGGCCTCCGCCGTCTGGCTGTTGGAGCTGTTCGCGGAGCTGGAGCCCCTGCGCCCGGACTGGCCCGAATTGTTGAAGGAACGGGCCAAGCGGCTCGCCGCCCTGTCCCCGGCGGATTACGCCGCCCTGCGGGCAAGCTACGGGCAAAGCAGCCCCCATTGGGAGCGCCAGCTCGCCAACCTGGCCTGTTACTTCGTGTTCCGCCACTGGCACAAGGCGGTGAACGACGACGCGCTGTATGGCCGCGCCGCCTTTGTGTGCGCCGCCTGCCTCGTTCTGTACCACCTGGCCCTGTTCCAGCCGGGAGAGGAGGCGGCGCTGTGGACCCGGTTCAGCCGGGAGGTGGAGCACGATGAAAACAACCTGGGCGAACTGATCTGGGTTCTGTCGGAACCGGACGCCCTGCCCCCGCCGCTCACATTCTGAGGAGAGGAGCCAAGCCTGATGCCGGAATATCTCAGCGACCACGTCCATCTGGGGGACGATTTGACCAGCGTGGTCATTCTGGACCAGACCCTGCTGCCCAACGAGGTAAAATACCTGACCCTCCGGGAGCCGGAGGAGATGTTCGAGGCCATCCGGCTGCTGCGGGTGCGGGGAGCCCCCGCCATCGGCATCTGCGCCGGGTACTGCCTCGCCGCCCTGGCGGAGCAGCGCGGGGCCCTGCCCCCCGCCCGGTTCGCCGCCGAGCTGCACCGCCTGTCCGCCTATCTCAATTCCTCCCGGCCCACGGCGGTGAACCTGAGCTGGGCGCTGAACCGGCTGGGCGGGCTGGCCCACTCCATGGCAAAGGCCGCCCCCGCCGAAATCGCCGCCGCCCTCCGGGCGGAGGCCATCGCCATCCACCGGGAGGACATCGCCATGTGCCGGGCCATCTCGGGGCACGGCCTCGCCCTCCTCAGGGACGGGGACGGGGTGCTCACCCACTGCAACGCGGGGCCGCTGGCCACCTCCCAATACGGCACCGCCCTGGGCCCCCTGCTGCTGGGGACGGAACGGGGCATGACCTTCCGGGTGTTCGCCGACGAGACCCGCCCCCTCCTCCAGGGGGCGCGGCTCACCGCCTACGAGCTGGACCGGGCGGGGGTGGATGTGACCCTCATCTGCGACAACATGGCCTCCATGGCGATGAAAAACGGCTGGGTGAACGCCTGTTTCGTGGGCTGCGACCGGGTGGCGGCCAACGGAGACGCCGCCAACAAGATCGGCACCAGCGGCGTGGCCATTCTGGCAAAGCACTACGGAATCCCCTTCTACGTGCTGGGCCCCACCTCCACCATCGACCTGAGCTGTCCCGACGGGGACCATATTCAAATCGAGCTCCGGGACCCGGAGGAGATCCGCTCCAAATTCTACGCCCAGCCCATGGCCCCGGCGGGGGTGAAGTGCTGGAATCCCGCCTTCGACGTGACGGACCACAGCCTGATCAGCGGCATCGTCACGGAACGGGGAATCTGCCGCCCGCCCTACGGCCGGTCCCTGGCGGCGCTGTTCGCCTAATATAACGAGGGCCCGCCTTCCCCGGCGGGCCCTCTCCCTCTGTTTCACATAAAATATTCGCTCTGTTTTCAGCCGCCTCACAGAGCCTGGGCCATGGCCCGGGCCAGCTCCTTCATCTGCTCCCGGTTTTCCGCGCTGGCGGCGGAGCGGATGGTGATCTTGGGCTCCAGAATGGTCAGGCCCTTCATCCCCTCCAGCTCGGCCAGCATGGTCCGCAGGGCGGTGGGACCCCAGGAGCCGTTTTCCATCAGGCCCACCACGCGGTCCTTGAAGCCCTTGGACTTGAGCCGGGCCAGCAGCTGGGCCATGGGCGGGAACACCCCCGCGTCATAGCTGGCCGCGGCCAGCGCCAGGCCGCTGAACCGGAACGCACCGGCCACGGCCTCCGCCCAGTCCCGGCGGGCCAGGTCCACGGTCTCCACCGTCAGACCCTCGTTTTTCAGCTGCTCCGCCAGCTCCAGGGCGGCCCGGGCGGTGTTGCCGTGGATGGAGGCGTAGGCCACCAGCACCCCCCGCTCCTCGGGGACGTAACGGCTCCAGAGGCCGTACTTCTCCAGCGCCAGGGCCAGGGTCTCCCCGGACAGCACCGGGCCGTGGAGGGGGCACACGGTCTGAATCTCCAGCGCCGCCGCCTTTTTCAGCAGGGCCTGAACGTTGGTGCCGTACTTGCCCACGATGTTGACATAGTACCGCCGGGCCTCGTCCGTCCAGGGGCCGTCCGGGTCGGCGCTCCCGAACCGGCCGAAGCCGTCGGCGGAAAACAGCGTCTTGCTCGTGCTCTCATAGGACACCATCACCTCCGGCCAGTGGACCATGGGGGCCATGATGAAGGTGAGCTTGTGACTCCCCAGGTCCAGAACATCCCCCTCCTTCACGATGAGGGCCCGGTCCTCAAAGGTCCGGCCGGTAAAGGCGGACAGCATGGGAAAGGTCTTGGCGTTGCCCACCAGGGTCAGGCCGGGGTACTTGTCCGCCAGGATGGCGGCGCCGCCGGCATGGTCGGGCTCCATGTGGTGGAGCACCAGGTAATCCGGGGTCCGGCCCGCCAGGGCCCGGTCCAGGTTGTCCAGCCATTCGCCGGTTTTGCGGGGGTCCACCGTGTCCAGCACGGCGATTTTTTCGTCCAGAATGACGTAGGAGTTATAGCTCACGCCGCCGGGAACGGCATACTGGCTCTCAAACAGGTCGATTTCGCCGTCAAAGCAGCCCACCGGCACAATGGCCGGGTCCAATTGAACGCGCATGATAACAGTCCTTTCTTTTGTGGGGCCGGAGCCCGCAGTTTTAACGCCCATCATTTTACTATGCTTTTCGCCTCCCGTCAAGTTTTCCCACCGTCGGGCTCTTGACAATTTCCGTCTCCGGTGATAGACTGTCTTGTGTTAAAATGGCGATGACGGAGAAGAGCCCGCGCGGCGGCGCACAGAGAGGGACCCGTTTGGTGGAAGGGTCCCGCGCACAGCGGCGGGCGGTACCGCTCCCGAGCCGCCCATGAGGAATGGGACGTCCGCCGCGCGTTACAGCGGCCTCGAGCGCGCCTTTTGGCGAATTAGGGTGGAACCGTGGAGCTTTTTGCTTCACCCCTGAACATCACATCAGGGGTGAGGCGTTTTTATTTTCTCGCCCCCAACACAAGGAGGAATCATCATGTCCCAAGAAAGCGAACAGTACACCTTTGAAAACGAGTCCTACCGCAAAACCTACTGGCACACCTGCTCCCACGTGCTGGCCCAGGCCATGAAGCGCCTCCACCCGGAGGTACGCCTGGCCATCGGCCCGTCCATCGACAACGGCTTCTATTACGACTTCGACACCCCGGAGCCCTTCACCGAGGGGCAGCTGGCGGAGCTGGAGGCCGAGATGCGCAAAATCTGCAAGGAAAAGCTGCGCCTGGAGCGGTTTGAGCTGCCCCGGGAGGAGGCCCTCCGGTTCATGGAGGAGAAGGGCGAGCCCTACAAGGTGGAGCTCATCCACGATCTTCCCGAGGACGCGGTGATCTCCTTCTACAAGCAGGGCGAGTTCACCGACCTGTGCGCCGGCCCCCACCTGGACTCCACCGGGCGGATCAAGGGCAACGCCATCAAGCTCACCGCCTGCAACGCCGCCTACTGGCGGGGCGACTCCAGCCGGGAGACCCTCCAGCGCATCTACGGCGTGGCCTTCCCCAAGAAGGACGAGCTGGACGAGTACCTGGCGAAAATCGAGGAGGCCAAGAAGCGGGATCACCGTAAGCTGGGCAAGGAGCTGGGCCTGTTCATGCTGCGGGACGAGGGCCCCGGCTTCCCCTTCTTCCTGCCCAAGGGCATGGTGCTGAAAAACACCCTCATCGACTACTGGCGGCAGATCCACAAGAAGTACGGATACGTGGAGATCTCCACCCCCATCATGCTGAACCGCCAGCTCTGGGAGCGCTCCGGCCACTGGGATCACTACAAGAACAATATGTATACCACCGTCATTGACGACGTGGATTTCGCCGTCAAGCCCATGAACTGCCCCGGCGGGATGCTGGTGTACGCCAGCGAGCCCCACTCCTACAAGGAGCTGCCCCTGCGGGTGGGGGAGTTGGGCCTGGTCCACCGCCATGAGCTGTCCGGGGCCCTCCACGGCCTGTTCCGGGTGCGCTGCTTCACCCAGGACGACGCCCACGTGTTCATGACCCGGGATCAGATGAAGGACGTGATCCAGGAGACGGTGCGGCTGTTCGACGAGGTGTACTCCACCTTCGGACTGCGCTACACCATCGAGCTGTCCACCATGCCCGAGGACCACATCGGCACCGTGGACGAGTGGGAGCGCAATCAGGACATCCTGAAGGACGCCATCACCGGCATGGGCAAGGAGTTCGTCATCAACGAGGGCGACGGGGCCTTCTACGGCCCCAAGCTGGACTTCCATCTGGCCGACTCCCTGGGCCGGACCTGGCAGTGCGGCACCATCCAGCTGGACAGCCAGCTCCCCGAGCGGTTCGAGCTGGAGTACACCGGCGAGGACGGCCAGAAGCACCGCCCCGTCATGATCCACCGGGTGGTGCTGGGCTCCATCGAGCGGTTCATCGGCGTCATCACCGAGCACTTCGCCGGGGCGTTCCCGGCGTGGCTGGCCCCGGTGCAGGTGAAGGTGCTGCCCGTCACCGACCGGGCGGAGGACTACGCCGCTCAAGTAGCCGCCAAGCTGGACGCCCAGGGCTTCCGCTGCGAGGTGGACGGCCGGAACGAGAAGATCGGCAAGAAAATCCGGGAGGCCACCCTGGAGAAGGTGCCCTATATGCTGGTGGTGGGCGACCGGGACGTGGAAAACGTCACCGTCTCCCCCCGCCGCCGCTCCGGCGAGGACCTGGGGGCCATGGCGCTGGACCAGTTCGCCGCCCTGCTGGGGGACGAGGTCAGCTCCAAGGCAATCAAATAACGCAAAGGACCGGCGGGCGCGAAGGCGTCCGCCGGTCCTGTTTCATTTTTCCTCTCCGTCCTCCGCCGGGGGCAGGACGGTCACCTTGATCTCCAGCACCCGGTGGTGCTCCGCCCGGGTCACGGTGACATCCAGATTTTCCCACACGAAGTGGTCCCCCACCTCGGGCACACGGCCCAGCTCCTCCAGCACCCAGCCGGACACGGTGGCCGCGTCGCATTGGCCGGTGATCTCAAACAGGTCGTACATATCGTCCAGGGCGGCGGAGCAGGCGATGCGGTAGCTGCCGTCGGGCTGCCTGCGGAACTCCTCCACCACCTCGTCGTGCTCGTCCCAGATTTCGCCCACCAGTTCCTCCACGATGTCCTCCATGGTGAGGATGCCCTCGGTGCCGCCGTACTCGTCCACCACCACCCCCATCTGGGTTTTGGTGCGCTGGAACTGGCGCATGAGGTCGTCGATCTTGGTGCCGGAGGTGATGTGGAGCACCGGCCGCACCAGGGGGGAGAGCTGGTCCCGGCCGTGGTAGCGGGCGGAAAACAGGTCCTTCTGATGGATAACGCCCACAATGTCGTCGATGCTCTCATGGTACACCGGCAGGCGGGAATAGCCCTCGGCGGCAAACACCGCCGCCACCTCGCTGAGGGAGGCGGCGTCCTCCACGGCGATCACGTCCACCCGGGGGGTGAGGATGTCGCCGGCCTCCAAATCGTCGAAGCGGATGGCGGAGCGGATGAGCTGGCTCTCCTCCCGGTCCAGGCCGCCCTGGTCCTCCGCCTCCTCCACCATGGTCACCAGTTCCTCGTCGGTGATGCCCTCGTCCTCCGACTTGTGGAACAGCTTTGTCAGAAGCTTTTTCCACAGCCCGAACAGGAAGTTCAGCGGGGTGAGCGCCCACATGAACAGCCGCAGCAAGGGGGCGGACACCATGGCGAAGGCCTCCGGGGACTCCTTGGCCAGACTCTTGGGGGAGATCTCGCCGAAGATGAGCACCACGATGGTGAGCACGATGGTGGACACCGCCGGACCGTTCACCTCGCCAATCAGCTTGATGAACAGCAGGGTGGACAGGGTGGCGGCCACGTTGTTGACAATGTTGTTGCCGATGAGAATGGTGGACAACAGCTTGTCGTAGTCCTCCGCCAGGGCCAGGGTCTTCTCCGCCTTTTTGTCGCCGTTGTCGGCGCGGCTCTTCAGGCGGATGCGGTTGAGGGACGTGAAGGCGGTCTCGGTGGCGGAAAAATAGCCGGACATGGCCACCATAACCACCAGCACAGCCAGCAGTATCATACTGTCAGGGTCCATGGGGACGGATCAACTCCTATGATAAGTAAAGATTTGCCCCGCAGGGAGGCATTGCCAACATATATACCATACTTTCGGCAAAAAAGCAAGAGGGAAGGGGAAAGCTCCCGCCCCTTCCCCGCGAAATTCAGGGAAAACGGTTGCGCCGCCCCCGCGCCTATGATATTCTGGGGGCAAAGCGAGGAGGTCATGCCAAAATGAACCATGCAAAAAAGCGGGTCTGTGCCGCCGCCGTTTTGCTGTGCGCCGCCGCGGCCGCCGCGGTCCTGTCCTACCGCGCCGGATATCAGGCCGGCGGCAGGTCCGTGACCTTTTACGCCACAGTCTCTGAGGCCGGAGGCAGCCGGCTTCTCGCAACAGGCTCGGAGGACAACGATGTCAACCACAGGGGAGCGTTCGACCTTCGCATTTCAAACGGGACGGCGCTCTGCGCGCGGGACGGCTCAGGCATTCCGGCGCAGGAGCTGGAAGCGGGCGATCTCATCGCCGTGACCTATACCGGAATTGTCCTGGAGTCCAATCCGGCGGTGATCCCACAGGTCCTGGAAATTCGGAGGCTGAACCGTTAGCGCCCGTTTAATATCTCGAAAAATGCCAGTTGACGAGGGCTTCACCTGTCAGGCGAGGCGGGATTTCGCAGGAATATTTGAGTTTATTTCAAGAAATCACAACGAAGCATGGCGGGTAAAGACCCGGCAAATGGCGTTTTGAGAGATGCTAAACAGGCTCTTAGGCGCGGCCTCTGGGGCGGCGGCGCAGCAGCGCCGCCGCCAGCCCCGCCAGGGACAGCCCTCCCAGAGCCAGCCCCAAAGCCAGCCCCGGCGGGGTGTAGCGCAGCTCCACCGTGTGCGCCCCGGGTGGAAGCTCCACGTACAAAAATGTGCCCAGCCAGCTGCCAAGCTCCGCCCTCTGGCCGTCCACCCAGGCGGACCAGCCGTCCCCGGCGGGGATGGTGGCGGCGAGGCCGCCCGCGCCCCCGTCCCGGACCGTCAGCCGCACCCGGCCGCTTTTGTCCACCGACACCACGTCCACGCCGCCGCGCAGCGCCTCCACGGCGGCGCCCAGGGCGTCCAGATCAAGCTCCCACAGCGTGCCGGCCCAGCCGTCGTCGCGGCGCACCTCCACCGTCCACGTCTCGCCCTGGGCGGGCGTGCCCAGATAGCGGACGCAGGCCGTCTCGTCACGCCCCAGGGACACAAGCCGCTCCCCGTTCACCAGCACCTCCCGCAGCCCGCCGGCGGACAGGTCGGCATAGACGGGCTTTCCCGCGCCGGTCATGGTGAACACCGTCTCCTCCGCCCTCGTCTCCATCCAGGCGGGCACGGGGGCAAACACCGGCTCGTCCGTCCCGGAGAGGCTGCACAGCAAAGCGTTCTGCCGCTCAAAGGGCGTGTCCCCGGCCAGCCGGTCCTCCACCGCCTCCGGGATGAACGCCAGCGGGAGGGCGGCGGGGTTTTTCCACAGGGTCAGCCCCCCCGCCTGGGCGGCGGCCTCATATCCCGGCGGCATACCGGCCCGGCTGATGACGTAATCAATCCCCAGCAGGGCGTCGGTGACGGGGGTGGAGCCGTAATAGGCGCACCACATCCACGCCTGGGCGAAGCCCAGCTCCTTCAGCAGGCGGTTCACCTGCCCGCTGTACAGGCTGCTATAGTGGGTGACGCCGGGGTAGCCGAAGGACAGCGGGCTGTTCAGCCCCCGGTCCTCCGCCGCCCCCATGCGGTAAAAGCCGCCCCCCGCGTCCGCCTCCGCCGCCTGGGCCAGCGCGGCGTTGGCGGTATAGTAATTTTGATACCGGGCGTAGGACTCCGAGCCATACTGCCCCGCCAGCCCGCCCAGGACGGTCCGGGCGTTCCCGCCCAGCTCCAGCAGGGTGAAAGCCGCCAGCGCCGCCGCCAGCCCCCGGACCCACCGGGCGCGTTTTTTCTCCGCCAGCAGGATTCCCAGGTCCTGAACCGCCAGGTACAGCAGGAGGAAGGAGAACACGAAGGAGTAGCGGAAGGGGAACCAGTTGGGCCGCTGGAACAGGTGCCACGCCTTGTCCAGGGGGGACAGGAGGACGGACAGCGCCACCGCCGCCAGCGCCCCGCCGTGGGCCAGCTTCTCCCGCGGGGGGATCTCCCCGTTGAAAAAGTAGCGGATGGCGAAAAACAGCGCCGCGATGCCGCAGTAGACATAGGGCGGGGCCCCGTAGCCGATGGAGCCGTACTGCCCCGGCAGCATTTGGCGCAGCAGCGTCAGGGGATCGCAGGCCAGCGGGCCGTCGTAGCCCACATTGCCGCCGCTGAGCTTCCCGCCGAACATGGCCAGGAAGGTGGGCAGCCACATCCAGGCCGTCAGGCCCAGGGCGCAGGCCGCCCCGCCGAAAAACCGGGCCAGCACCCGGCCCAGCGCCCGCCGGGGGAGCTTCAGGACGATGAGACGGGCGCACAGGTACAGGGCGCAGAAGGCCCCCACCATGTAAGAGATGTACCAGGTGGAGAGGAAGCACACCGTCAGCGCGGCGATAAACGGCCCCGCCCCCCGGCCCGCCAGGACGCGCTCCACCGCCAGCAGGATGAGGGGCAGCCAGATCACCCCGTCCAGCCACATGACGCAGATGGCGTAGATCATATTGTAGGACATAAGGGCGTAGCACACCGCCCCGAACAGCGCCGCCCAGCCGCAGCCCGGGAACCGGCGACGGGCAAACAGGGCGAAGGACAGCCCCGCCAGCCCGATTTTCCCGGTGATGAGCAGCGTCAGCGCCGCGGGCATGGCCTCGTTGGGGACCGGCAGGGTGAGCAGAGACAAGGGGCTGGACACGTAGTAGGAGAACACCCCGATGTAGGACGTGCCCAGGGCCTTGGACCAGGAGAAGAACAGGTCCCCATGCTTCAGGGCGCAGAAAAACTCCACGTACTGGGTGGACATGTCGGAGATGAGCACCGTCCTGTCCCCGAAGGGGGCCACGCCCAGCGCCGCCCACACCCACAGCATCACCAGCACCGGCAGGGCAAAGGCCAGGGCATACACCGCCGCCCCGGCCCGGTCAATGCTCCTTTTCATGCATATCCCCTCCCTGCTCCCGCAGGATGTAGATGGGCCTGCGCTTGACCTCCAGGTAGGTCTTGGCCAGGTACTGCCCCAGAATGCCCATGCAGAACAGCTGTATGCCCGCGATAAACAGAATGATGCACACCAGGGAGGGCCATCCGAAGGCGCTGCCGCCCCACACCAGCTGGCGGACAATGACGAACACAATGGCGAAGAAGGACACCGCGCACAGGACCAGCCCCAGCACCGAGGCGACGGCCAGCGGGGCGGTGGAGAAGGCGGTGATGCCGTCCAGGGCGTAGAGCAGCAGCTTGAAGAAGGACCACTTGCTCTCCCCCGCGGACCGCTCCACGTTCACCGTCTCCACCCACTTGGTGCGGAAGCCCACCCAGGAGAAAATTCCCTTGGAAAAGCGGTTATACTCCGGCAGGCGCAGGATGGCGTCCACCATCTGGCGGCTCATGAGGCGGTAATCCCGGGCTCCGTCCACGATCTCCGTGTTGCTCATTTTGTTGATGATCTTATAGAACTGCCGGGCAAACCAGGAGCGGATGGGCGGCTCTCCCCTGCGGTCCACCCGGCGGACGGCGGCGCAGTCATACGCCCCATCCCTCACAAGCTCCAGCAGCCGGGGAAGAAGCTCCGGCGGGTCCTGGAGGTCGGCGTCCATCACCGCGGCCCAGTCGCCCCGGGCGTGCTCCAGCCCGGCCAGCATGGCGGCCTCCTTGCCGAAGTTCCGGGAGAAGGACAGCCACCGCACGCCTCCCCGCTCCGTCCCCAGCCTGCGCAGGATATCCAGCGTGCCGTCGGTGGAGCCGTCGTCCACAAAGATGTACTCCACCTCCACGCCGTCCAGTGCCGCGCACACCGCCGCCGTCTCGGCGTAAAACCGCTCCACCGTGTCCTCCTCGTTGCAGCAGGGGACGATGAGGCTCAACAGCGCCACTCCGGCTCCCCCCCTTCCTCCAATTATACGGCGTACATTTTATCACAGGCGGTTTGCCCTGTCAAATGGCAGGGCCGGGGCCTGACGGCCCCGGCCGCTTCCTTCACATGGGGGAAAACGCGTCCTTGCCCAGCATACACACCGGACACACCCAGTCGTCGGGGATGTCCTCAAAGGGGGTGCCGGGGGCGATGCCGCCGTCGGGGTCGCCCTGCTCCGGGTCGTAGATCCAGCCGCACACGCACAGATATTTGTCCATCTTGCCCATCTGACTTCGCTCCTTTTCAAAAAAGATACCCAAAGTATGCCCCAATCTCCGCTCCGCCACACGAAAAAAACGCCAGCCTGCTTTTTCCACGCATAGGACCGGCGTTTTTTTCACATCCTTTCCCACAGAAGTTAAATGGAAAAGAGGTTCACGCCATGAAACGAATAACCGCCCTGGGGCTGGCGCTGTCTGCTCTGACCCTGCTCTGCGCCCCGGCTTACGCCCTTCCGGCGGAGGTAACCGCCCCCTCCGCCATTCTGATGGAAAAGACCACCGGCAGGGTCCTGTGCGAACAGGACGCCGATGTTCAGTACGAGCCCGCCTCCGTCACCAAGGTGATGACCCTGCTGCTGGCGATGGAGGCCATCGACGGCGGGCGGCTGAGCTGGGACGACATGGTCACCGCCTCCCCCCACGCCATCTCCATGGGCGGGTCCCAGATCTGGCTGAAGGAGAACGAGCAGATGACCGTCCGGGACATGGTGAAGGCGGTGACGGTGGTATCCGCCAACGACTGCGCCGTGGCTCTGGCCGAGCACATCGCGGGCAGCGAGAGCGCCTTTGTGGAGCGGATGAACCAGCGGGCCCGGGAGCTGGGCATGGAGCGCACCAACTTTGTCAACTGCACCGGCCTGCCCGCCCCGGGCCACCTCACCTGCGCCTATGACATCGCGCTGATGAGCCGGGAGCTGATCCTGAACCACCCCTCCATCCGGGAGTTCACCACCATCTGGATGGACACCCTGCGGGACGGCGCCTTTCAGCTGTCCAACACCAACCGGCTGATCTTCTACTACGAGGGGGCCACCGGGCTGAAAACCGGCTTCACCGACACGGCGCTGTACTGCCTGTCCGCCACCGCCGAGCGGGACGGCATGGAACTCATCGCGGTGGTGATGCACGCCCCCACCTCCAACGACCGGTTTGACAGCTGCAAGGCCCTGCTGAACTACGGCTTTGCCAACTACGCCGTCACCCCGGTGTACCCCGGCGAGGCCATCCCGCCGGTGGAGGTGCTGCTGGGAACCCAGGACACCGTCCAGCCCGTGACGGCCCGGGAGTGCTCCATCCTGCTGGAGAAGAGCAAGTCGGGGACGGTGACCACCCAGCTGGAGCTGGCCCCCCAGGTGGAAGCCCCGGTGGAGGCGGGCCAGAAGCTGGGCGAGCTGCGGGTGCTGGTGGACGGGGAGCAGGTGGACGCCATCGACCTGGTGGCCGCCCAGGAGGTGCCCCGGCTGAGCGTCGGGGGCATTTTCAAGCGGTTCCTGAACACCCTCTTTTTGCAGGAAGCGTGAGGACAGCCGCGCAGGCGAGCTTGGACCGAAGCGAAGGCAAAAGCCCAGGGGCCGCGCAGCGGCACCGGATTTTGCCTGAGTCGGAGGGAAAGCGGTCCGGCAGCGCGGCCAATCCGAGCGTGACAACATCGTAGCGGAATGCCCTTTCCCCGCCGGGGTGCGGCCTCCGGCGGGGTACTTTCTCTCATGTGAGAGAAAGTACCCAAAGAGAACACTTAAGGGGAGAAATCCGGCTCGGCTTCGAGCGCCAAGGGCGCGCTCTCGCTCGCAGAATTTCTCCCCTTAAGAATCCCCATTACGGGGGAGCCCGATACGCCGCGCGGACGCGGACCCTCCCGGCGCGCGCGGCCTTCGACTGGCGTCCCCCTATTTGCGCTGCCGCCTGTGCCCGGTCACTGACAGGCTGGAAGGGTCCACCACCCGCGCCTCCGGGGCGGGCCGCTCGGGATGTTATGCTTCCTTCACCAGCGCCTCGCCCGCGAGGTAGATATCCCCCGCGCCCACCGTTAAGATCAAATCCCCCGGCTGGGCCAGGCGGCGCAGCTTGGCCGTCACGTCCTCCAGGGTGGGGCAGAACACGCTGCCGGGAATTTTCGCCGCCAGATCCGCCGAGGAAATGCCGATGTCGTTGTCCTCCCGGGCGGCGAAAATCTCCGCCAACAAGGTGACGGCGGGCCGCTTCAGCACCTCCACGAAGTCGTTGAACAGCTCGTGGGTGCGGGAATAGGTGTGGGGCTGGAAGGCGCAGATCACCCGCTTGAAGTCCAGCGCCGCCGCCGTGTCGAACAGCGCCGCCAGCTCGCCGGGGTGGTGGGCGTAATCGTCGCACACCTCCGCGCCGTTGTACATCCCCTTGTACTCAAACCGGCGGCCCGGAAGCCGGAAGTCCCGCATTCCGTCCTCCACCGCCCTCCCCGGCACCCCCAGGGCCAGGGCCGCCGCCGCCGCCGCGACGGCGTTTTTCACGTTGTGCATCCCCGGCACGGACAAGTCCAGATGGGCGTACTTTTCTCCCCGGTGGACCACGTCAAAGGAGCCGAAGCCGTGGGCCATGGACAGGTTCTCGGCGTGAACGTCCCCCGTCTCTATACCGAAGGTCATGACCGGCCGGGTCTCCCCCCGGAGGGTGGCCATGGTGTTCTCGTCCTCGCAGTTGGCCACAATGAGGCCATTCGCCGGCACCTTGTCGGCAAAGGCCCGGAAGGAGCGCTCCACGTCGTCCAGATCCTTGAAAAAATCCAGGTGGTCGGCCTCCACGTTGAGGATCACCGCCACCGTGGGGTAAAAGGACAGGAACGAGTTGCAGTATTCGCAGGACTCCAAAATGATGGTGTCCCCATGGCCCACCCGGTGGCCCGCCTCCAGCAGGGGCAGGGTGCCGCCGATCATCACGGTGGGGTCCCGCCGGGCCGCCATAAAGATGTGGGTGCACATGGAGGTGGTGGTGGTCTTGCCGTGGGTGCCCGAGATGCACAGGGCGTTTTGATAGTCCCGCATGATGGCCCCCCAGGCCTGGGCCCGCTCGAACACGGGGATTCCGGCGTCCAGGGCGGCGGCGATTTCGGGGTTCTCGTTGTGGACGGCGGCGGTGCGCACCACGCAGTCCGCCCCCCGGACGCTCTCGGGCAGGTGTCCGATCACCACCGGGATGCCCAGGTCGCGCAGGTGGAGCACGGTGGCGCTCTCCCGCTGGTCGGAGCCGGTGACCGTCACCCCCGCCCCGTGGAGCACCTCCGCCAGGGACGCCATGGACACCCCGCCGACGCCCACCAGATGGGCCCGCTTCCCCGGCTGCAAATAGTCGCGGATGTTGTTCGCTTCCATATTCATTACCCCATATCCCAGCGTTTTTCAACGCATTTTCACAATTTGGCAACTCATTATACAATGGGCCGGAGGAAAATGCAACCTGTAAATCAGTATAAGCGGGGGGATGGGGTTTTAGACGGGGCGGACGGGCCGTTGGGCAAAAAAACATCCCGGCGGTCTCCCGCCGGGATAGTTCTGTTGCAATCCGTCCTACTGGAAATCTATGTTCACGTCCCCCAGGTCGCTTTTGGCCTCCAACTGATAGGGGTAGCTCCCCTTCTGCTCCGCCTTGTCGCCCCGGCCCGTGCCGTTCACCCTCACCTTGCCCAGGCTGCACTTCAGCTCGTACCCGCACTCCTGCTCCGAGCAGCCCAGGGTGGCCTCTACCTGGCCCAGGTTGGTCTCCAGCTCGATCTCCAGTCCCTCGAACAGTTCCTCCAAACCCAAGGTCACATCGCCCATATGGCTGTCCAGGGTAAGCTCCTTCACCACCCGCGAATCATAGCACTCCACCTCGCCCAAATCACTTTTGGCCTCCAGCTCCTGGGCGGACACGCCGTATACCTCCACGTCGCCCAGGTTGGTTTTGGCGTTCAGCTTCTTCTCCACCGTCAGCTCGGACAGGAAAATGTCCCCCAGGCTGGTCTTGATATCCGCCTTCTCCAGCCGGACATGATCCGGCACTGTGATACTCACATTCAAGCTGTGTTCCCCCACCAGCCCGTTCAGGTTCATTTGGAAGCCGCCCGGTCTCGCGTCCTGGATTTTCAGCCTGCCGTCCTCAATCTTCCACTTCAGCTCATAACCGCCCAGGTCGCCCACCCGCGTAATGGACAGGGAGTAGTCACTCCCGGCGGTCACTGTAATCCCGCCGAAGCTGATCTCCGCGTCAATGCCGGAGAACGCGTTCAGACAGCCGTCCTCCTGGGACCAGAAGCCCTCGCCAGCCGCCTTGTTACCCTCGTCCTCTTGATAGACCGCCCCGCTGTCGGAGCCCACCGGGTCATGCTCATAGGCGGTGCCGAACTGGGCGTTGTCCACCGCCTCCACCACTGCGGTCTGCTCTGCCTCCTGCCCGACGAACCGCCCCACCAAACGCCCGATCTGGGCCGACGCGTACGCCACCGACATCCCCACGACGGCCACGCACACCAGCGTCCCCGCCAGCACCCAGGGCCACTTCTTCCGCCTGGGGGGCGTCCAGCTTTCCGCCTCCCGCTGGGTGACGTAGCCGCCCTCCACCGCCAGACGGCAGGACAGGGCCCAGGGGTCCCCCAGCTCGGCCACCACCTGAGCCTCCCGGTCCGGCCCGGCCTCCTCGAAATATTCCGCGTAGTAGCGCAGGATGTCCTGCCGCTCCCGCTCGGGCACCCAGCGGGCCAGCCCCTCCGCCAGCTCAGCCAAATAAGTAAGTTTGTCCATCTTGCTCCTCCTCCTTCAAAAGCTCCTCCACGCCGTCCCGGAACTGCTTCCACTCCTCCCGCCGCCGGGCCAGCTGGGTCCGGCCCACGGGGGTGATGGCGTAATACCGGCGGTTGCGGCCCTGATAGGGCCGGTCGTAGACCTTCAACAGCCCATCCCGCTGCAAGCGCCGCAGCACCGGGTACAGGGTGGACTCAGAGATATCCAGCCGCGCCTTCACCTGCTGGGTGAGGATATAGCCGTAGGCGTCCCCCCGGGACAGCACCGCCAGCACACAGCCGTCCAGCAGCTGGGGACTGATTGCAAAGGCCATCGTGCTCACTCCTTTCGCCGCCGCAGGCTCTATGACGCCCGCCGTTCTCCGAAAAAGCGGAGGCATTCCGCTGCGGCCGTTCTCCCCGCGCGTCCCACCCGGCGGGCGTTCGCGGGGGACCTGATCAAGCTTTGCTCTTCGAACAATATTATATTCTGTATAATATTGCTTTGTCAATATAGAGCGGAACGGTTTTACAAATTCTTAAAAAATATCAAAAGAGCGCCCCCGGGCAGGGGGGCGCTCCGCGCTTTTGCTGGGGCCCCGCAAAGCCGGCCTTTGGCTTTGCGGGAAAAGGAGGGGCAGCAAAGTAAGCGAGCTTTTGCCGTCAGGCGGAAGCGAGCGATACGCAGCTTGCCCCGACGCTGTCACGCTGCGAACCGGCCAAGGCGTTTGGCCGCTTCTCCTACGACTCAGGCAAAATACAGATTTGCTCCGCAAATCTTGGTTTTTTGCCTTCGCTTCGGTCCATCCGCACTGCTCATGACGGCTCCGCGCTTCTTTGTTGTCACGCTCCGCTCCATCCGCGCTGCTCACGACGGCTCCGCGCTTCTCAGTTCATCTGCTGCCTTCTTCCGATATTCATGGTGCCGTCCTGCATACTGTCGATGGTGTCCAGGCTCCGGCCGGTGCCGTGGGCCACGCAGGAGATGGCGTCGTCAGCCACATAGGTCTCAATGCCGGTATGGGATTCGATCAGCTTGTCAAAGCCCCAGACCAGCGACCCGCCGCCGGTCATGATAATGCCGTTGCTGGAGATATCGGCAACCAGCTCGGGGGGCGTGCGCTCCAGCACGCCGTGGATGGCCTCCAGAATGCGGGAGCAGGGCTCCTCGAAGGCCTCGATCATCTCGCCGGAGGTGACGGAGAACACCCGGGGCAGGCCGGTCATGAGGCAGCGGCCCTTGACCTCCATGGAGATCTCCTCCGGCCGGGGGAACACGCAGCCGATGGTCATTTTCAGTTCCTCCGCCGTGCGGTCGCCGATGAGCACGTTGTGCCGTTTGCGGATGTACTTCACCACGGCCTCGCTGAAGGCGTCGCCCGCCACCTTGATGGAGGCGGACTCCACAATTCCGGACAGGGAGATCACGGCGATGTCTGCGGTGCCGCCGCCGATATCCACCACCATGTGGCCGTCGGGCTGGGTGATGTCCACCCCCGCGCCAATGGCGGCGGCCAAGGGCTCCTCAATGAGGTACACCCGGCGGGCGCCCGCCTGGATGCCCGCGTCGATGACGGCGCGCTCCTCCACCTCGGTGATGCCGGAGGGCACGCAGATCACCACCCTGGGCTTGAACAGGTGGACGGGGGCCACCTTGCGGATGAACTCCCGGAGCATCCGCTCGGTCATGTCGTAGTCGGAAATCACGCCGTCCCGGAGGGGGCGGATGGCCACGATGTTGCCGGGGGTCTTGCCCAGCATCTGCTGGGCCTCGGTGCCCACCTTCAGCAGCTTGCCGGTGTTCTTGTCCAACGCCACCACGGAGGGCTCCCGCAGGACGATCCCCTTGTCCTTGATATAGACCAGCACGCTGGCCGTGCCCAGGTCGATGCCGATATCTCTTGCAAACATAGCATTCACTCCTGTATTGATCCCGCGGGGCCGTCTGTGGGCAAGTCTGCCCCAAAAACGCCCTGCGTAGTCATATCTAAAATACCCACTGCGGGTATATCTTCATACTATTGTCAATCATACTAGACAATCCCCGATTTTGCAAGCTTTTTTCCCAAATGCACTCCTTAATTTTTCATAAGGAAACCCCTCATTTTTCGTCGGAATGCCCGCCGGGCAGCGGAGCGGACGGTGCGGAGTCTGCCCCGACGACACCAAGCCCCCAGCCGTCCTACTCACGCGGCTGGGGGCTTACTTCTGGGTTTGATTGTCCAAGGGCCGTTACCTTCGCTTTCTTCCGATTCTTCTTCGGATGTGTTTGCGTTGGGGGTCCGCCTGAAACGTTTGTCTCCCTGTTTCCTCAAACAATGGCAGGCTTCAGACTGAATCTGGCTTCCGTCGCTTTCATAAGCGTGTTTGGAACGAGCCGAGGCTTCGTTTCACTTTGCGTTTCCCAATCGCAGAAAGTGGTTGGTGCGTTCTACGTTAGTACATTGGACTCACCTTTTCCTTTCTGTCTGTATTGTACTATATACCCGTGGGTTTGTCAACACCTTTTTGTGAGATTTTTAAAAATTTTTGGGCCGGTCCCGCCCTTCGCGGGGCCGGCCCAATGCGCCCGGTCAGTCCGCCGCGTCCTGGAAGCCGTCGTTTTCCGTGGCCACGCCGTACCAGCTCAGGCCCGTGGCGGCGGCGTCCCCCCAGGTGGGGTGGCGCAGGGCGGCCATCCCCCAGGTATTGTACCAGAACACATAGGACACGTCCACATGACTGGGCAGAATGTCCTCGATGATGAGCCTCAGCTGGGCGAAGCCCTCCGGAATGCCCGCCACGTCGGGGAAGTACACCTTCACATATCCCGGCCTGCCGGCCTCCTCCGCCCTGGCGTTGAGGCCGCATCCACGCAGGGTGTCGTTGATGGCGGCGGTGGTGAAGCTGTCCCCGTTGATGCGCAGCAGCGCGGCCAGCGCCTGCCGCCGCTGTCCCGCTGTCTCGCACACCGGGCGGTAAGGCAGCAGCGCCTCGATCCGCTCCAGCCCGAAATCTTCCGCGGTGGTCAGATTCATCTCCCGGGCGGTGTGGTCCAGCTCCCCCGCCGCCCCGTCCAGCCTGACGCCATAGGCCGCCAGCTCCCCCCGGTTGATGGTTCCGGGTCTCAGGTCATATACCCCCAGCGGCCGGAGCAGGGCCGCCATACAGTCTTCAAAGCGTAACGTCACCCGCTCTCACCGCCCGCTTCCGCTTCCGCGCCGTTTTCGATGGTCAGCGCCCCCAGCACCGGCAGCGTCACGCTGTCCAGAGGCAGGTCGGCCTCCGGCCGGAGCAGCAGGCAGTTTGCCACCCCGTCCACGGCGTAAATCAGCGACACCAGTTGGGCGCGGGGCAGGGGCCGCCCCAGCCGCTCCCCGTTGAACCAGCCCTCCAGCCGGTCTCTCACCGCCCGGGCCACCCCGGCGAATTCCCGGCCCTCCTCCACCCACAGCCGGACGGACACGTTCACCGTCTCCGCCGCGGGCGCCAGCACCTTCACGTCGCAGGCAATCTCCCGCACCCCGTCGAAGTAGCTCTGGAGGGCGGCAATCAGCTCCCCGCCGGGCACGCCGCCGGGGGCGGCGGGTACGATGTCCACCGTGCCCACCCCCCGGTTCCGGGGCAGCACCGCCACCTCCGCGACCCCGTCAAAGGACATGGCGGCCTGCCGGTAAAAGGCGCTGTTGGCCCCGTTTGCCAGCCGCCGGTAGGTGGCCAGCACCCGGGCCCGGAGGGACTCGTCCCCCTCCTGGTCCCGCCCGCTGGACAGCGGCTCCGGGTTGGCGCAGGCCACAATGCCCGTGGGGGGGAGGGCCATGTATACGATGGTGTTCTGGCCCACATTGCCCGCCGCGCCGGCCTCCGCCGCCGTCACCGGCAGCTCGCAGCAGGTCTGCCCCGCCGGCACCACGCCCGCCGCGCCGGTGAGAAACCGCACCCCTCCTGCGGTCATGCACACCGTCCCCGCCGGCACCTCCGTGTCCACCTCACGGCCCTGGTCCACATAGAACCGCACCGTTCCCACGGCGGGGGCGGCGCTCCGCCGGGACACTCCCCGCAGGGCGGCGTGCTTATCCAGCTCCTCCCCTTGGGCCGTCTGGGGAAAGCACTGCCTCCGGGTCCACTCCGCCTGGACATACAGGCTGTATATCTGGGCGGCCACCGCGTAGAACCGCACCGCCAGCTCGCTGCTTCCCCCGGCGGTCTGGCCGGTCTGGCTCTGGAATTCCGAGGCCAGTCCCTGGTAGATTTCCTCTAACGTTATCAATCTCTCATCCCTCCAACTGCGCCGTCACCGACAGCCGCGACCCCTGCCAGAGCAGCTCCACCGCCGCCCACAGCGCGTCCCGCTCCCGCCGCACCGCCGCGCCGGCGACCGCCACGCCGTCCAGGCCGTCCAGCGCCTCCACGGCGAACTGTCGGGCCAAGGCGTCCCAGGCGGAGGGCTTCTCCCGCCGGAGCTGATACATCCGGCTGCCCAGCTCAGGCAGGAAGGGAAAGCTCCCCCTCCGGGCCGTGAGACGGAACAGCGCCTCGTTCACCAGGGCCTCTCCGTCCCGCGCCGCCGCCACGCCGCCGTTCCCGTCGGCGGCGTAATCCCTGTCCTTCAGCAGCAGGCTCATCTCATTCTCCCCCTTCCGTGCTCCTATCCCATTCCAGACAAAATCGCGATCACGATTCTGTAGATCAAATCCTCCAGCCGCTCTCCGTTGACGTATATCTCGCCGTTCCAGTCCAGCCTCCGCCCGGACAGGGTCACGCCCGTCCCGCCGCTGATGTTCACAGCCGTCCCTCCGGCGGTGAGCTGTCCGGCCCTGATGTCCACCTGGTCGGGCACGGCGCCGTCCTGCCGCAGGCCCACCACGCAGGGGGCCTCCCCCTTCCCCTGGATCACCAGCACCCGCTGGCCCACCTTGGGGGTCCAGCGGTAGCCCGCCGGACCGTACAGCTGCACCCCCCGCCGCTCGCAGTCCAGCATCACCGCCAGCTTCCCGCCGCTCATGGTGATGATGCCGGTCTGACCCTCGCCGGGGTCGGCGGGCTGCTTCTGCTGTCCGCTCAGCCACATGGCGTTGTTCTCCTTTCATTATCATGCTCCGCGTCCCCGCGCCGCTCACGACGGCTCCGCGCTTCCTCGTTGTCACGCTGCAAAGCGGCCAGACCGCTCGCTCGCTTTCCCTCCGCCTCGGGCATAATTCGGATTTGCTCCGCAAATCTTCGCCTTTTGCCCTCGCTCCGGTCCAAGCTCCCTCGCTGTCCGCTTCTTCGCGCTTCCTCGTTGTCGCGCTGCGAAGCGGCCAGACCGCTCGCTCGCTGTCCGCTTCTTCGCGCTTCTTTTAAATCATCGCGTCCGTCTCTCCCAGCGCCAGGGTGGTGGCCAGCCCCTCCGCGCCGCAGGACACCTCCGACTGGGCCACCCGGTACCGCCCGTTGGCCCCGCAGTCCCGCAGCCCCACCGACACCAGCTGCCCCGGCCAGGCCAGAAACGCCCCGGCCAGGGTGATCCGCATCCGCACCCGGCCCGACCGGGCCGCCTTCAGCTGATACCCGGCGGTGTAGCGCATGGCGGCGGTGCCGGTGGTGTTGGGCACGGCGACCACCCGCCGGGCGCAGCCGCCCTGGGCCAGAAAATCCGGGTCGGACACCCACTGGGTTCCCAGGGCGGTCCGCCGCCGGACGGCCACCTGGCTGAGCACTCCATGGCGCTCCTCCCGGTATTCCCAGCCCGTCGCCGGGTCCCCCTCCCGGACCCGCAGCACCGTTTCGTCCCGGTGGGGGTCCAGCACCAGCCGCCCCTCCCGGTCAAACCGGGGAATCACGCCGCCGTAGTAGCAGGCGTAACGCCGCACCACGCTCCACTCGCTCTCCCCGCTGGACACGGTGAAGCCCTCCAGGGTGGGCAGCTCCCCGCCGCCCACCGCCTCGATCCCATAGGGCGACACATGGCCCGCCACGATGTCCGCCCGGGTGACCCGCTGGTACTCGGCGGGCATGGCCTCGTTGTCCAGCAGCAGGGCGGCCATCCCCCGTCCGGCCAGCTCCAGGTACAGCCCGTCCTTGCCGCACCGCACGGCGAACTCGTCCACCACCCCGGTAAACACCCGCTCCCCCTCCCATTCGGCGAAGAAGCGGCAGGCGGCGGACAGCAGCTTTTCCTGCCCCCGCTCCCACAGGCACCGCAGGAAGAAGCTGTCGCAGGGGGTGTCGGTGCCGTAGCAGAACCTCCAGCTGACGGCGGTGGGCAGGGCCAGCGTCTCTCCCCCGCCCAGCTTCACCCAGCACTTCATCATTTGATTCTCACCCTCTGTCCCGCGTAAATCAGATTGGGGTTGCGGATGGACGGGTTGAGCTCCACAATCCGGTTCAGCTCCACGCCGTACCGCCGCGCCAGCTCCCACAGGGTTTCTCCCCGGGCCACGGTGTGCCATTGGGGTTCCTCCCCGTCCCCCTGGCCGCCCGCAGAGGCCGCGGGCCGGACGGACAGCTTGGCGTCCCCCGCGCCGTCCACCACCTCCCAGAACTCGAAGGAGTAGGCCACATAGTCCCGCCGGGGCGCCTGCCGCAGCTCCAGGGAGGCGAACCAGGCGGTGGTGGTCATCCACACCGGGTGGACCAGCACCCCGGGCGTCTCCTCGTAGAACACGGTGGCCAGCTCCTTGAAGGTGTCGTAGGCCCGCTCCCCCACGAACTCCCCCTCTCCCCGGAGCACCCGCCGGGTCTGGCCCAGGCTCTGGAGGTGATAGCGGCCGAAGGGGATCTTCTGCACCGCGATTTTCCGATCGTAGGCGATGGAGTACACCCTGGGATTGTGGGGCCACACAAAGCTCTTGAACCGCATGGGCGTCAGGATCATCATCTCTTCCCCCCTCATTTTGTCTCATTGAGCGCGGCCCGCCGCTCACGGCGGCTCCGCGCTCCCTCGCTGTCCGCTTCTCCGCGCTTCCTCCCTGTCACGCTGCGAAGCGGCCAGAACGCTCGGTCCCTTTCCCTTCGTCTCGGGCAGAACCCGCCTCCGCTGCGCGGCGGCTGGGCTTCTGCCCTCGCTCCGCTCCAAGCTCCCTCGCTGTCCGCTTCTCCGCGCTTCCTCAAAAGATGCTCATGCCGCCGTCGTAGCGGCGGCTGTCCCGGCGCACCGCCCGGTCCAGCTCGTCCACGGCCAGGGCGGCGGACCGCCCCGGCTCCTCCGCCGGCCAGACCCGGCCAGCCTGCTCCACCGGCAGGGCCAGCGCCGCCGGGCTCACCGCCCGTGCGGTCCTGCGGTACAGCTCCTCCAGCCCGCTCCCGGCCTCCCGGCGGAGGCGCGGAAGGCTGTCCGCCCTTCCGGCGTCCCGTCCTTCCCCTTCCTGCCGCTGCGCAGCCTGCGCCGCCGCAGTCAGCTCCCGGAGGGCCTCCCCCGCGCGCTCCTCCGCTCCGTCCCGCTCCGGGCCTCCGGCCTGCGCCGGGCCGGGGCCGCGGTCCCGGAAAACCTCCGTCTCCGGCCCGCCGCCGGAAAAACCCGCTTCATCCTCCGGGTCCGGCGCCTTCCCGGCCTCCGGGGCGGGGCGGGCGGGGGACCCGGCCCACCGAATCTCCAGCCCGTCCTCCCGCTCCTCCTCGTCCTCGGCCTCCAGCAGGGTCAGCAGCTCCTCCAGCCGGTCAACCACCGCCGCCGCCCCCTTTCAGTTCTTGATACCGGGCCCAGTCGAACCCGGCGTTGACAGACCAGCTCTCCCTGGGCGCGCCGCAGGCGGGGCAGGGCTCCGCCTGCGCCCTTTGGAGGCAGTCGGGGCACAGCCGGGCCAGCTCCTCCTCCTGGTCCAGGGCCAGGTTGAGGGCGCACCACAGGTAATCCCGGTCGGTCATGCGTTTTGCCCGCTCCTCGGTGGGCAGAGCGCCGAACAGGCGGAGCACGCGCCACTGAAGGCGCTCATAATGCGCGTGCTCCAGGCTTTTTTTCGCCGGGATATCTCCTCCCCGCCGTCCAGGGGGGAGGGGTTGCACTCCCGGTTGAACGCCGCCCAGGCGTCCGCCAGCCGGGCCACATCCTCCACCCGCAGGGCGGCCAGCACGGCCTCCCCGCCGTCAAATACGGGCTTCCCATGCCGCTCCAGCGCCCGGGCGATGAGGCAGGCGTTGCGGCACAGGGCCCGTTCCCGGCCGTCCCTGGCCATGGCGTCCCCCTCCCGGCGGGCGTCCAGCGCCTCCCGGGCGGACAGCAGCCGCAGCTCGCCCTGGGGGATTTTTATCCGGTCCGGCCCGGACCAAAATCCGCTGTCCATCCTACGCCGCCGTCTCCATCCGCCGTCCGGCCACCAGGGTGAGCTTCTCCACCACCGTTTTGCCCAGCTGGGCGTCCTCCTCGATGCCGCTCCATTGGCAGTCGGAGTAGATCACCTTTCGGTCGGGCTTGCAGATGACCAGGGAGAAGTTCTTCATGCCGTAGAAATCCAGCCCGTCGGCGATGGCCTGGTCGGTGGCGTACAGCCGGGTGAGCTGGATGACGTAATTCTGGGGCCCCTGGACGGTGGCCACCGGCTCCTCCTCGCCAAAGGCCTCCACGGAGTAAGAGCTTCTGGACGCCTTGCAGTTATAGCTCTGGACCACGGCCACCTTCTGTCCGTCCAGCTCCAGCCAGATGTCGGAGCTGGTGGGAAAGCCCGCGGCGCTCAGCCCCGCGTTAAAGTTTGCGCTCATTGTATTCCCTCCTTGTATCCTGAATCCGCGTCTCGCCTGCTCGCGGCGCGCGGCGGCTCGAACGCTATACCGCATCCACGTCTCGCCTGCTCGCGACGCGCGGCTTCCCTCCGGCTCAGGCAAAACCCAGTCCCGCTGCGCGGGCCTTGGCTTTTGCCTTCGCTTCGGTCCATCCGCGCTGCTCGCAACGGCTCGAACGCTATACCGCATCCACGTCTCGCCTGCTCGCGACGCGCGGCTTCCCTCCGGCTCAGGCAAAACCCAGTCCCGCTGCGCGGGCCTTGGCTTTTGCCTTCGCTTCGGTCCATCCGCGCTGCTCGCAACGGCTCGAACGCTATACTGTAATATGCGCCGACAGCCACACCTGGTTGAGCCCGTGGGCCACGGTGAAGGCGAACTCCACCAGACACACGGTGGGGTCGCCGTCCAGGGCGGACACGGTCACGTCCTCATAGCTGTCGATGATCTCCCGGCTGACCCGCTTTTCCAGCTCCATCACCGTGAGGGAGCGGATGGCCCCCCGGCTCTGGGCGGTATTTTTGGCGCGGCTGAACCTGGCCCGCAGAGCGCTGCGGATGCCGGGAATCACCTCGTCCACCACCAGAATGGTGGTGAGCTCCCGCCAGGTGGCGTCCACCGCGCCGCCGGTTTTGGTGCGGGTGGTGACCCCCCGCACCACGTAGCAGGCCCCGGCCAGGGTCTCCAGGGGAGTCACGCCCCCCTGCACCAGCAGGTCGATGTCGCCGTCGCCGTAATTGCACTCCAGCTCCCCCAGTCCGTAGAGCTGCGCGCCCCCCAGGGGCAGGGCGGGGTCGGCCCCTCCGGCGATGGCTCCGGCCACGGCGGCGGCGCACAGGGCTCCGCCGTTTTCCTCCCCCGCGCCGGGGGCGGCCAGCACCACCCGCTCGCAGTTGAGCTGTCCCGCCCGCCGGACCAGCTGCTCCACCGTCTCGCCTTTCGCGCCACCCACCACGGCGATGCGCTCCCGCCGGGCGGCGGAGCACTCCTGCACCATGGTTTTCAGCGCCTGCTGCACCGCCGTGTCCGCGCTTGCGCACACGATCACATTCACATGCTCCAGCTCCGCTGCCGTGGCGAAGGCGGCGGTATAGTCCGCGTCGGCGGGCACGCCGTACACCACGCCCGCGCCGTTGCGGATGGCCAGCTGGGCCATCCGGCTGAGCAGGCAGCCGCCCACGTCCGCCGCCGCCCGGCTGTAGCTGGTCCACTGGTAGTACGTCCCGCCGTCCGCGCCGTCCATGGCGGCGATCACCGCCACGCTGCCGCCGCCCGCGGCGGCGGCGGTGAGGCTGGACGCCTCATAGGAGGAATACACCCCCGGCCTCTCATGCTTGGTCACCGCGCTCATTTTATCCTCCCTCTCACTTCAAAGTCCGCAAAGGTCCCCGCCTCTCCGTCCGTCCGGGCCACCAGCCAGGCTCCGCACCGGCAGCTCACCGTCTGGCGGTACAGCCCCTCCCGCTCCAGAAACTCCACCCGGCCCGCCTGAACCTCCAGGGCGGGCAGTCCCGCCGCCCCCTGGCAGAGCAGCGTCTCCAGCGCGGTCTCCGCCGCCCGCTGGCAGGCTTCCCCGCCCCCGTCCCTGGGGGCGAAGATGTCCACAAGGAAGGTGAGCTCCGCCTCCCGGCCATAGAGCTCCCGCTCCCTTCCGGTGTCCGGGTCTCTGTGCGCGCCCAGGTAGTCGCCGAAGCCGCCGCAGGCGCACGCCGCCCTGCCCAGGGCCACGGCGGCCGCCGCCTCCCGCCAGCGGGGGGCCGGGGCGCAGTCCATGGCGGCCACGGCGTTGAGGCCGTTTTGCCGCAGCTGCTCCGCCACCCTCTCCCGCAGGGCGCCGAAGGCCCCGCTCACGGCGCGTTCTCCGGGCAGGGCCGCAGGGCCAGCCACAGATGGGTGACCTGCCCCCCCACCCAGATAGGCCGCACGGTCATCACCTCATATCGTCCGCCGCCCCACTCCAGCCAGCCGCCGGGTCCGGTTTTGTCCAGGGGCAGCTCCGGGTCGGCCAGCCCCAGAAACCGGTCCTGGGCATAGCTGCCCAGCGCCCCGGCGGTGTACTGCCAGTCCGCCCTTGTCATGGGCTGAACGATGGCCATGCCCCGGCCCGCCTCGGTTCCGTCCTCCCTGCGGCACACCATCTCCTGCCCATAGGTCCTGATGACCCACTCAAACGCCTCGATCAACCGCTCACCCCCTGAAATACGAACCCCTCGTCCCGCAGGTAGGGGCCCATCAGCTCCATGGCCCTCCGGGCCAGCCTGTCCCCGCCGCCGCTTCCCGGCTCCCGGCGCACGGAGATGTCCCCGGCGGACAGGGCGGTGACGCCCTCCAGCCCCCGGCCATCCCGCAGCCAGTCCATGGCCAGCCACGCCGCCGCCAGGGGGTACTCCTCCCCGCAGTCCTCCGGGGTGAGGCCGTCCCTCAATTTGCGCTCCAGCGTCCGGCAGGCGGCGGCGCACACCGCCTCCAGCAGCTCCCCGCTCTGCCCCGCGCCGCCCAGGGCCTGAACCAGCTTCATCACCTGTTCCGTCATGGCCGCGCCCCCTAGATGAGAAAGGCGCCGTCGGCCTCCTGCCGGGGGCCTTCCTCCGGGCCATAGCTCAGCTGGACGCCGGGGACCAGCAGGCGGTCCGTTTTTTCCCGGCACAGCTTGAGGAAGCCCAGCAGCTCCTCCTCATCCAGCTTGCCCGCCGCCCGCTCCAGCAGGGCGTGGTCCGCCCCCGGCTCGGCCACGCCGGCCAGCCGCACCAGCTCCCGCCGCAGGCTTTTGAGGTACTTCCGGCCCAGCCGGGCCTCGTCCTCCATGCGCCTGCCCGCGCTCTTGACCACGCCGGAGCGGCGCTGGGCCGGCACCGCCACAAAGGACCACTCGTACACGTCGGCGGCCCCTGTGAGCACGCCGCAGCACAGCTGTCCGCCGTACTCCTCCCCCTTCTCGTGGGGGCAGGCGTCCAGCTCCTCCCCGCAGACGGAGCAAACCACCCGGTCCACGGCGCAGCCCACGCTGACCTCCCGCTTGATGCCGCCGTCGATCTCGGCGATGAGGGCGGCGTTTTCCGGGGTGCGCATCAGGTAGGCCCAGCCCTTGAGCCAGCGGCAGGGCCGCCCGTCCCGGGTGAGGGAGCCGTCCCCGTCCACCACCTGGGTGCGGTAAATACGGGCGGTCTGTCCCTTTGCGGACCACTGGTGGTCAAACACCCCGGGCACCCCCACAAAGAGGGGGGCCAGCTCCTCCAGGGTCTGGCCGTCGAACCGCTCGCAGTCCCGGTCGATGTCGTTGTCGCACAGCCGAAGGGCGAAGGTATACACCTCGCCGGCCTCCAGCTCCCTCCGGGCCAGGGCGTTGATGAGGGCCAGGTCCCCGTCCTCCGGGGCGCCGATGGCCTTGACCCGCGCGTCCTTATTGATCCCCATGTCCATTCTCCTCCTCCATGGCCCTTGCCTGGGCCCGGTACAGCGCCGCTCTGGCCTCCGACTCCCCGTCCTGGAGGTTCACGTCCAGCCAGTCAACCTCCACCCGGCTGTCCCGGCCCTTCAGCCGGAGCCACAGCTCGCACACCCGCTCCACCACCGGCTCCAGGCTCCGGCGGATGGCGGCGATCTCGCTGGTCATGATGTCGGCCTGTTGGCTGCTCATCCGCTCGGTGGACGACCAGCTCAGCCCCAGCAGGAAGGGGGGGATGCCCGTCTTGGCCACCAGCTGCTCCAGGATCTGGCGGACGGGCGCCTCGCTGTCCAGGATCTGGTTGTCCGCGCCGATGGTGCGTATGTCCACGTCCCCGGCGGCCACAAAATCCCGCACGGCCCCGTCCCTGCCCGCCTGCATGGCGGCGCCCCACTCCCGGGCCACCTGGGCGCACCGCTCCTGGGAGGAGCCGCCCTCCCCGTCCCGGCACACCACGGCGAAGCGCACGTTGCCCATCCGCTCCCAGTTTTTGCCCATGGCCCGGAAGATTTTCACCAGAATCTCCGCCAGGAAGGGCATGGACCGCAGCATGGACACCCCGTAGGGGGAGCAGGTCTCCGGCTGGAAGGGGGTGAACAGCAGCAGCTCCTGCCGGGGCAGCTCCCGGGCCGCGCCGCCGCCGTCCCGGGCGCACAGGGTGAAGTCCAGGGGGCTGGCCCCCTCCTTGATCTCCACCCGGCTCACGTCGGCGCACAGCAGGGCGGCGATGTCCCGGCCGTCCCGGCTGAGAACCATCTCGCCCACCGCCCGGCCGCACACCAGCATGGAGTCCAGGTACTGGTCCAGAAAGGCCTGAACGCCCCGCTGGCCCCGGCCCACGGGGACGGTGCGCAGGAAGCGGTCCAGCTCCTCCTGGGCCTCCCGGTCCCGGCAGGCGACCTTGAGCCCGCCGCACAGCCGCACCAGCTTGCAGATGGCGGCGTCCACCACGGGGACGGCCTCCCGGACGGCACGGTAGAGGTCAATCTCCCCGGTGTGGAGGGGCACGTACCCGTCCAGCTGGACGAAGGGGTGCCGCCCCTCATCCCGGAGCTGGGCGGCGGCCGCCGCCCCCCGCTCCGTTTTGTTCCGCCTCGCCCCGCTCATCAGACGGTGAGCACCCGGCTGGCGTCCTCAAAGATCTTGGCATAGCCGGAAATGGTGGTGATGGCGGCCCGCTCCAGCTGGCGGTCGATGATCTTGTCGTATTCCACCATCACGTCGCCGGCCTTGACCATCTCCAGGGCGTAATTTTTGTCCAGGCCGATGATGCTGCCCTTGGGCACGGCGGAGGAGCGCAGCGCCTTGGCCCCCAGGGGGGTGATGAGCCTGCCGGTGCCGTGGAAGTCCAGGCCGGCCACGGCGTCCTGCATCTGGCTGAGTCCCAGCAGCTGGGGCATGGTGTCTGCGCCCACCAGCAGGGTGTTGAGCTGATAGGGCTCAAAGCTGTTCCAGAAGGCCAGCAGGTCCTGATAGGTCAGCTTGCCCTTGGTCTCCACGGAGCTGGTCTGGGCGGGGTTGCCGTTGCCGTCGCCGTTGAGGATGACGCCGATGGCGTCCTCCAGGTGCATCCGGCCGATCTGCGCGCCGATCTGGCGCAGGGCGACGGAGAACAGGTCCAGCTTCTGGAATCGGATGGCCTCATAGGAGGCCACCAGCATCCGGCCCCGCTTGTGGAGCTTCACCAGGGCGTCCCGGGTGCGCACGGTGGTCTGGGGGATGGCCGCGCCCTCGGCCACCTGCTTGAGCGCTTTCTCGTCCTGGGGGACGGAGGTGATGGAGCGGTAGTCCATCCCCTGGATGAGGGTCTCGGTGGCGGTGATGTCGGGGAGGATATTGGCCTCCTCCATGCCCACCTTCACCGCCCGGGCGATGTACTCGGGGAAGAGCACCGCCGACTGGGCGGTGGAGAAAAACTTGTCCACCAGGTCGGAGCCCGCGCCCTTCACCCGGATGTCGAAGCGCTTGAGCTGCCGCTGATAGGCGTCCAGCCCCTCCAGGGCGGTGCCCCGGTACTGCTCGCTGGGGTCCAGCTTTTCCAGCACCTGGGTGAAGGATTTCCCCGCCTCGTGGTACATCCCCTTTTCCAGCTTCACATTGTCGAATCTCTGCGCCATACCCATTCCTCCTTTTTCCGCCGTCAAAGCTTCACAACCACGGTCCCAGTCCCGGCGTCCACCGCCAGCACCAGGCACTGGAGCCCGCCGGTGGCCGCGATTTTGACGCCGCCCTTGCCGTCGCAGGCCAGGGCCTGCCAGCCGGTCCCGGGGGCGGCGCCGCTGTAGCCCACCTTGGCCGCGCCGCCGATCTGGACCGCCGCCGCGCCGCCCCGCACGCCGCCCAGCGCCACGCCGCAGGGCAGTGCGCCGTCCGCGCCCTTGCGCACGGCCCCTCCGGCGGTGAGGGCCACCGCCATGCCGGGCAGGACCTCGCCCTCCGCCGGGAAGGTGGCGGCCGTCTGGCCGACGCCATCGAAACAGATATCCATGTTTCTTCTCCTCTCCTTGCTGAAATATTTATAGAAATCCCCTGTTTAGGGCATTCCTCATCAATGCGGAGGGTCCGCGGGGGCACGCCGTCCACCCCGGGGCGGAAAGGCCGCCGGAGGCCCTGGGCGGGCCTCAGAACGCCCCCCGCTCCACATAGGCGGCGGCGCTCCCGCCGCCCTCCCGCTCCAGGCTCATCACAAAGTACCGGATGTCGTCCATGGCGTGGTCGTTCTCCTTTTTCACCCGGTCCATGGTCCGGTCGTCCTCCCAGCGGTAGGCGGCGAACTCCCGGGCGGCGGCCCCGCACCCCCGGCAGATCACGATTTTCCCGGATTTCAGGGCCTCCGCCGTCCGGCGGATGCCCTCCAGCACTCGGTTGTCGGCCTTACGGACGGTCCAGCCCGCCCGCCGCAGGGCCTCGATGAAGCTGGCCGCCGACGGGTCCGCGACCACCAGCTCGATCTCCCGCCCCCCGGCCAGCGCTTCCAGGTCCCGGACGTACTCCCCGTCGGTTTTCTGCCGCCCCTCCGCCCGGGCGTCGTAATAGTATTCACGGACTCTGTACCACGTCCCGTCCAGCTCGCCCCACAGCCCGAAGGAGGCGGGGTTCCGGGTGCCGTAGTCGCAGGAGATCCGCCAGCGGCGGAAGGGGCCCGGCGGTGCCTGGGGCATTTGCTTCCGCCGGAAGAAGTCGTACACCAGCCCCTGGCTGGCCACCCACTCCCCCAGCACATACCGCCGGTAAAAAACGCCCTGGAACAGCCGCGCGTACCGCTCCCTGGTCCGAAGGGACAGCCTGGGGTTGTCCTCCATGGTGAAGCGCAGGTACAGCAGCCGCTTCTCCTGCGCCCTTTGAATCCACTCCCGGTAGAACCAGTGCTCCGGCCCGGCGGGGTTGCAGGAGAACCACAGCTTTCCCCCCTCCACGGAGCACCGGGCGGCGGCCTGCTCCACGAAGGAGCGGGGCATGAGCGCCGCCTCGTCCAGCAGCACGCCCGCCAGGGTGGCCCCCTGGATGGAGGCGGCGCTGCCCTCGTCCCGCCCGCCGTAGAGGTAGAACCGGTTTTCCCGCCCTCCGCCCCGGAGGATCACCTCATTCCGGCTGACCCTTTCCTCCCACTGGAAGCCCAGCCCCTCCAGCACGGGGCGGGCCTGGGCCAGCAGGTTGCGCCGCGCGCCGTTGACGGACCCGGCGCACAGGCCGAACCGCTGCCGCCGGAAGCGGGCCATGGCCCACAGAAAGAAGGATACGGCCAGCGCGAAGGTTTTGCCCGAGCGCACCGCGCCGTCGCAGATGACGGCGTCATAGTCCTCCTCCCGCCACCAGTCCAGCACCCGGCGCTGCTTGGGGGAAAATTGGAGCCCGCTCACGTCTCACCGCCGCCCGTCTCCCGTCCCAGGCCGTCCAGGAACTCGCCCAGGGCCCCGTCCCTCCGCTCCTCCGCCAGCTCCCGCAGCATGGCCAGCACCCGCAGCTTGTCCACGAACTTGGCCTCGAAAGCGCCGTTGGCGCCCCGTTTCAGCTCGGCCACCCCGGCGAGGTCCAGCCTGTCCACCTGCCCCGCGTCCTCCGGGCCCAGCAGGGACAGCTTCACCACGTCGTTGCTCTTCCAGCGGGCCAGCCTGCGCAGATAGGCGGTCAGCTCCCGCCGCGCCCTCTGCTCCTCGGTTTTTTTCTGTGTCTCCATCCCAAACCTCCTCACGGCCCGCCGCTGGAACATGCGTTTTGTTGCCTGTTCCGGTGCAAGGCGCAAAAAAATTTCCGGGACGGCTTCCGTCCCGGAAAAAAGGGGCGCCCCGCGAAAAGGCCTTGCTTTTCACGGGGCGCTTTTTTATAATGATATCAAGCCGAACATTGAGGAGGGCCGTCATGCTGTATCACGGAACAACAATACCTGGCCTGCGCGCCGTCAAAGCGAACTCAAAATTCCACGCCTCGGGCAGGCCGGTGGCCTATTTCACCTGCGACCGGAGCTGCGCGCTGGCCTGCTTCCGGGACAGGAGCGAAAACTTTGTCACCATGGGGCTTGGCGGGGACGGGCGGCGGCGTCATACACAGGTATCGGGAAATCGACCCCGCCGAGCAAAAAATGCACGCGAACTACATCAAGGAGCGCCTGGACGGGGAGCGTGAGGAGATGCGGCGGTTTTATCTCGCCCACTTTTCGCCGCTGTGGGACTGAGCCGGCGGAGGCCGCTCCTTCCCGCGCCTCCTATTTGTGGTAGTCCGACCCCTCCTGAATCTTGAACGCCCGGTAGATCTGCTCCAGCAGCATCACCCGGGCCAGGTGGTGGGGGAAGGTCATGGGGGACATGGACAGCATATCCCACGCCTCCGCCTTGACGCAGGCGTGGAGGCCATAGGACCCGCCGATGACGAACACAAGGTTTTTGCAGGGCCCCTGCTCCCAGCCGGAGATCATCCGGGCCAGCTCCTCGCTGGAGCGCATCCTGCCCTCGACGCACAGGGCGGTCACCCGGGCGCCGGGCGGAATCTTCGCCCGAATGGCCTCCCCCTCCTTTTCCAGGGCGTTTTGAATCTCGGCGGGGGAGGGATTTTTAGGCAGCTTCTGCTCCGCCAGCTCCACAACGCGCAGCTTGCAGTACCCGCCCAGCCGCTTGGCGTACTCCGCCGCCGCCTCCTGGTAAAATTTTTCCTTTAATTTTCCCACGCAGATCACCGTAATACCGGCCATATCATCCACCCCCGGCGCGGAGCCAATTCCCCCGCTTCTCTCCCCGCAAGACCCGAAGGGCTGCCTTGCGGGCCCGTCATACCTCCATCCATCCCGTCGCCTCGCTCCTGGGCGCGGCCGTCAGCTCCACGTCTTTTTCCCCCAGCCCCAGCTCCGCCAGGGCCCTCCGCGCCGCCTCCAGGGCCAGCTCGGGCCGGTTGTTCTCCTGGGAGAGGTGGGCCAGAATCACCCGGCGCGCGCCCTGGCTCCCCGCCCAGGCCGCCAGCTCTCCCCCCATCTCGTTGGACAGGTGGCCCCAATCCCCCCGGATGCGCTCCTGGAGGTGGGGGGGATAGGGTCCTTTTCTCAGCATCACCGGGTCGTAGTTGAACTCTCCGATGAGGGTATGGGCTCCCCGCACCGCCTCCCGGGCCTGGGGGGTGATTACGCCGGTGTCGGTGCACAGGACCAGCTTCCGCCCGCCGCCGCTCACCGAAAAGCCGCAGGGGCGGGCGCAGTCGTGGCTGGTGGGGAAGGTGCCGATCTCCAGCCCCGCCAGACTGAACCGCTGGCCCGGCTCAAATACCCGGAACCGCTCCACCAGCCCCTGCCACCGGCCGCACAGCTCCCGCGCGGTGCCCTCGGCGGTGTACAGCGGGGCGGCCGTCTGGCGGCACAGAACCGGCAGTCCGGCCACGTGGTCGGTGTGCTCATGGGTGATGAGCACGCCGGACAGGTGCCGCAGCTCCAGGCCCAGGCTTTTGAGCCCCTGGGAGATGCGCCGGGTGGAGATACCCGCGTCGATGAGGATATGTATCTGTCCGTCGCTGACCACCGCGCAGTTTCCCGACGACCCGCTGGCCAGCGTAGCCACGCTCAGCATAGGCGTTCCTCCTCTCCGCTGCGGAGCCGGAGCGCGCTTCGCGGCGGAAAATCTCTCTTTTTCACAAATATGCCGGAAAGAGCAGCGCCCTTTCCGGCAGTTATTCCATATTTTGGCGTTGCCCTGGGCTTTTGCTTTCGCTCCGCTCCATCCGCGCTGCTCACGATGGCTCCGCGCTATCCATTCACGCTGCGCCTGTTCGCGGCGCGCGGCTTCGCTGCGCCTCCAGCAAAACCCGGCCCAACTTCGTTGGCCCTGGGCTTTTGCTTTCGCTCCGCTCCATCCGCGCTGCTCACGACGGCTCCGCGCTATCCGGCGATATTGGCCTTTTTCTGCTCCGGGTCGGGGACCTCCACCACCCGGATATCCGCGCCCAGGCCGGACAGCTTTCCGATGATGTCCTCATAGCCCCGCTCAATGTGCTTCACGTTGGAGATCTCGCTGGTGCCCTGCGCGGCCAGTCCGGCGATAATCATGGCCGCTCCGGCCCGGAGGTCGCAGGCCTCCATGGGCGCTCCGGTGAGCTTCTCCACACCCTCGATGATGGCGATTTTGCCGTCCACCTGGATTTTGGCCCCCAGGCGGCGGAACTCCTCGGTGTAGCGGTAGCGGTTGTCCCACACGCCCTCCGTGATGACGCTGGTGCCCCGGGCCAGGCAGAGCACGGCGGCAATCTGGGGATGCATATCGGTGGGAAAACCGGGGTAGAACATGGTTTTCACATTGGTGCGCTGAAGGGCGCCGTGCCGCCGGACAATGATGCTGTCCCCCCGCTCCTCCACCTCGGCGCCCATCTCCAGCAGCTTGGCGGTGATGCACTCCAGGTGCTTGGGGATGACGTTGCACACCCGCACCTCGCCTCCGGCGGCGGCCACCGCGGCCATATAGGTGCCTGCCTCGATCTGGTCGGGGATGATGGAGTACTCCCCGCCCCGGAGCTTTTCCACGCCCCGGATTTTGATCACGTCGGTGCCCGCTCCGGTGATCTCCGCCCCCATGGAGTTGAGAAAATTGGCCAAATCCACGATATGGGGCTCCTTGGCGGTGTTTTCAATGACGGTGGTGCCCTCCGCCAGCACGGCGGCCAGCATCAGGTTCATGGTGGCCCCCACGCTGGCCACGTCCAGGTATATCTGGCTGCCCTTCATGCGCCCCCCCTTGGCGGCGGCGCACATATAGCCCTTTTCCACGGTCACGTCCGCCCCCAGGGCGGCCAGACCCTTGAGGTGCTGGTCGATGGGGCGGCTGCCGAAGTCGCATCCGCCGGGCAGGGGCACCTCGGCGCGGCCGAACCGGCCCAGCATGGCGCCCAGCAGGTAGTAGCTGGCCCGGAGCTTCCGCCCCGCGTCATAGGGCACGGTCATGCACCTGGCCCCGGCGCAGTCCACCTCCACGGTGGTGCGGTTGATCATGCGCACGCTTGCGCCCAGGTCGCGCAGAATATTCAAAAGCAGGTCCACATCGCTGATGGCGGGAATATTTTCAATGCGGCAGGGCCCTTCCACCAGCAGGGCGGCGGGGATGATGCCCACGGCGGCGTTCTTTGCGCCGCTGATCTCAACCCTGCCATACAGCGGACGCCCGCCGTGAATCACATACTTTTTCAAATCAGCACCTCTGACTCCCGGCAATACCGGTTTAATCGTATAGAGAGGGGGATTTCCCTCAAAAATATCTGTATAAAGGGAAACCGCTCAACCAAAGCCCTGGCCAGGGAGCCCATTCCCCATCGCCCCATTATAACACCGCAGGTAAGTAAAGGCAACCAAAACTTTCATCTTTCCCAACCGTCCCCGTCATTTCTCCCATCCAGCCATATTCTGCCCCCGGAGCGCCCGGATATTCCGGGAAAATTGTGAATTTTCATCTGAGAAGCCCATATTATTTTGCGGCGCAGCCATAAAAAATCAAAAAACGGCGGGCCGCCCCAGCGCCTGCGCCGGCGCAAAGGCGGCCCGCCGCGAAATGGCGCAGGCCTACAAATTTGCGAACATCTCCATCTGCCGCTGGAGCTCCCCCACGATTTCCTGATTGGCGTCCATCCGCCCGGTGATCCCCTCCATGTCCTCCACCAGGACGCGGGTGCTTCCGGCGGCGCCGCTGATGCCGGAGGCCGCCCCGTCGATGGAGCCGGAGATGCTGGAGATGGATACGGCGATTTGATCCATGGCCGACTTCAGCCGCTCCACCCGGCCGTTGTACTCCTCCATGGACTGCCCGATGTAATCCGAGTCCTCCCGGTACTGCCGCCCGGCCTGGACGGACCGCTCCAGCTGCTCCGCGATGACCTGGCTCAGATAACCGGCCAGCTCCCGGGCGCTGACGGCCAGATACTCCACCGCCCCCGTGACGGCTCCGCTGACCTCCTGAATGTGGCCGGCGGTTTCGGCGCAGGAGTCGGCCAGCTTGTGGACCTCCTGGGCCACAACGGAAAACCCGGCTCCCGCCGTCCCCGCCCGGGCCGCCTCGATGGAGGCGTTGACGGCGATGAGATTGGTGGAGGAGGATATGCTGAGGATATCCTCGGTCAGGCTTTTGATCTGCTCCACGCTGTGGCTTTTCTCAATGGCCTGGTCCAGCATGGCCATGATGTCCGCCGTCTTGTCCCGGATCGCCGCCTTCTCCATCCGGGCGGTGCGTTCCATCTCCTCGGCGCGCTCCCGCATCCCGGCGGAGTAGGCCGTGATGGCGGCGCACTCCTCCGCCATGCGCTGGGTGTCTCCCTGGGTGCCGGCGGCCCCGGCGGTGATGGCGGCGGCGCTGCCCGCGATCTCCTCAAGGGCGGCGGAGAGCTGCTCCGTCAGCCGGGAAAGGGTTCGGACGCTGTCGTTGGAGTGCTTTGTCCGCCGCCGCACCTCTCCCACCACGCCGCTGATCCGCTCCGAGCTGTCCTGGAGGGTGCCCATGGTGTCCCGGATGGGGGTGAGGACATACCTGCGTATCATCCGAAAAGCCGCCGCCACCAGGACAATGCCCACGGCCAAGGTGAGCGCGCTGGTGATGAGGGAGATGATGTAGACCAGCGTGAGCCGCCCCCGGGCCCCCTCCGCCTGGGCGCTGACGGCGGCGGACAGGGCGTCGATCTCGGCCTCCGCCGCCTCGCCCCAGCGGGCCACGTCCCCGTTGGCCGTGGCGTAGGCCTCCTGGGTCTTGCTGTCGGCGCTGGCGCTGACCAGATAGACCAGGGCGTGCTTGAATTGCGCGTAGCTGTCCAGGAGGGACCGGTAGGTATCCCCATCCGTTTCGGAGACAAAGCCCTCGTAAGCGCTCAGCCTTTCATCCAGGGCGGCCTCCTCCGCCTTGATGTCCTGCACCAGCCGGATCATGGTGGCGTGGTCCGCCGCCACGATGTGGGACAGGGCCAGCCGGTGGATCTCCATGACGGACCGCCTGATCTCCTCCAGCCGCTCCTCGCTGGCCATGGCGGTGTCCACAATGCTCCCCGCGTTGGCGTGGACGTTGTTGATGCTGAATACCGCCAGAATATTGGACAGCAGGGTGATCAGTCCCAGCAGGACAATGGGCAGGATCAGGCGCTGTTGAAGTGTCAATCTGCCTTTCATGCGATTTCCTCCCGATTCAATTATGTGCTCAGCGCTCCGTCACGCCCTCGGCCATTCGGTCCAGCTGGGCCTGAAGGGACACGCCGGAGGGGTTCCCCTGGGCCATGCTGGCGGAAAACTCGGCCACGGGGTCCCAGAACTTCCCGCCCACCCGCTGGAGCTGGGAATAGTTGGACTGCTCCAGCAGGGCCGCGATGGCCGGGGACGACTGAACCTGGGGGGAGTTGGCCGCGCTGACATTGGCCGGGCCCTGCCCCCGCGCCTCAAAGCGCAGGCGCTGGTTCTCCTCGCTGGTGATCCACTGCGCCAGCCGCGCCGCCCAGTCCGGGCGCCGGGAGTAGGCGTTTACCCCGATGAGCTTGCAGCCGGAAAAGGACGCCATCTGCACCTGCCGCCCAGCGCAGGTAAACGAGGGCAGCTTGGCGGCCCCCATGTCGCCGCCCCACGCCTCCTCCACGGCCATCGCGTTCCACACGCCGCTGACGCCGGCGATCACGGTGCCGTCCCGCACGCCGGCGAGGAATTCCCCGTCCGGGCGGTTGGAGAAGGCGGGGCTGGCCGCGATGTCCAGCATGGCCTGGGCCACGTCCACGCCCCGGATGGGCCCGTCGGCACTGTTCCAGGTACAGTAGTTGGTCAGCCCGTCCTCGTTGAGGCCCACCTCCAGCCCGGTGTTGCCGAAGAAGGCGTAGACATACCAGGCGGAGGACCAGTCCATGGACACCAGCTTCTCCGCCTGGGCGGCCACCTCCAGCATCCGCTCCAGGCTCTGGACGTCCTCCTCGGTGAAATACGCCTTGTTATAGTATAAGAAATACCCGTTATCCGCCGTCAGCGGGTAGGCGTAGAGGGTGCCCCCCACGCTGGCCGCCTCCACCGCGGCGGGGAGGGAAGCGCCGCGGACGGCGGCCTCGTCCTCGATGGGGTCCAGCCCGCCGGCGGCGGCCAGCGCCGCCACCTGGTCGTCGGCAAAGGCAAACACATCCGCGCCCTCCTCCAGGCCGCCCAGCAGGGCGTCCTTGCAGTTGGACTCGCTCTGGGGCCGGTAGGTGATCTGAATGTCGGCCTGCCCGGCGTAGTGGGCCCGGAATGAGGCGAATATCTGCTCCAGCAGCGCCTCGTCCTCCTCCGCTCCCCACACGGTCAGGGCGACGCTCTCCCTCATGGGGCCGCTTTCCTCCGGAAGCGGCCCTTCGCCCCCGCAGGCGGCCAGCAAAAACACGAAACAGGCGGATAGCGCCGTCAGAAGCAAACGTTTTCCCATGGTTTTCCACTCCTCCCATCAATTGCTGAGATATTATAGCATTCCGCCCATAAAATTTCAACCAGAATCAGCGGCCGCCGCCCGAACGCCTCGGGATGCTCCCGCGCCCCGGAGCAGGCGCGCCGCGGAGAGATACGCCTTGACATCAAGGCGAAAATATATTAATGTTATGGGCAGCAAAAACCGCGCGAAATTATGGCCACGCGCGGGCGGCAGAACGGGGACAGGTGGGCAAAATGGTAAACTTTGTAATCGTGCTGGAATGTCTGAGCATATGCCTGACTTTTGTGGCGCTGATTCTCCTGCTGAACGGGGAGGGCGCGCGGGAGCAAAAGCTGCTCATCTTTATCATGTGCGGCTCGCTGGTGCAAAACGTGGGCTACCTGCTGGAGCTGACCGCGCCCACCGTGGAGGCCGCCATGGCGGCGGTAACGGTGGAAAACGTGGGCTCCGCCTTTGTCCCGCTGTGCTACTGCTGGTTCACCTACACCTACTGTTACGCGCCCCCGCCCAAAAAGCTGCTGCGGGTGCTGGGCGCCGTCAACTTTCTGGTGCTGCCCACGGTTTTTTTCAACTGGAACGGCCTGTTTTATCAGGAATTCCAGTGGCTGTCCACTGCGGACGGGTTTCACTATGTCAGCATCTCCTACGGCCCGCTGTACACGCTGTTCATGGTCACCCGCATCGTCATTCCCTACGCGCTTTGCATTTCCACCCTGGTGCGGGCCATCCGAATGCGCTCAGATCGGGAGGTCAGCCGTCAGTACCAGACCATTCTGGTCATATCCACCCTGCCCGTCATCGTCCTGGCGGCCTATGTGTTTAAGGTGTTCAACGTCTTCGACCTGACGCCGGTGACGCTGGCCCTGTCCATGTCCATGGTGGCCATCGTGGTGTGGAGCCGCCGGAACTACGACTTCCGCCACCTGGCGGCGGAAAAGGTGCTGGAGAGCCTTGGAGACGGCGTCATCGCCCTGGACGACCACGACCGGCTGGTGAGCTACAACCGGGCCGCGGCCAACATCTTCGCCAGCCTGCCCAAGCACAAGCTGGGGGAGAACATCCGGGTGGTGGAGGATTTCCGGGAGGAGATGCTCAACGAGGACATTCCCTGGAGCTTCTCCATCAACGGGCAGAACTACGAGTGCCACAGCAAGCGGATCATCGACGAGAGCGGCCAGAAGCAGGGCTGCGTCATTCTGGTGCTGGACATGACCGACATCAAAGCGTACATCAACGAGATCAAACGGGTCCGCCAGCAGGCGGAGAAGGCCAACATCGCCAAGAGCGAGTTTTTGGCCAACATGTCCCACGAGATCCGCACCCCCATGAACGCCATCATCGGCCTGAACGACATCATCATGGAGGAGTGCACCAACCCGTCCATCTACGCCCACGCCAAGGACGTGCAGTCCGCGGCCAAAAACCTGCTTGCCATCATCAACGACATTCTGGACCTGTCCAAGGTGGAGGCGGGCAAGATGGAGCTGGTGTACACCGACTACCACCTGAAGACCGTGGTGGGCGAGGTGGTGGGCATGATGGACATGGCCGCCTCCAAGCGCGGGCTCATCATGAAATACGAGTGCGACGAAACCCTCCCCTGCCGGTATAACGGCGACGAGGGCCGCATCAAGCAGATCCTCATCAACATCATCAACAACGCCATCAAGTTTACCAAGGAGGGCTATGTCCGGGCCAGCGTCACCGGCCGTCCCGGACCCGGCGAAGACGAGGAGCTGCTTACCTTCCGGGTGGAGGACACCGGCTGCGGCATACGGCAGGAGGATTTGACCAAGATTTTCGAGGACTTCCGCCAGGTGGACTCCAAGCGGAACCGAAGCGTGGAGGGAACCGGCCTGGGGCTGGCCATCGTCAAGCACCTGGTGGAGCTGATGGGCGGCTCCATCCAGGTGGACAGCGTGTACGGCAAGGGGACCACGGTCGTCATCAACATTCCCCAGAGGATCGTGGACCGGCGGACCATCGCCCAGGCGCCGGAGCTGACCCAGACGGAGCTGGAGGGCGGCGAGGCCTTCACCGCCCCGGGGGTGAAGGTGCTGGTGGTGGACGACAACGTGATCAACCGCAAGGTGGCCCGGGGCTTTTTGAAGAAGTACAGCTTCGACCTGGACGAGGCGGGGAGCGGGCCGGAGGCAATTGAGCTGGTGCGCCAAAACCGCTACGACATCATCTTCATGGACCACATGATGCCCATGATGGACGGGATCGAGGCGGCGGAGATCATCCGCCGGGACTGCGGCGAGAACGGCACCGCCCCCGCCATGATCGCCCTCACCGCCAACGCCATGGAGGGAATGCGGGAGAAATTCTTGGACTGCGGCTTCCAGGACTTCATCGCCAAGCCCTTGGACCGGCGGGAGCTGAGCCAGCTGCTGGCCCGCTGGGTGCCGGAGGACCGGCGTCAGGCCGGAGGCGGGGAGGAGGAACCCGCCTTGGACCCGTCGGCCTTCCCCATTGAGGGCATCGACATGCAGGCCGCCATGCGCTATTTCACCGGCGGCGAGGAGGGCTTTGTGGAGCTGCTGGAGCTGTACTACATGGATGGGATGCGCAAAACGGAGCTCTTGCAGGAGCTGGCGGCCTCCGACCTGTCCCGTTACCGCACGGAGGTCCACGCACTCAAGAGCGCCGCGGCCAACGTGGGGGCCATGGAGGTGTCCAATCTGGCCCGGGCCCAGGAGAACGCCGCCGCCCGGGGGGATACGGGCTTCATCGCCCGGCAGCTTCCCCAGCTGATCGAGGCGCACCAGGCGCTTCTGGCCCGCCTCGGGGAGTTTTTGGAGGGGCGGCGGAAGGACCGACCCCAGGAGGAGAAGCTCCCGCAGCCCGCGCCCCGGGAATTGCGGGAGCGGGTGGGCGCGGCCCTGGAGGCGCTGGAGGATTTCCAGTCCAGGGAGTGCGCCGCCATGGTGGAGGACCTTCTGCGCTGCGCCCTGCCCCCGGAGGTGGAGGGCGCGCTGAGGGAGATACAGGGCCAGCTGAAGCTGTATGAGGACGACAACGCCGAGTCGCTGCTGGGCAGGCTGCTGAGCGGCTTGGAAAAGGAGGAAGGGTAATATGATTCAAACACGCGCAACAGCCGGCAGAAAGCGGATTTTGGCAGTGGACGACGCGGCGACGATTCTGCTCCGGATCACGGACGCCTTGGATAAATATTATGAGGTAGTCACCGTAAACTCCGGGGCGCGGGCCCTGCGGTATCTGGAGCGGGTGAAGCCGGACCTGATTCTTCTGGACATCCGCATGGCGCCAAAAAACGGGTTTGACACCCTGCGGGATATCCGCGACATGAAGGACCGGGCGGACATCCCGGTTATCATGCTCACCGCCATGGAGGACAAGGACTCTGTCCTGGAGGGCCTCAGCCTGGGGATCAGCGACTATATCCTGAAGCCCTTCGCCCCCAACGACCTGCTCAGCCGCATCCGGCGGGTGCTGGAAAGCGGAGAGCAGCAGCGGGAGCGCGCCCTGTCCGGGCAGGGCGGAGAGGGGGCCGGGGAATGAACACCGCCATGACCAGAGAGGAGCTGGAGCGGGTTTTGGACAAGGCCCTCCAGGATGTCACGGAGCGGACCGCCGGAGTCCGCCTGCGCCAGGGGGACCAGCCGCTGGGCGAGGACCTGTGCACCGTCCACATCACCTTCGACAAGGGGTTTTCCACCAGCCTGACCCTGTGCGCGGACACCGCCCTGCTCATCCGTATGGCGGGCAATTCCTTCCACGAGGATACGGTGACGCCGGAGGACCTGGAGGAGTTCAGCAAGGAGTATTTCAACGTGCTGTGCGGCAAGGTGGCCGGGGCCATGTTCCAGGCCACCCAGGTGTCCGCCCACTTCGGCCCGCCCGCCTTTTACCACGGGCGTTATGAGCCGGAGGGCCGTGAGGCGCAGCTTGTGCTCACCTACTGCGACGAGCACAGCGAGGGGGCGCAGCTGATTCATCATGTGGCGCAGTCCAACGAGGGCGGTACCGGCGGGAGGGAGAATGCCGAATGAAAAAACGAGTAATGGTGGTGGACGATTCCCGGCTGGTGCGGGTCCAGCTGGAGGATGTGCTGGAGGGCACGGACTACGAGGTGGCGGCCTACTGCCGCAGCGGCGAGGAGGCCATCGAGCGGTACGCCGCGGTGCGTCCCGATCTTGTGACCATGGATATCATCATGCGGGGGATGGACGGGCTGGACGCCGCGGAGATTATCCTGAAAAACCACCCGGACGCCAGGATCGTGATGATCTCCTCCCTGGCCTACGGCGATACGTTTGACCGGGCCAAATCCATCGGCGCCCGGGGATTCGTGGAGAAGCCCTTTCACCAGGAGCAGCTGGTGCGGGTGTTCGGCGAGGCCCTGGCATAGCGCGGCGGCGTTTTTCTCTCCCCTGCGGGGAGAGAAAAACGCCGCTTTTTATGCTTGGGTGCGCCTGAGGCCGCGGCCCCAGGCGGCGGAGCGCCGTCCGCCCTTTACTGCGGCTCTCCCGGGTTCCGGGCCACGTCCAGAATAAACCGGGCGCACCGCTCGACGCCCGCCGCGCTGGAGTCCAGGGAGAGGTGGTAGTTCTGGCTCATGCCCCACTCGCGGTCGGCGTAGTGCTTGTAGTACGCCCTGCGGCGCTTGTCCTTCTCCTCCAGCCGCTTTTCCGGGGCCACATCGGACTCCCCGTACAGCCGCACCACCCGGTCCGCCCGGTAGGGAATGGGGGCGTGGATAAACACGTTGAGCACGTCCGTCCGGTCCCGCAGGATGTAGTCGGCGCACCGGCCCACAATGACGCAGGGGCCCTTTTCCGCCAGGTCCAGGATCACCCGGCACTGGATCACCCACAGAAAATCGGCGGTGGACAGGCCGTTCATGTGCTGGCGGGCGCCGCCGCCCCCGGCAAAGGCGTAGGACATCAGGGACTGCCAGGGAGAGGCGTACTCCCCCTCGTGCTCGATGAATTTCTCATCGAAGCCGGTCTCCACCGCCACCTGCTTCACCAGCTCCTTGTCGTAGCAGGGCACGCCCAGCAGCTCGGCCACCCGGCGCCCCACCGACCGGCCGCCGGACCCGAACTCCCGGCTGATGGTGATAATCTGTTTGCTCATACAAAGCCCTCCTTCTCCCAATTGACGTCCAGCCAGACGATCTCCTCCGGCGGCGCTCCGGCGCAGCAAACCGCCGCCCGCCAGCCCTCCCCGGCATAGCTTTTGTGGGGGCAGGGGGGCGGCGTCTCCACCGCCCGGGGCGGGTACAGGGACGCGTCCTCCCGCTTGCACCAGCTCTCCTTCAGCGTCCACAGGCGGTAGAAGTCCCCCCAGGAGCCGTCGAACCGGGCCAGCTCGGCTCCGCTGAGCAGCCGCCCCGGGGCCCCCGCCCGCCGGGGCCGGACCAACTCCACATCCACCCCCACCGGGCCCCGGGACAGGGCGCACAGCGCCAGTCCTCCGCTGTGGGACAGGGAGAACCAGCGGTCCTCCAGCCCGGGGAAGAAGGGCCTGCCCCGGGGAGAGCGCTCCACCGGGGGCAGGGCGTTCCAGCCCCACCGAAGCCTGACCGCCCGCTCCAGAAGGGGCCAGACCAGCCTCCGGCCGTCCGCCCCCGCCGCGCCGTAGATGGCCGTCATGGCCTCCCTCCTTCGCCTCTTTGTATATATGATACAACATCGGCGTTAGAATTTCAAGTGTTTTGCACAAATATTCCATTTTCCGGACGGGACATTCAAAGAAAAATTTGACAACGCCGCCCTCCCGCGGTAAGATAAACGGGTCAAATCAAGGCAATTCTGCGGATCGGAGAGACGAAGGATGGACATTCACCAGCTTGTGGAGGAACAGCGGCGCTTTTTTCACACCGGCGCCACCCTGCCCGTCTCCTTCCGGGTGAAGATGCTCAAGCGCCTGCGGGAGGCGGTAGACCGCCGCCAGGGGGACATCGCCGCCGCCCTGGCCTCCGACCTGGGCAAAAGCGGCTATGAGAGCTTTCTGTGCGAGACGGGGCTGGTGCGTTCGGAGCTCAGCTATATGATCCGCCACACCGCCCGTCTGGCGGGGGAGCGCGCCGTTCCCACTCCCCTGGCCCAGTTTGCCGCCCGGAGCCTGCGCAAGCCCTCCCCCTACGGCAATACCCTCATCATGAGCCCTTGGAACTACCCGGTGCTGCTCACCCTGGACCCGCTGGCCGACGCCATCGCCGCAGGCAACACCGCCATTGTCAAGCCCAGCGCCTACGCCCCCGCCTCTTCCGCCCTGCTGGCGGAGCTCATCGGGGACTGTTTCCCGCCGGAGTACGCGGCGGTGGTCGCCGGCGGGCGGACGGAGAACGCCGCCCTGCTGGACGAAAAATTTGACTTCATCTTCTTCACCGGCAGCCAGGAGGTGGGGCGGGAGGTGCTGCGCCGGGCGGCGGAGCGCCTCACCCCGGCGGTGCTGGAGCTGGGGGGCAAAAGCCCCTGCATTGTGGACGAGACCGCCAAAATTCCCCTGGCGGCCCGGCGGATCGTCTTTGGAAAATTTCTGAACTGCGGCCAGACCTGCGTGGCCCCCGACTACATTCTATGCCACAGCGCCGTGAAGGAGCGGCTGGTGGAGGCGCTGTGCCGGGAGGTCCGGCGGCAGTACGGCGAGGACCCCCTCCAGAACCCGGACTACGGCCGCATTGTCAACGAGAAGCACTTTCACCGGCTGCTGGGTCTGCTGGACCCGTCCAAAACGGCCATCGGCGGGCGGTGGTCCCAGGACACTCTTCAGATCGCCCCCACCATCCTGGACGGGACGGACGGCGGCGACCCGGCGATGGGGGAGGAGATTTTCGGCCCCATCCTGCCCGTGCTGGCCTATGACCGCTTTGAGGACCTGTATCAATACCTGGCGGACCGTCCCAAGCCCCTGGCCCTCTACCTGTTCTCCGAAAACCGGCCCCGGGTCCGGGAGGCCATGGCCAGGTTCCGCTTTGGCGGCGGCTGCGTCAACGACGTGGTCATCCACCTGGCCACCAGCCGGATGGGCTTCGGCGGCGTGGGGGAGAGCGGCATGGGGGCCTATCACGGGGCGGAGGGCTTCCGGGCCTTCTCCCACAGCAAAAGCATCGTGGATAAAAAGACCTGGATGGACCTGCCCATGCGCTATCAGCCCTACCGGAGGGGGCTGTATGAGCGGCTGATCCACCTGTTCCTGCGGTGATCCGCCCAGCGCCCCGGGGATTTCCCTGGGGCGCCGTTTTTCCCCGGAGCGCCCCCGCTTATTTTCGCAAAAACGGTTGTGGAACCTGCGGCGCTATGATATACTACAGGGGTTATATCAGGCGCTTTTCCCGGCTCTATCCGCCGCCGGGCCCCGCGTCAGGCGCGGCGCGCCATACCGATACCGCAAAACGAAGGAGCTGTGAGGAGATATGAAATTAGGAATCGTGGGCCTCCCCAACGTGGGCAAATCCACCCTGTTCAACGCCATCACCAACGCCGGCGCGGAGAGCGCCAACTACCCCTTCTGCACCATCGACCCCAACGTGGGCACCGTGGCCGTGCCGGACAGCCGCCTGGACTGGCTCTCCGATTTTTACAAGCCGAAAAAAACCACCCCCGCCGTGGTGGAGTTCGTGGACATCGCCGGACTGGTGAAGGGAGCCTCCCGGGGAGAGGGCCTGGGCAACAAATTTTTGGCCAACATCCGGGAGTGCGCCGCCATCGTCCATGTGGTGCGGTGCTTTGACGACGACAACGTCATCCACGTGGAGGGCTCCACCGATCCCATCCGGGATATGGACATCATCGACCTGGAGCTCATCATGGCCGACGTGGAGATGGCCGACCGGCGCATCGACAAGGCCCGGAAGGCCGCCAAGGCGGACAAGAAATTCAACCGCGAGGCGGAGGTGTTCGAGGGCCTGCGGGACTGGCTCAACGACGGCAAATCCGCCCGCTCCTATCTGGCGGAGGTGGACGGGGAGGACGCCGCCCTCATCGCCACCAGCGAGCTTTTGTCCCTCAAGCCGGTGATCTACGCCGCCAACCTGGATGAGGACGGCTTCGCGGACCCCGCCGCCGTGCCCTACTACGGCCAGGTGGCGGAGCGCGCCGCCGGCGAGGGGGCCCAGGTCATCCCCGTGTGCGCCAAGCTGGAGGCGGAGATCGCCGAGCTGCCCGCCGAAGAAAAGGCCCTGTTCCTGGAGGATCTGGGCATCGCCGAGTCCGGCCTGGATCGGCTCATCCGCGCCAGCTACACCCTGCTGGGCCTCATCTCCTTCCTCACCAGCGGCGAGGACGAGTGCCGGGCCTGGACCATCACCCGGGGCGCCAAGGCCCCCCAGGCGGCGGGCAAAATCCATACCGACTTTGAGCGGGGCTTCATCCGGGCGGAGACGGTGGCCTTTGAGGACCTGAAGGCCTGCGGCTCCATGGCCGCCGCCCGGGAGAAGGGGCTCATCCGCTCCGAGGGCAAGGAATATGTGGTGCAGGACGGGGACATCATCCTGTTTCGGTTTAACGTGTAAGAGCCCGCGTCCCAAAAAGCGTCACAGCCGCCGGGGCTCCGCCCCGGCGGCGTTTGCTTCTGCCGCCCCCGTTCCGGCGCGGTCCGGCCCCTGCTTTATTTTGGGAAAGCGGCGCTCCAGGTTGACAGGGCAGGAAATAGCCGATATAATAAAAAGGCTGATTCCAGCATAGAAAGACTACAAAGCAGCGGCATGGGAGATGCGGGCCATCATGATACGACTGATCGACATTCACAAGGAATACGACAACGGGACCAAGGCCCTGAAGGGGATCAACCTGCGCATTGAGGACGGCGAATTCGTGTTCCTGGTGGGCCCCTCCGGCTCGGGCAAATCCACCATCGTCAAGCTGCTGACGGCGGAGATCACCGCCAGCCGGGGGCGGGTCATCGTCAACGGCTACAACCTCAACAACATCCGCCGCTGGCAGATTCCCCATATGCGGCGCACTCTGGGCATCATTTTCCAGGACTTCCGGCTCATTGAAAAAAAGACGGTGCAGGGCAATCTGGAGTTCGCCATGCGCACCGTGGGCGCCAGCGGCCGGGAGATGCGTAAGCGCATTCCCTACGTGCTGGACCTGGTGGGGCTGGAGGACAAGGCGGACGCCTACCCCAACGAGATGAGCGGCGGCGAGCAACAGCGGGTGGCCATCGCCCGGGCGCTGGTGAACAACCCCCGGATGATCATCGCCGACGAGCCCACCGGCAACCTGGACCCACGGCGCTCCCTGGAAATCATGACCCTGCTGGAGCGGATCAATTCCATGGGCACCACCATGCTGGTGGTCACCCACGAGCGGGACCTGGTCAACCGTTTCTCCAAGCGGGTGGTGGCCATCAAGGACGGAGAGCTGATACGGGACGGTCAGGGAGGCTACTACAGAGCATGAGAAGATTTAACTTGGGCTATTTCATCAAAGAGGGTTTTTCCAGCATTTTTTCCCACGGGCTGATGTCCTTCGCCGCGGTGTGCATGATCGTGGCCTGCCTCATCATCATGGGGTCCTTCTCCCTGCTGGCCGTCAACGTGGACGGGATGCTCAGCCAGCTGGAGGAGGAAAACGAGTTCCTGGCCTACATCGACGAGAGCCTCACCGACGACCAGGTGCGCACCCTCATGGAGAAGGTGAAGCAGATCGACAACGTGGACCCGGGCAGCGTGACCTTCATCACCCGGGAGCAGGCCAAGCAGGACTACCTCAAGGGCCACGAGGCCGACGGGCTGTACGTCAACATGCCCGACGAGGTGCTGCGGGATCGGTTTTCCATCCACGTCATCGACCTGGAGAAGTTCACCGAGACGGTGGAGGCGGTGTGCGCCCTGCCCGGCGTTGCCAACCATCGGGCGGAAAACAAGGTGGCGGAGGGTTTCGTCGCCGTGCGCAACGCGGTCACCGCCCTGGCGTGGGTGCTCATCGGCATCCTGGCGGCGGTCTCCCTGTTCATCATCTCCAACACCACCCGGCTCGCCGCCTTCTCCCGGCGGGAGGAGATCGCCATTATGAAGATGTGCGGCGCCACCGACGGCTTTGTGCGCTGGCCCTTCATCGTGGAGGGGCTTCTGTTGGGCCTCATGGGGGCGGTGGTGGCCTTTTTCCTCCAGTGGGGGGTGTACGCCGCCGTGGGCCGGGCCCTGACGGACAGCGGCGCCACCGCCCTGTTCACCCTCATGGAGTTCGCCCTGATCTGGAGGCGGGTGCTCACCGTGTTCCTTCTGTCCGGCGGGGCCATCGGAGCCCTGGGCTCCGGCTTCGCCATCCGCAAGTTCCTCCAGGTCTGAGATACGCAAGGAGGCCGCTATGAAGAAAAAGACCCAGCGGATTATTGTCATGCTCGTGGCGGCGGCGATGCTGCTGTCGGTGCTCCTGCCGGCCCTGACCCTGCTGGCCCGGGCGGACGTGACCAAAAACGACATCCAGAACATCAAAAACGAGCTCAGCGACATCACCGCCCAGAAGAAGGAGGCGGAGGCCAAGCTGGCCTCCATCCGAAACGACCTGTCCAAGGCCAGGGAGCAGGCGGACCTGATCCAGCAGCAGGTGCTGCTCACCGAGCAGGAGGTCAACGCCAGTCAGGCCATGCTGGACGGCTACGACCTCCAGATCGCCGACAAGGAGCGGGAGATCGCCCTTCTGGAACGGCGGGAGGAGGAGCAGTACCGGGAGTTCTACCAGCAGGTGCGCTGGATGGAGGAGACGGGGGGCGTGTCCTACCTCTCCATCCTCTTTGAGGCCAAGAGCTTTGCCGACATGCTGGACTACACCATGCTCATCGGCGACATCATGGACTACTCCAACCGGATCATCGAGGAGCTGGAGGCCACCCAGGCGGAGCTGGGTCTGGCCCGGGAGGCCCTCCAGGCCGACCGGGACGCCCAGGCGGAGGTCCAGGCGGAGCTGGAGGGACGGCTGGAGGATCTGGAGCTGAAGCGGCAGGAGCAGCAGAAGCTGCTTCAGCAGATCGCCGCCTCGGAGAGCGAATACGCCAAGGAGGCCAAGGAACTGGCGGACAGCGAGGCCAAGATCAACAAGGAGCTGAAGGACGCCGAGAAGAAGTACGCCGCCCAGCTGGCCGCCCTGGAGGCCCAGCAGAACGCCAACATCAACATGACCAGCGGGGACTGGTACTGGCCCCTGCCCGGCCGGTATAAGATCTCCTCCCTCTTCGGCAACCGGGCCGACCCCTTCACCGGCAGGCGGGACAACCACACCGGCACCGACATTCCCGCCCCCAGGGGCACCCCCATCTACGCCGCCAAGGACGGCGTGGTGACCACAGTAAACAAAAACCAGTACGCCTCCTCCTACGGCTATTACTGCATCATCGGCCACGGCGGCGGCTACTCCACCCTGTACGCCCACCAGAACCAGGTTCCCATCGTCCAGGAGGGGCAGACCGTGAAAAAGGGCCAGGTCATCGGCTATGTGGGCACCACCGGCCGTTCCACCGGCTATCACCTCCACTTTGAGCTGCGCGTCAACGGCATACGCAACGACGTGCTCAAGCTCTACCCCGGCATGACCTTCACCTCTCCCGGCGGCGCGAAGATCAAGGGCGGCTGACGCCGGAGCGGCGCCCGGTCAAAGCATAAAACCCAGGGGCGCGGGGAAAACCCGCGCCCCCGTTTCATTTTCAGCGAGGAGGACGGACCATGGAGGAACGGCAGACGGTACATACGCAAAAGAGGCGGCGGAGTCCGGCGGGCTGGGTCAAGATTCTGGCGGCGGCGCTGCTCACCCTGCTCCTGTCCACCGGGGCGTGGTGCCTGCTGCTCGGCCCTGACGGGCTGACCATGGTGCAGGTCTTTCTGCTGGCCCGGTTCGCCTTCGTGGAGGAGGACGCGGACCTGGGCGGAGCTGTGGACGCGGGGCTGGACGCCTTTGTGGACGCGCTGGGCGACCGCTGGTCCTACTATCTGGACCGGGAGAGCTACCAGTCCACCACCCAGCGGCGGGCCAACAGCTATGTGGGGGTGGGCGTTACCATCGACTACAGCCGGGAGGAGGGCCTGCTGGTCCAGTCCGTGGTGAAGGACGGCCCCGCGGACCGGGCGGGCGTGGTCCCCGGCGACGTCGTCACCGCGGTGGACGGCCTGTCCATCGCCGGGGACGCCCGGCAGGAGGGCTCCGGCCGCATCAAGGGAGAGCCGGGCACCCAGGTGGTCCTCACCCTGCTGGGGGAGGACGGCTCCACCCGGGACGTGACCTGCACCCGCGCCTCCCTCCACCACCCCTCCGCCAGCGGGAAGCTGCTGGAGGGGGAGATCGGGTACGTGCAGCTGAGCAATTTCTATTCCGGCTCGGCGGACAGCTTCCGGGGGGAGGTGGACGCCCTGCTGGACCAGGGGGCCCGCTCCCTCATCGTGGACGTGCGGGGAAATCCCGGCGGCTATGTGTCCGAGCTGGAGCAGATTCTGGACTATCTTCTGCCCGAGGGGCCGGTATTCACCAGCAAGCCCCGGTGGGGCTGGCAGTCGGTGTACCAGTCGGACGGGAACTGCCTCGGCCTGCCCATGGCGGTGCTGGCGGACCGGAACAGCTATTCGGCGGCGGAGCTTCTGGCCGCCCAGCTGAGGGAGAGCGCCGGAGCCCCCATCGCGGGGGAGGTCACCTCGGGCAAGGGGTACTCCCAGATCACCTTCCCCCTTCTGAACGGAGGGGGCGTGGGTCTGTCCACCGCCGCCTACTGCACCGGCAGCGGGCGCTCCCTCATCGGGGAGGGCCTCACCCCCGACGCGGAGCTGTCCCTGACGGAGGGCGCGGCCATGGGCGGCCCGGAGGACAACCAGCTCCAGGCGGCCATCGGGCTGCTGCGCTCCTGAAAGCGAGTCTCCCCCCGCCCAACAGGCGGAGGGAGACTGGTTTTTTATCCCTTTCTCAGGAAGATGACGCCCAGCGTATTGGGCCCGCAGTGGCAGGAGATGGTGGACCCGGCCACGGCCTGGACCACCTCCCGGAAGCCATACTGCCGCACCATGCCGCACACGGCCTCGGGAATCTCCGGATTGCACCGGGTGTGAACCACGAACACCCGGTCCAGGTCCACGTTTTTTCCGCTCAGCTGGTCCAGCACGTAGTCGCCCAGCACCTTGTCAAAGGCCCCCCGGTACTTCTTCCCCACCGACATTTTGCCGCCGGCCAGCACGATGCAGGGCTTCAGCTTCAGCAGGTTGGCCCCCAGGGCCACCACGGAGGAGCACCGCCCGCCCTTGGCCAGATAGTCCAGCTTGTCCACCACAAAGGTGGTGTCCACCCGGTCAATCATCCCCTCCAAAATGGACACGATTTCGTGGATGTCCGCCCCCCGCTCCGCCGCCTCGGCGGCGGCGATGGCCAGAATCCCCTGGCCCACGGTGAGGTTCCGGGAGTCCACCACGCGGACGTTGCCGAAGTCCTCCGCCGCCGCCAGGGCGTTCTGATAGCAGCTGGAGAACTCGCTGCCGATGGTGATGTGGAGCACCTCGTCATACCGGGGGGACAGCTCTGAAAACAGCTCCTGATAGTCCGCGATGTTGACGGCGGCGGTGGTGGGCAGCTGCCCGCCCCCCTCCACATGGCGGAAGATGTCCTCCGGTCCGGCGTCCACGCCGTCCCGGAAGGTGTTCCCCCCAAAAGAGATGTACAGGGGTACCATGGTGATCTGATAGCGCTCCAGCAGCTGGGGCGGCAGGTCGCAGGTGCTGGTGGCGGTGATTTTGATGGACATGGAAAGCCCTCCGTTCCGTAATCAGAATGACAGAAATCATTGGAAGGATTATATCAAACGGGACGGGAAAATACAACCGGGGAATTGTACAAGCTCCCTTGCCGTTCTCCCGAAGCCTGTTAAGAGTTTTGACAGAACCCCGGCGCCTGTCAAGACAGGCGCTGTCATATCCGGCCCCTCCGGCGCATATGCGTCTTTGGAGGTGTTGGATATGGTGGGCGTGCTGGAGCTCCGGCGGGAACGGGGTCGCTTCCGGCTGGAAAAGGCGGAGCTGGGACCGCTGGCGGCGCTGCGGGCGGCGGTGTACGCGCCGGAGGGACTTCCCCTCTGGCGGCTGCGGCTGCGCCTGCGCAAGGCCGAACGCGCCCTGGTCCGGGCCGGGGCGGGCCGGGTGATCCTGGCCGGAGGCTTCCCCTATGGGGACCGGCTGTCCTTGCTGCGGCCGGTGGACCCCCTCCCCTTCCGGCGGGGGTGCGCCGATGTGCTGGCCCTGGGGGCGCTGGAGCTGGAGGGAGTTTCTCCCCGCCGGGGGCGGCTGGCCCTGTCCGCCCCCCGGCTTTGCCCCGAGCTGGAGGGGGCCGCGGAGCGGCTCTGCCCCCAGGTGCGGGGACTGCTCATCGACGCGCCGGGCGGGGCGGACTACGCCCGGTATTTACAGGCGAAATTCGGCCTGCCGGTGACGCCCCCGGCCGCCGGGGCGGACGCCACCGTGGCCTTCGGCCCGGTTGGGGGCCGCTGGGGGCGGAGCGTGGAGGTGTACGAGGGCGGTTCCTTGGGCGGGCTCACGCTGGAGGCGGAGGGGGTGGAGCTGCCTCCGGACTGCGCCGATCAGGTGCTGGCCCTGCTGTGGGAGCGGGGGGAGGTGGGGCGTGGGGAGCTGCGCGTGAGCGTGGAAACGCCTAGATTGTCCGACAAAACGCGATGATCTCGTCCTTCCGCGGCGCCACCGCCCGCTTGTCCTCTATGCCGCACAGCCCGAGGCTGCCGCGGCATTCGATCTCCATATGCCCATAGAAATGCGCGAGGCTCTCTATGATGCGGTCACATTCCCTCATGCCCGGCCCTGTGCGCAGCGCGATGGAATATCCCTTTTTGCCGGGGCCGATGGCGGCGTGGGGCTCGTGGGTGTTACACCAAGGGGTGCATCGGTCGATGAACGCCTTGAACTGACCGGGGATGTCCGCCCAATAGGAGGGGGCGACGCACAGGATGATATCCGCCCACTCAAACTGGCCCATCAACCGCTCCATATCGTCGCTCTGGGTGCACTTCGCCGTGCTGTGGCAGGTCCGGCAGCCCCTGCAGAAGCCGATCCGGAAATCGTCGATGCAGGCGGCTCGGGTGTCATACCGCTCCTCCAGGCACCCGGCGGCTGTTTTTACGATCTCGGCGGTGGCCCCGTTCCGGACGGGGCTGCAATTCATGACCAACGCGTTCATCAGAATTTCTCCTCACAAAGCATGATGAGCAGAACCCGGTGTGGGAAGGCTCCCGCCGGGTTCTGCTCCGCGCTCAGAATTTTGCCCCGCCGAACTCGGACAGGGTGATGGATTTGTTCCGCTCCGCCGTCCAGTTGATGGACCACTGGGAGGCGAAGAGCAGCAGCTGGTTCTGCCGGTAGTCCTCCACCAGCATGGCGTCCCCGGGGAGGGTGAGCTCCTCGGCCCGGAGAGGCTCGTCCCCATCGTGGTGGAGCCAGCGCAGGTACTCGTAGGGCAGGCCCTCGGCGTACAGGTCCACGCCGTACTCGTTCTTGAGCCGGTACTCCAGCACATCAAATTGCAGCGTGCCGACGACCCCCACGATGACCTCCTCCATGCCGGAGTAGGGGGTCTTGAAAATCTGGATGGCGCCCTCCTGGGCAATCTGCTCCATGCCCTTCAAAAACTGCTTGCGTTTCATGGTGTCCAGGGGCCGCACCCGGCGGAAATGCTCCGGGGCGAAGGTGGGGATGGGATCGAACCGAAACTTGTGCCCCGGCGCGCACAGGGTGTCCCCGATGGAGAAGATGCCCGGGTCGAACACGCCGATGATGTCTCCGGCGTAGGCCTCCTCGATGATCTCCCGCTCCGCCGCCATCAGCTGCTGGGGCCGGGACAGCTTCAGCTTTTTGCCCCCCTGGACGTGGTAAACCTCCTTGTCCGCGTCAAACCGGCCGGACACCACCCGCAGGAAGGCGATGCGGTCCCGGTGGGCCTTGTTCATGTTGGCCTGGATTTTGAACACGAAGGCGGAAAACCCGTCGTCGAAGGCGTCGATGAGCTCCTCTCCGGCGGCGCGGGGGAGGGGCGCGGTGGTCATGCGCAGAAAGTCCTCCAGGAAGGGCTCCACCCCGAAGTTGGTCAGCGCCGAGCCGAAAAACACCGGGGAGAGCCGCCCGTGGCGCACCCGGTCCATGTCGAACTCACAGGAGGCCCCGTCCAGAAGCTCGATTTCCTCGTTGAGCCGGTCCCGGCTGTCCTGGCCGATGAGGCCCGCCAGCTCGGGATCGTCCAGGGACACCTCGGCGGCGGTGGCCGCCTTGGACCCGCCGTTGGAGGTGAAATGGAGGATGCGGCGGCGCTCCCGGTCGTAGACCCCCTGGAAGGCCTTGCCGCAGCCGATGGGCCAGTTGACGGCGTAGGTGTCGATGCCCAGCTCGTGCTCCAGCTCCTGGCACAGCTCGAAGGGGTCCCGGGCCTCCCGGTCCATCTTGTTGATGAAGGTAAAAATGGGGATGTCCCGCAGGCGGCACACCTTGAACAGCTTCCGGGTCTGGGCCTCCACGCCCTTGGCGGCGTCGATGACCATCACGGCGGAGTCCGCCGCCATGAGGGTGCGGTAGGTGTCCTCGGAGAAGTCCTGGTGGCCGGGGGTGTCCAGGATGTTGATGCAGAAGCCCTCGTACTGGAACTGCATCACGGAGGACGTCACCGAGATACCCCGCTGCTTCTCAATCTCCATCCAGTCGGAGGTGGCGGCCCGGGCGTTTTTCTTGCCCTTGACCACCCCCGCCTGGGCGATGGCCCCGCCGTAGAGCAGGAACTTTTCGGTGAGGGTGGTTTTGCCCGCGTCCGGGTGGGAGATGATGGCAAAGGTTCTCCGCCGCTTGATTTCCGATTCATATTGTGGCATAAAGGTTCCTCCTGATAAACAGTTTATTGAGCAATGCGGTCCTGCGCAGTTGTTTACATGGGAAGGACCTCCTAAAAACACATAACTTTGACAGTATACCATAAGAGCCGAAAAAAGGAAAGGGCTTTTTGCGCGGTTCTGTCCTCCTCGGAAATTACGCATTTTTTCCTTGACAATGCCGCCTCTCCGCGGTATAATGCGTAAAGTGTTCAAAGACAGCGGGCGCGTCAGCGTAAGTCCCGCCGAGAATGCAGCCGATACGGTTTGTTTTGCGCTGTTTTCGTTGGAACACGAAGGCGGCGGTTTTTTATGTAAAAAAATCACCTGCCGCAATAAAATTACCCGGAGGTGAATTCAAACAATGCCTAACGCAAAGGTTCTCAGTGAGAAGCAGGCCATCGTGGCCGCTCTGGTGGACAGCCTGAAGGCCGCAAGCTCCGGCGTCCTGGTGGACTACAAGGGCATCACCGTGGCGGAGGACACCGCCCTGCGCCATGAGCTGCGTGAGAATGGCGTGGAGTACGGCGTGGTGAAAAACACCCTGCTCCGCCGCGCCCTGGACGGCGTGAATCTGGGCGAACTGGACGAGGTGCTCAACGGCACCACTTCCATGGCCATCTCTAAGGAAGACCCCATCGCCCCCATGCGCATCGTCAACAAGTACGCCAAGCAGATGGGCGACCGCTTCAACATCAAGGCCGGCTTCATGGACGGCAAGGTGCTCCCCCTGGAGGACGTGTACGCCCTGGCCGAACTGCCCTCCAAGGATGTCCTGCTGGGTCAGGTCCTGGGCATGATGCTGGCCCCCATCACCAGTCTGGCCATCGTCATCAAGGCCATCGCCGAGAAGAACGGCGAACCCGCCGCCGAGGCTCCTGCCGAGGAGGCCCCCGCCGCCGAATAAGCGGCACACATACTTTTATATTTGAACATTAGGAGGAATATCATCATGGCTAGCGAGAAGATCACTGCTCTGATTGAAGAAGTCAAGGCCCTTACCGTCCTGGAGCTGAACGACCTGGTCAAGGCTCTGGAGGAGGAGTTCGGCGTTTCCGCCGCCGCCATGGCCGCTCCCGCCGCCGGTCCCGCCGCCGCCGCCGTGGAGGAGAAGACCGAGTTCGACGTGGTGCTGGCGGGCTTCGACGCCGCCGCCAAGATCAAGGTCATCAAGGTGGTCCGCGAGATCACCGGCCTGGGTCTGGCCGAGGCCAAGGCCGCTGTGGAGGGCACTCCCAAGACCCTGAAGGAGGCCGTTTCCAAGGACGAGGCCGAGGAGCTGAAGAAGAAGATCGAGGAGGCCGGCGGCAAGGTGGAGCTGAAGTAATCCGCCCCCGCTGTTGTTCTTGACATTCCAATCTTGAACACGTCAGCACCCCAATAATGACCCGAAAAGGGCTCAGGAATTCACCATTCCTGGGCTCTTTTTTTGTGCGCACCCCCAGGCAAGGCCCCCGCCATTCTCTCATTTTTTCTCCTTCGGGGGCATTGGAATAGTTAGAACTATAGCTGAAAAATCCCGAAAATCAAGACTTTCCCCAGTAAATTCTCCTCTCACTCTCTCCCATCCCCATGTTTTGCACTCCCCATGCCATCCCCAGAAAAATCTCACACAAAACCGGCGCGGGCGGCTGGAAATCCCGGCCTGTTTTTGCGAAAACAAGCACGATTTTTGCGAAATTATTGGGTGATGCCATCGGATTGGACGTTTGCCCCCTGAAAGGGAAGAAATGAGGGGGTTGCGGGGGTGCGCCCGGGGAGGGAGCGGCCAAAATAACTCAGACATTGTGTGCGTTTTTCGTCGAACGCTGACAGCTGTTGTTCTTGACATTCCAATCTTGAACACATCAACACCCCAATAATGACCCAAAAAGGGCTCAGGAATTCACCATTCCTGGGCTCTTTTTTTGTGCGCACCCCCAGGCAAAGCCCCCGCCACTCTTTCATTCTCTCCCCTTCGGGGCTTCGGAATCGTGAGCATTATAGCTGAAAAATCCAGAAAACCAGGACTTTCCCCAGTAAATTCTCCCCTTCCCCTCTCCCATCCCCATGCACTGCACTCCCCATGCCATCCCCCTATAAATCTCGAACAAAACCGGCGCGGATAGCTGGGAATCCCGGCCTGTTCTTGAGAAAACAAGCACGATTTTTGCCAAATTACTGAGTGAGAAGGCTAAATTGGACGCTCCCCCCGAAGGGGAGGATGAGGGTGCAGCGGGAGGGGCGCCTGGGGAGGGAACAGAGGTCAAAATAATCCGGACACTGTGTGCGTTTTTCGCCGAACGCTGACATAGTATCTCGCTCTAATTCCAATTTTTCCGAGATTTTGCGGGCAATTATTCCGAGATTTTGACGCTAAATTTTCCAGTTGCTGTCAAATTTTACCGCAAAATCTCCGCCCATTCATTCCATTACATCAAAAAGGAGGTAGATATCGTCAAAGAAAGAGTGTAAAATTTTATGTTGGGGAAGGACTGATTAAATCGGCAAGAGCGGTTTGCGAGAGATTTTCCGCCACAGTAAGGCGCGATTTTGCAGGAATAATTGTGTTTATTTCAAGAAATCACAACGAAGCTGCGGCGGAAAAGATCCGCAAAGCGCCGCAGACGCATTTAATCAGTGCTTCCTTAAGTCATCAATGCTCAAATTTGACACCGCAAAAGGTAAAAGGGAGTTTTTTGTTTTCAGTCTGTGCAATCCGGCAAATTGCGCTCTCCCCATTGTTTCATATAGCGGATCACGTCAATAAAGCTCATTCCCAATTCAGACAGCGTGTATTCCACCCTTGGCGGAATCTCCTTATAGTCGTGCCGGATCAAAAATCCATCGGCTTCTAACTCCCGAAGCTGTTTTGTCAGGGAGGATTCCGTAATCTCGCCAAGCTGGCGGCGCAAAGCGCCAAACCTGTGAATGTCGTTAAATGCGATATAGTAGAGGATTTCAAGTTTCCACTTACCGCCCAAGATTTTTTGGAGCGTTGACATAGTCTTGCAGCGTTGAATCGCTGTTTCTGTTTTCCTCATGTTCCACAACCTCCTGTCAGCATATTATATCGCCCTGGCACTACAAAAGCAATGTACTGCAAAAAAGTACCGTACTTTCATTTTCTCCGTACCGTGATATAATGGCAGAAAAACAAGGAGGTTCTGCTATGCATTACACTGGAACGATATGGCGGCCACCCTATGAGGCTTCCTCGCTGCTGCTTGAGGTCACGGCTGGCTGCACCCACCACAAATGTAAATTCTGTACGCTCTATCATGACCTGCCATTCAAATTCAGAATGTCCCCCCTTGAGGATATAGAAAGTGACTTGCAGGAAGCGCAGCTTTGGAGTACAGACCCCATCTCCATGCTGACGGCCCGTTTGCAGGGGATACCCAGGCCGGAACGTCTCCAGCGGGCTTTTTTGACCGGCGCAAACCCCTTTGTGTTGAAGCATGAACGGCTTATCGCTGTCGCCGGCCTGATCCGGCAATACATTCCCTCCATCAAAACGATTGGATGTTTTGCCCGGATTACGGATGTTACGCTAAAATCGGACGAGGAATTGGCATCGCTCCATCAAGCCGGATATGACGGCCTGACCATCGGAATCGAAACCGGCGATGATGAAGCCCTGCGATTTATGAATAAGGGGTATGCCGCCGCCGATATTGTGAAACAATGCCAGCGGTTGGACAAAGCCGGTATTCATTACAGCTTCTTCTACTTGGTGAGCATTTCCGGCGCTGGCCGGGGTGAAATTGGCGCAAAGGCGACTGCCGCCATCTGCAATCAACTCCACCCGACGCTCATTGGCGTCAATATGCTGACCATTTACCCGGACTCGGAACTTTATCAGGAAATCCAACGCGGCAACTGGAAAGAGGAAAGCGAGATTGAAAAGTATAAGGAAATTCGCACTCTCCTCGAAAACCTGGAGATACCTGTCCAATTTGCCGCTTTAGGCGCATCCAATGCGTTCCAGTTTCAGGGGACTTTGCCGGAGGATAAAGACGCTCTCACTGCGGCGCTTGACAAAATCATTGAGACTGTGCGGGAAGATGACTTGCGTGAATATCGCAAGAATCTCCCCCATTTATAAAAAAGCAGGCCCCGCACAGGTGAAATTTGTGCGGGGCCTGCTTTATGCTAAAATCAGTTCTTCCATAATGATTTCTTTCGATCAGTTGCGGATGCTGTTCATCTTTCTGACCCATTCCATTTGACTTTCTTCTTTAAGCAGCTCAGTGATACCCTCTTGGTTTGCCATCTGCTCAATCAGTCGTAAAAGCATCTCTTGGGCCTGCTGGTCAACTTCAACGATATGGGCATCCAATTCCCCACTGAGCAGCAAAGCGGTGTAGAGCGGCCCTCTATGCTCCCGCAGATACCGTTTCCGCCGCTGACCCCAGATACCCACAGGAGCGCTTTCCGGCACAGGGCGGTTAGGGAAAAAGTAGTCACCCACTTGGCGATAAGTTCCGCCCATTTGTTCAAACGTTTACTTTCCCATAATATGCACCTCCGAAATATTGAATTTCCCCGCAATTCAATCGCATTCGGCTGTCTTAGCAAAAAGTTCAGGAGCCGCTTCCTTCCGAAGCGGCTCCCAAGGGCAGACTTTTTCGACAGGCTGAGCGGTCGTTTCAGTGAGAAATGACCGCTTTCGCTGTCTTTTCGAGTAATTCAATTTCTGCCCATGCCCGCTTAATTTCGGCACGCGCCGTCCACCCCGCCTGCCGGCCTCTATTGCCGCCGCCGAAAAAACTGATTGCCGGAGCAGAGACTGCGAATGGCCGCCTTTTGTCCGCCGAATGGTTTGCGGCTGGTTCAGAGCGCGCCTTTCCCGCCGGAACGGGCGGCCATACGCGCAGGCGGGGTGGGCTCGGAGAGAGGCGCTTCCGCTCAGTCCTTCAGAAGGTGTCTGGCGATGATGAGCTGCTGCACCTGGGAGGTGCCCTCATAGATGGGCAGGATGCGCACATCCCGGTACAGCCGCTCAATGGTGTACTCCTTGGAGTAGCCGTAGCCGCCGTGCATTTGCAGCGCCTTGCTGACAATTTCCACCGCCGCCTCGGCGGAGTAATACTTGGCCATGGACGCCTCCTTTGTGGCGTCCTCCCCCTGGTCCAGCTTCCAGGCGGCGTGGTAGGTGAGCAGCCGGGCGGCGTTCAGCTTGGCCTCCATGTCGGCCAGCATGAACTGGAGCCCCTGGAATGCGGCCAGCGGCTTGCCGAACTGCTTGCGCTGCTTGAGGTAGGCGACGGCCTCGTCCATGGCCCCCTGGGCGATGCCCACCCCCTGGGCCGCGATGCCCACCCGGCCCAGGGACAGGGTTTTCATGGCGGTGACGAAGCCCAGGTCCACCTCCCCAAGCACATTCTGCCGGGGAACGCGCACATCCTCCAGCACCAGGTCGCTGGTGGGAAGCCCAACGATGCCCATCTTCTCCTCATGCTTGCCGCAGGAGACCCCGGGCAGGTCCATGTCCACCAGGAAGGTGGTGATGCCCCGGGCGCCCTTCTCCGGCGCGGTCTTCGCGAACACCACCGCGGTCTGGGCAATCGGCGCGCCGGTGATAAAGCACTTCCGCCCGTTCAGAACGTAACAGTCTCCGTCCGGTACGGCGGTGGTTTTCATGCCGCCCGCGTCGCTGCCCGCGCCGGGCTCGGTGAGCGCAAAGGCGATGAACCGCCGGCCGGTGACCACATCGGGCAGATACTTCCGCTTCTGTTCCTCGCTTCCGGCCAGCAGCAGCGGAGCGATGCCCAGCGAGTTGGAGGAGGATACATAGACGCTGGCCACAGCGCACTTCCGGGCGATCTCCTCCATGGTGAGCACGTAAGCCCTGGTGTCCATACCCGCGCCGCCGTACGCCTCCGGAATTTTCATCCCCAGGAATCCCATTTCCGCCATGGTGTTGATGAGGGATTGGGGAAACACCTGGGTCCTGTCGATTTCCGCGGCGGCCGGGGCCAGGGAGCGCTGGGCAAACTCACGGGCCATCTCCCGGATGGCCTCGTGCTCCTCGGTGAAAAACACGGTAAAACAAGCTCCTTTCACATGATATTTTGTGGTAAACTGACTGACGCCTATTATAGGCGTCGGAGCGCCCGATGTGAATAGGCCGTTTAAATGCTTTTTCTACTTAAAAATATGTATGGGCTGTCTATAAAAAGGGCGGTCCTTCCCAGCACTGGGAAGGCGTTTTCCCAAGACCGCTTGACTTTTTCCCACAAAAGTCCATATAATGTAGGCAAAGGAGGCGGGGCGCATTGCTGAGAGAATATGAGTGGAAATTCCTGGTCCAACTGGTTTCCCGGCTCTATTGCTGCGGGGATTACGGCGCGCTGTGCGCCACCCTGTTTCAGCAGCTGCGCACGCTGGTGCCCTTTGAGCTGGGCGTATGCTTCCGCACCCGGCGGGAGGGCGGCCGCGTGCTGTTGTCCAACCCGGTGTCCAGCAGGCCGGGGCAGGACCTCTCCTGGTTTCTGGAGGGGGATTATCCCCGGTGGACCGAATTCATCATGGCCCCCAACAGCTCCATTTTTCAGCAGTCGGACATGGTTCCGCCGGACCTGTGGGAGTCCAGCCGGGTCTACCAGGAGATCTGGGCCCCGCAGGATATCTACTGGGGCCTGTTTCTCTCTGCCGTCCGGCAGGACGAGCCCCAGGCGCTGTTGGGCCTTTTCCGCAGCCGGGGCCAGGGGGATTTCGGCAGGCGCGACGCCTATGTGCTGGAGATTCTCCGGGAGCCGCTGGAAAACTGCCTCTACCAATTTGAGCGGGAAGGCGGCCGCTCCGCCCAGGACCTCCGCCTGCGCGCGTCCGGCTTCGGGCTGACCCCCCGGGAGGCGGAGGTGGCCGCCCTCGTGGGCCTGGGGATGGACACCGGCCCCATCTGCGAGGCCCTCCACATCGCCCCCTCCACGCTGAACAAGCACCTGGCCAACATCTTTGCCAAAACCCAGGTCAACAGCCGCGCCCAGCTGCGCACCATTTTGACGCTCCCCCGCGCCGCGCCGCGCCCTGAGCGGAAGCCCCCGCCCATATAATATCTCAAAGCCGGGAAAACTGGCAGCACAGCGTGCTGCCGGTTTTTTATTTTCCCATGGGCCATATAACATTTGGTGATTAGTTAATTTATACAGCTAATATCGTTTTTACAGCATTATATTGAACATTCTGCCCAAATGTGTTAGCCTGTTCCCAGACGAGTCGTCGGTCAGAACAAAGCAGTCACCAAAAAAACAAAAGGGAGGAAATCATTCATGGACATTTCCGCAATCAAAAACAGCCCCGGTATGTGGATCGCGTCAGGCGTCATGGTCCTCGTCATCGTCGTACAGGCGGTCCTCTTCATGCGGGCGGCCAAGAAGGAGGCAGACCAGCTGGGCATTCCCCCGGAGAAGCAGAAAGAGGCCAAGCGCTCCGCCGTGGTGGCCGCCATCGGCCCCACCATCGCCCTGTCCATCATGCTCATCACGCTGATGGCCTCTCTGGGCGGCCCCACCGCCTGGATGCGCATGAACGACGTGGGCTCCGGCCGGACCGAGCTGGCCATCGCCTCCATGGTGGGCGATATGGTGAGCGCGGAGGCGGGAACCCCGGAATGGGACCTGCAGAACATGTCCTACGCCGTCTGGGCACAGGGCATCGACGTGGCGGGCTGGCTCATCGGCGCCATGGTCATGATTGTGGCCGGCAGCGCGGTGACCAAAACGCTGAACGAGAAATTCGACCCCAAGTGGATCAAGCTGCTGATGGGCGGCTGTCTGGTCAGCCTGTTCTCCTACCTGCTGATCAACCAGGTCTACGGCAAGGCCCCTCCCTTTGCCATCGCGGCGGTGGGCGGCGGCGTGTCCATGCTGATCCTGAACAAGCTGTTCGGGTCGAACAAACGGCTTCAGGAGCTGTCCCTGGGCATCTCCATCATCGTGGGCGCCGTGGCGGCGGCTGTGGCGGCCTGACAAAAAGGAGGACTCATTCATGTTTGATAAAAAATGCCTTCGCATGGGCCTGATCACCATGGGCGGCGCGGTGGTCGCCAGCTTTCTCCCCGCCCTCTACCTCTATTTTGCCTACGGCGTCATCCCCACCGGCGCGGACATCGCCTCCCTGTTCAGCATGATGGCCGCCTCCTTCGCGGTGGGCTGGCTGGTGCAGCCCATCACCTTCTATCCGGCGCTGGGCATTGGCGCGTCCTGCCTGAGCTGGACCACCGGCAACGTGGCCGACCTGCGTATGCCCGCCATCAGCGCCGCCCAGAAGGCCGCGGGCATTGAGGCGGGCACCCCGGAGGGCAATGTGCTGTCCACCATGGCCGCGGCCACCACCAACATTGTCACCGTGGCCTTCCTCACCGTCATCACCATCATCGGCAGCGGCCTCATCGCCCTGCTCCCGGAAAGCGTCACCGCCGCCTTCAGCTATATCGCCCCCGCCATCTTCGGCGCCATCGTGGTGGACTACGCCATGAAGAACCTGAAGGCCAACCTGCCCCTCATCATCTCCGGCTTCATCGTCTATATCGTGCTGAAAATGGCGGGCCTGTCCACCGTGTGGATCACGCTGCTGGTGGTGATCATCGGCATGTTTGTCTCCCGGGGCGTGTTCACCCTCCAGGCGAAAAAGGACAAGCCCGCCGCCTGAGGCGGACGGGCCTGATGATCCGATGTCTGCGGTATTCCTTCTGCCCCTTATCCTCATCCTGGGCTACGCCGCCGGCTCCATCCGGGTGGGCGGAATCAGCCTGGGCGCCTCCGGCGTGCTGCTGGCGGCCCTGGTGCTCGGGCATTTCGGTATGGAGCTTCCCTCCGTCATCCGGGAACTGGGGCTGGTGTGCTTCACCGCCGCGGTGGGCATGATCTCCGGGCCTGAATTTCTCAGCCATTTGAAAAAATCGGCCCTGGGCTTTCTGCTCACCGGGGCGCTGATCGCGGCGGCGGGGGGCCTGCTGTGCGGGGCGGCCATCGCGTCGGGCGTCCCCACCGGCCTGGCGGTGGGCCTCATGACGGGGGCCCTCACCAGCACGCCCGGGCTGGCCATGGCCGCCGAGCTGTCGGGGGATATTCTGCCCACCGCCGGGTACGGCGTGGCCTATCCCTTCGGCGTGGTGGGGGTGGTGCTGTTCGTCCAGCTGATGCCCAAACTGCTCCCCATCCGCCCCGCCGCCGGCGGACCGGCCGCGGGCCCGTCCAGGCGGAAGTCCGGCGGGCTGGTTATCGACCCCCACGGCGTTTTTTCCCTGGCCCTGACGGCCTGCCTGGGCTTCCTGCTGGGAAAGCTCGCCGTTCCCCTTCCCGGGGGAGGCGGCCTCTCCCTGGGAACCGCGGGGGGACCGCTGGTGGCCGGACTGCTGCTGGGCGGGCTGCGGCACATCGGCCCCCTCCACGTGGAATGCCCCCGGGCCACGCTGAACGTGGTCCGGGAGCTGGGGCTGGCCCTGTTTCTGGCCGGGGCGGGCCTCCAGGCGGGCGGCGGCTTTCTGGAAATCCTCCGCACCTATGGAATCGGACTGTTCCTGTGGGGAGCCGCCATGACGCTGCTCCCCATGGCGGCGGGGCTGCTGGCGGCCCTGCGGCTGTTCCGCATGGACCCGCTCAGCGCCCTGTCCACCGTGTGCGGCGGCATGACCAGCACCCCGGCGCTGGGCGCGCTGATCCAGGCCGCCGGGACGGACGACGTGGCCTCCGGCTATGCCGCGGCCTATCCCGCCGCCCTTCTCTCGGTGGCTCTCGCGGTGCAGCTTCTGGCCCGCGTGGGCTAATCCAGCGCGTACTCGGGGTAGACCGCCTGCATATAGTTGATGAAAAAATCACGGAAAGACCTGGCATTGGCGGACAGGTAAGTGTTTTTCCGCCAGGAGATGGAGATATATCGGGTGGGCGACAGGCCCTGGATGGGCCGGAGCGCCATGTTGTGCGCGGCCAGGGAGGCCCATGAAATCTCCGGGAACAGGGTCACGCCCAGCCCCATCTCCACAAAATCCACCGCCACCGCCGGACGGTCGCAGTTATAGGCCACCGTGGGCTCAAACCCCGCCGTCTCGCAGCAACGGCGCAGCTGGAGGGTCAAATCCTTCCCCGCAACCTGAATAAAGTGCTCCCGCTCCAGCGCCGCCATGGGCACCTCCTCCAGCTTGCACAGCGGGTGTCCCTGCGGGAGGGCCAGAAGCACCCGCTCCCGCAGGATGGTCTTGGCGTTGTCCCCGGCCGGAGGCTCCTGGGCGCAGTTGATGCAGATGTCGTAGTCGTCCTTGTCCGGGTGGCTGGAGTCGTTCTGCTCCACATAGAAGCAGACGTTGGGGTTTGCCTTCTGAAAGGCGGGCAGAATCTGGGTCAGAAGCTTGGTATGGGTGTTGATGGACACAGAGACCGCCGCAGCGCTGTCTGTGGACAGGTCCGCCAGCTCCCGCTCCATCTCGTCCATCAGGCCGAGCACCTGGTCCGCATAGTGCAGCACAATCTTGCCCTGCTGGTTGAGCACGATGCTCTTGCCGTACCGGTCGAACAGCGCGCAGCCCAGCTCGGACTCCAGCCGCTTGACGCTCTGGCTCAGAGTGGGCTGGGTCACATAAAGCTCGCCGGAGGCCTTGGACATATTCTGGCATTTCGCCACCGTGCGGAAATACCTCAGCTGTGCCAAATCCATTCGCAAACCACGTCCCCCTGTCAGAATTCCGGCCGGTCCGGCCGGTCTGCTGATATGATACCACATTTTTTGTCAAAGGAGAATCCCCTATGTCTGATTTGCCCTTGAATGGCTTTCGCGTCGTCGATCTGAGCACCGCCTACTCGGCCCCCATCGGGACCATGCAGCTGGCTGACTTCGGCGCGGAGGTCATCAAAGTTGAGAACACCTCCATCGGCGACCCCTCCCGCACCTGGTCGCCCCTCCACAACGGCCAGAGCATCCAATTTCTGAACATGAACCGCAACAAAAAGAGCGTCACGCTGAATCTGAAGTCGGAGCAGGGGCGCTCCCTGCTCTATGACCTGGTCAAAACGGCCGACGTGGTGGTGGAAAATTTCCGCCCCGGCGTGGCGAAGCGGCTGGGCTGCGACTATGAGACGCTGTGCGGGGTAAAGCCGGACATCATCATGGCCTCCCTCTCCGGCTTCGGCCAGACCGGCCCCAAGGCCTCCAACGCCGCCTATTCCAATATCGCCGAGGCGGCCAGCGGCCTGATGTATGTCACCGGCTACCCAGACGGAAAGCCCACCGCCTCCGGCGTGGCCTTTGGGGACAGCGTGGCGGGCATGTTCCTGGCCCAGGGCATCCTCTACGCTCTGATTCACCGCCTGCGCACCGGCGAGGGCCAGTATATCGACGTGGCCATGACCGATTCCCTGTTCCACCTCATCATGCAGGGGGTGATTCAGAAATCCCTCATGGGAGTGGAGCCGGAGCGCATCGGCTGCCGGGACCTGTCCGCCTATCCCTATGACATCTTCTCCGCCAAGGACGGGTACTGCATTCTGGGCACGTCCACGGTGAACGACTGGACGCCCTTCGCCCAGGCCATCGGCCGCCCGGAGCTGGTGGACGACCCCCGGTTCGACACCAACGAGCACCGGGTGCAGAACGCCGACCTGCTCTCCCCCTACATTGAGGACTGGGCGTGCCAATACACCCGGGCGGAAATTCAGAAGGTCTTTGAGGAGAAAAAGCTGGCCTTCGCGCCGGTTCTCACCGTGGGGGAGGCCATGGAGGATGAGCAGACCCGCCACCGGGAGATGGTCGTGGACATGGAGTATGAGGGGATGGGCCGCTATCGGATGCAGGGCATTCCGGTGAAGCTCTCCAAGACCCCGGGGCAGATCCGCATGGGCTGTCCCCACCGCGGCGAGCACAACGGTGAGATTTACGGCGGGCTGGGCCTGTCCGGGGAGCAGCTGTCCGAGCTGGGCCGCCAGGGCGTCATCTGAGCCGCTCCGCTCCTCCAAATTTTGAAAGAGGTGAACCATATGGCAAACGCACCCATCGTAGAAGAGTTTATCCACATGGCAAAAATCGACACCGCTTCCCGCCAGGAACGGAAGCTGGCGGACTATGTAAAGGGCGAGCTGTCCGCCCTGGGCTTTGCCGTCACGGAGGACGGCGCGGCCAAGCACATCGAGGGGGCCACCACCGGCAATGTCTTTGCCGTGCTGAGCGGCCAGCTTGAGGGTTCCGTCCTCTTCTGCGCCCACCTGGACCGGGTCCAGAACGGCTTCGGCATCCAGCCCCGCTTCGAGGGGGACAACCTGGTGTCCGACGGCACCACCATTCTGGCGGCGGACGACCTGTCCGGCGTGGCCGCCATTCTGGACGGCATGCGCCGCCTGGTCCGCTCCGGCCAGCCCCACCCCAGAATCGAGGTGCTGTTCAGCGTCTGCGAGGAAATCGGCCTGCGGGGCAGCTACCACTTTGACGCCAGCGTGATCCAATCCAAGATCGGGTATGTGCTGGACTCTCCCGGCCGCATCGGGCGGATTCTGCGCTCCGCCATGGGCAAATCCCAGCTGTTTTTGGACGTATCCGGCGAAGAGGCCCACGCCGCCTACCCGGAGCGGGGCAAGAGCGCGCTGAACGCCGCGGTCAAGGTGCTCTCCCGCATAGAGGACGGCCGGGTGGACGGGGAGACCGTGGTCAACTGGTCCTATCTGGACTGCCCCACTCCCTGCAACACCATCCCAGGCCGCGCCCAGGCCAAGGCCTTTGCCATGAGCCGGGACAACGCCAAGCTGGCCGCCTACGTCCAGAAGTTCCACGACACCGCCGCCCAGGTGGCCCAGGAGACCGGCTGCCGCATCGAAACCAAGGACATCCTGGACTACCCCGCGTTCCACACGGCGGACAGCAGCAGCTGCGTCCTGCTGGCCCAGCGCTCCCTGGGACAGCTGAAGCTGCGCCCCACGGTGGAGGACGGCGCCGGCGGCTTTGACGCCAATCTCCTAAGCAGGGCAGGCATCGAGCTGGTGGGCCTGTCCACCGGGTACTCGGGCAACCACACCGTCAAGGAGACGCTGGTGGTGGAGGACCTGGTGCTGTCCGGCCAGCTGGTCACAAACATCGCCCTGGAGTACGGCAAGCTGTAACATTTACCATCAATTCAAGGGAGGCCATTATCATGGGTTATCAATTTACTGGAAAGCTCTACGGAGATTTTGAGCTGGGCAAGGAGTATTACACTTCAGCCCGCACCGTCACAGAGGCGGACGTGGTCAATTTCGCCGGCCTGTCCGGGGATTTCAGCGCCCTGCACATCAACGAGGAGTACGCGAAAAACAGCCCCTACGGCAGCCGCATCGCCTACGGCGCGCTGACGTACATCATCAGCACCGGCCTGGTCTGTCAGACGGGTCTCTTCGACGGGAGCTACATCGGCCTTCTGGGCTGCGAGTTCAAGTTCCCCAACCCTGTGCGCTTCGGGGACACCATCACCTGCGTCCTCACCCCCATTGAGAAGCGCCTGACCAGCAAGCCCGGCCGGGGCGTGGTGAAATTCAGCGTCAAGACCACCAACCAGCGGGGAGAGGTGGTGGCCGATCAGGTCTGGACGATCCTGATGGCGGTGGACAAGGAGCACATGGAATAAACCCGTAAAAACCCCCTGCCCAGGCGAAGCCTGGGCAGGGGGTTTTTGTGCGGCGGCCCGGGATACCCGGGCCGCCGCTTTGCCTGTGTTCAGATGGTTCCGCTTATTTGGAGAAGATATACACGTACTCCCAAGCGGCGCTGGGGTCGTTCTCGATGTGGCCGTCGGCGTAGCCGACCAGCAGCTGGCCGTCCTTGTTCACGGCGATCACGTCCAGCAGCTCCTCGGCCTCCACGCCCGTGATCTCCTCGAAGAACACGCCCTCGTCGTCGTCACGGATCTTGAACTGGTTGGCGCCGAAGAAATCGCAGTCGCCCTCGCCCTTGACGTCAACGGTGGTCCACTTCTCCCAGTTGGAGGAGCACTTGTACTCGTTGCCGCTGATGCTGGAATCGAAGGTCATGGTGGCGGACAGGTTCACCGCGTCGGCGTGAATATAGGCGGCCTCGTCCACCAGCTTGTTGTTGTCGATGCTCTTCTCCACCTCCAGGAAGCAGGCGTTCTCCTTGACGCCGAGCATCTCGCCGTTGGCGTAAGCGCCGGTCAGGGTCCACTTGCCCTCGAAGGCGTCGGGGGTGGCGTCATAGTCGATGACGATGGCGTCGGCGGTGGCGGCGGGAACGGTGTTGCCGCCGGAGGGCTTCTCCTCATTGCCACCGGAAGGCTTCTCGCCGCTGACGTTGCTGCCGGGAGCGACGGCCTCAAAGGTCAGGCCGAAGCCGGACACATACAGGTTGCCCTCGGCGTCCTTGTAGGCGTAGGAGCCGGAGGGGGAGGCGTCCAGAACGGCCTTGTCCATGTGCTGGTCCTTCACGTAGCCGGGCACGTCGTTGGGGGATACGCACACGTCCCAGACCTCGCCGTCCAGGTCGGTCTCCACCAGGGCGATCACGGAGGCGTCGGCCACCATGGTGATGGGCAGCTTGCCGGTGGGGGCGTGGGTGCCCGCCACCACCTGGGCGATGGCAGCGTCAGAGGTATCGAAGGTACCCAGCAGGACGTCGCAGTAGGGCTCCATGTTGCTCAGAATCCAGGCGTTGGAGGCCACGATCTCGCCGATCACCTTGCCGCCGTTGGCGTGGACCGCGTCGGCAATCTTCTTGAACTTGCTCATGTTCTGCACGGTGGTGATCTCGGCGGTATCGCTGGTGCGCTTGGCGTTGTTGTCATACACCGGGGTCTCCACGTCCTCCGCCAGGTCCAGGATGGCCAGCTCGCTCCGGCCGGTGCCCACGATGGTGGGGGACACCCGCAGGTAGGCCATGTCGGCGGCGGCGTAGTCGTCCACCACGGTGAAGCCCTGGGCCTCCAGGGCGGCGGCGATGCCGTCGATGTTGGCGTCGCTCTTCTGGTTGAAGCCCTCCACATAGACGGTCTTGCTGATGTCGGCCATGGGCAGGGTATCGCCGCTGTTCTTCATCAGCACCACGGACTTCAGGTGGGTCTCCTCAGCCAGGGCCTGGACCTTCGGGGTCACGTCGTTGACGGCCTTCACGCTCTCGTCCAGGTTTCGGTAGGGGTTATCCAGGTTGCCGCTCTGCATCTGGGGCTTCAGGCGGTTGGCGGCGGCCCGCTCCAGGTCGGCGCGGGTGATGTCGCCCTTGGCCAGGGCCTGATCCAGCAGGTCGGAGGGATTGGGCGCGTCCGCTTCGCCGCCAGTGGCGCCGCCGGTAGCATTCATCTGCTGGACGTTGAACCCGTCAAACGAGATCACGCCGCAGTCACAGCCGGACTTGAGGAACAGCACCATGCGCTCATACGCGTCAAGATCCTCCACGCCCTGCTGGGCGGCCATCTGGAGGGAGTCGGAGTTGATCAGGCCGTCGAAGCCCAGCACGTCGCGGAGCAGGCCCAGGAGGATGTCCTCGTTGAAGGCGTTGCCCCGGCCCTCGTAACGGATGTCGTGGGTCTTTCCGTTATAGGTGATGGACTGGGGGGCGATGCGGGCGTCGATGATGGGCTGAGAATAGGCGGGCATGACGCCGGCCGCGCCCGCCTCAAAGGCGGCGATAAAGGGCTTGAGCTGGTAGTCGGCCAGGGAATTCTCAACGGTGTAGACGCGGTAGCGGCCGGTCTGGCCGTGGCTCTCAAAGCCGTTAAAGGCCGCGCCGTCGCCGGGGAAGTGCTTGATGGTGATCAGCACGCTGCCGGGCACCATGCCCTGGTCGCCGTTCTGATAGCCGATGGTCAGGTTCTTGGCGATCTCGGAGGACATGTCCTCGCGCTCGCCGTAGGTGCCGGAGTTGCGGCTCCAGCGGGGGTCGGTCACCAGGTCCACCTGGGGGCCGTAGATGCCGTCGACGCCCTTGGCCCACATGACCACGCGGTCATACTCGGCGTCGGTGAGCACCAGGTCGGCGTTGCCGTCGCCCAGCGCGGCGGCGGTGACGCCCTCAGAGCCGGGCATACCGTGCTTGATGGGGTTGGTGAAGGTGAAGAAGGGGACGACCACCTCATTGTTCTGGATGGCGTCGTACTCGCTGTACTGCTCCAGGCCGTTGTTGAACCACACGGCCACCTCGGTCTCGGGGTTGCTGCGCAGCACGTAGGTGCGGATCTTGGAGGTGTTCAGCCACTCGATGTTGGTGGAGCCGTCGTCCGGCGCGCCAAAGCCGCCCTGTGCGGGATAAATCTTGGTCCAGACGGGCTCGCCGCCCTCCGTCACGTCGGCGGTCTTGGTGCTCTTGGGGCTGTAGGCCATGACGTTCACGACCTGATGGGTCAGCTGGGTGTCGGTGAGGGCCTTGGCCATGGCCTCGGCGCGGGTCTGGGCGTCCAGACGCCAGTCCTCAAAATCGTCCAGCTTCTGGTTGTTGTTCAGGTCGCGGAAATACTTGCCGTCCTCCTGAATCACGCCCACCAGGGTGACGCCGATGGTGGGGCCGCCCTCGTTCTCATAGAACACGGGCTCCAGGAACTTGGAAGTCAGCTCGTCCTCGCTGCTCACGGTGTAGGGCGCGGGGATGTACGCGGGTTCGGCGGCCGCCGCCGAGGGGGTGGGGGTGGGGGCGGGGGTGGCGCTGGGCTCCGCGGCCTCGGGCTTGCAGCCGGCCAGGAGACCGATGAGCATTACCGCGCTCAGCGCTGCCGCCATCATCCGGGACAGGGTCTTCTTTTTCACGATCTTTTCCTCCTCTTTAATATTCGAACACAGCCGCCGGCGCGGTTTCGCGCCCTGCGGGCTGCTGTTCTCAAAATGTGTTGGAAAAATGCCTGTAGATTCCCTGAATTATCCGCCAAAAATTATGAAATGTGTATAGAATTATACCATATCCCACCGCGCAGTGAAAGCAATGCGCTTTTCGTAAACGCCGCGCTCATGCCCGCGTTCTTTCGCTTGACACCACAGGCGCCGCGCTTTTTGCCGTGAAGCGCCCGCCGCGGCGCAAACAGTTGGGCAGAGCCCGTGAAGTGCGCCGCTCCGCCGGGAAATCAGACGCTTTCGCCCATATAGTGGAGGAACCGCTCCCTGATCTCCTTGTGGTGGGATTTCGCGATTTGGATTTTGTCGCCGTTGACCATCAGACAGTCGTTGTGCACGCTCTGCACATGGCGCATATTGACCAGATAGGACCGGCTGCACTGGACGAACGCCGGATCGTTCAGCTTTTCACGGACCTTTCCCAGCTGGCCGCGTACGCGGTGGTCTCCCTGATTTGTGTGGTAAATCAGGTCGTGGTCGTACACCTCCACGTAATAAATGCTGCTGGTGAGCAGGGCGATGACGCCATTCTGCGTTTTCAGGGTGATGTATTCGCCTCTGTGCTTCTCCAGGTCCTCCACGACCTTGTCCATAACGCGGTCGATGGTGTCCTGGCCGGCGGGCTTCACCACGAAGTCCACCGCGCTCACCTCATAGCCGCGGATGGCCAGATGGGCCATGTGGGTGACAAAGACCAGCTTGGCCTCCTTGTTGACGATCCGAAGGAAGCGGGCCGCGTCCAGGCCGTCCATGTCGCTGAGCTGGAGCTCCATAAATACAACATCGTAGACGGTACGGCTGCGGATGAATTCCACGCCGCAATCATACCGGTGGATGAGATAGGTGATGTTTTTTTCCTTCAGGTAGCGCTCCACGCACTCCTCAAGCGCCTGTCTCTCCTGGCGGTTGTCGTCTATGATCGCTATCAGAATCATACGTCTCGTCCTTTAAGTTTTGATCGCGGAGCCGCTCACCCCGGCCCAGGCGGCCGGGGCGGCGGAACGGGAGATTACACCCCGGAATAGGCGGCGAAGCCCGCGTCGATGGGCAGCACCACGCCGGTGATGGCGCTGGCGGCCTTGTCGTCGCACAGGAAGAACACGCCGCCCAGCAGCTCCTCGCTCTCCACGTAGCGGCCCATGGGGGTGCCGTTCAAAATCTTGGCGGAGCGGGCGGTGGGGGTGCCGTCCTCGTTGAAGAGCAGCTTGCGGTTCTGGTTGGACACCAGGAAGCCGGGGGCGATGGCGTTGCAGCGGATGCCCGTGCCCGCGAAGTGGGTGGCCAGCCACTGGGTGAAGTTGGAGATGGCGGCCTTTGCCCCGGAGTAGGCGGGGATCTTGGTCAGCGGGATATAGGCGTTCATGGAGCTGATGTTCAAAATCACGCCGGACTTCCGCTCCACCATGTCCTTGGCGAAGGCCTGAGTGGGAAGCAGGGTGCCCTGGAAGTTCAGCTTGAACACGAAGTCCACGCCGCCAGCGTCCAGGTCGAAGAAGCCCTTCTGGCCCTCCTGGTGCTCGTGCTGGTACTCGTTGTCGGTGGTGGCCCGGGGGTTGTTGCCCCCCGCGCCGTTCACCAGAATGTCGCAGGGCCCCAGATCCTTGAGCACCTGCTGGTGGACGGCCTCCAGGGCCTCCGGCTCCAGCACGTTGGCCTTGTAGCCCTCGCAGATGAAGCCCTCGGCCTTGCACTCGCCGGCCAGCGCCTTCACCGCGTCCTCGTTCAGGTCCAGCGCCGCCACCTTGGCCCCCGCCTGGGCGAAAGCCTTGGCCATGGTGCCGCACAGCACGCCGCCCGCGCCGGTGACCACGACTACCTTGCCGGAAAAGTCCACATTCAAGGGTAAATCCATGATAATTTCCTCCTCGTTTCATTGTCGCGCCCGCGTTGGGCGCATGGCCGTGTCGCTTTCGCTCACGCCTTGTCGAACTTATCCAAAGAATCCCATACGCCCAGCATATACATAATGCCCAGCGCCCGGTCGTACAATCCGTAGCCCGGACGCACGGTGCCCGGGCCCTCGTTCCACAGGTGGCGGCCGTGGTCGGGGCGGATATAGCCGTCGTAGCCGCAGTCGTGGTAGGCCTTCAGGATGTCCAGGATGCCGGTGTCCCCGTCGCAGTCCCGGTGGCTGGCCTCGGAGAAGTCCCCGTTGGGGAAGTGCTTCACGTTGCGGATGTGGGCGAAGGCGATCCGATCGCAGTGCTTGCGCACGATGTCCGCCACGTTGTTGTCCGGGTCGGCGTTCAGCGAGCCGGAGCAAAGCGTCAGGCAGTTGTAGGGATCGTCCACCATCTTGAGGAACTTGTCGATGGCCGCGCCGCTGGTGAGCAGCCGGGGCAGGCCGAAGATATCCCAGGGGGGATCGTCCATGTGCACCGCCATTTTGATATCGCACTCATGGCAGGTGGGCATGATGGCCTCCAGGAAGTACTTGAAATTGTCCCACAGCTTCTCCTTGGTGACGGGGCGGTACTTCTCAAACAGCTCATCCAGCTTGGCCATCCGCTCCGGCTCCCAGCCGGGGAAGGTCATGTGGTACTTCTCGGTGAAGCCCATGACATAGTCCGCCATCTCCTTGGGGTCCTGCTTGATCTTCGCCGCCTCGTAGTACAGGGCGGTGGAGCCGTCCCCCACCGGGTGGAACAGGTCGGTGCGGGTCCAGTCGAACACGGGCATGAAGTTGTAGCAGATCACCTTCACGCCGAAGGGGGCCAAATTGCGGATGGTCTGCTTGTAGTTCTCGATATACTGGTCTCTTGTGGGCAGGCCGATCTTGATGTCGTCGTGGACGTTGACGGACTCCACCACGTCCATGTTGAAGCCGTACTCGTCCAGCTGCTTTTTCACCACGGCGATCTCCTCAGGCTGCCACACCTCGCCGGGCATTTTGTTGTGGAGCGCCCACACAATGCCCTCCACCCCGGGGATCTGCTTGATGTCGCTGAGCTTGATCTGATCGTTGCCCTCGCCGTACCAGCGCCATGTCATTTTCATAGGCTTTCCCTCCTTTATAATATCCGCTGTATTGTCGCGCCCGCGTTGGGCCGGCTTCTCTCTGGCTCGAACAAAACCCGCCGCCCTCCGGCGGCTGGGCTTTTGTTCCCGCTCCAGTCCATCCGGCCCGGCCAGCCTACGCTCACGCTTCTTTTACACGGTATCGTCCGTGATCTCCTTCATGGCCCGCTCCAGGCTCATGCCCCCGGCCACGGCCTCCTTCCGGGCGGCGTTCACCTTCTGGATGGTCTTCATTTTCTCGCCGGTAAGGGCATAGCCCTTCATGGCGATGAGGGTGGCCGCCCAGGCCAGCATGGGAATCACGCAGAACATGACGATCACCGCCACCTTGATGCCGCCCGAGTAGGGGGTGCTGTCGGTGGGCAGGTCGCTCAGCCCCGCGAAGGCCAGGAAGATAAACGCCACCAGGGTCTGGGCCAGGGAGGACACCAGCTTGTCAACCAGGGAGAACAGGGTGCCCATGATGCCGGGGATATATTTGCCGGAGCGGTAGGTCTCGTAGTCGGAGCAGTCGGCCACCATGGGGATGGGCATGTCGGCGGTGGCGTAGTAGGCGCCGTAGCCGATGCCGAAGCACACGATGAACAGGATGGTGTACAGGTTGATGGCCCCGCCCCCCTGGAAGGGGAAGGACAGCATCCGGGCAGGATCGCCGTTCTGGCTGAACAGCAGCAGGGCCAGCACGCCCACGTAGCAGACCAGGGCCACGGAGACATAGCGGATCAGGGAGGCCCGCTGGCCCAGCTTCTGGGAGGTGCGCATACTCAGCAGGAAGAAGGGCACGGCGCACACGTAGCCCAGCACCATCATGGGCAGATACAGGGAGTTGTAATTGCCCATCAGAATGCCGTAGAGAGCCAGCAGGACTGTGGTGTTGGTGGCGATGGCCAGGGCCAGCTTGCACCCCGCGCCCGCCACCATGAGCCGCTGCATGGGCTTGTTGTCCCGGATGATCTCCAGGTACTCGCTCATCTTCACCTTTTCCTGCTTGTCGCCGCCGATGCCGTAGTATTTCGGGTTGTCCTTCTCGGCGATGCCGACGATGGCCAGGGCGGTGAGCAGCACGGAGATGGCGATGCCGATGGGGGTGATGATGCGGAACACCGTGGGGTCGGAGTAGCCGGACACGATGACGTTGCCCGCCTCGTCCTTCACGTCGTACATCCCCTTGACGAGGGGAATCATGAACTGCATCACGCCCATGCCCAGCAGGGAGCCCACCGTGTTGAAGATGGTGAACATGGGCCGCTGGTTGGGGTCGTTGGTGAGCACCGTCTGGCCCGCCCGGGTGCAGGAGGTCTGGAAGGTGTAGCCAATGACCCAGACGAAATACACCACCACAAAGGCCACATAGCGCAGCCACATCATGCTCTCGGGAATGAGCGGGGTGAGGATGTACAGGCACACCACGCTCACCGCCATGACGGCGCTGCCCAGAATCATGAAGGGCCGGAACTTGCCGATGCGTGTGCTGGTGCGGTCCATGGCCGCGCCGATGATGGGGTCGGTGACCGCGTCGGCCACACGCATCACCGTCACCATGATGGAGGCGAACATGCCCAGCTTCAGGATGCTGGAGCCGAATTGGGCCACATAGGACAAAATCAGGACAAAATACACGTTGGTAGCGCCGTTGTTCAGCGGGAACAGCACCAGCTGATAGGGTTTGGCCCGGTTCAGGGTCGTGCTCGGTTCTTGGCTCATGGACTCTCCTCCTCGTTTCATTGTCACGCTGCGCCTGCTCGCGACGCACGGCTGTCTCGCCTTCGGCTCGGTCGGCGCTGGACGTGTGCCACCGGCACACAGCGCCCTCGCTCCGGTCCATCCGTGCTGCTCGCGACGGCTCCGCGCTTCTTTTATACCCAGTTCGCGCTGTTGGAGCTCTTTCCCTGGAGCTTGTACGCCGGGTTGGGCTCCTCCACCCGGCGCAGGCGGCACCGGTCCATGAACTTGCCCGCCGACGCCTCCAGCTCCACCTCGCCCTCCAGGGGCACCTGGAACTCAAACACCTTGTCCCCGGTTTTTTCCTCAATCAGCTGTCCGTCGGCATACAACGCCACCTTGTCCTGGTTGGAGTACACCTTCACCGTGGTGACGGCCTCGGGCCGGTCCACATACCGGCTGCCGCAGATGTGGACGAAGGGCTCGTCGCTCCACCAGGCCTTATAGATGTAAAAGCTGTCTTTTTTCGTCTTGCGGTCGAAGGTGACGATGCCTTTGTGGTTCATCCCCGGCTCGCCCCCCTGGTCCCGGGCGTCGGCGGCGAAGTCGAACATATTCCAAAGGTGGGTGGCCCACAGGTAAGGGTGCTTGGCAAAGCATTTCAGCATGTACTCGTTGTACACGCACTGGTACTCCTCCGTGTGGTCCCCCCGGCGGGGCTTGGAGGAGTGGAGGTTGGGCATGGCCTCGCAGCCGTACTCGGAGTAGCCCAGGGGGCGGTTGGGATAGCGCAGGTGGAAGAAGCCCATCCACAGGTCGTTGAGAAACAGCCCCGGCACGTACCAGCCCAGGTACAGGTTCCAGCTCACCACGTCGGTGATGTGGGCGGAGCGGTTGAAGGGCCCGCACATGGCATAGCAGGCCAGGGTGGTCAGGCGGCCGGGGTCCAGCTGGTGGTACAGGTCGTTGAGGGCCCGGTGGTTGTCCAGCATGTCCTTCTTGTCCTTGGTGGAGATGGTGATCTCGTTGGACACCCCCCACACCACGATACAGGGGTGGTTGTAGTTCTGGATCACCAGTTCCCTGGCCTGGGAGAGGGTGTTCTCCCGGCCGTTGGGCATGTGCTCGGAGATGTAGGGGATCTCCGCCCACACCACCATGCCGTACTGGTCGCACAGGTCGTAGAAGTACTGGTCGTGCTGGTAGTGGGCCAGCCGGATGGTGTTGGCCCCCACCTCCCGGATCATGGCCATGTCCTCGTCATGGTGCCGCCTGGACAGGGCGTTGCCGATGCCCTTCCAGTCCTGGTGGCGGCTGACGCCGTGGAGGGGATAGGGCCGCCCGTTGAGGAAGAAGCCCTTCTGGGGGTCCACCGAGAAGGTGCGCACCCCGAACCGGGTGGAGATCCGGTCCACAGCCCCGCCGTTCACCGTCAGCTCCGCCTCGCAGGTGTACAGGTAGGGGTCTTTCACCCCGTCCCACAGCCGGACGTTGGCCACCGCCAGGGTGATGTCCGTGCCGGTGCCCACGGCCACCGTCTTGCCCCCGGCGTCCAGCAGCTTGACCTTCACCTGGGCGCCCTCCACCTGATGGAAGGTCTCCACCCGCACCCGGCCGTCCTTTCCGTCCACCGAGGAGGTCACCTTGAGGCCGGGGCCTCCATAGTAGTCCATGTCAAAGTGGTCCCGGTTCACAATCACCAGCTGCACGTCCCGGTAGATGCCGCCGTAGAAGGTGAAGTCCGCCTTCTGGGGGTATACCCGGTCGTTCCGGCTGTTGTCCACGTGAACGGTGAGGGCGTTCTCCTCCTCCAACAGGTCCGTCACGTCCCAGCGGAAGGTGGAGTAGCCGCCGTGGTGCTCCCCCACCAGCTTTCCGTTCAGCTCCACCTTGGCGGAGGCGTTCACCCCCTGGAATTCCAGGTACACCCGCTCCTCCGCCCCGAAGTCCGGCTTTGGAAACGTCTTTTGATAGACGCAGGTTCCCCGCCAGTAGTCGTTGCCCCCGTCCTGGCCGTCCACAGCATTCCAGGTGTGGGGAAGATTCACCACAGCTTCCTGCTCTCCCGGCTTGGCAAACCGCCAGCCCTCCATCAGCGCAATCTTTTTTCTCATCCTGATATAGTCCCCCTTCTCCTCATTTTTGCGCAATATCACCCGTCATTCTCCCCGTCGTTCTTAGCAATTATGCACAATTTTTTTCAATCCTTCAAGACGATTTTCCTAAGTGGTCTTTTTTCCGCCCTAAGTGGAGCGCCGGACGCCGCGCCGCCTGTCCGGCCGTCCCAATGAACAAGAGGCCCGTTCCAGCCATGCAGCCGAACGAGCCCTTTTTCACACAGAAACAGTCAAATTGACGGACCGGCCCGCGCCCTCCGCTCCAGGTCCAAAAGCGCGGCCTTTCGGTCCAGGCCGCCCGCGTATCCCGTCAGGCGGCCGCCGCGGCCCACCACCCGGTGGCAGGGGATAATGAGAGAGATGGGATTGCGCCCCACCGCGCCGCCCACCGCCCGGGCGGAGCCCCCGTTCCGCCCCGCCACCCGGGCCAGCTCCCGGGCGACGTCCCCATAGGCGGCGGTCCCGCCAAAGGGGATGCGCCCCAGCGCCTCCCACACGGCCAGCCGGAACGGGGACCCCTCCGGCCGCAGGGGCGGCGTGAAGCCGGGGTCCCGGCCGCTGAAATACAGCTCCAGCCACCGCGCGGCCTCCCGGAACACCGGCAGGTCCCTCTCCACAGCCCCGGGCTCCAGCCCCAGCCCAAAATATTTCTGGCCGTCAAACCACAGCCCGGTGAGGGCCTCCCCGTCTCCGGCCATGGTCATGCCGCCCAAGGGGGATTGGTAACGCCAGGTATACCGCATGGTCCGCCTCCTCTCACACCGGCGGAACGCCCCGGGAGCGGCCGCTCCCGGGGCGCCGTCCGCGCGCCGGGCCCGTCAGGCGCCCTCGTTCATGGTCTGGACGCCCAGCTTCAGGAAGGGAAGGATATAGGCCAGGCACTGCTGGGCGATATCCGGCGTGCCGGGAAGGTTCACAATCAGCGTCTTCTTGCGGATGCCGGCGGTGGCCCGGGTGAGCACTCCCAGGGGGGAGGCCTTCAGCATATGGGCCCGCATGGCCTCCGGGATGCCCAGGGCGGGGCGCTCCAGAATGTCCATGGTGGCCTCCGGGGTGCAGTCCTCCGGGGAGAAGCCGGTGCCGCCGGTGGTCACCAGGATGTCCGCCACCCGCTGGTCGCAGATGGTTTTCATGCACTCCACCAGGATTTTGCGCTCGTCGGGCAGCACCTGATGGCCCGCGACGGTGTAGCCCGCCTGCTCCAGGGTCTTCACCACGGCGCGGCCGGACAGGTCCGGCTCCTCTCCATTGTAACGGGCAGTGTTTGCGGTGATGACGTATACGCGGTATGACATGGAAATCCCTCTTTTCCTTTAATAGGTTCTTGTCTATTATAACAACAAAGTCCCGGCTTGTAAAGGCCGCCTTTGTAAATATTTTCAGCGGCGGCCGCTTTCAAAAAAGCGGGACGGGGCCGCCCAGAGGCGGCCCCGTCCCGCGGCGCGTCACCGGACGCAGCGCAGATAATCCCGCTCTCCCTCCAGGACGGTCCGGACCAGGTCCCCGGGGGTGCGGATGCGCGCCCGGCCCAGGAGGAACCGGCGGCCCAGGGCGCAGTAGAGCTGGAGGGCGTGGAGCTTCCGCCCCTGGTCCTCAATCACCTCGAACTCCTGGGTGAAGCCGAAGGAGCTGACGCACAGGGTGAACATGGGCATGGCGGCGAAGCCCGCCGCGTCCGGGATCAGCTCCGCCAAAAAGGCGTCCCGGAAGCCGGGGCAGGCGCGGTAGACCGCCTTGGCCTCGCCGTCCCAGTGTTCGGCGAACCGCCGCCGGTAGTCATCCGCCAGGGCGTGGACGCAGGCCAGGATATACCCCTTGAAGTCCCTCCGCTCCCCCTCCGACGGGAAGGGCCGGAACACTGCCGAGCAGTACTGGCTCACCAGGCTGGCCAGGAAGTAGCCCAGGTCGTAGGCCACGGGCCCGGCGAAGGTGTACTCCATGTCGATGACCTTGATCTGGCTGCCGTCGGCAAAAATGTTGGAGGTGTGCACGTCCGAGTGGATAAACGCCTGGGTGGAGCTCATGTATTTGTGGCGCAGAATGTGAGACTGCACCACCACGTCCTCCGCGAAGATGTGGGGCAGGAAATGGCGGGTGAGGGCGGGGCACTGATGGGTAGGGGTGTCCCGGAGAAACAGCCAGTTCTCCATGATGGCCCGCATCCCGGTGCTGACAAACCTCCGGCCCAGCTCCCGAAACGTCTCCGTGTCCAGATAGAACTCGGTGGTGTAAAAGTGGCTGTCGCACAAAAACCGCGCCACCCGCTCCGCGAAGCCGTCGATCATCACCCCTTGGGAGAGCTGGGCGCGGGCGGGCCTGAGGTAGTCCACGTCCTCCATGAGGAACACGTGGTTATCCCGGTCGGCATCGTATACCTCCGGCACGCAGTCCGGGGCGATGGCCCGGCGCAGCTTCATGGACAGGTACTCGGAGTAGTTCCGGTCCTGGGGCGGGCAGTAACTGGCGCCGGAGGCCTCCACATCGTCGTCCAGCCGCATATGCTCCCGGGCCTGCTTGAGGATGAGGGAGCCCGTCTCATTGCGCACCCGGAACACATAGTTGATAAGCCCCTGGGAGTCCTCCGCGTCGTCGCCGATGGCGGACACGGACACCTGCCCGGAGGTGTCGAAGGCGGGATAACGCTCCCGCAGATAGGGGATGATGTTCCCCTTGTCCAGCACAACCATCCGGCCGCCGCCCCCTTCCGCAAAATATACCGATTCATCATTTAGTATACCGCGCCCGCCGCCGGGAGAACAGCGAATCCTTTGCCCTTTTATGGTATTTTTCAGCCGTCCAGCTTGCAGAAGAGGGGCGTCCGCCGCCGGTAGACGCACAGCCAGCGGAAGCCCAGCTCCTTCAGCAGCTCCACCGCCTGGGGAAAGGCGGCGGCCATGTGCTCGGGGCGGTGGGCGTCGGAGCCCAGGGTGAGCGCTTCGCCCCCCAGGTCCCGGTAGAGCGCCAGCACCTCCCGCCACTGCTCCACCGTGGCCCCGGCGCTGGTGTTCAGCTCGATGCCCCTCCCCTGGGCGATAACCGCCCGGAACACCTCCGCCAGCCGGTCCCGCCAGGGGCGCAGGTCCAGCCCGTACTCCTCTGGAATGTAGCGCAGGGGGTAGATCACATGGCCCAGCACGTCCCAGCCCGCCGTTTTGACCAGCTCCTCCAGCGTGTCCATGTAGTCGTCCAGAATGGCGATGCCGTCCTCCTTTTTGGCGCATTCGCGGGCCACGGTGAAGATGCCCCGTCCCCCGGCAGCGGCGCTCTGGCTGTGGAGGGAGCCGATCACAAAGTCCAGCTCGGGCAGCTCCAGGCAGGCGTCCACGGCGGCGGGGTCCAGCACGCCGTTGCCCACCTCCACCCCCAGGCGGACCTCCAGGCCCGGCCGCCCGTCCCGCACCGCCCGCCACTGGTCCAGGGAGGGGCCCCAGTCATAGACGGCGGGCAGGCGGTTCCCCCGCTGGTCCAGCAGGTTCCAGTGGTCGGTGACGCAGACCTCCCGCACCCCCGCCGCCAGGGCCGCCTGGACCTGCCGGGCCAGGGGGGCGGCGGAGTCGGGGGAACAGCGGGTGTGGAAATGGTAGTCGGAGAGATACATGGCCGTCAGCGCGCCTGGGCGCCCCGCTCGCAGCGGTTGCCCCAGGAGTCGATGAGCTCCTTGCCCCGGTAGACGCAGATGATCTCGCAGTTGTTGGAGCAGCCGCCGCAGCCGGCCTCCCGGGTGCGGAACTCCATGTCCTCCATGGCGAAGTCGAACTCCCGCCGTCCGCTGCCCCGCCGGGCCAGGATGGCCACCCCCAGCGCCCCCATCAGGTGGCCGTTGGGGTCCACGATGACCTTGCAGCCCAGGGTGCGCTCAAAGGCGGCCACCACCCCCTCGTTTTTACTCACGCCCCCCTGGAACACCACCGGGGAGACGATCTTCTTCCCCTTGCCCACGTTGTTCAGGTAGTTGGCGGCCACCGCGTTGCACACCCCCGCGATGATGTCCTCCCGGGGGTGGCCCATCTGGATTTTGTGCACCAGGTCGGACTCGGCGAACACGGTGCACCGGGCGGCGATGGGGGTTGGGTGGGTGGAGCGCAGGGCGTAGCCGCCGATCTCCTCCACCTCAATGCCCAGCCGCTTGGCCTGGCTGGACAGGAAGGCCCCGGTACCCGCGGCGCACAGGGTGTTCATGGCGTAGTCCACGGCCACGCCGTTTTCCACCAGAATGATCTTGGAGTCCTGGCCGCCGATCTCCAGAATGGTGCGCACATCGGGATAAAAGGTGGTGGTGCCCACGGCGTGGGCGGTGATCTCGTTCTTCACCATGGTGGCCCCGGTGATGACGCCCACCAGCTTCCGGGCGGAGCCGGTGGCGCCGGTGGCCACAATCTTGTACTTCTCCTTGTCAAATTCCCCCTCCAGCAGGCGGACCAGCTCTTTCACCGCGCCGATGGGGTCCCCCTGGGTCCAGATGTACCGGCTGGCCAGGATGTTGTTCTTCTTGTCGATGATGACGCCCTTGGTGGAGATGGACCCCACGTCGATGCCTAAATACGCGTGTTCCAAATCAGAGTACCTTCTTTCTCATTTCGATCATGTCGTAAAACGCCTCCAGCCGGGTCATCAGGCCCACGTCGCTGGTCTGGGCGTCATAGGTGAGGTAGAGCACCGGCACCTTGTAGTCCGCGCTGATGTTTTGCAGCACGGGCATCACGTCGATCTCCGGGGTGCATCCGGCGGATTTGACGTGAACAATGCCGTCAAAGCCCCGCTCGGCGCACTCCCGTGCGTACCAGATATTGGCGGTGGAGGTGGGCCCCATGTCGTACTCGCTCAGGTCCCGCACCTTCACCCGCAGGTTTTTCTGCCCGCTGCCATACCGCAGGAACTGGTTGGTCACGTTCATCCAGCGGTGGACCTCCACCCGCATATCCGCCAGCTTCTGCTCCAGCTCCAGGTTGGAGAAGGCGTCCATGGCGGTGTAGAACTCCCCCACAATGCCCACCCGCAGGGGCCGCTGGGGCTTGTCCAGGGGAACAGCCCCCAGGGCCCCCTTGGCGGCGCGGTAGCCCGCCTCCACGTCGGCGCGGTTCCGGGCGGTGTACATGGCGGTGAGAAAATCCTGATAGGCCCGGCGGCACTGGCCGCCGGAGGCGTCAAAGCCGCAGTTCCGGTAGTACTCGGCGGTGACGTCGTCCACGTACTCCGCCATCTTCAGCCCCTCCATGAACTGGAGCAGGAAGCGGGCGTAGTTCACCTTGGGATTGAACCGCCGGACAATGCGGATGTACTCCTTCTTCTTGCTCATGTCGTAGTCGGACAGATTGATGAAGTCGAACTGATAGCCCAGGTCCCGGAGGATCTGCTCCAGCAGCTCGCCGTAGTACCCCAGCCGGCACAGGCCGTGGGTCATGAACAGGGTGTCCGCCCCCGCCTCCAGCGCCTCGATCATGCTGCCCAGCATGGTTTTGAAGGGGGTGCACACGAAGTCCGGACTGTACTTGGTGCCCAGCTCCATGGTCCGCTTGGTGAGGGCGGGGGGCATGACATACCGGCAGCCCAGGGCCTGCTCGATGATATACTTGAAGGAGCAGTTGTACTCCGCGTACCGGGGGAAGGACACGCTTCTGAGTTTCGCCTCTGCCATTACAGCTTCCCCTCCTTAAAACGGATGATGTCGATGAAGCTCTCCAGCCGGGTCTCCACCCCGGCGGTGCCGCTCTGGCTGTCCAGCACCAGGTTCAGCAGGGGCACGTCCTTCACCCGGCGGGCGATGAGCTCGTTCACCATGGCGTCGGGGCCGCAGGGGAAGGCGCTGAGCAGGATGATGCCGTCCACGCCCTCCCGGCGCAGGGCGATGCCCCCCAGGATCTCCCGGCTGATCTCCCATTTGCAGGTGGGGGACAGCTCCCTCCCCCGCTTCAGCGCCGCCTCCCGGTCCACCAAATCCGCCCGCAGGGGGATGATCCCCGCCTTTTTCAGGTAGTCGGTGACCGTCCGGCCCATATACGGGTCCTCGGCCACGTAGCTGTGGGCGGCGATGAGGATTTTCATTCCCTCCCGCTTATACAGCTGCTCCTGCTTCTGGACCCGGGCCCTGTGGTGGGCCAGCTCCGCCTTTTTCGCGGCTTTATAGGCCCGTCTGGCCGCCTTGGCGGTGGCGCCCAGGGCCCTGCCCATGTCCAGGAAGGCGTCCTCCTCGCTCTTTTTCTGCTCCTGGTCCACCTCGTAGGACAGGAACTTCTGCCGGCTGTCCCGGAACACATTGCGCACCAGGTCGGGGGTAGACTCGAACCGGGTGCACATATTCCGCTGCCGCCCGAAATTGCTCACCCGGGGGACCAGGATGTAGTCGCATTTTCCGATGAGCGCGGCCACGTGGCCCAGGTAGATCTTCAGGGACAGGCAGGCCTCGTCAATGGCAAGGGCGGTCCCCCGCTCCAGGATGTCCCGGTCAGTGGGGGCGCTCACCACCGTCTCCGCGCCCAGCTCCTGGAAAAAGGTTTTCCACAGGGCGTTGCAGCGGTAGTACAGCAGGGCCCGGGGCAGCCCGATGGTTATCGTTTGTCTCTCCATAGTCATATCACCAGAAACCGTTTAATTTGAGGGCCGGAGCCGTGCCGTGCCCTTCCGCCGCGCCTTGCGCGGCAAACGGGGATATTATAGCACAGCTTTCCCAAAAAAGCTATCCCCTCCGCCGGTGAAAAAAGCCGCCCCATGGGCGGCTTTTTTTGACGGGCGCGGATATGAACGGCTTCTCAGGATTCAATTCCCCGGGACACCAGATATTTCTTCACCATCAGCGCCACCTTGAAGGTGATGGCGTCGTCAAACTCCCGCAGGTCCAGGCCGGTGAGCTTCTTGATCTTCTCCAGCCGGTACACCAGGGTGTTGCGGTGGACGAACAGCTTCCGGGCGGTCTCGGACACGTTCAGGTTGTTCTCAAAAAACTTGTTGATGGTGAACAGGGTCTCCTGGTCCAGGGCGTCGATGGGGTTCTTTTTGAAGACCTCCCGCAGGAACATCTCGCACAGGGTGGTGGGCAGCTGGTAGATCAGCCGCCCGATGCCCAGGTTCTCATAGTTGATGATGGAGCGCTCCGTCTCGAACACCTTGCCCACGTCGATGGCAACCTGGGCCTCCTTGTAGGTGCGGGCCAGGTCCCGGATATGGCCCACAATGGTGCCGATGCCCACCACCGTCTTGATGCCCAGGTCCCGGGTAAGGGCCTCCTGGACGGTCTGGGCGGTCTTGAACAGCTCCCGGGCGTCGGCGTTCTCCCCCAGGTGCTTCACCAGGGCGACGTCCGTCTCGCTGACGGACAGCACAAAGTCGGTCTGCTTGTCCGGGTACAGCCCGGAGATCACATCCACGGCGGACACATCGGGGGCGCTGAGCTGGCGGATCAAAATCACCGCCCGGGGCGCCTCGGACACGAAGTGCAGCTCCTTGGCCCGGACATAGATATCCCCCAGCAGGATATTGTCGCACAAGATGTTCTTCACGAAGGCCGCCTTGTCGTTTTTCTCCTCATAATAATTCTTGGCGCCGTTCAGGGCGATGACCGCCATGGCGCAGATGAGGGAGGCCCGCTCGTCCTCCCCCCGGACAAAGGCGGCATAGTCAAACTGGCCGCTCCAGCCGGGCAGCGCCTTGAAGGTGAAGCCGCCGCTGACCACCTGCGCATCCTGCTCCGCGGCCAGCAAGGCCGCCGCGTTGGCCCATTTCTCCCCGATGCAGGCCAGCTCATTGCAGGCCACCACCGTGCCCTGCTCGTCGATGACCCCCACCGCACGGTCAGAACAATCCTTCATCTGAAGAACGACGCTCTGGAAGATCCTGCTGGACATTGCGCTTTCTCCTTTCTACGCGGCCGGCACTGACGCACTCCGCCACTTTGTTGATTTTTCATACACTCGCTTTTCTATTATACCGGCTCCCTTAGGAGATTTCAATAGTTTTCTGAAATTTTTTTGTTGAAACTGCCAAATTTTTCGTATCATTGACTGAAAATGGCTTCCAGCTCCTGCCCGGTCAGCGGCCGCCAGCCGCCTTTGGGCAGGCCCTCGTCCAGCGCCAGCGGCCCAAACCGCACCCGTTTCAGGTAGGTCACCGGCTTGCCCAGGGCGGCCATCATCCGCTTCACCTGGTGGTATTTTCCCTCGTGAAGGGTAATGTGGGCGCTGCCGGGGGAGAGCAGCTCCAGCTCCCCGGGCAGGCATTGATATCCGTCTCCCAGCGCCACCCCGGCCCGCACCGCCGACCGATCGCCCTCATCCAGCGTCCCGTCCACCTCCACATAGTATACCTTGTCCACGTGGCGCCTGGGGGACAGCAGGCGGTGGGCCAGGGGCCCGTCGTTGGTGAGCAGCAGCAGGCCCTCCGTGTCCTTGTCCAGCCGTCCGGCGGGGAACAGCCCGATGTTTTGATAGTCCTCCCCCAGCAGGTCCAGCACCGTCCGCTCTCCCGGCTCATCGGTGGACGACACCACCCCCGCCGGCTTGTTCAGCATCAGGTACACCGGGCCCCCGGAGCCGATGTCCGCGCCGTCCACGGCAATCGCGGCGTCCGGGGCCGGCTTGTGCTCCGGGGCGCGGCACACCGCGCCGTCCACGCTCACCCGGCCCCCGCGGATCAGCTCCCGGGCCTCCTTCCGGCTCCACCTTCCCGTGGCCGCCAGCCGCTTGTCCAGCCGGTCCATGCCGCCCCCCCCTCTCTCCCCCGGCATACATATCGGGGAAAACCGCCTCATATCCTTTACCAAACACCACAAGAGCGCCCCGGATGCCCGGGCCCCACGTTGAATCATCACGGAAGGTCGTGGTACTATGTTCATTGTAACAGCGCGCCTACCCAAGAAACGGCTCATGGCGGCGTCCGCCGCCGTCCTGTGCTGCGTGTTCGCGGTCCTCGCCTTCGCCCTCACCGCGGCGGGGCGCGCCGTCGCCGTCTCGGCGGAGGTGAAAAACGTCAAGACCAACGACGACCGGCTGGCCTACCTCAGCGGCCTGGGCTGGCAGGTCTCCCCCCAGCCCATCGCCACCGAGGAGCTGCTCATCCCCCAGGAGTTCGGGGACAGCTACCAGAGTTACCTGGAGCTCCAGTCCAGCCAGGGCTTCGACCTCACCCAGTACCGGGGAAAGCGGGTGAAGCGGTACACCTACCAGCTCACCAACTACCCCGTCCAGGACGAGCCGGTGCAGATCGCCCTGCTGGTCTATAAGGGCAGGGTGGTGGGCGGACAGATTCAGTCGTCCTCCGGCAGCTTTCTCCACGGCCTGACCCTTCCCGCGCCGGAGCAGAGCCCGCCCCCCTCCGCCTCGGTCTGACGGCGGAAGCGGGCGGCAGCCCTTTCGGAGGCCCATAACCCGCCTGACAAAACAAGGGAGGAGCGCAGCGGCGTCCTCCCTTGCGTTTTGGATCAAACCACCTGACGGCCCTTGAAGAACACGGCCTTCACGTCCAGCGCCCCGTCCAGCACCACCACGTTGGCCCGCTTGCCGGGCTCCAGGCTGCCCACCCGGTCAAAGATGCCGATGGACTGAGCGGAGGTGACCGCCGCCGAGCGCACCGCGTCCGCCAGGGGGATTCCAAAGGAGACGGCGGTCTTCATGCAGGCCATCAGGTCGGTGGCCGACCCGGCGATGGTGCCGTCCGCCAGAGTGGCCAGGGGTCCCTTCACCGTGACCTCCTGCCCGCCCAGGTCGTACTTGCCGTCGCTCATGCCCGCCGCCCGCATGGTGTCCGAGATGAGCGCCACCCGGTCCGGGCCGAACATTTTGAACACCGCCCGCACCACGGAGGGGTGGATGTGAACGCCGTCGGCGATCAGCTCCACCCGGACCCAGGGGCAGTCCAGCGCCGCCCCCACCACGCCGGGAGCCCGGTGGGTGAAGCCGGGCATGGCGTTGAACAGGTGGGTGACCTGCCGCGCGCCCCGGCGGAAGGCCTCCATGGCGGTGTCGTAGTCCGCGGTGGTGTGGGCCACGGACACCGCCGCGTCCTCGGCCGCCGCCTCGATAAACTCCATGGCTCCCGGCTCCTCCGGGGCCACGGACACCAGCTTGACCAGTCCCTCCGACGCCTCCATCAGGCGGCGCAGCATGGCCGCGTCGGGGGCGTGGAGCCAATCGCCGTTCTGGGCGCCCTTTTTGGCCAGGGACAGGAAAGGCCCCTCCAGGTTGACGCCCACCAGGTCCGCGCCGGGACGGTTCTCCCGGCGGTGGGCGGCGGCGGTCCTGCACACCTTCAGCAGCCGGTCCTCCAGCAGGGTCATCCCCGCCGGGCAGATCTGAGTCACGCCCCGGCTCAGCTCGTACTCCGCCATGGCCTGGAGGCCGGCGGGGTCGCCGTCCGACAGGTCTGCCCCCACGCAGCCGTGGAAGTGCACGTCGGTGAGGCCGGGAATCACCCAGCAGTCCGCCGCGTCATAGCTCTGCCCGTCCCGGCTGTCCGGGGTGAGCAGGGCGCCGTCGAAGCAGACGTCCCGCTCCACAAAGCCCTTTCGCAGGTCGAATACCTTTCCGCCTGTGATCTTCATGCGCCGTCCCTCACTTGAGGCCGCTGAAGGCCGCCTCGTCGCAGATGAGGGTGACGTCGGGGTGGAGCTGGAGGATGGACGCGGGCACCTCCGGGGTGACGGGGCCCCGCACGGTCCTGCGCACCGCCTCCGCCTTGTCCGCGCCGCTGGCCACCACCAGAATCTTCCGGGCGCGCATGATGGTGCCGATGCCCATGGTCAGGGCCTGCTTGGGCACATCGTCCGCGCTGGCAAAGAACCGGGCGTTGGCCTCGATGGTGCTCTGGGTCAGGTCCACCAGATGGGTGGCCACCGGGAACTCGGCGCAGGGCTCGTTGAAGCCGATGTGGCCGTTGCGGCCCAGGCCCAGCAGCTGGAGGTCGGCGTAGCCCAGCTCCCGCACCACCTGCTCATACCGGGCGGACTCCGCCGCCGCGTCCCCGGCCAGACCGTTGGGCACGTTGGTGTTCTCCGGAAGGATATCCACGTGGTCAAACAGGTTGCTCTGCATGAAATAGCGGTAGCTCTGGTCGTGGGTGGGAGCCAGGCCCACATACTCGTCCAGGTTCACCGAACGCACCCCGGCGAAGCTCAGGTCTCCCTGCTTGTGCCACTCCACCAGCTGCTTGTACGCCCCGATGGGGGTGGAGCCGGTGGCCAGACCCAGCACGCAGTCCGGCTTGGACACCACCTGGGCCGCGATGACGGCGGCAGCCCGGCGGCTCATGGCGTTGTAGTCCTTCTCCTGATAGATACGCATGACATACACCTCATTATACTTATTTGAAGTCCGGCGGCAGTCCGCCGGCGGGGTCCGGTTCGCGCGCGGCGTGGTGCGTCCGGCTCCGCGCCGGACAGCCTGGATAAATTGTACAATCTATCCCTATATTTGTCAACACGGCTTTGGGCGGAACGGTTCAAAATTTCACACAACGGCACAGGGCCGCCCTTACAGGTGCTTGTCCGCCAGGGCGTTGGCCACCTGCCTGCGCCGCTCCCGGCAGGCGTCCATGTCCCGGCGGCACACCTCGTTGAACAGCACGTCGGTGAGATAGAGCTGGCCCATCCGGGCGGCCACGGACCCCATCTGGAAGGGCCCCTCCTTGGCCACGCACTCCAGCACCACGTCGGCCAGGGCCGCGCCGGGGGACTTGGGAAAGCGGGTGATGAGAATGGTCCCCGCCCCCCGGTCCCGGGCGATTTTCATCACATCCACCAGATCCCTGGTGGCGCCGGAATAGGAAAAGTAGATGACCAGATCGCCGGGGGTGAGCATGGCGCAGCGGATGGCCTGAAAATGGGAGTCGTCCACCGCGTAGAAGTTGGGCATGGCCGTGGAAAACAGGTGGGCCGCTTCCCGGGCCAGAATCATGGAGCCGCCCAGGCCCATGCACAGCACCCGCTCCGCCTCCAGCACCATATCCGCGGCGGCGGCCACGGCGGCGGGGTCCAGGGCGGCCATGGTCTGGGTGACCGCCTCCACGTCCGCCGCGCAGATCTTGCGGCACATCTCGCCCACCTCGTCCTCCGCCGCCACCTCGCTGTACAGGGGGCTGGCGGACTGGCTGCCCGCGGAGGAGCCGGCCACCGCCAGCTTGAACGCGCTGTAGCCCTTATAGCCCATCCGCCGGCAGAAGCGGGAGACCGTGGCCTCCGCCACCTCCGCCGCCTCCGCCAGCTCCGAGATCGACATGAACTGGCAGTCCTGCCGTTGGAGCATGATGTGGTCCGCGATCTTTCGCTCCGCGCCGGTCAGGTGGTAGTACTCCCGGTTGATTCTGGTGAACACATCGCCGTAAGACATAAGCTCCTCCTTTCCGCCCGGGGCGGGCGCTTGACATGGGCGCCGTCTGTGCCTGTTATCGCTCCTGCCGCCAGCGCCGGCGCGCTTTTGCGGCTGCGTTGACTATATCATATCGTGCCATCCGGGTTTCCGTCAAGAGAAAATAGAAATTTTCTTTCATTCAACGCAAAATTTCTTCCGAAACCCGCTCAGATTCCCCATTATCCCATGGAAAATCTGTAAAAAATATACATTATTTTGTGTCCTCACCAATAGCCCGGCGTATGTCCGCCTCCACCTGCCGCAGCTCAAACTCCAGTTCGGCGGCGGACATGCGCACCGCCCCATGGCCCAGAATAATCATCTGCTCCAGCCCGTCGGAGGTGGCCACCCGGACCCGGTGCTCCCGGCGCTCCCTGGACAGGGCGTAGGTGGTTTTTTCGATATACATATCCGCCGTCTCCGCCTCTCTGGTATACACCACGAACAGGTCCCCCAGCCGCTCCACGCTGCCGGGATTTCCCTTCACCTTGTAGGCGTCGAACACCACGATGACCCTGCACCGCCTCCACCCCTGGTAGTTGCGCAGACGGTGGACCAGCCGCTCCCGGGCGCTGTCCAGGTCCTCCCAGCCCAGGGCGCGCAGCTCGTCCCACGCATGGATGATGTTGTAGCCGTCCACCAGCAGGTAGTCGTCCCCATCCCGCAGCTTAAGCCCCTTCCAGGGCTTGGGTTTGGGCGGGGCGCTCTTTTGCGCCGGACGGAAGGCGTGGGGCTTGACGGGGCCGTAGGCCCGCTCAAAGATGGCCTCCAGCTCCTTGTCCAGCGCCGCCCGGGACTCGTAGCTCATGGCCTCCCGGCGGAACGGGGCGGCCTCTCCCCGGGACGGCTCCGCCCCGGCGGGCCGCCAGCCGCTGTCCAGGTGCATATGGTCCCGCACCTGATCCCAGGGCACGTTGATCCCCGCCCCGTGGGCGCAGAACACCGACCCGGAGGGGTTGTCCACGTCCCGGTCCGGGTCGTAGCCCCGTTCCGCGAGGACGGCCTGGGCATTGTGGCAGGGGCGGTAGCCCTCCACCGCGCAGGAAAACCGCCCCCGGCCCCCGGTGTAGGCCGCCACCTCCGGCCAATAGCCCCCCGCCTCGGACACGGGGACGCTGCCGGTGAGCGCCGCGGCCTCCCCCAGGTCCTCCGGGGGCCCAAACTCCGCCCCCATCCGCTGGAGGTCGGTCATAGCCCGGCCCACGTTCGCCGTGGGCACCTCCAGCCGGAAGGAATACCAGGGCTCCAGCAGCACGCTTTGGGCGGACATCAGCCCCTGGCGCACCGCCCGGTAGGTGGCCTGCCGGAAGTCGCCCCCCTCGGTGTGCTTCAGATGGGCCTTCCCGGTGAGCAGGGTGATCTTCATATCGGTGATGGGGGCGCCGGCGAGCACCCCCAGATGGGTCTTTTCCATCAGGTGTGTGAGGATCAGCCGCTGCCAATGGCCGTCCAGCACATTCTGGTCGCAGGCGGTGTCCAGCACCAGCCCCGATCCACGCTCCAGGGGCTCCAGCAGCAGGTGCACCTCGGCGTAGTGGCGCAGGGGCTCGAAGTGGCCCACCCCCTCCGCCGGGGCGGCGATGGTCTCCAGATACACGATGCGGCCGGGGCCAAAGGACGCCTGGACCCCGAACCGCTCCTCCAGCAGCCGGGACAACACCTCCAGCTGAACCTCCCCCATGAGCTTGAGCCGGATCTCCCCCAGGGCCTCGCTCCACTCCACCTGGAGCTGGGGGTCCTCCTCCTCCAGGACGCGCAGCTGGCCCAGCAGGGTGTGGACGTCCCCCCCGGCGGGGGGCAGCACCTGGCAGGACAACACCGGCTCCAGCTGGGGCCCCTCCCAGTCCTCCTCCGCCCCCAGGCCCTGGCCCGCCCGGGTGCGGCTCAGACCGGCCACGGCGCACACCGTCCCCGCCGGGGCCTCGTCGATTGGAACGAACTTCGCCCCGGAGTACAGCCGGAGCTGGGTGGCCTTCTCCTCCCAGTCCGGGCCCCTGACCGCGTCCCGCACCTTCAAAACGCCCCCGGTGACCTTCAGCCAGGTGAGCCGCTCCCCCCTGCCGTCCCGGCTGATCTTAAATACCCGGGCGGCGAACTCCGCCCCCCAGTCCGGCTCCAGAGTGAAGCGGTCCAGACCGTCCAGCAGGGCGTCCACCCCCTCCACCCGCAGCGCCGAGCCGAAGAAGCAGGGGAACAGCTTCCGCTCCACGATGAGGGCGGACAGGTCTCCGTCGTCCAGCGTTCCCGCCTCCAGATACCGCTCCATCAGCTCCTCATCGCACAGGGCGGCCTGCTCCAGCGCCTGGTCCCAGTCCCCCGAAAAATCGGCGCAGCCGTCGCTCAGCCGGGCGCGCAGCTGTGCCAGCAGCCTGTTCCGGTCCGTACCCGGCTGGTCCATTTTGTTGAGGAACAGAAAGGTGGGCACGCGGTGGCGCTCCAGCAGCCGCCACAGGGTCTCGGTGTGGCCCTGCACCCCGTCCGCCCCGCTCACCAGCAGCACGGCGTAGTCCAGCACCTGCACCGCCCGCTCCATCTCCGCGGAGAAGTCCACATGGCCGGGGGTGTCAAGAAGGGTCAGATCACACCCCTTCCAGCTCAGCCGCGCCTGCTTGGAGAAAATGGTGATCCCCCGCTCCCGCTCCTGCCGGTCGGTGTCCAGGAAGGCGTCTCCGTGGTCCACCCGGCCCAGCCGGCGCACCTCTCCGGCGCGGTACAGCATGGCCTCGGACAGGGTGGTTTTGCCCGAGTCCACATGGGCCAGCATCCCGATGGTCAGCCGCTTCATCTGCATTCTCCTCACGGCGGTTTGCCCGCCTGTTTGTAATCTTTCTCAGTTGAATAACTCCGCGTTTTCATCAAACAGCTGCAGCACCCGCTTTTTCAGCAGGCGGTGGGCGGGCTTTTTCAGGTCCGGGTCGGCGGCCACCAGCGCCTCCGCCGCCGCCCGGGCCTCCTTCAGCAGCTCCAGGTCGGCGGCGAAATCGGCCACCTTTAACTGCGGCAGGCCGTGCTGCCGCTTGCCGAAGAAGTCGCCGGGGCCCCGGAGCCGCAGGTCCTCCTCGGCGATCTGGAAGCCGTCGTTGGTGGCGCACAGGGCCCTGAGGCGCTCCCGGGCGGTCTCGCTGCGGCTGGCCGTCACCAGCACGCACCAGCTCTGGTGCTCTCCCCGGCCCACCCGGCCCCGGAGCTGGTGGAGCTGGCTCAGCCCGAACCGCTCCGCGTTCTCAATAATCATGAGGGAGGCGTTGGGCACGTCCACCCCCACCTCGACGACGGTGGTGGACACCAGCACATCCAGCTCCCCCCGGTGGAAGGCGGTCATGACCTCCTCCTTGTCCCTGGCCTTCAGCCTGCCGTGGACCAGCCCCACCCGCAGGTCGGGAAACACCCGCTCCCGGAGCTCCTTGGCGTAGGCGGTGACCGCCTTCAGGTCCATGCCGGGGGTCTCCTCCCAGCCGCCGCCCCCGTTCTCCTCCACCGCGGGGCACACAATATACACCTGCCGCCCCTCGCCTGCCTGCCTGCGGACAAAGCCGTACATCCGCGCCCGCTTGTCCTCCCCCACCAGCAGGGTGGTCACCGGCGTGCGCCCCGGGGGCAGCTCGTCGATCACGGACACATCCAGGTCGCCGTAGATGATGAGGGCCAGGGTCCTGGGGATGGGGGTGGCGGACATGACCAGGATGTGGGGCGGGGCGGCCTCCGCCCCGCTTCCGCCCTTTTCCGCCAGGGCGGACCGCTGGGCCACGCCGAACCGGTGCTGCTCGTCGGCGATCACCAGCCCCAGGTCATGGTACTCCACCCCCTGGGAGAACAGGGCGTGGGTGCCCACGACGAGGTCGATCTCCCCCGCCGCCAGCGCCGCCAGCAGGGCCTTGCGCTCCTTTCCCTTCACCGACCCGGTGAGCAGGGCCGTCCGCACCCCGGCGGGGGCCAGCAGGGCCTCCATGGTCCGGGCGTGCTGCTCCGCCAGCAGCTCGGTGGGGGCCATCAGGGCGCACTGCGCCCCGTTTTTCGCCGCCGCCCAGGCTCCGAAGGCCGCCACCGCCGTCTTCCCAGAGCCCACGTCCCCCTGAACCAGCCGGTTCATGGCCCGGCCCGACCCCAGGTCGGCGGCGATGTCCTCCATGGCCCTGCGCTGGGCCCCCGTGGGGGCGAAGGGCAGCAGGGCGGCGAAGTCCTCCGCCGCCCCCGGCAGCACCCGGCCCGCGCTCTGCCCCCGCCGGTCCTTCAGCTGGGCCAGGCCGCAGGTGAGCACAAACAGCTCCTCAAACACCAGCCGCCGCCGGGCCAGGGCCAGCTCCTCAAAGGAGGCGGGCCAGTGGATGCTCTTCCGGGCAAACTGGGTCTGGCACAGCCGGTGCTCCTTCCGCACCTGGGCGGGGAGCGCCTCTGGCAGGCCGTCCAGGCACTCGTCCACCGCCCTTCGGGTGATCCCCGCCAGCAGGTTGTTGGAGATGCCCGCCGTCAAGGGGTACACCGGCAGAATCCGCCCCGTGAACCGCTCCGCCCCCTCCCGCTCGAAGGCGGGGTTGGTCATGTAGAACAGGTTCCCCTGGCGCTCCACCGTGCCGTAAAACACATAGCTCTCCCCCCGGCGGACCGCCTCCCGGATATAGTCCTGGTTGAAAAAGGTGACGTACACCGTGTCCGCGCCGTCCACCGCCTTCACCTTCACCAGGGACAGCCCCCGGCGGACATAGCTCACCCGGGGCGTCTCCGCCACCATGGCGGCCACGCAGCAGGGCCGCCCCTCCGGGGCGTCCCGGAGGGCATGGCGCTCCCGCCGGTCCTCATACCGCTGGGGCAGGTGCTCCAGGGCGTCCCCCAGGGTGCGCAGGCCCAGCTTTTCCAGCTTTTTGGCCCGCTGGGGGCCCACCCCCGGCAGGTCGGTCAGGGGCGTGTTCCGTGTCAGCGTCATGCGCTCGCCTCCCGGTTTGTGCGCGCGGCGGGCGGCGGCCCGCCGGCTGGACAGATGCAGATTCCGCGTTCAATCCCGTTCACTATACCACACCTTCCCCGTCGAAAACAATCCCCACCGGATTTTTCCCGGTCCGGCTGGTATAAATTGTAACGCCCCCGTCCACAATAGGGCCGGAGGTGTTACTATGAACAGCAAACGAACATGGATCGAAAAGCTCGGCGATTTCATCTCGGGAAAGGGTTTCTATCTTGTGGTACTCATCTGCGTGGCCGCCATCGCCCTGTCCGGCTACTACCTGGTGCAGGGGGTCCGGGGCGGCCCGGACAGCGCGCTGGACCAGCCGGCCTCCGGCACCGCCGCCATTCCGGCCCAGCCCTCCGCCGCCCCCACGCCCAGGCCGACGGTGAGGCCCTCCGCCAAGCCTTCCGACCCCCCGGCGGCTCACTCTGCCCCGGCCAGCGCGCCCCCCGCCGTCTCCGCCGCCCCCGCGCCCTCCGCCAAGCCCGCGCCCTCCGCGGCGCCCGCGCCCTCCCTGGCCCCCGCCCCCCTGGTCTTTACATGGCCGGTGAAGGGCACGGTCATCGCCGGCTTCTCGGTGGAGGCGCTGGCCTATGACGAGACCATGGGCGACTGGCGCACCCACGGCGGCGTGGACATCGCCGCGGCCCTGGGCACCCAGGTGCTGGCCGCCGCCAACGGCACGGTGTCCGCCCTGTACCAGGACGACCTGATGGGCACCGTGGTGGAGATTGACCACGGCCAGGGCCTGGTGAGCCGGTACGCCAACCTGGCCTCCGTGCCCACCGTCAAGGTGGGGGACAGCGTGACCACCGGCGCCGTCATCGGATCCGTGGGGGAGACCGCCGCCGCCGAGAGCGGCCGTCCGCCCCACCTGCACTACGCCCTGCTCAAGGACCAGCAGGCCGTGGACCCCGCCGGATACCTGCCCGAACGCTAAGCCAGAAAATCCCCGCCCAGCAAACGCCGGGCGGGGATTTTCCTTTACATCTTACAGGATGGACAGCGCTCCGTTCACCGCGTCCACGGTGAGGACGCTGTCCGGCGCGGCCTGACCGGCCACAATCCTGCGGCCCACCAGGTTCTCCACCGTGTGCTGGAGATACCGGCGCAGGGGCCGCGCCCCGTACATGGGGTCGTAGGCGGCGTCCAGAATCAGGTCCTTGGCGGCGTCCGTCAGCTCCACCTTCAGCCGCTTGTCCTCCAGGCGGCGGTTCAGCCCCGCCAGCAGCAGGTCGATGATGCGGCAGATGTTTTCCCGGGTCAGCGGCTTGTAGAACACGATCTCGTCCAGCCGGTTGAGGAACTCCGGCCGGAAGGAGCGCTTGAGCAGCTCGTCCACCTGGGCGCGGGCCTCGCCGGACACCTCCCCGTCCGGGCCTATGCCGTCCAGCAGGTACTGGCTGCCCAGGTTGGAGGTGAGGATGATGACGGTGTTCTTGAAGTCCACCGTCCGGCCTTGACTGTCGGTAATACGCCCGTCGTCCAAAACCTGGAGTAATACGTTGAACACGTCCGGGTGGGCCTTCTCCACCTCGTCGAACAGAATCACGCTGTAGGGATGGCGGCGCACGGCCTCGGTGAGCTGGCCCCCCTCCTCATAGCCCACGTACCCCGGAGGGGCCCCGATGAGCCGGGAGACGGAGAACTTCTCCATATACTCGCTCATGTCGATGCGCACCAGGTTCTTCTCGCTGTCAAACAGGGCCTCGCTGAGGGTCTTGGCCAGCTCGGTCTTGCCCACGCCGGTGGGGCCCAGGAACAGGAAGGAGCCGATGGGCTTATCCGGGTCGGCGATGCCGGCGCGGCTGCGCAAAATGGCCTCGCTCACCAGCCGGACGGCCTCCTCCTGGCCCACCACCCGTTTATGCAGGATGTCCTCCAGGTGCAGGAGCTTCTCCCGCTCCCCCTCCATCAGCTTGGACACCGGGATGCCCGTCCACCGCTCCACAATCCGGGCGATCTCCTCCTCGGTGACCTTGTCCCGGAGCAGGTTGTCCTCCTTGGACTGGGCGGCATAGCCCTCCTGCTCCTCCAGCTGTTTTTTGAGCTCGGGGATGGTCCCGTACTGCAATTGGGCGGCCTTCTCCAGGTCGTACTCACGCTGGGCCTTCTCCAGCTGGGCGTTGGCAGCCTCCAGGTCCTCCCGCAGCTTCTGGACCTTCCCGATGGCGTTCTTCTCGTTCTCCCACTTGGCCTTGCCCGCATTAAATTCATCCCGCAGCTCCGCCAGCTCCTTCTGAATATCGGCTAAGCGGGACTGGGAGAGGGGGTCGTCCTCCTTTTTCAGCGCCGCCTCCTCGATCTCGCACTGGATGATCCTCCGGGAGATCACGTCCAGCTCGGTGGGCATGGAGTCCATCTCGGTGCGGATCAGGGCGCAGGCCTCGTCGATGAGGTCGATGGCCTTGTCAGGCAGAAAGCGGTCGGTGATATAGCGGTTGGAGAGCGTCGCCGCCGCCACGATGGCCCCGTCGGTGATCTTCACCCCGTGGAACACCTCATAGCGCTCTTTGAGGCCCCGCAGAATCGCCACCGCGTCCTCCACAGTGGGCTCGGACACCATGACGGGCTGGAACCGCCGCTCCAGGGCGGCGTCCTTCTCGATATACTGCCGGTATTCGTTGAGGGTGGTGGCCCCGATGCAGTGGAGCTCCCCCCGGGCCAGCATGGGCTTGAGCAGATTGCCCGCGTCCATGGCTCCCTCGGTCTTGCCCGCGCCCACGATGGTGTGCAGCTCGTCGATGAACAGGAGAATCCGGCCCTCCGACTGCTTCACCTCGTTGAGCACGGCCTTCAGCCGCTCCTCAAACTCCCCCCGGTACTTGGCCCCGGCGATGAGCGAGCCCATATCCAGGGCGAAAATAGTCTTGTCCTTCAGCCCCGCGGGCACGTCCCCCTTGACGATCCGCTGGGCCAGCCCCTCGGCGATGGCGGTCTTGCCCACGCCGGGCTCGCCGATGAGGACGGGGTTGTTCTTGCTCTTCCGGCTCAGAATGCGGATCACGTTGCGGATCTCGTCGTCCCGGCCGATCACCGGGTCCAGCTTGTTCTGGCGGGCCCGCTCCACCAGGTCGGAGCCGTACTTTTTCAGCGCCTCATAGGTGCCCTCCGGATTGTCCGAGGTCACCCGCTGGCTGCCCCGCAGCGCCGCCAGCGCCTGCATGACCTTCTCCTTGTCCACATTGTAGGCGCGGAAGAGCTCCTTTATGCCGCCCTCCGCCGTGTCGATGAGGGCCAGGAGGATGTGCTCCACCGAGACAAACTCATCTTTCATGCTCCCGGCGGCCGCCAGGGCCTGGTTGAGCGCCTTGTCCACGCCGGGGGCCACATACACCTTGTCCGCCTCCCGGCCGGAGCCGGACACCTTGGGCAGAAGCTCCACCTCATGGCGCACCGCCGCCCGGAAGGACTCCAGGGTGAGCCCCATGTGGGTGAGCAGCTGGGGGATGAAGCCCCCCTCCTGGTCCGCCAGGGCCAGGAGCAGGTGGGCCTGCTCGATCTGCTGATTGCCGTACTGGGCGGCCAGGGCCTGGGCGCTCTGGATGGCCTCCAGGGATTTCTGGGTAAATTGGTTCATGTTCATAAAAGCGTTCACTCCTTTTCAGGAAGCGCGGGCTGTCATCACGCTATGCCTGTTCGTGGCGCGGCTTCCTTCCGGCTCGGGCAAAACCCGGTCCCATTTTACGGGCCCTGGGCCTTTGAGTCTCGCCTTCGGCTCGGCCGGCGGTGAACGCTTGCCACCGGCAAGCACCGCCCCTCGCTTCAGTCCATCCGCGCCGCTCACGGCGGCTCCGCGCTTCAATCTGTAATTTCACCTTGTAGTATACCCCGCATGACCCAAAAATCATGAACTCCATGTAAACAATTAGCACTCTCGGCAAGAGAGTGCTAATAAAGGGATGTCGTCAAATCCCGCTCACTCGCACAACCCCAGAAACACCCGGAACAGAGCCCCGCCGTCCACGGTGTCCGGCCCGGTCATCCGCTCCGGGTGGAACTGGACGGAGAGGATGGGCAGGTCCTCGTGCTCCACCCCCTCCACCACCCCGTCCTCCGCCCAGGCCGAGGCCCGCAGGCCCCGTCCCAGCTTCCCCAGGGCCTGGTGGTGGCGGCTGTTCACCGGGAACACCGGGCCGTACAGCCGGTGGAGGAGGGTTCCCTTTTCCGCCCGGATCAGGTGCAGCCGGTCCCCCTCCCTCCGCTGATGGAAGGGGACCAGCTCCGGCCCCAGGTCCTGGACGAGGCCCCCTCCCAGCCACACGTTGACCACCTGGTGACCCCGGCAGACGGCGAAAACGGGCTTTCCCGCCCCGCAGAAGGCGTCCAGCAGGGCCAGCTCCGCCCTGTCCCTGTCCCGGTCAACGCCCCGGGAGCCCCGGTTTTTCTCCCCGAACAGAGCGGGGTCCACGTCCTCCCCGCCCGCCAGAAGCAGGCCGTCATGGGACAGGTCTGGGGCGGGGAGATACCGGGCGGTCCCCATCCCTCCGGCCGCCTCTATGGCGGCAAGATAGTTGGCGGCGTTCCCTCCGCCGGTGGAAACCAAAATGCTCGGTCTCATGGCATCCTCTCCTTTTGATCCGTTCTCATCAAGCAGCGCCCACCGCAGCCGTCCGGGCGCTCCCTTCGCTTACTTTTTCTTTGGGGAAAACGTAAGGCCCTGGGCCAGCAGGGCGGCGGCGTACACCGCCAGCCCCAGCGCCGCGCAGGCCAGCGCCGACCAGCCCTGGCCGCACCCCGCCCCCAGCATCACCCGGAACAGCAGGTTGCACCAGAGCCCCATGAGAACCGACGCCAGAAGCGGCCGAACAAACCACTCAAACAGCCGGGGCCGCAGCTGCGCCGCCCGGAGCACCGAGGCCAGATTCAGCGCCATGCCCGCCAGGCCGGAGGCCGCGTATCCCGCGGCAAATCCGGCCAGCCCAAACCGGGCCACGGCAAAAAAGGTGAAGGCCAGCTGCACCACGTCGCTGAGGATGGCGTTGCGGGCGGCCTTGCCCTGAAGGCCCAGGCCGTTCAGCGCCCCGGACAGCACCGACTGCCAGCACCCCAGCAGGGTGCCCGCCGCCAGGGGGAGCATCAGCTCCCCCACCCGGGGGTCCCGGAACAGCGTCCGGCCCGCCGCGGGGCCGATAACGGTGAGCAGCGCCATGGACGGCGCCATGAGCAGCGAGGTGGCGGACATCACGCGGTCCAGAAAGCCCGCCGCCGCCCGCCGGTCCCCCTGGGCAGTGCGCCGGGACAGGTCGGGCACCATCACCAGGCACAGCGCGCCGATGAACCCGGTGGGCAGGGCCAGCAGGGGCAGGGTCATGCCGCTGAGCACCCCGAACTCCGCCATGGCCTCGGACAGGGCCATACCCCCCTCCACCAGCTTCGCCGGAATGAGCACCGCGTTGGCCGACCCCAGCAGGGTGCCCAGCAGGGAGGTGGCCCCCACCGGCAGGGCGACGCCCAGCAGCCGCCGGGCGCCGACGTCCTCCCCCGGCTCTCCCGGGGGAAAGCGCCGCCAATACCGCCGGAACAGCAGGGTGAGGGCGCAGGCGGAGAACACCTCGCACAGCACCATGCCCAGCACGATGATCCCCACCGTCTCCTCGGCGGACCGGGGCAGCAGGGCCAGCAGCAGGCCCAGCACCGCCCCCGCCCGGATGAGCTGCTCGGCGGTCTCCACGGCGGCGGGGGGGCGCACCCGCCCGATGCCGTAAAAGCAGTGCTTGTGGAGATTCTCCACCCCGGTGAGCAGCACGCAGGGGGCCAGCAGCACCACCCCCAGCCGGGTCCGGGCGTCCCCCAGCAGGTAGACGGAAATGGGGTCGGACAAGGCCATCACCACCAGCCCCAGCGGGACGGCGGCGCACAAAAAGAGGCGCAGCCCCCGGCGCAGCACCAGCCGCACCGTGCCGCCGTCCCCCAGGGCGTGGCAGCGGGCGGACAGGGTGGACACCGCCACCGTCAGCCCCACGGCGGTCAGCGACATGAGCACGGAGTACACAGGCATCAGCAGCTGGTACAGCCCCATGGTCTCCGCCCCGATGAGCCGGGACAGGGCCATGCGGTACAAAAACCCCACCGCCTGGGAAAACAGGCCGGTGGCGGTGAGCAGCAGGGTCCCGGCCAGAATTGTGGACAAAGGCTCGCCCCCCTTCATAAAGATGCGTTCTCGTCCATCTTATGAAGGGGGGCTTGTCAGACATTCTTTTCCCGCGGGGCTCCCCGCGCTCATTCATTCAGCCGCGTGAGGGCCCCCGTGACGCAGTCCAGGTAATACCTGGCCGTGTCGGTGGTCACCAGCCACACCGGCGCCAGCCGCGTCCCGCCGGACAGGGACGGCGCCGCCGCCCGGTAGCCCGCCTCCATGGAGCGCAGGCTGGCGCACACGTCCCCCGAGGCGGCGATCTCCTCGGAAAAGCGCATCAGCGCCGTGGGCAGGGTCAGGATCTCCCCCGCCTCCGCCGGCCCCGTCTGGGCGGTGAGCAGCGTGCCCTGGACAGAGCGGAGCATTTCACCGCAGTATGCAAACTCCACCTCGCAGGAGAACACGGGAGCTCCGCTCCACAGCTGCCGGAAGCGAATCCGGGTCCATTCGCCCTCCTCGGTTACGCCGGTCTGCTCCGCGTCGACGCCCGCCTGTTTCAGCAGGCCGGCGGCGTGGCGCTCCAGGCTGCCGCCGGCCGGCTGGCCGGAGGCCTCGGGCAGGGCGGCGGACAGCTCGCCCCCCGGCCGGACGCTCAGCTCGCCCCCGCCGAACTGATACAGGTACAGCCCGCCCCCTTGATTTTCCGCCCGGACAGTCCCCGGCCCCAGCAGGGCCTGGGCCATTCGGAGCTCCCGGTCCAGGTTCCGCTCCAGGGAAACGGGGGCCAGCCCCGCCCCGTCCTCCAGGCCGTCCGGCTCCACCGCCACGCCTCCCCGGGCCAGCACCTCCACCGTCCGCTCCAGCGCCGCCCGCTCATAGCGGGCCGACTCCTCCCAGCGGGCGCCCACCAGCACCAGCAGGAAGCCGTTGACCAGCAGCAGCAGGAGGAGGATGAGGTTTTTCAGCTTCGGCCATTCCATACGCGTCCGGCTCCTTTCACACCGCCACCCAGTTGGGGAGCACCTCCTGCCCCCCTCCGTCCCGGTACTGGAGCACCAGCTCCCGCCGCTCCGAGGTGTAGTCGGGGAGCATGGCCGCCGCCTTGTCGATGGGCAGCAGCAGCGCCCGCTCCCCGGTGGCCGCGTAGCTGCGGAAGCGCAGGGTGAACTGGACAATATAGCCGTCCCGCACCCAGAACTCCGCCGCCCAGCCCTCGCTGCCCAGATAGACGGCGCTGCCCTCCAGCAGGTAGCCGAAGCGGACCCGCAGCCCGTTTTCCATCTCCCTGGCGGACATGAGGTAGAGCCGGGCCTCGCCGCACAGCGCCCCCAGCGTGCCCTCCGCCAGCGTCCGGGCGCCGTCCACCCCGCCGGCCAGCCCCGGCCCCACGGGGTATTTCTCCCCCTGGGCCGCCCGGTAGGACACTGTTCCGTTGTCGTACACCACCAGGCGGTCTGCCCCGTCGGGATACACCTCTCCGCCGGTCACCGGGGCGTGGTCCCGGCCGCTGAAGGCCAGCGCCTCCAGCACCGCCGCGTATCCCTCTCCCGTCAGGGGGAGGGAGGCGGCATACCGCTCCCCCGCCTCCTCTCCCTCGGTGACCAGGGTGTAGGGGGACAGCCGGTCCGCCAGCGCCGGACTTTCAAAGGCGAAATAGGCCCCGTTGGGGGCGGCTCCCTCCGCCACCGGGTCCAGGTGGAGGGTCTGGGTCAGGGCGGTGGCGCTGGAAAAAAACGCCCCGCCGTCCGCCTCCTGCCAGCAAAGGAGGACCTGATCCCCCTCTCCGGCGCACAGCAGCACCCGCCGGGCGGACCCGTCCAGCGCCCCCTCTCCCGTCCCCTGAAGCCAGCGCTCCAGGGCGGACAGGGGCACGTCCCCCAAGAAGTCGAAATAGATTCCCCTGCCCCCCAGCAGCCGCCGCCAGCGGGACTCCTCCAGGGGCTGGGGCCGTCCCGCGGAGGCCAGCGCGTCCCCCAACAGGGCCCCCAGGGGGGGAAACTGCTCCTCCAGACCGGCCTCGTCGTACTGTACGCCGAAGCGTCCCTCCTCCCCGGTGATGGCCAGCCGGGCGGGCAGCATGGCCGCCGCGCCCCCCCCCGAGGCGGAGCCCGCTCCGGGGCTCTCCCTGGGGGCCAGCAGCTCCAGCATGCCGCTGTCCCGCACCAGCGGCGTCATGGACAGCAGGCAGACGGCGGACAGGGTGAGCAGAAGGATGAGGACATCCTTCCCCAGCTCCACCCAGCGGCGCTTATCCCTCATGTCCGCCCTCCTCCCCGGGGCCCCAGACGGGCAGCTCCATGCGGATGGTCAGGCCGGGCTCCTCCTTGTCCACCAGATAGAGGCAGCCCTCGTGGCGGAGCATGATCTCCTGGGCGATGGACAGCCCCAGCCCCGTGCCGCCCGACTGGCGGGAGCGGGCCTTGTCCACCCGGTAGAACCGCTCGAAAATGCGGTCCCGGTCCCCCTTGGGGATGCCGATGCCGTTGTCGTCCACCTCCATCCACACCTTCTCTCCCCCCTGCCCGGCGGACAGGACGATGCGCCCCCCGTCGGGGGTGTATTTGATGGCGTTGGACACGATGTTCATCATCACCTGCATGATCCGCTCCCGGTCCGCCCGCACCTCCGGCAGGCCGTCCGGCAGGCGCAGCTCCACGGTGTGGGCGTGGTTCTGGGCGTCCATGAGCACCGCCTGATAGGTGTCGTCCACCGCCTTGGCAAAGGGGAACCAGGTGAGCCGGAGCTCGCTGCGCCCGGAGTCGAACCGGGACAGGGTGAGCAGGTCCTGGAGAATGTGGGCCATACGGTCGGACTCGTTGAGGATCACCCCGAGAAACCGGCTCTCCATCTCCGGGGGCAGCTCCCCCACCCCGCCGGCCAGAGTCTCGGCATAGCTCTTGATGTTGGTCAGGGGGGTGCGCAGCTCGTGGGACACGTTGGCCACAAAGTCCTTGCGCTGCTGCTCCGCCTTCTCCAGCTCGGCGATGTTGGTCTCCAGCTGGCCCGCCATGGCGTTGAAGCTCTCGGTGAGCTGGCCGATCTCGTCGCTGGAGGTCACCTCCAGCTTCCGGGAGAAGTCCCCCCGGGCCACCTCCTCGATGCCGCCGGTGAGGCGCTGGAGGGGGTTGACCATGGTTTTGGCCAGAAGAAAGGACAGAAGCACCGAGATGATGAGGCCCAGCCCCAGCGCCTCCACAATCAGGGAGAACATCTCGGCGTTGAGGCTCCGGGCGGTCTCCCGGTTGTCCAGGATATAGACGATATAGGGCTGCCCGCCCCGGGTGATGGGGATGGCGGCGTCCATATAGTCGGCGGTGACGCTGCTATCGAAGCCCGGCTCCCCAAGCAGGGCCTTGGAGATGTTGGGGGTGACGGCCACGCCCCCCTCCGGCTCCGGGGCCGAGCCGCCCAGGCAGCGCCCGGTGGTCCCGTCCAGCACAAAGAAATTCCGGTCCCGCCGGTCCACCCCCAGGGCGCCGGCGTAGGCGGACAGCACCTCCTCCACCATGGCGCCGCCGTCCTCCTCCTCCGGGGTGGCGGTCTGGAGGTCCCGGATAAAGTCCACGTTTTCCCGGCCGAAGGCGCCGGCGATCTGTTCATAAAACTCGTTGATATAGTATCCGGTGACCGAGTTCATCAGAAACGCGCCCACCACCACCATCAGCGACACGATGAGCAGCACCATGATGAGCACCAGCTTGATATGCAGGCTGCGGCGCATGGATTAGCCTCCCCCCTGTGTTGTCACGCTTCGCCTGTTCGCGACGCGCGGCTTCCCGACCACTCGGGCTGGTCTCCGGGCCGCTCTGCGGCCCTGCGCTCACCCTCGCTCCAGTCCATCCGCGCTGCTCACGACGGCTCAGCGCTTCTGCCGAACGCGTAGCCTAACCCCCGGCGGGTGACGATAAAGCGGGGCTCGGCGGGGTCGTCCTCCAGCTTCTCCCGCAGGCGGCGGATGGCCACGTCCACCGCCCGCACGTCGCCCACGTAGCCCTCGTAATTCCACACCTGCTCCATCAGCGACTCCCGGCTCACCGCCTGCCCCCGGCTGGAGGCCAGCGTCTTCACCAGCTCGTACTCCCGCTGGGTCAGGTCCAGGGCCTCCCCGTCCTTGTACACCAGCATGGCGTCCAGGTCCACCTGGACCCGGCCCAGCTCCAGCCGGTTGGCGGCGCTCTGGGGGGCGGCACGGTAGAGCATCTCCGTCCGGCGGATGTTGCTCTTCACCCGTGCAAGCAGCTCCCGCATGGAGAAGGGCTTGGTGATATAGTCGTCCGCCCCCAGCTCCAGCCCCAGCACCTTGTCCGTCTCCTCCTCCCGGGCGGTGAGCATGATGATGGGGGTGGCCCGACCCTGCTCCCGCAGGGTGCGGCACACCTGGAAGCCGTCCATCTTGGGCAGCATCAGGTCCAGCAGGATCAGGTCCGGGTCCTGCTCCAGGGCCAGCCGCAGCCCCGCCGCCCCGTCCAGGGCCTCCAGGGTGTCATAGCCCTCCCGCCGGAGGTTGAAGGTGAGGATGTCCACGATGTTGCGCTCGTCCTCCACCACCAGGATTTTCTTACCCATCGGCTTCCTCCCGCATCAGCTTGTCCGCCCGGAACAGGGCGGCCACCGTCTTGGCGTCGTTGATCCGCCCGTCCGCCGCCTGGGCCAGGGCCTCCGCGAAGGGCAGCTTGAAGGGCTCCAGGTACTCGTCCTGGTCCAGGTGCCGCGCCCCGAAGGTGAGCTCGCGGGCCAGGTACAGGTAGAGCATCTCGTCGGTGTACCCCACGCTGGGCATGATGTAGCCCAGGGGGTCCCACCGGCCCGCCTCCGCGCCGATCTCCTCCTTCAGCTCCCGGCGGATGGCGTCGAAGGGGTCCTCCCCCGGCTCCAGCTTGCCCGCGGGGATCTCGGTGACCACCTTGTGGTAGGGGTAGCGGAACTGCCGCTCCAGATAGACGTTTCCCTCCCCGTCCAGGGCCGCCACCGCCGCCCCGCCGGGGTGGTGGACGAACTCCCGGACGGAGGTCCCCCCGCCGCTCAGCGCGATCTCGTCCCGGTAGACCTTCAGCAGCCGTCCGTCGAACACCTGCTGGCTGGCCAGCGTCGTTTCCATCAACTCCATGGTCAGATACCTCCCGGCATATCATTTTTTTGTCAGCTTCCCTATTTTACCACACCCCGCCGGAAATAGAAAGGTGAAAGTCAGATTTTCCCGGGGAATTGAGGGATTGCTATTTGGGGCGGAATCCTCTATAATATCTCCGGAAGAGGTGATTTCCATGAATATCAACGGCGTGCTCGCCGCCCTGCGGGGGGTGACGGCCTACAAGGACATCCTGGACAGGCCGGTGATGGAGGCGGCCCTGCGGCTGCTCACCAGCGCCGCCCACGGGGACGGCCTGGGCGGGCTGGAGGCGTACACCGACCTGTTTTACCGCCTTCGGGTGGAGGGCCGGCCGGGGCTGGGCCACTGGCTGGGGGACGCCCTGCGGTGGTCGGAGGGGCCCTACCCCCTGCTGGCGGGGCGGGGCGGGCTGGACCCGGCCCTGGAGCAGGCCGCCAGGCTGGACGTGTCCGCCTTTGAGCTGCTGGCCAGCGTGGACTGCGACAAATGGCTGGCCCACCTGTCCCGCCTGCTGGACAGCGGCTATCAGGGGGTGCTCACCTCCCTGCCCCGGTGGCAGCGGGGGGTGCCCTTCTCCTTCGACCAGCTCACCGCCGCCTACCGGGCGGAGGGCGCGGGGCGGTTCGCCCGCCACCGGGCCTTCGTGTGGGAGAACGGGACGCTCATCCCCGTGGAACACCCGGACTGTCCCTCCTCGGAGCAGCTGCTGGGCTATGAGGAGCAGCGGGCGGAGGTGGAGCGCAACACCCGGGCCCTGGTGGAGGGGAGGTACGTGAACAACGTCCTTCTCTATGGGGAGAGCGGCGCCGGCAAGTCGGCCACGGTGAAGCACCTGCTCACCCTTCCGGGCATGGGGGAGCTGCGGCTCATCGAGGCGGACAAGGAGAACCTGAGCGGCCTGCCCGCCCTCATCCGGGAGCTGGACGGGCGGCGGCAGAAGTTCATCGTGTTCATCGACGACCTCACCTTCGACCGGGACGACCCGACGTACTCCGTACTTAAGACCATTCTGGAGGGGGGCGTGGAGCGCCGGCCCCAGAACGTGGCCGTCTACGCCACCTCCAACCGCCGCCACCTGGTGCGCCAGACCATCTCCGAGCGGGCGGGGGACGAGATGGACCGCTCCGAGACCATCCGGGAAAAGACCTCCCTGGCCGACCGTTTCGGCGTCCGGGTGCTGTTCCAGGGACTGAACAAAACCGAGTTCCTGGCCCTGGTGGACATGCTGGCGGACCGGAATGGGGTGACGCTGGACCGGGAGGAGCTCCACCGGCAGGCCGTGGCCTGGGAGCGGTTCCACGGGGCCCAGACCCCGCGCACGGCCTTGCAATTCATCCTGTCGCTGTAAAGCGTGGAAAATAGAATCAAATTATAAGGAGATGTGTTTTATGAAGAAGCTGCATTATACGACGGTGACTGTGCGCTGACCGGGAGGTTTGCGTCACATTTCACCCGATCAAACCTCCCAAAAGGACATGACAAATGACTTTTAGGAGGAACAATCCCTTGAATCGAGAAAACAAGCGAAAGCAGTACGAAAAAGGCTATTACAAAACGCACCCATGCCATGACGCCTTCACCTGCCGGACCTGCGGATGGCTGGCGGGTCCCCAGGGGGCGGGGAGCGCCCACCGCAACCACTGCCCCAACTGTCTTTCCAGCCTTCACGTAGACGTGGAGCCCGGCGACCGGGCCTCTGACTGCGGCGGCGTCATGGAGCCCATCGCGGTGTGGGTGCGCAAGGGCGGCGAGTGGGCGGTAATCCACCGCTGCCGCCGGTGCGGCGCGCTGTCGTCCAACCGGGTGGCGGCGGACGACAATCCCAGGAAGCTGTTGTCCATCGCCATGCGGCCTGTGGCCTTCCCGCCCTTCCCCATCGAGCGCATGGAGGAGCTGGCGGGAGATTGACCGGGCGCGGCTGAGCGCGGCGCGGGATGCCAGAGATCCCGCGCCGCCTTTTTTGCGCGTTCTGGACGGCCGCCACCGCCGGTGGCGGTATTTCCAGGAAAAGCTGGTGGACCGCCACCGCCGTTCGCGGTAAAATGACACAGAAAGGAGGCCGGTATCATGACGTTTGGAGGAAGGCTGCATCAGGTGAGAAAGGCCGCGGGGCTGTCCCAGGAGCAGCTGGGGGACCTGGTGGGAATGTCCCGTCAGGCGGTGTCCAAGTGGGAGACGGATCAGGCCGCGCCGGATGTTGAGACGCTGGCCCGGCTGTGCGGGGCGCTGGGGGTGTCCGCAGACGCCCTGCTTGGCCGGGAGGCCCCGGCGCGGGAAAAAGCGGGGAGCGCCAGCCTGGAGGACTGCGTGAGGCGCAACGCCGCCAAGCGGTGCTTCACCGCCGGGTGGATCACCGTCCTGGCAGGGGTGGCGCTTCTGGTGGCGGAGCTGTTTTCCCTGATCGCGATCCAGTTCGCCGACGCGCAGGTGCACCAAAGCTGGCGCACCAACGCCCTGGACTATGCGCAGGACGGACCCATGCCCCTGATTTTCGGCGTCACCATCGCCGTCATCGCGGCGGGGGCGCTCCTGGCGGCGGGCGGCCTGCTGGCCATGGGCGGGAAGCGGCCCATGAAAAACCGTAAAAGGCCCTGATACAGGAGGCCCCCGGCGTACGCCGGGGGCCTCCTTTTCACCCGTCCTCCCGGTAATCGGCCCCGTACCGCTTGATGCCGTGCTCCAGCGGCCCCCACTGGGGCAGAGGCAGGCGCTGCATGGCCCCGAACACGTAATCCTTCAGCTTGGGGTAGTCCCGGGACAGGCGGGCCACCAGCTCCTTCACCTCCTGCCGCCGGGTGTTCCCGTCGGCGGGGCAGGGGTTGGGGACCACGGGCAGATGATACCGGGCGGCGGCGTTGCGCAGAACGCCCTCCCCGCAGTACAACAGGGGGCGGATCTGGGTGATGCCCGTGCGGTCCAGGTAGGTCACCGGCTGGAAGCAGGACAGCCGCCCCTCGTAGAACAGGGAGAGGAAGAAGGTCTCCACCGCGTCGTCAAAGTGGTGGCCCAGGGCCACCTTGGAGATGCCCAGCTCCTTCAGGGCGTTGTGCATGGCGCCCCGCCGCATTTTCGCGCACATGGAGCAGGGGTTTTTCTCCCGGCGCACATCAAAGATAATGCGAAAAATCTCCGTTTGGACCAGGTGGTACTCCACCCCCAGCTCCCCGCAAAGCGCCGCCACCGGGGAGAAATCCATCCCCTCCGCCCCGGGGTGCACCGTGACGGCGTGGAGCTGGAAGGGCAGCGGGTAAAACTCCCGCAGCTTCGCCATGGCGTACAGAAGCGCCAGCGAGTCCTTCCCGCCGGACACTCCCACGGCAATTTTATCTCCCGCCGAAATCATCCCGTAGTCCTCCACGCACCGGCGCATATGAGACAGGATCAGCCGCATTGCCGCCGCCCCCTTTCAAAACCAAAATATCAAAACGAGTATTCGTTCGTTTAACGGCAATTAAGCGAGTTTAATCGAGCATATCAAAAATATTTTAGAAAAAATCGAGTTTCCCGTTGACATGGCCGCTTTTCCGCATTATAATACACCATGCTTCCCGCTGTAAAGGGGAGGCATTCCCATGCTTCATACAAATTTGAGATAAATGGAGGAAACCAGAATGTCCACCTTTATGGCAAACAAGGCCAACATTCAGCGCAAGTGGTACGTGCTGGACGCCGCCGGCAAGCCGCTGGGCAAGACCGCCGTCGCCGCCGCCACCATCCTGCGGGGCAAGCATAAGCCCGAGTACACCCCCCACGCCGACTGCGGCGATTTCGTCATCGTGGTCAACGCCGAGAAGGCGGTGCTCACCGGCAAGAAGCTGGAGCAGAAGTACTACCGCACCCACTCCGGCTGGGTGGGCGGCCTGAAGGAGACCAAGTACCGCCTGCTGATGCAGCAAAAGCCCGAGCTGGCCGTGCGGCTGGCCGTGCGGGGAATGCTGCCCCGGAATATCGTCACCAAGGACTCTCTCACCCGGCTGAAGGTCTACCGCGGCGCGGAGCATCCCCACGCCGCCCAGAAGCCCGAGACCTGGACCGTGGAATAAGGAGGTAACGGATCATGTACAAGAGCAAGAAGCCTTATCACTACGGCACCGGTCGCCGGAAGTCCTCCGTGGCCCGTGTGCATCTGTTCCCCAACGGCTCCGGCGCCATCACCATCAACGGCCGGGACATTGAGGAGTATTTCGGCCTGGAGACCCTGAAGATGGTGGTCCGCCAGCCGCTGAACACCACCAGCACTGTGGGCAAGGTGGACATCACCGCCACCGTGGCCGGCGGCGGCGTGTCCGGTCAGGCCGGCGCCCTGCGGCACGGCATCGCCCGGGCCCTGCTGGAGATGGACCCCGAGTTCCGCCCCGCGCTGAAGGCCGCCGGGTTCCTCACCCGCGATCCGCGCATGAAGGAGCGCAAAAAGTACGGCCTCAAGGCCGCCCGCCGCGCGCCTCAGTTCAGCAAGCGCTGATTTTTGGCTTGAGTTGTTTAACCATCCCGGAAATCCGTGGATTTCCGGGATGGTTTCTTATCATGTTCTGATTTGAGAGATTCCACCTTGCCTGTCCCCGCCTTCTGAGCTGAATATGGGCTGAAAACGGGCCGGTATCCGCCTTTTCACAGAATATCAATGGCGGAGTACTCGCCGAACCGCAGAATTTCCCCGGCGCGGAATTCCAGGGGGGCCCGGAACACCGGCCCGTCCGCCGCCAGGGTGTGGTACTCCCCGTTCTCCCCGCACACGTCCGCACCGGCGTTCCGGAGGATCTCCACCGCCTCCCGGTCCAGATACCGGCCCAGCAGACTCTCGGGGAGCAGGGTGTTGTTTACGCTCTTGATGAGGCAGCGGTAGCCCAGCCGGAGCAGCTCCTCCACACACCCCTCCCTGCCCCTCTGCCACAGGGGAAAGAAGGGAACCAGCCCGGTGTTCCGGCAGCGGTCCTCCTCCCAGGCCCGGTTGGCCTCCAGGTCGATGTCGCCGAAGGCGGCCCCCTCCGCGCCCAGCGCCCTGGCTTTGACCAGCCCCGCCTCCAGTGCGGCGTGGTAGTCCGCCCCGTCCGACGGGCACTGAATCATGGGCAGGCCCAGGGCATTCTCATACCGGCGGAGCATATCCGGGTCCGCCCCGTGAAAATAGGAGCGCGCCTGGGCCCGGTTGACCATCACCAGCAGGCACACCGGGGCGTGGCCCGCCTGAATCATGCGGTGCAGGGCCAGGGTGCTGTCCTTGCCGCAGCTGTAGGACATGACGAATTTCATGGCCGGATTCCCCCTCTCGGGAGAAGTATACCAGGAGGGCGGAAAAAAGACAAGCCGCCCCGCCCGGAATTCCAGGCGGGGCGGCTGTTTTGCGCGTCAGGGCACATAGTCGGGGAGCCATTCGATCTCTCCCGGGGGGTCCAGCGCGAAGCCGCTGTCGCTGTAGCGCACGGTGAAGAACATCGTGCCCACGACGGGGCTGGTTGCATTGCCGTCCGTCAGCAGAACCTGGGCCCGGTACCAGAGGGTGGGCTCCACCGCCATCCCGTTGACGCTGCCCCGCCGGACGGCGGCGTACAGCGGCCGTCCGTCCGCCAGCTCCTCGCAGCCCGCGAAGAAGTCCTCGGGCAGGGTGGTGGAGCTGGAGGTATAGGCGCCGTCCCAGAGGTAGGTGACGGTGAGGCCCCGGGTGTCCGGGTTGTAGGCCGCCACGGCGTTTCTACTGATGGAGTCGTAGACCTGGTCCAGGTCGATGTCGAGGGGGTGGCCCAGCAATGCGTTGCCCACAAAGTCATAGATGGTGAAGGGGAAGGAGCCCTCCGCGGGGAACAGGGCCTCCAGCTGCCCGTCCAGGTCGAAGTCCTCCAGCCAGGGGTTGTAGTTGGGAGAGGGGGCGTCCGGCCCCACGGGGAACGCCTGCCCGTTTTCGTCCCAGACCAGCCGGATGCCCTCCGTCGTGCCCAGCAGCCGCATCCCCTCCCCCTCGGACAGGACCACGGGCTCCGGGGTGGGGGTGGGTTCGGGGATGGCGGGGCGTTCGGGCGCGTCCGGGTTGGGGACGTGGGCGGCGTCGGTGTAGAAGGGGTAGACGCCGTTGTCCGTGCGGGGGTTGTGGAACTCGCCGAACCGCCAGCCCTGGGCGGTTTTCTCCAGGCGCATGGGGTAGTCGATGGAATACTCCCAGCCCGCCGCCACCCGGGCGTCCCGCTGGGCGTCCGTCTCCCCCGGCAGCGTGCGCATCTCGGAGTAGTAGCCCGTCAGGACGAAGGAGATGGTGTCCTCCGTCCGCTCCACCAGCCGGAAGGTCTCGGGGAAGTTCTCGTTATAGCCGCCCCCGCCCCTGCCCCAGTCCAGATAGTGGGTGACGCCGCCGATGTTGACATAGGAGGCGTTCTCCCCGTTCCAGTTCTTCAGGTGCCAGAACAGGTCGGTGAACACGGACAGCGCCGCCTCCTCAAAGTCGTCCCAGTCGGCGTACAGCCCGGTGGCGGGGATGTACACCGCGCCGTCGTAGCTCACCGGGGCCACGCCGCCGTAGCTGCGGGGATGCCCCGGCCAGTCGTCGGCGCTCTCGCTGGAGCAGCCGAACAGCCGGGTATACATCATGTACGCCTCCCGGTAGAGCTTTTGCTGGTTGGCGTCCAGGAAATCGGGAACGGGGACGGACCGGGCCGCCTCGTCCAGGGGGATGGGCACGCGGATGGGGGCGTAGAAGAGGTTTCCGTCCTGGTAGACGTACCACACCGGCTCGGGGAACTCCTGCCAGGCGGCGCAAGCGGCCTCGAATTCCTCTTTGGTGGCCTTTACGCCGTTCACAAAGTAGCGCTCGTCGGTTTCGCTGTGAATTTCGCACCAAGTGATATCCTGGACTTCAAAGCCGTTTTCGGTAAACAGGGCGCGGCCGGTGCCGGAATTGAACGCGCTGTTGCTCCAGTGAAAGGTGCCGTCCGATTTCAGCAGGCCGAAGGCGCGGTAGACAGGGTTATAGCCGTACACAGCGTCTCCCTGGCGGCGGAGGATTACGTAGCCCACAGCGCTGTATAAATACTCGTCATCGCCCTCGGGCCAGACCACCAGTTCGTTGACGCCGTCCCGGTCCAGGTCGATAATGGCCACACTGCCCACTGTCACCTTCATCTCCGGGAACTGATCGCCATAGTAAAACGCTCTCAGGTCGTTGACGGTAAACGCCTGACTGGGGGAATCGGAATGAGTGGTGGAAAGGAAAGCCCTCTCCCCGCTCAGCACCTCCAGCATCCAGGCGTCGGAATCGGGCAGTCCCGGCTCCTCCGGCGGCTGGGAGGCGGGGGCGGAGGGGCTGGCGCTGGGCTCGGGGCCGCCGTCCGGCGTCTTGGCGGACACCGGGTCGGTGAGCAGGCACACCGCCGCCATCACCGCCATGATTACGCTGACCACCACGATCCACAGGGCGGGGCGGCGGTAGCGCAGGACGTTCTGGATGCGGCCCTTGGCGTCCCCCTCGTCGAAGGCCAGGGGGCAGGGGGCGGGCACCCGGCCCCGGGTGGCCAGGGACAGCAGGGTGGCGGAGTAGTCCGCCTTCACCCCGGTTCCCAGGCGGCGGAGAACCGCCTCGTCGCAGGCGGCCTCGATGTCCCGGCTCATGAGGGTGAAGGCCAGCCACACGGCGGGGTTGAACCAGTGGAGGGCCAGGGCCAGCCAGCACACCGGCTTGACGATGTGGTCCAGACGGCGCAGGTGGGCCCGCTCGTGGCACAGGATGAACTGCCGGGGCCGGCCCGCCAGTCCGGTGGGGAGGTAGATCCGGGGCCGGACCACCCCTAAAATAAAGGGGGAGGCCACGCTGGGGTGCTCCCAGGCGCCGTCGACGGCGCGGATGGCGTCGAACAGGCGTCGGCGCAGGCCCAGATAGGACAGCAGGCCGTAGCCGCCCATGGCCAGCGCGCCCGCCAGCCACACGCCGGCCAGGGCCGCCCTCCAGGGGAAGGGGGCGGGGACCTCCGGGGCCGAAGGGACGGCGGGGGCGGTCCCCTCCGGCGCGGTGAGCACAGGGACGCCGCCCTGGACCACGGGATTGACCGCCGCGCCGTCCGTGGGTTGACCCTGGGCCGGATTTTGGACGGAGGCGGTCCCGCCCGCGGCGTCCGGCGGGGCGGTGTGCTCCGTCAGAGTCTGCTCCTGCCGGGGCAGGGCGTCGGGGACGATGGACACGGGGCTCTCCAGGGCTGCGGGAACCAGCAGGCGGGCGAACACCACCAGCCACAGCAGGCACGCCACCTGCCTGGGGGCCCGCTTCTTCAAAATCAGCCGCAGCGCCGCCACAACGGCGGCGGCATAGGCGGCGGTGAGGCTCATCTCCCACAGGGGAGACAAGGCGCGGAACAGGGCGTTCAAGCGGTCAATCACGGTGATCCCCCTCTCTGTAGCGGTCAATGACGCGCTTCAGCTCGTCGGCCTCGGCGTCGGAGATGGTGCGCCCTCCCATGAAGTGGGCCAGGAAGGAGGGCAGGGAGCCCTCGAAGGCCCGCTCCACCACCGCGCGGCTCTCCTCCCGGAGCACCTCCTCCTTGGGAACGGCGGCGGTGACCACCGCGTTCTCGTTGCGCAGCACCCCCCGGGCCACCAGCTTTTTCAGCACGGTGTAGGTGGTGGACTTCTTCCAGCCCAGCTGCTCCAGGGACAGCTCCACCAGCTTCCCGGAGGGCAGGGGCTCGTTTTCCCAGACGATGCAGGCGAAGCGGTATTCGCCCTCCGCCAGTCTCAAATTGTCCATATGGGTTCCTCCTTGCGGGCCGCGTCCGGCGGCTTTTGGGTCTACTGCTATCGACCACACATACAGTCTATCACGATAGACCACCTCTGTCAACCCCCTTCTGGAAAAATTTTGTCAAAGCGCGGCAATTCAAAAATTTTTGAACCAGCTCTTGACAGCGGGTGGGCGCGGGCGGTATACTACAGATAGTTAAAAATATTTTGAAGCAGGTGTGGCACATGGGCATTCCGGCGATTTTGGCGGCGCTGGCGGACGAGAACCGCCGCACAATTCTAAATCAGCTGAAGCAGGGGCGGATCAGCTCCGGCGAGCTGGCCCGGGCGGTGGGCATGACGCCTCCGGCCCTGTCCTACCACCTGAAAAAGCTGAAGGAGGCGGAGCTGATCTACGAGACCCGGGAGAAGAACTTCATCTTTTATGAGCTGGACCTGACCGTGCTGGACGAGGCCATTCTGTGGCTCAGCGATTTGAGAGGAGGCGGGGACCATGAGGCTGAAACGGCTGTATGCCGCCATGGCGCTGACCATGGCGCTGGCGCTGGTGCTGGTACTGGCGGCGCTGCCCTTCCTGCCGGAGACTATTCCGGTACATTATAACGGGTCGGGGGCGGTGGACCGCTGGGGAAGCAAATGCGAGATGCTGATCTTTCCCGGCATTTTGCTGCCCTACGGGGCGCTGTGGCTGGGAACCTGCCGGGTGTCCCGGGAATTTGGGGAGATATCGGAGCGGATCATGGCCGCCGCGGGCATCGTCCAGTTCGCGGTGTTCGACTTCATGACGGCGTACTTTTTGTATGCCGGTTTCCGGCGGGTGGAGAACCTGGCCGCCCTGCCCCTGGACCTCCACCGCCTCCTGTGCGGCGTGAGCGGCCTGGGGCTCATCGCCCTGGGCAACTGGATGCCCAAGCTGAAGGAGCCGGGTCCCGTGGGCCTGCGCACCCCCTGGAGCATGAAAAACGGAACGGTCTGGCGGAAGTGCCAGCGGTTTGGCGGGTGGTCCTTCGCGGCGGCGGGGGCGTGCTCCATCCTGGCCGCCGCGCTGGCCCCCGGCGCGTGGTGCTGGCTGTGGACGGTACTGGCCCTCGCCGCCGCCGGGATTGCCGGGACGGTCTACTCCCGGCACGCGGCCAAAACCGCCCCGGAGGATTAGCAAAACGCTTTCCCCTGCAAATTACCATAAGGAGGCAGGTATATGGTGCTCTATTCCATGATTTTATTTGCCGCGGCGGCGTTATTTCTCGGCCTTGCCATTGCAATCTACCGGGGAAACACAAATTTAATCCACGATTATCATCAGGTCCATGTGAAGGAGGCGGAGAGAAAGAAATACGGGCAGGCGTTTTCCAAGGGGTTATTTGCGCTTGCAATTTCAATGCTTTGCAGCGGAATAATCGCCTTATTCGGGGAAACGCTCCCGATTGCGCTGATCCCTACCGGCGTGCTGCTTGCGGGATTTGTGATCGCGTCTATTATGATTGCAAAGGTGCAGAAAGCGTTTAACGGCGGTTTCTGGGGAAAATGAGAATAAAAACGTGCCCTTCCCCGGCGGGGGAAGGGCACGTTTTTATTGGATGCCGGTGAGGTCGAAGCCGTCCAGCCAAGCGCCGGCGGCCTCGCACACGCCGCGCAGGCACTTCTCGTCGAAGGGGCTGTCCAGCCCGGCGTTGGAGAGCAGCTCGGTGAAGGTATGGCTGCCGCCCTGGCGGGTGTAGGCCATGTACTTCTCCCAGGCCGCCGCCCGGTCCTTTTGCAGCAGCGCCCAGAACTCCAGGGCCACCGTCTGGGCCAGACAGTAGTCGATATAGTAGAAGGGGGCCTCGTAGATGTGGCTCTGCCGCTGCCACGCCTCCCCGTCGGCGAAGAAGGGGATGTCCCCGTCCAGCCGCACCCAGGGCATATACTGCCCCTGGAGCTCCTTCCACTTGGCGTGGCGCTGGGCTGGGGTCATGTCCGGGCGGGCGTACACCTCGTGCTGGAAGTGGTCCACCAGGGCGCCGTAGGGAATAAAGGTGAGCGCCCCGGCCAGGTGGCTGTACAGGAACTTCCTGGTGTCCGGGCCGAAGAAGCCCTCCGCCCAGGGCCAGGCCATGAACTCCATGGACATGGAGTGGACCTCGCAGGCCTCCATCCCCGGCCAGATGTAGCTGGAGGGCACCCGGTCCCGGTTCATCCAGCAGGCGAAGGCGTGGCCCGCCTCGTGGGTGACCACCTCCACATCCCCCTGGGTGCCGTTGAAGTTGGCAAAGATGAAGGGAACCTTGTACTCCGGGATGGAGGTGCAGTAGCCGCCCCCGGCCTTGCCGTCGGTGGCCAGCACATCCATCAGCCCCCCGTCCAGCATGGTCTGGAAGAACTCGGAGGTCTCCGGGGACAGCTCGCCGTAGAACTTCTTGCCCTGGGCGATGACGTCGTCCGCCGTGCCCTGGGGGCGCGGGTTGCCGGATCGGAATTTCAGGGCGTTGTCCGCGTAACTCAGGGGGTACGCCACCCCGATGCGTTCCGCCTGCTCCCGGAAGATCCGGTCCGCCAGGGGCACCAGATACTGCCGCACGGCGGCGCGGAACTTCTCCACGTCCTCCTTGGCGTAGCAATTGCGGCCCATGCGGTAGTAGCCCAGCTGGGTGTAGCCGTCATAGCCCAGCTTTTTGCCCATCCCGTCCCGCAGGTGGACGAGCTCATCGTAGATGCGGTCCAGCTCGCCCTGGCGCTCCTTGAACCAGCCCCCCACCGCCTTCCAGGCGGCCAGACGGCGGGCGTCGTCTGCGGCGGTGGTGAAGGGGGTCATCTGGGAGATGGTGTACTCCCCGCCCTCAAAGGGAATTTTGGCGGAGGCGATGAGCTTCTGATATGCCTGCGTCAGGTCGTTTTCCCGCTGGAGCTGGGGCACGATCTCCGGGGAAAAGGTTTTCAGGGCGATCTCCGTGTTGAGGAACATCAGATTGCCGTACTCCGCCTCAAAGCCGGGGCGGTAAGGGGACTCCAGCATGGCCAGCTTCCACGCCTGCTCGTACTCCTCCAGCTCGGGCAGGGCGGCGTTCCAGAAGTTCATCTCCCCGTCGTAGAACTGGTCCCGGGTGTCGATGGTGTTGCGGATCTGGGCCAGAGTGGCCATGGTCTCCACGTGCTTGCCGGCCTCCTCCTTCTCCAGGAAGACCGCCCTGGCCCCGTCATAGCTCTCCGCCCCCTTGAGGCGGGCGGTAAAATCGGACAGCTGCGCCTTGACCGCCTCCAGGTCGGGGCGCTCATAGGGCATCTCAGAAAATTTCATGGGAATCCACTCCTTATCTGTTGACAGGCAGCTCCTGCCCATTTAATACGGCCCGGGACAGCCGGTCCCCGCCGGTCTGCGTCCGGTAATCCAGGGTGAGCAGGAAGGGGGGCGCGTCCCGGGCCAGCAGGCGCAGAAAAATCAAATCTCCCTCCCATAGGGGCAGCTCCGGCACCCGCTCCTTGGGCACCCAGGCCAGCTCGCCCTCGCCGCAGTCCGGATTCATCTCCCCGGTCCAGCCCGCCGCGGTGAACAGGTACATAAACTGGTCCGAGCCGCTGTCATTGCACAGGAAGGTGACCACTCCCCGGAACCGCCAATCGGTGAGGGTGAGGCCGGTCTCCTCAAAAACCTCCCGGCGCAGGCATTCGTCGGGACTCTCCCCCTCCTCGAACTTGCCGCCCACGCCGATCCATTTGCCCTGGTTGATGTCCGCCTTTTTCTTCACCCGGTGCAGCATCAAGTATTCGCCCCGGGCGTTTTCCAGGTAGCACAGGGTGCTGTTGTACACTGCTTATCATATCCTTTCGCCGTCACCACGCCGCGCCTGTTTGCGGCGCGCGGCTTTCGCCAGGACAAGCTTCATACCGCTCATTTCCGCCTGTGGCGAAAAATCGCTTATTTCGCTGTCCTCCCTCTCCCTACGAAGGCTGAAAGGCGCTTTCGCGGGGACCCCATTTTTCCCTCTGTTTCATCCGCGCCGCTCACGGCGGCTGGGACGCTAGAAGGGCAGGTTCAGCCCGCCGGTGAGCCGGGACATCTGGCCCGCGGCGTCCTCACTGGCCTTGCGCAGGGCCTCGTTGACGGCGGCCACAATCAGGTCCTGGAGCATCTCCACGTCGTCCGGGTCCACGGCCTCCGGGTCGATGGCCACGGACACCAGCTCCTTTTTGCCGGACACCGTGGCGGACACCACGCCGCCCCCGGCGGCGGCCTCATAGGTTTTGGCCTCCAGCTCCTCCTGGGCCTTCAGCATGTCCTGCTGCATCTTCTGGGCCTGACGGATCATGCTGTTCATGTTTCCGCCGCCCATGCCGCCCATACCGCGGCTGTTGAATCCCTTTGCCATTGTGTAAACCTCCTATGTCGTGTATTTCCATCCGGCCGGAGCGCGCGCCGGCCGGCCTACTCCACAATGATATTGGGCCCGCCCCGGCTGATCAACGCCTCCAGCGGGTCCCCCCCGCCGCCGGGGACGGAGGAGGGCTCCTCCGCGGGGGCGGGGCCCACCCGGACCTCCACCTGGCGGGCCGTCCCGGTGAGCCGGCGGATCAGCTTGACCATGGGCTGGGTGATGGACGGCTTGCCCAGCATATCCTTCAAAAAGTCGTTGGCCACCCACAGGGTGAGCTGTCCGCCGTCCCACCGGCCCTCCGCCATGGCGGAGTTGCTGAGGAAGCTGTAGTCGCTCACCGGAAGCTCGCCCTTGAGCTGCGCCCGAAAGGCGGGCCACCCCGGCCAGCCTGGGGCGTTTTGGGGCGCGGGGGCCTCCGGCTCCGGCTGGGGAGGCTCCGGGGAGGTCAGCTCCCGCCGGGGCGGCTCTTCCCGGCGCGCCATGTCCCGGGCGGGAGGGTCCTCCCAGGGAGCGCTGTCCCGGGCCGGGGGCTCGTCGGGCAGAGGCGGCTCCTCCCAGGGAGGCTCCGGCCCCGCGGGAGGCCCGTCGGGCAGGGGCGGCTCCTCCCAGGGAGCCTCCGGCCCGGAGCCGGGGTCCGTCCGCCGGGGGCCGGCGGGGGCGGCCTGCGGGGGCGGCGCGGAGGGGGCCGTCTGGACGGGCCCGCCCCGCTCCAGACGGTCCACCCGGGCGGACAGCCCCGCCGGGGAGCCGTCCAGCGCCGGGTCGCACAGCGTGACCAGGCACAGCTCCATGTCGGTGCGGCGGTTGGAGGACCGGGCCAGGTCCGCCGCCGTGCGCTGAAGCAGGCTGAGCATCTGCACCAGCCGGGGAATCTCAAACCGGCCGGACAGCTTTTTCAGCGTCTCGTTGTCAAATCCGCCGGTCATCAGCGCGGCCCCCGCCTGGGGGGCGGTTTTGCGCACCAGAAGGTCCCGCGTCAGGGCGGACAGCTCCCCGGCCAGGGCGTGCATTTCCTTGCCGTTGGCGTACAGCCGGTCCAGCCGCGCCAGGGCGGCGGCGGTGTCGCCGCGGGCGGCGTGCTCCAACAGGGCGGCGGCCTCCAGATTGCCCGCCAGCCCCAGGGCGGACATCACCCGCTCCCCGTCCACCGTGCCGCCTCCCCCGGAGCACTGGTCCAACAGGGACAGGGCGTCCCGCATTCCGCCGTCCGCCAAGCGGGCGATGAGCTCGGCCCCGTCCTGGGACAGCTGGATGCCCTCCGCGCCGGACACCCGCAGAAGGTGGGCGGCGATGTCCCCGGCGTGAATGCGCTTAAAGGAGAACTGCTGGCACCGGCTCTTGATGGTGGCGGGCACCTTGTTGACCTCGGTGGTGGCCAGGATGAACATCAGGTGCTCCGGCGGCTCCTCCAGAATCTGGAGCAGGGCGTTGAAGGCCTGGCCGGTCAGCGTATGAACCTCGTCCACGATATATACCCGCTTCTTGACGGAGGCAGGGGTGTACACCGCCTCGTCCAGAATGGCGCGCACGTCGTCCACCCGGTTGTTGGAGGCGGCGTCCAGCTCCAGCACATCCAGAATGGCGCCGCTCTCAATGCCCAGGCAGGAGGGACAGGCGTTGCAGGGGTTGCCGTCCGCGGGGTGTTCGCAGTTCACCGCCCGGGCCAGCAGCTTGGCGCAGGAGGTTTTGCCCGTCCCCCGGGTGCCGGTGAACAGGTAGGCGTGGGACAGCCGCCCGGTCTGGACCTGCCGCTTCAGGGTCTGGGTGATGTGGTCCTGACCCACCACCTGGTCAAAGGTGCGGGAGCGCCACTTGCGGTACAGGGCCTGGTACATGGAGATCACCTCTTGAGGTAAAAAAATGCGCAGCGCTGTCGTCACGCTGCGCGCTGAGCGCTTTGGGCGCTTATGGGACTGATGGGGGCGCCGCTGCGCGGGCCCTGGGCTTTTGCCTTCGCTCCGCTCCAAGCTCCCCTATGCCCCTGCCCTCGCGCTTCGGTGCTGTCACGCTCGGGCTGGGCGCATGGCCGGGTCGCTTTCGCTGCGGCTCAGACAAAACCCGGTCCCGCTACGCGGGCCCTGGGCTTTTGCCTTCGCTCCGCTCCAAGCTCCCCTATGCGCCTGCCCTCGCGCTTCGGTGCAAAACAAGACCGCGCACCGGCCTTTGAAGGACAGGCCATACCCGTTACCCATACAGCCGGCTCAGGACCGGCGGGCCCGCGGCACACGCCCAGGTCCGCTTAGTGCTGCTCGGTTCCCCGCCTGACACGGTTCACGGGTGAGCGTTGCGCAGGACCGGTCCATCATCGCTGCTTATATGGGGCAGACGGCACGTCCTGCCTCCGGGGGCCGGGATTCATCCCTGCTGTAGCGGGTTGCAGGTACAGGGCACCGCTAACTCCCCAACTAGCGCGGCCTTGCTTCGCGCCGAGGCGCTCACAAGCCGCAGTTATTTTATCACGTCCGGCAAAATATATCAACTGTTTTTTCCGCATTTCAAAAAACCGGGCCGCCGCCGCCCTTGCAATCCCTCTCCCGCTCTGATATAATATTTGCCAATCATCAGCAAAGGGGGGCGGTCCATGGATACCGCCGTCGTTACGGATGGAAAATACCGCGCGTCCATCGCCGCCGTCCGGGCGCTGGGCCGGGCGGGCTGGCGGGTGGCGGCGGTCCAGACCCGGGGGGACCAGCGGCTGGAGCCGCCGGCGTTCGCCTCCCGCTACGCGGCGGAGAGGCGCTGGCTGGAGGGGACGGCGGCGGACCCGGACTACCCGGACCGGCTGTACGGGCTACTGGCGGAATATGACCAGCCGGTGCTGTTCTGCGCCGGGGCGGCCACCCTCAACGCCGTGGCGCGCCAGCGGGAGCGCTTCGCCCAGGTGTGCGGTTTTCTCATCGCCGCCCCGGAGGCGCTGGACGCCCTCAACGACAAGGCGGCGGTCCACCGCCGCTGCCAGGAGCTGGGCATACCCGTTCCCAGAGAGTTTGACGGTCCGCCGGACCGTTTCCCCGTGGTAATCAAGCCCCGCTGCGGGGAGAAATCCGGTCTGAAGGCCAAGGACCGCTACGCCGTGGCCCGCAATTCGGAGGAGTACGCCGCCAGGCTGGCGGCCATGTCGGAATACGACCCCCATCCCGTCGTCCAGGAGAAGGTGGAGGGGGTGGGCGCGGGGGCCAGCCTGCTGCTGGACCGGGACTCCCGGCTCATCGCCGCCATCTGCCACCGCCGGATTCGGGAATACCCCGCCTCCGGCGGGCCGTCCACCTGCTGCGAGAGCTTTTACGACGGGGCCATGATCGAGCGGGCCCACCGCCTGCTGGCCTCCTTCGGCTTTGTGGGCATGGCCATGGTGGAGTTCAAGGGGGAGTATGTGCTGGAGGTCAACCCCCGGGTGTGGGGCAGCTTTCCCATGACCGAGCGGACGGGCAGCCCCTTCGCCCTCCGCTACGCCCGGGCCGCCCGGGGAGAGCGGCTGGACTATGCCCCCGGGGACTACAAGACCGGGGTGCGGATGCGCTTCACCCTAAACGACGGCGCGGCCATGCTGGACTACCTGCGCCGCGGCCGGCCGGGTCCCTTTTTCCAGGGCATGGCCGACTGGTTCCGGGCGGAGGAGGCCTTGTCCGCCAAGGACGACCCCGCCCCCCTCCGCCGATACCTGCGAAATACGCTGCTGAGAAGGTAACTATGGAGATCAAATTGGATTTGCACGTCCACTCGGAGCGGTCCCCCGACGGGATCATGACCCTGGAGGAGATCGTGTCCCTGGCCAGGGCCAGGGGACTGCACGGCGCGGCGGTGTGCGACCACGACCGGGCGCTGACGGACCCGCCCCGGTTTGAGGACTTCCTCCTCATCCCCGGCGTGGAGGTGTCCACCCAGCTGGGCCACCTGCTGGGGCTGTTTATCACCGGGCCGGTGGACACCCGGGATTTTTTTGAGGCGGTGGATATCATTCACCGCCAGGGAGGGCTGGCGGTGCTGGCCCATCCCTTCGAGCACAGCCGGGACGGGGCGCGGCTGGCCCCCGCCGTCCCCCTGCTGGACGGCGTCGAGGTGCAGAACAGCCGCGCGGAGCGAAAGCTCCGGGACGCCAACCGTCTGGCCCGGAGCTTTGCCCAGGTGTGCGGCCTGCCCCCCTTCGGCGGCAGCGACGCCCACTGCCCCCAGGAGGTGGGGAACAGCTTCACCGCCGTGGAGGTGGACACGCTGGCCCCGGAGGAGGTCAAGGCCGCCTTGGCGGCGGGGAAGGGCTCCCCTCAGGGCCGCCGGAGCCCCGCCTGGTACGCCGCCCGGAGCCAGCTCACCAAGCGGAGAAAAACCGGGGCCAAACCCCTGAGCTATGTAAAATGGGCGGTTTTCGCCGCCAAGTGCCGCGTGGAGGATATCCTTCGGAAAGGGGACTGAGCCATGTCGCTCATCGTAAAAATCGGAAAGAAGGGGAAGCGGCTGGTGAAAAAGCTGCTCCCCGAGGAGAAGCGCCACCTGAGCTATACCCGCCGGATCGAGCGGATCAAAACAGGGCGGCGCATCTGCGCCATGACCTTTGACGACGGGCCCATGGACCTGCCCGCCGCCCCGGACCGGTTCGAGGGCCGCGCCCTCACCGACGTGCTGCTGGACACCCTGGCCCGGTTCGGGGCCAGGGGGACCTTTGACGTGGTCGGCGACACCGGCGAGAACTACCCCGATCAGGCGGGCAAGCCGGGCAGCGCCGCCTGGGGCGGAATCAAGTTCGACCACTACCCCGACATCGGGAAGGACGACAAGGGAGGCGCGGCCCACTGCGAGCGGCTGGTGCGCCGCATTCTGGACGAGGGGCACCAGATCACCAACCACGGCTACCGCCACATCATCTTCGGCAAAAAGCCCTTCGTCTACGGGGCGCGGGAGTACCTGGGCGGCGTGGACAAGGCGGTGGACGACCTGAACCGGCTCCACCGGCTGATGGAGGAGCGGTACGGCTATCGGATCACCATGACCCGCCCGCCCCACTATGTGGACAAGCTACAGGACGGCTTCACCAGCTACGACGTGTGCGACCGGCTGGGCTACCAGTACATGGCCGCCTCCTTCGACGGGGCGGGCTGGCTGCCCTCCGCCCTGTCCGGCCCGGACGCCGCCCTGGAGGCGGAGGTGGCCGCCATGGTGGAGCCCATGAAAAAGGCGCTGGAGCAGGACCCGGATTTCTTCTGCGGGCAGATCATTTTCCAGAAGGACGGCTATAACATGGCCAAGCGCACCCCGGTGGCCTTCGGGCTGGAAAAGCAGCTGGAGCTTCTGCGGGAGTACGGCTACCAGGTGGCGACGGTGGCGGAGCTGATGGAGGAGAGCCCCTTCGCCGACCTGGACCGGGGGGACCCGCTGTTTGAGAAGCTGTGCCGGCTCCAGGCGGACCGGGCGGTGGCCTATTCGGACAACCGGGTGCGGCTGGACCAGCCCATGACCTGGGGGGAGCTGGCCATGCTGCTGTGCCCCAAGCGGGAGGCCATGGACCGCCGCTGGGCCGCGATCCGCCGCACGGGAAAGCGAGAGCACCCCTATCGCGGGGCGCTGGAGTGGTGCGTGGAGCGGGGGCTGATGCCCAGGGGCACCAGGCCGGACGGCCCGGTTTCCGCCCTGCCCGGGGGCCATTTCGGCCCGGTGGAGGGCTTCACCCGGCGGGAGGTATACGCCGCCTATCAGGAATGAACGAAACGCCCCCGGCGTCCACTGGACGCCGGGGGCGTTTTGCGCGCTGGGTTGAGTTTCGTCGGCCGCACGCATAACAGGCCCGCTTCGCCGCGTGCATCGAACGCCCCAGCGCCCTCCGGGCGCTGGGGCGGATTTCGTCAGTCGCACTCGATAACCGCCCGCTTCACCGCGGGGATGGAGGCGGGGGACACGGACAGCTCGTCGATGCCCACGCTCATGTAGAAGGCGGTGAGGGCGGTATTGGCGGCGGACTCGCCGCAGATGCCCACCCAGATGCCCGCGTCGTGGGCGGCCTTGGCGGTGCGCTCGATGAGGCGCAGGATGGCCGGGTGGCCGGAGTCGAAGAGGTGGCTGATATTGGCGTTCATCCGGTCGGCGGCCAGGGTGTACTGGGTCAGGTCGTTGGTGCCGATGGAGAAGAAGTCCACCTCCTTGGCCAGCACGTCGGCCATCACGGCGGCGGCGGGGGTCTCGATCATGATGCCGTACTCCACGTCCTGGCTGTAGGGCACACCCTCCTTGTCCAGCTCCTGCCGGACCTGGGCCAGGATGGTCTTGATCTCCAGCACCTGCTCCAGGTGGGTAATCATGGGGAACATGATGTTCAGCTTTCCGTACACCGACGCCCGGAGCAGCGCCCGCAGCTGGGTGCGGAAGATGTTGGGCTGCTTCAGGCAGATGCGGATGGCCCGGTAGCCCATGGCGGGGTTTTCCTCCCCCTTGATGCCGAAGTAGGGGGCCTGCTTGTCGCTGCCCAGGTCCAGGGTGCGCACCACCACCGGCCGGGGGGCCAGCCGGGCCAGCACTTCCTTATAGATCTCGAACTGGGCCTCCTCGGAGGGGAAGTCGGGGCTGTTGAGGTAGATGAACTCACTGCGGAACAGGCCCACGCCGCCGCCGCCCCGGGCGATGACGGCGTCGATGTCGTTGAGGCCGCCGATGTTGGCGCACACCAGCACCTTGTGGCCGCTCTTGGTGACAGCCTTGCGGTCCTTGAAGGCCTCCAGCGCCGCCTGGTCGGCCAGAAACGCCTCCCGCCGGCGGGTGAACTCCGTCCGGGCGGCCTCGTCGGGCTGGGGGAGCACCTCTCCGGTGGCGCCGTCGATGGCGATGAGGCCGGATTTGGGCAGCTTGTCATAGTCCTCCCCCATGCCCACGATGCAGGGGATGCCCAGCGTCCGGGCCAGGATGACGGAGTGGGAGGTGGATGAGCCCAGCTTGGTGACAAACCCGGCCACGTGGCTCTTGTCCAGCCGGACGGTCTGGCTGGGCAGCAGGTCCACCGCCGCCACGATCACCGGCTCGTCGGGGAAGTCGGCGGCATCGGGAATGCCCTTGAGCACCCGGATCAGCCGGTTGCCCACGTCCATCACGTCGGCGGCCCGGGCCTGCATGTACTCGTCGTCCATGGCCTTGAACATGGCGGCCAGGCCGTCGGCGGTCTCCCGCACGGCGTACTCCGCGTTAAAGCCCTTGTCCAGAAGCTCGTCGATGCCGTCGATGAGGTCGGGGTCCTCCAGCATCATGCGGTGGATGTCAAATACCTGGGCCACGTTCTCGTCGGTGGCCCGGGCCTTGTCATACAGGGCGTCCAGCTCCCGGATGGCCTGGGCGGCGGCCTGCTCATAGCGCTGGTGCTGCTGGACGGGGTCCAACCCGGATTCCTTCACCACGGACAGGTCGGGCTCCTCCAGATAGAACAGCGGGGCGACGGCCGCGCCGGCCGAGGCGGCAATTCCTTTTAACATGACGGGTCCTCCATTTCTTGGCAGTTTTGGACAGCGCGCGCCGGAGCACGCAATCTATCTTTGTGTATAACATAGAATGGGGAATTGTGCAATGGGGACGGGCGAAAAAAATGAAAATTTTCTTCACCGGCGGCGAGGCCTCTTGCAAAAAGGGGCCGTTCCTGGTATAATACGCTAAAACGTTTGTTTGGACGGAGGGGCCGGCATGGAACTTGAGCGGACGGAGCAGAACCACGTGGAGGGCACGGTGTCTGCGGTGCTGTTTCGCAATGAGGAGAATGGCTACACGGTGCTGCGGCTGGACTGCGGCGAGGCGGGGGAGGTGACGGCGGTGGGCTGTATGCCCGGGGCCGCCCCCGGCGAGGCGCTGGAGCTGGAGGGCTCCTGGGGCCGCCACCCCAGCTATGGCGAGCAGTTCAAGGCGGACGTGGTCGCCCGCCGTATGCCCGTGGGGGAAAAGGCGGTGTACGAGTACCTGGCCTCCGGCGCGGTGAAGGGGGTCCGCATGGGGCTGGCCCGGCAGATTGTGGACCGGTTCGGGGCGGACGCCCTGGCGGTCATTGAGAACGAGCCGGAAAAGCTGTGTGAAATCCGGGGGGTGTCCCCCAAGCGGGCAAAGGCCGTCAGCGAGGACTTCCGGCAGAAAATGGGGATGCGGCGGCTGGCGGAATTCCTGTCGGAGCACCGGCTCCCCCTGGCGGCCGCCATGCCGCTGTACAAGCGGTTTGGCGACCTGGCGGTGGACGTGGTCCGGGACAACCCCTACCTGCTGGCTGATCGGACGCTGGAGATCCCCTTCGCCCAGGTGGACGCCCTGGCCATTGAGCTGGGCGTGGCGGGGGACGACCCCCAGCGGGTGGAGTCCGCCCTCATCTTCGAGCTGGACCACAACGCCGACAACGGCCACGTGTTCCTGCCGGAAAGCAAGCTGCTGGGCGCCACCGCCGCCCTCATCGGGGTGGAGGGGGACTGCCTCGCCCAGGGGCTGGACGCCCTCATCGAGCGGGGGGAGGTGGTCCGGGAGGACATCGCCGGGGTGACGGCCTGCTATCCCGCGGGGCTGTACGCCGCCGAGTGCTACGTGGCCCTGCGGCTGGGGGAGATGTGCCGCACGGAAATCCATCCCCCCCAGGGGCTGGGGAAGCTCATCAACGCCATCCAGAGGGAGCAGGACATCACCTACGCCGCCCAGCAACGCAGGGCTGTGGAGCTGGCCGCCTCCCGGCAGGTGATGCTCCTCACCGGCGGGCCGGGAACGGGCAAGACCACCTCCCTGCGGGGGGTGCTGGCCCTGTTCGACCAGCTGGGGCTGGAGACCGCCCTGGCCGCCCCCACCGGCCGGGCCGCCAAGCGGATGGGGGAAACCTGCGGAGCGGAGGCCCTCACCATCCACCGGCTTCTGGAGACCAAGCTGGACCCTTACACCGGCCAGCTGGCCTTCACCAAGAACCAGGACGACCCCCTGGAGGTGGACGCGGTCATCGTGGACGAGACCTCCATGGTGGACCTGTCCCTCATGGCGGCGCTTCTGGCGGCGCTGCGGGGGGACTGCCGCCTGGTGCTGGTGGGCGACCCGGACCAGCTGCCCTCGGTGGGCCCGGGCAGCGTGCTGGACCACCTGATCCGCTCCGGCGCGGTGCCCGCCGTCTCCCTCACCGAAATTTTCCGGCAGGCCCGGGAGAGCGCCATCGTCATGAACGCCCATGGGGTGAACCGGGGGAGCGTGCCCGCGCTGAACAACAAGTCCAGGGACTTCTTCTACTTAGGGCGCCGGGACCCCGCGCGCACGGTGGACACCATCGTGGAGCTGTGCAAAACCCGCCTGCCCCAGAATATGGGCATACCAGCCGAGCAGATCCAGGTGCTCACCCCCACCCGGAAGCGCGGGGCGGGGACGGCGGCGCTGAACCGGGCCCTCCAGGAGGCGCTGAACCCCGCCGCCGAAGGCAAGGGGGAGCGGGCCTTCGGCCCCTATATCTTCCGGGAGGGGGACCGGGTGATGCAGGTCAAAAACAATTACGACCTGTTCTGGGAGGAGCCGGACACCGGGGCCAGGGACCTGGGGGTGTTCAACGGCGACATCGGCACCGTTCTGGAGGCGGCCGCCGGGGGGGTCACCGTGTCCTTCGACGGGCGGCTGGTGTCCTATCCCCCGGAGCTGCTGGGGGAGCTGGAGCCCGCCTACGCCGTCACCGTCCACAAGGCCCAGGGCAGCGAGTACCGGGCGGTGATCCTGGCCCTGTGCGACGTGCCCCCCTCCCTGCTGGCCCGGGGGGTGCTGTACACCGCCATCACCCGGGCCCGGGAGCTGTTCATCCTGGTGGGCGACGGGGAGCTGATGGCCCGGATGACCGCCAACGACCGCCAGGCCCGGCGGTACTCCGCCCTGCGCACCCGCCTGCTGCGGGAGCTGGGGCGGGAGGGCTGACACAGAAAAACAGCCGCGCGGCGCGGAAGCGCCGTGCGGCTGTTTGGTTTGGATTGCGAAGCCTCAGTTCTTCAGGCCCTCCGCCCTCGTCGGCGCAAGCTCCATACCGTCCGGCCCGCCGCCAGCGGCAGCCCGGACTCATTTCGCTGCGCCTCCTCTCCCCACAAAGCCAAAGGCCGGCTTTGCGGGGGCCCCGTTTTCGGTGCAAGCTCCATACCGTCCGGCCCGCCGCCAGCGGCAGCCCGGACTCATTTCGCTGCGCCTCCTCTCCCCACAAAGCCAAAGGCCGGCTTTGCGGGGGCCCCGTTTTCGGTGCAAGCTCCATACCGTCCGGCCCGCCGCCAGCGGCAGCCCGGACTCATTTCGCTGCGCCTCCTCTCCCCACAAAGCCAAAGGCCGGCTTTGCGGGGGCCCCGTTTATGGAGCGGCCTTCGCTCAGCTCTTCAGGTCCTCCGCCCAGGCGGAGTAACGGGCCACCTTGTCGGCGCAGTCGGCCTGGCTGGCCCCCTGGGCCAGTATGTACACCTTCACCTTGGGCTCGGTGCCGGAGGGCCGCACGATGACGGAGGTGCCGTCCGCCAGCTCGTAGCGCAGCACGTTGGAGCCGGACAGCTCCATGGAGGTCTTCTCCCCGGTGGCGGCGTCCACCACAGACCCGTCCTTGTAGTCCTTCCAGGTCTTGACGGCCTCGCCGCCCACCTCCTTGGGGGGCTGGGCGCGGAGATTGGCCATCAGGTCGGCCATCTTTTTCAGGCCGTCCAGGCCAGGCATCACCAGGTTCATGGTGCGCTCGCCGTAGTTGCCGTACTTCTCGTACAGCTTCATCAGGGCGTCGTACAGGGTCATGCCCTGGCCGGCGTACCACGCCGCCATCTCCGTGAGGGCCACGGCGGCGGTGACGGCGTCCTTGTCCCGGACGTAGCTGCCCAGCATGTAGCCGTAGCTCTCCTCATAGGACATGATGACGTTCCCCTCGCCGCTGGCCTCCAGCTGGTCCTTCTTCTGGGCCAGGAACTTGAAGCCGGTGAAGGTGTCGAAGCAGGCCAGGCCGTTGACCTCGGCCACCTTGCGGGCCATCTCGGTGGTGACCAGGGACTTGAGGGCCACCGGGTTGGCGGGGAGCTTCCCGGTGCGCTTCATGGCGCCGATGAGGTAGTCCAGCAGCAGCACGCCGGTCTGGTTGCCGGAGAGCACCTTGAACTGGCCGTCGGAGGTGCGCACCATAATGCCCACCCGGTCGGCGTCGGGGTCGGAGCCCAGGATGAAGTCCGCGCCCTCCTTATTGGCCAGCTCCACCGCCAGATAGAAGCCCTCGGGGTTCTCCGGGTTGGGGGAGGCCACGGTGGGGAAGTCGCCGTCGATGACCATCTGCTCGGGCACGCAGATCACGTGCTTCATGCCCAGGCGGCGCAGGGCCTCGGGGATGAGCTTGTGGCCGGTGCCGTGGAAGGGGGTGAACACCATCTTGAAGGTGTCCGCCACCGCGTCCACCGCCGCCTGGTCGTTCACCTGGGCCATGACGTTGGCCAGGAACTTCTCGTCGGTCTCCGCCCCCATGAGGGTGATGAGCCCCTCGGCCACCGCCTTGTCGTAGTCCATGGCCTTGGCGGCGAACACGTCGGACTCCTTCATGATCTTGGCCACCTCGTCGGCGTGGACGGGGGGCAGCTGGGCGCCGTCGGACCAGTACACCTTATAGCCGTTGTACTCCTTGGGGTTGTGGCTGGCGGTGATGTTGATGCCGGCGATGCAGCCGTACTCCCGGATGGCGAAGGACAGCTCGGGAGTGGGGCGCAGGGATTCGAACAGCCGGGTGGGAATGCCGTTGGCGGCCATGATGCAGGCGGCCTCCCGGGCGAAGGCGTCGGAGTTGTTGCGGCAGTCGAAGCAGACGGCCACGCCCTTCTTCACCGCCTCGGGGCCCTCGTTGAGGATCACCTGGGCGAAGGCCTGGGTGGCGTGGCGGATGACGTGGATGTTCATGCGGTACAGGCCCACGCCCATGGTGCCCCGCAGCCCGGCGGTGCCGAACTCCAGCTGGGAGAAGAAGCGGGATTCGATCTCCTTCTCGTCCCCGGCGATGGCGGCCAGCTCCGCCTTCTCCGCCTCGGACAGGGCGGGGGAGTTCAGCCACTGCTCGTAGTTCTTTTTGTAGTCCATGGGTATCTTCCTCCTTCATAAAATAGATCAAAACGCGAAATTGCCATTGGTAAACACAGGAATCTCCCGCCCGTCATGGGTGGTTCCCACAATGGACAGGTCCTCCGTCCCCACCATGAAGTCCACGTGGGTCATGGAGCGGTTCAGACCCGCAGCCTTCTGTTCTGCCTCGGACATATCCTCGCCGCCCTTGACGCAGCTGGGATACGCCTCTCCGAAGGCGAAATGACAGGAGGCGTTCTCGTCGAACAGGGTATTGAAGAACAAAATACCCGTATTGCGGATGGGGGAGTCGCAGGGCACCAGGGCCACCTCGCCCAGGTAATGGGCGCCCTCGTCGGTGTCGATGGCGCGGCGGAGAATCTCCTCCCCCTGTCCGGCGTGTACGTCCACGATGCGGCCGCCCTTGAAGTCCAGATAGAAGTCCTTGACGAGGTTGCCGTCCATGGCCAGGGGCAGGGCGGCGTACACCCGGCCGTCCACCCCGTCCCAGCGGGGGGCGGTGAAAATCTCCTCGGTGGGGATGTTGGGCATGAACTCCACCCCCTCGGGGGTGTGGTCGCAGCCCCCGGCCCACACGTGGTTGTCCGGCAGGGCGACGGTCAGATCGGTGCCCAGGGAATTGGCGTAACGGAGGGTCTTAAACTGGTGCCCGTTGAGGATTTCAGCCCGGCGGGCGATGGTGTCCACCACCTGCCGCCACCGCTCCACCGCCTTCCCGTCCCCGGTGATCCGGCACACGGAGAAGATGGCCTCCCACAGGGCGTCCACGGCTTCCTCCCCCTTTTTGTCCGGGAACGCCTTCTCCGCCCAGGCGGGGGTGGGATGGGCCCCCACGCACCACTGGAATTTGTTGGCGGTCAGCGCGTCAAAGTAGGGCCTGGTCGGGGGGCCGGAGGCCTTCCGGCGGGCCTGGATGCGGGCGGGGTCCACACCCTTGAGCAGCTCCGGGTTGGAGCCGGTGAAGGACAGCCGGGGGCTCTTCTGCTCCAAAAGCCAGTCCACCCGGGCCTTCATATAGCTGGGGTACTCGCCGAACACGGCGGGGTCCGCCCGGAGAAAGCTCTCCCGGGTGATAAAGTCGTCCCCGTAGTAGGGGACTACGTTCCGGGCCCCGCGGTCAAAGCAGGCGGCCACGCACTGCCGGGTGAGGGCGGCGAATTCCACATTGCTCTCAATGCTGGGGGTCTGCCCCGGCTGGACGTTCAGGCCCACCTCCACCAGAAGGCGGGCGTACTCGTTGAGCTTTGCCTCGAATTCCTGGACCATTGGCGTCGTCTCCTTTTGGGGGAAGTCACCGGGTTTCGCCCGCTCACGGCGCGAACGCCCCCTGATTGTCACTTTGCCGGAAAATCCCAGCTCAACCCCATGATATATGGGAATTATACCATATCGAAACGGAAAACACAATTCCATTTGCATTTTTTTCTGGATGGAGATATAATGGCTTATCTTTGATGAAGTAAAGGGGTAAAGCCTATGCTGACCACCGTGATTCCCCAGGGGTACGCCCCCCTACTGAACCTGTACGACACCCAGAAGGCCATCGGCCTGCTCAAGCGCCTGTTTGAGGACGACCTGGGCGGCTCCCTGAACCTGCGGCGGGTGTCCGCCCCCCTGTTTGTGGAGGCGTCCACCGGCCTCAACGACGACCTGAACGGCGTGGAGCGCCCGGTGTCCTTCGACGTGCCCGACGCGGGCCGGGAGGCCCAGGTGGTCCACTCCCTGGCCAAGTGGAAGCGCATGGCCCTGCACCGCTACCAGTTCTCCGTGGGCGAGGGGCTGTACACCGACATGAACGCCATCCGCCGGGACGAGGAGCTGGATAACCTCCACTCGGTCTATGTGGACCAGTGGGACTGGGAGAAGGTCATCGCCCCCCGGGACCGCAACGAGGACTACTTAAAAGGGGTGGTGCGCGCCATTATCAGCGCCCTGGCCAACACCCAGGCCACCCTGCGCTCGGCGTATCCCCAGCTCACCGCCCTGCCCCTCCTGGACCGGGAGGTGTCCTTCGTCACCGCCCAGGAGCTGGAGGACCTGTGGCCGGAGCTGTCCCCCAAGGAGCGGGAGGACGCCTGGGTGAGGGACCACCCCACCACCTTCCTCATGGGCATCGGCGGGGCGCTGAAATCCGGGAAGCCCCACGACGGCCGGGCCCCGGACTACGACGACTGGTCGCTGAACGGGGACATTCTGCTGTGGAACGCCCTGCTGGGCCATGCCTTTGAGATCTCCTCCATGGGCATCCGGGTGTCCCCGGAGTCCCTGGACGAGCAGCTCACCGCCGCCAAGTGCGGCCACCGGCGGGAGCTGCCCTTCCACAAGGCCCTGCTGGCCGGGGAGCTGCCCCTCACCATCGGCGGGGGCATCGGGCAGAGCCGGGTGTCCATGTACCTGCTGGGCAAGGCCCACATCGGGGAGGTCCAGGCCTCTGTCTGGGACCCCCGCACCATCGCGGCCTGCAAAGAGGCGGGCGTGATTCTGCTGTAGAGGGGGCTCATCCATGGAGAAGAGCGAATACGGGCAGGACCGCGGCGGCAATTTTAAAAAAGCGGCCAAAACAAGGATCACCTCCGGCAGCGCCCTGGCTATGGTGATCAGCTGTACCGTGGCAGCTGCGATGCTGCTATGCGCCTGTCAAGTAAGTGAGGGACCAGAAACTATCATAACAGACCCGCCTGCGGTGGAGTCTGCTGGACAGGAGGCTCCACCTTCTGATCATGGGGGATCTGATCATGGGGGAGAAGATACTTGGTTTCCCTCGGCCTCGCCGGTCTGCGAACTGGATTTTACGGAAACAGAATCTTTTCCATTTCCCTTTGAGGATGAGCTTTGGATAAGTTATCTGCATTATCCACCAAGCCTCTTCCTCACTGCCGAGCAAGCTCTATATGATTATGACACTATGTGGCAGCTGCTGGAGGAGAACTTTCCGTATTTTGAGGCAATCAAGCGGGAATTGGGGATCGACTGGGAAGCAGTAAAGGCGGAGTACCGCCAGATTTTGGATGGTCGCGCCCATGATGGGTATATTTCTCAAGGTGATTTCATTCAAACGGTTGATGACTGTCTGCAAGAGTTTCAGTCTGTTGGCCACCTGTTTTTGGTTTCGGTCGATTTACGTCTTACTGTGCTTGACCACTTCAAAGATTCCGAAAGAACTCTGAATCAGAATATTTATGAAATTTCTAACAATCCAAAATCACAGCTTTTCTACAAATACATGATCCAATTGTTTTCTTCGAGTTCCGGTGGTTCAAATTCTGATTCGAGGGAGAGTGAAACGATTAGCACAGACGGATTGGCCGCTATATCGGAACATTTGTTTACTGGATATGCAGAGGGAAGGGTTCCTTATCTGAAAATTGAATCCTTCAAGCAGTGGGATGATGCCGCGCAGGCTAAGCTTGAGGACTTTTTCTCAAGCATCTCTCAGGAAGAACATCTCATTATAGACGTACGTGGAAATGGAGGTGGAAGTGACGGCGCCTGGAGGTTTGGGATCGTGCCATTTCTGGCACAGCAGGAATATGAATTTACTCAGTTTTGGGCAGCCAAGTCTGGAACACTGAATTTAATGCTGGAGCCTGAATTTGATGAAAGCCGGGGTTATATTACACGCTATACTGATGATTCATGGCAGAAAGAATTCCCTTATATTTCGCCAGATATGGTAACTGGTACGGATATTTTTTTGAAAGCCTCATCTACTTTGAATTGCACAGATGCAAAGGACAAATTTCATGGAAAGATATGGTTGCTTGTTGACGAATACTGCTACTCTGCGACGGACGCTCTCGCTTGTTTTTGCAAGGAAACGGGTTTTGCAACTCTGGTCGGCACAAGAACAGGAGGAAATGGTAAAGGTGCACAGCCCCATTTTATGGCGCTTCCCTATTCGGGGTTGATTGTTGAGTATGAGGCATATTTGTCATTTAATTCAGACGGAACTTGCAATGGCATTTTCGGTACAGTCCCTGATATTGTATCGGAAGAAGGACATGACGCATTGGAAACATGCCTGATGGCGATAAGTGGAGGATTAAATTACTGATGCGAAGGGAGGTGACGTAATGGAATTTTTGGTTGTGCCTCAACTTACGGGCTCGCTGATTGAGTGCTGCAGCGCAAGCAGTGGCGGATGCAAATTTACTTGCAATTGTTATGATTAACGCTTATTAGGAAAATGCACTGTCAGAAGGGTTTCATGCGTTGGCGGGTATCAGCCCGCCTCGGCGGTATCATTGATTTCAATGTACTCGGCAATCCGGCGGAACTCGTCCGCGAACTTGAAATGAGCGCTGATATTGCCGTTTTCGTAAATCTTGATGTGTTCTGCCAAGTCCGTGAGGATTTCACGGGCGAGCGTTTCAATGCTTTGATGCTTTGTAAAGGCTGCCAGCGCGGGGTATTCCTTGTCAACGCCATTCAGGAGCTCCGGCCCGTTCCGCGTTCAGCCGGACCAGCACATCCGCAAGCTCGGCGGCCTGCCGTTCATAATCGGTTTCCATAGGCTCATCTCCTCCTTATTTTTTCAGCGCAAATGCCCCGCCAGTGGCCAAGGCGGCGGGGCTGTTCCGGGATTGGGGCTTCATCCCGGCCCGCGGCTGGGGGAACGCTCCGCATTATGCCTGCTCAAAAGCCGCCGTACAGCCCCCGCAAAAGGAAGCTTGTAAACCCAATTTCAGTATGTTATAGTAATAAGTATGTTCGAAACCGCTGGGGCCGCCGCAAAACAAGGCCGGTCAAGGGCAGGATTCAGCGCGGCTCCCCGCCCATGTCCGGCGGAGAAAGCTTGACAAGCACCGCAGAATTTCCAAAATAAAGAAGGAGATACGGCCTTCCGCCTGTGACCCGCATGGATATCAACAACCAGATAGAAATCCGGCAGCAGCAATCCCTGGCCGCTGGGCAGATTCAGTCCCTGACGATACTTGCCATGACCAACCAGGAGCTGGACGGCTTTTTGAGCGGCGAATACCTTGAAAATCCATTGCTGGAGCACAACGAGATCAGGCTGGAGGACGCCGCGGGCTCCGGCGGTTCCTATGGCGCCGCTGAGCGCGGGAACAGGCCCGACCCTCCCGCCCTGCCCCAGTACCGGCTGAAGGCGGAGCTGCTCAGCCAGCTGGACCCCCATAACCATTCCCGCCGCCAATTTGCCGTCATGAGCTATCTGATTGACTGCCTGGACGAACGGGGCTACTTTCTGTGGGACCTGAACGAGCTGTCCCAGGCGTCCAATTTTCGCCGGGAAGAGTTGGAGGAGGCCCTGAAGATACTGGAGGTGCTGGAGCCTGCCGGTATTTTTTCCAGAGACCTCTCCCAATGCCTGATCCGCCAGCTCTCCCCGGCGCAGAGGGCGGACCCTGTTTTCATGGAGCTGCTTCAAAGTCATCTGCCCGATTTACTGGACGGGAAAACGGGCAGGGCGGCAAAGGCTTTGGGCATCCCCCCGGTTCAGGTCAAGCGGTATCTGCAAATCATCGGAACGCTGAATCCCCGGCCCCTTCGTGGGCTGTCCGACGCCCGGACCGCCTATGTGGTGCCGGATGTGATCGTTACCAGGGACGGCGCCCTTTGGAACGTGTCTCTCAACGACAGGTGGATGGGCGAATACCATTGCAGCGGCTACTATATGCGCATGATGGAACGATGCACGGACCCGGAGCTGTCGGCCTATTTTAAACAGAAGCTGGACCGCGCCCGGTTTGTGCTCAGCTGCGTGGAGCAGCGCCGGACCACCTTGATTCGGATCGTGGAGGCGGTTCTCCGGCGGCAGGCCCCATATTTTGAAAACGCCGGCCCGCTGCGGCCCATGACCCTGGAGGATATCGCCGGGGACCTGGGCCTGCACAGCTCCACCGTCAGCCGGGCCGTAAGAGAAAAGTATGTCCAATACAAGCGGACGCAGCCCCTCAGGGATCTGTTCACTCAGCCCCTGCCCCAAAACGGCGCGGTCTCTCCCGAGCGCGTCAAACAGCGGCTGCGCCAGCTGATTGAGGAAGAGGGCCAAAAACCGCTGAGCGATCAGCAGCTGGCCGATTTATTGACGCAGGAGGGTCTGGCCGTCTCCCGCAGGGCCGTGACAAAATACCGGATTCTGATGGATATTCCCGACTCCCGGCTCCGGCGGCTGCTTCCGTCAGGGTCATAAGGCAACCGCGGCTTTCCCCGCCAGGCCGAGGAAAAGGAGGACGCCTGATTGCTCAGGCGTCCTCCTTTTCCGCCATTGCCTTGTCAATGGCTTCGGTGATAAATTTGTTCGTGCTTTTGCCCTGTTTCTGCGCGAAGTCCTTGATGGCCTGTTTCTTGCCCTTGTGGACGAATATCTCAATTCGGTCATAGGTCTTTTTGTTATATCTGGCAGTCGCCGCTCTCTGTGCTTCGATATATCCCATCACGGCACCTCCCGCCTTATGCTATGCACATAGATTATATCCACTTCTCCCGGCAAATCGTATAATTCCGATATTATATATTTGTTGGATTTACCTATTTTTATGTGGGAAGAAATATGATATGCTGTAAAGCGCCGGACGGGGCCGACCCTCCCCGTCAGGTGCGTTCCGGCGCGGCGTGGCGCCGGAGCGTCCACACAGCTCACCGCGGACGCGCTCCTGCCGCAGTGAACGGAACGCCCACCCCTCTCTTCCCGGGTGGGCGTTTTTTATTTCGCCTGCTTTCCCGCAGGTCAAAATTCCCCCTTGACTTTTGCGCATAAAAGTGTTAAATTATCACCAGCACAGGAAGGGGAGGATGTCCCATGAACTGCCGGAGCTGCGGGTATGGCGCTTACCGCTATTATGACAATAGCGGCGGCTTGTCATGCCCTTGAAGGTTCCCGCTGTTCTGCTGGAGCGCGGCTGCCGGAGGGCGGCCGCTTTTTTTGCGGAAGCGCGGAGCCGTCGTGAGCAGCGCGGATGGAGCGGCGCGGAAGCTTGGATCGAAGCGAAGGGAAAAATACGAAAAGGAGCGACAGACTATGGTCGTCATTATGAAGCACGGGTTCACCGGAGAGCAATTGGAAAAAGCCGTCCAGGCCATGGAGGCCGGCGGCGTGCGGGTGATGGTGTCCAAGGGCGCGGAGACCACGATTCTGGGCGCGGAGGGCGACGCGGGCGCGCTGAACCAGGAGCAGCTGGCCCAGCTGGACGGCGTGGAGCGGGTGATGCGGGTGAGCGAGCCCTACAAAAAGGCCAACCGCAAGTACCACCCCGACGACTCGGTGATCGAGATCGGGGGCGGGGTGTCCATCGGAGGAAACAAAATCGCCGTCATCGCCGGGCCCTGCTCGGTGGAGAGCGAGGAGCAGATTCTGGAGGTGGCCAAATCCGTCCAGGCCTCCGGGGCCGCCGCCCTGCGGGGGGGCGCCTACAAGCCCCGCACCTCCCCCTACGCCTTCCAGGGCAAGGGGGTGGAGGGCGTCCTCCTGCTGGACGAGGCCCGCAAGAATACCGGCCTGCCCATCGTGTCCGAGCTGATGAGCGCCGACCAGCTCCCCCTGTTCGAGGAGGCGGTGGACGTGATTCAGATCGGCGCCCGGAATATGCAGAACTTCGACCTTCTGAAAAAGGTGGGCAAAAGCAGCAAGCCCGTCCTGCTCAAGCGGGGGCTGTCCTCCACCATCGAGGAGTGGTTGATGAGCGCGGAATACATCATGGCGGGGGGCAACCCCAACGTGATTCTGTGCGAGCGGGGCATCCGCACCTTTGAGACCTACACCCGCAACACCCTGGACCTGTCGGCGGTGCTGGCGGTGAAGCGGCAGAGCCACCTGCCCGTGGTGGTGGACCCCTCCCACGCCTGCGGCAAGGCGTGGATGGTGGAGCGCATGGCCATGGCGGCGGTGGCCGCCGGGGCGGACGGCCTCATCATCGAGGTGCACAACAACCCCTCCCACGCCCTGTGCGACGGGGCCCAGTCAGTGACGCCGGAGCAGTTCGGCGGCATCATGGACAAGCTGCGGACGGTGGCCCAATGCGTGGGCCGGAGCGTGTGAGGGCAGGCCTATGAAGAAAATTCTGGTGGCGGGCCTGGGGCTCATCGGCGGCTCCCTGGCCATGGCCCTCCGGGGCTTTGAGGATTTCGAGGTGGTGGGGGCGGTGCGCTCCCAGGCCACCTTTGAGAAGGCCCGGGCCATGGGCGCGGCGGACCGGCTCACCTTTGACCCGGCGGCGGAGCTGCCCGGGGCGGACGTGGTCATCCTCTGCCAGGACCCGGCGGGCATCATCGCCTTTTTGGAGGAGCACCGGGACCGCTTCAAGCCCGGCTGCCTGGTCTGGGACGTGTGCGGCGTGAAAACCGCCGTGATGGAGGCGGCAAATCGCCTGCCCCGGGGGGTGGACTTCATCGGCTGCCACCCCATGGCGGGCAAGGAGGTGTCCGGCATCGCCAACGCCGAGCCGGGGCTGTTCCGCAACACCCACTTCATCGTCACACCCGGCCCCGAGGCCACGGCGGAGCACCTGGACCTGCTGCGCCGGATGGCGGACTGGTGCAAATTCGGCGACGTGATCGAGACCACCCCGGAGCGCCACGACGAGATGATCGCCTACACCAGCCAGCTCATGCACATTATCGCCGTTTCGGTGTGCGACAACGACGAGCTGTTCTCCTGTCAGGGCTTCGAGGGCGGCTCCTTCCGGGACTGCACCCGGGTGGCGGCGCTGGACCCGGCCATGTGGACCCAGCTGTTCACCCTCAACGCCCCGGCGCTCACCAAAATGGCGGCCGCGCTGGAGGCGCGGATTCACCAGTACCGAACGGCGATTGAGAACAACGACCGGGAGGCCCTGCGCGCCATGCTGGCCCACGCCTCGGACCGGAAGAAGCGGATCAACCTGGAGCGGGCCCGGGGCGACGACGTGCGCCCCTCCTTTTGAATAATTTGACGCCCGCCGCCCCCGGTGGTATACTGGGGGCGGCGCAGCCTTGTCAAAAAAATCTTCGGCTGTGGGGAGGCAGTTATGGGCTATATCATGGACCTGCGGGCCTTTGTGGGCCACCGTCCGCTCATTCAAGTGGGCTCCGCCGTCATTCTGGAGGACGAACAGGGGCGCATCCTTCTGCAATTGCGCGCCGACGACCACCGATGGAGCTTTTCCGCCGCCGGCTCCATGGAGCCGGGGGAGTCGGCGGAGGAGACAGCCCGCCGGGAGCTGCTGGAGGAGACCGGGCTCACGGCGAACAGCCTGGAGCTTGCCGGCGTATACACCGGGCGGTCGGAGCACGCCGTCTATCCCAACGGCGACGAGGTTTATAACGTGGAATTTTTCTATGTGTGCCGGGACTGGTCCGGGACGCTGAAATGCCAGGAGGACGAGGTGGAGGAGCTGCGGTTTTTCCCTCCGGACGGGTTCCCTCCCGGCCTGTCCGGGGGGCTGCTCCGGCGGCTCCCGGACTGGGAGAGGCACAGGCAGTCCCTGAACGGCTGAGCCGCCCTCTTCCCCAGTCATATTCCTGGGACAAACCCCATAGAATGGACCATCAAGGGTAAGGAGATGGTCCTATGGCATATGAAGGCGGCCTGTCCGCCCCCCACCACGTGGTGATCGAGGAACGGAAAAGCCTCACCGTGTCCGGCGTGGAGGATGTGGAGCGGTTTGATGAGAATACCATCGTGCTGTCCACCTCCAAGGGGCCCATGGTGGTGGCCGGGGAGAACCTGCACATCGAGAAGCTGTCCCTGGACGGCGGCGACCTGAAGGTGGAGGGGGACATCGACGCCGTCACCTACGAGGACGAGGCGGCCGGGGGCCGCGGCGGCTTTCTGGCCCGGCTGCTGCGCTGACCATGCACGTGGACATCCTGGGCCAGGCGGCGGTGTTTGGGCAGGGCGTCGCGCTGGGGGCGCTGCTGGGCCTGGTCTACGACGGGATGCGCACCCTGCGCCGGAGCCTGCGGCTGGCTCCGCTGGCCTTTGCGCTGGACGTGCTGTTCTGGCTGGGGGCCACGGCGGGGCTGTTCGCCCTCACCCTGCTGTCCGACGACGGGCGGGTGCGCGTCTACCACATGGCGGCGGCGGCGCTGGGGGGCGGGCTGTACTTTCTCACCCTCAGCCGCCTGGTGCTGCCCGCGCTGCTCTGGCTGGCGGGGAGAGTGCGCGCGGCGCTCCGCCTGCTCACCGCTCCGATCCGGCTGGCGGGGCGGCGGACAAAAAAATTTTTTAAAATTCGAAAAAAACACTTCCAAAATTGGCTGGAGTGGTATAAAATAAATATACTATACCGTTTCGCGAGAGACGGTGAAGGGGGGGCGGAGCCGCGTGAAGCTGAAGGTAAAACGGGCCGGCATGGCCACAAAGCTGCTGGTTCTGGTGCTGCTGGCCGCCGTGGCCGCCGCTCTGCTGTCCACTCAGGCGAGGCTGAACGCCGCTCAAGCCGACCGGGAGGCGCTGAGCCGCCAGGTCCAGGAGCAGCGGGAGGCAAACGCCGCGCTGGAGGACGGCATCGCCCGCAGCGGCGACCCTGACTACCTGGCGGACATCGCCCGGAGCCGTCTGGGCCTGGTGGCGCCGGGGGAAATTGAGTTTGTGGACCCGACCAAGTAAGAAGCGCGGAGCCGTCGTGAGCAGCGCGGATGGAGCGGCGCGGAAGCGAAAGCAGGTCCACAGGCAAAAATCCATACATATTGAGAGGGAAAAAAGAGATTTATGGGGATTGAAGTTGGTTCTATCTTGGATGGCAAGGTGACGGGGATCACCAAGTTCGGCGCGTTTGTGTCCCTGCCCGGCAACCGGTCCGGGCTGGTGCATATCTCTGAGATCGCGTACTCCTATGTCAACGACGTCCACGACCTGCTGGCCGAGGGACAGGAGGTGAAGGTGAAGGTCATCGGAATTGATGACAACAACCGCATTAACCTGTCCATCAAGCAGGCGCTGCCCCCTCCGCCCCGCCCGGAGCGCCGCCCCGGCCCGCGCCCCGAGGGAGGAGACCGCCGTCCCCAGGGACGCCGCCCCGGTCCCGGTTCCGGCCGCGGCTTTGCGCCGGAGCCCGCCCAGCCCCGGGGGCCGGCCAGCTTTGAGGACCAGCTGAAGCAGTTTATGGCCAGCTCCGACAGCAAGCTGTCCGAGCTGCATATGAACGAGAAGCGGGGCAGCCGCAGAGGCGGAAGAAGGTAAACCGATCAAGGGGGGACGCGCCGGCGTCCCCCTTTTTGCCCCTTTTTGCGCAGCTTTACCCGCGCCGCTCACAACGGCTCCGCGCTTCTTTATAAAAATCGGCGCTCTCTCCGGGGAGAAAGCGCCCAAGGGTCTATTTGCGCGGGAGAATGGAATGACCGCATGGGCCAAGCCCATGCCGCGGCCTGTGCCGCAGATACATGATACCACACCGGCGGGCCAAAACCCGTCGAATCCTGAAAGAGGAGGGTCAGCCATGCTCATCGTCAACGGAATCGTCCACACCATGGAGGCGGGCACCATCCCCGGCGGCTTTGTGCGCACCCAGGGGAGCCGCATCGTCCAGGTGGGGCCCATGTCCGCCCTGCCGGAGGGGGCGGACGCCGGCGGCCTCATCGACGCCCGGGGAGGGCATGTCCTGCCCGGCTTTATCGACGCCCACTGCCATGTGGGGCTGTACGGCTCCGCTCCCCAGGAGGACGACCTGAACGAGTCCCCCGCCCCCTGCACCCCGGAGCTGCGGGCGCTGGACGGGGTGAACCCCCTCAACCCCTATTTTGAGGAGGCCCGCCGCGCGGGGGTGACCTGCGTGCACACCGGCCCCGGCTCCGCCAATCCCATCGCGGGACAGTCCGTCCTGCTCAAAACGGCGGGTACCGTGGCGGACCAGATGGTGGTGCGCGCCCCCGCCGCCATGAAATTTGCCCTGGGGGAGAACCCCAAGGGAACCCACAAGGGCAGCGGCCCAGCCACCCGCATGGCCTCCGCCGCCCTCATCCGGGAGAAGCTGGCCCAGGCGCTGAACTACGAGCTGAAGTGGGCCCAGGCCCAGGCGGACGATGAGGCGGACGGCCCGGAATTCGACGCCCGGCTGGACGCCCTGCGCCCGGTGGTGGCCGGCCGCCTGCCCGCCCATTTCCACGCCCACCGGGCGGACGACATCGCCACCGCCCTCCGGCTGTCCAAGGAGTTCGGGCTGAACTGCGTCATCGTCCACGGCACCGGGGGCCATCTCATCGCGGACTATCTGGCCAAGGCGGGAACGCCCGTCATCACCGGCCCCTTCCTCATGGACCGCTGCAAGCCGGAGCTGTCCGGCCTCACGCTGGAGAACACCGCCCTGCTGGCCCAGGCGGGGGTGCAGACGGCCATCTGCACCGACCACCCGGAGACCCCCATCGGCCTGCTCCCCCTGTGCGCCGCCATGGCGGCCCGGGCCGGTTTGGACGAGGAGGACGCCCTGGCCGCCATCACCATCAACCCCGCCCATATCCTGGGCGTGGGGGACCGGCTGGGCTCCCTGGCCCCCGGAAAGGACGCGGATATCGTGGTGATGGACGGCCATCCCTTCCACTGGCGCGCCAGGGTCACCCATGTGCTCATCGACGGCCGGGAGGTGCTGTGAAATGATACGGGAAATCGAGGCCGGCGCCCTGTCCGACGCCATCCGGGCGCTGTGCATCCAGGCCAACACCGTTCTGCCCCAGGATCTGCGGGAGGCGGTCCGCTCCGCCCGGGAAACCGAGCCCTCCCCGGTGGGGCGGGCCATCCTGGACGATGTGGCGGAGAATTACGAATTCGCGGAAAGCAGGGGCCTGCCCATCTGCCAGGACACGGGCATGGCGGTGGTGTTCCTCGACTGGGGGCAGGACTGCCATCTCTCCGGCGGCTGCCTGGAGGACGCGGTGAATGACGGCGTGCGCCGGGGCTATCTGGAGGGCCATCTGCGGCTGTCGGTGGTGGGCGACCCCCTGCGGCGGGTGAACACCAACGACAACACCCCCGCCGTCCTGCACCTGCGGATGGTGGCCGGGGACAGGGTAGACATCACTGTGGCCCCCAAGGGCTTCGGAAGCGAAAACATGACAAAGCTGCGCATGTTCAACCCCTCCGCCGGCCCGGAGCAGGTGGAGGACTTCGTTGTGGACTGCGTGGCCCAGGCCGGGTCCAATCCCTGCCCGCCGGTGGTCATCGGCGTGGGGCTGGGGGGCACGTCGGAGGCGGCGGCGCTGCTGGCCAAGCGGGCGCTGCTGCGCCCCGCCGGGGAGCCCCATCCAGACCCCTTTTACGCCGCCATGGAGGGCCGGATTCTGGAGCGGGTCAACCGGCTGGGCATCGGCCCCCAGGGGTTGGGGGGATGGACCACCGCGCTGTCCGCCGCCATCCTTGCCCAGGCCACCCATATCGCCGGTCTGCCCTGCGCCGTCAACCTGGGGTGCCACGTGACGCGGCACGCCCGCGCGCTTTTGTGAGCTCTGGCTCCCAGGAAGGCGGAAACCCCTCGAAAATCGGCCTGGCTGTCCATGCGTCCGTGAACAGTGACGCCGCGTTCAATATGTCCCAGAGGAAATATTTCATCCCGAGCGGGCATGATAGGGAGGGCGGCGGCCCTGTGTGCTTCCTCTATCGAGGACATCCGGCATCCATCGCGCTGTGCGGCGGCGCGTTCTGTTTCGTTGACGGAACGATCCGAAAAAAATTGACCTATAGAGAGGATGGCATTCTGACCGCAGAGATATAGAACGGGCGGTCCGGTGCATTTCCAGAGAAAACCAGCGCCTGAAATTGAATACGCTTCCAAATCCTGCGGATAATACGGTTGGAACGATAAAAAAGCCGCGGGAGCCGCGGCAGACGCAGGAGGAAAACCATGAAAGCGACAGGGATTGTGCGCCGCATCGACGATCTGGGCCGTGTGGTGATCCCCAAGGAAATCCGGCGCACCATGCGCATCCGGGAGGGCGACCCGTCACAGACGACATTGGAGCCATGGGAGCGGTTCTGCGGCGGGATGCTGGACATGGAGAAGCGGATGGGATTGAATTACATAAGCGATTCCCGGGCATTATAACGGTTTGAAAATCCCCCTGACCCCGGTTGAAAAGTCAGGCCGTATAATGTAAAAAACAGTGCGTTCCGCCACGTAATGATATCATTGGGAGGGCGCCGCCATAGCCGGGAAACGCGCAGTTCCAAGATATGGGGATCTAATTACCGCTACATAAATAAGGCCTCTCCCAAAGGCGCTGTGACAAACGACGGCTTTGATGACGTTCCGGATGAGGCGCGCCCTTGGCGCGAGAAATTATATTATTGAGATAGACGAGGAATACTTTGCGAAGCTGTGAGGCCGTCGCGGCGTGATACCCGTCTAAATTCTGACCTGCGCACCGTAGACAATTTCCCGGTGCACCCGGCCATGAACCAAAATCCAGCCATCCATATATTCCAGGCGGACATCAATCCATCCCCCATCGTAATATTGAAAGCAGTCGCCGCAGTGGAGCCCGCCGTACAGAGCGCCGTTTTCCAGCGCAATATCGGGACGGCCGCCGTTAAAAATTAAAATTCCAACCATAGCTTACTCCTATAGGGGGATCATCATGAAATTGTTTGACGCGGTTCCCGGCGACCTTTTTTCTGTTCTGGCGTCTCCCAACCGGGTGATCTACTCCGACGCCCTGGACGTGCTCTACGAAGCGTATCAGGAGGGGCTGAAAATCCCGGAGGACAAGCTGTATTCCATGCTGCGCGGCAGGTTGGAGCAGCAGTTGGCCCAGGCCAGCTTCGAGGGGGAGGACATCGACGAGGAGGAGCTGCGGGACGTCTCCGGGCGGGCCCGGTTTCTGATCCGGAAGCTGGGCGGCAAAGGCTGGTTTGAAAAAGAACGCGGTGAGGATTTCAACGAATACGTCACCGTCCCCGGATACAGCAGCCGGATTCTGGAGCTGTTCCACCAGCTGCGCAACGACAGCCCCATGCGGGGGTATTCCTATGTGTTCGGCACCTATTCCACGCTGAAGGTGGCCGGTGAGGGAGACAGCGTCTATGACAAAATGGCGGCGGTTTACAGCGCCTATGATAATACACAGTCGCTGATTAAATTGTTGCAAATGGTCTATCACAATGTAAAACATTTTTTTCAGCTTCAGATCAACATGAGGGAGGTCAACACGGTATTGGCATCCCACTTTGACGATTTTGGTCAGAAAGTGGTGGAGGCATACATCCGTCCGTTGAAAATCAAGGATTCTGTCCTGAAATACCGGGTTCCAATTCAGGCAATTCTGAACGAGTGGTTAGAGGACGGCGCCCTGCTTGCGGCCATGGCCGGCGCGGCCCTTCAGGACCGGCGGGCGGGCAGCCTGGACGCCTGCCGGAGCGACCTGCTGCGCAAAATGTTCTGGGTCAAGGAACGGTACGACAGTATTCAGTCCGATTATTTGGACGAGATCGACCAGCAGGTTCGAAGGTATACCCGGGCCACCACCCAGAAAATTGAAAACCTGACCAACCAGGACCACAATGTGAAGGGGAATCTGAACTATCTCCTCACCGCGCTGTCCAGGAACCGGAGAGCGGCGGAATTGGTCGAGCAGATCCAGCCGGTGTTCCAGCTCTATGAGCAGACCTGTCTCTCCCCGCGCAGCCTCTGGTACCGCAGGCGGCCCGGGAAGCGGGTCAAGGCGGCCCCTGTGCTGGTGGAGGAGGAGGCTCCCAGCCCGGAGGCGGCGCTGCAGGCGGAGCGGCTGCTTCACTCCGAGTATGGCCGGAATGCCGTAGCCGCTTATATTGAGCGATGGCTGGGAGAATCCGGCGTCGGCTATTCGTCGGACCTGGAGCTTCGAGACGATAAAGCGTACATTATGAGCCTGCTGGCAGTGCTGGCGAGCGGCGGCGCCGGGGCAAAATACAGCGTAGCGGAGCTGGAGAGCAGCTATTCCGAAAACGGCTACACAATTCCTCAGCTTCGAATCGCGCGCAGGGAGGGAACAGGGTGAACGTTGACTGGGTAAACGGGGCGACCCAAAAGGAACTGGATCAGTTCAAATCCGTGTGCAGTCAGCTGCTTGGCCGAACCTATGTGGTAAAGACGCTCTGCCGGCCGGACAAGAGCAGGGTCAACAATCCGGACTATCTGTTCCTCACCGCCCACTATGAGGAGGTGAGGGAATACCTCTATCTACTGGACTGGGATCTGCGCTGGGATAAGTTCAACGGTTATTTCTATGTCATCAATACCGACGAGGCCAACCGCTGCAACCTGGACAAAAAGCAGACGGCGATCCTGCTGGCCATCCGAATGATTTATGATGAAAACCAGGAGCGGCTGGGGCTGGAGCACGACGCCATCTGCACCGTCCGCGACCTGCTGGAAAAGGTGGTGACGGATTATGCCATCCTCCCGGCCAAGCCTAACATGGACGAGGTGAAGCGCGCTCTGACCTTGCTGGACAACCACAGCGTTATCCAGCGTCTGGAGGGAAAATACAGCCAGGGGAGCTGTAGGTTCGCCATCCTGCCTACGGTGTTGACGGCGGTCTCCAGCGAGAGGCTGGAGGCAGTGGTATCCGTGCTGAAAAAGGAGGGGGACAGTGAAGAGGCTGAAGAAGATCCTGCTGATTAACTGGCTTTATTTTTCCAAGCAGCTCATCGAGGTGGGGGACGTGAACTTCCTGACCGGAAAAAACGGCGCGGGAAAGTCCACGGTCATCGACGCGCTCCAGATCGTCCTTCTGGGTGAGACCAACGCCCGAAACTTCAACCAGGCCGCCAACGAAAAATCCCAGCGCACCTTGGACGGATACCTGCGGGCCGATATGGATGAGAACTCCCCCTATTCCCGGCGGGGAAAGGATTTTTCCAGCTATATTGCCTGCGAGTTCCAGGACGAGACGGAGGGGACCCAATTTGTCACGGGAGTGGTCTTTGACTGCCGCAACGACGGGGTCAACCAGGAGCATTTCTTCATCTACGACGGCGCCATCCCCGAGCACTGCTTTTTAGCAGGCCGGGAGGCCATGGATACCCAAAGCCTGCGGACATTCCTCCGGCAGCAGTACGGCGCCCGCGCCAAGCTGTACGATACCCAGAAGCAGTACCGGACAGATATGCTGGCCAAGTGGAACGTCCACAGCGAGCAGGTCAGCCGGATGCTGAAAAAGGCGGTGTCCTTCCGGCCCATTGTGGATATCCAGAAGTTTATCACCGAAAACATCTGCGACATCCCAGATAAGCCGGACATCGAGGCCATGCAGCAAAACATCCGGGACTACAAGCGCCACGAGCAGCTGGCCCAGCGGCAGGAGGAAAAGCTGGAAAAGCTGCGGGAGATTGCCCGGCTTTTCCGGGAGACGCAGGCTGCGCTGGACCGCTGGGAGCAGCAAAGCTTCCTGGTTCTCTGGGCGGAAAAGGAGGATTTGGAGGGCCGGATCGCCCAAAAGCAGAACGAGAAGAAGGACTGTCAGGCTGGGGTGGAGCGGGAGGAAAACGCGTTCCAGCAGGCCGCGGGGCAGATTGGGGAGAGGCAGAGGCGGCAGGAGGAATTGACCGCCGCCTGTGCCCAGAGCGATGTGGTTCACGAGGAGAACCGGCTGAACGCGGAGAAACGGGCCTTACTGAAAGAACAAAAGGGCTTGCTTGACCAGGTGCGGTCCACTGCGCTGGAAATCAAACGGGAAGCCAATCTTCTGTGCAGTCTGGGGCAGAAGATCTCCGGCTGGGAGGAGAACCCGCTTTTGACGTCTGTGCGTGCCGCCGCGGAGGAGCTCCAACAGGTGTACGCCGGTTTCTGCGGCTGCGACGACCGGGTGTTCGCCCAGTCGCTGGACATATTCGAGCGGGCCCAAGAGGCGGTATCCAGGTTTATGGCCGCCGTCCGTGAGACGGCCTATAAGGTGGAAGAACTGCTCCGCCAGCTGAATGGCGAACAGGACCGGCGGCGGGCTGCGTTGGCCAATCTGCGCAGGAATGTCAAGGACTATCCGACGGAGCTGAGGCAGCTGCGCGGCCGCCTTTCCGCTGAGCTGAAGCGTCAGGCGGGCCGGGAGGTTCGGGTGGACATCCTGGCCGATGTGCTGGAAATCGCGGAGGGCGAGGAGCGCTGGCGGAAAGCGGTGGAGGGATATCTGAACACCCAGAAGTTCTACCTGTTGGTCGAGCCGGAGCGCTACCAGGAGGCGCTGACCCTCTACGACGGGATCAAGGGCGATTACAGCGGCTGGTCCTTTGGCCTGGTGGACATCGCAAAGCTGCGGGAGCAGGAGAATATCAAGCCGCGAGGCGACAGCCTGGCGCGGAAAATTGAGACGGACCACGAGTTGGCCCGCACATACATCGACTACCTATTGGGCCGGGTGGTGTGCTGCGCCCATGTGAGTCAGCTGCGCGGGCACAGGACGGCGCTGACCGCGGACGGTATGCTGTACCAGGGCTATGTGGCTCGCCCGCTGCGGAAGGAACAGATGGAGAACACGTTCATCGGACGCAGGGCTGTTACGCTGCGGATCGAGCGGCTGGAAGCTGAGATGAAAGCCACGGAAGTGGAGATCGCGGGCTGGACGCCGGTGGGGACCCTACTGACAAAGCACAAGGGCGACGAAACTCTTTTTACCCAGTTTTTTGTGCAGAGCACAGTGGAGCAGCGCCGTATGGACTTTCGGCGGGGGCGAGAGATCGCGACGGAGGTGGAGCGGCTTGACGAAGAGCTGTCCCGCCTGGATCTGTTCTGGCTGAACGAGCAGCGGCGGCAGATTGAGCTTTTGAAGCGGGAAATCGCCGGGTTAGACGGCGAGAAAACCAGGCACGCCCAGGAGAAGGCCCGGCTGGAGGAGCGCATCCGGCGGCTGGAATATGTGGAGCTGCCGGAGCTGTATGGAAAACAGGCGGAAAAAGAGGACGCGCTGAGCGAACAGTTCACCCCGTCGTTTGTGGAGCGGGTGGGCAAACCCCGGTACGAGCAGGAGTTTGTCCGGCTGAAACGGGCCGCAGCCGTGGCCAAAAACTTTGGGGACCGGCTGGCCCAGACGCGGAGAGAGCGGGAGACGGCGCAGAGCAGGCTGTTCAAGGCGCGCCAGGAATATGTCAGCGCATTCCAGCCCTGTCCCTTCCGCGTGGACGTCATGGGCAACGATGAATTTGCCCAAGAGCAGAAGCGGCTGGAGGAGAGCGAGCTGCCGAAGTACCGGGAGAAAATCCGGGCGGCCCGGGAGAGCGCCATGGAGCAATTTCAAAACGACTTCCTGGCCAAGCTGAAATCCAGCATTGACCAGGTTCACGACCAGGTGAAGAGCCTGAATAAGGCGTTGAAACGGGCCCAGTTCGGCACGGACCAATATCAGTTCCGGGTGGATCGAAGCCCCGACTTCGCGGAGTATTATGATATGATCATGGCCCCTGAGCTGATGGAGGGAGAGGGCGGTTTGTTTGCCCAGCCTTTCCAGCAGAAGTACGGGCGGTTGATCGAGGACTTGTTCAGCCGTCTGGCCATGTCCGACGACACGCAGCTCAACGCCCGAAAGCAGAGCGAATTACAGCAGAATATTGAGCGGTATACCGATTTCCGCACCTACCTGAAATTTGACCTGGAGACCACGGATCAGAACGGCTCCAAGCAGCTGTTGTCCCAGACGCTGAATACCAAATCCGGCGGCGAGACTCAGACGCCCTTTTACATCGCCGTGCTGGCCTCCTTTGCGCAGCTCTATCAGGTGAATAACCTGTCCGCGCTGGCCAGCAATACGGTGCGGCTGGTGGTTTTTGACGAGGCGTTCAACAAAATGGACAGCGACCGCATTGTGGAGAGCGTCCGGCTGCTGCGGAAGATGGGCTTGCAGGCTATCATCTGCACTCCGCCGGATAAGCTGGCCGACATCATGCCCTTGGCGGATAAGACCCTTCTGGTCAGTAAGGACAAATACAAAATGCACATCCTGTCCTACGAAAAGGAGATGGCCGGACAATGGAGCGAGACATAATCCTGTCCCGCCTGCTGGAGAAGTATGAGAGAAGCAAGCACCTGCTTGAGCCGGGGGCGTCCAGCCGGCGGGTGATGCTGCGGGTAGAACGAAAGGAGCTGCCGGAGTACCAATACCAGAACGCGGCGATCCGCGACGAATTCAACCGGGCGGCGGAGGAGCTGGCGCGGGAAGGGCTTGTTTCTGCCGAATGGGTGAAGAACAGGCCGGTGCTGTCGGCGGTGGCGCTCAATCTGAAAGCCGTGGAGCGGTGCTATCAGGCCGCGGGCCGGACGCACCCCAGGGCGCGGGCGGAGCGGGTTGCAGAGAAGGTTCAGGCCGGGCTGGCCCATGTGGATACGCCTTGGATCGCAGACTGGCGGGACGAGGTGTGCGAAAGGGCGCGTAACATATACGCCGTTCCGCATTTCTGCAAAAAGGATCCGGCCGTTTTGCCGGAGCTTCTGACCGCGCTGGCACAGTACGACGCGCTGCGGGGCGAGCCGGTGACCATGCGGGCGTTCAGCAGCCGGTGCTATCACGACAGCAAACGCTTTGAGCGCAACGTCCGCGAGATCTTTCTGGAGATTGCCCGGAGCCGTCATCCAGGGCTGGCCGAGGCTTGTGAGCAAAGCGGCCTGGGCGTTCGGGACCAGCTCGCGTATCTCGGCATCTACGCGCGGCCGGAGCTGTACGAGCTGTCCGGCCGGTGCGCGCTTACCACAGAGACGGGGCGCCTCCATGTGGATGCTGTCTGGCCCTTTGGGATTGCCCTGCCCAGCACCGCCGTGGACGCCGTCCGGTCGATTGACTTGAGCGGAACCGGCCGGGTCGTGTTCATCGAAAACAAGACGAATTACGACGAGTTTCTGCTCTCCGAGCTGGACGCGGGGACGCTGGCGGTCTATCACGGGGGCTTCCTCAGCCCGCAGAAACGCAAGCTGTTCGTAAAGATTGCGCAGGCGCTTCCGGAGGGGGCGCAGGCGTTCTTTTGGGCCGACATCGACCTGGGGGGATTTCGGATGTTCTCCCAGCTGCAAGCCCTGATTCCTGGGCTGCTTCCCCTTCGCATGGGCGGGGAGGATGTCACCGCATACCGGGAGAATGGGCTGCCGCGCTCCCAGGAATATCTGGACCGGTTGGCGCAAACGCTGGAGAGCGGGGATTTCCCACTGTTTGAAGGCGCAATCCAACGGATTTTGGAGTACGGCGTGACCATCGAGCAGGAAATCTTTTTGGGGAACAGATAGGCCGTCTTGACAGAGGAAACGGGAAGCGGCCGCTTCGCCCAGCTCCTTGCCCCGGTGGCCCAGCGCCTTTTTCATAATTCGGAATCACCGCGGACGCAGCGGCTGACAGCGGTCCTCCAGAAAAGGGCGCCATATGGAAAATAGCCCGGGGCCAGACGGTGCGCTGGCTGTCGGAGAGCCATGTCGCAGCCCCGGATGATATCCGGGCGTTTGACCGGCTGAGGTATTGGTTCCAGCCGGAGCCGTCCACAGAAAACCGTATTGTATTTCTGAAAGCCGGGCATAAAACAAGCGCCCGCAGCTGATTGCGGGCGCTTGGGCCGGCGGGACGCAGAAACGGGCGGCGCACTCCCGGCCGAACGGCTTTTTACGGCTCGTTTTCCGCCGGAATGTCGTCGAACAGGACGGGGATTCTCTGCCGGAAATCCGCCAGCAGGGCGCAGGCCACCTGCCGCATCTGGGGGTGAGCGGCGGGGACGGCGCGCAGCCGGAAGAAGTGCCGCCACTCCCGCAGGTTCATGGTGGTCACAATCTCCGTTTTCAGGCTGTTGGGCAGAACGCTCCGGGCCTCCTGAGGCGAGGCTCCCGCCTCCAGCAGGCGGAAATACGCGTTTTCGGCGGCTCTCATGGCGTCCTCCCAGATCCCGTAGGCCTGGGCGTCCTCCCGCCAGAAGCAGGGGCGGATGAAGGTCAGCTCGCTGCCGAACTGATCCCGGCTGTAGTTACAGTAGCGGGTGCTCTCCTGGCTGTAGCTGGCAATGCGGTGGCGGACCAGCTCGTGGGTTACGCCCCGGTCGCAGATCAGCCTGACGGTGACCTTTTCATGCTCAATGACGGACTCGTGCCCCCTGGCCAGCAAGCCGGCCAGGAATGTGCGGCGGGACGTCTCGGTGATCCGCCCCTCGCTCTTGTAGCAGACCCGTCCGACGCGCTCCAGCCGCCGCAGCATCTCCTCGCCGTCGATCTCCTGCAAAAATTCGTGACTTGGGTCAATCAGCTTCATATGGGGGTCCTCCCTGTTGTTGTTGGAGGATATCATACCACATTTTCCACCGCCGCGCAACTACCGCTTCAGCCGCTGGAGCACGGCGTCCTCCAGCCGGTCGCCGTATTTCATGGCCAGCAGGAACAAAAGCAGGCCGCCCAGGCCCAGCAGCGCCATGCCCCAGGGGGGGATGAACAGGGTGGCGCTGCCCACCATGCAGGACACCAGCAGCCCCCAGGGCCGTGCCAGCGCCGCCAGCAGGAAAAACCGCCGGAAGGAGATGTCGGTGAGCCCGGCCAGGATGCACAGAATATCGTCGGGGAAGAAGGGGAAGAGGAACGCCAGAGCCAGGAACACGTCCCGCTTGCGGCGGATGAGGTCCAGATACTTGCCGGACAGCTTTTCACCGACGAACCGGCCCGCAAACGTCCGGCCCAGGGCCCGGGCCAGGGCGAACACGATGGCGGAGCCCAGGGTGACCGCCCCCCAGGTGAGCAGGAAGGAGGGCCACAGCCCGAAGAGATAGGCCCCCGCCGCCGCCGTGATATTGCTGGGGATGGGGGCCACGATGACGGACACCAGCTGCACGCCGAAATAGGCCAGGTGGGACCAGGGGGCGCAGCGGGCGATATACTCCCCCAGCTTCTCCTGGGAGCCCGCCGCCTCAAAAAAACCTGTGGCGTACAGCGCCCACACGCTGCCCCCCAGTATGGCGATGGTAAGCGCCCAGAGGAGGATTTTGACCGATCTGTTTTCCATAAAAGCCCCGCCTTTGTGTTTAGTCTATGCCTATTATAGCGGGTGAATGGAAAATGGCAACAAAGGTTTCCGGAAAAAACTATGAAGATTTTTTTAGGGAAGGACTGATTAAATCGGCAAGAGCGGTTTGCGAGAGATTTTCCGCCACAGTAAGGCGTGATTTCGCAGGAATAATTGCGTTTATTTCAAGAAATCACAACGAAGCCGCGGCGGAAAAGATCCGCAAAGCGCCGCAGACGCATTTAATCAGTCCTTCCTTAGGAAGCCCGTGAAAAACCGTTAGGCCTTGACCTCCAGCAAAGGCGTTCCGGCCTTGACCTCCCCTGCCGCAAGGGGCGCCACGCCGGCGTAATCGTCGGTGTTGCAGACGATCATGGGCGTGGTCAGCAGATAGCCCGCCGCCCTGACGGCCTCCATGTCGAAGGAGATCAGCAGGTCGCCCTTCTTCACCCGCTGGCCCGCCTCCACATGGGCGGTGAAGTGCCGTCCCTTCAATTCCACGGTGTTAATGCCGATGTGGAGCAGCAGCTCCACGCCGCTGTCGGTGACCAGGCCGATGGCGTGGCGCGTGTCAAAGAGATTGTCCACAACCCCGCCGGCAGGGGCGTACAGCCTGCCCTCGCTGGGTTCCACGGCCACGCCCTCCCCCAGCACGCAGGCGGAGAAGGCCTCGTCCTGAACCTCGGCCATGGGCACCACCGTTCCGTCCATATGGGCCGCCAGCACCGCGCCCTGCTTGGCGGGGGCGGCGTCCCGGGCGGGCGCGGCCGCGGGGGCGGGCGCGGTCAGGCCGTCCAGCCGGTCAGACTCCGGGGAATCCATGAAGTCCACCAGGTTGGATTTAATGACCGCCACCTGGGGCCCGTACACCACCTGCACGCCGTTGCCCTTGTGGATGACGCCGGAGGCCCCGGACTGCTTCAGAAGGGCGTCGGCCACCTGCTCCGGGTCGATGACGGTGACCCGCAGGCGGGTGGCGCAGCAGTCCACGTCGGAGAGGTTGGCCTTGCCGCCAAGGCCCTTGAGGATCAGGGCGGACACGGGGTCGGACACGCCGGCCGCGGAGCCGGAGCCGTCGGGGCCCACGCCTGTCTTGGCCTTGAAGTCGGAGCGGGTGAAGAGCTTGGTCTCCTCTCCCTCGTCCTCCCGGCCAGGGGTCTTGAGGTCCATTTTGGTGATCATGAAGTAGAAGGTGAAGTAATAGATCACGAAGTAAAACACACCCACGATGGGAATCCAGATCCAGTGGGTCTTGGCGTTGCCCTGGAGGATGCCGAACAGGGTCAGGTCGATGACGCCGCCGGAGAAGGTCATGCCCACGCCCACGTTAAAGACGTGCATCAGCATATAGGACAATCCGGCGTAAACGCAGTGAACGGCGTACATCAGGGGGGCGACGAAGAGGAAGGTGAACTCCAGGGGCTCGGTGATGCCGGTGAGCATGGCCGTGAGGGCGGCGGACAGCAGCAGCCCCCCCGCCGCCTGCCTCTTCTCGGTCTTGGCGGTCTTATACATAGCCAGCGCCGCCCCGGGCAGTCCAAAGATCATGAAGGGGAATTTGCCCGCCATAAACCGGGTGGCGGAGACAGAAAACACCTCGGTGCTCTTGGAGGCCAGCTCGGCGAAGAAGATATTCTGCGCCCCCTGAACGGTCACGCCGTCAACCATGGCGGCACCGCCCATGGCGGTCTGCCAGAAGGGCATATAGAACACATGGTGCAGGCCAAAGGGAATCAGCGCCCGCTCCAGAACGCCGTAAATCCATGTGCCCGCATAGCCGGACTGGAGGACCAGATTGCCCAGGGCGGCAATACCGGCCTGAACCGCGGGCCAGACGTAGAACATGGCGATGCCCACCGCCACAAACACAATGGTGCATATGATCGGCACGAACCGGGTGCCGCCGAAGAAGGAGAGCACCTGGGGAAGCTGGATTTTATAGAACCGGTTGTGGAGGGCGGCCACGCCCAGGCCCACAATGATGCCGCCGAACACGCCCATTTGCAGGGTGGTGATGCCCAGCATGGAGGTGGTGGTGTTGGCCGCCATGGCCTCCACGCCGCCCCGGGCGGTAATCATGGCGGAGATGGCGGTGTTCATCACCAGATAGGCCACGGCCCCGGACAGGGCGGCCACCTCCTTTTCCTTCTTGGCCATGCCGATGGCGACCCCCATGGCGAACAGAAGGGCCAGGTTGTTGAACACGGCGCTGCCGCACTGGTTCATGATGTCCAGAATGGTGTAGATCACGCTGCCCTCGTAGATCACGCCGGTGAGGCCGTAGGTCTCCAGCATGGTCTGATTGGTGAACGAGCTGCCCACGCCCAGCAGCAGGCCGGCCACGGGCAGAAGGGCGATGGGCAGCATAAAGGAGCGGCCCACGCGCTGCAGCACGCCAAAGATTTTGTCCTTCATAGAATAGTCCTCCTTGCTTCAGTTTGTCCATGGCTATATTGTCCCATACCGCGCGCCGGCGCGCGACGCATGGGGTTTGCCCGAAAAAAGCCGCAATCCGGCCGCTATTTGCCGCTTAGGTTGATTCGCTTGAGGTGAATGGTCAGATAAATGAGCTCGTCGGGGGAGACCTCCTTCTGATATGCGTTGCGGATATACTCCCCGATGTGCTGGGCGCATTTGTAGTGGGGTTTGCAGCTGCGGATAATCATCTCCTGGAAAGCGGCGTCATATTCGTCCGCCTGCCGGGGGGCGGTCTGAAACAGCCGCTGGGCGAAATAGCGCAGGTGGACGATGAAGCGGTTGAAATCCAGCGACTCCCGGTCAAATTTCTTCTGGTAGTAGTACTCCGCCACCTCCAGGGCGCCCTCGATCAGCTTCGTAATGTCGTACATCACGCTCATGCTGGTGTTCAGCTCGGAGTTGACGATGTGCAGGGCGATGAACGCCGCCTCGCTGGGGCTCAGATTCACCTGGGTTTCCCGCTCGATGACCCGCAGGCAGTGCTGGCCCAGGTGGTATTCGGTGGGATAGTAGCTCATCACGGCTCCCTCCAGGGGATTGGCAAACTCAATTCCGTTTTCCTTCCGCTTGATGGCAAAGCTGATGTGGTCGGCCAGGGTGACAAGCAGGGACTCGTTGAGGGGAGCGGTGATCTGCGTCTTGATGTACTCGATCAAATCCTGCGTCAGCTTCAGGTGTTCCATGGGAATCTGCCCGCACAGCTCCCGCAGCTTGCGCTGCCCGTCCTTGCCCTCCATGTGATAGGTTTTCTCAAACAGCGCCGGGTCGATCCGCTCCCCGGTTTTCCGCTTGAAGCCCAAACCCTTTCCCGTGACGATCATCTCGCTGCCCTTGCCGTCCACAACACAGAGAATGTTGTTGTTAATTACTTTTTTGATGCGCAATTCCTACGCCCCCTCAAAAAACAAACCAACCCCGTCTCTCATATCCGCGCAAAGCGCGCGGATAAACGCAGACAGAGTTGGTCAAGCCCAGCGAACCGGTAACATTCCAACTTAAATGAATCCTTCTACAAGATATCTTTCCGGCGGGAAAAAGTCAAGAAGAAATTTAGAGCGCGGGATGGGTTCTACCAAGTGCACATTTTTTGAGGGGGCTTTTTGGGTATTGCGCTAAGTCCGGCGCACGCGGCGCCCGGCGGAAAATTTTCCCGGCGGGGCGCCGGACGCTGGAAACCGCCCGCCGGATGTGATAAGATGTCTTTGGCGGCACGGTCCGCCCACATAGAAAGGAAGGTTTGCCATGAATACGCTGATTATTTTGACGGGGCTTGCGCTGGCGGCGCTGGGGGTGGGGCTGACGGCCCTGCTGTCCGTCCGCGCCGCCAGGAACAACCGCCTGACCGACGCGCCCAAAAAGAAAGCGCCCCGGTGGCCGCTGGCCTTCGCCGCGCTGGGTCTGGCCTGCGTGGTGGGGGGAAACTGCTTCACCGTGGTGCCCACCGGCTACACCGGCGTGCGCACCACCTTCGGGCTCATCGACCAGGAGTCCTGTATGCCGGGGTTCAACTTCGTCACGCCCTTCGTCCAGAATATCTCGCTGGTGAACAACAAGCAGCAGGACATCCGCTTCACGGAGCAGATCTGGTCGGAGACCAAGGAGCAGACCGTGGTGTACATGCAGAATGTGACCGTCACCTACCAGATCGTCCCGGAGGCCAGCGCCTGGATTTACGCCAACGTGGACAACTGGGTGGAGGAGCTGGTGGACGAGGACATTGTCAGCTCGTCGCTGAAATCCGCCGCCCGCGCCCTCCCGGCGGACACCGTCACCGACCGCGCGGTGATCGAGGCGGAGGCGGAAACGCTGCTTCAGGCCGCGCTGGACGACAAGTACGGCGAGAACCGGGTGGCGGTCAAGGGGGTCATCATCAACAACATGGATTTTGAGGAGTCTTACAATCAGGCCATCGCCCAGAAGTCCCAGGCCATCCAGGAGCAGCAGGAGCAGGCCATCCGCAACCAGACCAACATCGACAAGGCCAGGGCGGAGGCGGAGGCCGAGCGGGAGCGGGCCCAGGGCCTGGCCGACGCGGAGCTGATTCAGGCGCAGGCCAAGGCCAAAGCCAACGAGATCATCAGCAACAGCATCACCGAGGCCACCCAGCGCCAGGACGCCATCGACAAGTGGAACGGCGAGCTGCCCCGGTACGCCGGGGGCGGGGACGTGTCCTTCGGCATTCTGGACGCCGTCCAGCCCGCTCCGGCCCAGCCAGCCGGATGAGAACGCAAGCACGCCGGACGCGGAAGCGTCCGGCGTGTTTTATGCCCTGGGCCGCTCCGCCCAGAGGGCCAGGGCGGCGGCGGACAGCGCCCCGGTGAGCTTTGCGGCGATGAGCGGGGCGAGCATGGCGGGCTCCACCCCCACCACAAAGCCCATGTGGGCGGCCAGCAGGCTGGCCCCGCTGACCAGGAAGGCGCCCGCCGCCACCTGGCCCCGCCGGTCCAGCGAGCCGTACATGGACAGGGCGGGCATGGGGCTGACCAGGCTCACCAGCATTCCGGTGAGGCTCCCGGGGTCCAGCCCCAGCACGGCGCCCAGGCGGGCGAAGGGGCGCGCCAGCCCCCGGCGGAGCAGCTCCGCCGCCGGGAGGCTCCCCAACAGCACCACGCCGATGGACGCCGCCACGGCCATGGCCTCTTCGATGGGGGCCATGCCGGACACCGGGTTCCAGCCGGTGAGGTACTCCGCCGCCGCCAGCGCCAGCCCCGCCGTCACCACCGCCTTGATGCCGTCCGCCAGCAGGCAGAAGCCCCGCACCATGGCGTCCGGGATTTTCCACAGCCCCAGCAGGAGGGGCAGGGCCAGGGCAAAGGTGGGCAGGTTCTGATGGAGGCAGTCCCGGAGGGACAGCCCGCACAGCAGTCCCCCGGCGATGAGCCCCGCGGGCATGGCGGCCAGCCCCAGCATGATCCCCCGGGCGAAGCGGGGGCGGCAGTCCGGACCGATCATCCCCATACCCACCGGGATGGTGAACACCAGGGTGCAGCCGAATGTGGCGGACACGATGATCCCCGCGTAGCGGCCCGCCGCCGGGTCCTCCGCCAGCTCCCGGGCCAGCTGGTAGCCGCCCATGTCGATGGCCAGCAGGCCGCCGAACATGGCCGGGTCCACCCCCATCAGCCGGTAGAGGGGGACGATCACCCAGCCCAGCGCGTCCGCCAGCACCGGGGCCAGACAGATCATCCCCGCCATGGACAGGGCCATGGGGCCCAGCAGCAGGAACCCCCGCTCAAACTGCTCCCCCAGGCCCAGCTTATTGCCAAAAATGCGGTCCGCGCCGCCCAGGACGGCCCCGGCGGCCATCACCATCATCAGCGCCCGTTCCATCAGGCGTACGCGGTGAAGCTCTGCCGCATGACCGATTCAATATCCTCGATGGTCCGGGGGGTGCAGGCGGACAGGTTTTCGCACCCCGTCTCGGTGACCAGGCAGTTGTCCTCCAGCCGGAAGCCGATGCCCCACTCCTCGTGATAGATGCCCACGTCCACGCAGAACACCATGCCGGGAGCGACGGCCTCTGGGACCTCCACCGCGTCGTGGACGTCGAAGCCCACGTGGTGGGCGCCGCCGTGCCACATATACCGGCCGATGTTTTTCTCATCGTCCAGCACCCCCGCGTCCTTGAGCAGGGCGGCGGTATACCGGCGGATTTCGCCGTCCACCTCCGCCATGGGCATACCCGGCCTGACGACGCCGAACATGTGGTCGGAGGCGGCCAGGGCGCACTGGTACAGCAGCCGCTGGCGGCCGCTGTACCTCCCGTTGCAGGGCCAGCCCCGGGAGACGTCGGTCATGAGGCCGCCGTGCCACGCCCCCACGTCGTTGAGCACCATGTCGCCGTCCAGGGCCTGGCCGGTATAGGCGTTGTAATGGATGCAGAAGTTGTTTTTCCCCGCCGAGATGATGGAGGGAAAGGCGGGCCCCTGGGGGCCGTACTGCCCCAGGGTGTAGTCGAACACCGCCTTGTACTGATACTCGTACATCCCCGGGCGGGACGCCTTCATCATGGCGGTGATGCCCGCGCAGGTGATCTCCTCCGCCCGGCGCATGGCGTCCAGCTCACAGGGCTGCTTGACGGTGCGCAGGCGGCGGATGAGGGCGTTGGCGTTCTCAATCTTCAAAAACGGGTAGTCCGACGCCGTCCGGCGCAGCAGACGGTGGGCGGGGGCGTCCCGGTCCGCGGGGTCCGCCCGGTACAGGTCCAGGTACAGGCGCTCGTAATTGCCGCTGAAGGCCAGCCGGTGGAGCGTTCCCTCAAACTCGGAGGCAAAGCCGGCGCGCTGCACGCCGGAGGTCTCCGCCGCCTCCTCCGGCTTGATGCGCCGCCCGGTCCAGCGCTCCGCCATGGGGTCCGGCGGCAGGAGGAACACCTGCTCCGACACCCGTCCCCCGCCGTCCTTCCGGGCCAGCAGGGCCAGCTCTGCTCCGTCCAGGCCGGTGAGGTAGTAAAAATTCCGGTCGGTGTAAAAGGGGTAGTATTCGTCGTTGGTCTTGCGGACCTGCACGCCGGAGAACAGCGCAAGCAGGGAGTTTTCCTCCATCTGGGCGTACAGCCGCTCCCGGTTCCCCTGAAAAAACGCCTTTGTCATAAGCGCACTCCTTCCGCCGCGGCGCGCGGCGTGATCTCGTCTTGGACCGCCCGCTGGGCGGCCAGGCTGATTATACGCCTTGCCCGCCCCTTTGAAAAGGGTCAATTTAACGATTTTTTCAGGGGGACGCCCGCCCCTGTCAGGCCCCGCCGGGGCACTGGCGGCCGGTGTGGTCGATGGTGTAGTCCTGGCCGCATTCCCCGGGGAGGATGAGCTGGGAGATGGGCACGAAGGAGTAGCCCTGCTGCAAGAGTGCCTCAATGACGCCGGGCAGGGCCTCTGGGGTGTGGAGGGCGGCGTTGTGGAACAGCACGATGGACCCGGGCTGCACCTTGGAGGTCACCCGCTTGGTGATGTCGGCGGCGGACAGGTCCTTCCAGTCCAGGCTGTCCACGTCCCATTGGATGGGCTCGATGTCCATGGACCGCACGGCGTTGATCACGTGGTCGTCGTACTCGCCGTAGGGGCAGCGGAACAGGGTGGGCCGCACCCCCGTCACCCCCTCGATCTTGTCGCCGCAGGCGGTGAGGTCGTCGATGATCTCCTGACTGGACAGGCTGTTGAAGTGGGCGTGGTCGTTGGAGTGGCTCATCACCTCGTGGCCCGCGTCGAACAGGGCCTTCACCGACTCCGGATACTTGTCCACCCACTCTCCCACCACAAAGAAGGTGGCCTTCACATCGTACCTGCCCAGGATGTCGATGAGCTGCTGGGTGTCCTCGTTGCCCCAGGCGGCGTCGAAGCTGATAGACAGCACCTTGTAATCCTTCTGCACGCAGTAGATGGGCAGCTGCCGGGCGGACGCCGACGCCCCCACCACCGCCGGGTGGTTCACCACCCAGAACATCATCACGGCGGCCAGGGCGAACGCCCCGGCCGCGATGGCCTTCCGCCGCAGGGTAATGATTTTGGTCTTGTTCATAATCGACCCCTCCATACTCGGTGTTGATACACCTTATGCGGAGGGGAGCCCGTTCATGTTTTGGCCCCGCGCCGTTGGACGCGGGGCCGGCGGGTCAGAATGTGAGGACCTCCTGCCGGGGCTTGTCCCCGGGGCGCAGGGAGGAGACGTGGAGCACCGGGCCGTCCTGGCCCTCGTAGGCGGTGTGGCGCTCCAGGCGGATCACGCCGGACACGTCCGCCCAGGAGCGGTTTTCAAAGGCGTCGAAGCCGTCCCCGGCGGCCACCAGTCCCAAAAACGTGATGTCCGCCTCGCAGCAGGTCATGGCAAACCGGCCCAGAATCACGTTGTCCGGGTACTGGGGCAGGTGGCACACCACCGTTTTGGCACGGATGGTTTTGCCCTCGTACCGCTCGGGGTGGTCCATCACGTCCACATACCAGATTCCAAAGTCATCGTCGGGAATCTCAATGACCTCCTGCTCCAGGTCGAAGGGGCACACCGTATCGTCGGCGTAGTCCTCGCTGGAGCCGTCGGCGTACTCCAGATAGATGCTGGCCCGGCGGTTGACCATTTTCAGGTTGCGCTGGCGCAGGGCGTCCCGAAGGGCCTGGGTGCAGCGGTTGAACACGATGAGGTCCGCGTTGGTCAGCTTTTCCATCATCAGCTGGCCCAGGTTTTTGGCGTACACATCGAAGGTGGCCGCCTCCACCATGGTCATGATCTGATAGAGCACCCAGTTGTCCGGCAGCGTCTCCTGGTACAGCCGGCCCAGGGACCACATCCCGTTGAACTCGATCAGGACCTGCTGGGGGCGGTGCTTTTTCTCCAGCCGCCGGAGGAGAGCTGGGGTCAGCTCCTCTTCCTCCTCCACGCGCACCACCGTGACGTTTTTCAGCGCCTTGGGGTCATATTCCTCCGTCCCCTCCTCGCAGCAAAGCAGCAAGGTGCGGTCCCGGAGGGCAAAGCCGTCCTGAAGGACGCCGTTGATAAAGGTGGTCTTGCCGCCGTCCAGGAATCCGGCGAACAGATAGACAGGGATATCCATGGGTGATCCGCCCCTTTACAGCCCGAACAGGGCGGCCAGCCGGTCCTCGTTCAGGTTCGCGCCGATGACGCACAGCCGCCCGGTGTAGTCGGCGGGGCCGGTGCGCACCTCGCGCTCCCCCGGGACGTAGTCGAAGTGGAGCCAGCCGCCGTCCCCGGCGGGCACAATGCCCTTGGCCCGGAGAATCGCGCCGCACTCCCCCAGGTCCAGCTGCTCCAGAATATGCTCCAGCTCTTCTTTGGAGAAAGGCTTCACCGTCTCCCGGCCCCAGCTGGCGAACACCTCGTCGGCGTGGTGGTGGCCGTGATGGTCGTGGTCGTGGCCGCAGGAGCACTCCCCGCCGTGCTCGTGGTGGTGCTCGTGATCGTGATGGCAGTGCTCGTGCTCCTCGTGATCGTGATGGCAGCGCTCATGCTCCTCGTGATCGTGGTGGCAGCACTCGTGTTCCTCGTGATCGTGGTGGTGATGGGCGTGGGCCGCCTCCTCCGCCGCGTGGTCCGCCCGGATGCGCGAGAGCAGCTCCTCCTCCAGGGAGGTCTTTTCAATGGCGGACAGGATGGTTTTGCCGTCCAGCTGGTCCCAGGGGGTGGTGAGGATCACCGCGCCGGGGTTCTTTTCCCGCAGCAGGGCCACCGCCCCCTCCAGCTTGTCCCGGCTCATGGCCTGGGTGCGGGAGAGCAGGATGGTTCCGGCGTGTTCCACCTGATTGTTGTAGAACTCGCCGAAGTTTTTCGTATACAGCTTCACCTTGGAGGCGTCCGCCACGGTGACGAAGCTGTTCAGCCGCAGCGACGGGTCCTCCCCGGCGGCCTTTTCCACCGCCGCCACCACGTCGGACAGCTTGCCCACCCCGGAGGGCTCGATGAGGATGCGGTCAGGGTGGAAGCGCTCCTCCACCTCGTGGAGGGCGCGGCCGAAGTCGCCCACCAGGGAGCAGCAGATGCAGCCGGAGGACATCTCGGAGATCTCGATGCCCGCGTCCTTGAGAAATCCGCCGTCCACGCTGATCTCGCCGAACTCGTTCTCAATGAGCACCAGCTTCTCCCCCTGGTACGCCTCCGCCAGCAGCTTCTTGATGAGGGTGGTCTTGCCCGCCCCTAAAAATCCGGACACAATGTCGATTTTTGCCATGGAAAACTCATTTCCTTCCTCAGAATTTCCCCTATTTTACCCCTCCGCGGCGGGAAAGTCAAGGGCCGGTCCCCGCCCGGATGGGTGGGGACCGGCCCTGCTCGCACAATTTCAGTTTACCGCGGTCCACACCTGCCGGTCCCGGATTTCCGGCAGCCGGACCTCTCCGGCCTCCGCTTTCTTCAAGGTCTCCTCCATCTGCCGCCGCAGCGTATAGGCTCGGAGGTCCGGCGCTCCGGCTCCGTTCCGCTTAGCGTCCATCCGTGTCAAAACCTCGGCCATAACCGTACAGGCCGCAAAACCCCTTCGCGCGAAGGCCAGAAGCTCTTCACTGCCAGCGGAAACAGGTTCCCAGCTTGCCATAATCCGCGCCATGGCCAAGGCGTTTCCGTTGGTTTGGGTAAGCCCAGGCTGGGCGCACCAGCCTATCGGATCGGAGCTGTTGGAGGCCAGGATGCTGGCCACAATGCCGCCGCTGCCGACCAAATCCAGCGTTCCCACCACGTACATGCCGTGATACCCCAGCTGGCCCAGATCATCCTCACTGAGAATGCCCCGCTCCGCCAGCTCCTTTAGAAAGGCGTCGTACTCCTCCTGGGTCATGTGCAGAGGATCGAATGCAGCCGCCAGCTCCGCAACGTCCTGCTCGGAGGCCTTTTTCAGGGCCGTTCCCGGCTTGGGAGCCGTCTCCGTTCCGGCTGTCTGGACCGTCCGTTCCAGCTCCGCCGCAAAGCCGTGCGCCGACGTCCCCTCCAGATCCGCGGCCTGACGCCGGGATACCACCGCCCGCGTCCCGCCATCCATCGTCACCGTTCGCAAATCCATGTTCCATTTCCCGCTTTCTCCGTGCGTCCCTGCACCCCTAAACAATTTGCGTGAATTCCTTACGCCTGTACTTGATATCGGCCAATTTTCGGGGATCATAACACGGGCAGGCTAATTTCGGCCTTCCGCCGCTTCCCCGCAATAAAGGGATTGACGAACGGGGCCGGAACGTGCTAAAATAAAGGATAACCGACAAGCTTCGAGCCTTTCCGCCAAGGAGGTATTCAGAATATGCCCAAGCCTTCCCATGACGCGCTGATTCACTGTGAGCACTGCGGCGAGGACTACAGCGCCACCTACCGGCGCTGTCCCTTCTGCGGCGAGCGCAACGACCCACGACGGGTCACCCCCCGGAACGACCCCACCTCCAGCTCCCGTTATATCCCCATGCCCCCCGCCGCCAAGCCCTCCCCCCGCCGCCAGAGCGAGGAGGAGGCGGACGACGGCTACGTGTTCGACGGGCAGGACGCCTTCGACGACGAGCCGGAGGAGGAGTACTACGCCCCCCGGCCCAAGGGGGGCAAGCGGCTGGCCCCCAAGCAACCCGGACGGTTTGACCCGCCCCCCATCAACTGGCCCCGGCTCATCACCTTCCTGTGCTCGCTGATTATCATTGTGGCGGCGCTGGTCATCGTCTTCACCTTCATCTATCCCCAGCTCCACGGGCGGCAGGACCCCAACGCCGGCGCGTCGGCCTCCCAGCCCGTAGAGCCCACCATGCCCCCCATCATCACCCCCACCCCCGGCGTGACCCAGCCCACCCAGCCGGTGGACCCGGTTCCCCCCTCCCAGCCGGTGATTGACCCGGTGGAGTCCGTTTTGACCGGCATCGTGCTGAAGAACTCCGATGGGAAGGCGGTGGACGACATCACCATCCGGGCGGGGCGGAGCGCCCAGCTCACCGCCGAGTTCACTCCGTCCACCTGGACGGGCGACGTCGCCTGGAGCTCCAGCAACCCGGAATGGGTGACGGTGACGGACAGCGGCTATGTGACCAACGTCAACAAATCCGGCGCGTTCCACAACGTGTACATCACCGTCACGGCGGGCGGCGTCTCCACCCAGTGCATCGTCCGCGCCACGGCGGGGGACGCCCCGGTTCACTCCGCGCCGCCCCCGGCGGACAGCCAGCCCCCGGCGGGCAACAGCCAGCCTCCCAGCGGCGGCGGCGCGCTCACCGCGGGGTCCAGGGGCACCATCACAGGTGCCGACGGCGGCCTGCGGGTGCGCTCCGGCCCGGGCACCAGCTATGATATCCAGGCCAGCCTGAAAAACGGCGACTCCGTCACCATCGTGGCCCCGGCGGAGAACGGCTGGTATCAGATCAATTACGCCGGCGGCGGCGGGGCCACCCTCACCGGCTATATCCTGGGCGAGTACATTTCCCCCAATTAACCCAAAAACCGCGCGGAGCGCCGCCCGCCTGGGCGGCGCTCCCCTTGTGAGGAGAGAGAGCGTTGAAACGAGAAAACTTCCGCTCCCGGCTGGGCTTCCTGCTGGTGAGCGCCGGATGCGCCATCGGCATCGGCAACGTGTGGAAATTCCCCTATGTCACCGGGGAGAACGGCGGCGGCGTGTTCGTGCTGTTCTACCTGCTGTTTCTGGTGATTATGGGCGTGCCCGTGCTCACCATGGAGCTGGCGGTGGGCCGGGCCAGCCGCAGGAGCGCGGTGCAGGGCTATCAGGCCCTGGAGCCCGCCGGGTCCAAATGGCACCTCCACGGCTGGTTCTGCCTGATCGGCTGCTACCTGCTGATGATGTACTACACCACCGTGTCCGGCTGGATGCTGGGCTACTTTTTCAAATTCGCCGGGGGCGCCTTCGAGGGGATGGCCCTGGAGGCGGTGGACGGGGTGTTCTCCGCCATGCGGGCCAATCCCGCCGAGATGACCGTGTGGATGGCGGTGACGGTGCTGGCGGGCTTCCTGGTGTGCTCCCTGGGCCTCCAGGGCGGCCTGGAGCGGGTGACCAAGTGGATGATGCTGGGCCTGCTGGGCCTCATCGTGGTGCTGGCCGTCCACAGCCTCACCCTGCCCGGCGCGGCGGAAGGGGTCAAGTTCTACCTCCTGCCCGACTTCGGCCGGGCGGCGAAGCAGGGCCTTGGAAGGGTGGTCACCGCCGCCATGAACCAGGCCTTTTTCACCCTGAGCCTGGGCATCGCCGCCATGGAGATTTTCGGCAGCTACATGAGCCGGGACAACACCCTGGCCGGGGAGGCCGCCCGGATCTGCGGGCTGGACACCTTCGTGGCCCTCATGAGCGGCCTCATCATCTTCCCCGCCTGCTTCTCCTTCGGGGTGCAGCCGGACGCGGGGCCGTCCCTCATCTTTGTCACCCTGCCCAAGGTGTTCGCCAATATGGCCGCCGGAAGGCTGTGGGGGGCCCTGTTCTTCCTGTTCATGACCTTCGCCAGCTTCTCCACGGTGATCGCCGTGTTTGAAAACCTGCTGGCCGGGTGCATCGACAACTTCGGCTGGAGCCGGAAGAAGGCGGCGCTGGTCAACGGCGCCTTCGTGCTCATCGCCTCCATGCCCTGCGTGCTGGGCTACAACCTGTGGTATTTCGAGGCCGCCCTGCCCAATGGCTCGGTGGGCCAGGTGCTGGACATCGAGGACTTTCTGGTGTCCAACCTGCTGCTCCCCCTGGGCTCCCTGGTGTACCTGCTGTTCTGCGTCAGCAAGTGGGGCTGGGGCTTTGACAGGTATCTGGAGGAGGCCAACACCGGCAGGGGGATCAAAATGCCCCGGGCGCTGAAGCCCTACTTCCAGTTCATCCTTCCCGTGCTCATTCTGGTGATCCTGATCCAGGGTCTGGTGAAGCTGAACTGAACAACCGCCGTCCCGGCTTTTCTGGAGCCGGGACGGCGGTTGTTGTTCGGGGGTCACCACAGAAGGGATTTGACATAGGGCAGCTTCAGAAGCGGGGACAGAAGCGGGCCCAGCTTTTTCCCGGCGTACTCATACCGTCCGTCCAGCTGAAGCTCCACCGACAACAGGCCCCCGGACCGCTCGTACTTGGCGGAGCCAGCCTCCAGCCCCAGCCTGGACAGCTCCCGCTGGAGGCTGTCCAGCGCCTCGGGCCGGTCCTCAATCTGGATGAGGACCACGGCGGCGTGGCCAAGCAGGTCGTGGTCCCGGTGGAGCAGGGCCTGGACGACCACGATGAATACCGTGCCAAAGGTGCTGATGAGGTACATTCCCGCCCCGGCGGACATCCCGATGCCCACCGTAGCCCACAGTCCGGCGGCGGTGGTCATGCCGGTGAGGCTGCGCCGGTGGGCGGTGATGGCCCCCGCCCCCAGAAAGCCGATGGCGGTGACCAGACCGGCGGCGATGCGGCTGGGGTCCAGCTTGACGGTGGCCAGCTCCACCATGTCGGCAAAGCCGTATTTGGATACCATCGTCATCATGCACGAGGCGAAGGAGACGATGAGGTGGGTGCGGATGCCCGCGCCCTTCAGGCGGATTTCCCGCTCCAAGCCGATGACGCCGCCGAACAGGGCGGACAGGGCAAGGCGGAGAATGGATTCCCAGGTGCTCAGACTGCCCACGGCGCTCCCTCCGTTCCCGTCGTTTTGACAACATTATACGCCGGAAGGGGATGGACTGTCAACGGCCCGGGAAAATTCCGGGGCTGGGGACAATAAAACGCCGGGGCGGCTGGCCCCGGCGTTTTATTGAAGAATGGAGGATAGAATGAAAAAGAAAGGATATCTCTTGCAAGAAATAGACTACGGGAAAGAGGTTACAAAAGTTCGCGGCTAAGTATTACAAAAGTATTAAATCTTCGCCGCGGGCTGGGCCTCCAGCTCCACGGCCATGCCGTTGACCTCCACGCCCTCCCCGGCGGGTATGAGCAGGTACTTGCGGCCGTCCAGCACCCGGGCCTCCACCTGGCCGGACAGCTCCGGCTTGACGGTGATGGTGATCTCCCCGGCCTTGATCTGGAAGCGCTTGCTGTCGATGAGGTTGGCGGGGTCCAGGGCGGCCCCCTCCCCCAGCCGCTGGCCGCAGTAGTCCTGGAAGGAGGCCACCCGCTCCTCCTCCACGCCGCACTCCCGCAGCATTCCGCCCACGTCCCCCGCCGTCACCGTGAGGGGGTCGGGGCTCTGGCTCTCCTTGTGGAGCTCCATCCGCTCCCGCAGCTGCTCGTGGACGGCCTGGACCAGCTCCATGCTGCACTCCACCCCCAGGGCGTCGGACAGGGCGCTTTCAAAGGCCTCCTTCTGCTCCGGGGCGGACATGGGGGGCTGGACGCCGAACACTCCCTCGATGAACTCGCCGTGGAGGAATTCCGGCTTGCGGATGTAATAGAGGGCGCCGTACAGGTCGGCGGCCCTGCCGTTGAAGGCGGGAAAGAGGAAGCCCAGCTCCGGCGGCGCGGCCAGCTGGCCGGCGGTTTTCATGTGGAGCACGTTGTCCGCCGGGAGGTAGCCCAGCCCGGGCTTGCCCTCCCGCATGGGGCAGACGGCGCACACGATGTAGGAGAACACAGTGTCGGAGGAGTCGTCAAGCAGCTCGCCGCTTTTGGAACGGAAGGGCACGTCGTAGGCGTCGTGGGCCAGAAGGATGAGATAGTTTTCCTCCCCCAGGTCCAGGCTCTGAATGACCCGCTCGTAGAACCGGCGGCGGAGGGCGGGGTCCTTCAGCTTGCAGTCCCGCAGGTCCCGGAGGAGCTTGTGCTCCTCCCCCTCCGCCACCTGCCGGGTGGTGAAGGCCACGTCCATGAGGTTGCGGCCCAGGGAGCCGGACAGGGCCTTTTTCAGCAAAGACAGGCAGCCGTCGGCGTCGTCCTCGCTGAGCAGGGCCAGGGACTGGCCGGTTTCGCCGATGATCTGCTTGGTGGAGCCCACATAGCAGCCGTACACATGGCTGACGGCGTTTTTATGGGGGCGGAGGCGGCGGCGCAGCTCGCCCACTTCTTTGGTGTTCATGGGTATCCCTCGCTTGTTGTGGATTGCGCCCGGCCGGGCGCGGATGTGAGAGGGATTATATCACATTTGAACGGCGTTGTCACGGGGTGTTTGGGTTGCATTTTTCCGTGGCGTACGGTATAATATTTTAACGCCGTTTCCGGCGCATAAGGGGCGCGGCCCCTGAGAGAGGGAGGTTTTACCTATGGAATTCAACCGTGCGCAGCTCAAGCGGAGCGTGAAGCTGTCCATGAAGGAGACCCGGCCCCACCCCATGCTGGTCACCCTGGCGTTCTCCGTGGTGGTGTCGCTGGTGACGTGGCTCATAAACGGCCTGCTGGGCGGCCTGCTCACCGGGGGCGCGGGCAGCTTTTCCGACACGCTGCTGTTCTATATCCAGATGGGCTATGAGGCGGGAGAGGCCCTGGAAAAGGCGGTGCTTTCCATGATCAGCCAGGGCCCCGGCGCCATTTTCGGCGTGACGGTGGGGGGCGCCGTGCTGTCCATCCTGCTCTCCCTGTGGCAGAGCACCATGAACGTGGGCTATGCGGGCTACGCCCTGTCCATGGTCCGGAGGGAGAACCCGCCCCTGCAAAAGGTGTTCTGCGCCCTGCCTCAGATCGGGCAGGTGTTTATCACCCGCCTGATCACGGGGGTGTTCATCGTCCTGTGGTCGCTGCTGGTGGGGCTGATCTGGTTCGCGGCGGCCGTGGCGCTGGTCATGCTGGCCGCGGCCCTTGATTCGGAGCTGCTCATAGGGCTGTTTATGCTGCTCTCCATCTTTGCCCTGTGGGCGGGCGCCATATGGATAACGCTGCGCTACGCCCTGGTGGACTATCTCCTGCTGGACCAGGGCCTGTCCGGCCTGGACGCCGTCCGGGAGAGCAAGCGGCTGATGAAGGGCCGCGTCAAAAAGGCCTTTGTGCTCCAGCTGTCCTTTTTCGGGTGGTATCTGCTGATGGTGGGCATTGTGTACGCCGCCGCCATCGCCTTCATGGCCCTTCTCGCCGCCCAGATATACGCGGGCGAGGTGAATCCCGTCGCGGTGGGGGCCATGATGATTTCGCTGCTGGGCTTTGTCCCCGTGGCTATCCTCAGCCTCTGGCTGAAGCCCTATGTCGCCGGGGCCATGGCGGGGTTCTATGAGTGGGTCCGCGCCGGCGCATCCGGCGGACAGGCCGGACCCGGCGCCGGCGCGGAGGGCTGGGGCGGTCCCGGCGGCTACGCCTGGACCCCCGGCGGGAGCTCCGGCACGGGGACAGGGATGGGCCCCAACCCCGGTAGCGGGCAGGGCGGCGGACTCCCGCCCAGGCCCCCAAAAACGCCCAGGGACGACCCCTGGAACTGAGAACCTGTATTCACAACCTCAATTCGCCGTCTGGCCGGAGCTTTTCCCGCCATGCTGCGGTACATTTTCCCGCAATCAACCCAATGATTCCCGCGAAAATTTGCCTTGCCTGATGGGAAAATCCCCCGGCCATCCGGCGGCCCCGGCTATGAACGCAGGCGCTAAAACGCGCTGAAAAAAGGAGCGAGATACCATGGATAAGCTGCAAATGAAAACCCCCCTGGTTGAGATGGACGGGGACGAGATGACCCGCATTCTCTGGCGGCAGATCAAGGAGGAGCTGCTGGAGCCCTATATCGACCTGAAAACCGAGTACTACGACCTGGGCCTCCCGGAGCGGGAGCGCACCCGCGACCAGGTGACCACCGACGCGGCCCAGGCCAACAAAAAGTACGGCGTGGCCGTCAAATGCGCCACCATCACCCCCAACCAGCAGCGGGTGGAGGAGTATAAGCTGTCCCAGATGTGGAAGTCCCCCAACGGCACCATCCGGGCCATTCTGGACGGCACCGTGTTCCGGGCCCCCATCATGGTGAAGGGGCTGAACCCGGTGGTGAAAAACTGGCAGGCCCCCATCACCATCGCCCGCCACGCCTTCGGCGACGTGTACAAGGCGGCGGAGCTCAAGGTCCCCGGCCCGGGCACGGCGGAGCTGGTGTTCACCGGCGCGGACGGCGCGGAGACCCGTCGGACCATCCACACCTTTGACGGCCCCGGAATCCTCCAGGGGCAGTTCAACGTGGAGAAATCCATCGCCTCCTTCGCCCGGTCCTGCTTCCAGTTCGCCCTGGACACCAAGCAGGACCTGTGGTTCTCCACCAAGGACACCATCTCCAAGCAGTACGACCACACCTTCAAGGACATCTTCGCGGAGATATACGAAGGGGAATATGAGGAGAAATTCAAACAGGCTGGCATCACCTACTTCTATACCCTCATCGACGACGCGGTGGCCCGGGTCATCCGCTCCAGGGGGGGCTTCATCTGGGCCTGCAAGAACTACGACGGCGACGTGATGAGCGACATGGTGTCCACCGCCTTCGGCTCCCTGGCCATGATGACCTCCGTGCTGGTGTCCCCCGACGGCAATTACGAGTTCGAGGCCGCCCACGGCACCGTCACCCAGCACTACTACCGCCACCTGAAGGGGGAGCAGGTGTCCACCAACCCCATGGCCACCCTGTTCGCCTGGACGGGGGCGCTGGCCAAGCGGGGGGAACTGGACGATCTACCTGATCTGACCGCCTTTGCCCGCAAGCTGGAAAAGGCGTCCATCGACACCATCGAAAGCGGCGTGATGACCGGCGATCTGGCGGGCCTGTGGGAGGGGGAGGCCCCCGCCCGCAAGGTGACGGGGCTGGAATTCCTCCGGGCCATCCGTTCCCGGCTGTGACCTACTTTTTCTTGAAAGAAAAAGTAGGCAAAAAGAACTTTTAGTCCGCTTCCGCCGTGGGTGCGCAACCACCTGATGCGACGGCCACGAGACGGAATTCTCTGGGGGGTATTGTCGTGATTTATTTTTTAACCAGTAGCACCTGTATGCCGGATTCCCCGGCACTGAACCCGGCAAACGGCTTTGTAGACGAGCTGAAAAAGGCCCTGCCGGGAACCTGCCGCGCCCTCTTTATCGCCTCCAACCCGGACGATGACACCAAACTCCGCCGTTTTGCGGAGGATATGGAGAGTAGCTTCGCTGAAATCGGTATCCGGTTTTCGGGGCCCTCCCTGCTGTTCCGGGAAACCCAGGACGACTGCGGTTATCTGCTCACCCACTCCGACGTGATTTTCCTGTGCGGCGGGCACGTCCCCACACAAAATAAATTCTTCCAAGAAATCAATCTTCGGGAGCGTTTGGCAGGCTTCAACGGTGTGGTGGTCGGCGTCAGCGCAGGCAGCATGAACAGTGCCGACGTGGTGTACGCCCAGCCCGAGGAGCCTGGGGAGGCTGTTGACCCGGACTATGTGCGATTCCTGCCAGGGCTGGGGCTGACCAAGTACAATATCATCCCCCACTACAACCAGGACAAGGACTGGACGCTGGACGGCATGCGGCTCTATGAGGACATCACCTATGCCGACAGCATGGGGCATGAATTCTACGTCCTGGTGGACGGCAGCTATATCCTGGGCCGGGACGGGGGCGAGGAGCTGCGGGGGGAGGCGTACCTCATCGCGGACGGGTCCATCCGGCAGATCGGCCGGGAGGGCGGCGTCATAGCTCTGTAAAAGGAACAGAAGGGCCCGCGCCGGGGAACGGCGCGGGCCCTTCGATCATCAATTGTGTGTTCCGTTCCGGATACCGTCCAGCCGTCGGGCGGGCATGGCTCGACACCCGCCCGCAGCCGTCAGCGAACTCAACTTCTTTTTTTGGTTTCAGCTTCAGTTCACTGCCGGGCGGCAGCTTTTCTTCAGCCGCCGCGTTCCGTCAGCGGACAAAAGCCCTTTTTGGTTACTTTTTCTCTCAAGGAAAAGTAACTCAGTCGGTGACGATATTCAGCGTCTCTTCACCGGCGGACAGGGTGATTCTGCCCACCGGGTCGGCATACCGCTGAATCAGCTTGGCGGCGATGGGGTCCTCCAGGTCCTTCTGAATCTGGCGGCGGAGGTTCCGGGCCCCATAGGCCGCGGAGTAGGATTTTTTCACCAGGTAGTCCAGCACGGACTCGTCGTAGGAGAAGGCGATGCCCTTGTCCTTCATCACCCCGTCCAGCTCGGACAGCATGATCCGGGCGATGTCCTTGAAGTTGTCCTCGGTGAGCTGGTTGAAGTAGACGATCTCATCCACCCGGTTGATGAACTCAGGCCGCAGGAAGGACTCCAGCCCCTTCATGGCCTTTTCCTTCCCCAGCTGGTTGGCGGAGCGGTCGAAGCCCAGGGAGCCGCCCTTGATGTCGCTGCCCGCGTTGGAGGTCATGACGATGACGGTGTTCTCAAAATTGACCACCTTGCCGTGGGCGTCGGAGATGTGGCCGTCGTCCAGAATTTGCAGCAGCACGTTGAGCACGTCGGGGTGGGCCTTCTCGATCTCGTCGAAGAGCACCACGGTGTAGGGCTTGCGGCGGATTTTTTCGGTGAGCTGGCCCGCGTCGTCATAGCCCACGTATCCCGGAGGGGAGCCGATGATCCGGGACACGGAGTGCTTTTCCATGAACTCGCTCATGTCCAGCCGGATCAGGGATTCGGGGGAGGAGAACAGGTCGGCGGCCAGCTGCTTCACCAGCTCGGTCTTGCCCACGCCGGTGGAGCCCACAAAGATGAAGCTCACCGGCTTGTGCTTGGCGGAGATGCCCACCCGACCCCGGCGGATGGCGTTGGACACGGCGTTCACCGCGTCGTCCTGGCCCACGATGTGCTCCTTGAGCCGCTGGTCCAGCTTGGCCAGCCGCTCGAACTCCTGCTCCTGGATGGAGGAGGCGGGAATTTTGGTCCACAGCTCGATGACCCGGGCCAGATGGGCGGCGGTGAGCGGGGGGTCTCCCTTGGCGGCCAGGGCGTCCCGCTCCCCGGTGAGCTGGGCCTGACGGCTTTTCAGCTCCGCCAGCCGCTGGTACGCCTTGTCGTTGGCGGCGGACTGCACCGCCTGCTTCTCGGCGGTGACGGCGGACAGCCTCTCCGCCAGCTCGCCGATCTGCCTCCTCCGGCCCTCCTGCCGCTCCTGGAAGGCGGGGTCGTCCCGGTTGGGAGCCTCGGCGTCGTCCCGGTTCACCGCCATCTCCAGGGTGTCCCGCTGGCGCTGGAGCCGCTGCTCCTTTTTTTGCAGCTCCTGGAGCTTGGGGTCGTTCTGCCCGCCGGTGGAGGCCAGCACCACCTCCATCTCCTTGGCGTAGTCGGCCAGCTCCTTGTCGATCTCGGCCAGCCGTGCCAGGTCCTTGTTGTGGAGGTTCACGTCGGAGGACGCCTCGTCGATGAGGTCGATGGCCTTGTCCGGGAGATAGCGGTCGGTGATATACCGCTCGCTCATGGCCACGGCCTGACGGCAGATATCCGGGCTGATGGTCACGTGGTGGAAGGACTCGTAATAGGGGGCGATGCCCTTCAAAATCTCCACCGAGTCGTCTATGGAGGGCTCCTCCACGATGACGGGCTGGAACCGGCGCTCCAGGGCGGAATCCTTCTCGATGTACTTGCGGTACTCGGTGAGGGTGGTGGCGCCGATCACCTGGATCTCCCCCCGGCTCAGGGCGGGCTTGAGGATGTTGGCGGCGTTCATGGAGCCCTCCGCGTCCCCGGCGCCCACGATGGAGTGGACCTCGTCGATGACCAGGATGATGCTGCCCAGCTTCTTCACCTCGTCGATGAGGCCCTTCATGCGGCTCTCGAACTGCCCCCGGAACTGGGTGCCCGCCACCAGGGCGGTGAGGTCCAGCAGGTAAACCTCCTTATCCAGCAGCTTATAGGGCACGTCCCGGTCGCAGATGCGCTGGGCCAGCCCCTCGGCGATGGCGGTTTTGCCCACGCCGGGATCGCCGATGAGGCAGGGGTTGTTTTTCTGCCGCCGGTTCAGAATCTGGATGGTCCGCTCGATCTCGCTGGAGCGGCCCACAATGCGGTCCAGCCTGCCCTCCTGGGCCTTGCGGGTGAGGGAGATGCAGTAGTTCTCCAGAAACTTCCGCTTCTGGCCCGGATTGCGGTCGGTTTTGGCGGGAGCCCTGTCCTCCTTGGCGGCGCCCCCCCGCTGCATGGGGTCCCGGTCGGGGCCGCTGTCCGACGAGCCGCCGAACAGCTTGTTCAGGAAGGGGAAGGTGGCGGTGCGGCCCTCGTCCTCCTCGCCGTCGCCGTCCTCCCCCTCGCCCTCGGCGGGGGTCAGGCCCTCCGGCTCCTCCGCGCCGCCAAAGGCGGACATCATCTCGGTGGAGATGGACTCCAGATCCTCGTCGGAGATGCCCATCTTCTTCATCATGTCGTCCACCGGCTTGATGCCCAGCTCCCGGGCGCACTTGAGGCAGAGGCCCTCGTTTTTGGTCTCGCCGCCCTCAATTTTGGTTATGAAGATCACCGCCACGTTTTTGCGGCAGCGGGTACAGAGTGTGGGACGCATTGTGTCGCTCCTTTCAGGGGGAGGGAACTCCCCCAGGTCGGTTTGCAGTTTGCAGTACCATATCAGATAAATATGAACGTGTCATGAATTTTAGAGTGGGAATTTTCTGCGGGACAGGCAAAACCTCGCCGGACTGGAAGGGCGCGGGTCAGGCGGGGAGGCTGTCCAGCAGCTCGCCCAGGCGCTGGACGGTGAACAGGGAGAGCACCGGGGTGTCCGGCTGGGTGGGGACGACTCCCGCCAGCTGTCCCAGCCACACCAGCACCACGGCGATGAGCCCGCCCTTCACCAGCCCCACGACAAGCCCGCCCGCCAGATTGACCTGGGCCAGAATGGGCAGCTTGAAGGCCAGGTCCAGGGCGTGGCTCAGCAGGAACCACACCAGCAGCACCGCCAGGAAGATCAGCCCGAACAGCAGCGCCCGTGCGATTCCCAGGGAGAGGTAGCCCGCCAGGGCCTCCAGCGGGGACAGCGGCCCATGTCCCACCGCGTCGGCGGCCACGCCCTGCTCCAGGAAGCTGGAAAAGCCCTCGAACAGGCCCTCGTCCTGGATGGAGCGCAGCAGCTCGTCCACGGTGTAGCCGGTCTCCGGATCGGCGGCCGGCTCCGCGTCCGCCCCCCGGATGGTCTGGATGACGATGGGGCGCAGAATGCCCGCCACCGGCTCGCAGAACCGCTCCGACAGGAACTGGGCCGCGAAGAAGGCCGCGAACACCGCCGCCAGCCCGCACAGGGACAGCACCAGTCCCTTTGCCGCCCCCCGCCAGCCGAACAGCGCCAGGAGGACCACAATCGCGAGGTCAAATATGTACGCTTCCATGTTCACAGCACGCTCCTTTTTCCGCGCCCGCGGCCGGGCGCGGCGTCAAGGGATATAGAATCCGGCGCTGTCCGCCGAGATGAGAATGGCCGAGCCGTCCGGCATGAGAAGGACGGTCCGGGCGCCCTGGGTGCCCTCCAGCGTGTTGTACGGCTCCAGCTGGTCGGTGTAAATGTCCAGCCGGTCGCCGGTGAGGACGGCCAGATACCGCCCCGCGGCGGAGATGGACATCACCTGCTCGTTGAGCTCCAGGACGCGGCGCTGTCCTTTTCCGTCTATCACCCAGAGCTCCGCCTGGCTTCCCGCCCGGTACTTGCCCAGCAGGGCGGCGGCGAAGCCATCCCCGCTGAGGGTATACCGCCGCAGGTGCTTGTCCGCCCAGCTGACGCCGGAGGACGTCCCGTCGTGGCCGGTGACGGTGAGCCCCCGGTCCCCCAGGGACCAGATGGCGGAGGCGGTATGCCGGGTCTCCAGCACCACGCCGCCCCCCAGCTGGCAGCTGAAGTCGGGGGTGTACTGCCCGCTGGCGTAGTCCATGGCGTACAGCTCCAGCCCGGTGGAGAAGGCGCCGCCGGTCTGGCCCACGGTGAGGATGGCGAGGGTGTGGCCGTCGTCGGACAGGGCGGCGTCCATGACGAAGGCGGAGGTCAGGCTGACGCTCATCACGGGGGTATAGGCGGCGTCGTACACCGTCACCATGCCCCGGTAGCCGCTGGCCTGGGTGACCACGGTGAGCTGGCCGTTTTTGTTCAGCCGGGCGGACAGGATGGACTCCAGCCCCTGGCCGGTCCACACCAGCGCCCGCTGGCCCAGCACATACAGCTCCGACCCGCCCGCGTCGTACACCACAGCCAGAGAGCCGTTGGTGCTGACCACCGGATTCTCCATGTTTACTTGCTGGTCGATGTACTGGGTGCCGCTGCCGGAGTAGAGGCAGACGGCGTTGCGGGAGCACACCAGCAGGTCCCCGTCCAATACGGCGAAGGCGTCGGTGAGCTCCCCCCCGTAAGGGAAGGACTCCGCCCGCCCGCTGTCGCTGCGGGTGAGGGAGCGATAGGTGAACCAGCGCTTGATGCTGTCCAGGTTCAGGCTGTCCCGGAAGGCCACCGCCGCCGTCAGGGAGAGGGCCGCCGCCAGCACCACCAGGGCGGCCAAGACACGCGTCAAAAAGCGGGGCAGCTTCCTGGGGGGCTTGGGCGGCTGCTCCTCCTGGGGGTGGAGGGGGCGGATTTTCGGTTTTTGCTGCTTTTGCTCTTCCATGTGCGCTCCGTTGTGAGGAATGCCGTTACAGCACGTCCTCGTCATACCACAGGTTGGTCATATACAAACCGTCGGGCGGGGCCGTGGGCCCTGCCAGCGTCCGGTTGCGGGACTCCAGAATGGCCGGAATTTCCGCCGGGTCCAGCTTGCCCTCGGCGGCGTAGACGCAGGTGCCCACCATAGCCCGCACCATGTTGTACAAAAAGCCGTCGGCGCACACCCGGCAGTCGATCACCGCCCCATGACGCCGTATGTCAAAATAGTGGACGGTGCGCACGGTAGTCCGGGTCTCGGTGCCCACCGACCGGACGGCGGCGAAATCGTGGACGCCCACGAACTGCCGCGCCGCCGCCGCCATAACAGCCTCGTCCAGGGGCTTGGGGTAGAACCACACCCGGTTGACAAAAAAGGGGTCCCGGATGCGGGAGTTGTAAATTTTGTAGGTGTACTCCTTTTTGAGGCAGGAGCCGATGGCGTTGAACCCGTCGGGCACCGCCGTGGCCTTGAACACGGAGATGTCGTCGGGCAGGCGGGTGTTCACCGCCAGGGGAAGCCGCTCCACCGGGATGCCCGAGGTGGTGCGGAAGTTGGCCACGTACACCTGGGCGTGAACCCCCGCGTCGGTGCGGCCCGCCCCGGTGACCTTCACCGGGTGGCACACCACCGAGGCCAGGGCCTTTTCCAGCGTCTCCGCCACGGTGACGGCGTTTTTCTGCACCTGCCAGCCGTGGTAAGCGGTGCCGGTGTAGCTCAGACGCAGGGCTATGTTGCGCGATTCCATGGGCGGGCCTCCTTTCGCCGGAAGGTCAAGGGCCTTCTTCTTTTTCTTGAAAGAAAAAGAAGAAGGAAGAAAAAGAACTTCAGTCCGTTGACGGTAAGAGGCCAAAAACGCACGGAATATACACGACAACCGACCGTTAACATAAAAATTATATATTTCTTCCGCTCTTCACGTGGCCGACGCGTCATTTTAACACAGTAATACGGAGGAAACGAGCTAAAGTTTCTTTTTTCTTTTATAATAAAAAAGAAACGCCCTTACAGCCCGAAATAGCCCAAAATGCCAATCCCCACCGCCAGCGCCAGCGCGCCCACCATGAACAGCACGTCCCCTGGGCGGTAGTGAAGCTGCTTCATCCGGGTGCGGCCCTCGCCGCCGTGGTAGCAGCGGCACTCCATGGCGGTGGCCAGCTCGTCCGCCCGCCGGAAGGCGGAGATGAACAGGGGCACCAGCAGCGGGATGAGCGCCTTGGCCCGCTGGACGAGGCTGCCCGAGTCGAAGTCCGCGCCCCGGGCCTTCTGGGCGGACATGATCTTGTCCGTCTCCTCTATGAGGGTGGGAATGAACCGCAGGGCGATGGACATCATCATGGACAGCTCGTGGACGGGGACGTGAATGGCCTTCAGCGGACCCATGAGGGACTCCAGCCCGTCGGTGAGCTCCAGGGGGGAGGTGGTGTAGGTGAGCAGGAAGGTGCAGGTGATGAGCATGATGATGCGCACCACCATGAAGAACGCGTGGAGAATGCCCTCCTTTGTAATGTTGAAGATCCAGAAGGACGCCAGGGCCTCGCCGGGGGTGTAAAAGATGTTGAGCACGGCGGTGAACACCAGGATGAACACCACCGGCTTCAGCCCCCGGACCAGAGCCTTGGGCTTCACGGTGGACGCCTTCACCACCGCCGCCAGCGCCAGCAGAAGCACAGCGTAGGTGACGAACCACTGGCCCAGAAACAGGGCCACGATATAGCAGATCATGGCCACCAGCTTGGCCCGGGGGTCCAGCCGGTGGATGGGGGAGCTGCCCGGGAAGTACTGTCCCAGGGTGATATCGCGCAGCGCCATTATACCGCCCCCCCTTCGCCGGAACCGGCCCGCCCCCGGGGCCCCCGGTGGAGGGCCGCCAGAATGGCCTCCCTGGCCTGGGGAATGGTGTACACCGAGGGGGGCAGGTCCACCCCCATGGACCGCAGGCGGGCGAACACACGGGTCATGGCGGGCACGCCCAGGCCCATGGCCTCCAGCTCCTCCCCATGGGCAAAGACCTCCCCGGGGGGGCCGGAGAAGGGAACGGCCCCCTTATGGATGACCACCAGGCGCGCCGCCTCCCGGGCCACCTCCTCCATGGAGTGGGACACCAGGATAATGCAGGCGTTTTTTTCCTGGTGGTAGGTGCGGATGTTGTCCAGAATCCGGGCGGCGCCGGAGGGGTCCAGCCCCGCGGTGGGCTCGTCCAGCACCAGCACGGACGGTTCCATGGCGATGACCCCCGCGATGGCCACCCGGCGCTTCTGCCCGCCGGACAGGTCGAAGGGGGACTTCTCCAGCACGGACGGCTCCAGCCCCACGAACCGGGCGGACTGGCGCACCCGGCGGTCCACCTCGTCCTGGTCCAGCCCCATGTTCTTGGGGCCGAAGGCGATGTCCTGGTACACCGTCTCCTCGAAGAGCTGGTACTCCGGGTACTGGAACACCAGCCCCACCTGGCAGCGCACCTGCCGGGTGCGCTCCTTGGACTCCCAGATATCGGCGCCGTCGAAGAGCACCTGTCCGGCGGTGGGCCTCAGCAGGCCGTTGAGGTGCTGGATCAGGGTGGATTTCCCCGACCCGGTGCGGCCGATGATGGCCAGATATTCCCCGGGCATGGCGGAAAAATCTACATTGTCCAGGGCGGTGTGCTCAAAGGGCGTGCCCTGGCTGTAGGTGTGGGTGAGTTGTTTGGTTTCGATGATAGGTGCCATTTAGAAGCTCCTTGAAGTGGAGATGATGTGCGCAAAAAAGACAGAACTAAATTGGTCGAACGATACGGCTTTAACTGCTCAGATTGGTTAGGACATCGGGATATTCTGAGAGGATCGTTCCAACGGTCCGGCATATTTTGAGGTCCTGGCAAACGCCGCAGGTCGCCATGCCTTTTTTCAGCGCACACTGACGGATAGCGCAAAGACTTTCACAGTATACGGTTTTCACCCCATCAACGCGGCAACCCTCACAGTTGATATGTTCCGGCAGGATGGGAGCGTCGTTTAATTCGGCCCATAGCTTTGCGGTTTTCTCGCGCAGAGCCTGATCATCATGAATCGTTGCAAGATAAGCGTCACATTTCTCGCAATCCAACCCGCAGTACCCGATCATGTCTCTCATAATATGCTCCTTCCAATTCGCGGCGTTACGCCAGCAGCTCCTTCAACACCTGGGCGCACTCGTCCACCGTCAGCGCCGTGAGGGGCACGTCCACCCCCGCCTGCCGCAGCTCGTAGAGCAGGGCCACCGGCTCGGGCGCCTCCAGCCCCAGGGCGCGCAGGCCGTCCACGTTCTGGAACACCAATTCCGGCCTGTCGTCCGCCACGATGTGGCCGTCGTGCATGACGATGAGCCGGTCGGCCTGAGCGGCCTCGTCCATGTGGTGGGTGATGAGCACCACCGTCATCCGCCGCTCCCGGTTGAGCCGCCGGACGGTGTCCAGCACCTCCTTGCGCCCCACCGGGTCCAGCATGGCGGTGGGCTCGTCCAGCACGATGCACCGGGGCCGCATGGCCAGCACCCCCGCGATGGCCACCCGCTGCTTCTGCCCGCCGGACAGCAGGTGCGGAGCGTGGCGGGCGTAGTCCGTCATGCCCACGGCGGCCAGGGCGGCGTTCACCCGCTCCCGGATTTCAGCGGAGGGCACGCCCAGGTTCTCCGGGCCGAAGGCCACGTCCTCCTCCACCACGCTGGCCACGATCTGGTTGTCCGGGTTCTGGAACACCATGCCCACCTGGCGGCGGATATCCAGCAGCCTGTCCTCCTCGCAGGTGTCCATGCCGTCCACGTACACCTTGCCCCCGGAGGGGAGCAGGATGGCGTTGAAGTGCTTGGCCAGGGTGGACTTCCCCGAGCCGTTGTGGCCCAACACCGCCACGAACTGGCCCGGCTGGATGGACAGGGTGAGCCCGTCCAGCACTGTGGGGGCCGCGCCCTCCTCGGTGGTGTAGCGGAAGGTGAGCTTTTCGGTTTTCAGGATGGGCTGGGACATAGATCATACCTCTAATTCGGAAGATGACAGGAGAAAACGTTCAGAAAAGCGGGGAAGCAGCCGCCGCAGGGCCAGCGCCAGCAGCCAGCCGCAGAAGGCCCCCAGGGTGTTCAGCATCAGGTCGTCGATGTCGAAGGCGCGGCCCACGCAGAGCTGCCAGCACTCGATGAAGGCGGTGACGCAGAAGCCGGCCAGCAGGGCCCGCTTCCAGCCAAAACCCCGGAACAGCAGGGCGGGAAACAGGCCGAAGGGCACGAACATGACGATATTTCCCAGCAGGACGTACCGTATTTGCCCGAAGGTTCGGAAGGGGATCAGGTTGATATCGCCGGGGGCGAACAGGGACGCGCCAACCTCCGCGCTGAACACAGAGACAGCTGGGGGCAGGCCGTACCGCAGCAAACTGCCAAAACCGAGCCACCGGGGCGTCAGGGTGATGGCCGCCATGCCGCCGGAGAACATCCAAAACAGCAGAAGGAGAATCTCCCGCGGCGGGCCGCTTCGCAGCCCCCGCGCCGCCAGGCGGCGTTTGCGCCAGGGCCGCAGGCAGGCGAACAGCGCCGCCGCCAGCACCGCGCCGGGGAGCATATCCACCAGGTGCGTGGTGATGCTGGAATAGAGCAGATTGTGCAGCAGGGCACTCATGTGGCCGTCCACCTTCCCGCGGCCCCGCAGGGCAGGGCCAGTCCCGTGGCGGAGACGGGCAGGCCCAGCTCGTCGGACACGGTATGCCCGCCGAACTTCCCGCCGATGACGGTTTGCAGAATATAGGTGAGCACCGACGGGGCCAGCCCCGTGGTGTAGGAGTTTAAAATCACGAACAGCGGGTCGCCGGACAGCACGCCGGACGCCAGCTCCACAAAGGGGTACAGGTTTTCCTCCAGCTTCCACACCTCGCCGGAGGGCCCCCGGCCGTAGGAGGGCGGGTCCATGATAATCGCGTCGTACCTCCGGCCCCGGCGGATCTCCCGCTCCACAAACTTGGCGCAGTCGTCCACAATCCAGCGGATGGGCCGGTCCTCCAGGCCGGAGGCGCGGGCGTTGTCCTTCGCCCACTGGACCATGCCCTTGGCCGCGTCCACGTGGCAGACGGACGCCCCCGCCGCCGCGCAGGCGATGGTGGCTCCCCCGGTGTAGGCGAACAGGTTGAGCACGCTGACGGGCCGCCCGGCGTTTTGAATCTGTTCCCGGGCGAAATCCCAGTTGGCGGCCTGCTCGGGGAACACCCCTGTATGCTTGAAGTTCATCAGCCCCACGTTGAAGGCGAGGTCCCGGTAGCCCACCTGCCAGCGCTGGGGAACGCTCTTGTCCGCCCACTGTCCCCCGCCGGAGCTGGAGCGGGCGTAACGGGCGTCGGGGCGTTTCCAGCCCCGGTGGGTCCGGGGGGTGTTCCAGATGGCCTGGGGGTCGGGCCGCACCAGCAGCTTGTCCCCCCAGCGCTCCAGCTTTTCGCCCCGGCCGCAGTCCAGCAGCTCGTAATCGGTCCATTGACCGGCGATCCACATAGTCCCACCCCCAGAATGCCGCGCCTGGGCCCGTCCCGGCGGGAGGTCCCTATCATCCCATCTCCGGCGTCCCGCCTCCGCGCGAATACAAAATCATGTTATTATACAACATCGGCGGGCAATAGTCAAATCCTATGCGCGGCGCTATAATTTTCCAAAATTTTACCGCGGTTCCCCTTTTGGGGAACTCCGACGCTTTCCCTGACGGACGAGCGGCGCAAAAACAGCGCCTGAAAGCGGCGCTTTCAGACGCTGTCCCTCCCCTCCGGCGGGGAGCGGTCACTTGTCCCGGTTTTTGCGGTACCAGTCCAGCCGGTCGTCCCACTTCCGGCCGGACAGGCGGTAATACAGCTCGATGCCCCCTGTGATGACCGCGAAAATCAGCACGAAGATTAGCCCGAAGATCACCCACGCCCCGGCCTGGTCGGCGGGAAACCAGCCGAAGCCCACGGCGAAGGCGGTGAGAACGCCCCCAAAGGGCACCGCGAACACCACCATCCGCCAACCGTAGGACAGCTTTTTGATGATCAGGCTGGAGAAGGCCACCACCTGCATGGCGCTGGCCGCAACGCTCACCAGCAGCAGGGAGAACAGCACCGGCAGAGGGGCGCTGTCCTGCTTGAATACCCACAGGAAGAACATATAAAAGCACATTCCGCCGGCATAGATCAGCCCCGTTCTCTCCTTGAGGTTCATGACCACCTCAAAAAACTTTTTCATGATTTCCGCTCCTTTCAAAGCCCCAATTTCTTTTTGATGGCGGGGACATACTGGCGGTTTGCCACCACCGCCTCGCCGTTGGACATGGTGAGAAGCAGCCTGCCCCCGAAGTCGGGCCGCAGGGACTTCACCTTGTCGAAGTTCACGATGGCCGATTTGCTCACCCGGATGAAGTCCCGGGGGGCCAGCTGGTCCTCCAGCTCGTACAGCCGCAGGCGGGTCTCGTACACCCCGCCCGCCGTGTACAGGAAGGTGCCCCGGTCCACGGTGTCGATGTACAGCACCTCCGACTCGTCCAGAATGCAGGTCTCCCCGTCCCGCTCCCCGGTGAGCCGGGCGTCGGACAGCCGGAGCAGCTCGACGAGCCGGGCGGTCCGGGCGTCCAGCCGGGGGCAGCGGACGGCCACCTCCGTCTGCTCCAGCCCCGGGCACTCCTCTACGGTCACTTTCATGGGCTTCACACTCCTTTTGCGCCGCGCGCTTTCCCGTGATCACAGGCATAGCATACCCCGATTCCCCCAGCCGCGCAAGGGGCGGGGGCGCGACCTGCGCGGAACGGCGCCTGACCTGCATAAAGAGAGGGCGCGCCGGATGGCGCGCCCCGTTTCGCGGATATTTGGTTGTCACGCTTCGCCTGTTCGCGACGCGCGGCTTTCGTCGAAGCAAAGTCCGCTCAGCGGCCTTTCCGCCTTTGGTGAAAACTGCGTTCGCTCCCTTGCTTCTTCTCTCCCCACAAAGCCAAAGGGCGGCTTTGCGGGGGCCCCGTTAAGACTTCCGCCGCTCACGACGGCTCCGCGCTTCTATCCGCCCAGGTACGCCTTTTTGACCGCCTCATTGTGGAGCAGGTCGTCCCCGGTGCCGGTGGCCACGATCTTGCCCGTCTCCAGCACGTAGCCCCGGTCGGCCACGCTGAGGGCCATCCGGGCGTTCTGCTCCACCAGAAGAATGGTAACGCCCGCCTTGTGCAGGGACTTGACGATGTCGAAAATCTGCTCCACCAGGATGGGGGCCAGACCCATGGAGGGCTCGTCCAGCATGAGCAGCTTGGGGTTGGACATAAGTCCCCGGCCCATGGCCAGCATCTGCTGCTCGCCGCCGGACAGGGTGCCCGCCACCTGCTTCCGGCGCTCCTTCAGCCGGGGGAACTGCTGGTACACCCGCTCCAGATTGGGGTCCACACTGGCGCGGGGCTGGGTGTACGCCCCCATCTCCAGATTCTCCTCCACCGTCATCTGCTGGAAGATGCGCCGCCCCTCGGGGACGTGGGCCATGCCCAGCTCCACCACCTTGTGGGGCGGAACGGAGGCCAGGTTTTTGTCCAGGAACTGGATGGAGCCGGTGCGGGTGTGGAGCAGGCCGCACACCGTGTTCAAAATGGTGGACTTTCCCGCGCCGTTGGCCCCGATGAGGGTGACCACCTCCCCGTCGTTGACCTGGAAGGACACCCCTTTGATGGCGTGGATGGCGCCGTAGTACACGTTGATGTCGTTGACTGTCAGCATATTCGCGCCCTCCTCACTGCTGCTTGCCCAGGTAGGCCTCGATGACCGTGGGGTTGGACTGGATCTCCTCCGCCGTCCCCTTGGCGATGATCTGTCCGAAGTTGAGCACACAGATGCCCTCGCAGATGCCCATGACCAGGCTCATGTCGTGCTCGATGAGCATGATGGCGATCTGGAAGGTGTCCCGGATTTTCACGATATTCTCCATCAGTTCCGCCGTCTCCGAGGGATTCATGCCCGCCGCGGGCTCGTCCAGAAGCAGCAGGGAGGGGTTGGTGGCCAGGGCCCGGACGATCTCCAGCCGCCGCTGCGCCCCGTAGGGCAGGGAGCCCGCCTGGTGGCCAGCCAGGTCCTGCATGTCGAAGATGGACAAAAGCTCCAGCGCCCGCTCGTGGGCGGCCCTCTCCTGCCGCCAGTACTTGGGCAGGCGGAGGATGCCGGAGAACATGGAGTACTTCTCCTGGTTGTGCAGGCCGATTTTCACATTGTCCTCCACCGTCAGGTTGCTGAACAGGCGGATGTTCTGGAAGGTGCGGGCGATGCCCATGCGGTTCACCTGGGCGGGGGTCTTGCCGTGGGTGTCCAGGCCGTCCAGCAGGATGGTGCCCCGGGTGGGCTGGTACACCTTGGTCAACAGGTTGAACACGGTGGTCTTGCCCGCGCCGTTGGGGCCGATGAGCCCCGCGATCTCCGTGCGGCCCACGGTGATGTTGAACTCGTTGACGGCGGTGAGCCCGCCGAAGTCTATCCCCAGGTGGCTGCACTCCAGAATGGGGGACTTGCCCAGGTCCCGCTCCGGGATGATGGACACGCTGGGCACGGGCACCATTTTGCCCTTTTGAAACTGCTTCTTCTCAGCCATTGCCCGCGGCCCCCTTTCGCTTGGGAATGACCCGGCCCACCAGTATTTTGAGCCGCTCGTTGTTGGTGGCCAGCATGACCAGGATCAGAATGATGGCGTAGATCAACATACGGTACTCGGCGATGTCCCAGGCCCGCAGCGTCTCCGGCAGGATGTAGAGCAGGGCGGCGGCGATGATGGACCCCCGGATGGAGCCCAGCCCGCCCAGCACCACGAAGACCAGCACCAGGATGGAGGTGTTGAAGTTGAATTTGGAGGCCACGGTGGAGGAGTAGTTCAGCCCCCACAGGGCTCCGGCGGCCCCCGCCAGGGCGGCGGAGGTGACGAAAGCCATCAGCTTATATTTGGTCGTGTTGATGCCCACGCTCTCCGCGGCGATGCGGTTGTCCCGCAGGGCCATGATGGCCCTGCCGGAGCGGCTGTTCACCAGGTTCTGCACCACCAGGAGGGTAATCATGATGAGCACAAACCCGGCGGTGAAGGAGGCCAGCTTCGTGACGCCCACCGCCCCCATGGGACCCTTGATGATGGCGGTGCCGTCGGCGGCCAGATCGAAGCGCTCCTTGCTGGCGGCAAGGTGGATGCCACGGCTGTCCACCCCCACGTAGAGCACCATGATGATGTTCTGGATGATCTGCCCGAAAGCCAGGGTGACGATGGCCAGGTAATCGCCCTGGAGGCGGAGCACCGGCACGCCCACGATGACGCCGCCCAGCGCCCCGAACACCGCCCCCACCGCCATGGACGCCGCCAGCCGGGCAGGGGCCATGGGAATGGCGCCTTGCAGCAGAATGGAGGCCGTGATGCCCGAGAAGGCCCCCAGGCTCATGAAGCCGCCGTGGCCCAGGCTGAGCTCGCCCAGGATGCCCACCGTCAGGTTGAGGGACACCGCCATCACAATGTAGCAGCAGGCGGGCACCAGCAGGGACTGGAGGGAGTTGGACAGCCTGCCCATGCCCAGCAGAAGCTGGATGACGGCAAAGGCGGCGATGACAATGCCGTAGTTGATAAACCCGTTGAGGGAGTTTTTGTTGATTTTCTTCATGGCCGCCTCACACTTTCTCGGGCACGTACCTGCCCATGAGTCCGGCGGGCTTTACCAGCAGCACGATGATGAGCACCGCGAACACCACCGCGTCGGACAGGTCGGTGGAGATGTACGCCTTGGCGAAGGTCTCGATGACGCCCAGCAGGATGCCCCCCAGAAGGGCCCCGGGGACGGAGCCGATGCCGCCGAACACGGCGGCGGTGAAGGCCCGGATGCCGGGCAGGGAGCCGGTGGTGGGGGAGAGCACCGGGTAGGCGGAGCACATGAGCACCCCGGCCAGCGCCGCCAGGGCGGAGCCGATGGCGAAGGTCATGGAGATGGTGGCGTTCACGTCGATGCCCATGAGCTGGGCGGCGGCCTTGTCCTCGGAGCAGGCCCGCATGGCCTTGCCCAGCTTGGTCCCGCCGGTGAACGCGGTCAGGGCGGCCATCACCACCACGCAGCACACGATGGACAAAACCGCCACGTAGGAGATGGACAGCTGGCCGGGGATCAGCACCAGGCTGCCCTCCACGATGGGGCGGAAGGTTTTGGTGTCCGCGCCCCACAGGAGCTGGGCGCTGTTTTGCAGCAGGTAGCTGACGCCGATGGCGGTGATGAGCACCGCCAGGGAGGGGGCGGAGCGCAGGGGCTTGTAGGCCAGACGCTCGATAACGATGCCCAGCGCCGTACACACCACCGCCGCCAGCAGCACCGCCCCCACGGACGCGAGGACCGCCGCCTGGGGTGAGAGCCCGGCGGCCCCGCTCATCACGAAGAAGCACACGTAGGCCCCCACCATGATAACGTCGCCGTGGGCGAAGTTCAGCATTTTGGCGATGCCGTACACCATGGTATAGCCCAGGGCGATGATGGCGTAGATGCTGCCCAGGCTGACGCCGGTGATCACGTTGTTCAGGAAGGACATTTCTTCACCTCTCTCTAAGAATGCGACAGGGCCGCGGCGGGGGAAGAACCCTCCGCCGCGGCTGGATGTCAATGGATGCCGCGCGTCCGCTTTTGCCCGGGCGGCCGCCGGACGGAGGCCTGCCGCGGATTTTCCAGGGGCTGGCGGCGAACCGGGGCCGAAGCCCTTTTCTGCCTGCCTTTTTTCAGAAAAGGCGGGTTACTGCGTGACGTACACGCCGTCCTCCACCTTGACCACCACGGGGGCCTTGGAGACCTCGCCGGTGGTGAGCCACTTCATGCCGGAGCCGGTGAGGCCGTCCACGGAGAACTGGCCGCCGGTGAACAGGGCGGTGAGGGCGTCGCACAGCTGGGCGCTGTCCATGCTCCCGATGCCGTCGATCTGGCAGCAGGCCTCATAGATGGCGTACATGCAGTCGTAGCCGTCGGCGGCGAACTGGTTGGGCAGGATGTCGTGGTCCGCCTGGTACTTCTCCACGAAGTTCTTGGTGCGCTCGTCGGTGCCGGAGGCGTTGAAGGGGGTCATCAGCAGCAGGCCCTCGGCCAGGGACTTGTTGAAGCCCTTCATGTCCAGCATGCCGTCCATGCCGTCGCCGCCGAAGAAGACGGGGGCGTAGTCCATCTGCTTGGCCTGGGCCAGGATCAGGGAGGCGGGGGTGTAGTAGATGGGCAGGAAAACAAGGTCGGCCCCGGCGTCCTTGCAGGCGTTGAGCTGCACGGTGTAGTCGGTGGTCTTGTCGTCGGGGAAGGTCTGGGTGGCCACCACCTCCAGGCCCAGCTCCGCGGCCTTGGCGGCGAAGGCGTCGGCAATGCCGGTGGAGTAGGTGTCGCCGTTGTTGTAGATCACGCCGATCTTGGAGCCCAGGCCCGCGCCCTTCAGGTACTCGGCGGCGGCGGTGCCCTGGCCGGGATCCGTGAAGCACATCTGGAACACGTTATCCTTCCCGCTGGTCACGTCGGGGGAGGAGGCGGAGGGGGTGAGCTGGAAGTAACGGTCGTTGAAGGTCTCGGCGGAGACGGCCACGCAGGGCTGGGTGGTGGTGGTGCCGTAGATCACCAAAGGCGCGTCCTTGGCCCAGTCCTTCAGGGAGTTGTAGGCGGCCACGGCGGTGTCCGCCACGCCGGTGTCGTCCTCAAAGCGGTACTCCAGGCGGACGGGGCCGTTCATGGCGTTGATCTCGTCCACGGCGATCTTCGCGCCCCAATCGGTGGCGGTGCCGTACTGGGCCAGGTCGCCGGTGATGGGGCCGATGCCGCCCACCTTGACGACGACGGCCTCGCCGCCGCCCTGGTTGTTGTTGTTCTCCGCGGGCTGGCTGGCCTCGGAGCCCGGCTGGGAGGCCGGGGGCGTGCTGGCCTCGCCGCCCTGGCTGGAGCAGCCCGCCAGCAGGCTGAAGCACATGGCGCCCGCCATGAGCCACGCCGCGAGATTCTTCTTTTTCATTCTGGATTCCTCCTGACTATGTGATATCCGCAAAGGGTCCTCTAATATCGAAGGGGGCACGATTGCGCCCCCCAGATTGTTGACAATTATATACTCGCAATCCCGGGTTGTCAACTGTAAAAACCCACAAGGAGCGAAAAAGGAGAAATGCCGTTATATGATATTGTGACGGATATTTGTGCTCAGACCACCAGCCCGCCGTTGGGGGCCAGCACCTGTCCGGTGAAAAAGGACGCCTCGTCGGACGCCAGGAAGGCGATGGCGGCGGCGGCCTCCTCCGCCGTTCCGATGCGGCCCAGGGGGGTCTCGTCCGCCAGGGCGTCCAGGTCCGCCTGGGAGAGCCGGGCGTTCATTTCCGTGTCAATGACCCCTGGAGCCACGCAGTTCACCCGGATATTGGAGGGCCCGAGTTCCTTGGCCAGGGCCTTGGTATAGGCGATCACCGCACCCTTCGTGGCGGAGTAGGCCGCCTCGCAGGAGGCCCCCACCTGCCCCCACATGGAGGACACGGTGATGATGGAGCCGGATTTCCGCTCCAGCATATGGGGCAGCACGGCCCGGCAGCAGTGGTGGACGCCGTCCACATTGACGGCGAACAAACGCCGCCATTGGTCTTCGTCAATTTGACTGATCAGCCCCTGGCGGGATATCCCGGCAGAACAAATCAAAATGTCAAGTTGACAAAAATTTTCTAACACATTGTCAACCATTTCCCGGACCTGTCCGGCGTCGGCCACATCCGCCCGGACGCACAGCGCCGGCGCGCCCAGGGCCTGGAGCTCCCGGACCAGGCTCCGGGCCCGGTCCTGGCTGTGCGCGTAGCCCACGGCCACGCCCCAGCCCCGCCGGGCGCACAGCCGGGCCGCGGCGGCCCCGATGCCCCGGGACCCGCCGGTAATCAGCGCGTATTTCATGCCGCACCTCCTCTTCCGGCCCGCAGGGGCGGGCCGCCGGTCCAGTGTAGCCCATAGGCGGGCGGAAGTCAATAGGAAAGACGGCGGCAAAACGGCGCAGCCCATTGACAAGAGCGCGCCTCGCCGAATATAATAGGAGTTGGCGGCGCCGGGGGACGGCGCGGCCAGTATCACAATGTTAGAGGTGTTTGAGAGATGAAGAGCATCCGGAAGAAGATCACGGTGTGCCTGATGGCGACAGTTGTGACGGCGCTGGTCCTGGTGGGGGCCACCAGCATCGCGCTCAATTACCGAAGCACCATCTCCACGGTGGGGCAGATGATGGGCGAGACCGCCTTGCTGGCGGCGGAGCGGGTGGAGCAGGAGCTGACCGCCTACAAGAACGTGGCCATGGACACGGGCTGCATTGCCCAGCTGGCCGACCCCCAGGTTTCCGTGGAGGCCAAGCGCGCCATTGTGGACGAGCGGGCGGCGATGCACGGCTTTCAGCGGGGAAACATCATCGGCGCGGATGGATACAGCATTTTTGACGGCAAGGACTACTCCGACCGGGAGTATGTGCAGCAGGCCATGAAGGGCGTGGTGTACGTGTCCGAGCCCCTGGTGAGCAAGATCACCGGGGAGCTGACCATCATGGTGGCCGCACCCCTTTACGAGGGGGGGAGCCAGGGCGCCGGGATTGTGGGCGTGGTGTACTTCGTGCCGCCGGAGACCTTCCTGAACGACATCGTCTCCTCCATCCAGGTGAGCCCCAACAGCCGCGCCTATATGATTAACAAAAACGGCGACACCATCGCCGACGTCACCCTGGACACCATCACCACCCAGAACGTGGAGCTGGAGGCCCAGAGCGACCGCTCCCTGAGGGGGCGGGCCGCCATTCACGCCGAGATGCGCCAGGGAAAGAACGGCTTCGGCAGCTTCCAGGCCTCCGACGGCCCCCGTTACGCGGCCTACGCCCCGGTGAACGGCACCGACGGCTGGAGTCTGGCCGTCACCGCCATGAAAAAGGACTATCTCGCCGATACATACATGGGCATTCTGATTGATATTCTGGTCGTCGTGGCCTCCGGTCTGGCCTCCATCGTGGTGGCCCTGAAGCTGTCCGCCAACATCAGCGACCCCATGCGGGCGGTGTGCCAGCGGATGAAGCTGCTGGTGGAGGGCGACCTGAGCGCCCCCGTTCCCCAGGCCACCGGCCGGGATGAGACGGCCCAGCTCACCCAGGCCACGGCGGACATGGTGGAGGGGCTGAGCACCATCATCAGCGACATCAAATATCTGCTCACCGAGATGGCGGGGAAGAATTTTGACATTCAGTCCGCCCACCGGGAGGCCTATGTGGGCGAGTTCCAGAGTATTTTGCAGTCCATGCGCAACCTGAAGGTGGAGCTGAGCGGCACCATGCGGCAGATCGACTCCGCCGCGGGGCAGGTGTCCTCCGCCAGCGCCCAGGTGTCCACCGGGGCCCAGACCCTGAGCCAGGGCTCCATGGAGCAGGCCAGCGCCGTGGAGGAGCTGGCGGCCACCGTCAACGAGATCTCCGCCAGCGCCAAAAAGACCTCCGCCGCCGCCGAGCAGGCGGGCCAGTTCGTGGGTCAGGCCGGGGCCCAGCTTGGCACCAGCGTGGAGTACGTCAAGGACCTGAACGCGGCCATGGAGAAAATCTCCCACTCCTCCGAGGAGATCTCCAAGATCATCGCCGCCATTGAGAACATCGCCTTCCAGACCAACATTCTTGCCCTCAACGCCGCCGTGGAGGCCGCACGGGCGGGCAGCGCGGGCAAGGGCTTCGCGGTGGTGGCCGACGAGGTGCGCAATCTGGCCCAGAAGTCCGACGAGGCCGCCAAGGCCACCAAGGAGCTCATCGGCGGCTCCATCGCCGCCGTCAGCGAGGGCGGCGGCGCGGTGAACCGGGTCACCCAGTCCCTGGAGCAGACCAGCGTCTACGCCGGCCACGTCGCCGCCCAGATGGACATCGTGGTGAGCGCGGTGACCAACCAGACCGAGTCCATCGCCCAGGTGACGGAGGGCATCGAGCAGATCTCCAGCGTGGTGCAGACCAACTCCGCCACCGCCGAGGAGAGCGCCGCCGCCAGCCAGGAGCTGTCCGCCGAGGCGGCGGGACTGAAGCAGCTGGTGGACGAGTTCACCCTGGCCAGGGATTGAGCGGGACACAGGATACGACGGGAACGCCCCCGGCCTCCTTCGAGGCCGGGGGCTGTCTTACCCTCCCGGGGTCCGCACCCAGTTCGCCGCCAGCGCCAGCAGGGGGGGCAGGAGCCGGTCCAACAGCTCCGCGTACCGGCATACGCCGTTTTCAAAGCAGACGCTGTCCTTCATCCGCTTGCACCCCCCGCCGCAGCGGCTGAGATAGCGGCAGCTCCGGCAGGGCTCCGCCTGGGCGTACTCCCGCCCCTCCGTCAGGAAGCTCTGGGCGGCGAAGGGGCGCGCCTCCTCCCAAACGGACCCCATCCGATAGGGGTCCAGGGCGTAAAAATCGCAGGGGAACAGGCTTCCGTCGGCCTCCACCACGTTCTGGACGGCGCAGCGCCCGGTAATCCCGCAGGCGGTGGCCCGGCCCAGCAGAAACTGGTTGATGAGGTCGTCGAACAGCTTGACGCTGACAAACCGTCCCGCCTCCAGGTCCCGCCGCCACAGGGGAAATAGGCGCTGGTAGAAGCCGGAGAAGCCCCGGGGGGTCAGCGCCCAGGGGGCCGGGGCGTCCGGCGGGGCCAGACAGGGGATGAACTGCACATAGCCCACCCCCTCCCTTTGCAGCCAGTTCCAGAGCGCCTCGGGGCGGCGGGCGGACTGGGCGGTGAGCACGGCCAGCACGTTGAAGGGCACCCCATGCCGCCTCAGGAGGTCCATGGCGCGGCGGGCCCGGTCATAGGTGCCCCGGCCCCCGGCGTCCCGCCGGAGGGCGTTGTGGAGCTGGGGAGCGCCGTCTATGGACAGGCCTGTTAGAACGCCGTGCTCCCGGAAAAGGGCGCACCAGTCCCCGTCCAGCAGCAGGCCGTTGGTCTGAACGGAAAAATCCACGGGGACGCTCCCCGCCAGCGCCCGCGTCTCGGAAAAAAACCAGCGGTAAAAGTCCAGCCCCGCCAGGGTGGGCTCCCCGCCCTGGAAGGCGAAGGTCACGCCGCCGCCGGGCCCCGCCTCCTCCAGGGCGGCCTCCATGAGCCGCCGGGCGGTGTCCCGGGTCATCACGCCATAGGACGCCCTGCCCCGGCGGCCGGCCACATCCGCGTAAAAGCAGTAGGCGCACCGCATATTGCACTGGCTGGACGCCGGCTTGACCAGATATGAGACGCGCTTCACACCATTCCCTCCCCGGGCCTGTATTTGCCGGACCAGAAACGCCTGAAATCCGCCGCCCTTTGATACTGCCCCTTGCAATGGCGGCGGAATTGTGCTATATTGATGGGTGAATTTTCTGCCCCGCGGGGCCTTACACCTCACAAGAAGGGAACGATCTCACCATGTCAGGACATTCCAAATGGCATAACATCCAAAAGACCAAGGGCGCGGCGGACGCCAAGCGCTCTCAGGCGTTCACCAAAATCGCCCGGGAGATCATTGTGGCCGTCAAGACCGGCGGCTCCGGCGACCCCAGCAACAACTCCCGCCTTGCCACCGTCATCGCCAAGGCCCGTGCGGCCAATATGCCCAACGACAACATCAAGCGCACCATCGACAAGGCGGTGGGCTCCGGCAACGCCAACGACTACGAGGCCATCACCTACGAGGGGTACGGCCCCGGCGGCGTGGCCGTCATTGTGGAGACCCTCACCGACAACCGCAACCGCACCGCCTCCGAGGTGCGCCACTGCTTCGACAAGTTCGGCGGCAACCTGGGGGCCACCGGCTGCGTGTCCTGGTCCTTCGACCAGAAGGGCGTGCTGGTCATCGAGCGGGAGGACCTGGACGAGGAGGTGTCCATGATGGACGCCCTGGACTGCGGCGCCGCCGACTTTGAGGCCGACGAGGACTGCTTCACCGTCTACACCGCCCCGGATGATTTCGGCGCGGTGCTGGCCGCCATGGAGGAGAAGGGCTATGTGTTCGCCTCCGCCAAGGTGGAGATGGTGCCCCAGAATTACGTGTCGCTGTCCGCCGAGGGCGACGTCAAAAACATGGAGAAGCTCATTGACATGATGGAGGACAACGACGACGTGCAGAACGTCTGGCACAACTGGGACGAGTAAATAGTGGAACACAGGGCCGGACGCTCCGCGTCCGGCCCGTTTTTATTTGCCGAGCTGGGTATTTTTACGCCAGGCGGCCAGCACCGCGTTCATGGCGGCGGCCCGCAGGCCCCCCCGCTCCAGCTCGGCCACCCCGGCGATGGTGGAGCCGCCGGGGGAGCACACCTCGTCCTTGAGCTGGCCGGGATGCCTTCCGCTCTCCAGCACCATGGCCGCCGCCCCCAGCACCGTCTGGGCGGCGTATTCCAGGGCCTGCCGCCGGGGCAGGCCCGCCGCCACGCCGCCGTCGGCCAGCGCTTCAATGTAGGGGTAGACAAAGGCGGGGCCGCATCCGGCCACGGCGGAGAACTGATCCATCAGGTGCTCATCAATGCGCTCCACCCGGCCCGTGGCGGACAAAAGCTCCTCCACGCACCGGAGACGGGCCTCCTCCACCCCCGCCCGGGCGCACAGGGCGGTCATGCCCCTGCCGATGGCCACGCAGGTGTTGGGCATGACGCGCACCAGGGGCACGGCGTACCCCGTCTCCCCCAGATAGTCCCGCATGGTCTCCAGCTCCACCCCCGCGGCCATGGACACCAGCACCCTGTCCTCCCCGGCGGCGTGGAGCTCGTACAGCTGCCGCCCCAGCTCCGCCAGCAGGGGGCGCATTCCCTGGGGCTTCACCCCCAGAAAGACGTATTCGGCCTCCCCCACGGCGGCGGCGCAGCTCCGGGCGGCGGTACAGCCCAATTCCGCCGCCAGAGCCTCCGCCTTGGCCGGGGTCCGGTTGAACAGCACCACCTGGTCCGCGCCCACGGCCCGGCACGCCGCCCGGGCCAGCGCCCCGCCCATATTCCCCACGCCGATAAAAGCCGCCTTTTTCATGTGATCCCCGCTTTCCCAAAAGGTATCCCAATTATAGCCCCCCCATTGAAAAACTGCAAGGAGAAATTGACAACCGGGGAAAAATCCTGTAAAATAAAGCGCCATAAAACAGAGGAGGGAATCCCATGGACATCAAAAAGATCATCGAGGACATTGTGGAGAAGATTAAAAACGACGAGGACCTGCAAAAGCAGTTCCTCAGCGACCCTGTGGCGGCGCTGAAGGAGCTCACCGGCATCGACCTGCCCACCGACCAGCTGGAGGGCGTGGTGGCCGGGGTGAAGGCCAAGCTCACCGCCGACAACATCGGCGGCGCCCTCAAGGGCCTGGGCGGGCTGTTCAAAAAGTAAAAAAGAGGTCCCGCCGCGGCTGCGGCGGGACCTCTTTTATCCTCTGCGCTCGTAAATCATCCGCAGCTCCGTCACGGGCGCGCCCAGCGCCAGCTCCGCCTCCGCCCCGTCAAAGCGGAAGCCGTACCGCGTGTAGAACCGGATGGCCCGCTCATTGCCCCTGAGCACCCAGAGCGCAATCCGCCGGAAGCCGGAAAGCCGGTCCAGGGCGGCGTTCATCAGCGCGAAGCCCACCCCCCTGCCCTGGTACTCCTTCAGCACATAGATGGCGAAGACTTCGCCGCACTCCGGCAGCGTTCCGTCCCGGTACGGGCCGTAGGCCGCGAACCCGACCACCCGCTCCCCGTCCTTGGCGGTAATGATATTCTCGGGCCACCGGCGCGCCGTCTCCCTGCATTTTTCCAGGGTGACGCCGCGCATATACGCCGGGTCTATCAGCCCCGTATAGGTCTCATGCCAGGCCTTGTAGTGCACATATGCCTTTCCGTCCAGCTCCGCCTCGGTCTCCACGGGCTTGATGACAAGCTCCAAGCGGTCCACCTCCAGGCTTCTACGCGCCTGCCCTCACGCCAGGGAGCGGTTGATGGCGCACAAGATGGCCCGGAGGGACGCCCGGCTGATGTTGTGGCTCTTGCCCACGCCGAACACGTCCCGTCCCTGGGGGTCCTTCAGGTGGATGTAGCACACCGCCTGGGTGTCCGAGCCGGAGGAGATGGCGTGCTCCTTGTAGTCCACAAACTGGTAGCCCTCGATGTGCCCCTCGGGCAGGTCGTGGAGGGCGTTGAAGAAGGCGTCGATGGGGCCGTTGCCCTCCCCCCGGGCGGCCATTACCCTGCCCTTCCAGCCCACCTCGCCGATGAAGACCACCTGACTGGCGTCCCCGTGGCGGCCGTCCTCCAGGAAGGAGTGGCGCTCCAGCTGATAGGTCTTGGGGACGGACAGGTACTCCCGGTCGAACAGGGCGAAAATCTGGTCCGGCTTCAGCTCCCTGCCCACCCGGTCGGACTCCCTCTGGACCACCGCGCCGAACTCGGCGTGCATCGCCTTGGGCAGGTCGTAGCCGAAGCTCTGCATCATCACGAAGGCCGCGCCCCCCTTGCCCGACTGGGAGTTGATGCGGATGATGGGCTCGTACTGCCGCCCCACGTCGGCGGGGTCGATGGGCAGATAGGGCACCTCCCAGCGGTCGGTGCCGCTCTCGTTCATATAGTGCACGCCCTTGTTGATGGCGTCCTGGTGGCTGCCGGAGAAGGCGGTGAACACCAGCTCCCCCACATAGGGCTGCCGCTCCCCCACCTTCATCTTGGTGCACCGCTCGTACATGTCCCGGATCTTGTTGATGTCGTGGAAGTCCAGCCGGGGGTCCACTCCCTGGGTCCACATATTCATGGCCAGGGTCACCATGTCCACGTTGCCGGTTCGCTCGCCGTTGCCGAACAGGGTGGCCTCCACCCGCTCCGCCCCCGCCAGCAGGCCCAGCTCGGTGGTGGCCACGCCGGTGCCCCGGTCGTTGTGGGGGTGGAGGGAGATGATGGCCCGCTCCCGGCCGGGGAGCTTTCGGATGAAGTACTCCAGCATGTCGGCGAACTGGTTGGGCAGGCAGTTCTCCACGGTGGTGGGCAGGTTGAGGATCACCTTGTCCCGCTCGGTGGCGTGGAGGTGGTCCAGCACGGCGGCGCAGATATCTACCGCGTAATCCATTTCCGTCCCCATAAATGATTCCGGGGAGTATTCATAGCGCAGGTTCATCCCCCGGGCGATCACCGGCTGGGCCATCTCGTAGATGAGGTCCGCCGCGTCGGTGGCGATTTTGGTGATACCCGCGCAGTCCATGTGGAACACCACCTTGCGCTGGAGGGTGGAGGTGGAGTTGTAGAAGTGCAGGATGACGTTTTTGGCCCCCTCGATGGCCTCGAAGGTCTTCTTGATGAGGTGCTCCCGGGCCTGGACCAGCACCTGGATGGTCACGTCGTCCGGGATGTGCCCCCCCTTGATGAGCTCCCGGCAGATCTCGTATTCCGTCTCGCTGGCGGAGGGAAACCCGATCTCGATCTCCTTCACCCCGATATCCACCAGGGTGTGGAAGTACTCCAGCTTTTCCTCCAGGTTCATGGGATCGACAAGGGCCTGGTTGCCGTCCCGCAGGTCCACCGAACACCACACGGGGGCCTGGGTGATGGTCCTGTCCGGCCAGGTGCGGCCCTGAATGGGCTGCGGTGTAAAGGGAATGTACTTCTCAAATCCGGGCTTCAGGTTCATGGCGTTTTCCTCCTTTGGAAATTCGGGGACAAAAAAACGCCCCCGACAGTGATGTCAGGGGCGTGACGAAACCATCACGCGGTACCACCCTAGTTCCGCATACGGTTACCCGGTATGCGCTCCTGGCCTCAATCAAGGCCGCGGTCTGTAACGGGACCTCCCGTCCAATCCTACTCACGGTTCAGATTGGCGGCTCCGGGGCCAGTATCCACGCGGCGTCCCGCGCCGGCTCGCACCAGCCGCCGGCTCTCTGAGCGGGGGACAGGCCGCGTCTTGTTCCCATCCACGCCTTTTGCTGAGAGGTATTATACCGTGGAGCCGGGGGGATTGTCAAGGGCCAGTTTCCGGCGTCCCCTTCCTCCTTCGTGTTGAGAAACGCTTATAAAAATTTTCCATCGTCAAAATGACGGAACGGGAGGTTATACGTCAAACAAAAATACATTTGGCACAGCATGAGGACCAAAGGCCCTTACTGCCGTTCGATACATGGCCTTTGCATGGATTCGGTCGTGCCAAATGAAGCGTCTCAATACCTTTCTCAATGACCACTCTTCCTCATAGCTTCCAAGGCGAACCGCGTTTTTCAAGAAATCCGGCTGGCTCTCTAATGCCGCGAATCCGCGCTCCCTGCATTCCAGGATGCTTCCCTCGTTATCCGCGGGAACGCCAATTTCTCCAAAGTTTTCCGCGAACAGGATGCTGTCATTGCCGTTGTGTTCCCATATGCATCTTATTTTCATGGCCCGGCGCTCCCTTCCTTAATCAAGCGTCACTTATACCATGCCGTCCTCCCCCGGCGCAAGGGGAGCGCCGTTTTTTCTTGACAAGCCCTCCCCGGCGGGCTATAATACAGATAGTTCAAAACAGAACAAAAAGGAGGGAGTGAAATGACCGGGGACTTTTGGGACAACGCGCTGCTGCTCAAGGGGCTGTACGACCAGGCGCTGGACCCGGTGGCCCAGCGGTGGGAGCTCACCCGGATGGAGCTTGACCTGCTGCTTTTCCTGCATAACAACCCGGACCGGGCCACGGCGGCGGAGGCCGCCCGCCTGCGCCGGTGGACCAAGTCCCACGTGTCGGCGGCGGTCCACAGCCTCAAGGCCAGGGGCATGCTGGCCGCCGAGCACCCGGAGGGCAACCGCAAAACCCTGCGCCTCACTCCCCTGCCCGCCGCCGGAGAGGCGGTCCGCCAGGGGACGGAGGCACAGGGGGCCTTTTTTCAGGCCATGCGCCGGGGGTTCACCCGGTCGGAGGAACAGGTTTTGGAGTCCATCTCGGAAAAAATCGCCCGGAACATCCGGGACACCATGGAAAAGTGAGGTCTTTTTGTGTTCACCTTTGTCATCTGCTTTCTGGCGGGACTGGGCGCGGGACTGGGCACCGGCTTCGCGGGCATGAGCGCCGCCGCCGTCATCAGCCCCATGCTCATCACCTTCCTCCACATTGAGCCCTATGAGGCGGTGGGCATCGCGCTGGCCAGCGATGTGCTGGCCAGCGCCGTGTCCGCCTGGACCTACGGCAAAAACGGGAATCTGGATGTGAAAAACGGCTTTGTGATGATGATTTCCGTGCTGTGCTTCACCCTGGCGGGCAGCTGGGTATCCAGCCTGGTGCCCGCCTCCGCCATGGGGGGCTTCTCCACCTGGATGACCCTGCTGCTGGGAATCAAGTTCATCGTCAGGCCCGTCATGACCACCAGGGAGGCCATGGCGGCGGCAGACCCCAAACGGCGGGCGGTCCAGTCCGTCCTGTGCGGGATGCTCGTCGGCTTTATCTGCGGCTTTGTGGGGGCCGGGGGCGGCATGATGATGCTGCTCATCCTCACCTCCGTGCTGGGCTACGAGCTCAAAACCGCCGTGGGCACCAGCGTGTTCATCATGACCTTCACCGCCTTCACCGGGGCGGCGGGCCACTTTGCCATCGGCGGCATGCCGGACTGGACGGCGCTGGGGCTGTGCGTGCTGTCCACCCTGCTGTGGGCGCGGATTGCCGCCCGGTTTGCCAACAAGGCCAGCCCCGCCGTCCTCAACCGGGCCACCGGCGCGGTGCTGGCGGCGCTGGGCGGGGCGATCCTGGCGGTGAATTATCTGAGCTGAGCGCATACGGCTCCCGGGGCTTTTTCTTGACAGCGGGGGCGGGACCGGCTATAATACAGGGAATCAGCCGGGGGGTGCGGAGCGGTGGCGGAACACAACAAGCGGGTGCTGGCGGCCATGAGCGGCGGGGTGGACTCCAGCGTGGCGGTATGCCTGCTCAGGGAGCGGGGGTTTGACTGCGTGGGAGTTACCATGAAGCTGCTGGGCAGCGCTCCCCAGGATCTGGAGGACGCACGGAGCGCCGCCCGCCGCCTGGGTATCCCCCACCACGTGCTTGACCTGACCGCCGAGTTTGAGGCCCAGGTGGTCCGGCGGTTTGTGGACGCCTATGAGCGGGGGGACACCCCCAATCCCTGCGTGGACTGCAACCGGCGCCTGAAGTTCGGCCTGCTGTATGAAAAGGCCCGGGAGCTGGGCTGCGAGTACCTCGCCACCGGCCACTACGCCCGCATTGCGGAGGACGGCCAAGGCGGCTTCCGCCTGGCCAAGGCCGCCGACCCCGGCCGGGACCAGAGCTATGTGCTCTACCCCATTCCCCGGCAAAGGCTGGCCCGCACCCTTTTTCCCCTGGGGGAGCTGACCAAGGCCCAGGTGCGGGCCATCGCGGAGCGGGAGGGCTTTCCCAACGCCCAAAAGCGGGACAGCCAGGACATCTGCTTCATCCCGGACGGGGACTATCCCGCCTTTTTGGAGCGGTACACCGGCAAAACCTATCCCGCCGGGGACATTCTGGACCTGGAGGGCAGGGTGGTGGGCCGCCACCGGGGGGCGGCGGGGCTCACCATCGGCCAGCGCAGAGGGGTGGGGGTGTCCTCCGGCGGGCGGATCTACGTGTGCGCCAAGTGCATGGAGGCCAATACCGTCACCGTGGGGCCGGAGGAGGCCCTCTACTCCACCGGCTGCGGCGCGGCGGACTGGAATTGGCTCATCGAGACGCCGTCAAAGCCTTTTCGGGCCCTGGTCAAGACCCGCTACCGCCAGCGGGAGCAGCCGGCGGAGGTGTTTCCCGCCGGGGACCGGGTGAGGCTGACCTTTGCCCAGCCCCAGCGGGCGGTGACGCCGGGGCAGGCGGCGGTGGTCTATGATGAGAGCGGCGCGGTGCTGGGCGGAGGCACCGTCGACGAGGTCATAAAATAACCATTGGGCGCGCCCTGAGGCGCGCCCAATGGTTATTTTATGACGGTTCAGCCGCCGGACTGCCTGCGGCGGTCAAAAATTCCGTTGATCCCTCTTTGCGGGAAAAAGGAACGCGCCCGTCCTCACTCCACCGTGACCAGCTCGTACTCCCGGCTGCCGACGCCCAGGGCGGCGGCGGCCTCCACGGTGTGGACGCCGTTCAGCGACTCGATGCGCTCAATGAGGTCGGCCTTGCCGGGGTCCTCGGAGGCGTACACCAGGTCCAGGCAGGCCTGATCCAGGGCCACCGGGTCCAGGGAGGCCAAAATGCCGATGTCGCCGATTTTTGGGTCGGCGGCCACGGCGCAGCAATCGCAGTCCACCGACATATTCTTCATCACGTTGAGATAGGCAGACCTGCCCTGGAACCGGTGGTGAATGGACCAGGCGGCGTCGGCCATGGCCTCCAGGAAGGCGTCGTGGTCGGCGTCCCAGAACTTGTCCATGTCCCCCGCGCCGTGGATATACTGCTTGCCCCGGGAGGAGGCGATGCCAATGGAGATGTTCTTCAGCGCCCCGCCAAAGCCCCCCATGGGATGGCCCTTGAAGTGGCTGAGCACCAGCAGGGAATCGTAATTGCGCAGGTTCGCCCCCACAAAGTTCTTCTGGATCACCTTGCCGCCGGGGATGGGCAGCTCCATGTCCTCCGTCTCGTCCATGATATCCACCTGGGCGGCGCTGAGCCAGCCGTGGCGCTCCATGGTGATTTTGTGGGCCTTGGTGGTGTTGCGCCCGCCGTCGTAGGCGGTGTTGCACTCCACGATGACGCCGCCCACACGGTCGATCATGGGCTTCATGAAGTCAGGGCGGAGGAAGTTCTGGTTGCCCGGCTCCCCGGAGTGGAGCTTGACGGCCACCCGGCCCTCCAGCTTGACGCCCAGGGCGTTGTACAGGCGGAGCATGGCCTGGGGGTCCAGATCGCGGGTGAAATAAACTGTGGATTTCATGGCTGTCCTCCTCATGTTGTTTGCTCCATTTTACCCAACTTTCCGCCCTCCGTCAAGGGCTTTGGCGCGAAAAGGCCCCTGAAGCGCCCCTTCGGAGCCCTTTCGGCGGCTTATGGAAAAATAAACAGCTCCTCAATGGGCGCGCCCACCGCCCGGGAGATGTCCACCGCCAGCTTGAGGGAGGGGTTGTACTGGGCCTTCTCCAGGCGCATGATGGTCTCCCGCCGCACCCCCACCCGTTGTGCCAGCTGCTCCTGGGTCAATTCCCTGAGCTGGCGGTACTTCTTCAGCCTGCACTCGAACTCCGGCATGGTCATCCCTCCCCGCCTTCCTCCGTCTGGTCCGCGCTGTCGTAGCGGTAGAGCAGGTACTCGCAGAGGAACAGATCCAGGGCAAAGGCCAGGGACAGCGCCACCACCACCGCAATGAGGGCGTACTCCAGGCTGTCCAGAAGCGCCCCCCGGCCCAGCAGGAGCAGCGTCAAAAATACGATGGCCCGCATCACCCGGTGGGCGTTCAGCTCGGCCCGGAGCTTGTTTTCCACAAACCGCTCGTCCATGAGGGCGCCGGACATTTTACCCTCATAGAAAAAGCCAAAAAAACCGAAGAAGCCAAAGAAGATAAAGGGGGTGATATCCCCAAACGCGCCGTACGACCAGAAGCCCAGGAAACCGAAGAACCCGGCGAAGCCCAGCAGGCCCAGCCTGGGATTGACCCTCCGAGCGGTGTTGGAGACCGTCTGCCGCCGCTTCTCACTGAGGATGCCCCGCAGAAGCAGCGCCGCCAGATAGAGCACGTACAGCAAGAACAGGGCCAAAGCGGCCAGCATGGGCAGGTCCCGGGGCATAAACTCATAGGCGGAGAAGTCCATGGGGTCTACCAGCCGCCGGTCATTGAAGACGGCGGAGTACCAGGACGCCGCCGCCAACAGCAAAACCACAAGGACGCCCAGGACGGCGGTGATTTTTCCCTTACCGTTTTTCATCGCGTAATCCTCCCAATGAACGAGATATATTTATCTCTTAATAAGATAAATATATCACTTCCCGCCAAGGTTGTCAAGGGGAAAGTTACAAATAGATCTCATTCGCAGCGGCCCAACCCTTAGACTATCTTAATCCCGGCTTAACGAAGGCTTTGGGTTTACACGCTAAAATCTGCTGTGGATGGGAGAGCCATCCCCGAAAACCTGACGAATTGGAGGAATACCTATGAAAAAAAAGCTGCTGATCGGAGCCGGAGCCGCCGCGGTTGCGGTTGCGGTCATGGTCCTTTGCTACACGATGTTTTTCAGCGGCGCCGGCGATATCTGCTATTATACCCAGATCGACAACAGAAGGCTCACGCAGGTCACGCAGAATGGACCCATTGATTTATCTGGGAACGGAGGGATGGATTACTCCTATACCCTGCCCTGTTATGACAAAGACGGCGGCGAAAAGGACATCACCTTCGGCGTGTCCCGGAAACTGCGGGAGAGCGCTTTTCTGCGCCTTACGGTGCGGCCCGGGCGGGGCGTGATGGACTGGGCGGAGGTTCAGTATGACGAGCTGCCTCCGGCGGTGCGGGAGCACTATACCGCCCCGGAGCATTGACGGGGCGGTCCAGCGGGGACAGCGCTCCTCCGCACGGCGGTTTTTCAGCCGGGGTGGACACACAACAGGGAAATATAGCGGCTCTTTCCCGCGCGCCTGTAGTGCAGGCGGAAATACTTGCAGTTTCCGCAGCGTTCCTCGGGCAGGGCTTGCCAGCCTTTCATTTAAGGAAGCGCTGATTAAAGCCGGCCAAATGGCGGCAAGCAGTTAAACGTGAAGCCAAACGTCAAATCAAGGAGCATATTTGAGGGAGGTATTCTCGTTTCCCATACACATCCCGCCAAAAGGGCGCAAAAACCCCAAGCGGGGGATAGAGAGCCGCCCGCCCTGGCAAGCAGATACAGATTCGCGCTGGCGAAGAGCACATGTAATCGGTTCAGGTTCTTTCTCAGTCCCCTGTAAACGGCCTTTCGGAAACCAAAGATGTTCTTCACGATTCGGTAGGGGTGTTCCACTTTGCAGCGCACAGATGATTTTTGATTTTCAATATACCGTTCCCAGTCAATGGCATTGTTGGAAACCTTGGGCAGCCGGCCCGGCCGGCGGTTGATACGGTATGTGATGGCAGAAAGCTGAGGGCTGTTTCTGATCTCGTCCCGTTTCTCTATCCCGAGATAGGCGCTGTCCCCGTAAACCACCTCGTCATCTTCCCGCAGAAGTTTTGCCGCCGCAGTGACATCATGGACATTGGCGGCGGTGGCCTCTACCGTGTGAACAAAGCCGCTCCCGGCATCCACACCTGTGTGGCACTTCATGCCAAAATGCCACTGGTTCCCCTTCTTCACCGAGTGCGTCTCCGGGTCCCGCTTTTTCTCCGCGTTTTTTGTGGAGCTGGGCGCGCTGATCAGCGTGGCGTCCACGATGGCACCGCCGCGCATGATCCGTCCGGCCCGCTCCAGGCAGCGGTTGATTGTGTCAAAAAACAGCTTGCCGATGCCCTTGTCCTCCAGCAGGTGCCGGAAGTGCAGCAGGGTTGTGGCGTCCGGGACGTCCTGCTCCAAAAAGTGGATCCCCATGAATTTGCGCATGGCATAGCTGTCATAAATGGCCTCTTCCACGCCTTCGTCGGACAGGGTGAACCAGCATTGCAGCAGATACATTCGAAGCATGGTTTCAATCTCAATGGGCGGGCGGCCGCGCCTCCCACTGGGATAGTGGGGTACGATGAGCGATACCAATTCGTCCCATGGGATGATCTCGTCCATGATTTCCAGAAATTCTTCCCGCTTTGTCTTCTTTTTCCGGCAGCCGTATTCCATGTCGCTGAAACTTTCCTGTTTCATTTCGTGCCCCCCTTTTTCCCTATTTTATCACATCCCTTTTCCACCGTCGATTAAATCAGCGATTCCTTTATACCAACCAGTATGGAAGTGCCATCTATACGCCTCTCTCCACGCTCCGCCTCCAGCCCAGCCAGCACAGGGCCAACAGAACCAGCGCAATTCCCAGATACAGCAGCGTCCCAAACTGAAAATTGTCCAAATACACGCCGAACACCTTCACCAGCTGCACGTTTGTGGGCCCGTCCCAGGCGATCAGATTTTCGGGCAGATACCCCTTCCACCCGTAAGGGAGCTGATGAAAGCGGGCCATGATCTGCGCCAGCACCACCGGAACAGCCAGAGCGGCAACAGAACTTCTGGTCAGGGCGGATACCAGCATGGATAGGCTTCCGCATACCAGCGTGTACAGCACCAGCAGCGCCAGCAGTGGCACCAGCATCTGCCCCACGGTGATGGGCCGGGGCAGGACGGGCTGCCACATCTGAAGGATAGCGTCAAACCCTTTCCAGCCCCACACTGCCACGTGAGCTGCCACTGTGATCCCCACGATGACCACACCCACCAGTACCGCCGCGGTCGCCCCCGCCAGCGCCTTGGCGAAATAGAGAGGACGACGGCTCTTTTTGGCGGTAAACAGCAGCGCGTCCATTCGATCCCTGTATTCCCCGGAAAAGACGGCGCACAGGCAGATTCCCGCCGCAACAGGCAGAAGGCCCAGCAGGACATAGAAAAAGTCCATCAGCTTCTGCGTACCCGGCCAGGGATAACGGTATACGAAGGGACGCTCGATCTTGGCCATTTTTTCTCCCCAATAGTCCTTCTCCCCCTGGGACAAGCCCGCGCCCGCGTAATGGTCCAAATATGACTGGGTGTTCTCCTGCCATTCCGCGTAGAACGATCCCGCCGTCACGGTCCTGGTTTTCCAAAATACGCCCTGTGCCAGGGAGAAGGGCCGGGACCATGCGCCGTCCTCAAGGCCAAAATACACATCTTGTTGGTCTATTGAGCTGAAATCGGGCACGCTCTCCAGCATCTCCTGAAAAAACGCCTCATCCATCACTCGCCCGTTGAGCTCCGATCCTGCCTTCGCCAGGGCTTCCCGCCGGACCTGTTCCCCTGTGACCACCAGCGGATTCCCGTCCGTGTCCAGGATGTCGTGATACACCCGCCCGCCGGTGTTTCCAGCCCGAAGGGTGGCGGCCACGCAAAAGACCGCCAGTGCCAGCACCGCCGCCCACGCCAGCTTCCGCGCCAGCAGCTTTTTCAGCTCATAGTAGTATAGTATTCCAAAATTTTTCATATACTTTCCCCCCTCATACGCCGCTGACGGCCCTCCGCCTCCAGCCCAGCCAGCACACCGTCGCCAGCGCAGCCGACACCGCCAGATAAGCTATGAGTTCGACCTGAACCGGATTAAGCGGGAGGCCAAAGAAATATTTCAGCGGTTGGGGATTCAGCGCGGCGGCGTTTACCAGCCCCATGGGCAGATAGTAGAGCAGTTCGGTCACAAACCGCGGCGTCAAAAAATCATCATGCAGAACCGACAGCATCTGGGGCAACAGAAGCTGTCCTCCTACCAGCGCCGCCCCGGCCGCCAGCGCAGTCACGCCGCTCCCGCTCCACATGGACACCACCGAGATCAGCGCCCCGCACAGCAGGGCATACACCAAAATCATTGCCGTTAAAATGAAAATACCCTGCCACGCGGTAATGGGAAAGGAACAGTTCAACATATAGCGGCAAAGCTGGATAGCTGCGCCCCAGCCCCACGTCCCATACTGGATCAGGCTGGAGCTGATCACCGCCCCCACGGCCATGGCCACCGCCAGCATGGACGACACGCCTCCGGCCAGAATCTTCGCCAGGAACAGACACTTCCGCCCCTGTTTGCTGGTGAAGATCTGGGGATATGTCCGGGCGCGGCGCTCCTGGGCGAACAGGTCGCACACGCACAGCGCCACCAGCACGGGGATGAAAATGCCCATGGTGCCCAGCACGTCGAACAGGCGGTTGGGGGCGTCGGTGGGCTCATAGATAAAGGGCTGCTCGATCTGAGCCTCCCGATCCAGCCAGTAGGCGATCTCCTCGTCGGTCATGTAAGCTTTCCAGTGGCTTTCCGCATCTTCTGCAACCCGATCCATGCGGTGGAGATATCGGTTCTGGATGGTCAGCAGCTGATAGGCACCCAGATAAGTGGGATCGACCAGCTGAAAATAGGCGTACGCGCCCGTTAAATTGGTATCCAGCTCAGTGGGGGCCAGCTTGGCCCGGACATCCTGAGCCCGCTGGAAAAACGCCTCGTCCATCACCTGGCCGCTAAGCAGCCGGAGGGCTTCTATCGCGACCCGATCCTGTTCTGCCGCCGTGACGTGACGGCTGATGGTCTGCCCATCGGCCAGTACAACGGTGAAGATATTGTCATAGTGGTGATACGGCATGGGGGCGTACCACACGAAGCCCGCGGAAAACACCAGCACCGCGATCCAGGTCATGGGCCGCTTCCAGAGCTTTTTCATCTCATAGCCTAACAGGGTGCCCAGGTTCTTCACTCCTCCCCACCCCCGAACTCCTCCATGTAGAGCTGCTCCAGGTCGGTGCGGGACTTGTCCCAGGGCTCGTCCAGGATGATCCGCCCCTCCGACATCATCAGCATATGGCTGGCGATCTTCTCCACGTCGGACACGATGTGGGTGGACAGCAGCACGACGGTGTCCTGTCCCAGCCCCGCGATGAGGTTGCGGAACTTCACCCGCTCCTTGGGGTCCAGCCCCGCCGTGGGCTCGTCCACCACCAGCAGCCGGGGGTCGTTCAGTAACGCCTGGGCGATGCCCAGCCGCTGCTTCATGCCGCCGGAATAGGTCTTGATCTTCTTTTTGCCCACGTCCTGGAGGGACACCAGCTCCAGCAGCTCCGCCGCTTTGCGCTTGGCGTGGGGCCGGGACAGCCCCTTCAGCGCCGCCAGGTACAGCAGGAAGTCCAGCCCTGTGAAGTCGGGGTAGTAGCCAAAATCCTGAGGCAGGTAGCCCAGCACCGCCCGGTAGTCTTCGCTGGACACGTCCACCCCGTCCAGGGAGACGCTCCCCGCCGTGGGCTTCAAAATGCCGCACAGCATCCGCATAAGGGTGGTCTTGCCCGCCCCGTTGGCCCCCAGCAGGCCGTTGATGCCCTCGGTCAGGCATAGGGACACCCCGTCCACCGCTTTTTTGTCCTTGTACTGCTTCGTCAAATTCCGCACAGTCAGTTCCATTGCAGTTCCCTCTCTTTCAAGCTCAGCATGATCTCCAACCCGGCGGCAAAGGCCGACGCTGCCAGCGCCAGCCCCCACAGGGACAAGCGCTCAGGCTGGTACAGCTCGGGCCGCTGGTACGCCGCCATCGTCCCCATTGCGCTCACCAGCGCCGCCCCGCCCCCACAGGCCAGCAGGCCCTCCCGGCCCCGGAAGCGTCGGGTCAGCTCCATGCCCAGGGCGGCGGTGAGCAGATAGGGCGTCAGCAGGTACACCCCGGTCCGGGCCGCCGCCAGCCCGCCCCACGCCGCCAGCGGGGGCGTGAGCCCTGCCAGCAGGGCCAGGTGGAACAGTCCCAGCGCCACCATCCGGGCAAGGACGACACTGTGGCGGCCCATGCGGCAGGCCAGCTCCAGCTCCTCCATCTGGTAGAACCGGGAGCGCCCGTTTTCCACCACGGCCAGCAGGGCCAGGAAGGGGGTCAGCGCGGAGGCGTACCACGCCCCCATGCCCCCCACATGGTAGGCCACCCAGAGGATGGCCCCGAATAGCGACAGCGACGTGCCCCAGACCCACCAGCGGATGTAGCCCGCCTGGATGGCCGCCAGTTCCCAGCGGCCCAGTTCCCGGCGGCGGTGCTGCTTCAGAAAAGCCGCTTTGCGCTCCGGGGTCGGAGCGCGGTATGCTTCCCGCAGGGCTTCCTTCAATGCTTTGTCCATCATTTTCCCTCCGTTCATTGCAGCGCGTCACGCAAAATTTTGAGGATTCCGTTCAGCCTCCGCCGTAGGACAAACCGGGATTGTCCGTATAGCCTGGACAGCACCGCCATGGGCTCCCCGTTGACGCATCGCAGGAGCACCAGTTCCCGGTCCTCCGGGGAGAGCCTGTTCAGCTCTGTCCGCAGGGCAATAGACAGGAGCGGGTCATGCTCTGGCTCCGGCAGATTTTCCAGGAGAGGTTTGGTGGCGGGGCGGCGCAGTTCGTCGGTACACAGGTTCCGCGCTACGGTGTAGAGATAGTGTAACAGCTGGTTCCGCTCCCGGTAGGTATCGCTGGAGAACCACCGCAGGAAGGTCTCCTGGGTCACGTCCTCCGCCCGCTCCCGGTTCCGGAGACGGCAGTAGCAGTAGCGGTAGATTTTGTCGTACTGGTCCTCAAGATTGATGGCCACGGAGATCCCCCCTTTCGCGGCACTCACTGTGTATAACGGTTGGGACAGGGAAATGTGCGGGTGAGGCAAAAATTTTTTGTTTTAGGGAATCGCTGATTTAATCGACGGCGGAAAAGGGATATGATAAAATAGGGAAAAAGGGGGGTCACGAAATGAAACAGGAAAGTTTCAGCGACATGGAATACGGCTGCCGGAAAAAGAAGACAAAGCGGGAAGAATTTCTGGAAATCATGGACGAGATCATCCCATGGGACGAATTGGTATCGCTCATCGTACCCCACTATCCCAGTGGGAGGCGCGGCCGCCCGCCCATTGAGATTGAAACCATGCTTCGAATGTATCTGCTGCAATGCTGGTTCACCCTGTCCGACGAAGGCGTGGAAGAGGCCATTTATGACAGCTATGCCATGCGAAAATTCATGGGGATCCACTTTTTGGAGCAGGACGTCCCGGACGCCACCACCCTGCTGCACTTCCGGCACCTGCTGGAGGACAAGGGCATCGGCAGGCTGTTTTTTGACGCGATCAACCGCTGCCTGGAGCGGGCCGGACGGATCATGCGCGGCGGCGCCATTGTGGACGCCACGCTGATCAGCGCGCCCAGCTCCACAAAAAACGCGGAGAAAAAACGGGACCCGGAGACGCACTCGGTGAAGAAGGGGAACCAGTGGCATTTTGGCATGAAGTGCCACACAGGTGTGGATGCCGGGAGCGGCTTTGTTCACACGGTAGAGGCCACCGCCGCCAATGTCCATGATGTCACTGTGGCGGCAAAACTTCTGCGGGAAGATGACGCGGTGGTTTACGGGGACAGCGCCTATCTCGGGATAGAGAAACCGTATCAACCGCCGGCCGGGCCGGCTGCCAAAGGTTTCAGACAATGCCATTGGCTGGGAGCGGTATATTGAAAGCAAAAAATCATCTGTGCGCTGCAAAGTGGAAAACCCCTACCGGATCGTGAAGAATATCTTCGGTTTCCAAAAGGCCGTTTACAGGGGGCTGAGAAAGAACCTGAACCGCTTACACATACTTTTCGCCAGCGCGAATCTGTATCTGCTTGCCAGGACGGGCGGCTCTCTATCCCCCGCTTAGGGTTTTTGCGCCCTTTGGACGGGATGTGTATGGGAAACGAGAATACCTCCCTCAAATATGCTCCTTGATTTGATGTTTGGCTTCACGTTTAACTACTTGCCGCCGTTTTGCTGGCTTTAATCAGCGCTTTCCCAAATTTCAGGTACTTGGTCAACAGCTCCATTTTGTCTTAAAGTTGCTACTCCGATATTTATGCTTTTCGGATGGAATGACCGGGGTCTGCTGGGGGCCGCCTTGTCAACCAAGATAGGGCGGCCCCAGTGGACTCCGGCCATATCGCGCAAAAACCGCCGCTTTGAGTTTTCACCAATAGCGGCGGTCTGGTGTAGGTTGGCTCTATTCTTTATGTGTTGTGTTATTATGCCCTTATAGCACACCAGGCACAAAAAAGAAAACGGAGGGGCTTTTTTTCGGGCCGCTTGTGCAGGGCGCTGAACCTGTGGTATGATGGATGCACGATTTATAAGCAGGGAGGGTTTGGGATGAAAACGATTGGTCTGATCGGCGGGATGAGCTGGGAGAGCACGGTTCCCTATTACCGGATCATCAACGAAGAGGCGAGGCGCAGGCTTGGTGGGCTGCATTCCGCAAAGATCGTTCTTTATAGCGTGGAGTTTGCCGAGATTGAGCGGTGCCAGTCCAGCGGCGACTGGGAAAAGAGCGGCGATATTTTGGGCAGAGCCGCCCAAGGGCTGGAGTCCGCCGGCGCGGACTTCCTTCTGATCTGCACCAATACGATGCACAAGGTCGCCCCACAGATTGCTTCCATGGTGGGCATCCCCATCGTGCATATCGCGGATGCCACGGCGGACGAGTTGGAAAAGGACCACGTCCGCCGGGTGGGGCTGCTGGGGACAAAGTACACCATTCCCCACCGCAACCGCTTCGCTGGGTTGCGGCGGGGCCCCATGTAAATGGTCACCGCTCCTGGTGCCTGGGAGGCTTCCGGGATTTCAGATCGTAGTGCTCTATCGGAACATCCCGCAGGTCCAGGGCCTGCTTGTTAGGAACATAGCACGAATACCGGGCGAAGTTGAACCCCTGGCAGTCCACTAGGCCTTGTTTGAAAAATAAAAATTGCACAAATCAATAGTAAGTGCGAAAATAGGGACATGAAACGATATGAATTGACAAAAGAACAATGGGAGCGTGTGAAAGCGATACTTCCGCCAGAAAGAACAGGACAGCGGGGCCGTCCACGGAAAGATGATAGAAAAATGCTCAATGGGATGCTTTGGATCGCCCACAGCGGAGCACAGTGGCGGGAACTGCCGGAGGTGTATGGCCCATGGCAGTCTGTGTACGCCCGATTTGCCAAATGGCGGGACGACGGCACATTGGAAGCCGTGTTTCGCGCATTGTCCGCAGATGCGGATATGGAAAACCTGAGCTTGGACTCTACTTGCATCAAGGTTCATGAAAGTGCCAATGGAGGGGGAAAAAACGGCAGATAAGGCAATCGGGCGAACCAGAGGCGGGTTGAATGCAAAGCTGCACGCTATTGTGGATGGACTGGAGAACCCGGTTGGATTCATGCTGTCTGCGGGAAATGACCATGATTCAGTCCATGCTGTTGAATTACTGGAAAAGGTCGAAATCGGCGGCAGCAATGTACTAGCGGATCGTGCTTATGGGGCAAAGGCCATCCGAGCTTATATCTCAGGGCAGGGCGCCAGCTATGTGATTCCACCACGGAGCAATGTTTCTGATCCGTGGTCGGTAGATTGGTGGCTATAAAGAGCGCCATTTGGTTGAGTGCTTCTTTCAAAAGCTCAAATGGTTTCGTAGGATTGCCACAAGGTATGACAAATTGGATGCTTCTTTTCTCGCCTTTGTGTACTTGGCCTCTATCTCTATTTTGTTGATTTAGCACTGCTCTCTTGATTTTTCAAACAACACCTAATATCCCATCCTTACGGCCCCTGGTGGTCACCAGCAGGCAACGGGTCACCCCCTTGTCATAGCCGGTGAGGTTCTTACTTGGGATGAGAAAAGGCATTCCCAACTTCCTGGAACAGCCGGAATTTGACCGGGAGCCGGAGGGAATGGCCGCCCTGCGGGAGAAGGTGTACGCCTACCGTCTGGGGCGGACGGCCCTCCACCGGGACGACAAGGTGCTCGCCGCCTGGAACGGGCTGGCGCTGGCGGCGCTGGCCCGGGCGGGGCTGATCTTGGACGAGCCCCGGTATCTGGACGCCTCCCGCCGGACGGCGGAGTTTCTGGAGGGAAAGCTCACCGGCTCCGATGGGAAGCTGCTGGCCCGCTGGCGGGACGGGGACGCCGCCCATTCGGGGAAGCTGGACGACTACGCCTTTTACGCCTATGGACTGATGGAGCCGTACGGCGCAACCTTTGATGTCTCCTATCTCGCCCGCGCGGCGGAACTCCAATTGTCCTGGCTGACAGGGCGGCGGAGGACTATCCCGCCGGGCACAGCGCTGCCATGCTGGTGCTTTTGGAGGAACTGTGGCCGTCCGCCAAGCTGGTGGTCACGGCGCGGGAAGTGCCGGAGGAATTGCGGGCCTTTCTGCGGGAAAGGCCCCGCGCGGGACTGGCGGTGCTGGTGAAGACGCGGTCGAACGCCCAGGCACTGGCCGCAATTGCTCTCTTTACAAAAGATTACCCCATCCCGGAGCGGGGAACGCGGTACTACCTGTGCCGGGGCGGGGCCTGCGCCCAGCCCGTAGACAGCACCCTGGAGTTGGAAGCTCTTTTGGAGCGGTTCTGAAAGAAAACGAGACCCACCCCGAATGGAGGGGCGGGTCTCGTCCGCTGTGTCAATCGTCGCCCCGCAGAAGGTTCTGAGCGTAATCCTTCAAGCTGGCAAAAGAGTTGACGCTGTCGGCGCGGGTGCTGATCTGCTCCCTGGCGTAGTCCGGGAGAGTGTCAAAATAGCGCTTGGCCTCCGGCTCACTGCGCAGCAGGGTGTCTAAATCAGAATAGTGCTGCATGAAATATCACCTCACGGATATGGTTTGCGGCCCGGGGGAAAAGTATGCGGCCTATTGGAGCTCCTGCAAATCGGCGGCGGGCAAGTCGTTCTCCACGTTGTCCCGCGCCAAGTCGTTGTCAATGGCCGGATAGATTTTTGGCGGAATGGGGCGCTTGATCTTGTCCGGGCTTGACAGTGAAGGCTCGGTTTTCTTTTGATCCATAAAGGTCACCTCGCGGATACCTCCTAAGTTTTTTTGAAGGGAGAACCGGGGCGTGAGTCCGTTCGGTAAGGTAAATGAGGAATACCTGGAGCAACAGGAGAGCAGGCCCTGAGCACCGCCCCCCCAGGCGCGGGCGGTGGACCTGACCCGCGTTCAGGACCCGGACGCCGGCGGCAGCACCAATAAGGGTGACACCAGTCGTAACCCGCGCGCGCCGGAAGGGCCATGGGGCAACGCCGCCGAAATCGGGCCTCCGTAAGCAGGGGAGGCATCCCCATGGATGGAGGAAAAAAGGACCCCAGGCCTGGAAGCCTGGGGTCCTTTCTTATCTCAGTACATGCCCATGTCGGGAGCGGGCGCCGCGGCGGGAGCGGGAGGCTCGGGCTTGTCGGCCACCAGGGACTCGGTGGTGAGCAGCACGGCGGCCACGGAGGCGGCGTTCTCCAGGGCGGAGCGGGTCACCTTGGTGGGGTCCACGATGCCGGAGGAGATCATGTCGCAGTACTCCTCCTTGTAGGCATCGAAGCCATAGCCGGGCTTGCCGGCGGTCTTGACCTTCTCCAGCACCACGGAGCCGTCGATGCCCGCGTTGGCGGCGATCTGCTTCATGGGCTCGGCCAGGGCCTTGGCCACGATGTTGGCGCCGGTCTTCTCGTCGCCCTCCAGAGTGTTCACCAGGGCCTCCACGGAGGGGATGGCGTCCACGTAGGCGGCGCCGCCGCCGGCCACGATCCCCTCTTCCACGGCGGCGCGGGTGGCGTTCAGGGCGTCCTCGATGCGCAGCTTCTTCTCCTTCATCTCGGCCTCGGTGGCCGCGCCCACACGGATGATGGCCACGCCGCCGGCCAGCTTGGCCAGACGCTCCTGGAGCTTCTCCTTGTCGTAATCGGAGGTGGTGGTCTCAATGGCCTTGCGGATCTGGCCCACCCGGGCGGAGATGGCGTCGGAGGAGCCCTCGCCGTCCACAATGATGGTGTTCTCCTTCTGGACCTTCACCTGGCGGGCGCGGCCCAGCATGTCCATGGTGGCCTCCTTGACCTCCATGCCCAGGTCGGAGGAAATGACCTGGCCGCCGGTGAGAATGGCGATATCCTCCAGCATCTCCTTGCGGCGGTCGCCGAAGCCGGGGGCCTTGATGCAGCACACGTTCAGGGTGCCGCGGAGCTTGTTCACCAGCAGGGTGGACAGGGCGTCGCCCTCCACGTCCTCGGCCACGATCAGCAGGCGGCGGCCGGACTGGGCCACCTGCTCCAGGATGGGCAGCAGGTCCTGGATGGAGGAGATCTTCTTGTCGGTGAGCAGGATGAGGGCGTCGTCCAGCACGGCCTCCATCTTCTCGGTGTCGGTGACCATATAGGGGGTGATGTAGCCCCGGTCCAGCTGCATCCCTTCCACGACCTCGGAATAGGTCTCGGCGGTCTTGGACTCCTCCACGGTGATGACGCCGTCGTGGGAGACCTTCTCCATGGCCTCGGCGATGAGGGAGCCGATGGCCTCGTCGGAGGAGGAGATGGCGCCCACCCGGGCGATGTCGGAGGTGCCGGACACGGGCTTGGAGTGGCCCTTGATGGCCTCGATGGCGGCCTCGGTGGCCTTGGCAATGCCCTTCTTCATGACCATGGGGTTGGCCCCGGCAGCCAGATTCTTGAGGCCCTCCCGGATGATGGCCTGAGCCAGCAGGGTGGCGGTGGTGGTGCCGTCGCCGGCCACGTCGTTGGTCTTGGTGGAGACCTCCTTGACGATCTGGGCGCCCATGTTCTCAAACGGGTCGGCCAGCTCGATCTCCTTGGCGATGGTCACGCCGTCGTTGGTGATGAGGGGGGTGCCGAACTTCTTATCCAGCACCACGTTGCGGCCCTTGGGGCCCATGGTGATCTTGACGGTGTCGGCCAGCTGGTTGACGCCCCGCTCCAGCGCGTGGCGGGCCTCCTCGCCGTAGCAAATAATCTTAGACATATCGCATTACCTCCAAATATTTGAGATGTTTGAACGCTGTTGTCACGCCTCGCCTGTTCGCGACGCGCGGCTTCACTCCGACTCGGGCAAAACCCAGCCCCGCTTTGCGGGCCTTGGGCTTTTGAGTCTCGCCTTTGGCTCGGTCGGCGGTAGGCGCTTGCCACTGGCAAGCACCGCCCCTCGCTTCGTTCCATCCGCGCTGCTCACGACGGCTCGGACGCTTCTTGCTTACTCCACGATGGCCAGAATGTCGTTCTGGCGGACGATGGTGTACTCCTCGCCGTCCTTCCCCACGAAACCTTGTTTCGCGGGGGCCCCTTTGGGATTTCATATGCGGCTGCCGGAAGTGAATTCCGCCAGCCTCCGGCGCTCACGCGCCGCCCCATCCTGCGATGGGGCCCCAGGCGGACGGCTCCCAAATGCAGGCCAGAGAAGTTACTCCACGATGGCCAGAATGTCGTTCTGCCGGACGATGGTGTACTCCTCGCCGTCCACTTTGACCTCGGTGCCGGAATACTTGCTGGTGAGCACCTTGTCGCCCACCTTCACGGTCATGACGACCTCCTTGCCGTCCACCGTGCCGCCGGGGCCAACGGCCACCACCTCGGCCATTTCGGGCTTCTCCTTGGAGCTGCCGGTGAGGATGATGCCGCCCTTGGTCTTCTCCTCGGCCTCCAGGGCCTTGAGGATCACGCGGTCGGACAGGGGTTTGAGATTCATAACAGGGTTCCTCCTTATTTGTAGTTTACGTATTCACTGTATGCGCGGCGGACCGCGCTTCCGGGCGTTAGCACTCAATCTTCCTGAGTGCTAACCACGAGTATGATAATACCCTCTTTCCCGGAAAAAATCAACCCCCCAATTCAAAAATTTTGGGCTGAGCGGCAAAAATTCACTCCCCGTTCACAATCTCACGGGGAGAGTGCTAATTTGCGGCCCGGTTCGCGCGCAATATACAAAAGGTCCGCCGGGTTTCCGGCGGGCCTCTTGTATATTTTGACCGAACAGGCCGGACGCGCGGCCGGATTACTTTTCCTCCAGCAGCTTGGTCAGCTCGGCCATAAAGGTGTTGATGTCCTTGAACTGGCGGTACACCGACGCGAAGCGCACATAGGACACCTCGTCCACATCCTTCAGCTTTTCCATCACCAGCTCGCCGATTTCGGTGCTGGGCACCTCCCGCTCCATCTCGTTCTGGAGGGACTGCTCAATCTCCCCCGCCAGCCGCTCCAGCGTGGAGGTGGGCACGGAGCGCTTCTCACAGGCCTTGAGCATGCTGCCCATCAGCTTGCTTCTGTCGAACGCCTGACGGCTGCCGTCCCGCTTGATCACCATCAGGGGCAGGCTCTCCATGATCTCATAGGTGGTGAAGCGCTTGCGGCAGGACAGGCACTCCCGGCGGCGGCGGATGCTGTTTCCCTCGTCGGCGGGCCGGGAATCCACCACCTTGCTCTCTAAATGGGCACAGTACGGGCACTTCATAACGGCATTCATCCTTCCAGGTTGAAATCAGCGCTTATGACGGGCGGGGCTATGCCGGACTGATCACATTATAGCATAGCGTACCATATTTGGGTACTGTTTTTGAAAATTTTTTTCCAGGCCGTATAATACGGGAAATCCGGTGGCATACTGTCCTGCGTGAGGTGATAATCATGGACAACCGCAATTTCAACAATCCTGAGAACAAGAATCAGCAGAACGGCCAAAACAAGAACCAGCAGAGCAGCCAGAACAAGAACCAGCAGAACGGCCAGAACAAGAAGGACTCCAACGGCCCTGAGAACCGGAACAGCAACCGGGGCTACTGAGCGGAACGGAGGCGGAGGGCGGCTGCGCCCTCCGCCTTCCGTTTGAAGGAGGAAGCGTCATGAGGCGAGAAAAGCCAGACGAACGGGAGCGCGCCGCCCGGGACCCCCGGTACCGCCCGCCCCCCTATGAGGACCTGTCCGACCTGGTGAAGGGCAGGCAGCAGGCCGGGCCCCAGTCCACCCCGCCCAGGGCGGGCTTTGAGCTGGACGAATGGCAGGACCTGGAGCTGTTTCACTCCCCGGAGCTGTAACAACGGAACAAGCCGCCCCTCCCGACGGGAGGGGCGGCCAGCATGTCGAAACATTCTTTTCGACATGCTGGTTGCGATTTTTTGAACAAAGAAACGTTCAAAAAATCGACTGATTGAACGTGAAAGACACCCCTCCTGGGTTTCTTTCACACTATCTTCCTTCCCGATGCCGGCAAGATACGCACTCTATCGACAGTACAGCCGCCCCTCCCGACGGGAGGGGCGGCTTCATTGACGTTTTATCCCTGGGGAACCGGGGCTTTGAGGTACTTATCCTGGTAAAAGGCAAGCCAGCGGCGAAATTCCGGCTGGTCGCCCTGACGCACGTCCCGGGCGTAGCCGTGGAACTGGAGGTCGGCGTAGCGCAGCTCCAGCACCGCCAGGGCCACGTTGGAGCAGTGGGCGGCCACGCGCTCAAAGTTGTTGATCAGGTCGTTGAGGATGAAGCCCATCTCCAGCGTGCACGCGCCGTTTTGCAGCCGCCGGATGTGCCGCAGCTTCATCTGCTCCAGCATGGTGCTGATGACCTCCTCCAGCGGCTCCACCTGCTGGGCCAGCTTGATGTCCGCCCGCTCCAGCGCCTGCTGGGCCAGGGAGACGATCTCCTGCACCGCGCTGGCGGCCCGGGTCATGTCCTCCAGGCCGTCCGGGGAGAAGGATACGCCCTTGCTGTCCATCTCGTGGGCCAGCTCCGCCAGATTCACCGCGTGGTCGGAGATGCGCTCCAGGTCGGTGAGGCAGTGGAGATAGTGGGAGCTGATGAGGGTCTCCCGCTCGTTGAGCCCCCGGCTGTTCAGGTGGAAGAGATAGTTGCCCAGCTTGTCCTCATAACGGTCCACCACGTTCTCCCGGCCCAGGATCTTCTCATACTTCTCCCCGCTGAACCGGGTGAACAGCTCCACGGAGCGGTTCAGGTTCTTCACCGCGGCGGCGGCCATCCGCTCCACCGTGCGGCCGCTCTGCTCCAGGGCCAGGGGCGGGTAGTCCAGGAAGCGCTCGTCCAGCAGGTTCTCCTGGAACTCCTCCTCGTCCTCGCCCCGCTCCTCCTTGATGGTCAGCACCGCCAGCCGCACCAGCGCCCCGGTAAAGGGCAGTTGCACCAGGGTGGCTCCCACCTTATATACGGTGTTGAACACGGCGATGCCGAAGGCGGAGGCGGGCAGGGCCATGAAGTCCATGGGGATAAAGGCGTGGAGGACATAGAAGGGAAGCATAAACAGGACGGAGCCCACGATGTTAAAGTACAGGTAGATGACCGCGGTCCGCTTGCCGTTGGGGTTGGCCCCGATGGCGGACAGCAGCACCGGCACGCACGCGCCGATGCACATGCCCAGCACCATGGGGATGGCCACCTCATAGCTGATGGCCCCCGTGATGGACAGGGCCTGCAAAATACCGATGGACGCGGAGGAGGACTGGATCACCGCCGTCACCAGCAGGCCGATGACCAGGGACACCGCCGGATTGGAGGCGGCGGAGATGAACTGCAAAAACGCCTCGTTGGACTTCAGCGGGTCCATGGCGGAGCTCATGGTCTGCATTCCGCTCATGAGCACGGAGAAGGCCAGCAGGATCAGGCCCACGTTCTTCTGCCCCTGTTTCCGGCAGAAGAAGTACAGGATGATTCCGATGAACGCGATGAAGGCGAATACGGTGGCGGAGGAGAAGCCGCCCTCCCCCTCCACGCCGGCCAGGGTGAGCACCCAGCCGGTGGCGGTGGTGCCGATGTTGGCGCCCATGATGATGCCCACGGCGTTGGACAGCTGCATGATGCCCGAGTTGACGAAGCCCACCACCATGACGGTGGTGGCGGAGGAGGACTGGATCACCGCCGTCACCAGCGCGCCCAGCAGCACCCCCTTGATGGGGCTGGAGGTCAGCTTGCCCAGCACGGTCTCCAGCTTGCTTCCGGCCACCTTCTTCAGGCCGTCCCCCAGAAGCGTCATGCCGAACAGGAAAAAGGCCAAGCCGCCCAGCAGCGAAATGATGTCCGCAATACCCATGCGATCAATTCCTTCCCGCGGGCCCCGCGCCCGCTCCCTGGCAGACTGCCATCCATACGAACCTCATCATTATACCATATGCCGCCGGAATTTCCCACCTTTTTTCAAGATTCTCTATGTTGTCAAAATTTTCACCCGCGCGCGCCGCTTTTTTGACAAAGCGGCCGAAACGGGCGGGCGGTCCGGGGCCGCTACGCGCCCTCCTCCGGGCCGTCCCGGAGCGCCCTGCGGGACACCAGAAGATAGCTGAGCGCCAGCACCGCGTCCGCCCCCAGCCACGCGGCGGGCTCGGCGAAAAAAATGCCGGTTTCCCCCACGGCCAGCGGCAGGTACAGGGCGGCGGCGGTGCGCATGACAAATTCCACCACGCCGGACACCATGGGCAGGGCGGTGTTCCCCATGCCCTGAATGGCGGAGCGGGTCACGTGGAGCACATACAGCACCGGCAGGCCGGCGCTCATGACCGACAGGTAAAAGTAGGCCGTCTCCATGGCCTGCTCCACCTCCTGGGGCGTCCCGGAGATGAACCAGCCCAAAATCGTCCGCCCCAGCAGCAGCATGGCGGCGGCGACGGCCACCGAGGTGCCCAGGGCGATGGCCAGGGCGGCGCGCACCCCCTGCCGGATGCGCCGGTACTGCCGGGCCCCCAGGTTCTGGCCCACATAGGTAATCATGGCGTAGCCGTAGGAGGTGGCGGCGATCTCCAGCACGCCGTACAGCTTGTTGCTGGCGGTGAAGCCCGCGATGAACAGCACGCCGGCCCCGTTGACCACAAACTGCACGATCATGCCGCCAACGGCGATGACGCAGTTTTGAAACGCCATGGGAAAGCCCAGGCCCAGCAGCTGCAATGCCTGCCTGCCCCGGAGGCGGAAGCTGGCCCGCTCCAGGCGGAGGAGCTCCAGTCCGGCGATATGGTACAGGCAGAACAGGCCGGACAGCAGCTGGGCGATGAGGGTGGCGGCGGCCGCCCCGGCGATGCCCCACTGGAATCCCATCACGAAGAGAACGTCCAGCCCGATGTTGGCGGCGGAGGCCACCGCCATGGCCTGCAAGGGCGTCCTTCCGTCCCCCAGGGAGCGCAGAATGCAGGCCAGCAGGTTATAGGCCGTCACAACGGGGACGCCCAGGAACATGATGCGCAGATAGAGCAGGGACCCGGGCAGGATGTCCTCCGGGGTTTGAAGCAGCAGCAGCACCGGGCGGGCGGCGCCCTGGCCCAGACCCATCAGCAGCAGGGAAAACGCGGCGGACAGGACGGCGGAGCTCCCGACCACGTCCCGGAGCCGGGCGTGCTCTCCCGCGCCGAATTCCCGGGCCATGAGAATGGCGAAGCCCTGGGTAAAGCCCTGGATAATGCCCAGCATCATCCAGTTCAGCCAGTCGGAGGCCCCCAGCGCCGCCAGCGCCGATACGCCCAGGTATTTTCCCACCACCATGGTGTCCACCACGGTGTACAGCTGCTGGAACACGTTGCCCGCCATCAGGGGCAGCGCGAAGGTGAAGATCAGATGCGCGGGCTTCCCCGCGGTCATGCTCTGGATGCGGACTGCCATAGCTCCCCCGTCCCGTCTTCGATTTCGTATTCTTATGCGGGCCGCGCTTCACATACGGAAGACCGCCGTTTGCCCGCGGCGGCGGAATCCGGCACCGCCGGGATTCGCCTCAGGCCGTCACTCCTTTTTGGAGAGCCTGCGCTTGACGCCGTCCGGCCCCACCACATAGGTGTTCTCCAGGTGGCCCACCAGGCTGGCCTTCACGCTGGCGACGTATTCACGCCGCAGGGCGTCCCGCTCCTGAAGCTCGGCCTGGGTCAGCGTCTCCCCCGCCTTCACCCGGCGGGCCAGCTCGTTGATGCGGTCGATTTTTTTCTGGTCCATTACAGATACCTCTCGATCTCAATGATGATCCGGCCCTTCCGGGACTGTCCGCCCACGGTTTTCAGCACGCATTTGCCCAGCCCCCGGCAGGTGAGCACGTCCCCCTGGGCCACCGGCTTGTCCGGCTTGAGGCACTCCCGGTGGTTGAGGGACACCCGGCCTCCGGCGACGGCGTCCGCCGCCTTGGCCCGGGCCAGGGAGAAGCCGGAGGAGAGCACCGCGTCCAGCCGCAGGGCGGCCACCGTGTCGCGGATGAGCTTCACCTCCGCCGGGGCGGGGAGCAGATCCGCCAGGGGGATTTCCCGCAGCTTCAGCCGGTACCGCCCCGCCTGATCGAACTGGGAGAGAATGATGGGGGCCGCGTCCCGCAGGCAGACGAGCTGGGCGGCGTTTTCCCCCGCTAAAATGTCTCCCACCCGCTCCCGGGTGAGGCCGATGCCCATCAGCCCGCCCAACAGATCCCGGTGGGTGAGCTCCGCCCCCGTGGGCGGGTAGGCGCACTCAATGGCGGCCAGCTCTTCCTCCGCTTCCCAGTCCTCGGGTTCCTGCCAGTCTGGGAGGAACACGCACACGGTGCGCTCCGCCCCCTCGAAGCCGCCGTGGAAGAGGTGCCTCGGGTGTCCCGCGGCGGCGATGAGCGGTTCCAAGGCCGCCCGCTGGGCCGGGGAGAGGAACTGGGTGGCGCAGGGGATGGAGCGGTTCCGCGCCCGGTCCAGCTGGTCCAGGGCCCGGGCCAGCGCCACGCGCTCCTCCGGGTCCCTGGCAAATTTGTTGAGCAGTTCGGTTTTGTTCATAGCATTCCTCTAAGTCATCCGTTTAATGTGGGAGTTGGCTCATGCGCATGTCCGGGATTGCTGCCAAAGCCGGTCACCAGCCACAGCGCGAACAGCAGGTATAACACGGAGATCACCAGCAGGACAATCAGGACGGCTTTCCAGCCCCTAGACAGGGTATTTCGCCGGAACACAAGGAAGCCGCCGCTCACCAGAAAACAGGCGAGAGCGATGATGGCTGCCGTCGGCGTGGCCAGGAAGCCGGCAAAAGACGATAACATATGCAGGACTCCTTTCTTTTGGCTGGCTGCGGGATGTTTGGGAAGTACCGGACCGCGCAGCGGACCGTCAGGGAAGGCCGGCCTCCGCGGGGGTGCGCGCCCCTACACCACCCGTTTCTGGGCGTTGTACAGCCGGGCGTACTCCCCGCCCTTGGCCAAAAGCTCCTCGTGGGAGCCCTCCTCCAGGATGTGGTTGTCGTCCACCACGATGATCCGGTGGGCGGAGCGGATGGTGGACAGCCGGTGGGCGATAATCAAGGTAGTGCGGCCCTTTGCCAGCTCGTCAAAGGCGGACTGAATCCGGGCCTCGGTGACGGAGTCCAGGGCGGAGGTGGCCTCGTCCAGAATCAGGATGGGCGGGTTTTTCAGGAAGATCCGGGCGATGGACACCCGCTGCTTCTGCCCGCCGGACAGCATCACCCCCCGCTCCCCCACGTAGGTCTGGAAGCCGTCGGGCATGGACATGATATCGTCGTAAATCTCCGCCCGTCTGGCGGCCTCCACCACCTCCGACTCCGAGGCGTCGGGCCGCCCGTAGCGGATGTTCTCCAGAATGGTCCCGGCGAAGAGAAACACGTCCTGCTGGACAATGCCGATGTTCTGCCGCAGGGAGCGCTGGGTCACCTCCCGCACGTCCCGGCCGTCCACCAGAATCCGGCCCCCCGTCACGTCGTAGAACCGGGGGATGAGCTGGCACAGGGTGGATTTGCCACCGCCGGAGGGGCCCACCACCGCCACCGTCTCCCCCTGGGGGATATGGATGGACACATGGTCCAGCACCGCCGGACCGTCCTCGTAGTGGAAGGACACATCGTCGATGAGAATATCGCCCTCCGCCGCCGCCATCTCCCGGGCGTCCGGGGCGTCCTGGACGGCGGGCTCCACCCGCATCAGCTCCACAAACCGCTTGAACCCCGCCATGCCGTTGAGGAACTGCTCCACAAAGGCGGCCAGCTTGCGCACCGGGGTCAAAAAGGTGGAGATATACAGGGTGAAGGTGACCAGGTCCACAAAGTCCATCTCCCCCCGCATGATGAAGAAGCCCCCGGCCGCCACGGTGAGCACGTTCATGGCGGGCAGGGCGAACTCCAGCCCCGCGTGGTAGATGCCCATGGCCTTGTAGGAATCCCGCTTGGCCTTTTTGAACTGCTCGTTGGAGCGCTCAAACTTGGCGGTCTCCTGGTCCTCGCTGGCGAAGGCCTTGGCGGTGCGCATCCCGGAGATGGCCGACTCCAGCTGGCCGTTGATGCCCGCCATGTTCTGCTTCACCCGCAGGGAGGCCCGCACCATCCGCCGCCGCTGAATGATGGTGAAGACCACGAAAATTGGCACCACGGCGAACACGATGAGGGCCAGCTTCCACTGGATGGACGCCATCATGCAGAAGGCCCCGATGAGGGTGACGGCGGAGATGAACAGGTCCTCCGGCCCGTGGTGGGCCAGCTCGGTGATCTCAAACAGGTCGTTGGTGGCCCGGCTCATCAGCTGGCCGGTGCGGTTTTTGTCATAGAAGGAGAAGGACAGGTCCTGCATGTGGGCGAACAGGTCCCGGCGGATGTCCGCCTCGATGCGCACCCCCATCATGTGGCCCCAATAGGTGACGACGTAGTACATCACCGACCGCAGGGCATAGGCCGCCAGCAGCAGGGCCATGACGGCGAAGAAGGCGGAAAACAGGCTCTGGGGCAGCAGCTCGTTCAGCGCGGTCCGGGAGGCGGCGGGGAAGGCCAGGTCCACCAGGGCGATGCCAAGGGCGCAGGCCATATCAAGCATAAACAGCTTCAGGTGGGGCTTATAATAGGACAGGAAGATGGGGACGTAGCCCCGGCGGAAGCGGCTGGACGCCATATGAGGACACTCCTTTTCCCGAAAATTTTTACACCTGGCTTAAACTTTATTAAATGATTAGTTTAGCCCAAAGGTTTGGGGTTGTCAAGCCTGAAAAACTGTCCTATAATACTCCATACTCTGTATCCCCTATCCTGTGACGCGGAAGAAGGAATCCACATGGAACACACACAGCTTTCCTGGCACGAGCGTGGCCAGCTCTGGCTGCGGCTGGGCCTGCGGGGGGCGCTGGCGCTGGGGGCGGCGGCTCTGGCGGTCTGGGTGGCGCTGCCCGCGGCCTCCCTGCTCAGCCCCTTCCTGTGCGCCCTGGTGCTGGCCTGGGTGCTCAACCCGGCGGTGCGCTGGCTCCAGCGCAAGACCGGCCTGTCCCGCAAGGCCCTGTCCATGGTGCTGGTGGCGCTGGTGTTCGCCGTCATCGGCGGCGTGCTCTTCGGCCTGGGCTGGGTTGCGGTGGACCAGGTGCGCCTGCTGTTCGAAAACCGCCAGTCCCTGCTGGACGGGCTGCTGGACGGGCTGACGGGGGTGGTCAACAGCGTGGGCGGCTGGCTGGAGGGGCTGGGCGGCGTGGTGCCCCAGGGGGTGCTCACCACCAGCGAGGACCTGATGGACGCCCTCATCGAATGGGCCCGTGGGCTGGATTACGACCGCTGGCTGGCCGAGATGGCCGGGCAGGCCCCCTCCATGGTCACCAACGCCTCCAGCTTCGCCGTGGCCCTGGTGGTGTTCATGATGGGCAGCTATTTCATCACCGGGGACTACCCCCGGCTGCGGTTTGAGCTCACCGACCGGGTGCCCATGGTGGCCCGGGACTTCTGCCGCTCGGTGAAGAACATCTTCATGAGCGCCTTCGGCGGCTATGTGAAGAGCCAGCTCATTTTGTCCGCCGGGGTGTTCGGCATCCTGTCCGCCGGCTTTTTTCTCATGGGCCAGCCCTACGGCCTGCTGCTGGCCTTCGGCCTGTCGGTGCTGGACTTTATTCCCATCATCGGCTCGGGCACGGTGATGGTGCCCTGGGCGGTGGTGGATATGATCCTGGGCCAGTACGGCGAGGCCGCCGCCCTGATGGCGGTGTGGGGGGTCATCGCCCTGTTCCGGCAGCTGGCGGAGCCCAAAATTCTGGGCAATCAAACGGGGCTGTCCCCCATCCTGTCCCTGGCGGGCATCTACGTGGGCATGAAGGCGGGGGGCGTGCTGGGCATGGTGGTGGGTCCCCTGCTGCTGCTTGTGTGCATCAACCTGGCCAAGCTGGGCATTTTCCGCCCGGTGCTGGACGACCTGGCCCTGGCGGCGGGGGACATCAACGCCATCCTGCGCTCCGGGCGGAGACCCCGGGAGGACGGGGCGGGCGGAAGCCCGAACAGCTGATTTTCAGCGTTTTTTCAGCATAAGTTCAAAATCATTTCCACCCTATGACACACTTTTGACATAATTGCGTAGTATCTTATCTTCAGCGGCGGGGGAGCGGCGCACAGCGGCCGCCCCGGCCATCAGATATAACATACGCACGCAATTGGAAAGGAGAACGTTCCATGAACGATCAGAATGGTTTTGACAGCAACGGTGTGTACCACTACAGCTACAGCGCCCAGCCCTCCGACCCCTGGGAGCGGAACCAGCAGCCCCCCGCCCCGCCCCAGCCCCCCAAAAAGAAGGGCGGCGCGGGCAAGGTCATCGCCCTGGTGCTGTGCTGCGCCCTGGCGGGCGGCGGCGCGGGGGTGGGCGGCGCGGCGGTCTACAGCCGCCTGAACCAGGCCCCCCAGAGCGAGACCACCATCTACCGCAACGAGGTGGACCCCACCGCCGTTAAGATCAAGCAGGCCGACGGCCTCACCCCCATGAGCCTTGCCGAAATCAGCGCCGCCTACACCGATTCGTGCGTGTGCATCTCGGTGACGGCGGTGACTCAGCAGGGCTGGTACCAGTATGAGAGCGCCGGGGCGGGCTCCGGCTTCATCATCAGCGAGGACGGCTACATCGTCACCAACTACCACGTCATCGACGGGGCCACCTCCATCAAGGTGACGCTGAACAACGGCGACACCTATGACGCCAAGCTGGTGGGCGGCGAGGAGCTCAACGACGTGGCGGTGCTGAAGATAGACGGCGTCTCCGGCCTGAAGCCGGTGGTGCTGGGCGATTCCGGCGACCTGGTGGTGGGCGAGACGGTGTGCACCATCGGCAACGCCCTGGGCACCCTGTCCTTCTCCCAGACCTCGGGCCACGTGTCCTCCACCGGGCGGTCCATCACCATGAGCGACGGCACCGTGATGAACAATATGATCCAGACCGACTGCACCATCAACTCCGGCAACTCCGGCGGCCCCCTGTTCGACAGCTACGGACGGGTGGTGGGCATCACCTCCGCCAAGCTGTCCAACAACGGCCAGTCCGCCCAGGCCACCATCGAGGGCATCGGCTTCGCCATCCCCATCAACGACGTGATCGGCATCGTCACCGATTATATGCAGTACGGCTACGTCACCGGCCGGCCCTATATGGGCGTGCTGTATCCCAGAACGGTGTCCGAGGACAACAAGCAGAACTTCGGCTGGCCCTCCGGCGTGTATGTCAACGGTGTGGAGGAGGGCTCCTGCGCCCAGACCGCCGGCATCCGTCCGGGCGACATCATCACCAGGATCGACGACACCGAGATCACCGACGCCAACCAGATGGTGTCTGTGAAGAACAGCTACCGAGCGGGGGACACCGTGACCATCGAGGTATACCGCTCCGGCGAGCGCCTGACCCTCCAGCTCACCTTTGACGAGCAGGACAACAGCGCCCAGAGCTCTGACGGCCAGGGCCGGCCCCAGGACCCCGCCGCCCAGCCCACCGCCAGCGCCAATGACCGGGGGCAGTACTACCCCTACGGCGGGGACGGCGGAGACGACTACTTCAACAACAGCCCCTTCAACAGCTTCCCGTGGAATTACTTTTTTGGGTGGTAAGAAGCGCGAGGACAGCCCCATAGGGGCGGATGGACCGAAGCGAGGGCAAAAGCCCAAGGCCCACACAGTGGGGCTGGGTTTTGGCCGAGCCGCAGGGAAGCCGCCCCGTAATGGGGCCAATCCGAGCGTGACCGCAGAGAAGCGCGAGGACAGCCCCATAGGGGCGGATGGACCGGACGAGGGCAAAAGCCCAGCCGTTAAGATAGATCGAAACCCCCTGCGGAGCCCTCCGCAGGGGGTTTTCCCGCGCGCTCATGCGGTGAGCGCCTCGATCTCCCGCTCCGCCTCGCCGCGGGTGTCCGCGGAAAAGCAGAACGCGCCGTCCAGGTAGACCTCCACGTGGCCTCTCACAAATTCAATCTCATACATATGGGACGCTCCTTTCAACGGGGGGGACTGGCCTCCCCTGTTTTCCGAGGCCAGTATACCCGAAGTAAAGTCCCATAAACCGGCACTTTATCCGCCTGTGCCAAAAAAATACGGCAAGGGCGCGCGGCATTCCGCGCGCCCTTGCCGCAGCGTTCTCACAGGACTGCCGCCGCGCCCTGGAGCAGCCCCACGATCAGGCAGGCCAGCGCCAGCATCAGCAGCGCCCACTTGAGCACCGCCGCCAGCAGCTTGCTGTCCTGCCCCGCCAGCCCCACCGCCGCCGCGGCGGTGGCGACACACTGGGGGGAGAGAATCTTGCCGATGCCCGCGCCGGTGGAGTTGGCGGCCGCCAGCCACAGCGGGGAGGCCCCGATGGCCCCGGCGGCCTCGGTCTGGAGACGGCCCAGCAGCACCTCGGTGTTGGTGCCGCTCCCGGTGACAAAGGCGCCGATGGCGGCGATCACCGGGGCAAAGAAGGGGTAGAGAGAGCCGGTGATGGTGACAAACAGATCCGCCATGTCGGAAATCATGCCGGAGTAGGTCATGATTTTGGCCACGGCCAGCACCGACATGATGGTGACGATGGTTTTGCTCATCTGCCTGAGGGTGGCCGTGAACACCTCCCACATGACCCGGCCCCCGGCCCTCTGGATGCAGCCTCCGGCGATTGCGGCCAGGAAGATGAGCACGCCGGGGGTGTTCACCCAGCTGAAGGAGGTCGTCCCCGCGCCTTCGGCGGTGGAGATTTTGAAGGAACTGGAGAATTGGCCCAAAAAGCCGTTGACCGGCGGCGCCAGCTTGGAGGTGAGCAGCAGCAAAACGAAAATGAGGAGATAGGGCAGGCAGGCGGTAAAGGGAGTCATGGAGGTCCCGCCGCCCGGAGCGGGCTGGGCGGGGGCGCCCATGTCGTACTCGGCGGGGATGGGCTTTCCGGCCCGGAGCCGGGCCAGCCCCAGCGTCGCCGCCAGGGAGGCCGCGCTGCCCACAATCACCGCCAGCTCGGGGCCCAGGAACCTGGCCACCAGAAGCTGGGGCAGCGCAAAGGACAGGCCCGCCGCCAGGGTCAGGCCGGATACGCCCCTGAGGGCCTTCGGACCGCCGCCCCCGGCGGCGACCATGAGGAAGGGCATCAGCAGCATGAAGGGGAACATCTGCACCACCGTGACGAAGGCCAGGGGCAGGGGGTCCAGCCCGGTGACATTGGCCAGGGTGACGGTGGGGATGCCCACCGACCCGAAGGCAGTGGGAAAGGCGTTGGCCAGCATACACACCAGGCAGGCGCTCACCGGCTCCATGCCCATTACCACCAGCATACTGGCGGGAATGGCGATGGCGGTGCCGAACCCGGCCATGCCCTCCAGGAAGCCGCCGAAGCACCAGCCGATGAGCAGGATGATGACCCGTTTATCCCGGGACACCCCGGCCAGCATCCGCTTGATGACATCCATGGCCCCGGTGCGCAGGGAGAGGTTGTAGGTGTAGATGGCGGCGATGATAACCAGGATGATGGGCCACAGGGCGGCGGCGAAGCCCTCCAGGGCAGAGGTGGCGCAGTCCAAAACGGGCATCCGCCACAGGGTGAGTGCCAGCGCGGCGGCGATGGCCAGCGCGGCCAGACAGGCCCGGTGCCCGGGCATTTTCAGCACGGCCAGGGCGGCGACGAGCCACACGATGGGCAGCAGGGTCAGGACAGATTGCAGAATGGGCGGCATGGATACAGACCTCCTTTTCAGGTTTGGGCGGGCGGGAACAAATTGGTTCTACCTAATTCGTCTGAAAAACCGCCGTGTTTGAGAAAACCTCTCCTCCACGGCAGGGCGGCTCCAGCGCTCAGCTGGGAGCCATGTTAATTTTATTATAGCGAGCTTGTTTAAAATGTCCATTGCAAAATGATAAAAAATAATTTTTCGGTGATATCGCACAAAATTATTCCAGGTTTTTGTAGAAATGGGAGAAAAGTAAAAAGGGGCTTGTAATTCCCGGAAAATGTGCTAAGCTGAAATCACGGTATAAATTGGTTGAACCAAAAACGTTCCGTTTCGCAACCGTATCGCTTTTGGCCCGCCAGACTGCGTCCCTCGTCAGGACTGCACACCGTCATATGTTGGGAGGAATTGTCAAAATGGCTGTCACGATCCCCTTCGGCAGGGCCGGAATGACGCTGAACGCCGATCTCACCGGCGCCGAGCTGCTGGAGTCCCGCATTGGAACGCTGGCCGCGGCCGGGTCGGAGGACGACCTGGTTCGCGCCGCCATGGCCGCCCCCATCGGCACGCCCACCCTGTGTGAGCTTGCGGCGGGGAAAAAGACCTGCACCATCATCATCAGCGACCACACCCGGCCCGTGCCCAGCAAGCACATCATCCCCTTCATGCTGGAGGAGCTGCGCCGGGGCAGCCCGGAGATTCAGATCACCCTGCTGGTGGCCACCGGCTTCCACCGCCCCTCCAGCGCGGAGGAGCTGGCAGGCAAGCTGGGTCAGGACATTGTGGACCGGGAGCGCATCGTTGTCCACGACTGCCGGGACGCCGCCGCCAACGTGAAAATCGGCGTGCTGCCCTCGGGGGCGGACTGCGTCATTGACCGCCTTGCGGTGGAGACCGACCTGCTGGTGGCGGAGGGCTTCATCGAGCCCCACTTCTTCGCCGGCTTCTCCGGGGGCCGCAAGAGCGTGCTGCCCGGCGTGTGCGACCAGGTGACGGTGCTGGGCAACCACTGCTCCAGGTTCATCGCCTCCCCCTATGCCCGCACCGGCGTGCTGGACGGCAACCCCCTCCACGCGGATATGCTGGCCGCCGCCAGAATGGCCAAGCTGGCCTACATCGTCAATGTGATCATCGACGAGGACAAAAGGGTGGCCGCCGCCTTCGCCGGGGACCCGGAGGAGGCCCACCGCCGGGGCTGCGCGCTGCTGCTGGGCTACTGTCAGGCGAAGCCGGAGAAGCGGGGGGATATCGTCGTGTCCAGCAACGGCGGCTACCCCCTGGACCAGAACATCTATCAGAGCGTCAAGGGGCTCACCGCCGCCGAGGCCGCCGCCGCCCCCGGCGCGGTGCTGGTCATGGTCAGCGCCTGCTCCGACGGCCACGGCGGGGAGAGCTTCTATCACGCCCTCCACAGCTGCGAAAGCCCGGAGAAGCTGACGGAAGAGATTCTGGCCACCCCTCAGGACCAGACCCGCCCCGACCAGTGGGAGTATCAGATTCTGGCCCGCATTCTCTGCAAACACCGCGTGATTTTCGTCTCCGACCCCGCCCAGCGGGAGACCATTGAGAACATGAAAATGGAGTGGGCGCCCGACGTGGACGAGGCCCTGGCCCGGGCCCGCCGGATCAAGGGGCGGGACGCCCATCTGGTGGTTATCCCCAACGGAATCTCCGTCATGGTGACGGAGTGATTGTTCCAAAACAAGGAAAAACAAAACAATAAGGAGGCTTTTCCATGGCACAGTACAATCAAGTGACCCCTGAAATCATCGCCCAGCTGCAAGCGGCCGCCCCCGGCCATGTCGTGGTGGGCGCGGACGTCAACCCCGACTACGCCCGGGACGAGATGCCCATCTACGGCGTGAGGATGCCGGAGGTGTCCGTCGACGCCACCAGCACCGAGGAGATCGCCGCGGTCATGAAGGTCTGCTACGACAACAACATCCCCGTCACCACCCGGGGCGCGGGCACCGGCCTGGTGGGCGGCT
>CANDCH010000003.1 GCA_947383145.1 uncultured bacterium
TCAAACCTTATGTAATTTCCCTTGTTTTTGCCCTTACGGGCTGAAACAAGGGAAAGTTTTTTACTCCCCGTTGACCACCTTATCCAGCAGTCTGGCGGAGTTGCGTTTCGCTTCCCTCGTAGAGTGGGCGTAAATGTTCATCGTGGTACTGACGTCGGCGTGGCCCAGCAACTCCTGCACGTCCTTGGGAGCCGCCCCATTGGAGAGCAGATTGCTGGTGAACGTGTGCCTGAGCATATGGAAATGGAAGTCCTCCAGCCCTGCCACTTTCTTCTTTGCCTGACGGCACATGATACTCACCGTACTCGGCGTTTCAATGGCCCCATCAGGCCGGAGGCAGACAAAGGACAACTCCCTGTATCCCTCCGGCACGTCCACCGTCCTGGGCAGGGTGTAGACCTCGTAATAGGCCCGGTCTTTCTCCCTGACCTCGGTGTAGTAGTTCAGGCTGTAAAGTTCCCCATAGCGTAGGCGGTTCCCAATCTGCTCCTTTTTAGCCCTCCGCAGGATCGCCGCCAGCGTGTCGCAGAAATCCACGGTGCGGACTTTCTTACGCTTGGTGGCCCCAATCTCCGTCTTGTGCCTCGCCCCGTTGTAGCGGATGCTCCGCCGCACTGTCAGATACTGCTCGTCCAGGTTAACATCCTGCCAGGTGAGGGCGCAGACCTCCCCGATACGAAGCCCGGTGTAGTAGGCAATCTGGATGGGCAGCAGGGCGGGGTTGTCTTTCTTTTTCAGAAAGTCCTCCAACGCCCGGAACTGTTCATGGGTGAGGGTAGGCACCGCTGGGGCATCCCCGTCCCCCTGGTCAAACAGCTCGTATTCCTCTTTTCTGCCCCGCCAAATCACATATTGCATGGGGTTGAAGCTAATGAGCCGCTTGGGGAACACCGCAAAGCGAAACGCCCCTTGCAGGACTGCCGAATACTGCCGTAAGTACCCTTTACTGAGCGCCTTTGCCGCTGTCCCGTCCGGGTTTGTCCCGCCGAAGCTGAGCAGGTCGATGTAGGCTTGCAGATGGTCGGGGGTGACGCTTTTCAGCTTGCGATTTCCGATGGGGTGCTGCTTGATACGGTTGACCGTCCCCTGGTAGGCCATCACGGTGCCGTTGCTGAGATTTCCGGGCTTCAATTCTTCCTCCACCCACATATCCAGCAGTTGGCCCACGGTGGCGTTCTCGGACTTCGCCACGAACTTCTTTGCCTCGTAGTCCTCCATCGCCTTGCGGAGCAGGGCCTCCGTCTCGGATTTGCTCTCCGTCCCGGCGAACTCCCGCTGTACCTGCCGCCCGCTCTCGTCCTCCACATAGAAGCGGTAGTACCACTTTTTGCCCTTTTTGCGTACAGAACCTTTTGCCATAGATAAAATGCTCCTTTCTATCCGTGGCAATCGGAACTGTGACGTATGATGTGCGTTACATCATTTCTGCCGGGTTTTCCCGGCATATTATGTTGTCAAGGTGCCACGGAATCGTTGGCGGCGTTCAGCCGCACCTGGGCGTCATGCAGGATGTTATACAGGTAAACTGTATCTACCCTGGTACGCCCTTTGTCGAAGATATGTAGCAGCCCGTCCAGGAACCGCTTCATATCCTCGATAGGAGCTTCCATCTCCCGGCGATAGACCGGCACGATGATGTCGTCAACGTGGATGGTGTACTGCTGGATGGATTTTTTGAGGGCTTCATCCCCGGCCAGCCGGTCGATCTCGTTCAATGTCCTGCCATAGTGCTGGGCTGTGACAGAGAACAGGTCGATCAGCAGACACAGCATAGATGTAAGGAACCGCTGCTGGATTTCCGGCTGTACCGTCTTGTTTACAGCGTCAAGGAAATCATTCAGATGGTCTAAAACCTCGCCCTCGCAGACGGTTCGGCCATCCTCATCTTTGATTTCCTTTTCCTCGGATAGACCTGTGAGCCATTCCGGGGTGGTTTGCAGGGCGTCCGCCAAACCGTTGATAATCATGCTGCGGTTGGGGTTGACCCCATCCGTTTCGTACCGCTGGATGGTGGACTTGTTGACCCCCACCCGCCGTCCAAGCTCCGGCATGGAGATACCAATCTCGTTTCTGCGCTCTTTGATGCGTTTACCAACCTCTTTTGGAGTGAGCATTTCTGCGTTGTCCAAGAAGTTCACCTCCTATCGAGTACGAGTATAACACAGTTGGATTTGAATTGCAACCCTATATTTCATATATTTTCAAAAATATTTTTTAAAACGCCTCGAAACAATTTGACAAGGAGCGGCAAATTAAGTATAATAACGGTGTTGCAGTTGCAAAACAGGTGCAATAGAAAGGGGCGTGCAGAATGAGCGCAGTTAAAATGGGGCTGACCATCGAGGAAGCCGCCGAGTGTACGGGCATTGGGCGGAACACCATGCGGAAGCTGGTGGACTGGGGCAAGCTGCCGGTGCTGAAGGTGGGCCGGAAGGCCATCATCCGGCGAGACACGCTGGAGCGGTTCATGGCCGTCAACCAGGGGCGGAACCTGCTCCGGGAGGGTGACGTCCGCAGGGTCGAGTGACATTCCCCCCATAATTCACCGGCTGAAAAAGACAGCCAGGGTAGCGGGGACGCACCCGCAAAATACGTCGGGGCGGAAGTGGTATAGTCTTAGCAAGCAACGCATTGTGATATCACAATGCCGCTTGACAGGGGTTCCACCCCTATGACCCCGGAGAAAGGAGAATCCATGCGAAGCAGAACGAACCAAATCATCATCCGTCTGTCCGACGAGGAGCTTGCCGACCTCAACGAAAAGGTCAGCAGGGTACGGGGTTCCCGTGAGCGGTTCATCCGACAGTGTATCAGCGGCGCTGCCATCCGGGAGGCCCCCTCCGTTGACGTGCCGAAGCTGATCTACGAAGTTCGCAGGGTGGGGGCAAGTCTCAATCGCATCCTCATCATCGCCAACGCCAAGGGCCTGCTGGAAGTGCCGGAACTCCGCAAGGCGATGGAGCGGAACCGGGAACTGGAAGTACGTATCGTGGACGCCTACACGAAGGATTGACGCAGACAGCAAAAAGCACCGCACAGCCATTAGGCCATGCGGTGCGTACATAGAATCACAATATGGTAAAGTTGGGCGGTAATTCGCCATATCCGCCCAAGCTGATGGATGGCTTTGTCTTTCCGTGATAATCACTGCCGCAAGTGGCAAACAAGCCCTGCTTCTGCGCCTGCCGATAAAACTCTGCCGCCTGTTCTGGGGTATGATAGCTGCTGAACGCCTCTAAACCGTCAATGCCCAAATCCAGAATTTCCCTCAGCAGTTCCTCGTGGCCTTTCAGATTCACACCGGGATGTGCCAAAACCGCTTTCCCATGATTTCGGTGGATAATGCTAATAATTTCTTCCATGCGCGGATATTCCATCTTCACATAGCAAGGCTTTCCCTGGGCGTAGTAGTCCCAATAGAAGTTGACATAAGGATTGTCGCTCCTGGCCCCTCCGGGACGGTATGGGCGGAGAAGCGGGTGGTCGACGTACTCCGGTTTTGCCAACAGCAATTCCGCAAACAAATCGCCCGTCCACATTCCTTTCCAGTAGGTATCTTTTGACATTTCCCACATCTCATTTTGGGTGATGTTGAAACCTAATACCTGTGTTTTTTCCAGGCGTTCCAATGATACAAGGTAACTTTGGTGTTCAATGTTTTCCTCAATACAAGCAAAATCCTCACTCTGTTCGTCAATCCCATACCCAAGCACATGGAAATTCAGCCCTTTATAAACACAGTCAACCTCAATCCCGTTGATATACCAAATACCTTTCGCTTCGGCCTGTGTCCGGGCCTCGGTGTTGGCCTTAGCGCAGTTGTGGTCTGTGATGGACATGGTTGTGATTCCCTTTTGGTAACACTGTTCTACCAGTTCCGACGGGGTAAACTCCCCGTCCTCGCTGTATCGGCTGTGCATATGCAGATCCGTCATAACGCCGCCTCCGCCATATACTGGATGAAAGGTTTGACATCCCGGTGGTTGGAGAGACTGATTTCCACACCGCTTCCCCTGGACTTTACAATCTCCAGCATTTGATGGGCATCGCTGTTGCGCTTCAGATTGCGTTTGCTGCCGTCCGGCATATGCAGCATGACCTCGCCGCAGCTTTTGTTCACCAACTGTAGGAATCGCTCTGTGTCAGGAATCAAAAAGAAGGTAAGCATCTTAAACTCCTTTCCCGCTGTGTTTTAACAGCGCCTCATGCATAAATACCATTACCATCAAAATCACGAGCAGATAAAAGGGGAACAAGGACACCGTAATGTGATTGGCAATCAGGCCGAACAGGGGCGGCATCAGACAGGTGCCCACATAGGCGCTGGCCATCTGGACACCGATGATCGCTTGGGACTTATCTGCGCCGAAGTGGTCAGGCGTGGCATGAATAATGCTGGGGTAAATGGGAGCGCAGCCAAGTCCAATGAGAATCAATCCCACAAGAGCAGCATATTCCCCTAACGGCAGCAAAAAGGCAATGATTCCAACCGCGATGATTCCCTGGCCCAGCCGAACCATCTGCCCATCGTTCAGCTTCATGGTCAGAAAGCCGCTCAGCGCCCGACCGACCGTGATGCCGATAAAGAACAGGCTGGCAAAGCTGGCCGCAGTCTCCGTCGGAACACCCTTTTGCAGAACCAGATAGCTGCTGGCCCACAGGCCCGTGGTCTGTTCTAAGGCGCAGTAACAGAAGAAGGTCACCATGACCGCTTTCGCTCCGGGAATATGGAGGATTTGGCCCAAGGTCATTGTCGGAGCCGGTTCTGCTTCTGCTTTACCACCCGTTGATGTTTTCCAGAGCGGGAGGCTCAGGAACAGAACCACAGTCAACGCAATTTGCAGCAGGGCGATGCAGCGGTAGCCCATGTTCCAGCCACCTCCGCCAGCGAGGGCATAACCCATGATGTACGGCCCAAGGGACGCCCCGACGCCCCACATACAATGGAGCCAGCTCATGTGACGGCTGGCAAAGTGGAGCGCCACATAGTTGTTCAGCGCCGCGTCCACACTGCCCGCTCCCAGGCCGTAGGGAACCGCCCACAGGCATAACATCCAAAAGGAGCGGCTGACGGAAAAACCGAAAATTGCCGCCGCTGTCATACCCACGCTGATAGCCGTTACCTTTCCGGCCCCCAGCTTACGGGTAAGCCGGTCACTTTGCAGGCTGGAGATGATTGTCCCCACCGCGATAATCATGGAGATGACCCCCGCATAGGAAACGGGAACGCCAAACTCGCCGTACATAGACGGCCATGCCGACCCCAGCAGGGCATCAGGCAGGCCCAGGCTGATAAAAGAGATATAAATGACTGCCAGAAGTAAGTGAAGCATCTTGCATCCCTCCTTGGTTTCTGATATGATAATACCACTGGATAGACGAAAGTGTTAGAAAGAAATCCACAAGTTGATGCAATAAAATCACCAGGAGGTAAGCGGCTATGGCTTTGAGCGTATGTGGGCCGGTTTCCACCGACCGGCAGGGTCGAGAGCTGATTGAACATGGTACGCCGTTGTTCCCCGTGGCATGCTATCACGACAACATCAGTGAAGCAGAAGTGCCGTGGCACTGGCATGACGAATTGGAGATTTTAGTTGTTGAGACTGGGATTACCCGTGTCTCGGTCAACGGAACGGATTACATGGTAAGGCAGGGAGAAGGCTTCTTCGTCAACACCGGGGCCTTGCATGGGGTGTGGAATGAAGGAGCGGAACCTTGTTATTTGCAGTCTGTTGTATTCCATCCCCGGCTGGTAGGTGGGAGCGTGGACAGCATCCTCTGGCAAAAGTATTTGGAGCCTCTCATCTCCGATCCATGCCGCCCCTGCGTTCACTTTGCCAACACGCAGGAATGGGAAAAAGACGCTTCAAAGACAATTCAATTAGCTTGGCAAGCCTGTGTATCCGAAATGGAGGGCTTTGAGTTTGAGGTGCGGGAACGGCTTTCCAGGCTTATTTTCTTACTGACAAAGAATTGTCCCAAAGCAGAAAAAAGGCCCTCAGAGAAAGCTCTGAGGGATGGAGAGCGCATTAAGATCATGCTCCAATATATTCAGGAACACTATGATGGGGAGTTGACGCTTGCCAAAATCGCAGAGAGCGCCGCTGTCAGCGAAAACGAGTGCCTGCGGTGTTTTCACAGCATGATTGGTAGCACACCGATTCAATATGTTAAACAGGTGCGTATCCAGAAAGCGGCGGAGTTGCTGGTATCTACGAATCGGAAAATTTCGGACATTGGAGCGGAGTGCGGATTCCAGGAGATGAGTTATTTCGCCAAAACATTTCGGGAGCTAAAAGGATGTACTCCCGGTGAATTTAGGCGCAAAATGGCAGGACTGAAAGAATGAAAAACTGTCAGCAGAGGGGTGGCCTCTGCTGACAGTTTGCTCTACATGAATATGATTTCGTTGTTTACAATTTCTCTTGCGCTTGCTCGAATATTGTTCATCACGCCAACCCACGCTATTTGGTCGGTAGTTTTCAATTCCTCGGTAATGCCTTGAATTTCTTCCATTTGCTGGATAATGCTATCCAGCAATTCTTGTGCCTGCTGGTCAATATCGGCAAGGTAGCTGTCTAATTTTCCGCTCAGCAACAAAGCATTATATAAAGCTGAATGATGTTCTTTGAGATACCGTTTGTGTCGCTGACCCCACACGCCAACAGGTTGTTCTTCTTCAGCGGGTACAGTCAGGCAGGGGAAATAGTAGTCGCCAATCAACTCATACCATAGGCCGTTATTCTCGTCAAAAATGTACTTGTCCATAGTGAAATCCTCCGCTATAATATATTCGCACATACGTCACAGTTTTCCGATTGCCACACGCTGTTATATCCTGTTACGAGATTTTCTTGCCCTTGCTTTTGCCCTTATGAGCAGTCAGGGCAAGGGTAAACTTGTGTGAAACCGAATAAAGGAATAAGGCGAACACACCGCGAGAAATCCTTTGTTTTCAAGGCTTTTGGAGGATTTTATTGAAAATCTACGGTGAGCGATAACCGCTCATAAAATCGTAGTATTCAAATTCCGATTTATATTATCGTTTATATTTCAAAATCAGGAATTACTTTGTTATTAACACATCTTACAATGTTCAACGTCTCCTCCTTTGCCCTGTCGATTCCTTCAGCTGTGTTCATCCAATTATCCCTTTTTGTTACTGTGTCATCTGCCGGACAAGGATATACACTTATATGAGATGGGAAAAGATATCTTGCTATGTGCAGACTTCGGCGCATATGATATGTTGTCGTCACCAATAATACGCTTTTTACTCTATTAAGCCACATTGAACGTTGTAATTCTAAAAGTGAACACAATATGTTTTCTATCGTATTTTGAGAACTTTTTTCAATAATAAGGCTTGCTTCTGGAACACCTAATTCTAAGGCTTTTCTATACATATTATCTGCTTCTGTCATACTTTCACTTGAAAAGTTTCTTATTTTTCCTCCACACAACATCATCTTTTCAGACCTTCCCGAAAAAAACACCTTAGCTGCTACAGGAACTCTATATTTTGCTGCTTTTATACTACCTAAAACGATAATGCAGTCAACACTTGTTCCATTATCATCCAAACCTTCAAATAAAAGACGATCTATCACATCATTCGTCAGAGCTTCTTTTCTTATCTTTGATACCCACATACGCTATCCCTGCTCCATATCTTTTGAAAATCCATTTATGGCATCCCTAATAAATTGGAAAATTAGTATGCTCACCAAATTTTGTTTTGTTGAATTGATGATATCACACAACAATTATCATATCAAGCTGATTTTGTAGAAACTACCGAAGTCCTACCGTAGCAATGCTTTTCTTATGAAGGACTTTTCCTGTCGCTTGCTGTCCTTCCCTGTAAAGTCTGCTATATCTGTGCTTTACAGAAACCCCAAAGCGCACATCCTATGAGCTACAAAGAGGGATTTGTCCCGTCTGCAACCGCCGGAAAAGCGATGCATAGCCATACCGTTCATACGTTCAAAAGGAAAAATCTCAACTTGTCCCCGCCCTGTCCCAAAAATCAGGGGCAGAGCGGGGAACGAAGTCAAAAGCAAAAATTTCAACATCTCCCCGCAATGCCCTAAAAATCAGGGACAGAGGGCAGAATATCAAAAAGTGGGAAATTTCAACTTGTCCACGAGATGTTGAAGAAATCAGTGAAAACCCCTACTTTATGCGAAACTGGGAGAAAAAGGTAAAACGCTTCGTGTTTCATCTGAAATTTACCGAATGCAAAACCGTCCCGCCATCTATTTGTAAAACTATTCCATTTTGTGCCGGTCTGAAAGAGATTTGAAACAGTTTTTGAACTTGTTGACAATTTGGTGGGAGCGTCATTTCCTCTGATATTTTCAAGTCTCGGTAAAATAGTGAGACATTCAAATAGCTTGTTGATAAAATGCGGTATGCGTTCACTCTCAAACCCGGTTTTGGCCTTGAAGGGATAGGGGACACAAAATTTTTTGAAAATCAGGCGGTTCAAGGCCGATTTTGCGGCAAAAATTTTTTAGGGCAAGGGGCAGGGGCCGAATAGGAAATACGGCCCCTGCTCTTTTTTGTCAAGATGGGATTCTATAGGGAAATCCTGGGAACGATTTGACTTTCAGATTCCGTTCGTCCGCGCGGTTCGGTCGGATGGGTTGGGTATACCGCTTTATGTCCCGTATCAGCTTTTCGCCGCTGAAATCAGGGTCACGGAAAAACCGTTTGCAAAGGTAAATCGCCATCGCCATGTCGATTTTTCGCTCATACCTATTCCCTGGTTTCTGGGAAATCTCAATTTCCCTGCAAACGCGGTTGCAGAAGTTGAACATGGTCAGATGGGCATATATCTCTTGCAGAATGAGTTCGTCCGTCCGGCTATGCAGGTTCAACAGACCGACGCAGTATTTCAGAAACCGAATGTTTGTTTCGATTTTCCAGCGCATATGGTATAATTCTTTTAAATCAGAGATGGGAAATTCGTCGCGGGGAAGATTGGTCAGGAGTGTTTCGTACTGCCCAGAATCCAGCATGAAACGCACAGCGCGGCACGTCATAGGGTACGCGTCCGGGAACATCGGAGCGATGAAGTCCCAGCGCGTGATTCTGGTGCCTGGACTGTTGGTTTTTCCCTTTTTGCTTCCCGTCTGGAGGAATATCCAGCCCTTTTCCTTCGCTTCGTTGGTTTGGCGGGTGGTAATCGTCCATGCAAGGTCGCGGTCAAGCTCTTCCATGGGCAAAGCGCGGACTGGGCGCAAAGCCGCTTTGTCCTGTTTGACGCGGAGGACAAAGAACAGGTTGGGATTGTTTTGGAGATGGGCGATTGTGTTGTAGGATTCATATCCTCTGTCAAGAACTACGATGGTGGGCCGATAATATTTCCGCCTGTAAACCAGGGAATACAGCGCTCCCTGTTCATCGTGAGCTTTCCGGCTGTCGATTTCTCCCTCCCCCATACTGCAATCCACAAATGTTTGATTCAAAATGTCCAAAATCAAATTTGCGTGGGTGTTATTGTACCCTTTTGGGTTTGATTCCGACGTATAATAATTGTTTGAGCTGCTGTTGCGCGGGCAGGGGATGGTACTGCCGTCAATCGCCCAGAGCCGATAGCCTTTCAATGCCGCCGGGTCGTCGCAGAGGTCGTTGAACCGCTTCATAACTTCGCGAAAACACTGATAACCGACTTGCTTTCGACGGTCTACGAAAGAGGACGCGGCAACTTCCAGGCCAGCGTCATACAGCTCGCGGTTGAGCGTCCCGCCTGTCATGGTCAGCAGGAACCGAATGAGCGTTTCCAGCGGCAGCTTTCGGTTCCTGGAGAAGTGGCGGATGTCGTCGGAGTAGGAGCCGCGCAGGATGACAGCTTCTCTTATCGCCTGATTCAGCTTGCGGCACAGTTCGTCGGCGTGGTTCGTTGTCATGGTATGATTCCTTCCTTCACAGATTGAATCAATCTACCGCAGTTAAAAAAGAAAGCGAGTACAGCGCCCGCAAAATGCGGACGGTGCACTCGCTTTGTTTGTCCTTGCCTGGGAGAATGAATCCGGCGAAATGGGATTCAACTTTGAACTTCCTCGTGCGCGAAATAGACTGTGCTTTTATTGTAGCGAACGGCGGCCCCGCTGTCAACGGGGCCGCCGTAAACGAACTGTGAACAATACCTCAGTGGTGAAATTTTTGTCGTCTTGCCTTTATCCGAATGACATTGCGGGGTAACCCGGCGGCCTTTTCCGGCGTTTTGCGGTCAGTCCAGCAGAGCCAGCAGGGCGTCCTTGGGCCGGGCGCCCACCGCCTGATTGGCCAGCTTCCCATCCTTGAACACCAGCAGGGCGGGTATGCTCATCACGCCGAACTGCATGGCCAGCTCGGGCTGCTCGTCCACGTTGACCTTGCCCACCACGATGTCGTCCCGCTCTTCGGCGATCTCGTCCACAATGGGGGACACCATGCGGCAGGGGCCGCACCAGGGAGCCCAGAAGTCCACCAGCACGGGCTTGGCGGACTGAAGCACCAGCTGGTCAAAATTCTCCCTGGTAATCGTTTGCACAGACATGGCTTTTTCTCCTTTTCAGTTGAATTTGTAAATTTTCTGAGCCACCCGGTAGAGCTGCACCGACAGCTTCCGCCCCTGGTAGCCGGGGATGTTGGTGCCCACGTTGGTGGCCTTGTAGCGGCAGCGGCGGTAGAGGGCGGGGTCCTTTTTGCGCAAATACTCCCACAGCTCGGTGCGCAGGCCCAGAGCCTCCGGCGTGTCCGCGATGACGGCGAAAATGGAGGAGATGGACATCATCATGGACAGGTAGTTGAGCATATACCGGCCAAGCTTGGGCTGGACGGCCTTGATGCCCAGCACGTCGTGGGCGCCGATCATGTGCCGGGTCACCCGGACCTGTTGATCGATGCGGCCGGCCATCACCGATTCGTTCACGCTCTGGTCCGCCCGGCCGATGAAATACCGGTACAGGTCTAGGTCCATGTAGTACAGCGTCTTGACGTAGGGCAGGGGCTGATAGACGAAGATGTTGTCCACATAGAAGGTGTGTTTGGGCAGCTCCAGCCCGCAGTCCCGCAGCAGCTGGGTGCGGTAGATCACCGAGTGCATCAGCAGGTACTGGGAGGTGCGGAAGCGGCGGATGGAGTCCCAGGTGATGATCTGGTCGGTGGGAAATACGTTTTTATAGCCCATCACCTTCTGGGTGTTGTCCTCCACGTGCTCATAGACATAGTTGGCGATGAGCAAATCCACCGGGGCGGGCATGGCGGAAAACTCCCGCAGCTTGGTCATCACGCGGGCCAAGGCCTCGGTGTCCAGCCAGTCGTCGGAGTCCACCACCTTGTAGTACAGCCCCCGGGCGTGGCGGATGCCCTGGTTGACTCCCTCGCCGTGGCCGCCGTTCTCCTGGTGGATGGCCCGGATGATATCGGGGTGCTTGGCGGCCCACTGGTCGCATTTGGCGGGGGTGTCGTCTTTGGTGGAGCCGTCGTCCACCAGAATGATCTCCGCGTCCTCCCCCGCGGCCAACAGGGTTTCCACGCAGTGGTCCATATAGGCCGCGGAATTGTAGCAGGGGACGGCAAAGGTGATCAATTTGTCCATCGGCGTTCTCTCCTCACACAAAGTATGCCCCTCCGGGCGGTTTTATAGCAAATTGTCCGCCGGCGCCAGCGCCGGATATCCGCCCGCTTCGCTGGGCTTCGGCCTGGTTTTTACAGCAGCTCGTCCGTCAGCGCCAGGGCCCGGGCGGCGATGGCGTCCATGTTGTAGTATTTGTACTCCGCCAGACGGCCCAGCAGGTGCAGGCTGGGGAACTGCTCCGCCAGCGCCCTGTACCGGGCGTACAGGGCGTTGTTTTCCGGGTTGATGACGGCATAGTAGGGAATTTCGCCCGCTCCGCCGGCGTAGGCGCGGGAATACTCCTTCATGATGGTGGTGACGCCCGGCTTCACCTGGCCGGTGAGGTGCTTGAACTCGGTGATCCGGGTGTAGTCCTGGTCCACTGTGTAGTTCACCGTACCCATGGCCTGGAAAAAGTCCGTCTTCAGCGTCTCAAATCCGAACTCCAGCGTACGGTAGGGCAGGGAGCCGAAGCGGCAGCCGAACAGCTCGTCGGCCTGCCCGGTGTAGACCACGGGGCCGTCGAAGGGCCGTCCGTCCAGCTTGATGGTCCTGTCCGACAGCTCCAGCCGCGCCAGCGCGTCCGTCCCCAGCTCTACGGTGATGTTGGGGTGGTCCAGCATCTGCTCAAACATGGGAGTGTAGCCCTCCAGGGGCATCCCCTGGTAGGCGTCCTGGAAATAGCGCCCGTCCCGTGACAAACGCACCGGCACCCGGGCGGTGGTGGCGGGGTCGATCTCCTCCGGGGTCTGGCCCCACTGCTTCATGGTGTAGTGGACGAACACGTGCCCGTACACATAGTCCGCGATGGCGGCGATCTCCGGGTCTGGGTTCTGCCGCAGCTCCAGAATGGTCACCTGGCTCTGGGCGGGGTAGGCGTCCAGCAGCTTTTGCCCCAGCCGTTCCCCTTCTTTCTCGCCAAAGGCGCTCTTCATGGAGTCCAGATTGAAGGGGACGGGGAAGAACATCCGCCCGTCCGTACTCTTATGAGCGGGGACCGCCTGGGGGTTGTCCCGGGGGAGGTTGGCGATGACCCGGTGCTGGTAGCGCCGCCATTTGGTGAACCGGGACAGGTAGTCGAACACCCGCCGGTCGTTGGTGTGGAAGATATGGGGACCGTACTGGTGGATCAGGATTCCGGCCCCGTCCAGGCAGTCGTAGGCGTTGCCCGCCACGTGGTTCCGGCGCTCCAGCACCAGCACCCTTTGATTGCCGTCCTCCGCCAGCCGCCGGGCGGTTATGGCTCCGGCGTAGCCCGCGCCCACGATCAGGGCGTTGTAGTTTGTCAAAGCACTCACATCATTTCTCTCAAAAATAGGGTGCGGCCGCCGCCGCATAATAAGACTATACCACAATTTTTTCCGTTGTGGAAGGAAATATTTTATTAAATTATGAGAAAGAAGCGCGAGGACAGCCGCGCAGGGGCGCTTGGAGCGGAGCGAGGACAAAAGCCCAGGGCCGGTGAAGCCGGACCGGGTTTTGTCCGAGGCGGAGGGAAAGCGGCCCGCGGGCGCGGCCAGCCCGAGCGTGACAACGCGGGGCGCGAGGACAGCCGCGCAGGGGCGCTTTATTCCTCCGCCGGATAAAATGATTGTCAGGCGGCGCATTTTGTGCTAAGATGAGACAGAACATATTTTGCGCAGAAAGAGGGAGTAGGGATGGCCGTCATACAGAAATTCCGAACCGCCCTGGGGGGCTTCAACCGCCAGGACGTGCAGGCGTACATCGAGCAGGCCGCCGCCGCCCACCGGCAGGAGCTGGAGGAGCTCCAAGCGCGGCTGGACGAGGCGGAGCGGCACAGCCAGGAGCTGGAGTTCGCGCTGTCCAGCGCGGAGACCGCCAAAAGCGGCGCGGCGGCGGAGGAGGCCAAGGTGCGGGCCTCGCTGGAGACCTCCACCCGGTCCCTGTCCCGGCTGCGGGGGGAGCTGTCCCAGACGGAGTCCAAGCTGATGGTGGCCAAGCAGGAGCTGGAGCGGCTCCAGGCCCAGGTGGGCAGGCTGGAGCCTATGGCGGACAGCTACGCCCAGCTGAAGGACCGGGTGGCCACCGTGGAGCTGGACGCCCACCGCAAGGCCCAGGATACCCTGAGCCAGGCCCAGGAGGAGGCGGAGCGGGTCCGGTCGGAGACCCGGGCGTGGCTGGACCTGGTGCTGGAGGAGTACGGCCTGCTTCGCCAGGGGATGGACGGCTTGCTGGAGCAGGTCCAGCTGCTCAGCCGGGGGGAGGAGCGGCTGGGGACGCTGGACGAGGCCGCCCGCAGGCTGCGGGAGCGGGGGGGACTGAAATGAGCGCGCTGGCGCTGGACACTGCGGAATTGACCCAGCGCCTGCCGGAGCTGCGGGCGGGGGACCGGGTGCTTCTGTCCGGCACGGTCTATACCGCCCGGGACGCCGCCCATCAGCGGCTGTTCCAGCTGCTGGACCGGGAGGAGCCCCTGCCCTTCGGGCTGAAGGGGGCCGTGATCTACTACGCCGGACCCACCCCCGGCCAGCGGGGGATGGCGGTGGGGGCCTGCGGGCCCACCACGGCGGGGCGGATGGACGCCTTCGCCCCCCGGCTGCTGGACCTGGGCCTGGCCGCCATGATCGGCAAGGGGGAGCGGAGCCGGGAGGTGGTAGACGCCATCGTGCGCAACGGGGCGTGCTACTTTGCCGCCGTGGGCGGGGCCGGGGCCCTCATCGCCCGGTGCATCCGGACGGCGGAGACCGTCGCCTTTGACGAGTTGGGCTGCGAGTCCGTCAAACGCATGGAGGTGAGGGAACTGCCCCTCACCGTGGCCATCGACAGCCGGGGAAACGACCTGTTTCGCCAGGGCAGGGCGGAGTACCGCCGGGAGGGCTGAACAGCCCGGGCAGGGAGGAGGCGCTGCATGAACATCGCGGAGATCGCCAGACTGGCGGGGGTGTCTCCCTCCGCCGTGTCCCGCTATTTAAACCAGGGGAGCCTGTCCCGGGAGAAGCGGGAGGCCATCGGCCGGGTGATCCGGGAGACGGGCTACCGCCCCCTGGCCCAGGCCCAGGCCCTGCGCACCCGCAAAACCCGGACCATCGGCGTGATACTGCCCCAGATCGACTCGTCCCCCGTGGGCAGCATGGTGGCGGGCATCGACTCCGTGCTGTCCCGGGAGGGCTTTCAGCTGCTTCTGGCCGACTCCCGCAACGACCCGGCCAAGGAGCTGGAGTATCTGGACCTGTTTGATGACCAGCGGGTAGACGGCGTGGTGCTGATCGGCACTGTGTTCACCTCCGGGCACACCGCCATGCTGAGGCGGAGCCGGGTGCCGGTGGTGATCTCGGGCCAGCGGCTGGAGGGGGCGGCCTGCGTATTTCACGACGACTATCAGGCCTTTTACGATATCACCAGCCGCCTGCTTGAAAAAGGATGCCGCCGCCTGGGGTATTTGGGGGCGAGGCCCCAGGACCGGGCGGTGGGCCGGGAGCGCACCCGGGCCTACCAGGACGCAGTGCGGGACGGGGGGCTGGCCGGACAGGGCGGGCACACTGTGGTGGCGGAGTTCACCATCGCCTCCGGGCGGGAGACGGCCCGAGAGCTGTGGGAGCGGTTCGGACCGCTGGACGGGGTGGTGTGCGCCGCCGACACCATCGCGGCGGGGGCGCTGCAATATCTGAGGAGCCGGGGCGTCCGGGTGCCGGAGGAGACGCGGCTCACCGGGCAGGGCGGGTCTGAGCTGTGCCATGTGACCACCCCAACTCTCACCACCATCCGCTACTGCTACGAGGAGTGCGGCGCGGACGCCGCCAATCTGTTGCTGGAGCGGCTGGAGAAGCCGGAGCTCCCGCCCAAGGAGGTCAAGCTGGGCTACGTCATTGAGGAGAACGAGTCCAGCCGCTGAGCGCGCGCCGCCCGCGCCAAAAGCCCCGGCACGTCAAACCCGTTAAAAAATTCCCGCTTCCACTGGAAGCGGGAATTTTTTTGCCTGGAAAGGGGGCGTTCAGCCGAACACGGCGATGAGGAAGCCCGCGGCGATGGCGGAGCCGATGACGCCCGCCACGTTGGGGCCCATGGCGTGCATGAGCAGGAAGTTGGAGGGGTCGGCCTCCTGGCCCACCTGCTGGGACACCCGGGCCGCCATGGGAACGGCGGACACGCCCGCGGAGCCGATGAGCGGGTTGACCTTGCCGCCGGACAGGACATACATCAGCTTGCCCACCAGCAGGCCGCCGATGGTGGAGAACATGAAAGCGATGACGCCCAGCACCACGATGGCGATGGTCTGGAAGGTGAGGAAGCGGGTGGCCACGGTGGTGGCGCCCACGCTGATGCCCAGGAACAGGGTGACAATGTTCATCAGGGCGTTCTGGGCGGTGTCGGACAGGCGCTCGGTGACGCCGGTCTCACGCAGCAGGTTGCCGAACATCAGGCAGCCGATGAGGGGGGCGGTGGAGGGGATGAGAAGGATGACGAACACGGACACCAGGATGGGGAACACGATCTTTTCCACCTTGGACACGGTCCGTGCCTGCTCCATCTTCACCTTGCGCTCCTTCTCCGTGGTCAGCAGCCGCATCAGCGGCTTCTGAATCATGGGGATCAGCGCCATATAGGAGTAGGCGGCGATGGCGATGGGGCCCAGAAGGTGGGGGGCCAGCTTGGAGGTGGTGAGGATGGCCGTGGGGCCGTCCGCGCCGCCGATGATGCCGATGGAGCCGGCCTCCGGGCCGGTGAAGCCCAGCAGCATGGCGCCGAACATGGCCAGGAATACGCCCAACTGGGCGGCCGCGCCCAGCAGCAGGGAGGAGGGCCGGGCGATGAGGGGCCCGAAGTCGGTCATGGCGCCGATGCCGATGAAGATCAGGCAGGGGTAGATGCCCGCCTTGACGCCGATATACAGGATGTCCAGCAGGCCGCCGAAGTGGGCCACGTCGGTGAAGGACAGGTGCTCCACGATATTGGGCTCCTTGGCGCCCTGGGGCAGGGTGGACAGGTACTCCTCGACGGTGAGCAGCCGGGTGCCCTCGTCGGTGACCTCAATGAGGGCGGCGTCGTTGGCGGCGTCGTAGGCGCACTCGTTGACGTAGGCGTCCCACATGCCCATGTGGTAGAGTCCGGCCCCGGGGATGTTGGTCAGCAGCGCGCCGAAGGCGATGCCCACCAGCAGCAGCGGCTCGAACTTCTTGCCGATGCCCAGGTACAGCAGCACGCAGGCGATGAGAATCATGACCAGGTACTTCCAGCCGCCGCTGGCAAAGAACCCGGCGAAGCCGGAATCGCTCACCAGCTTGGACAGGGTTTGTAAGATATCCACAAAAAACCCCTCCTTATGCCAGAACGATCAGCGGCGAACCGGTCTCCACATGGCTGCCCTTCTGCACCACCACCTGGGCCACGGTGCCGTCCTTGGGGGCGAGAATCTCGTTTTCCATCTTCATGGCCTCCAGCACCACCAGCAGCTGGCCCGCCTTGACGGCGGCGCCCTGGGCAACCTCCACCCGGAGGATGACGCCGGGCATGGGGGAGTTGACGGGCTCGCCCGCGGCGGTGACGGCGGGGGACGCCGCGCTGGCGGCGGCGGCAGCGGCGGCGGCAGCGGCAGCGGCGGCAGCGGCAGCCGCAGGGGCGGGAGCGGCGGGGGCGGCGGGAGCGGGGGCGTAGGCCTCGTACTCGTCGGTGAGCATGGCCTGGCCGGCGTCCACCTCAATCTCATAGGTGCGCCCGTTCAGGGTCACTTTATATTTCATTTCACTTGACCTCCTTAATGGACTTGAAGCGCAGCTCGTTCAGCGGCTTGCCCATCTTGTCGGCCACAATCGCCATGAGGATGGCGGCCTCCTTGTCGGGCACGTCGAACAGCTTGACCTCGCCGGCGCTGCCGGGGGCCGGGGTGCCGGTGGGCGCCGCGGGCGCGGCAGGGGCCGCGGCGGTGGGCGCGGGAGCCTCCGCCTGTTTGCGGGTGCCCGCCATGGCCTTGCCCATGAGGATTACCACAGCCATCAGCAGGATCAGGCCCACGAACACCACGGCGTAACCCAGCACGGCGGCGATTCCGGCGTCAGCCATGCCCATCTTGGCAGTAAGAGCGACAGGATTCATAGCCATTTCCTCCCCTTACGCCTCGGTGATGGTATAGGTGGCGATGTTCTCCTCCTTGGCCCGACGGTCCTTGAAGAACTTCTCCGCCTGGTCCGGGAAGCAGATATAGCTCATCATGTCCTCCTCGGACCGGCACAGCTCGCCCAGGGCCTCGCGGGCCTTCTGGAACTCCTCGCCGGTGCGCTTGGAGTCCTCGATGCGGCAGTCGGTGGGCTGGCCGCCCTCGCCCAGGATCTTGGTCTGGAGCTCGGCGCTCACCTCGCCGGGGGCGATGCCGTAGTCGCCCTTGAAGTAGTTCTTGATTTCCTTGGAGATCTGCTTGTAGCGCTGGCCGATCAGCACGTTGGTGACGGCCTGGTTGCCCACCATCTGGGACAGGGGGGTGACCAGCGGGGGATAGCCCAGGTCCCGGCGGACGTTGGGGATCTCCAGCAGGGCCTCGTCAAACTTGTCCATGGCGTTCATGTCCTTCAGGTTGGCGATCATGTTGGACAGCATTCCGCCGGGGACCTTGTAAACCAGGGCCTGGGAGTCGGTGGCCATGCTCTTGGGGCTGATGAGGCCGGAGTCGATATACTTCTGCTTGATGGGCTTGAAGTAGTCGTTGACCTTGTTGATGACCTCCTCGTTCAGGCCGGTGTCGATGCCGTACTGCTTGAGGGCGTAGTACAGCGTCTCGGTGGCGGCCTGACTGGTGCCGTTGGAGAAACAGGAGGTGGCGGTGTCGATGACGTCCACGCCGGATTCGATGGCCTTGGTGAGGGTCATGTAGGCCATGCCGGTGGTGCAGTGGGTGTGGAGGATGATGGGCATTTCGCCGATGGCGTCCTTGATGCCCTTGATGAGACCCTCGGCCTCGTTGGGGCTCATGGTGCCCGCCATGTCCTTCAGGCAGATGGTGTCGAAGCCCATGGTCTTGAGCTCCTTGCACATCTCCACATACTTGGCCACGGTGTGCACCGGGCTCTGGGTGTAGGAGATGCAGCCGGAGGCCATGGTGCGCTTGTTGGCGTACTTCTTGGTGGCCTCCAGGGCGGTCTTGATGTTGCGGAAGTCGTTGAGGGCGTCGAAGATGCGGATCACGTCGATGCCGTTCTTGATGGAAAGCTCCACGAACTTCTCCACCACGTCGTCGTGGTAGTGCTTATAGCCCAGCAGGTTCTGGCCCCGCAGCAGCATTTGGAGCCGGGTGTTGGGCATATGTTTGCGGATGTTGCGCAGCCGCTCCCAGGGGTCCTCCCCCAGATAGCGCAGGCAGGAGTCGAAGGTGGCGCCGCCCCAGCACTCCACCGAGTAGTAGCCGGCCTTGTCCATGGTGGACAGAATGTCGGCGTAGTCGGAGTAGGGCAGGCGGGTGGCCATCAGGGACTGGTTGGCGTCACGGAGCACGGTCTCCGTGAACTGAACCTTTTTCTTCAAATGGAAACACCTCCAAATTTCTCTTAAACCATTTTGTTGTCACGCTTCGCCTGTTCGCGGCGCGCGGCTTCCTTCCGCCTCGGGCTGGTCTCTGGGGCGCTGTGCGCCCCATCGCTCGCCCTCGCTCCAGTCCATCCGCGCTGCTCACGACGGCTCAGACGCTCAGAAAAAGGGGCGCCGCGCCGAAGCACGGCGCCCCTTTCGCCCGGCTCATTTTATTGTCTCAGGCTTGTTGTCACGCCTCGCCTGTTCGCGGAGCGCTTCTTTGTTACACCTTGGGACCGGCGGCGACCAGGGCCTTGCCCGCGTCGTTGCCGGTGTACTTCACGAAGTTCTTCACGAAGCGGCCGGCCAGATCCTTGGCCTTGGCGTCCCATTCGGCGGCGTCGGCGTAGGTGTCCCGGGGGTCCAGGATGGCGGGGTCAACGCCGGGCAGGGAGGTGGGGACCTCCAGGTTGAAGTAGGGGATGGTCTTGGTCTCAGCCTTGAGGATGGAGCCGTCCAGGATGGCGTCGATGATGCCCCGGGTGTCCTTGATGGAGATGCGCTTGCCGGTGCCGTTCCAGCCGGTGTTCACCAGGTAGGCCTTGGCGCCGCTCTTCTCCATCTTCTTCACCAGTTCCTCGCCGTACTTGGTGGGGTGCAGCTCCAGGAAGGCCTGGCCGAAGCAGGCGGAGAAGGTGGGGGTGGGCTCGGTGATGCCCCGCTCGGTGCCCGCCAGCTTGGAGGTGAAGCCGGACAGGAAGTAGTACTGGGTCTGCTCCGGGGTCAGGATGGACACGGGGGGCAGCACGCCGAAGGCGTCGGCGGACAGGAAGATGACGTTCTTGGCGTCGGGGCCGGCGGACACGGGGCGCACGATCTTCTCAATGTGGTTGATGGGATAGGACACGCGGGTGTTCTCGGTGACGGACTTGTCGTGGAAGTCGATCTTGCCGCTCTCGTCCACGGTGACGTTCTCCAGCAGGGCGTTGCGCTTGATGGCGTTGTAGATGTCGGGCTCGGACTCCTTGTCCAGGTCGATGACCTTGGCGTAGCAGCCGCCCTCGAAGTTGAACACGCCGTTATCGTCCCAGCCGTGCTCGTCGTCGCCGATCAGCAGGCGCTTGGGGTCGGTGGACAGGGTGGTTTTGCCGGTGCCGGACAGGCCGAAGAACAGGGCGGTGTTCTTGCCCTCCATATCGGTGTTGGCGGAGCAGTGCATGGAGGCCATGCCCCGCAGGGGCAGGTAGTAGTTCATCATGGAGAACATGCCCTTCTTCATCTCGCCGCCGTACCAGGTGTTGATGATGACCTGCTCACGGCAGGTGATGTTGAAGATGGCGGCGGTCTCGGAGTTCAGGCCCAGCTCCTTGTAGTTGGTCAGCTTGGCCTTGGAGGCGTTGTAGGAGATGAAGTCGGGCTTGAAGTTCTTCAGCTCCTCGGCGGTGGGGGCGATGAACATATTCTTGACAAAGTGGGCCTGCCACGCCACCTCCATGATGAAGCGGATGGCCATCCGGGAGTCGGGATTGGTGCCGCAAAACACATCCATCACGTACAGCTTCTTGTTGGACAGCTCCTGAATGGCCAGCTCCTTGCAGGCCTTCCAGGCCTCCTGGGAGGCGGGCTTGTTGTCGTTCTTAAACTCGTCGGAGGTCCACCAGACGGTATCCTTGGAGTTCTCGTCCATCACGATGAACTTATCCTTGGGGGAGCGGCCGGTGTAGATGCCGGTCATCACGTTGACCGCGCCCAGCTCGGTCATCTGGCCCTTCTCAAAGCCCTCCAGCGCGGGGTCCATCTCCGCCTCGAACAGCTGCTCATAGGTGGGATTGTACACGACTTCCTTGATGCCGGTGATGCCGTACTGTTCCAATCCATAGGTCTCCATAGATAGTTCCTCCTCAAAATATAGTGTATCATTTCAGCGCCCGTGCCCGAAATGGAGGCGGACGCGAGCCAATGGGGCCGGTGGGAAACCCATATCCCACCGATTACACAGTATAGCATAAGTTCTATCTCAAATCCACGACATTTTGCCTGCGTATGTTAAAGTTTCCACAAAATCAGCGTTTTAACCAACCGCTTTCGGAGCCGTGCGGGAAAAATGGGAGCACTTTGACGAAGCCCCGGCGGAGAGAAACCGGAATACTTCCAGAGCCTGGAAAACCCGCCCTGAAAATGCAAAGCCCCGCCCTCTCTCAGAGAGGGCGGGGCTTTTGGATGACAGGTTACTCAGCCTCGATGGCGCCGGTGGGGCAGGTGCCCTCGCAGGCGCCGCAGTCGATGCAGGCGCTGGCGTCGATGACCATGTGGCTGTCGCCCATGGAGATCGCGCCCACGGGGCAGGAGCTCTCGCAAGCGCCGCAGGAGACGCAGGTATCCGTGATTTTACGAGCCATGTAAATACACCTCCAACAAATGATGTGTTTTGGACCGCTTTTTATTTTACCACATCCGCGGAAAATTGCAACATGAAATTTTCAGGGGAAGAAAGGTATAATTTCGGTCAAAATTTCCCATCCTTGCCAAGTGACGAGATTTTCCTCCGGGACAATGGGAGTGATCGCGTGGAACGGCTGAGTATTTTTCAAAGATTGCGGGGTTTTTTTATGATGGATCGGGACAAGGGGCGGCAGCAGCCCCAAAACGCCGCCGGACGGCCGGGGGGCGACCCCCAGGCCCTTTACCGGGAGGAGCGCCCCAGGGCCAGGGAGGGGGCGGACACCCGCCTCACCGACCGCTTTTCCCGGGACCTGACCCGGATGGCGGCCCTGGGCGCCCTGGACCCCCTGGTGGGCCGGGAGCAGGAGGTGGGCCGGGTGATCCAGATTCTGGCCCGCCGGACCAAGAACAACCCCGCCCTCATCGGGGAGCCGGGGGTGGGCAAGACCGCCGTGGCGGAGGGGCTGGCCTTCCGCATGGCCTCCGGCACGGTGCCCGAGCCCCTGCGGGGCAAGCGCCTGCTGAGTCTGGACCTGGTGTCCATGGTGGCGGGCACCAAGTACCGGGGCGAGTTTGAGGAGCGGGTGAACCAGGTGCTGGCGGAGGTCCGCCGGGCGGGCAACGTGATTCTCTTCCTGGACGAGCTCCACAACATCGTGGGGGCGGGGTCCGCCGAGGGGGCCATCGACGCGGCCAACATCCTCAAGCCCGCCCTGAGCCGGGGGGAGATCCAGGTGGTGGGGGCCACCACCCTGGAGGAGTACCGCAAGTATATTGAGAAGGACGCCGCCCTGGAGCGCCGGTTTCAGCCCGTCAAGGTGGCGGAGCCCACCCCGGACCAGGCCAAGGCCATCCTCCGGGGGCTGCGCCGCCGGTATGAGGAGCACCACGGCCTGACCATCTCCGACGGGGCCATCGACGCGGCGGTGGAGCTGTCCCAGCGCTATCTTCCCGACCGCTTTCTGCCGGACAAGGCCATCGACTTGATTGACGAGGGGGCGGCCCGCCTGCGGATGGGGGAGGAGGTGCCCGTGTCTCTGCGGGCGCTGTCCGACCGGGCGGAGCGGGCGGCCAGGGAGAAGGCCCAGGCCATCGCCATGCAGGACTTTGAGCGGGCGGCCATCCTCCGGGACGCGGAGGCGGACTTCCGCCGGGAGCTGGACCGCAAGCAGACCCGCCAGAAGGGGAGCGGCGCCCGGGAGCTGGGCCGGGAGGACATCGCGGCGGTGCTGTCCCAGTGGACGGGCATTCCCCTGGAGTCCATCACCAAGGGGGAGGCCAAGCGCCTGCTGGAGCTGGAGGGGGAGCTCCACCGCCGGGTGGTGGGGCAGGACCGGGCGGTGTCCGCCGTGGCCGCCGCCATCCGCCGGGGCCGCGTGGGGCTGAAGGAGCCCAACCGCCCCATTGGGGCGTTTCTGTTCCTGGGTCCCACCGGGGTGGGCAAGACAGAGCTGTGCCGCGCCCTGGCGGCGGCGCTGTTCGGCAGCGAGGACGCGCTGATCCGCTTCGACATGTCCGAGTATATGGAGAAGCACGCCGCCTCCCGGCTGGTGGGGTCGCCCCCCGGCTACGTGGGCCACGAGGAGGGGGGGCAGCTCACCGAGCAGGTCCGCCGCCGCCCCTGGTCGGTGGTGCTCTTCGACGAGATCGAGAAGGCCCACGACGACCTCCAGAATATTCTCCTCCAGGTGATGGAGGACGGCCAGCTCACCGACGGACAGGGCCGGAGGGCGGACTTCCGCAACACGGTGGTGGTGATGACCTCCAACGTGGGGGCCCAGAAACTGGTGAGCAAGTCGCCCCCTCTGGGCTTTGCCGGGGGGGACTGCGACGGCAGGCGGCGGGAGGCGGTGCTGGCGGAGCTGAAGGGCCGGTTCAAGCCGGAGTTTCTCAACCGCCTGGACGAGGTGATTCTGTTCGACCGGCTGGAGCGGCGGGACCTGGAGCGCATCGCCCTGCGCCTGCTGGGCAATGTGCGGGGCCGCCTCAACGAGCTGGGGGTGGACCTGGACGCCAAGTGGGAGGCGGTGACCCTGCTGGCCGACCCGGGGGCCGAGCGGGAGCAGGGGGCCCGCCCCATCCGCCGGGCGGTGCGCCGGAGGGTGGAGGAGCCCGCCGCCGACCTGCTTTTGTCCGAGCAGCTGGGGGCGGGGGACACCCTGTGCCTTGCCGTGGAGCGGGAAGACATCGTTCTCCGGGCGGAGAAGCGGCAGGTATAGCGGCGAAACAAGGCGCGGGCCGTCCCCCCGCGCCTCACCCCGTCCCCGACTTGTCTATGCCGTCCGGCGCATTATGAGCAGTGCAGGCGGATCGCGCTGGCGCTGGACACCAGCATGGACTATCTGGCGGGCCTCACCGACGAGCCGGAGCCCTATCCCCGGGCAGGCCGCCCCGCAGCCTGAGCCTGCTGCCCCGCCCTCAGGCGGGCGTTTTTTTGGGCTTGACAAAACGTCTGAAATCGTACTATAATGCAAGTATGATTTCGGACGAAGGAGGCGCGCATGGAGCTTTACATCTCAAAGGAGCTGCGGCGGTTCAACCGCCTGCTCGGGGAACTGAACGGGCTGTACCACGAGGCGGCGGTGAGGCTGGGACTGTCGGACAGCGGAATGTCGGTGCTGTACATCCTGTGCGAGGAGGGGGGCGCTTGCCCGCTCTCCAAGCTGGTCCGGCAGTCGGGAACCAGCAAGCAGACCATCAACTCCGCCCTGCGCAAGCTGGAGGGGGAGGGGATGGTGCGGCTGGAGGCGGCGGGAGGACGGGGAAAGACCGTCCGCCTCACCGGGGAGGGCCAGGCGCTGGCCGGGCGCACGGCGGCGCGTTTGATCCGGCTGGAGGACGAGATTTTCGCCGCCTGGGGCCCGGAGGCGTCGGCGGAGTACAATCAGATGACCCAGCGGTATTTGGAGGACTTCCGGGAGAAATCCCGGCGGTTTCAACAGGAAAAGAGGCCGGGAGAGTCCGGCCGGAGGGGGCGGAAATGAACATCCGGCTGTCGGACCACTTCACCTGCGGCAGGCTGCTGCGCTATACCCTGCCGTCCATTGTGATGATGGTGTTTACCTCCGTCTACGGCGTGGTGGACGGCTTTTTTGTGTCCAACTATGTGGGCAAAATCCCCTTTACAGCGGTGAACTTTATCTACCCCGTGCTGATGATCCTGGGCTGCGCGGGCTTTATGTTCGGTACCGGCGGCGGGGCCCTCATCGCCAAAACCCTGGGAGAGGGCAGGCCGGAAAAGGCCAACCGCGTCTTCTCCCTCATCGTCTACACCTCCGTGATCTGCGGCGCGGCGCTGAGCGTGCTGGGCCTGCTGTTTCTGCGGCCTGTGGCGGCGGCGCTGGGGGCGGAGGGCGAGCTGCTGGAAAACTGCGTGCGGTATGCCCGGGTGATCCTGCCGGCTGTTCCGGCGTTTATCCTGCAATTTGAGTTTCAATGCCTGTTCGCCACGGCGGGAAAGCCAGCCCTGGGGCTGGCGGCGACGGTGGCGGCGGGCTGCGCCAACATGGCGCTGGACGCCCTGTTCGTGGCGGCGCTCGGCTGGGGGCTGGAGGGGGCCGCGGCGGCCACCGCCCTGAGCCAGTGTGTGGGCGGCGCCGTCCCGCTCCTCTATTTTGCCCGCCCCAACTCCAGCTTGCTCCGCCTGGGCCGGACGGAGCTGGACTTCAAAGCGCTGGCCAAAACCTGCGCCAACGGCTCGTCGGAGCTGATGAGCAGCGTTTCCGGGTCGCTGGTGAGCATGCTGTTCAACGCCCAGCTGCTGCGCTATGCCGGGGAGGACGGCGTGGCGGCCTACGGGGTGCTGATGTATGTCAGCCTGGTGTTCGCGGCGGTGTTCATCGGCTATTCGGTGGGGACCGCCCCGGTGGTGGGCTACCACTACGGGGCCCAGAACCACGCCGAGCTGCGGGGGCTGCGCCGCCGGAGCCTGGGGATAGTCGCCGTGTTTGCCGCCGCCATGTTCGCCGCCGCTCTGCTGCTGGCCCGGCCGCTGTCCCTGCTGTTTGTGGGCTATGACCGGGAACTGCTTGATCTCACCCTCCGGGCCTTTTCCATTTTCGCCTTCTCCTTCCTGTTCTCGGGATTCGCCATTTTCGGCTCCTCCTTTTTCACCGCGCTGAACAACGGGCCGGCGTCCGCCGCCATCTCCTTCCTGCGCACCCTGGTGTTCCAGGCGGCGGCGGTGCTGGTCTTCCCGCTGGTCTGGGACGTGGACGGCGTCTGGCTGTCCATTGTGGCGGCGGAGGCGCTGGCTGCGGCGGTGACGGCGGCGTTTTTGTGGGGCCTGCGGAAAAAATACCAATACTGAGGGGAAGCGGAGCGGCGCCATGGGGCGCCGCTCCCGAGGAAAAAATGACCCTGCACCGTATTGGTGCAAGGTCATTTTTTTTATGGCGTAGGCGAAGTGTTAGCGCCCTGTACAGGATAAATCCCGTTGCCCTACGACACAATAATGCCCGTTACTGCGGATTGTTGATCGCGGCCTGGGCGGCGGCCAGCCGGGCGATGGGCACCCGGAAGGGGGAGCAGGACACGTAATCCAGCCCGATCTTGTGGCAGAACTCCACGCTGGCGGGGTCGCCGCCGTGCTCGCCGCAGATGCCCACGTGGATGTGGGGATTGGTGGAGCGGCCCCAGCGGGTGGCGTTGGAGATGAGGCGGCCCACGCCGTGCTGGTCCAGCTTGGCGAAGGGATCGCTTTCATAAATCTTCTTGTCGTAGTAGGCGTCCAGGAACTTGCCCGCGTCGTCCCGGCTGAAGCCGAAGGTCATCTGGGTCAGGTCGTTGGAGCCGAAGGAGAAGAAGTCGGCGTGGGGGGAGATTTCGTCGGCGGTCATGGCGGCACGGGGAATCTCGATCATGGTGCCCACCTTGTACTTCATGGAGGAGCCGGCCTCGCCGATGAGCTTGTCGGCGGTGGCGGTGACGATGCCCTTGACATAGAGGAACTCCTTCACCTCGCCCACCAGGGGGATCATGATCTCGGGCACCAGGTTCCACTCGGGGTGGCGGGCCTGAACGTTGAGGGCGGCCTTGATGACGGCGTTGGTCTGCATCACGGCGATCTCGGGATAGGTGACCGCCAGACGGCAGCCGCGGTGGCCCATCATGGGGTTGAACTCGTGGAGGCCCGCGATGATGGCCTTGATGTCGGCCACGCTCTTGCCCATGTCGGCGGCCAGCTTCTCAATGTCGGCCTCCTCGGTGGGGACGAACTCGTGCAGCGGGGGGTCCAGGAAGCGGATGGTGACAGGCAGGCCCTCCATGGCCTCGTAGATGCCCTCAAAGTCGGTCTGCTGCATGGGCTCCAACTTGGCCAGGGCCCGCTCCCGCTGCTCCACGGTGTCGGAGCAGATCATCTCCCGGATGGCGGGGATGCGGTCGTCGTCGAAGAACATGTGCTCGGTGCGGCACAGGCCGATGCCCTGGGCGCCGAACTTCCGGGCCTGGGCGGCGTCGTGGGGGGTGTCGGCGTTGGTGCGCACGTCCAGGCGGCGGTACTTGTCCGCCCAGCCCATGACCCGGGCGAACTCGCCGCTGATGGTGGCGGGGACGGTGGCGATGGCACCGTCGTAAATGTTGCCGGTGGAGCCGTCCAGGGACAGCCAGTCGCCCTCGTGGAAAGTCTTGCCCTTCAGCTCGAACTGCTTGGCTTCTTCATCCATCTTGATCTCGCCGCAGCCGGACACGCAGCAGCGGCCCATGCCCCGGGCGACCACGGCGGCGTGAGAGGTGCGCCCGCCCCGGACGGTGAGGATGCCCTGGGCGGCCTTCATGCCCTCAATGTCCTCGGGAGAGGTCTCCAGCCGGACCAGCACCACTTTCTCCCCCTTGGCGGCCCACTCCTTGGCCTCCTCGGCGGAGAACACGATGCGGCCGCAGGCCGCGCCGGGGGAAGCGCCCAGGGCGCTGGCCAGCACGGGGGCCTCCTTCAGGGCCTTGGGGTCGAACTGGGGGTGGAGCAGGGCGTCCAGGGCCCGGGGCTCGATCATGGTGACGGCCTTCTTCTCGTCGATCATGCCCTCGTCCACCAGGTCGCAGGCGATTTTCAGGGCGGCGGCGGGGGTGCGCTTGCCGTTGCGGGTCTGGAGCATGTAGAGCTTGCCCGCCTCCACGGTGAACTCCATGTCCTGCATGTCGCGGTAGTGGTCCTCCAGGGTCTTGCACACGTTCTCAAACTGGGCGAAGGCCTCGGGGAACTTGTTGGCCATCTCGCTGATGGGCATGGGGGTGCGCACACCGGCCACCACGTCCTCGCCCTGGGCGTTGGTCAGGAATTCGCCGAACAGCTTCTTCTCGCCGGTGGCGGGGTCCCGGGTGAAGGCCACGCCGGTGCCGCAGTCGTCGCCCATGTTGCCGAAGGCCATGGACTGCACGTTGACGGCGGTGCCCCAGGAGTAGGGGATGTCGTTGTCCCGGCGGTAGACGTTGGCCCGGGGGTTGTCCCAGGAGCGGAACACGGCCTTGATGGCGCCCATCAGCTGCTCCTTGGGGTCGGAGGGGAAGTCCGCGCCGATCTTGGTCTTGTACTCGTCCTTGAACTGGCCGGCCAGCTCCTTCAGGTCGCCGGCGGTGAGGTCCACGTCCTGGGTGACGCCCTTGGCCTGCTTCATCTTGTCGATGAGCTGCTCAAAGTACTTCTTGCCCACCTCCATGACCACGTCGGAGTACATCTGGATGAAGCGGCGGTAGCAGTCCCAGGCCCAGCGGGGGTTGTTGGACTGCTTGGCGATGACCTCCACCACCTGCTCGTTGAGGCCCAGGTTCAGGATGGTGTCCATCATGCCGGGCATGGAGGCCCGGGCGCCGGAGCGGACGGAGACCAGCAGGGGGTTCTCCTTGTCGCCGAACTTTTTGCCGGTGATCTCCTCCATCTTGACGATATAATCCATGATCTGCGCCTGAATCTCGTCGTTGATCTTCTGCCCGTCCTCGTAGTACTGGGTGCACGCCTCGGTGGTGATGGTGAAGCCCTGGGGCACGGGCAGGCCGATATTGGTCATCTCGGCCAGGTTGGCGCCCTTGCCGCCCAGGAGCTCGCGCATGTTGGCGTTGCCCTCTGAGAACAGGTAGACATATTTGTGAGCCATTGTACATTCCTCCAGTTTTTATCGAATGTGCGGGGTAAGCGCGGGATGGGGTTTCGATGATAATATTTTAGCAGAATACACAAGGGCGGTCAAGTAAGAGTTGGATTTCTTTTCTTATTTTCCCAGCGCCGTCCGGCGCGCCCGGCTGTATGTGACAAATCACAAAAAGCAGGTTCGAGCAGGAGGAAAGCCTGTTTTCTGCGCTGAAATTGTGTGTTGATGCAAAAAACTGTTGACAAAAACCGGGTTTGTGCTATGCTGAAACGTGGAAATGAAAAATGTGGGACGCGGCGCGACACAGTTTTCCAATTGTCGAAAACAGGAAAGGGGAAGACAGGCATGGGCTATACCAAGGAGGACATTGTCCGCATGGTGCGGGAGGAGGACGTGAAGTTCATCCGAATGCAGTTCACCGACATATTCGGGCAGTTGAAGAACGTGGCCATCACCGCCTCCCAGATCGAGAAGGCGGTCAACAACCAGATCATGCTGGACGGCTCGTCCATCGAGGGCTTTGTCCGCATCAACGAGTCCGACCAGTACCTCTATCCCGACCTGGACAGCTTTGTGGTGTTCCCCTGGGAGCCCCAGCACGCCAAGGTGGCCCGGCTGATCTGCGATGTGCACAACCCGGACGGCTCCTCCTTTGTGGGCGACCCCCGGGGCGTGCTGGAGCGGGTGCTGGGCCGCGCGAAGGACATGGGCTACGACACCTTCAACGTGGGGCTGGAGGCGGAGTTCTTCCTGTTCCAGACCGACGGGGAGGGCAAGCCCACCACCAAGACCAACGACGAGGCGGGCTATTTCGACCTGGGCCCCCTGGACCACGGGGAGCCCACCCGGCGGCGCATCTGCCTGGCGCTGGAGCAGATGGGCTATGAGATTGAGGCCAGCCACCACGAGGTGGCCCCCGGCCAGCACGAGATTGACTTCAAGTACGCCCCCGCCCTGGAGTGCGCGGACAAGATCATGACCTTCAAGCTGGCGGTGAAAACCATCGCCCAGCGGGACGGCCTCCACGCCACCTTCATGCCAAAGCCCATCTACGGTCTGGCGGGCAACGGGATGCACACCAACATGTCCCTGTACCGGGACGGGAAGAACGTGTTTTTCGACGAGAAGGGCGAAAATGGGCTGTCCAAGGAGTGCTATTCCTTCATCGCGGGCATATTGGCCCACATGAAGGGGATGGCCGCCGTCACCAACCCCCTGGTCAACTCCTACAAGCGGCTGGTGCCCGGCTATGAGGCCCCCTGCTATATGGCCTGGTCCGCCTCCAACCGCTCCACCCTCATCCGCATCCCCGCCAGCCGGGGCCAGGGAACCCGGGTGGAGCTGCGCTGCCCCGACCCGGCCTGCAACCCCTACCTGTCCCTGGCGGTCTGTCTGGCGGCGGGGCTGGACGGCATCGCCAAGGGGATGACCCCGCCCCCGGAGGTGACGGAGAACATCTTCGCCATGTCCCCCGCCACCCGCCGCCGCCGGGGCATCGAGGCCCTGCCCGGTTCCCTGGAGGAGGCCCTTGCCGCCATGAAGCGGGACAAGCTGGTGCTGGCGGCGCTGGGCCAGCACGTCACGTCCCAGTACATCGCGGGCAAGGAGGCCGAGTGGGAGGAGTACCGCACCCGGGTGTCCTCCTGGGAACGAGACAAATACATCATCAACTATTGATTGCCGACCAAGCCCCCGTCCGTCCCGCAGGGCAGGGGGGTATCGCGCCGAAGGCGCGTATCCAGGGGGGACTGGTCCCCCCTGGAAGGCGCGGCCTGCCGCCTCAGGCGGCGCATATTCCGCAGAATATGCCCGCGCCTGAGGAGTACCGCACCCGGGTATCCTCCTGGGAGCGGGACAAATACATCATCAACTATTGATTTGAAAGCCGCATAGCGGCCAAGTCCAAGCGCATACGCTTCCCTGTAAGGAGGGGAGCGTATGCGCTTTACCAAAATGCACGGCCTGGGCAACGACTACATTTTTCTCAACTGCATGGAGGGCGCGCCGGACGATCTGCCGGAGTTGTCCCGCCGCCTGTCCCGCCGCCGGTTCGGCGTGGGGGGAGACGGCCTCATCTGTGTGTGCCCGTCCCAGCGGGCGGATTTCAGAATGCGGATGTTCAACGCCGACGGCTCCGAGGGGGCCATGTGCGGCAACGGCATCCGCTGTTTTGGCAAGTACGTCTACGACAAGGGGCTGACGGACAAGGCCCACCTCACCATCGAGACCCCGGCAGGGGAGCGGGAGCTGTCCCTGATGGTGGAAAACGGGGCCGTGTCGGGGGCGGCGGTGGGGATGGGCGTCCCGGCGGTGGAGCCGCCCCTGGCCATCGCTCTGAATGGGGCCGAATACACCGCCGTCCCCGTGTCCGTGGGCAACCCCCACGCGGTGATCGAGGCGGAAGACCCCGCCGCCCTGGACCTGTCCGTCCTCGGGCCGCTGGCGGAGCGCTGCCCCGCCTTTTCCCGGCGGGTGAACGTGGAATTTGTCCGGGTGCTGAACCGGGGCGCGCTGGAGATGCGCGTCTGGGAGCGGGGCAGCGGGGAGACCCTGGCCTGCGGCACCGGGGCGTGCGCCGCCGCGGCCGCCATGATGGCCGCCGGAAAGCTGGACCGGGAGGCGGAAATCCGGCTTCCCGGCGGGGAGCTGGCCGTCCGCTGGGAGGAAAAATCCGGCCATATGTTCATGACCGGCCCCGCCGTGACGGTGTTTGATGGCGAATTTGCCGGTTGACCGGGCCGTTTCGCCTGTGTTACAATGATTTAACCAGATAAAGTAAGGAGTGGTCCCCATGGTCCGCGTCAATCAGAATTTCCAAAAGCTCCCCGGCGGCTACCTGTTCCCGGAGATCGGCCGCCGCGTGCGGGCTTTTTCCGCCCAGAATCCGCCCATGCCCCTCATCCGCTTAGGGATCGGCGACGTGACCCAGCCCCTGGCCCCGGCGGTGGTGGGCGCCATGGTGAAGGCCTCCCGGGAGATGGGGGTGAAGGAGACCTTCCGGGGCTACTGCGAGGAGACCTGCTGTGCCTACGACTTTCTGCGCTTCGCCATCCGGGACGACTACGCGGCCCGGGGGGTGGAGGTGGACGACGACGAGATTTTCGTGTCCGACGGCGCCAAGAGCGACTGCGGCAGCATCGGCGACATCTTCTCCGTGGACAACGTGGTGGCGGTTTGCGACCCGGTGTACCCGGTGTATGTGGACACCAACGCCATGGCGGGCCGCGCCGGGGACTTCGACGGGGAGCGGTGGACCAATCTTGTCTATCTGCCCTGCACGGCGGAGAACGGCTTTTTCCCGGAGCTGCCCGCGGGGGACCGGGCTCCCGACCTGATCTATCTCTGCTCCCCCAACAACCCCACCGGCGCGGCGGCCACCGAGGACCAACTGAAGGTGTGGGTGGACTACGCCAACGCCCACGGCAGCGTCATTCTGTTCGACTCCGCCTATGAGGCGTTCATCACCCAGGAGGGCGTCCCCCACAGCATCTATGAGGTGGAGGGGGCCAAGACCTGCGCCATCGAGTTCCGCTCCTTCTCCAAGTCCGCCGGATTCACCGGCACCCGCTGCGCCTACACGGTCGTCCCCAAGGCGCTGGAGCGGGAGGGAGTTTCCCTCCGGGCCCTGTGGAACCGCCGCCAGGGGAGCAAGTTCAACGGCGTGCCCTACGTGATCCAGCGGGCGGCGGAGGCGGCCCTCAGCCCCGAGGGGAAGGCCCAGACCGGGGAGGCCATCCGCTACTATCTGAACAACGCCAAGGTGATCAAGGACGGCCTGACCGCCGCCGGACTGACGGTGTACGGCGGGGTGAACGCCCCCTATCTGTGGGTCAGGACCCCCGGCGGCGCCCCCTCCTGGGACTTTTTCGACCTGCTGCTGAAAAGGGCCTGTGTGGTCACCACCCCCGGCGCGGGCTTCGGCCCCAGCGGGGAGGGGTATGTCCGGGTCACCGCCTTCGGGGACGCGGACGCCACCCGGGAGGCGGTGCGGCGCATCGCCTGCGTCCTGTGAGCAGCCGCATTCAACTCTCGCCCGCCGGGTTTCCGGCGGGCGTTTTTTTGACCCTGCGCCTGGAATATTCTGGGACGTGCCCTCATAGGTATGGGGATACAAAGGCGGTGAAGCGTATGGACGAAAGAAAACCCTGGGAGCAGGCGGCGTCGGTGCTGCCGCGGCCCCTGGGCAGCGGTCTGCGGGCCCTGGGAGAGGACAGGCTGGGCCAATTGGAGGAGCTGCGCCTGCGCCGGGGCTTCCCCATGACGGCCCTCCTGCCCGAAGGGGAGGCGGAGGTGGACACGCCCCCCGTAGGGGAGGAGGCGCTGCGCCAGACGGTGGAGAACGCCACCCAGTCCTCCGCCCACACGGCGCTGGACCAGGTCCGGCGCGGTTTTTTCACCCTCCGGGGGGGACACCGCATGGGCATGTGCGGCACGGCGGCGGGGGAGGGCGGACGGGCCGCCCTCCGGGAGCTGTCCTCCCTGTCCATCCGCGTTGCGCGGCCGGTGACGGGGCTGGCGGAGCCCCTTCTGCGGTCGCTGACGGAGGAAGGGCGGCCATTGAGCACCCTCATCCTGGCCCCGCCGGGGGCGGGCAAGACCACCCTGCTCCGGGATCTGGTCCGGGCCCTGTCCGACGGGGCGGCGGGGGAGCCCCTCCGGGTGGCGGTGGCGGACGAGCGGGGGGAGATCGCCGCCCTGTGGCGGGGGGAGCCCCAGCTGTACGTGGGCCGGCACACCGACGTGCTGGACGGCTGCCCCAAGGCGGAGGGGCTGCCCATCCTGATCCGGGGGATGAACCCTCAGGCGGCGGCGGCGGACGAGCTGGGCGGGCCGGAGGACGTCCGGGCGGCGGCGGAGGCGGCGGGGTGCGGCGTGATCCTTCTGGCCACCGCCCACGGGGACGGCCTTGACAGCCTGCGCCGCCGCCCCGCCTGCCGGGAGCTGCTGGAGCTGGGGGTGTTCCGGCGGCTGGTGGTGCTGGAGCGCCGGGGCGGGGCGCGGACGGTCCGGGTGGAGGCGCTGCCGTGATCCGGCTGGCGGGGGCGGCGCTGGTGACCGCCGGCTGCGGGGCGCTGGGGCTGGCGGGGACCGCCCGGCTGGACGGCCGGGTGCGGGACCTGGGAGAGCTGGCGGCGGGGCTGGACGCCCTCCGGCGGGAGCTGGGCTGGCGGCTCAGCCCCCTGCCCGACGCCCTGGGGGAGGCGGCGCGGGCCGCCCGGGGGCCGGCGGGGCAGTTTTTCGCCCAATGCGCCCGGGGCGCCGGCCTGCCCGACGGGCGGGCCTTTCAGGAGGTGTGGCGGGAGGGGCTGGACGGCGCGCCCCTCCGGCTCAAGCCGGGAGACCGGGCGGTGCTGGAGCGGCTGGGCCCGGTGCTGGGCCGGTACGACGGGGACAGCCAGCGCCTCGCCCTGGAGGACGCGGCGGCGGGCCTGCGGGCCCTCCGGGAGGAGGCCGCGGACGACCGCCGCCGCCTGGGGCGGGTGTACGGCGTGCTGGGGGTGGCGGCGGGGCTGCTGCTGGCCATCGTGCTGCTGTAAACGGAACACTACATAGGAGGACGGATGATGGACGTGGACCTCATTTTTAAAATTGCCGCCATCGGCATTCTGGTGTCGGTGCTCAACCAGGTGCTCACCCGGTCGGGCCGGGACGAGATGGCCACCATGACCACCCTGGTGGCGCTGGTGGTGGTGCTGATGATTGTGGTGCGGCAGATCAACGACCTGTTCACCCTGGTGAAGGACCTGTTCGGGCTGTGAGCGGCGTGGTCAAAATCGCGGCGGCGGCGGTGGCGGCGGCGCTGTGCGCGGTGGTGGTGCGAAAGCAGTCGCCGGAGCTGGCCCTGGCCCTGGGAATCGGGGCGTGCGCGCTGATTGTGCTGTCCTGCTCGGAGACGCTCGCCGGCCTGGTGGAGCTGGCGGACAAGCTGGCCGAGACGGGGGGGCTGTCCGCCCGGGTGGTGGAGCCGGTGCTCAAGACGGCGGGCATCGCCATCGTGGCCCGGCTGGCGGCGGACTTCTGCAGGGACGCCAAGGAGGGGGGGCTGGCCTCGGCGGTGGAGCTGGCGGGGACGGCCCTGGCCCTGGCGGCGGCCATGCCCCTGATGACGGCGGTGCTGGACGTGCTCACACAGCTGCTGTAAGGGGGTGGGGCGCGTGGGAAGAATCTGGGCGGCGCTGCTGGCGCTGGCCCTGCTGCCCGCCCTGTGCCCGCCCGTCCGGGCCCTGTCCGCCGGGGAGGCGCTGGCGCGGCAGGAGGAGCTGGCGGATGTGGACGGACTCCGCAGGGCGGCGGAGGAGAGCGGCGGCGGGGCGGAGTACGGGGCCTCGCTGGACCAGGGGCTGGAGAGCTTGCTGGACACGGGGACGCGGGAGCTGGGGGGCGCGGTGCGGCGGGCGGCGCGTTCGGCGGCGCTGCTGCTGGTGATTTTGATGTTCTGCGCCCTGGCGGAGACGGCGGAGGGGCTGGGGAAGGGGGGCGTGAAGGCGTCCGCCCTGGCGGGGGTGCTGGCGGTGACGGCGGTGGCGGTGGCGGACGTGAACTCCCTGCTGGGCCTGGGCACGGGGGCCATCGAGAGGATGAGCTCCTTTGCCGCCGTGCTGCTGCCCACGGTGGCGGCGGTGACGGCGGCCACAGGGGCGGTGACCGGCGCGGCGGCCCGCCAGATGGCGGCGGCGCTGTTCTCCGACCTGCTCATCGGGCTCATCAACGGCCTGCTGGTGCCCCTGCTGTATGGGTATATCGCCGCCTCGGTGGCCCAGGCGGCGCTGGGAAGGGAGGAGCTGAAGCGGATGGCGGACCTGCTGAAATGGACGGTGACCACCCTGATCACCGTGGTGATGACTGCCTTTGTGGGCTATCTGGCGGCCAGCGGCGTGGTGGCGGGGACGGCGGACGCGGCGGCGGTGAAGGCCGCCCGGTTCGCCATTTCCGGGGCCATCCCGGTGGTGGGGGGCATTCTGTCCGACGCGGCGGAGACGGTGCTGGCCTCGGCGGGGGTGCTCCGGGGGACGGTGGGGGTGTTCGGCATGGTCACCGTGCTGGGGCTGTGCCTGACGCCCCTGCTGCGGCTGGCGGTGCACTACCTGGCCTATAAAGCGGCGGCGGCGCTGGCCTCCGCCTTTGGGGGAGGACCGGCCTGCGCCCTGGTGGACCGGCTCAGCTCCGCCTTCGGGCTGGTGCTGGGGATGACGGGGGCGTGCTGCCTGCTGCTGCTCATCACGCTGGTGTCCTGCGTGTCGGTGGCCGCGTCATGACGGCCTTTGTGCGCGCGTGGCTGCTGGGGATGACGGCGGCGGCGCTGGTGCTGGCCCTGGCGGAGGCCCTGGCCCCGGAGGGGGGCGCGAAGAAGGTGTGCCGACTGGCGGGGGGGATGGTCCTGCTGCTGGCGGCGGTGGGGCCGGTGGCCGGAGGGCTGGACGGGGGCGCCCTCACCGGGGCGCTGGACGGCTGGCGTGAGCGGAGCCAGCGGTATGAGCAGGAGCTGGAGGAACGCAACGAGCGGCTCTATCTGGCTATCATAGAGGAGGAGACCGCCGCATATGTTATGGACAAGGCGAGACAGCTGGGCTTTGAATGTGCGGCGGAGGTGACCTGCGGCTATGACGAGGACGGCGTGCCCTGCCCCTGGGAGGTCGCCGCCCGGGGGGTGTGGACACAGCGGCAGCGGGAGGAGCTGGAGCGGCTGCTGGAGGAGGAGCTGGGCGTGCCCGCCCGGCGGCAATACTACGAGGAGATACAGCCATGACGGTCCAATGGAAGCCGGAGCGGCTTTGGAAGCTGCTGGACAAGTACAAATACGTGGCGCTCCTGCTGGCGGCGGGGCTGGCGCTGCTGCTCTGGCCCGCCGGGGAGAAGGCGGAGCCGGAGCCGGCGTCCGGCGGCGGGCCGGAGCCCTTCGACGTGTCGGCGCTGGAGGAGAAGCTGTCGCGCACCCTGTCCCAGGTGGAGGGGGCGGGGCGGGTGACGGTGGCGCTCACGCTGCGCAGCGGGGTGGAGCAGGTGCCCCTCACCGACCGCTCCACCTCCACAGGGGAGCGGGGGAGCAGCGTGGAGGAGAAGACGGTGGTGATCAACACCGGCTCCGGGGAGCAGGCGGCGGTGCGGATGGAACGCTGTCCGGCGTTTCAGGGGGCGGTGGTGGTGTGCCCCGGCGGAGACCGGGCGGAGGTCCGGCTGCTTCTGACCCAGGCGGTGTCGTCCCTCACCGGGCTGGGGACGGACCGGATCACGGTATGCAAAGGAAGCGCGGAGCCGTGGTGAGCCGCGCGGATGGAGCGGAGCGGGGGGGAAAAACCCAGGGCCAACCGTGTGGGGCCGGGTTTGCCCGAGGCGGAGCGCGGCAATGGAGAAGCGCGAAGCTGTTTATTGAATTTTTGGGAGGACTGAACAATGAGTGTGTGGAAACGAAACGCGGTTGTGGTGGCCATTGTGCTGTTTGTGGGGGCGGCGGTGTACCTCAACTGGTCCTATGGCCGGGAGGCGTCGGCGGCGGGGGAGGCCGGCGGCGAGGGCGGCGGCAGGCTTCTGGGCCAGGCGGCGCTGGTGAACGGAAAGGACGACAAGCAGACCGGGGACGGCAAGGGAACGGCCTCCGCCGCCCCCAGCGCGGACCCCTCCGCCGCCCCCAGCGCCGCCGGGGAGAGCACGGGGTACTTTTCCTCCGCCCGGCTGAACCGGCAGCAGGCCAGGGACAGCGCCCTCCAGCTCCTTCAGCAGGCGGCGGCGGACGCGGGGGCCCAGCAGGACATCATTGACGAGGCCAACGCGTCCATCCAGGCCATGGCGGCCCTCACCATGTCTGAGGCCCAGGTGGAGAATCTGGTCACCGCCAAGGGCTACGGCGACTGTGTGTGCTTCATCAACGACAACAGCGCCAGCGTGGTGGTGTCGTCCACGGAGAACGGGCTCAGCCAGAACGACGTGACCAAGATCATGGAGATCGTCAAGGAGAAGACGGGGCTGGCGGCGGATAAGATCACGGTGATTGAGACCGAACCCTGAGCGCTGAGCCGTCGTGAGCAGCGCGGATGGACCGGAGCGAAGGCAAAAGCCCAGCCGCCGCAGAGCAGCGGGCAAAATAAGGATTGTAATTTGCGGGACAGGGTGATATAATAGCCTCAGCATGGAAGAAGGAGCGTGAGGCGAATATGGCCGAAGGCAGGGAATATATCTCCCACGAGAGCGAGCTGGGCAGCGTCAGCATTTCCGAGGAGGTGCTCACCATCATTGCCGCCGCCGCGGCGGTGGAAGTGGAGGGGGTCAGCTCCCTGGGGTCCGGGCTGAGCAGCGAGGGGACCTCCACCGCCAACCGCAAGGCGCTGACCAAGGGCGTGCGCCTGGTGGTGGAGGACGAGCGGGTTACCGTGGACCTGTCCATTCTGGTGCGGTACGGCTATGTGGTCACTGATGTGGCCAAGGGCGTGCAGGAGGCGGTGTTCAGCGCCGTGGAGAACACCAGCGGGCTGGAGGTGGCCCAGGTCAACGTCACCGTGGTGGGCGTGACCTTCCAGAAGTGACCAACGCCATCCAGGAGCCGGGGCTTGCGCCCCGGCTCCTTTTCCTGCGCCCTTTTTTTCACGGAAAAGGGGTTCCTTTTTTGCGGGCGTTCGTGTATAATAAATTGGATATACAAAATGGACCCTTGGGTCCGTGAGACAGTCCGGCGGAGGGCGCCGGAAAGAGGAGGAGTCCCCATGAACAGAAGCACGGCCCGGGAGATCGCCGTCCATTTCGCCTTTGAGCTGGCCTTTTCCGACGAGAGGGCGGACCAGCTGCTGGAGCGTGAGCTGACGGCGGAGTTTTTTGCCCAGCGGGCCGAGGACGAGCCCATGTACGCGCAGTTTCCGGGACAGGGAGAGCTGGAGTATATCACCAGGCTGGCGCGGGGGGTGGGCAGCCACGGCGCCGAGCTGGACGGCTACATTGAGAAATACGCCAAGGGCTGGCGGTTTTCCCGGATCGACCGTGTGGCCTCCGCCATCATGCGGGTGACCATGTATGAGATTCTGTATATGCCTGAGATTCCCAACAAGGTGGCCATCAACGAGGCGGTGGAGATCGCAAAAAAATACCTGGATGATGAGGTAGTCAAGTTCATCAACGGCATTCTGGGCTCCTTTGTGCGCTCGGAAGTGTTGGAGCAGGGGTGAGCCATGGACAAGCGGTGCCTGGGCTTTGACACCAGCAATTACACCACCTCCGCCGCCGTGTTCGGCGGCGGGGTTGCGGAGAACCGGGGGAGGCTGCTCACCGTGCCCGAGGGGGCGCTGGGCCTGCGCCAGAGCGGCGCGCTGTTCCAGCACGTGAAGCGGTTGCACCTGATGGTGGAGCGGCTCCGGGCGGACGGGGCGCTGGGCCGGATCGCCGCCGTGGGGGCGTCCACCCGGCCCCGGGAGGCGGAGGGCTCCTATATGCCCTGCTTTCTGGTGGGCGAGGGGGAGGGCCGCGCCCTGGCGGCGGCGCTGGGGGTCCCCTTTTACCCCTGCTCCCACCAACAGGGCCACATCGCCGCCGCCGCCTGGTCGGCGGGGCGGGAGGACCTGCTGGACAGGCCCTGCCTGGTCTGGCACCTGTCCGGCGGCACCACGGAGCTCCTGAAGGTGGAGCCTGACGGCCACACCGTCCGGGGGGCAATCGTCGGCGGCACCAGCGACATCGCGGCGGGGCAGCTGGTGGACCGGGCGGGGGTGCTGCTGGGCCTGCCCTTCCCGGCTGGGAAGGCACTGGACGGGCTGTACCCCGAGGCGGACGGCGCCGGCTTTTTCCGGGTGAAGCTGAACGGGCTGACCTTCTCCCTGTCCGGTATGGAAAATAAGGTGAAGGAGCTGGCGGAGCGCGGGGAGAAGCCCGCCAACATCGCCCGGTTCACCATCGACACCATCCTGAACGTGCTGCTGCGGGCCACTCAGGAGGCCCAGCGCCGCTGGCCGGGGCTGCCGGTGCTGTGCTCCGGCGGGGTGGCCTCCAACCGGCAGATCAGGGCGGCGATGGAGGGCGCCTGCGGGGCGGTGTTCGCCCAGCCCCAGTACGCCGCGGACAACGCCCTGGGGGTGGCCATCCTGGCCCGTCGGGCCCTGGACCGGGAGGTGCCGGCGTGAATACCGCGAATATTCCTGCTTATACTGTATCTCAGGTGAACGGCTATTTGAAGGAACTGATGGAGGGCGACCCCCTGCTCACCGGCCTGCTGGTGCGGGGGGAGATCTCCAACTACAAATGTTACCCCTCCGGCCACCACTATTTCTCCTTGAAGGATGAGCAGAGCGCCTTAAAATGCGTCATGTTCCGGAGCGACGCGGTCCGGCTGCGGTTCCGTCCCGCCAACGGGATGCAGGCGGCGGCCTTTGGCCGGATATCGGTGTTTCCCCGGGACGGGCAGTACCAGCTCTACTGCTCCGAGCTGATTCCGGACGGGCAGGGGGCGCTGGACGCGGCCTTTGAGCGGCTCCGCCGCCGTCTGGAGGAGGAGGGGCTGTTCGCGCCGGAGAACAAGCTGCCCCTGCCCAAATATCCGAAAAAAATCGCCCTGGTCACCTCCCCGGCGGGGAAGGCGGTGCGGGATATGCTGCGGGTGCTGGGGGAGCGCTGGCCGCTGGCGGAGGTGCTGGTGGCGCCCGTCCGGGTGCAGGGGACGGGGGCGGCGGAGGAGATCGCCGCCGCCATCCACCGGCTGAACAACCGGGCGGACATCGGCCTCATCATCACGGGGCGGGGAGGCGGCTCCCGGGAGGAGCTGTGGGCCTTCAACGAGGAGGCGGTGGCCCGGGCCATCGCCCTGTCCAACATCCCGGTGATCTCCGCCGTGGGCCATGAGCCGGATGTGACCATTGCGGACTACGCGGCGGACGCCCGGGGGGGCACTCCCTCCATCGGGGCGCAGTTGGCGGTGCCGGACCAGGGGGCGGAGCGGGTCAGGCTGGCCCATCTGTCCGCCCGGCTGGCCCGGCCGCTCCAGGCCCGGCTGGACCAGGCCCGGCGGGAGCTGGACCGCCTTCAAAACAGCCGCGTTCTGCGGGATATCAAGGCCCCCATCCAGGACCGGCGGCTGGCGGCGGACGGCCTGCTGCGGCGCATGGCGCTGGCGCTGCGGGGAAAGGCGGACCAGGGGGATCAGGCGCTGGCCGCCCTGAACGGCCGGCTCGCGCTGGCGGAGAAGAATCAGCTTTGGCGGCGGCGCAGCCGGCTGGTCAATTTGGCGTCCGGGCTGGACGCCATGAGCCCGCTGAAGGTGCTGGGCCGGGGATACGCCATCGCCCGGAGGGGAGGGGACGTGGTGTCCTCCGCCGCTCAGGTGGAGCCGGGGGAGAGGCTGGACGTGCTGGTATCCGACGGCGTGCTGAACTGTGAGGTCAAGGAGAAGGAGGAGCGGACATGGCGGTGAAAAAGCAGTCCTTTGAGGAGTCCATGGGGCGGCTGGAGGCCATTGTGGCCCAGCTGGAGAAGGGCGAGTGCGGCCTGGACCAGTCCCTGAAGCTGTTTGAGGAGGGAACCAAGCTGGCCGGTCAGTGCCAGGAGCTGCTGGACAAGGCGGAGCAGAAGGTGAGCCTGCTGCTGGCCAACGACGGGGAGGTTCCCTTTGCGGGGGAGGAGACCGATGGACTTTGAGCGGGAATACCGGGAGGCCCTGGTCCTGGTCGAGGGGGAGCTGAACAGCGCCTTTACCGGCACGATGGACGGCCCCCACCGGGAGCTGCTGGAGGCCATGCGGTACAGCCTGCTGGCGGGGGGCAAGCGGGTACGGCCCGTGCTGGCGCTGAAATTCTGTCAGGCGCTGTGCGGAGACATGGAGCCAGCCCTGGATTACGCCTGCGGTGTGGAGATGCTCCACACCTATTCCCTCATCCACGACGATCTGCCCTGCATGGACGACGACGGGCTGCGCCGGGGCGTGCCCACCTGCCACGTGAAGTACGGCGAATGGCTGGCTCTGCTGGCGGGGGACGCCCTCCAGGCCGCGGCTTTCGAGCGGCTGGCCGAATCAAGGCGGACCGGCCCCGCGGCCAATGGCCGAGCCTGCGCCGTCCTGGCCCGGGCGGCGGGCCGGGACGGCATGTGCGGCGGGCAGTACCTGGATCTCAAGTGGGAGGGCCGGGAGCTGCCGGAGGGCTATGGCCTGGAGCAGATCGACGCCTGGAAGACCGGGGCCCTGCTGGAGGCGGCCTGTCTGCTGGGGCTGACGGCCTCCCCTGTGGAGCCCGCAGCGGAGCAGTGGGCGGCGGCGGAACGGTACGCCCAGGCGCTGGGGATGGCCTTCCAGATCCGGGACGACATGCTGGACGTGGAGTCCACCGAGGAGGAGCTGGGCAAGCCCATCGGCTCGGACGCCCAGAACGGAAAGAACACCTACGCCGCCAAGTACGGCCTGGACCGCTGCCGGGAGCTGGTGGACCTGCTGACGGAGCGGGCGCAGGAGAGCGTGCGGGGGGCCTTCGAGCGGCCGGAGTTCCTGTGCGCCCTGGCCGGTTCCCTGGCAAAACGGAAAAACTGAGGGGAGCGCGGCGGACAGGCCGCGAGGCTCCCGAAAACAGAGGAGAGATTCGTGATGATTCCGGTTTTGTTGATTGCCATCGCCGCCTGGGCCATCGCCCAGGTGCTGAAGCTGCTGATTGCCACGGCGGTATACCGAAAATTCGACATCACCTATCTCACCACCGGGGGCGGTATGCCCAGCTCCCACTCGGCGCTGGTGTGCGCCGCCGCCGTGTCCTGCGGCATGAGCGCCGGGTTTGACGCCCCTGTGTTCGCCATCGCGGCGGTGATGGCCTTCATCGTCATGTACGACGCGGCCCATGTCCGCCGGGAGACGGGAGAGCAGGCCAAGGTGCTCAACTATATCATCCATAACTGGGAGGAGTTCAAGCCGGAGAACTTTGAGCGGGACTTCAAGGAGCTCATCGGCCACACCCCCCTCCAGGTGGCGGTGGGCGCGGTGCTGGGCGTTGCGGTGGGCTTCGCGGGCAGCTTCATCGTGTTCGACATTTGAAAGGAAGTGCGGCCATGGGCCCAGAGCGGCTGAATACCCTCACCGACCTCCAGGCAAAGCTGCTGTGCGACCAGCTGCGGGAGCAGATCATTGACGGCGTGTCGCGCACCGGGGGGCACCTGGCGTCCAGCCTGGGGGTGGTGGAGGCCACGGTGGCGGTCCACCGGGTGTTCGACCTGGAGACCGACCGGCTGGTGTTCGACGTGGGCCACCAGTGCTATGCCCACAAGATTCTCACCCAGCGGGGCGGCCAGATGGACACGCTGCGCAGGCTGGGGGGGCTGTCCGGCTTTCCCAAGCCCCGGGAGCACCGGGCGGACGCCTTCATCGCGGGGCACGCCTCCAACGCGGTGTCGGTGGCCCTGGGCATCGCGAGGGCCCGGACGCTGAACCGGGAGGATTACTGCGTTCTGGCCATGCTGGGGGACGGGGCCATGACCGGCGGGCTGGCCTACGAGGGGCTGTCCGACGCGGGGCAGAGCGGGGAGCAGCTGGTGGTCATCCTGAACGACAACGGGATGTCCATCACCAAAAACGTGGGCGGCGTGGCCCGCCACCTGGCCCAGCAGCGGCTGAAGCCCCAGTACCTCCAATTCAAAAAGGTGTACAGGCGGATCACCGGGGCCACGGCGGCGGGCCGGGGGCTCTACCGCTTTACCCACAAGGCCAAGCAGGCGGTGAAAAACGCGGTGCTCCATTGCAGCATGTTCGAGGATATGGGGTTTACATATCTGGGCCCGGTGGACGGCCACGATGTGAACTACCTCACCCGGCTGCTGCGGTACGCCAGGGAGCTGAACAGCCCTGTGCTGCTCCACATCAAGACAGTGAAGGGGAAGGGGTATCCCCCGGCGGAGCGGGAGCCCGACCGCTTCCACGGGGTGGGGCCCTTCCGGGTGGAGGACGGCGCGCCCCTCAAAGAGAGCGGGGAGAGCTTTTCCTCCGTGTTTGGGGAGACCCTGTGCCAATTGGCCCGGGAGCGGGAGGACGTGGCCGCGATTACCGCTGCCATGCCCGACGGCACGGGGCTGGTGGGCTTTGCCAGGGAGTTCCCGGCCCGCTTCTTCGACGTGGGCATCGCCGAGGGCCACGCCGTGGCCATGGCGGCGGGCATGGCCAAGCAGCGGGCGGCGCCGGTGGCGGCCATCTACTCCACCTTCCTCCAGCGGGCCTACGATATGCTGATTCACGACGTGGCCATCCAGGGGCTCCACGTGGTGCTTGGGGTGGACCGGGCGGGGCTGTCCGGCGAGGACGGGGAGACCCACCACGGCGTGTTCGACGTGAACTATCTCAGCTCGGTGCCCGGTATGAAGATCTACTGTCCCGCCAGCTTTGAGGAGCTGCGCGCCATGCTCCGCTACGCCGTGGAGAAGTGCCGGGGCCCGGCGGCGGTGCGCTATCCCAAGGGGGGCGAGGGGGAATTCCGCGCCCTGTGCGGGATAGAGGGGGCCAGCGTCATACGCCCCGGAACGGACGTGACCATCGCCGCCTACGGGGTGATGGTCAACGAGGCGCTGGAGGCCGCCCGCCTGCTGGCGGAGCGGGGCAAATCCGCCCAGGTGGTGAAGCTGAACAGCATTGCCCCTCTGGACGTGGACACCGTGGCCGCCTGCGTGAAAAGGACCGGGCGGCTGGTGGTGGCGGAGGAGTGCGTGGACGCGGGGTGCGTGGGGCGGCGGCTGGCCGCCGAGCTGGCCCTGCGGGGCGCGGCCGGTGTGAAGCTGGCCCTGGTGAACCTGGGGGACCGCTTTGTGCAGCACGGGACGGTGGCGGAGCTGCGCGCCCTGTGCGGCATCGACGGCGCGTCCATCTGCCGCCGTGCGTGGGAGGTGACGGAGCGTGGCTAAAAAACGTGTGGACCTGCTTCTGGTGGAGCGGGGGCTGGCGGACAGCCGCCAGAAGGCCCAGGCCCTCGTCATGGCGGGGCAGGTGTACGCCGGGGAGCGGCGCTGCGACAAGGCCGGTCTGGCCCTGGAGGAGGACGCGCCCCTGGAGGTCCGGGGCGGGCTGCGCTACGTCAGCCGGGGGGGCCTGAAGCTGGAGAAGGCCATGCGGGTCTTCCCCATCGCGTTGGACGGCAGAATCGCCGCCGACATCGGGGCCTCCACCGGCGGCTTCACCGACTGTATGCTGCAAAACGGCGCGAAAAAGGTGTACGCCGTGGACGTGGGCTACGGCCAGCTGGCCTGGTCCATCCGAAACGACCCCCGGGTGGTGTGCCTGGAGCGGACCAACGCCCGGTATCTCACTCCGGAACAGATTTCGGAGCCGCTGGAGTTTGCCTCCATCGACGTGTCCTTCATCTCCCTGGGGCTGATTCTGCCCGCGCTGCGGCCGCTGATGGCCCCGGGAGGGCAGGCGGCCGCTTTGGTAAAGCCCCAGTTTGAGGCGGGGAAGGGCAAGGTGGGCAGGAAGGGGGTGGTTCGGGACCCGTCGGTGCACCTGGAGGTGCTGGAGCGCTTTCTGGACCACGCCGCCCAGGCGGATTTTTCCGTGCTGGGGCTGGACTTCTCCCCCATCCGGGGGCCGGAGGGCAATATCGAATACCTGGGCTTTCTGCGGGCCGGGGCCGGGGAGACGGGCGGATTTGATTTGAGAGAGCTGGTGGAGCGGTCCCACCGGGCGCTGGAGGGAGAGGGAGCATGAAGATCGTACTCAGTCCCAACCCCTACCGGGACCGGGGCCTGCGCTCGGCCCAGTCCGCCCAGCGCATTCTGGAAAACGCGGGGGCGCAGACCGCCATCTGCCTCCCCTTTGAGGTGGAGCTGGGAGGCGGCAGGCTGGACCTGCCCCCCGGCGTGGCGCTGGGCAGCCTGGATGAGGAACTGGCGGACGCCGGGGTTCTGGTGTGCTTCGGCGGGGACGGTACCATCCTCCACGCCGCCCACGAGGCCAACGCCCGGGGCATCCCGGTGCTGGGGGTGAACCTGGGCAGCGTGGGCTTTATGGCGGAGCTGGAGCATGGGGAGCTGTCCCTGTTGTCCCGGCTGGCCAACGGGAGATACGGCATCGAGCGGCGGATGATGCTGGACGTGTGCGTCCGCCGGGAGGGCCGGACGGTGTTCTCCGACCACGCCCTCAACGACGCGGTGGTGACCAAGGGGGCGGTGGCCCGGGTGCTGGATCTGGAGGTCACGGGGGACCGGGTGACCATCTCCACCTTCACCGGGGACGGGCTGGTGGTGTCCACCCCCACCGGGTCCACCGCCTACTCCATGGCGGCGGGGGGGCCCATTGTGGAGCCCACCGCGGCCAATATCATCATCGCCCCCATCTGCGCCCACTCCCTCCACGCCAAGCCCTTTGTGCTGGACGCGGGCCGGTCGGTGGGGGTGCGGCTGGCGCCGGGGAGCAAAAAGACCGCCTACCTGTCGGTGGACGGCGGGCGGGCGTTCCGGGTGCTGCCCGGTGACTGGGTGGAGTGCCGCAGGTCCCGGCAGACCACCCAGATGGTGAAGCTCACCGGGCGGAGCTTTTACGAGCGGATCAATCAAAAGCTGGGAAAGGCGTGAGAGATTTGAAGGCCAAACGACAGGCGGAGATTTTGCGGATCATCCACGAGCAGGATGTGGAGACCCAGGAGCAGATGCTGGACCAGCTGCGCCGGCGGGGCATCCGGGCCACCCAGGCCACCATCTCCCGGGACATCAAGGAGCTGAACCTGGTGAAGCAGCCGGGGGAGGGCGGCAGCTACCGCTATGTGGTGTCCGCCGCGCTGCCCCCCCGCAGGGCCGTGGCCGGGCGGCTTCAGAACATTTTCCGGGAGGGGGTTATCTCCTGCGACGTGGCCCAGAACATTGTGGTGGTGAAAACCATGCCCGGTCTGGCCCCCGCCGCCGGGGCCGCCCTGGACGGCATGGAGCTGGAGGGGCTGGTGGGCTCCCTGGCGGGGGACGACACCGCCATCCTCATCATGCGCACCAATCAGGTGGCGGAGGAGCTGGCCCGGGAGATCGAGTCCATGCTGGAGGGGTGAGGCCAAATGCTCAGCTTGCTGCATATTGAGAACATCGCGGTGATCTCCCAGGCGGACATCACCTTTGACAAGGGCTTTAACGTCCTCACCGGCGAGACCGGCGCGGGCAAATCCATCGTCATCGACGCCATCGGGGCCATCATGGGGGAGCGGGCCAGCCGGGATATGATCCGCACCGGGGCCAAGTCCGCCCGGGTGTCCGCCCTGTTCCGGGACCTGCCCGCCCTGCCCTGGTTTGAGGAGCAGGGCGCGGGGCCGGACGAGAACGGAGAGCTGCTCATTGAGCGGGCCATTCAGGGGGACGGCAAGAACGTGTGCCGGGTGAACGGCCGGCCCCTTCTGGTCACCCAGCTGCGGGAGCTGGGCCAGCAGCTGGTGAACATCCACGGCCAGCACGACGGCCAGCAGCTTCTGGACGAGGAGCGCCACCTGGACTATCTGGACAGCTTCGGCGGGACCCAGGAGGCGCTGTCCGCCTTTGCCGCCGCCTACCGCCGGGTGCGGGAGCTGCGCCAGGAGGTGGAGTCCCTCCGGATGGACGACGGGGAAAAGGCGAGGCGGATGGACACGCTGGCCTACCAGATCGAGGAACTGGAGAGCGCCGGACTGCGGGAGGGCGAGGACGAGGAGCTGTCCCAGCGCCGGGAGGTGCTGCGCAACGCCGAGCGGCTCACCGGCGCGGTGGACGGGGCCTGGCAGGCCCTCACCGGCGGCGAGGACGGCGAGGGGGCGGCGCCCCTGTTGATGGAGGCGGAAAATTATCTGGCCCAGGGGGGCAGGTACAGCGGGGAACTGCGGGAGCTGTCGGAAAAGGCGGCGCAGCTGCGCTGCGACGCCGACGATCTGGCGGAGCTGGTCCGGGACCTGCGGGGGACGCTGGACTTTTACCCCGGGGAGCTGGACGAGCTGGAGGAGCGGCTGGACAAGCTGTACCGGCTGAAAAAGAAGTACGGCGGCACGGTGGCGGAGATGCTGGGCTACCTGGACAAGTGCCGCCGGGAGCTGGACGACATCCAGTTCTCCGAGGACCGCATCGCCCGGCTGGGTAAGGAGCTGGAGCAAGCCCTCAAGGGCGCGGCGGAGCTGGGGGGAAAGCTGTCCCTCCGGCGGCGCGGGGCGGCGGAGGAGCTCTCTAAACGCATTCAGTCGGAGCTGAAGGCGCTGGACATGCCCAAGGTGCGCTTTCAGGTGGAGTTCGCCCCCAAGGAGGGCCCGGACGGCATGGACGCCACCGGCATGGACACGGTGCGGTTCCTCATGTCCGCCAACCTGGGGGAGGCGCTGAAGCCCATCAATAAAATCGCCTCCGGCGGCGAGCTGTCCCGGATTATGCTGGCGTTGAAAAATGTGCTGGCGGAGACGGAGCAGGTGACCACCCTGATTTTCGACGAGGTGGACACCGGCGTGTCCGGCCGCGCGGCGGTGAAGGTGGCCCGGAAGCTGTTTCAGGTGTCCAAGGGCCGTCAGGTGCTGTGCGTCACCCACCTGCCCCAGATCGCCGCCATGGGGGACGTGCATTTCTCCGTGGAGAAGGGAGAGCGGGACGGCCGCACCTTCACCCGGGTGGAGCGGCTGGACCGCGGCCGGCGCCGGGAGGAGCTGGCGCGGCTCAGCGGCGGGCAGGCCACGGCGGTGATGCTGGAGGGGGCCGAGGAGCTGCTGGCCACGGCGGAAGACTACAAGACGGGAGCAGACAAGCGGAAATGATAAAGGGAATATTCTTTGATGTGGACGGCACGCTGGTGTCCTTCACCAAAAAGTTTTTATCCGGCGGGCTGCTGGCCGACCTGGCCGCCCTGCGGGAGCGGGGAATCAAGCTGTTTCTCAGCACGGGCCGGGCCCTCCAGGACCTGGAGCACACCGGAATGCTCCGGGGGGCGCGGTTTGACGGCTATGTGACCCTGGGCGGGCAGTACTGCTGCGACGGGGCGGGGGTTCCCTTCCGGGACGCGCCCATTCCCTTGTCCGACCTGCGGGGGGCCTATGAGGTGTTCAAGGCCCACCCGGAGCTCCCGGCGGTGATGGAGGGCAACGGGGAGAGCTATCTCACCACCGTCAACGACCGGGTGCGGCAGGTGTACGAGTTTCTCCACACCCAGCTCTACCCGGTGCGGGACCCGGCGTGGCTGCTGGAGGGGAGGGTGTACCAGCTGGCCCCTTTCGTCACCCCCGAGGAGGAGGGGGTGTTTCTGGCCGCCATGCCCGGCTGCATGAGCACCCGCTGGCACACCCAGGGCATCGACATCCTGCCCCGGGACGGCGGCAAGGGGGCGGGCGTCCGGGCCGCTATGGAGCGGTACGGCCTGACCCGAGGGGAGATCATGGCCTTCGGCGACGGGGAGAACGACATGACCATGCTGGAGGAGGCCGGGGTGAGCGTGGCCATGGGCAACGGGGACGAGCAGGTGAGAGCCCTGGCGGACTATGTGACGGACACGGTGGACAACGACGGCGTGTCCCAGGCCCTGCGGCACTTTGGGCTGCTGCCGGAGGAAAAATGATTTGACAACGGGCGTGCGTTGTGATATCATCCTGTCAACGCGTGGATGAGGACCAGTAACCGCCGGTTTCCCGCCCAGAGAGCCCCCGCTTTGGTGGAAGGGGGAGGGGAGACGGCGGCGAATACCCCTCGGAGCGGCCGCCTGAACGGGAGCGTTCCCCAGTAGGGCCGGACGGGTGCGCCCGGTAGAGCGCCGGGGTCCTGCTTGGGACTCCCTGAGGCCGTGCTTTGTGAGAAGACGGCAAAGCAGAGGTGGTACCGCGAGCTTTCGCCCTCTGTCCCAAAGGGACAGGGGGCGTTTTGATGCAGAGAGGAATTTGATATGGAGCATAGGGTGTTTGGACAGCCCCGACCGGAGGTGGAGTACCGGAACCGGCCGGGGGCCTACGGCATCGCCTTCGACGGGCGGGGCCGTGCCGCAGTGGTCTACAGTGAACGCAAGGGCTTTTTCCTCCTGGGCGGCGGCATGGAGCCGGGGGAGAGCGAGGCGGACTGCGTCCGCCGGGAGGCCCTGGAGGAGACGGGCCGCGCCGTCGCCGTGGGGGAAAAGGTCTGCGTGGGGGAGGAGTATACCACGGATTTGAGCGGCAGGCCCTATCACCCCAGCGGCCACGTGTATCTGGCGGAGCTGGGAGAGAAAGCGGCGGAGCCGGCGGAGAAGGACCACCGCCTCGTCTGGCTTCCCGTGGAGGAGTTCCAGAAAGCCACGTTCCTGCGCTATCAGGCCTGGGCCATGGGAGCGGCCTGGGAGCTTTACAAAAAATTACAAAAGGAGAAAAAATTATGACGCTTTACGACGAGCTCGTGGCCCGGGGCCTGGTGGCCCAGGTCACCAGCGAGGACGAGGTCAAAAACCTCATCAACAACGGCAAGGCCACCTTTTATATCGGCTATGACTGCACGGCGGACAGCCTGACGGCGGGGCATTTTGTCACCCTCACCCTGATGAAGCGCCTCCAGCAGGGGAGGAACAAGCCCATCGCCCTCATCGGCGGCGGCACCACCACCATCGGCGACCCCTCCGGCCGCACCGACATGCGGAAAATGCTGTCCCGGGAGGACATCGACCACAACGCCGCCTGTTTCAAAAAGCAGATGGAGCGGTTCATCGACTTCGGCGACGGCCCGGGCCAGGCCATGATGCTCAACAACGCCGACTGGCTGCTTGGCCTGAACTACGTGGAACTGCTCCGGGAGGTGGGGGCCTGCTTCTCGGTGAACAATATGCTCCGGGCGGACTGCTACAAGCAGCGCATGGAGAAGGGCCTCAGCTTCCTGGAGTTCAACTATATGATTATGCAGTCCTACGACTTCTACCATATGTTCCAGACCGTGGGCTGCAACATGCAGTGCGGCGGCAACGACCAGTGGTCCAACATGCTGGGCGGCACCGAGCTCATCCGGCGGAAGCTGGGAAAGGACTCCCACTGCATGACCATCAACCTGCTCACCGACTCCCAGGGCAACAAGATGGGCAAGACCGCCGGCAACGCCGTGTGGCTGGACCCCAACAAGACCAGCCCCTACGACTTCTACCAGTACTGGCGGAACGTGGGGGACGCGGACGTGATGAAGTGCATCCGCTGGCTCACCTTCCTGCCCCTGGAGCAGATCGACGAGATGGACCAATGGAAGGACGCCCAGCTCAACCAGGCCAAGGAGATCCTGGCCTGGGAGCTGACCAATATGGTCCACGGCGAGGAGGAGGCCAACAAGGCCCAGGCCGCCGCCCGGGCGCTGTTCTCCACCGGCGGGGACGCCGCCGACATGCCGTCCACCACGCTGTCTGAGGGGGATTTCACCGGCGGCGCCATCGGCGCGCTGACCCTGTTGGTGAGGTGCGGGTTGGCCGCCTCCAACGGGGAGGCCCGGCGGCTCATTCAGCAGGGGGGCGTGATGGTGGCCGACGAAAAGGTGTCCGACCCCGCCGCCCAATTCCCCCAGGAGATGTTTGCCGGGGAGGGCGTCGTCATTAAGAAGGGCAAAAAGGTATTCCACCGGGCGGCGCTGGCGTGAGGACGCCAAAATATCTGCGCATACAGGGCCGGGAGACAGCCTATCGGACGCAAAAGCCGGTGGGGATTTTTGTGCTGAACTGGCGGCGGGTGCGGGACGGCGTGTACAGTGAGGCGGATCAGGCGCTGTACTGGGAGACCCGGCAGTGGTTTGTGGAGCATCTCCCGGAGCCGCCCTTCTACGGAACGGACAACGACAACCCGGAGGGGGCGGTCACCTGGTTCAAAACGGAGCGGTGCGGGGAGATGCTGGAGCGAATCCAGCCGCTCCTCGGCTTGCTGGACCGCTATGAAATTCCCTATGACGTGGTTTTGACGGACAGCCCTGGAAAAATTGTGTACGAGGACCAGTGGCAGGTTGGAACCGTATAAAAAGGAGGGCCGTCCCCGCCGGGACGGCCCTCACTTCATACTTTTTGACTGTTTTCGTACCGCTCCGTTCCCCACCAGTTGGGGAGGAGCTCCTCCAGCGCGACGGTCTCCCGCTTGTCGTAGTCCACCAGAATCTCCATGTTCCGGTTGCGCGAATCCAGCTGCATGAAAAACTCCCGGCAGGCCCCGCAGGGCATCCCGCTGCCGCCCCCATAGGGCGGGCGGTCCCGAAAGACCATGAGCCGCTTTACCCTGGTCTGGCCGCTGTTCACGTACATATTGAGGGCGGCCACCCGCTCCGCGCACAGGTCCAGCACGCCGCAGCAGCTCTCCACACAGAAGCCGGTGAAAATCCGGCCGTTTTCGCTCTCCAGGGCGCACACCACGTGGTGGGCGTAAATGAACGGGGTGACCTCGCCTGGATGGTACTGCTCCCGTGCCTTTTCATAGAGCTGCTCCCAGATATCCACGGTCAAATTCCCTTCTCTCCGGAGATGAGGTGGGACATGTCGTACAGACCCGGTCCGTCCACAGAAGCCAGGAACTTGGCGGCCTTCACCGCCCCCGCGGCGAATACCTCCCGGCTGGCGGCGCGGTGGGTCAGCTCAATCACCTCGTCCCGGCCGGCGAATACCACGGTGTGGTCTCCCACGATGGTGCCCCCCCGGAGGGAGGAGACGCCGATCTCCCGCCTGTCCCGGGGCTTGCGGACGCTGTGGCGGTCGTAGACATATTCCGGCTCGTAGGGCAGGGCGGAGGCGGCGGCGTCCGCCAGCATCAGGGCGGTGCCGCTGGGGGCGTCCAGCTTTCGCCGGTGGTGGCGCTCCTCGATCTCCACGTCGAAATCCTCCCCCAGCAGGGCGGCGGCCCGGCGGATCAGGTCCATCAGCACGTTGACGCCCAGAGACATGTTGGCGGAGCGGAAAACGGGGACGGCGCCCGACGCCGCCTCGATTTGGGCCAGCTGTTCCTCGGAATAGCCGGTGGTGGCCAGCACCACGGGGAGCTTTTTTTCTGTGCAGAAATCCAACAGGGGTCCCAGGGCGGCGGGGTGGGAGAAGTCGATCACCGCGTCGGCCTCCACATCGCAGGCGGCGGGAGTGGAGAACACCGGGAAGCCCTCCATGGGCTGGGCCAGCAGATCAATGCCCGCGGCGGTCTCCACGTCCGGGTCGTTTTTGCAGATGTCCGCCACCACCCGGCCCATGTGGCCGCAGCAGCCGGAAATAATTATCTTTTGCATAAAATGATTGCTCCTTTTGGCCCGCACGCCGTCTGTTCACGGCGCGCGGGCTTTGCACCGACTCAGACGCTGTATATTACAGCAGATTGGCTCTCCTCATGGCCTGGCGCAGCACCTCCAGGTTCTTCTCGGAGATGTCGCACAGGGGCAGGCGCAGGGGGCCCGCCTCCATGCCAAGCAGGTTCATGGCCGCCTTGATGGGGATGGGGTTGACCTCGGTGAACAGGGCGTCGATGAGGTCCATGTATCGGATTTGCAGCTCGGAGGCGGCGGCGAAGTCGTTTTCCAGGCACAGCCGTGTCATCTTCACCATCACCTGGGGGACGATGTTGGACGCCACCGAGATGACCCCCTTGGCCCCCAGGGCCATCATGGGCACCACCTGATCGTCGTTGCCGGACCAGATGTAGAAGTCGTCCCCGCAGAGAAACCGGGTGTGGGCCAGCAGGGAGAAGTTGCCGCTGGCCTCCTTCACGCCGTTGATCTTGGGGTTCTGGGAGAGCACCTTGTAGGTCTCGGCGGTGAAGGACACGCCGGTGCGGCCGGGGACGTTGTAGAGGATGATGGGCAGCTCCACCCGGTCGGCGATGTACTCGTAGTGCTTGATGAGGCCGGTCTGGCTGGCCTTGTTGTAGTAGGGGGTGACGTGGAGCAGGGCGTCCGCGCCGGAGTCCTGGGCGTGCTGGGACAGGTAGACGGCGGCGGAGGTGTCGTTGGACCCCGCCCCTGCGATGACCTTCACCCGGTGGTTGACCCGCTTCACGCAGAACTCCACGGCGGCGATGTGCTCCCGGATGGACATGGTGGCGGACTCGCCGGTGGTGCCGCACACGCACACCGCATCCACCCCGGCCTCGATCTGGGCGTCGATGAGCTTCCCAAAGGCGTCGTAGTTGATGATGTTGTTCTGGTCGAAGGGGGTGACCAGGGCGGGGCAGGAGCCGGTAAAGACGGGAGTTCTCATAAATCAGCATCCTTTCCAATATATCCCTCGGCGCACAGCAGCTCGGCCAGCTCCACGCCGCCGCCCGCCGCGCCCCGCAGGGTGTTGTGGGACAGGGAGACGAATTTGTAGTCGTACTGGGTGTCCGGGCGCAGCCGGCCGATGGACACCGCCATGCCCTTTTCCAGGTCCCGGTCCAGGCGGGCCTGGGGCCGGTCGGGCTCCTCGAAGTAGTGGAGGAACTGCTTGGGGGCGGTGGGCAGGTCCAGCTCCTGGGCGCGGCCCCGGAAATTGGCCCAGGCCTGCTTCATCTGCTCCATGGTGGGCTTGTTTTTAAAGGTGACGAAGGCGGCGGCGGTGTGGCCGTTGGACACGGGCACCCGCAGGCACTGGGCGGTGATGGAGGTGCCCTCCGCGTTGACGATGACGCCGTTCTCCACCCGGCCCCAGACCTTCAGGGGCTCCTGCTCGCTCTTCTCCTCCTCGCCGCCGATGTAGGGGATCAGGTTATCCACCATCTCGGGCCAGGTCTGGAAGGTCTTGCCCGCGCCGGAGATGGCCTGATAGGTGCACACCAGCACCTTCTCCACCCCGAACTGGCGCAGGGGGGACAGGGCGGGGACATAGCTCTGGATGGAGCAGTTGGACTTCACCGCGATGAAGCCCCGCTTGGTGCCAAGGCGCTGGCGCTGTGCCCTGATGACCTCAATATGCTCCGGGTTCACCTCGGGGATGACCATGGGCACGTCGGGGGTCCAGCGGTGGGCGGAGTTGTTGGACACCACCGGGCACTCGTGGCGGGCGTACTCCTCCTCCAGCGCCTTGATCTCGTCCTTTTTCATGTCCACGGCGGAGAACACAAAATCCACCTGAGCGGCGATGCTCTCCACATCGTCCTGGGCGGAGAGGAGCACCAGATTTTTGGCCTCCTCCGGGATGGGGGTGTCCATGGCCCAGCGGCCTCCCACCGCGTCCTCGTACCGCTTGCCCGCGGAGCGGGGGCTGGCGGCCACGGCGGCGAGCTGGAACCAGGGGTGGTTTTCCAGCAGGGTGACGAAGCGCTGGCCCACCATGCCGGTGGCGCCGATGACGCCCACTTTATATTTTTCCATGTCGATCTGCCTCCTGTGCGCCCGCCGGAAATTTAGGGGTTGCGGCCGGTTGGCGGATACGCTATAATATGAAAATAATGTCGAAATCTGCGCGGCCGGCCGAAAGCACGGCTGATACCACTATAACATCAACGCGCTAAAGTGTCAATTTTCCCGTTCCGCCGGAAGTGGAGAAATGGAGGGGCAAATGAGGAAAAAATTCGTGCAAATTGCAGCGCTGTGTCTGCTGGCGGGCCTTCTGCTGGCCCAGGGCGGGGGAAAAGCCTCCGCCGCCCCCATGCCCGCCGCCTCCGGTGAGCGGATCATGCGTGTGGGCCTCCACTACGGCACCGGGGCCATGGAGGGGCTGAACCTGCTCAACGAGGAGGGGAGCGGCTACCGCTTCGGGTATTACGACGCCTCCAACCGCTTCGTGGAGCTGGGCTCCACCGCCCAGACGGCCGTCTCCGTGGTGGAGACGGTGAACGTGTACTACGGCACCTACGACGGCTACCAGTGCTACCACACGGCCGCCGTGTCCTCCATCGCGGTGGGGGAGTACCACCTGGAGCTGCCGGGGACCTACGGCTCCTTCGCCGAGGCCCAGGCGGCGGCCTCCCAGTATCCCGGCGGGTTTGCCGCCTATATCGGCGGGGCATACTACGCCCGGATCGGCAATTACACCACCCGGGACGGGGCGGTGGCCGCCCAGAGTACCCTGGCGGCGCAGGGAGTGTATACGGAGCTTCGGGGCACGTCGGAGTACGGCGTCAGCGTGGTGGTCACGGGCACCAACACCATCTTGTTCCAGTACGACGATCTTGGGAACGGCACCGGCCTGGGGGTGGAGCCCGTCCAGACCTCCGGGGAAAAGTGCACCACCTTGAGCAAAGGCTATGTGTATCACGGCGGCTTCCGCTTTGAGCGCATCAAGGGCGGCAAGCTGACGGTGGTGAACCTCCTGGGCTTCGAGGATTACATTGAGGGCGTTATCGCCACGGAGATGAGCGACAGCTGGCCCGTGGAGGCGCTGAAAGCCCAGGCGGTGTCGGCGCGCAGTTATGCCGTCTCGCTGGGGTCCAAGCATTCCGCCCATCACTTCGATATCTGTGACAGTACGGATTGTCAGGCGTACACCGGCCAGACCAGCGCGGGGACCAATACCAGAGCTGCCGTGGAGCAGACCGCCGGACTGGGCTGTGTGTACAATGGAAAGCCCGCCCAGACCTTTTACTATTCCAGCAACGGCGGGGCCAGCGAGAGCATTTCAAATGTGTGGGGGAGCAGCCAGGCTCTGTATCCCTATCTGACCGGGGTGACGGACGATTATGAGGCCGGGGCAAGGCTCAACAATTACTGGGAGCGTACCTTCACCAGCGCCCAGCTCGCCGCCCGGGTTTTGTCCGGGTACAGCGTCGTCGGCTCCATTGTGTCGGCGTCGGTGACTGCCTATACCGATACGGGCAATCCCAAAACCATCACGTTCACCGATAGCGCAGGGAAGAATTATACAGTGAGCAGTGCCAAAGTGTTTTCCAGCCTGGGCCTGCCCTCCTTCCGCTACGGCTTCGCCGGAAGCGGCACCGTCCAGCCCGCGCCCCAGCCTGCCCCGCCCGCCTCCGGGCCCGTGTCCATCAACGGGACCACCGCGGTAAACGGCACGGCGGGGCTGTACGCCATCGACGGGAACGGCTATCTGACTCCTGTGGGGGACGGCGATGTGTACGTGATCACCGACGGCGGCGCCTCCCTGCTGGGCCAGGGCGGCGGGCAGACCGCCGCCCCCTCCGTGGAGTGGAGCGATTCCGCCGCGGCGGCGAACGGCTCCCTCACCTTCGCGGGCCGGGGCTGGGGCCACAACATCGGCATGAGCCAGTTCGGGGCCAAGGCCATGGCCGAACAGGGGTTCACCTACGATCAGATCCTGCAATTCTACTATACTGGCATTACGGTGGGATATATGTGAAAACTTCCGATTTTTATTTTGACCTGCCTCCGGAGCTCATCGCCCAGACGCCCCTGGAGCGGCGGGACGCCTCCCGGCTGCTGGCGCTGGACAAATCCACGGGAGAGACCCGGCACCTGCGCTTTTACGACCTGCCCTCCCTGCTGCGCCCCGGCGACTGCCTGGTGCTCAACGACAGCCGGGTGCTGCCCGCCCGGCTCATCGGGAAGCGGGCGGGGGGCGGGTCCTGCGAGGTGCTGCTGCTCATCGACCGGGGAGAGCGGGTATGGGAGTGCCTGGTGCGTCCCGGGAAAAAGCTGCGCCCCGGCGCGAAGGTGACCTTTGGGAACGGGGCGCTGTCCGCTGAGATCGTGGGAGAGGCGGAGGGGGGCAACCGCCTGGTCCGCTTCGACAATCAGGGCATTTTCCTGGAGACGTTGGAGCGGCTGGGCAAAATGCCCCTGCCCCCCTACATCAAGGCGGAGCTGGCCGATTCCGAGCGCTACCAGACGGTGTACTCCAAGGTGACGGGGTCCGCCGCCGCCCCCACGGCGGGGCTTCACTTCACCCCCGAGCTGCTGGAGCGCATACGGGACATGGGGGTGAAGGTGTGCTATGTGACCCTCCATGTGGGACTGGGCACCTTCCGCCCGGTGAAGGCGGAGAATCTGGACGAGCACGAGATGCATTCGGAATACTGCGTCATCCCCCAGGAGACCGCCGACGCGGTCAACGAGACCAAGCGGGCGGGGGGGCGCGTGGTGTGCGTGGGCACCACCTCCTGCCGCACCCTGGAGAGCTGGGGGGCGCAGGACGGCTCCCTGAAGGCGTCGGCGGGCTGGACCAGCATCTTCATCTATCCCGGCTACCGCTTCAAGGTGCTGGACGCCCTGATTACCAACTTCCACCTGCCCGAGTCCACCCTCATCATGCTGGTGTCCGCCCTGGCGGGGCGGGAGCACGTGCTGGCGGCCTATGAGGAGGCGGTGCGGGAGCGCTACCGCTTTTTTTCCTTTGGCGACGCCATGTTCATCGCGGACGGCGCGGCGGGCTGAGACAAGCTCAAAGGGCGCGGCGCTCCGGAACCCGTACACGGGTTCCGGAGCGCCGTTTTTGGTCAGCCGGGAGAGGGGGCGGCCTGGAGGCCGTCCTCGTAAATCTGGCGGTAGGCGTCCTGCCGCCCCGCCTCAAAGGCGAGGCGGAGCTGCTCCACCACGCGGCCGTTCTGAAGCCGGGCGGTGAGCAGGGGGGAGAAGCGCCGCCCCTCCAGCTGGACGGCGGTCTGAACCGCCTCCTCCAGGGTCTGCTCCGGCCCGTTGTACATTTGGGTGGGGCTGGTGGAGGCCTCCAGCCAGTCCACCAGGGCGATCACATCCACCATCTGCCGGGCCGGGCACTCCAGCCGGCGGTAGGCGCTGGGATAGCCCCGGGAGCCGTCGTACCAGGCGTGATGGCCCAGGGCGGCGGCGGCGTAGCGGCTGGTGGACGGCCGGGAGGCCAGCAGCGCCTCCCCCGCCAGGGTGTGGAGGCGGGCCATCTCGTACTCCACCTCAAACCACTGGCGGGCGGTGAGGGAGAACAGCTCGATGACGCTGATCTTGCCCGCGTCGTGAAACAGGCCGCAGCCTCCGGCGAAGTCCAGCACCGCCCGGCGTTTCTCCTCTGGGTCCCCGATGGCGCGGATGAAGTCGATGTCGTCGAAGAATCCGGGGTCGTCCTCCAGGATGATGCCGCAGAGGGTGCGGGCGCCCTCCGCCACCACCAGGGAGTGGAGGTAGACCTCGGTGGCGAAACGCAGCATCAGCTTTTGCAGGAGCTCGCCATAGGGGATGCCGCTGTCCGTCTCCACGTAGGTGAAGGAGAGCTGGCGGAGGTAGAGGAAGAGACGGCCCTCCCCCAGCTCCCGGGGGCAGGTGTCCACATAGCGCAGGATGCGGAGGTAAAGCTGGTCCAGGTACTCCTTCCGGGAGGACACCCGGTCGGGAAACTGCTGGAGGTATTGGCTGTAAAAGGCGGGCAGGGAGGCGATGGCGTACATGCCCTCCGGGGAGAAATCGGCGGGGTCGGCGGCGTCCAGCAGGTCTTCCGTCCGCCGGAGCAGCTGGTCCAGGCTGATGATGCCGCAGTAGTATTCGATGACGCTGTAGTTGAAGGCGGATCGGACGGGAGGCCGCTTGTGCTGTTCCCTGGCCTCCTGAATCTGCCGGTGGTAGACGATGTACACCGACTCCATGATGGCCTCCATGTCCTGGGGGGACATCACCCGGCTCTTCTCGTAGGAGATGCTGGAGGCCATGTTTTGATGGGTCAGGTAGATAAAGCGGTCCCAGGGCAGGCCGGGGGACAGCTCCTGGTAGTGCTTGTCCTGGAGAATCTGGAGGGTGCCCTTTACCAGCTGGATTTTTTCGCTGGGCGTGTGGAACTGGCCCAGGGCGATATTGGCCCGGGCGCGGAGGATATAGCCCCGGGTCTCGTCGTCCTCAATTTCGTCGTAATATTTCAGATAGGCCGCCGCCTCAGTGAAGCACAGCCGCATTTGGTTGATGTATTTCTCAATGTCCTCCAGCTCCAGCCCCACCAGCTTGCTGCACAGGCTGTTACGGCCCATGCCCAGCCAGTACAGCTCCCGGATCATGGCCGCCCGGTCCTGCTTCTGCCGGGCCAGGCTGAGCAGCGCCCGGTGAATCTGGCAGAACAGCCCCACGTCCAGCTCGGTCTGCCCGCCGAACAGCTGGAAGGAGAACTCCCTCAGGTCCGCGAGCTGGTCCGGGCCGGCGTTGAACAGGTCGTCCAGGGTGGGGAACAGCCCCTCCCGGAGCAGCTCGATGTTGCGCCTGCCCAGACGGGCGGTCTCGGCGCTCCGGTGCTGGAGGCGGGCGGCGTATTCGTCAAAGGACAGCGTTCCCGGCAGCTCCCGGTGGGAGAGAGCGGCAAACTGCCGCAGGTTGGCGAGATATTCTTCCTGGTATGGCCGCATGGCGCGTCCCCCCTTATGCCGGGGCTCAGCCCTTCACAGCCTTGGGCTTGAGCTGAGTCCGCAGGATATCCAGCAGGCGGTCCACGTCCACCGGCTTGGAGATGTGTTCGTTCATCCCGGCCTGCCGGGCCTGCCGCACGTCCTCCACGAAGGCGTTGGCGGTCATGGCTACGATCCAGACGCCGCCCGCGTCTTCCCGGGACAGGCGGCGGATCTGCCGGGTGGCCTCATACCCGTCCATCACCGGCATCTGCACGTCCATAAAAATGATGTCGTAGTACCCCTCCGGGGACTGCCGGAACTTTTCCAGGGCCTGTGCGCCGTCCCCGGCCACCTCCACCTGGACGCCGGTCATGCCCAGCAGCTCCATGGCGATCTCCTGGTTGAGCTCGTTGTCCTCCACCAGCAGAACCCGGCTGCCGCTGTAGTCCTCGTCCGGCCCGCCCAGCGTGGAGCTGTTCTCGCCGCTCCCGGCGGTGACGGAGGACAGGGTGTCCAGCAGGCGGCTTCGGAACAGCGGGCAGGGGACGAAGGCGCTGACTCCGGCCCGGGTCGCCCGGTACTCGATGAGGGCCCAGTCGTCCTCCGACACCAGCAGGATGGGGAAGGAGGCCCCCGCCAGCTGCCGCACGTGGGCGGCCAGGTCCAGGGGCTGCATATCGGCCAGCTCCTGGCCCAGCAGCAGGGCGCAGGGCATCTGCTTTTCATACCGGGCCTCCGTCAGCCGGGTGACGGCCTCCAGGCCGGAATCCAGCCGGACGGGCTCCAGTCCGCTGTCCCGGAGGCAGTCCATAATCTGTCCGGCCCGCTCCTCCTGGGATTCCGCCACCAGGACGGTCTGGCCCGCCGGAAGGGCGGGCTCCCGGCGGTCTTTGCGGGAGACGGCCAGGGGCAGGGCCACGGTGAAGCGGCTCCCCGCGCCCTCCCGGCTTTCCACGGAAATCTGACCGCCCATGCTGTCCACCAGCTTTTTCACAATGGACATACCCAGGCCGGTGCCCTCGATTTTGCTGACGGCGCCGCTGCGCACCCGCTCAAAGGGGAGAAAAATGCGGCCCAGAAACTCCTGGCTCATGCCGATGCCGTTATCCCGGCAGGAGAAATCCAGCCACACCGTATCCGCTCCGGCGGGCCGCTGGGACAGCTCCACCTGGATGCTGCCCCCGGCCTGGGTGTACTTGATCGCGTTGCCGATGATGTTCACCAGAATCTGCCGCAGGCGGAGGGGGTCGCCGGTGAGATGTTCCTCCCGGATTCCGCCGGTGTGGAAGGCGAGGTCCTGCTCTTTCTGGGCGGCCTGGGGCCGCAGAAGCACCGCCGCGTCGTGGAGCAGGTCGGCCAGGGAGAAATCCTCCTGGTTGAGGGTCATGCGGCCGCTGTCGATGCGGGACATATCCAGCACGTCGTTGACCAGGCTCATCAGGTGGGAGGAGGCGGTCTGAATCTTGCTCAGGCAGTCCTGGACCCGGGCCTTTTCGTCGATGTGGGACAGGGCGATGGCGGTCATGCCCACGATGGCGTTCATGGGGGTGCGGATGTCGTGGGACATGCTGGACAGAAAGCGGCTCTTGGCCTGATTGGCCTCCTCCGCCTCGCGCAGCGCGGCCCGCAGGGCGGCGTTATCCCGCTCCAGCTCCTCCACATGTGCCCGATCCGTTCGTTCCATATCCAAATCTCCTGATTGATTACTCCAGTACGGCCCCCCGGGCGGCGGAGGTCACCAGCTTTGCGTACCGGGCCAGATAGCCGGACTTGATTTTGGGCTCGGGGCACACCCAGGCGGCGCGCCGGGCGGCCAGCGTGTCCTCGTCCACCAGCAGCTCGATGCGGCAGGCGGGGATGTCGATGGCGATGAGGTCGCCCTCCTCCACGAAGGCGATGGGGCCGCCCTGGGCGGCCTCCGGGCAGACGTGGCCGATGGAGGCGCCCCGGGTGGCGCCGGAGAACCGGCCGTCGGTGATGAGGGCCACGGATTCTCCCAGGCCCATGCCGCAGATGGCGGAGGTGGGGTTGAGCATCTCCCGCATACCGGGCCCGCCCTTGGGGCCCTCGTAGCGGATGACCACCACATCGCCCGCGTGGATTTTCCCGGCGTAAATGGCCTCGATGGCCTCCTCCTCCGACTGGAACACCCGGGCGGGGCCCTGGTGGCGCATCATCTCGGGGGACACGGCGGACCGCTTGACCACGCAGCCCTCGGGGGCCAGGTTGCCCTTGAGGACGGCGATTCCGCCGTCGGGGGAATAGGGGTTGTCGATGGGCCGGATGAGGCTGTGGTCCCGGTTGACCACGCCCTCCAGATTTTCCGCCAGAGTCCTGCCGGTGCAGGTGAGCACGGAGGTGTCCAGCAGGCCCTTTTTGGTGAGCTCCAGCATGACGGCGTGGACGCCGCCCGCCCCCTCCAAATCCTCCATATAGGTGTCCCCGGCGGGGGCCAGGTGGCACAGGTTGGGGGTTTTGGAGGAGATGTCGTTGGACAGGTCCAGGTCCAGCTCGATGCCGCACTCGTGGGCGATGGCGGGCAGGTGGAGCATGGTGTTGGTGGAGCAGCCCAGGGCCATGTCCACCGTCTCGGCGTTGTGGAAGGCGGCCTCGGTCATGATGTCGCGGGGCTTGATGTCCTTTTTCACCAGCTCCATGATCTGCATCCCGGCGTGCTTGGCCAGCCGCAGCCGGGCGGACCACACGGCGGGAATGGTGCCGTTGCCCCGCAGGCCCATGCCGATGGCCTCGGTGAGGCAGTTCATGGAGTTGGCGGTGTACATGCCGGAGCAGGAGCCGCAGGTGGGGCAGGCGGCGTTTTCATACTCCTCCACCCCCGCCTCGTCCAGCCTGCCGGCGTAGTAGCCGCCCACGGCCTCGAACATATGGGACAGACAGGTGCGCCGTCCGTCGTTGAGCCTGCCGGCTAGCATGGGTCCGCCGGAGCAGAAAATGGTGGGAATATTCAGCCGCGCGGCGGCCATCAGCAGGCCGGGCACGTTTTTGTCGCAGTTGGGGATCATCACCAGCCCGTCGAACTGGTGGGCCATGGCCATGGCCTCGGTGGAGTCGGCGATGAGGTCCCGGGTGACCAGGGAGTACTTCATGCCCACATGGCCCATGGCGATGCCGTCGCACACGGCGATGGCGGGGAACTCGATGGGGGTGCCCCCCGCGGCCCGGACGCCCGCCTTGACGGCCTGGGCGATCTTGTCCAGGTTCATGTGCCCGGGGACGATTTCGTTATAGGAGCACACCACGCCGATGAGGGGCCGCTCCAGCTCCTCGCGGGTGTAGCCCAGGGCGTAGAACAGGGAGCGGTTGGGCGCGGTGGGGACGCCTTTTTTCACATGGTCGGAACGCATAGCGCAAAACTCCTTTGCGGTTTAATATTTAGGATATGACATTTTATCACAGAACGAGCGGGAGCGCAATGGAAAATCTCTCGCAAACCGCGGCAGACGCATTATAATCAGCGCTTCCTTAAGATTGAAGGCCGGAGTGATTCGGCTTGCCGCATAATTAGGACGGCCTCCCCATGTGTCACTTTGCAGTGGCGCGTGGGGAGGCCGTTTCCTGGTAATAGGGATGTATTTTATTCTGTACCAGCGCCGGGGTAATGGTTACCTGGGGCGGCCTTGCCGGAATTGAAACAGGTCTCTCCGCGGAGGCGGATAGGCTCCCAGGCTGTTGAGGGGCGTTTCATGGCCGCTGTTGAGCGACGGTTTTAGCCTCAAAATCGGACGCTCTCACCGCTCCGCCTCCCGTTGGCCCGTCCAGCGAAAATGTAACGGAGACATTGCCGCCGCCGGCCTTCAGCGCCTCCCGAAGCTCAGCTTCCGAAACGCCGTCAATATGTCCCAGGCGAGTGAAATTCCAGGTGTTTTCACCGTAATAGATGGTGACGCTGTTACCCTGATAAAGAATGATATCTCCCGGCTTGGCGGTAATCTGCCGGTTGGTCTGGGGGAGGGTCGTGCCGATACCGCCCACCTTCTCAAACCCGCCGTAATCGCTCATGTCCACCGTCAGCGGCCCTTTGGCCAGCAGTTCCCTCCACGCCGAGACCGAAGGATTGTCCTCCAGCGATGCCGTCCAGACCGTATCGTTTATCTGAAGATACATTTTATCTGCCTCCGCGTCGCCGGTTTTGGGCAGGTCAAGGCCGTTCACCCAATCCTCCACCTGGGACGCGCCGGAGAACCGCCGGCCCTCCAGCCATGTGGCATTGGGCTCGTAGTCCCGAAGGGTGGCGTCCTCATGGCCGCTGCCCCCGGAGGTGCAGAAGGCGGCGATGGTCTTTCCGCTCAGGTCGTAGGTCTCCAAAAAGGTGTGGATGATCTTGGGCGCGCGGCCCCACCAGATGGGGTAACCAAGGAGCACCACGTCATACCGCTCCATGTCCTCCACGGCGTTGGCGATGGCGGGCCGGGCGTCGGGATCATTCTGCTCCGCGTTGGCCCGGCAGTCGGTGCTGTAGTTCAAATCAGCGTCGGTGTAGGGCTGTGCGGGTACGATTTCAAAGAGGTCGCCGCCTGTTGCCTCCGTCGCCTTTTCCGCCACCGGGCGGGTGTTTCCGGTGGCGGAAAAATAGGCCACCAGGATCTTGCCGCCGGCTGCCTCCTCCTGGGGAAGCTGGGCATAATTCATCACCGCCGCCGCGGCCTGGGCCCGTGTGGCGGGCTTGGAGGAGCCGTCGAAGCCGGGAATGCCCCCGGTGACAGGACGGTCGGCGTACCGCTGGAAAATCAGGTTCAGCTGCTCCTGGGTGATAGGGTCGCCGGGTCCGAAGCGGCCGTCGCCGTAGCCGCCCACCAGCTTTTCACTGGCGGCCCAGCGGACGGCCTCGCTGTACCACTGCCCCCCGGGCACATCGGAAAACTGCATAAGGTAATTCACCACCGGCTCTCCCGCCTGCCGCCACAGGATGGTGACCAGCATGGCCCGGGTCAGGGTTTCCTCCGGCGCGAAGCGGCCCTCGCCTACGCCGTTCATCAGCTCGTTTTTGTGCACATAGTCCGCCGCCCCGGCATACCACGCGTTGGCGGGGATATCCGTAAAGGCGTTCACCGGCTGCGGTTCAGAGGTGCGCGCAGCGGTGTTCTGATCCACACCGCTGCCGGCGGCGGGGGCTTCCGCCGCCGAACAGGCGGTCATGGTCAGGAGGCAGGCCACGCAGGCTGCCATCAAAAAGGCGAAGAATCTGTTTTTCATAGTAGCTCCTTAATCAGTCCTTCCCTAAAGACAGTTGGTTGTAAATATCATCCGCCACCGGCTCCAGCCACTCGTTGGACGTATCCTCCCCCGGGCACTCCACCGCCAGATGGCTGAACCAGCGGTCCGCTTTGGCCCCGTGCCAGTGCTTTACCCCGGCGGGGATGGTCACCACATCCCCCGGCTTCAGGCTCTTTGCCGGTTTCCCGTCCTCCTGATACCAGCCCTCGCCGTCCACGCAGACCAGAATCTGCCCGCCGCCGCTTTTGGCGCGGTGGATGTGCCAGTTGTTACGGCATCCGGGTTCAAAGGTGACGTTGGCGATGAACACCGTCTCTCTGGGGTCTGTCAGGGGCTTCAGATAGCTGTCCCCGGTAAAATACCGGGCAAAGGCCGTATTCGGTTCGCCCTGTCCAAAGAAGCCGCCGTGCCGTTCCTGCTCCCCGTCCCCGGCGTAGACCTCCTTCGCCATGCGAAAGGCGGCCCAGGCGTTGGGCCATCCGGCATAGAAAGCCAGGTGAGTCAAAATTTCCGCCATCTCGGTGCGTGTCACGCCGTTTTTCCGGGCGGTGGAGAGGTGGTAGGTCAGGGAGCTGTCCACGATCCCCTTGCTGATGAGGGCGGTGATGGTCACAATGGAGCGGGTTTTCAGCGGCAGCTGAGCCTCCCGTGACCAGACCCCGCCGAACAGGATGTCATCGTTCAGCTCCGCAAACTTGGGAGCGAAATCATTCAGGGCGTCCCTGCCCGCCGTCTGTTTTACCATATCGCGGTCCTCCTCTTTATTTCAGATTCTTCTGGAAAAAGTCCGCCAGCTTGTCAAAGGGGATGATGTCCGTCCGGTCGTAGAGGTCGGTGTGGACGGCGCCGGGGATGAGAAGCAGCTCCTTGTTGTCCCCGTTCAGCTTGGCGAAGGCGTCCCTGCTGAAATAGCAAGAGTGGGCCTTTTCGCCATGTACAAGGAGAACGGCGGAGCGGATCTCCCCGGCGTAGGCCAGGATGGGCTGATTGAGGAAGGACATGCAGCCGGTTACGTTCCAGCCGTTGTTGGAGTTCAAGGACCGGGGATGGTAGCCCCGGGGAGTCTTGTAATAAGCATGGTAGTCCTTGAAGTAGAAAGGCGCATCCTCTGGCATGGGGTCAGCCACGCCGCCGCCCAGGGCGTACCCTCCGCTCTTGCAGTCGGCCAGCCGTTGGGCGTTTAGGGCCTTGCGCTTTTCATAGCGGGCCTCCTCGCTGTCCTCCGCGTCAAAATAGCCGTTGGCGTTTACCCGGCTCATGTCGTACATGGTGGAGGCCACGGTGGCCTTGATCCGGGTGTCCAAAGCCGCCGCGTTCAGCGCCAGACCGCCCCAGCCGCAGATTCCGATGACGCCGAGCTTCTCCGGGTCCACGTCCTCCCGCAGGGAGAGATAGTCCACCGCAGCCTGAAAATCCTCGGTGTTGATGTCCGGGGAGGCCATGTACCGGGGCGTGCCGCCGCTCTCGCCGGTGAAGGAGGGGTCAAAGGCGACGGAGAGGAAGCCCCGCTCCGCCATGGTCTGGGCGTACAGTCCGGCGCACTGCTCCTTCACCGCGCCGAAGGGGCCGCACACGGCGACGGCGGGCAGCTTGCCGGACGCGCCCTTGGGGAGGTAGAGGTCGGCGGCCAGGGCGATGCCGTAGCGGTTGCGGAAGGTCGTCTTGCTGTGCTCCACCTTGCCGCTCCTGGGGAAGGTCTTGTCCCACTCCTGGGTCAAAGTCAGCTTTTCCATGTTAAATTTCCCCCGAATGATAGAATTAGAACCTGTGCTCACAACCCCAAATCACCGTCATTCCGCGTTAAATTTTCTTGGAATAATCACGATCATTCCTGGGAAAATTCGTCATGCCTGACGGAAAAAAGCTCGGCCGTCCGGCGGCTTCGGTTGTGAATACAGGATCTGAATTTTGGCGGAGAGCGCCGCCGGCATTCGCCGCGTGGGGCATATCACCACCTCCCTGTGCCCCTATCATAGGACGCGGGGAGTAGAATAGCAAATACTTAATTTCTATATCATGTTATTCTTGTAAGGAATAACATGACCTGCTATACTATAGCCGGAGGTGTTGGTCATGGAAATTCGAGTACTGCGCTATTTTCTGGAGGTGGCCCGGGAGGGCAGCGTCACCCACGCCGCCCAGCGGCTCCATATCTCCCAGCCCGCCCTGTCCAAGCAGCTCAAGGATCTGGAGGCGGAGCTGGGCAAAAAGCTCTTTGTCCGTAGCAGCTTCAGCGTCCGGCTGACGGACGAGGGGCTGCTGCTGCGCCGCCGGGCGGAGGACATCCTGGACATGGTGGACAAGACGGCGGAGGAATTCAAGGCCCTGGGGGAGATTTCCGGCGGGGATATCCACATCGGCTGCGCGGAATCGGACGGAATCAAGCATCTGGCCCGGCGGATCAAGGCGGTGCAGGCGCGGTACCCCCGCATCCGGGTGCATTTGTACAGCGGCGACCGAAGCGATCTGGCCCAGCGGCTGGAGCAGGGGCTGCTGGACTTCGCCGTGCTGGTGGAATCCAACGACCTGTCCAAATATAATTATATCCCCTTGCCCGGCGCGGACTCCTGGGGCGTCATCCTGCGGAAGGATCACCCTCTGGCGGAAAAGGAGGCCATCGCGCCGGAGGATCTGCTGGAGGTTCCCCTGATTTGCCCCCGGCAGGGCCTGCAAAAGGAGCTTTCGGACTGGTTCCAGGAGAAGGTGGATCGGCTCAACATTGCGGCGACCTGCAATCTGGCCTACAACGGCGGGGTTTTGGCCCGGGAGGGCCTGGGCTGCCTGCTCTCCTTCGACAAGCTGGCGGACACCGGGCCAGACAGTCCCCTGTGCTTTCGGCCCCTGACGCCGCCCCTCTATTCCAAGCTGTTTCTGGCTTGGAAAAGGTACGCGGTGTTTTCCCCGGCGGCGGAGGCGCTGCTGAACGAGATGAGGGCTTGCCATTCCCTGTTAGAAAGCGCTGGACAAAGCACCTAACCTTTTCCCGAGCCAAATGCGGCAATACACCGCCGGTAATATGATTCCATGTCAAAGGGGCAGGTTTTGCTCCTGCACAATTCTGGTACATATACGTGAAAGTCCGCGTCTCCATAGAGCGCTTCATACTCCCGGTATGTTTTGATTGCCCGGTCCCTTCCCAAAAATTCAACACTGTTTCCATCAAGGCGGATACCGTACTGGACATTGTCCAGAAAACCCGGGTATTCCTGGGACGCCTCGTTTCCTTGCGTGGTGCCGCCCCGCAATTCATCATGCGGATTTTCATCCCACCAGGTAATGGCGGCGGTAAAATCAAGAAACGGGAACGCCTTTTGATATCCCAGCAATTCCGTCAGCAGCTCCAGGAAGGTGGGCCATTTGCCGGTGATGCTGTCTATCCCAATCATACCGTTTGGATGGACCCAGCCATAGCGTTCCGGATAGCGGTATGGATTGAACCATCCGTTGCCAAAATGAAAGCTGTGCACCAGTTCATCGGCATGACAGGAATGTGACTGAGAGAAATGGGAGCGGATATAAACATCTGTTTTCCGTATCACTTCGAATGCCTGGCCTTCTGTAACAGGTTTTCCCCGCATTCGGTAATAGGGGTATTTGACAAGGGCTTTGAATTTGTCAGGCGCCCCATCCAAGACGAGTCTGTTGGTTCTGAGCCGCTCCAATTCATCGCGCTCTAACCGGACCGTGTATTGGGTCAGGATATCAGCGGGCAGGGTATTCTCCAGGATGGCATGGACAGCCTCCAATTCAGTGTGCTCTGCACAGTGGATATACGAAAGCCCTTTCCGATAAAATGCGGCCATCTCTTCGTTCAGCTTGTCAAAATCAACATCCACCGATCCATCCGGAAAGACGTGAAAACAGTCCGGCGCGGTACGAATGCAGTAATCCCAATAGGTCCCGTCAAAAAAAGGCGTTGCCCCTTCCATGGTCGCTATTTCATCCTCTCACGATTCATCCGCCAATATAAATTCGGGCAGGCCCTGCACCGGGATGGAGGTGACTGTCCCAGACAGGCACACAATGTTCTTCGAGGAAAAACCAAACGCGATATCCGTGAGCCCCTCATTGCGAATTTGCAGTAATTTTAACCCTCGGGATATGTGATAGGGTTCCAGCCGGTTTCCCATGGGGAAAAGGCGGAAATCCAAGTAATGGGACGCCGCAGATTCCTCATACTCGCCGCGGATCAGGTACGAATCCTGGAACATCCCCAGGTGAATTCCGATGGGGGCGTCTCGAATTTGGGCGTCCGGGCCGGCCCAAAGGGCGGAACGGACATGCGCCCCCACAATGCGCATAAAAAGCGTGCCCGGTTCCATAAGCGGCCGCAGCTCAGCCTGTTCCGCTTTTGAAGCCTCCTCCCGGGCCTGGGCGCACCGCTCCCAGAAATCCGACGGAAGGCCCAGCAGCTCCGGGCGCAGCGGCTCCGCGCCGCCAACGCGGGGGCTCCACTCGCTCATCCGCAGAAGATATACGCTCCCGGAGGCGGTCTCCATCTGGAGGGCATTTTTTATCCTGGCCGCGTGAAGCACCGGCGAGGTGTGGATATCAATTCCTTCCTCCAGCTTTCGGTGGCCAGATACGATTCCGACGCCCACAGGGACGCCGCGCCGCAGGATCAGATCCCATTGAAATAAGGTTGGCATAGCGCGCCTCCTTCACCGTTCTTGCGGGTCTTGCTCCAGTTTTCGGAAAAATTCCGCGATGTCCCGCCGGGCGATGGACAGGTACGCAGAACGCTCTTGTTCGCTGTCAAACGCAGACCGGCCCTTTGTGTCATAATATTGGATCGCTTCTTCAAACTCCTCTCCCGGCCTGAGGCAGTTCACCGTAAAAGAGTAGCCCCGCAGGTGCAGGTATCCGAGATACCGCCCATCCTTGTCGAACGCATCATATTGCTCCGGGCACGCCTCGCACGTCATCTCCAGGCGTATTTCCCCGGGCTTGATCCGCCCCCAGTATTCGTCGGGGCGGTGCTCCTCCTCCCAGAAGGCCAGCAGCTCCTCTATGCCGACGGGCGCCATGGCCTGGGCGTCCGCCCCCACATCCAGCTGCGTAACCCCCATTTTTCGGTTGGACTCATTATAGCGCGGGTGATTGTGCTGGTGTCCGTGGAGCTGAAACGCGCCCCGGCGCATCCCGTTCCAGCTGAGGAGCGGGTAGTGGCACAGGATAAACCACCGCCCCCGGTACGGCAATTCATAGTAATCTCTGACCCACAAAAAGTGCTCTTTTCGGAAGGAGGCCCGGTCCACGTAGCCGTCGTGGTTCCCCCGGATCAGGTATTTGCGCCCCTGGAGCCGCTCCAGGAGCGCGTTCGCCTGTTGGGGGCCCTTCAGGGTGAGGTCCCCCAGAATGTAGATATCGTCCTCCGGGGAAACCTTTCGGTTCCAATTTTGGATCAGCGCCTCGTCCATCTCCTCCGCCGTCTGGAACGGGCGGCGTTCGTATCGGATCACGTTTTCGTGTCCAAAATGGGTGTCTGCGGTAAAATAAATCATGGCGCCCTCCTCCGCGGCCCGGTTACAATCCGTCTCATTCCGTCGTCAGCCATCTCCGTGGATTTCCAGGAAAAACCTTCTAAAATCCACCGGGCCCGGCCGTTCCATGTCCCGCGCAGCCTCCGCGGCGGTTTGGAAGAAGCGGTCGGGATAATAGAGGCTGTTTTCCAAAATGTCCGGCTCTTTTTTCAGGATCATGTGCGGGTAGCCCCAGAATCCGATTTCCCAGTAGTTCATCCACCTCTCGCCAGATGGGTCAAATGAGCTGGGCGTCCTCGGACGTTCGATTTGCAGCTTCACGCAGCGGATCAGCCGGCCATCCGGGAACGCTGGTTCGGGGTCCTCCAGGTAGACCGCGTCCACTCGCACCTCGTCCATGGAAATATCGCTCTCCCACCTCCAGGCATTGTAGAACAGATACGTCTGAGGCCCATACTCCCAGACGCGCTTTCCCAGGCGCTTCACGCGGCTGAGCAGCGGCCTGGGCGCTTCAAACTGAAGCTGGACATTCCCCGGCCCCCGCCCGGAGAGGTATTCCTCCATCGCGGCAAGGCAGCGCTCCGCCTCCTCCCGGTTCCGGCCGGTGAGAGAGCGCTCGTAAAGCCGCCGGATATTTTCGGCGGTATCATAGTACTCAAGCTCAGAGTCGCAGAAGGACGGAACCGCGTAATCGGGCACCCGCACCTTGTAAAATTCATCGGGGCTGCTCATGTCCATTTTGCCTCCATTCTCTTGGCGTTTCTGAGAGCATGAATTCCATACAGGGGAGAAAATTCAAACTACCCGCCGAAGGCTCCGCAAGCCCCTCCTCCCCATAGAATTCCGAACAGACCGGCCCGATGCCGTACAGGTAAAGCGGGTCAAAGGTGTGAGGAACCTGCTCGATGAAGCGGAAATTCCGATACTCCAGCGTCTCCTTCATGCAGATAGAAACCCGGTTGATCCGGGAGCAGTACCGGCGGATCACGCCAAATGTAATGGGCCGCATAGAATATCGTCCTCCTTAATCCGCCGGTCCCCGCCAGAAGATGGTCTCCCTGTGGGGCTCCTCCTTCGGGCGGAGAAGGATATCCCCGACGCTCGCCCCACTCTCGTCTGCCCGGATCAGGACCCAGTCGTCAAAGCAATCAAATAGGGGCCTGTGACGGTCCCACAGGGTATACAGCGGCTGCTCCTCCTGAATAAGAGACTCATGAATTTTACGAAGCTCCTCTGGGTCAAACCCGCCGCTCCGCAGGCATTCCGCGTAACGCCCGCTGAATATCTCGTCCAGCGCCAGGCGCTCCACCTTTCTCAGAAACGAAAACTCCAGCGAGCGCTCGTCTAGATTTTCCGCAATCAGCGTCAGCGGGAGCTTCAGCCGGAAGGGGCCGGGCTTTACATAGTACCAGGTCTGATCGGAATCGTAAAAATATCCATAGTCGATGAAGGCAATTCGGCTGAACATCCAGCGCTCAGAAGGGGACACCCAGTGGGGCATCCCGCTCGGCACGGTACAAATCCCTGACGCCTGCGCTTCGCTGTGGGGCTTCCACAGGTGCCGGAGCTGTCCCAGGCCAAACAGGTATTCCACCATATCCGGGGTGTTGTAGGAATCCAGCAGCCTTGCCCCGACGGTTTTAAAGTAGCCTCCGTTGCCGCTCCAGCCATGTTGGACATACTGATCAGACAGCCGTCTGGCAATCACGGAAACATCTCCCATAACAGTTCCCCCTTTACGCTGGAAAATCCCCCGGCGGCTCCGGGGCGGCCTCTTCCTGTGCCGTCTGAACAATAGAGAACGGTTCCTGAGGCCCCTTGTCGTCCCCGTGACCCTCCGTGCGGGCCTCCTCAGGCGCTGCGCAGGGCTCGTCCCGAGCCTCCAGAAACGCCCGCAGCTTATCGCTGGCCAGGGGAACTGTTAGAGGACGCCTCTTTCCCTCTGGGGAGGCGTCCTCTTTCCGCTCGTCCGGCAGTCCGGGAAGCCGGACGGCGCACTGCTCCGCCATCCCCTGCGTCTGGGACTCCCGGAGCCCTTGGAGGCTGTAGACGGCAGGCTCGTCCCAATTGTAGCATTGGGGGGATCTCACCCGCTGCGCCACCCGCCCGTCCCGATAATCCGTCCGATTGAACCGCAGCGTGACCCGGTCCCCGCACTCCGCAGCGACGAAGATCTCATAGTCGGGATCCGGCTCTGGGGAATCCATCATCAGAATGCTATGATCCACGTTGACAATCAGATGCTGCACGACGGCGCAGCCGTCCAGGACGGTCTGGCCGTGTTCCCCATTGTACGCATCCGGCTCATTTCGGATGTTCAATCGCCGCCACGTGCCCTCCTCCCAGAGCTCCGCGCGCTCCAGGGGGTGTTTGTACCGGGAACTGAGCGTGAGCAGAACCTGCTTCTTTTCCCGCTGGGGCGCGTTCTCGTCCAGCCGGAGCATGGTCCCGGCGTATACCGTGAACTTGCCCAGGAAGGTGTCCACCCGCAGGGGGATCACCCCGAAATTGGCCACCGCGATGGGCTTCGCCGGCCCGGCGGTCTGCCGGATGTATCCGCTGGGACGGTCCCGGAGAAAGACATACGTCTCTTCCCCGGCCTGGACCTCCAAAACGTCCATGCCCGCGCTGTCGCGCCAGAACTGCGCGGCCAGATCCTGGGGTTGGCCGTCCCGCCACAGGAACACATAGGCGTTGCTGTGGGACCCGGAGTGGAGGCAGTTTGGTTGGCGGGGGTTCACAGTGCCGGTGTAAATGGCCAGCTCGCCCTCCTGGACGCCCGCTTGCGGCATCTCCCTCTCCGTGTAGCTGAAATAAGTCATACGCCCTCCTCCTCTCCGTATGCGCCCAATTCCTCTATGCTGTATATCTGGTTATCGGCGGGAACCTCCGCCGTCCGCCCCCCCGGCCCGGTCAGGGGGAGGGGCGTTTTTCCTTTATTGCGGACAAACCACCGGCTGACGCCATAGCCCTTGATGTCCAAAAGCTCCAGCCGGGGCTGGTCCAGGAAGTAGCCGGAGCAGGATTCCAGCACGCCCAGGCAGTCATCGCCGCAGAAAACAGGGCAGATGTGGCTGTCGATCCGGGTTCCAGGCGACAGGCAGTCCAGCCCGCCCCGATGCCAGGGGCCCTCTCCGTATTTAACGTGCGCCGCGCTGACCTGGAAATCCAGCGGATTGCCGCCCAGGTCCAGCAGAACCTGGGTGGGAGCGATTCGCGCCGGGGTATTTGACGGGACAAGCGCCTCCGTATATCCGGCGCAGACGCGGTAGGTCATGCCGTCCGGCGTCTGGAAGCGCAGGGAGCGGTCCCCTCCGTTGCGGATCCATATGGTGCCGTCCCCCGTTGCCGTGACCGTGAAAAAATTGCTGTTGGGATTTCCGTTCCGGCGCAAGCTACAGCCCCGTTTCCGATAGTTCTCCAGTTCCTCGCTCCGCTGCCCCAAGGGACGGGAGATGAGGGCGCTATCACAGCAGCGTTCGGACTGCACCGACAGCAGCATTCCGCCGCTCAGCTCCACCATGGAAGCATCCAGTTCCTCGAATCCCGCCTCCGTTTTGATGGCGGCCCGCTTCAGCGGCAGCTCCCCCGGCTTGAACTCCCCAAAGACCAGGCACAGGTCGTCCTGCCGCGCCTCCGGGAAGGATACTTTACAGCTTTGAAGCTCCATTATGCCTGCCCTCCCTTTTCCCGCGCCTGACGGCGCGCCTCCTCCACTTCCGCGTGCCGGCGGCGCGCTTCCTCCACCCCCTTCAGGACCTCCGGGCTCTTGAGGTACTCCGCCCAGAAGCTCTGGAGCTCCGGACTGTCGGGGTCCAGCTCCTGAATGGTTGTGTACTCCCCGGGGGCGAGCCATTCCCCGTCCACTGTCAACGGCTCTTCGCCGCTGTTGTAGAACACGGCGCAAGGGAAGTTCAAATCCTCATGGTGCACGCGGATGCCGTTGGGGCGGCGGTCCCTGGAGCTGGGCCGGGTCTCGTGGAAGGCCACAAGGTCGATCCCGTCCTCGGACATTCGGACCACAGCCTCGTCCGCCCGGTCGCCGTCGCTGGTGGTCTCATAGAAGATCTCCCGCAAGCCGTCCCCGGCGGTCCAAAGGAAGGCGCCCGCCAGCATGGAGTCGTACCCCCGGTCCAGGCAGACGACGATCTTTTCCCGGGACATAAGCTCAGGGTCGCTCTGGATGGCGCCGGTCATTTTCTTGATGTTCATGATGATTCCGCCTTTCCGTTTTTATATGTTTGAGAAGCCTGTCCTGTCGCAATTTCAATTGAAAAGCCTGTTCTCCGAAACGTAATTTCCGAAAAACAGGCAGAAAAAAAGGCGCAACAACAGAACCCTTCCGTGACCCGCTCAGAAATCACATCGGTTCCGCCGCATTCGCCTGACAGAACAAACTATTCGGTTTTCAGCTGAAGTCCAGCAACGGACGCTTCCTATTTTCAGACTATAACACCAATCGGCCCTTCTGTCAAGGGGATGTTCAAAAATTCTTCCGATTTTTCTGAGCCGCTTTCCGGCAGCCGTCCTACGGAAGTTTTCCTTGACAGCTCCGCTTCCCAGTGATATTCTTGTGGCAACAGGCAAAGGCGATTCATTTGGTCAGGCTCAGGCGGCCACGATTCTCCCTCAGCGGAGGCATCGTGGCCGCCTTTATTTTGTGAAAGGGGAATCGGAAATGGAAACGGCGCGTGAGAATTTTTTCAGGGACAATCCGGAGGGGGCCGTCGTCGCGGCTCTGGACAGCCGGGAGGAGGGGCTCCTGTTCGGCGCGGTGGAGCTGCGGGCCGGGAGGAAGGCGTGGCTGGACTACGAATTGGAATCCAGTCCGGATGGCGATACGGTCTCTCTTTACCGGGAGGCGGAGGACGCGCCTGTGCTGGAATACCACGCCAATGGGCGGCGGGTGGACACCGTGACGGCCCCGGACCGGCTGCTGATTCTCTGGAACCGGGGCCGGCGCGCGCTGGCCGTGGACGGAGAGCCGCTTTCGCCGGGGGAGATAACCTCCAGCGTCCCCCAAAACGCCGCCCCTTGGCTGCTCCGGTTTGCCGCATGGCTGCCGGATTGGGAGTGACGCCTTATTTGCCGGAGCCAGAGAGATTCAACTTTTTCAGACCTTTGAAGTCCCTCCAGTGCTCCTCTGCCCAGGCCCGGCGTCTGGCGTCTTCGCGTTTCACCCATTCATTTCCCCGCGCAGAGGCGTCATGAATGGCGTCCTGAATCCCTTGCGGCAGGACGTTTACCACCGCGGTTGCCGCTTTTTCGCCCAGCTTGGCCGCAAGCCACGTCACAAAGAAGGATGCCGCGATCCGCACCACGCCGATGGCGTCCAGCACCTGCCAGGCCACGTCCAACGGCCCAAGCTCGTTTTTTCCCAACCATGTCATAACAAAGCTGTAAGCCAGCAGCGCCAGTAAAAACAGCGCCAGGGAAACCGGATTATACGCAAACGTATGAACCGTTGTTTTGTTGAAAAAGTCCACCGTGGCCTTCCCCAGCCGCCCCGGCAGGCTCTGGGAGTCTATTCCGCCCTCCCGCTCTGCCGCAGGGCGGATGTTCAGCTTTTCTGCCATCAGGTCAAAAAAGGGCATTTTTACCAGAAGATTCTGCAAAAATCCAAAAAGGATGGAAAAAAATAAGGTGTTGATGGCGACATATTGGACCGCCGCAATCACTGTGCCTGCGGCGGCCATGACGATTCCGCCTCCGTTTTCCGCCTCGAATTTGACCGCCACCCGAAGAAAGACCACCGCCTGACTGAGCTTCCCCAGGAGCGTGCCGTCGCTTCCCTCTGCCAGAGCATCCACTCCGGCGGGAAACAGGCCGTCCATCAGGCGGTTATAGCCCGAGATGAGCAAAAACAGCACCCCTGCCGAGCATAAAACATCCACGAGGCCCTCAATGCCATGCCGTATATTTTCCTTCACCGCATGCTTCTGAGAGCGCGGAAGGCAGGTATCCAATATCTTTCCGACAATCGTTCTGTAAAGCTTGAAGCATCCAAATCCCATAAAGGACAGAAAGCGAAAGCAAGCCCTCCAAATGCCGCTTTCCGACATATCCGCCATATCCTGTCCCGTCCAATAGGGCACATTGAAGAAAAACAGAAAAAAAGAAGCCGCTAAGGACAGAAAAAATGCAATGCCGTTTAAAATCATATCATGCCGCCCTCTCTCATATTGCGACAGGCTTCGCGCCGTCTTGCGTTTCAAGGTAGCATGTAATGGAGGAAAAGTCAAGAGTCGGCGGCGCAGAGCAGAACGGCTGCCCAGTTCCCGAAAAAATACATTTGCAAATAAGCTCAGCGGAGTATATACTATTGGCTTGGATTTGAGCGCCGGCGCATTCTGACGGATTCCGCCGGCGGCTTCGCAGAGGGGATTGGAAATGGAAAGCATCAGAGAAAAGCTGCGGGCGCTTTGGGAGGACAGGCGAAGCTGGAGGGTCCGGCTGCCGCTGGCTCTCCTGCTCCCGTTCACCTTCGCGTTCACCTTCATCCTGTTTGGGCCGTGTGAACTCTACATACAAAATATGCAGGAGATGCCCTTTCCCTTTCTCACCCTGGTCCCGGCCCTGCTGCTGGCGGGGGGCTGCGTATCCGCCGTCCTGCTGCTGGTTCTGCTCCTGCTGCGGGGCAAGGCCTTCAACCTGGCGGCCTCCCTCCTGTTTGCCGGGACGCTGGCGGGCTACCTCCAGGGAAACTTCTGGAACATCGGCCACGGCGCCCTGGACGGCAGCGCCGTCAGCTGGACCTCCTACAAACTCCCCATGCTGCAAAACTGTCTGATCTGGCTTCTGGTTTTCGGGGCGGTGTTCCTCCTGCTGTACCTGAGCCGGAGGGCCTGGACCCGCGGGATCGAGTTGGCCTGCGCCGTCCTGATCGGCGCGCAGGCCGCCGCCCTTCTCGTGCTGCTGGTCCAGGCCGGCCCCGGCCGGGTGTTCCGGGTGGGGCAGGAAAAGACCTACGTCTCCCGGGACGGCATCTACGAGGTGGCTCCCGAGAACAACGTCATCGTGTTCCTGCTGGACCGGCTGGACAACCGCTTCACCGACGAGGCGCTGGAGCTCCACCCGGAGTGGCGGGAGCGGCTGGGCGGCTTCACCTATTACCACGACTTCACCGGCAGCTATATCAACACCCGCCCCGCCATCACCTACTTTCTGACCGGCGTGACCCACGACTACACCGTTCCCTGGGAGGGCTACTTCCGGCGGGCCTGGTCGGAGCCGGTCTACCAGCTGCTTTCGGACATCCACGCCGCCGGGTACAAAACCAGGGTCTACACCGACTGCGCCTATGTGTTCGGCGAGGCGGAGTATGTGGAGGGCTTCGTGGACAACATCCACCGGGACGTCCAGACGGTCCACCACCGGCTGATGCTGGAAAAAATGCTGGCGCTGTCCGCCTACCGCTATGTGCCGGAGGCCCTCAAGCCCTACTTTCAGATGTACTCCGGGGAGCTGGGGGACGTGGTGTCCGTCCACGGAAAGGGGGGCGGCATGGAGAACAACCTGTTCACCGTGGACGACGTGGCCTTCTGGCAGGGCTACCGGGAGCGGGGGCTCACCGTGGACCCGGACGCCCCGGGGGCATTCCAGTTCTACCACTTTGAGGGGGCCCACTCTCCCTATGTGATGGACGCCGACGCCCGGCCGGTGGAGGGCGGCACCCGGAACGGCCAGATCGCGGGCAATATGGAGATGATTTTCCGCTACCTGGACGAGCTGGAGGAAAAGGGACTCTTTGAGGACGCCACCATCGTCATCACCACCGACCACGCCCGTCCCCCCGGGGAGGCGGGCGACATGAGCGACGTGTGCGGCAGCCGGGTGGCCACCCTGATGGTCAAGCCCGCCGGAACCGGCAGGGCCGGGTCCCTCCGGCTGTCCGGCAAGCAGGTGTGCCAGGACAACCTGCGGGCATCCATCGCCGCCTGGTGCGGGCTGGACCCCGCCGGCTACGGCCGCACCCTCGAGTCCATCGGCGAGGACGAGCAGACCACCCGGTATCTCTGGGTCCGCGGGGAGCACGGCTCCGTGGTGGACAAGATATTCACCTTCCGCGTCGTCGGGGACGCCAACGACTTCTCCAACTGGGAGCTGGTCCGCGAGGACACCATGGACTACATCGGACTGTAGCCATCACCGCAAAGGGGGTTTTCCGCCTTGAAAAAAGCTGCTGTTTTTCTGTACTTTTTCCTGTTCGGCTCCATGCTGTTCTCTGTGACGGCGCTGGCCTATATCGACCCCTCCGCCATGACCTACATGATCCAGATCGCCGCGGGCGCCGCCATCGCCGCGGGCGCGGGCGCCAGCTACTATTTCCGCCGGCTCAAGCGGCGCTTCTCACGCCGGTCCGGCGGAGCGGACCGGGCCGCGGGCCGCTCCGCCTTGGACGATGACGACGACACCGGCTACGGCGACTACGAGCTGGACGGCGCCCAGCCGGCCCCCGCGCCCGCTCCGGCGGCGGAGCCCGTCCGGGCCGCGCCGCCTCCCCTTGAGGAGTCCGCCGCCCCGGAGCGCTCTCCGGCACAGCCGGCGTCCGCCGCCCCGGACCCCTTTGACGAGACCGGCGGCGCGGCCGGCCTGCTGGCCGAAAACCGGGAACTGCGCCGCCTCCTGGCCCAAGAGCGCCGGAATGTGGAGGAGCTGAAGCGGGCCCTCCACATCTGCACCGCTCCCCGCCGGTGAGGACCCGGCGGCAAAAGCGGGAGCGCTGGTGGACGCTCCCCCTGCTGGCCCTGGGGCTGGCCGCCCTTCTCAACCGGTTCGTGCTCATCAACGCCCGGGTGCCCTCCGGGTCCATGGAGCCCGCCATTCCCAGCGGGGCCATGGTGCTGGGGGACCGCACCGCCTATCTCCGGGCGGACCCCCAGGTGGGGGACGTGGTGTTTTTCCGCCATGAGGAGGAGTTCGGGCGGGATATCCTCATCAAACGGGTGGCGGCGGTGGGCGGGCAGGTCTTTTCCGTCCGGGACGGGCAGGCCTATCTGGACGGCCTGCCCCTGGCCCAGGGCCGGTCCCCCGTCCTGGCCGGGGCCGACTTTCCCGACACGGCGGTGCCGGAGGACTGCCTGGTGGTGCTGGGGGACAACCGGGAGGCCTCCAACGACTCCCGGTACTGGGCGGACCCCTTCGTTCCCCGGCAGGACGTTCTCGGCCGGGCCGTATTGGTCTATTTTCCCGGCTTCCATCTTCTTTGACAGAAAGCGAGGCGCCGCATCACCCTATGGATATCATAAGCACCGCCGCCGGAACCCCCCTGGGCTGGCTGATGTACGGCTGCTACCGGCTGCTGGGCAGCTACGGCGGGGCCGTCATCCTTTTCACCCTGCTCACCAAGGCAGTCATGTTTCCCATCTCCCTGCTGGTGCAGAAAAACTCCATCAAAATGGTGAAGATGAAGCCCCAGCTGGATATGCTCCGCTATCAATATGTGGACGACAGCGACGCCTTTTTGGACGCCCAGACCGCCCTGTACAAGCGGGAGGGCTACAGCCCCATGGCGGGAGTGGTCCCCCTGCTCCTCCAGATTCCCATCATCTTCGGCCTGCTGGATGTGGTGTATAAGCCGCTGAAGCACCTGCTTCACCTGAGCCCCCAGCTTCAGCTGGCCTTCACGGAGCGGACCGCGGAGCTGATGGGCGTCACCCTGAACGAGCTGGGCTCCACCGCCCAGCTGGCGGTGGTGGAGCGGGTGCGGGCCATCCCGGACAGCTTTGCCGCCATCCCCGGCGGCGCGGAGGCCGCCGCCCGGATTCAGGCGCTGAACATGAACTTCCTGGGGATCAACCTGGCCGCCGTCCCCGACGCGCGGGTGCTGGACGGCCTGTTCCTCATCCCCGTGCTGGCGGGGCTGTCCGCCCTGCTGATGTGCTGGGTGCAGAACAGGGTGAACGTCCTCCAGATTGAGCAGAACAAGCTGTCCCAGTGGGGGATGACCCTGTTCATGATCGCCTTTTCCACCTTTTTCGCCTTCATCGTCCCCGCCGGAGTGGGGCTGTACTGGACCTTCGGCAACCTGTTCTCCATCGGGGTCATGTTTCTGTGCAACGCCGTATACTCCCCCAAGGCGTACATCGACTACGGCTTGCTGGATGAGATGAAGCGCACCGCCGCCCAGGACAGGGCTAGGCGGCGGGAAAACGCCGTCCGGGCCAAAGCGGACTACAAGCGGTTCTTTTCGCCGGAAAACCGGGGAAACATGCGGATCATGTTCTACTCCGAGGGCAGCGGATTCTACAAATATTTCCGGGCCCTCATCGAGGCCCTGCTCCGGGACACCCAGCTCACCATCCACTATGTCACCAGCGACCCCGGCGACGCCATTTTTCAGAACGGCAGCCCCCGCATCCGGCCCTACTACGTGGACGAGACCCGGCTGATTTCGCTGATGATGAAGCTGGAGGCGGACATTGTGGTGATGACCACCCCCGACCTGGAAAAGTACCACATCAAGCGCTCCCGGGTGCGGGAGGATGTGGAATATATCTTCATAGACCACGGGTGCAGCAGCGACAATCTGGCCTACCGCACCGGGGCGCTGGACGCCTACGACACCCTGCTTGTGGTGAGCCGGGAGCAGGCCGTCGAGGCGCGGGCCATCGAGAAGCTGCGGCACGGGAAGAAAAAGCGCATCATCGAGTGCGGCTACGGCCTCATTGACGACATGACCGCCGCCTATCAGGCCATGGGCCCGGTGGAAAACGAGAAAAAAACCATCCTCATCGCCCCCTCCTGGCAGTACGACAACATCATGGACTCCTGCCTGGACGACATGGTGGACGCCCTGTACGGCAAGGGCTTCCGCATCGTCGTCCGGCCCCACCCCCAGTACGTCCGGCGGTTCCCCGCCCGAATGAGGGATATTCTCCGCCGTTATGAGGACCGGATGGGGGAGGATTTTGTCATTGAGACGGACTTCTCCTCCAACGTGACGGTGTACACCGCCGACCTGGTGATCACCGACTGGAGCGGCATCGCCTTTGAGTTCTCCTTCACCACCGGCAGGCCCTCCCTGTTTGTCAACACCCAGATGAAGGTGGTCAACGAGGACTGGCAGAAAATCCCCCTGGTCCCCTTCGACATCACCGCGCGCTCCAAGGTGGGCCGGCAGGTGGAAAAGAGCCAGGTGAAAGAACTGGCCCCCGTGGTGGAGGAGCTGCTGGCCTGCCGGGAGGACTACCGGGAGCGGATCGACGCCCTGAAGCGGCAGCATTTCTACAACCTGGGCCACAGCGGCGAGGCGGGGGCCCGGTATATTATCCACCGCCTCTGCCGCCGGTACGGGCCGGAGGGCCTGGAGCCCGTCCCCGCCGCCGGAGCGCGCCGCGGGCGGTGAGCCCGCCCAAACCGTCAGGAGCGAATCGTTTTATGAACACTCAAAACCGTCCCCCGTCCCTCCTGCTGAAGCCGGAAGAGGTCCGGGCAGTCTGCCGGGCGCTCCATGCCGCGCCGGAGGAAATCACCCAGGTCTCCGCCCTGAAGCGGGGCATGACCAACCGCTCCTTCCTGCTCTCCTGCCGGGGGGAGCGGTACATCCTGCGCGTCCCCGGCGAGGGGACCGCGCGGCTCATCAGCCGCCGCCAGGAGGCCGAGGTGTACCGCGCCCTGCGGGGGCTGGACCTGTGCGAGGATGTGCTCTGCCTGGACCCGGAAACCGGCTATAAGCTCACCCGGTTCATTCCGGGCGCCCGGGCCTGCGACCCCCTGAACCCGGCGGACACCGCCGCCTGCATGGACAAGCTCCGGGACTTCCACAGGCTGGGCCTGCGGGTGGACCACGAATTCGACCTCTTCGGCCGGATGGACTTCTACGAGAGCCTGTGGGAGGGCCAGCCCTCCGCTTATCCGGACTACCAGGAGACCAAGGCCGCCGTGCTGGCCCTGCGGCCCTTCCTCGAGGCCAGTGCCGGAACCCGGGTCCTCACCCACATCGACGCCGTGCCGGACAACTTCCTGTTCGTCCCCGGCGGGCGCGGCGGTCAGGCGCTGCGCCTCATCGACTGGGAGTACGCCGCCATGCAGGACCCCCATGTGGATGTGGCCATGTTCTGCATCTACGCCATGTACGGCCGGGAGCAGGTGGACCGGCTCATCGGCCAGTACTTCGCCGGGGACTGCCCCATTCGGACGAGGATCAAAATTTACTGCTATATCGCCGTGTGCGGCTTGCTGTGGAGCAATTGGTGCGAGTACAAGGCCCGCCTGGGGGCGGCGTTCGGCGGCTACGCCCTGAGGCAGTACCGCTACGCCCGGGAGTACTGCGCCGTGGTCCGCCGGGAGCTGGAGCGGCTGGGGGAGGGACTTCCATGCACACCGTGAAGCGTGCGGTCATCCTGGCCGCGGGGGAGGGCAGGCGGATGCGGCCCGTCACCCTGACCACCCCCAAGCCCCTGGTCCGGGTGAACGGCGTGCGGATGATCGACACCGCCATCCGGGCCCTGCGGGCCAACGGCATCCGTGAGCTCTACGTGGTCACAGGCTGGCTGGGGGAGCAGTTCCGCCCCCTGGAGGCGGAATACCCCGGCCTCACCCTCATCGAAAACCCCTGGTACGGCAGCTGCAACAACATCTCCTCCCTCTACGCCGCCCGGGACCACCTGGAGGACGCCATGATTCTGGACGGCGACCAGCTCATCCGAAACCCCGCGGCGCTGGCCCCGGACTTCCAGCGCTCCGGCTACAACGCGGTGTGGACGGACCGGACCACCGGCGAGTGGCTGTTGACGGTGGAGGACGGAGTGGTGGCCTCGTGCAGCAGGACGGGGGGTTCCCACGGCTGGCAGCTGTACAGCGTGTCCCGGTGGACCGCCCGGGACGGGCGGCGGCTCCGGCGGCACCTGGAGCTGGAATTTGAGCGAAACCTGAACCGGGACATCTACTGGGACGACGTGGCCCTGTTCTGCCATCGGTTGGACTACCGGCTGGGAATCCATCCAATGGCGCCGGGGGATGTGGCGGAGGTGGACACCCTGGCCGAGCTGGCCGAACTGGACCCCGGCTACCGGCACTACCTGAGCGGAGGAGGCTTGACGTGAAGCGCAGAGAAATCGACTGGACCATCACCCTGGTCCCCCTGGGGTGCGTCCTGGCGCTGAGCGCGCTGTTTTTCGCCTTCCCGGAACGCTCCAATGAGATGCTGGGGCAGATCCGTTTCCTGCTCGGGGACACGTTCGGCGTCTATTACCTCGCCATCGGGCTGGGGATATTTCTGCTTTCCCTGTACGCGGCGGGCTCCAAATACGGGGACATCGTGCTGGGCGAGCCGGGGGAACGGCCCAAGTACTCTTTTTTCACCTGGGGCTCCATGATGTTCACCGCGGGGCTGGCGGCGGACATCCTGTTCTACTCCTTCTCCGAGTGGATTTTGTACGCCGCTGACCCCCACATCGCCCAGCTGGGCAGCCTTCAGGACTGGGCCGGGGTGTTTCCCCTCTTCCACTGGAGCCTCATCCCCTGGGGGTTCTACCTCATGCTGGCGGCGGCCTTCGGGTTCATGCTCCACGTGAGAAAGCGGAACCGCCAGCGGTACTCCGAGGCCTGCCGCCCTCTCTTGGGCAGGCATACCGACGGCCTGCCGGGGCGGCTCATCGACCTGCTGGCGGTGTTTGCGCTGCTGGCGGGCACGGCCACCACCTTCGGCCTGGCCACCCCCCTGATGGCGGGCATTTTGGACGAGCTGTTCCATCTCCCCCTCAGCCGGGAGGCGGCGGCCGTCCTTATCCTGCTGGCCACCTGCGCGGTGTATACCTACTCCCTGCTCCACGGCTTCAAGGGCATCAGCCTGCTGGCCAAGTCCTGCGTCTATCTCTTCTTCGGCCTGCTGGCCTATGTGCTCCTCCTGGGCGGGCAAGCCCGGTATATCATCGAGACCGGCTTCTCCTCCCTGGGGCGGATGATCCAGCACTTTTTCGAGCTGGCCACCTTCACCGACCCCCAGCGGACCACCTCCTTTCCCCAGAACTGGACCATCTTTTACTGGTCCTACTGGATGGTGTGGTGCGTGGCCGCTCCCTTCTTCATCGGCGGCATCTCCCGGGGACGGACGGTGCGGCAGACCATTCTGGGGGGCTATGCCTTCGGGGTGGGCTCCACCATCGTCAGCTTCATCGTGCTGGGCAACTATTCCATGGGCCGGCAGCTGTCCGGCGCGGCGGACTTCCTCGCCCAGTACCGGGAGTCCGGCGACCTGTACGCCCTCATCATCTCCATGATCCGAACCCTGCCCGGCTCCGGCTTCGTGCTGGCGCTGGTGCTGGCGGCCATGGCGGCCTTTTACGCCACCTCCTTTGACTCCATCGCCCTCATCGCCGCCTGCTACAGCTGCCGCCGCCTGGAGCCGGAGGACAGCCCCCACCGGGGCCTCCAGCTGATGTGGTGCCTGCTGCTCATCGCCCTGCCCGTCGCCCTGGTGTTCTCCGAGAGCTCCATGGCCAGCCTCCAGTCGGTGAGCATCATCGCCGCCTTCCCCATCGGGGCGGTGATCCTGCTCATCACCGCCAGCTTCTTTAAGGACGCGGGCCGCTGCCTCCGGGAGCGGGGCCTGCGCTGAAAAGGGACTGCCCGCCGCGCGGCGGGCAGTCCCTTTTGTCATTGCAGCTTTGCCATGCCCCGCTCCATCCGGCGCAGGGTCTCCTCCTTCCCCAGAATGCCGCAGATTTCCACCGCGCCGCCGGGGGTGACGGCCTTGCCCGCCGCGGCGATGCGCAGGGGCCACATCAGGGTGGCGTTCTTCACGCCCAGCCGCTCCGCCAGCTCCACCAGCGCGCCGTGGATGCCCTCCTGGCTCCAATCGGCCAGTCCGGCCAGCACGGGATAGGCCTGCTTCAGCATCTCCAGAGAGACCTCCGGGTTGGTTTTGGATTTCTTGTTGGTGAACAGGTCCGCGCCGTACTCCGGCGGGGCGTCGAAGAAATCCACCTTTTCCGGGATGTCGGACAGCTTCTCGCACCGGGCCTGGAGCAGGGCGGCGATGGCGGCGGCGTCATAACGCTCGTTTTTCACCGCCCGCCTGATCCAGGGCTCCGCCTCCCTGGCAAACTCCTCCGGGGGAAGCTCTCTCAGGTATGTGGCGTTGAAGTAGTTCAGCTTGTCCATGTCGAAGGCGGAGGGGGACTTGGAGATGCCCCCGATCTCAAAGGCCTTGATCAGCTGCTCCATGGTGAAGAACTCCTGCTCGGCGATATCCCCGTGGGGGGCCCAGCCCAGCAGGGCCACATAGTTCACCACCGCCTGGGACAGGTAGCCCTGGGAGACCAGGTCCTGATAGGAGGGGTCGCCGTGGCGCTTGGACATCTTGCGTACCGTCCCGGTGGCCGGGTCGTTGAACATGACGGAGGCACAGTGGACATAGGTGGGGATTTCCCAGCCGAAGGCCTGGTACAGCAGGTTATACTTGGGCGCGGAGGGCAGGTACTCCGCGCCGCGCACCACGTGGGTGATGCCCATCAGGTGGTCGTCCACCACGTTGGCGAAATTGTAGGTGGGCAGGCCGTCGGACTTGAGAAGAATCTGGTCGTCCAGCTCGGCGTTGTCCACGGTGATATCCCCATACACCGCGTCGTGGAAGGTGGTGCACCCCTCCGGGATGCGCTGGCGGATCACGTAGGGCTCTCCGGCGTCCAGCTTCGCCTGAATCTCCTCGGGGGTGAGGGAGAGGCAGCGCCGGTCATATTTGGCGTTGGGATCGTCTCTGTGGAGCTCTGCCAGCCGCTCCTCCGTACAGAAGCAGCGGTAGGCCAGACCCTTTTCCACCAGAAGCTCGGCGTAATTTTTGTAGAGGGCACGGCGCTCGGTCTGGATGTAGGGGCCCACCGGGCCGCCCACGTCGGGTCCCTCGTCCCAGTCGAGCCCGCACCGCCGCATGGTGGCGTAGATCACATCCACCGCGTCCGCCACCAGCCGCCCCTGGTCGGTATCCTCGATGCGCAGGATGAACCTGCCCCCCTCATGGCGGGCCAGGAGGTAGGTATACAGGGCGGTGCGCAGGTTGCCAACGTGCATATACCCGGTGGGGGAGGGGGCGAACCGGGTCCGAACCTCTCCGCGGGGGATGCGGGCCTCCATCCCGTCAAACCAGCTCTTGTCCATGTCCATGGCGAAAACCTCCATACAAAATCGTGTGGCACCATTATAAGAGGTGGCGGAAGATTTTTCAAGAGGGAAATCAGGGCCCCACAGGCACAGGCGCGCCCTGCCGCAATTAAAAAGCCGCCCTTGCGGGCGGCAAAACGGAGCCGGATTGGGGCTTCGAAGCGATTGGTCCGGGGGGCTCCGACGGCGTGCCGGAGCAGCCCCGGTCAAAGAGAAAGAGGAGATTGCGGCGGATTGTCTGGCTTTCCTTCCTGACGTAGTCAGTGTACCACAGGTCTCACAAAGAAACCAGGGATAATTTGCGAAAATTTTGTTAAAAAACTATGAATTGGTAGCTGCCGCAGTTGTTACCGCGCCGCCGCAGCAAGGCGGTGGGCGCTCAACTTGAATCCATATATAATGACGGATGCGAAAAAGTGTGAGGTTCAGGCGAAAATATGGCGGCGCGTTGCGAGTTGCCACAGAAGAGGTTATGGGTAATTTGAGCGTCTTAATCGGAATTTAAACATTTTCCCACTTGCGGCTTAATGGCCCGCCTGATAGGATAATATCATCAAAGGCTTTGAGCCGTCCCCGGGGGGCCGGCAGGGGAGAAGGGAGCGGTTTGACATGTACACGGTGCTCATCTGCGACGACGACAAGGATATTGTTTCGGCGCTGGAGATTTACCTGACCAGCGAGGGCTACCGCACGGTGTCCGCCTATAACGGGGAACAGGCCGTTCAGGCGGTGAACGAGGGGAATATCGACCTCATTTTGATGGATATCATGATGCCGCAGCTGGACGGCATCCGGGCCACCGCCCGCCTGCGGGAGTCCGGGGGCAATATCCCCATCATCCTGCTCACCGCCAAGAGCGAGGACAGCGACAAGGTGCTGGGGCTGAACATCGGCGCGGACGACTATATCACCAAGCCCTTCAACCCCATCGAGGTGCTGGCCCGGGTGAAAAGCCAGCTGCGGCGGTACACCACCCTGGGGGGCAAGGCGGCGGCCCCGGAGGAGGAGGGAACCCTGCGCAACGGCTCTATTGTCATGGACGACGAGGCCAAGTCGGTGACGGTGGACGGGGAGGGCGTCAGCCTCACCCCCATTGAGTACAACATTCTGCGGCTGCTGATGAAGAATCTGGGCCGGGTGTACTCCACAGCCCAGATCTATGAGCAGGTGTGGAACGACCCCGCCCTGGGCTCGGAAAACACCGTGGCCGTCCACATCCGGCACCTGCGGGAGAAGCTTGAGATCGACCCCGCCAACCCCCGGTATCTCAAAGTGGTGTGGGGCCTGGGCTATAAGATGGAGAAAATGTCATGAAGTGGCGGGAAAATGTGATGGTGAAGGCCCTGGCCTTCACCGCGGCTGTGGCGGCCTTCACCGCCACAGCCATCATGGGCTGGTATCAACTGGCCAATTTCGACGCCCTTTGGACCGACGCCTATTACGACAGCACCGGCTACACCGGGGGCTACACCCGGACCTACCTGGTGCGGCAGGACTACTTCATGGTGCGCGAGCTGGTGGATCTGAAGGACAAACAGGCGGCGGGACAGGAGCTGAGCCTGTTCGAGAAACGGGCCATCAAGCGCTTTGAGGCTGAGCTTGACGCCGGGGCCACCAACCTGCGCTGGCAGCTTTTGGACAAAGACGGCAAGGTGATTTACGGCAACACCCGGGAGGACAGCGCCCAGGCGGATATCGACTACGGGGTGGAGTACCGCCGGAGCGGGTCCGCCGAGGCGGTCAACGCCGGGTGGGAATACCTCGTGGCGGACACCTTGAATGGGGCGGTCAACCAGGAGGAGTACGAAGGCGCCCGCTGTGACGACAACTGGCGGGAGTTCCTGCCCGTTCTGGCGGACGCGGCGAGGCGGCAGGAAAACGCCGCGGAGGAGGGCGTCCGGCTGGACGTGCCCGACGGCGACACCATCATACTGCCCCTGGACCGGGCTTTAGCGGACGACAACGGCTATACCAAGGTGCTGCGGATCGTCAGCGGCCATCAGGAGTACGTCTTTCTGCCCACCGTCCGGGCCTGCCTGGAGGCCAACCAGTTTGGCTACGTCTTCAATCCAGACAGTCTGGAATGGAGGCTGACCCCGGAGGCCCAGGCCGAGATGAACCAGTCCGACTCCAGCCTGATCCTGTGGGTGGACAAAGCCCTGCGGGTGAACGACCAGTACAAGCGGGCCGCCGACAAGCTGGCCCACTGGCAGGCGGACCGGGAGTGGTATCTGACGGGCACCATCGTGCTGGGCACCCTGGGCCTGCTGCTGACGGTGTTTCTGTGCTGCGGCGCGGGCCACAAGGCGGGGACGGAGGGGGTGTACCTCAACTGGTTCCACCGCCTGCCCGGGGACGTGCTGCTGTGCCTGCTCTTTTTGGGCGGCGCGGGCGCGGTGGGGCTGGGCGTGGCCATCGTGGCAAACGCCTATGGAGACCTGCCCATGTTTATGCAGCTCATCGGCGTGGGGCTGGGGGTGGCCGCGGCGGCGGCCCTGGGTCTGGCGGCGCTGGTGACGGTGTGCGCCCGGTGCAAGGCCCGTACTCTCCTGCGCAATACCTGGACGTGGGCTGTCTGCGCCTGGTGCTGGAAGGTGTTCGTCCGGCTGTGGGGCTGGTGCTGGGGGCTGTTCGAAGCTATGGGGCAGGCCGTCCAGGCCATCCCCCTCATCTGGAAGGCGGTGATGGGCTGTATGGCGTACGCACTGTTTACCATTACAACATTCGAGCGGGGCGCGGGGCTGTGGCTGCTGGTGAGCTTCGCGGCGGCGGCCTACCTGTGTACCTGGGCCTACCAGTGGAAGCGCATCCGCCACGGCACCCAGGAGATCATCGGCGGCAATCCCAGCTACCACATCGACACCCGGCGGATGCTCCCCGACCTCAAGGGCCACGCCGACGAGCTGAATAACCTGGGCCACGCCATCTCCACGGCGGTGGACGAGCGGGTGAAGAGCGAGCACTTCAAGGCGGAGCTCATTACCAACGTGTCCCATGACCTGAAAACGCCGCTGACCTCCATCATCAACTATGTGGACCTGCTGAAAAAGGAGGACATCGACAACCCCAAGGCGGCGGAGTATATCGAGGTGCTGGACCGGAAGAGCCAGCGGCTGAAAAAGCTCACCGAGGACCTGGTGGAGGCGTCCAAGGCGTCCACCGGCAACCTGACGGTGAACTGGGAGCGGCTGGACTGGGCCCAGCTCACCGACCAGGCCCTGGCCGAGTGCGGCGAGCGGCTGGAGGCCCAGCGGCTGACGGTGATCCGCACCCTGCCCGGCGAGCCGCTGTGGGTGGAGGCGGACGGGCGGCACCTGTGGCGGGTGCTGGACAACCTGCTGACCAACTGCGCCAAATACGCCCTGCCGGGAACCCGGGTCTATGTGGACCTGAGGCGCAGCGGAGAGCAGGCGGTGCTGTCGGTGAAAAACATCTCCCGGGACCCGCTGGACGTGCCCGCCGAGCGGCTGATGGAGCGGTTTGTCCGGGGGGACGAATCCCGCAACCAGGCGGGCAGCGGCCTTGGGCTGTCCATCGCCCAGTCGCTGACGGAGCTCCAGCGGGGGACGTTTGAGATCGGCATCGACGGCGACCTGTTCAAGGCCATTGTCACCCTCCCCCTGGCGGGGGAGCGGCCCGAGGACCCCATACAATTGATCCTTTGAACAAAAGCGCCCCCATCCGTCGGGATGGGGGCGCTTTTCGCTTTATTGCTCCTCGTCCAGGTCAAACTCTGGGCCGAACTTCAGCTCGCCGGGGCCCCGGACCGTCTGAAGCTCCGGCTCCAGGGCGGGCTGAGGCTTTACGGTGGTGCACCGGCCGTTGAGAATGCCGCCGTCCTCCACCACCAGAGAGGCGGTGGTCACGTCGCCGTCCAGGCTGCCTGTGGACTCCAGGCGCATGTGCTCCCGGGCGTGGACGTTGCCCTCCACCCGGCCCGCCACCCGGACCACGTCAGCGGCCACAGGGCCCCGGATCAGGCCGGATTCCGCCACGATCACCGCGCCGGTGAGGTCGAACTCGCCCTCCACGACGCCCTCCACCTGGACCACGCCCTCGCCCCGGAGAATGCCGGAAAATGTAATGCCCTGGGCCACGACGGTGCTGCCTGCCCGGGGGGCGGCGGGGGCGGCCGCCGGCTCCTCCTTGGGAAGGGCGGGGACGTCCGCCGGGGAATCCACCTTCTGCATACCAAAGAAACCCATAACGATTTCACCTTTCCTTTTTAGGAAGGGCCGGGGGCCCTCCGTTTGTGGTTTCCATATTAACACAGAAGGGGAGAGATTTCAACCCTGAATGCCTTCCTGTTTTTGTCAGATTGTGGGAGCAATTGAGGTCTGCTCACCGCTCCGTCAGCCGCCGCCGGAACAGGAGGACGGCCAGCGCCATGACCGCCGCCGCCCAGGCGGACACCCACAGCAGATGGACCGGCAGGGCGGCCCAGTCCCCGGCCAGGGCGGCCTTGGCGGCGTCCGCGCCGTGGGCAAAGGGGAGGAAGTAGGCCGCGGCGTGAAGGGGTCCGCCCAAAAGAGAGAGGTCGAACCAGATCCCCGCCAGAAACGCCGTCACGTTGGTGAGCAGCGCTCCGCACATGCCGCCCACCTGCTTGTCGTTGAACAGGGTTCCGCACAGCAGGCCCAGGGCGATGAACAGCAGGGCGGAGGGGAGGAGGGAGGCCGCCGCGGCCAGAAGATTCCAGCTAGGGGGCAGGCCCAGAGCCACCGCCGCCGCCAGACAGACGGCGGTCTGTCCCGCAGCCATGGGCAGCATGGGGAGCAGGTAGCCCAGCAGAAAGTCGGCGGCGGTCATGGGAGAGGCGGTCAGCCGGGCCAGGAGGGCGGAGGAACGGTCCTTGGCCAGCAGCAGGCCGGAAAACAGGGCCATAAAGGTGAGCCCGAACAGGGCCATGCCCGGGGCAAGGGTATCCAGCTCGAAAATGTGTACCGGGATGTTGCGCTGAATCAGGGTCATCAGACCCAGCAGCGCCATGGGGAAGCCCAGGCCGAAGAACAGGGTCAGCGGGTCCCGGAGCAGCTCCTTGAGGTTCCGCTTGGCAAACGCGGCCGCTCTCATGACGCCGCCTCCTCTCCCGCCAGCGCCACAAAGGCGTCCTCAAAGCTCTGGCAGCCCGCCAGGGCCTTCAGCTCCTCCGCCGTTCCCACCGCCCGGAGCCGTCCGGCGTTCATGACGCCGATGCGGTCCGCCAGCGCCTCCGCCTCCTCCAGATAGTGGGTGGTCAGAATCATGGCGGTGCGCCCCTTGAGCCCCCGGATTACCGACCACAGCTCCCGCCGGGCCAGCACGTCCAGCCCCAGGGTGGGCTCGTCCAGAAACAGTATCTCCGGCTGGGACACCAGGGCCATGGCGATGGACAGCCGCCTCTGCCAGCCGCCGGACAGGTTTTTGGCCCTGGTCCCGCCCCACCGGTCCAGCCCCAGCTGGGCCTGAACCTGGGCCGCGAGCTGCCTGGGACGGCCGTAGATGCCCGCCATCAGCTCCAGATTCTCGGCGGCGGTGAGGTTGGGGGCGACGGCGGTCTCCTGGGGAGAGACCGCCAGAATCTCCTTGGCCTGATGGCTGTCCTTTGTCACGCTGTGTCCCATGAGCCGGGCGTCCCCCTGCGTGGGCGCGGTGAGGCAGGACAGCATTTTGATAGTGGTGGACTTGCCCGCCCCGTTCACCCCCAGCAGGGCGAACAGCTCCCCCGCCGGGACGGACAGCTCCAGCTTGTCCACCACCCTGCGGCCGGCGTACTCCTTGGTGAGGCCTGTGATCTCAATGGCGTTCATTTACACTCCTCCTCCTGTTCCCGCTGGGCCTCCCGGCCCTGGCGGAGCGACTCGTCCATAAAATCCATCATGCCGTCAAAGCCCACGATGGCGATGCCCCGCTTCCTGTCCGCCATCAGCAGCAGGCTGTCCCCCGGTTCGATCTCGAACAGGTCCCGCACCTCCTTGGGGATGACGATCTGGCCCTTGTCCCCCACCCGCACGGTGCTCAGGAATTGATCCCTGGGCAATTTCAGCTTCATTTCAATTCCTCCTATTAGTTATACTTTTCTCACTTATTATAACTCGTTAAACTTCCGCTGTCAAGGGTCTAATTGGCGCTGCCGCCGCATACCATGCAGGGAGGTGAAGCGTATGCGAAAGAAGAGGACAACCCGGCCCTGGGCCCGCGGGCTGCGGGTGGGGGCGGCGGCGCTGGTGGGGTCGCTGGCGCTGTGGCTGGCCTGGCTGGTGGGGGACCCCGCCGCCGCCCTGGAGGACCTGCGGGAGCTGGCGGGCAGCGCCCAGGTTTCCCTGGCCCTGCTGTCGGCGGAGCTGGGGCTGGAGGACAGCCGGGACGGCCTGACCGGCTGGGACAGGCTGGTGCTTGCCCAGTCCTCCCTGCTGAAGGCGGTTCCGCCCTCTCGGGAGCCGGAGCCCTCCGGCCCGCCGCCGGAGGAGAGCGGCGACCTGCTTGAGCTGGACCCCGCCGGGGAGGACGAGGAACCCAGCGAACCCGTCCCCACCGCCGCGCCCCAGGAGGGCATCATCCCCCGGACCATGGTGGCGGGGACCTCCGCCAAGTATGTCACGTGGGAGAACGTGTCTCTTTACAATCATACCGACTACGCCATCGACATCCCCGCCCTCATCGGCAACGCCCCCCAGCTGTCGGGGACGGGGGAGGGGCCCAAGGTGCTGATCTATCACTCCCACGCCACCGAGTCCTACACCATGGAGGGGACGGATGTGTACGAGCCCAGCGGAGACCACCGCACCCTGGACACCAACTACAACATGGTCCGGGTGGGGGAGGAGATGAAGGCGGTGTTTGAGGCGGCGGGCATCGGCGTGGTCCACGACACCACGCTGTACGACTACCCCAGCTACAACGAGGCCTATGTCCGCTCGGTGGAGGGCGTGGCGGAAAATTTGAAAAAATACCCCTCCATCGTGCTGGCGCTGGACGTCCACCGGGACGCCCTGGTGGCCAGCGACGGCACCATATACAAGGTGGTGGCGGGGACGGTGGACGGCTGCGCCCAGGTGATGATGGTGCTGGGCAGCGACGCCACCGGCCAGGTCCACCCCAACTGGAAGGTGAATCTGGCGCTGGCGCTGAATATCCAGGCGGCGCTGAGCGATAAGTGGTCCACTCTGGCCCGGCCGCTGGTGCTGCGGCCCACCCGGTTCAACCAGCACCTGTCCACGGGGATGCTGCTGGTGGAGGTGGGCACCCATGGAAACACGCTGAACGAGGCCGTCACCGCCGCGCGGCTGTACGCCCGGACGGTGGTGGAGCTGATGGAGGCGGACGGGGAAAACGCGGAGCGCGCCGGATGATCCGGCGCGCTCCGCGCAGAGGCATATTCAGTTACGCCCGGGCCGCGCCGCTGCTCCGCGCGGCCTCCGCCACGGCCTGGGCCACGGCGGGGCACACCCGCTCATCAAAGGCGGCGGGGATGATGTAGTCGGGGGACAACTCCGACGGGTCCACCAGACCGGCCAGCGCCCGGACGGCGGCGCGTTTCATCTCCTCGTTGATGTCGGAGGCCCGCACGTCGAAGGCCCCCCGGAACACCCCGGGGAAGGCCAGCACGTTGTTGATCTGGTTGGGGAAGTCGCTGCGGCCGGTGCCCACCACCGCCGCGCCGGCGGCTTTTGCCAGGTCTGGCATGATCTCGGGGGTGGGGTTGGCCATGGGAAACAGGATGGGGCGGGGGGCCATGGAGCGCACCATATCCTGGGTGACGATGCCCGGCGCGGACACGCCGATGAACACGTCCGCTCCCCTCACGGCCTCCGCCAGCCCGCCCCGGGTGGGGGCGGGCTTTGTCATATCTGCCAGCTGGGCCAGGACCGGGTCGCCCGCCAGATCGGGCCGCCCCGGATAGACGATCCCCTTGATGTCGCACAGCACCGCGTGGCGCAGGCCTATGGACCATAGCAGCTTGAAAATGGCGGTTCCGGCGGCGCCCGCCCCGGACAGGACAAGCTTTACCCCGTCCAGCCGCTTTCCGACGATTTTCAGCGCGTTGGTCAGCGCCGCCGCCACGATGATGGCGGTGCCGTGCTGGTCGTCATGGAAAATCGGGATGTCGCATCGCTCCTTCAGTTTCCGCTCGATCTCAAAGCAGCGGGGGGCGGAGATATCCTCCAGGTTCACCCCGCCGAAGGACCCGGCCAGCAGGGCCACGGTGTTGACGATCTCATCCACATCCTTGGAGCGCACGCACAGCGGCACGGCGTTTACTCCGCCGAAGGCCTTGAACAGCACGCATTTGCCCTCCATCACGGGCATACCGGCCTCTGGGCCGATGTCTCCCAGGCCCAGCACGGCGGTGCCGTCTGTGACCACGGCCACGGTGTTCCACCGGCCGGTGAGCTCGTAGCTCTTGCCGGGGTCCTTTTTGATCTCCAGGCATGGTTGGGCCACCCCGGGGGTATAGGCCAGGGAGAGGGACTGCCGGTCCTTAACCTCCATTTTGGGCACCGTGTCCAGCTTGCCCCGCCATTGGTAGTGGAGCCGCAGTGATTCTGCCGCGTAGTCCATATCAAGCGCCTCTTTTCTATTTGATCGGGAAAAGTATAGCATACGGCGGGTCCGCTGGCAAGGGAAAAGGCCCCGCCGGAGCTCCGGGGGGCCTGGTGGGCGGGGTTATGACCTTGCGCTTCGATGTTGTCACGCTCGCTTTGGGCGCGCTTCTCGCCCCGGCTTCCCTCCGTCTCGGGCAAAACCCGGCCCGCTGCGCGGCCCTGGGCTTTTGCCCTCGCTCCGGTCCATCCGGGGCGGCGCGCCTAAGCTCGCGCTTCGATGTTGTCACGCTCGCTTTGGGCGCGCACTCGCCCCGGCTTCCCTCCGTCTCGGGCAAAACCCGGCCCGCTGCGCGGCCCTGGGCTTTTGCCCTCGCTCCGGTCCATCCGGGGCGGCGCGTCTAAGCTCGCGTTTCTTAAATTCCCTGCCACAGCATGGCGTCGGCCACCTTCAGGAAGCCGGCGATGTTGGCCCCCGCCTGAATGTTGCCCTTCATGCCGTACTTCTCGGCGGCGGCGGCGCAGGCGGCGTAGATGCCCTCCATGATGCCCTTCAGCTTGGCGTCCACTTCCTCAAAGGTCCAGCTCAGACGCTCGCTGTTCTGGCTCATCTCCAGGCCGGAGGTGGCCACGCCGCCGGCGTTGGACGCCTTGGCGGGGGCGAACAGGATGCCCGCGGCCTGATAGGCGGCGATGGCGCCGGGGGTGGAGGGCATATTGGCCCCCTCAAACACACCCATGCAGCCGTTGGCGATGAGGGCCTTGGCGCTGGCCTCGTCGATCTCATTCTGAGTGGCGCAGGGCAGGGCGATGTCGCAGGGGACGGTCCAGATGCCCGAGCAGCCCTCCACGTACTTGGCGGAGGGGACGTAGTCCAGATAGGTCTTGATGCGGGCCCGCTTGACCTCCTTGATCTCCTTGATCACCTGATAGTCGATGCCGTTTTCATCCACAATATAGCCGTTGGAATCGGACATGGCCACCACCTTGCCCCCCAGCTGGGCGCACTTCTGGTTGGCGTAGATGGCCACGTTGCCGGAGCCGGAGACGACCACCCGCTTGCCCTGGAAGGACTGGCCGTTGTCCCGGAGCTGGGCGTCGGCAAAGTAGCACAGGCCGAAGCCGGTGGCCTCGGTGCGGGCCAGGGAGCCGCCGTAGCTCAGCCCCTTGCCGGTGAGCACTCCGGTGAACTCGTCCCGGATCTTCTTGTACTGGCCGAAGAGGAAGCCGATCTCCCGGGCGCCCACGCCGATGTCGCCGGCGGGCACGTCGGTGTCCGGGCCGATGTGGCGCTGCAATTCCGTCATAAAGGACTGGCAGAACCGCATGACCTCCCCATCGCTCTTGCCCTTGGGGTCGAAGTCGGAGCCGCCCTTGCCGCCGCCCATGGGCAGGGTGGTGAGGGAGTTCTTGAAGATCTGCTCAAAGCCCAGGAACTTGATGACGGACAGGTTGACGGTGGGGTGGAACCGCAGACCGCCCTTATAGGGACCGATGGCGGAGTTGAACTGCACCCGGTAGCCCCGGTTCACCTGGACCTTGCCGGAATCGTCCACCCAGGGCACCCGGAACATGACGACGCGCTCGGGCTCCACGATGCGGCCGATGATGTTCTGCCGCTCGTAGCGGGGGTCGGCCTCCACCACGGGCTCCAGGGACTCCAGCACTTCCTCCACGGCCTGGAGGAATTCGGGCTCGTGGGCGCTCTTTTTCTTCAGGCCGTCCAGCACGGACAGCAGGTAAGCGTTTTTGATGGACATGGTTTTCAGCATCCTTTCTTCCTTGAAAGTGGGGCTTGATTACAATGCACTATTTTACACCGTTAAAGTGAATTTTGCAAGACTGAAGATGAAAAATTGCAAAAACGATTTTCACAAAAAATCCGGGCGCGGCGGGAGGCTTTTTGGAGGAGACGCGGTTCAGGCGTGTCGGCGGCCGGCCGGGTCCGTCCGGCAATAAAAACAGGAGGAGGCGGTTCGCTCCCGTTGGAGCGGACGGCCTCCCTCCCGTTTTGAAAGGGAACGCGGCGCGGCGGAACGCTCAGGAGCGCTTCCAGGCGGTGCGGCTGAACAGCACCAGGATGGGGAACATCTCCAGCCGGCCCAGGATCATGGCGAAGGACAGCACCAGCTTGCTCAGCACGGAGAAGGCGGAGAAATTCCCCGCCGGGCCCACCAGCTCCAGGCCGGGGCCCACGTTGCTGACGCAGGTGATGACGGCGGTGAGGGTGGTGCCGAAGGAGAAGTTGTCCAGCCCCACCACGATGGCCATGCCGAACACCAGAAACAGGTTTGCGATGAAATAGCACTGGGCGGTGCGCACGGCGCTCTCGCTGACGGCGGCCCCGTCCAGCCGGACCACGGACACCGCCCTGGGGTGGACGATGGAGCGCACCTCCCGGGCGGCGGAGCGGACAAGGATCAGGATGCGCCCGCACTTGATGCCGCCGCCGGTGGAGCCGCCGCAGGCCCCGATAAAGGTGAGCACCACCAGCAGCATTTTGGAGAACTCCGGCCACAGGTCGTAGTTGTCGGAGGAGAAGCCGGTGGTGGACACGATGGACGACACCTGGAAGGCGGCGTAGCGGACGCAGTCCCCCGCCGTCTCGTAGACATCCCGGATGTTCCAGGCGATGGCGCCCACGGACACCGCCACCATGATGAGGAAAAACCGCAGCTCGTCGCTTTTGAGGGCCTGCCGGGCCTTGCCGGTGAGGATGAGAAAGTACACGGAGAAGTTGACGGAGAACAGCAACATGAACACCGTGATGATGATCTCGATGGCGGGGCTTCCAAAGGCGCCCACCGAGGCGTTCCGGCTGGAAAATCCGCCGGTGCCCGCGGTGGACATGGCGTGGGTGACGGCGTCGTACCAGTTCATTCCCGCCGCCCGCAGCAGCAGAATCTCCAGCACGGTGAGGGCCAGATAGATTGTGTACAGGATTTTGGAGGACTGGGAGGCCCGGGGGACCAGCTTGCTTTTCACGGGTCCGGGGCTCTCCGCCCGAATCAGAAAATTGGAGCTGATGCCCAAAAAGGGCAGCAGGGCGGCGGTGAGAATCAGCACCCCCATGCCTCCCAGCCAGTGGGTGAAGGACCGCCAGAACAGCAGACCCATGGGGAGCCCCTCGATGGCGGTGAGGATGGTGGCCCCGGTGGTGGTAAAGCCGGAGATGGTCTCAAAAAAGCAGTCGATGAAGGGTCCGAACTGCCCGGAAAACCAGAAGGGCAGCGCCCCGAATATGCCGAACAGCACCCAGATCAGGCCCACGGTGAAGAAGCCCTCCCGGGCGAAGAAGTCCGGCTTGGGCCGGAGAAGGAACACCGGCACGGCGGCGGACGCCAGAATCAGCAGGATGGCGCACAGAAAGGGGACGGGGCTCTCCCCGTAGGCCAGGGCCACCGCCATGGGGACCAGCATGGAGGCCGCCTCAATGAGCAGGGACAGGCCCGTGATGCGCAGCACCAGTTTGAAATTCATGCCGTCAGCCTCCCGCGCCCAGGCCGCTGTCGGCGTAGATGTCGTTGAGGTCCAGAATGCCGCTGTCCCGGGCCACGATGATCACGTCGTCCCCCTGCTCCAGGCAGGTGGAGCCCTCCGGGATGATGACCTTGCCCCCCCGGACGATCACCGCCACCAGCACCCCCCGCCGGAGCTTCAGCTCCTTCAGGGGCACGTGCAGGTTCCGGGTGGCCGGGGAGACCAGGAACTCCATGGCCTCGGCCTTGCCCCCGGCGATGCGGTACAGGGCGTTCATCACGGCGCCCTTGGAGTTTTGCAGGCCCCGGATGAAGCGGAGGATGAGTCCGGCGGTGGCAAGCTTGGGGGACACCACCGACTCCACCCCGGCGGACCGGGCGATGGCGGTGTAATTCTGGCGGCTGGACTTGGCCACCACCTTGGGCACCCCCGCCTGGTGGGCGTAGAGGGAGATAATGAGGTTGTCCTCGTCCCGGTCGGTGAGGGCCACAAAGGCGTCGCTGGACGCCATGCGCTCCTCGTTGAGCAGCTCCGGGTCGGTGCCGTCGCCGTGGATGACCAGGCTGTGGGGGAACTCCTCCGCCAGCGTGCGGCACCGCTCCTCCCCCTTTTCCACCACCTTGCAGCTCATGCCCAGCCGCTCCAGCTGGAGCAGCAGATAGAAGGCGATGCGCCCGCCGCCGATGATGAACACCGAGCGGATGCGGTGGGTCTGCCGGCCCAGCAGCTTGAAGAACTGATGGATGCCGTTGGGGGTGCCCGCGATGGACACCCGGTCGCCCACCCTCAGCTGGGATGCGCCGTTGGGGATGAATACCTCGTCCCCCCGCTCCACGGCGCACAGCAGCATGGGCAGGCCCTGGATTTTGGAGGACAGGGCGGCCAGGGTGCGGCCCGCCAAAAAATCCCCCTCCTGGACGGTAAAGGACACCAGCTCCACCCGTCCCCTGGCGAAGGAGTCGATGTTGGCGGCGCTGGGAAAGCGCAGCAGCCGGGAAATCTCGGTGGCGGCGGTGAGCTCCGGGTTGATGAGCATGGTGATGCCCAGATCATTTTTCAGGGTGTCCAGCTCCCTGACGTACTCGTTTCCCCGGACGCGGGCCACGGTGTAGGCCACGCCGATGTTGCGGGCGCAGTGACAGCACAGCAGATTGATCTCGTCGGAGGCGGTGGCGGCGATGAGCACGTCGGTGTCCTTGGCCCCCGCCTCCAGCAGCACGTCCCGGGAGACGCAGTTTCCCCTCAGGCACATCACGTCCAGCTGGTTGGACAGGCGGTCCAGGGTGGAGCCGGACACGTCCACAATGGTGACGTTGTGCCCCTCGTCCGCCAGATGCTCTGCCAGGGTGGCGCCCACCTTTCCGCCGCCCGCTATGATAATGGTCAACTCAAATCAACTCATTTCCTTGATGATCGGAACATGGCAGAGGGCATTATACCACAGCGCCCGTGGGAACGCAACGGGGAAGCGGACTCAGAACAGCCCGGAGACGACCCCGTTTTCGTCCACGTCGATCTTCTCCGCGGCGGGCGATTTGGGAAGCCCCGGCATGGTCATGATATCCCCGGTCTGCACCACCACGAAGCCCGCCCCGGCGGACACCTTTACCTTGGACACGGAGACGGTGAAGCCCTCCGGCCTGCCCAGCTTGGCCGGATCGTCGGACAGGGAGTACTGGGTCTTGGCCATGCACACCGGCAGGCCGCCGAAGCCCATGGCCTCCAGCCGGTCCAGCTCCTTGGCGGCGGCGGAGGAATAGCTCACCCCCGCGCCGCCGTACACCCGCCTGACGATGGTTTCGATTTTCTCCCGCAGGGGGCGGTCCAGCTCGTAGGCGAAGCGGAAGTCATGGGGCTGCCCGCACAGCCGGAGCACCTCCTGTGCCAGCTCCAGGCCGCCCTCGCCGCCCTTGCCCCACACCTCGGACAGGGCCACGTTCACCCCCAGCTCCCGGCACTTGTCCCGGACGAGGGACAGCTCGGCGGCGGTGTCGTTGACAAAACGGTTGATGGCCACCACGCAGGGCAGGCCGTACACCTGGGTGATGTTCTCCACATGCTTCAGGAGGTTGGGCAGGCCGCGCTCCAGGGCCTCCAGGTTCTCCGCGCCCAGCTCGGCCTTGGGGACGCCGCCGTTGTACTTCAGCGCCTTCACCGTGGCCACAACGACCACCGCGCTGGGGTCCATCCCCGCCGCCCGGCACTTGATGTCCAGGAATTTTTCCGCACCCAGGTCCGCGCCGAAGCCCGCCTCGGTCACCACGTAGTCCGCCAGCTTCAGGGCGGTGTCGGTGGCGGACACGGAGTTGCAGCCGTGGGCGATATTGGCGAAGGGCCCGCCGTGGACCAGGGCGGGGGTGTTCTCCAGGGTCTGGACCAGATTGGGCTTGATGGCGTCCTTCAGCAGGGCGGCCATGGCTCCCTGAGCCTTCAGATCGGCGGCGGTCACCGGCCTGCCGCCATAGGTGTAGCCCACGATGATTCGGGCCAGCCGTTCCTTCAGGTCCTTCAAACCGGAGGCCAGGCACAGCACCGCCATGACCTCGGAGGCCACGGTGATGTCGAAGCCGTCCTCCCGGGGCACGCCCTGCATCCGGCCGCCCAGGCCGTCCACAATGCTGCGCAGCTGGCGGTCGTTCATGTCTACGCACCGCCGCCAGGTGATGCTCTTCCCGTCGATGCCCAGGGCGTTGCCCTGTTGAATGTGGTTGTCCAGCATGGCGGCCAGCAGGTTGTTGGCCGCGCCGATGGCGTGGAAGTCGCCGGTGAAGTGGAGGTTGATGTCCTCCATGGGCACCACCTGGGCATAGCCGCCCCCGGCGGCGCCCCCCTTCACCCCGAACACCGGGCCCAGGGAGGGCTCCCGCAGGCACAGCAGCACGTTTTTGTCCAGCCTGGCCAGCGCGTCCGCCAGCCCCACGCTGGTGGTGGTTTTGCCCTCTCCGGCGGGAGTGGGGTTGATGGCGGTGACCAGGATCAGCTTACCCTTCCGGGGGCGGGCGCGCAGGGGAGCGGTGTCGATCTTGGCCTTCACCCGGCCATAGTGCTCCAGCAGGGCCTCGTCGATGCCCGCGCGGGCGGCCACCTGGCTGATGGGCAGCATCTGGGCGCCCTGGGCGATCTCAATGTCGGTCTTCATGGCGTGTCCTCCTCATATTCTGGTTTTCATAATTGCGGTCATAACTCCTGATACGGAGAGTTATCCACAGCTTCCACAAGGTTTTCAACAGCCTGAACGCTTAGGAACTCAACCGGTTTGGGGAAACTTACATATTTATGCACAGCGCCAAACCTTAGTTTTATCACAGGCTAAAGCGCCGCAATGGTTTACATAATAACAAATATTACCCTTTGGAGATATCCAGGCTCGCCCTTGCGTTCAATTCCCACCCGGCGGTATGCCCCGCCAGGTACTCGTAATAGCCCTGGCTGCCGATCATGGCGGCGTTGTCGCCGCACAGGGCCAGGGGTGGGAGCCACAGCTTGGCGCCGGCCTGGGCGCAGGCGGACTCCAAATCCGCCCGGATGCGGCTGTTGGCGGCCACGCCCCCGGCCACGGCGATTTTGTGGTAGCCGGTGAGGGCGTCAGCCTCCATCACCCGGGGAACGAGGGCGCCGGACACGGCGGCGGCGAAGGAGGCCGCCAGGTCGTGGAGGTTCAGCGTTTCGCCCTTCTGCCGGGCGTTGTGGATGGTGTTGAGCGCCGCCGTTTTCAGCCCCGAGAAGGACATGTCCAGCGGGTGGCCGGCCACGTGGGCCTGAGGGAATAGAAAGGCGGTGTCGCTGCCTCCCTGAGCCATTTTGTCCATGGGCCCGCCGCCGGGGTAGCCCAGCCCCAGCACACGGGCGGTTTTGTCGAAGCACTCCCCCGCCGCGTCGTCTCTGGTGGAGCCCAGCACCGTGAATTGCGTATAGTCCCGCACGTCCACAATGGCGGTGGTGCCGCCGGACACGCACAGGCACAAAAAGGGGGGCTCCAGGTCGGGGTGGGCGATGTAGTTGGCGGCGATGTGCCCCCGGACGTGGTGGACGGGGATGAGAGGAACCCCCAGCCCGAAGGCGGCGGACTTGGCGAAGGACACCCCCACCAGCAGGGCCCCGATGAGGCCGGGGGCGTAGGTCACCGCCACCGCGTCAATTTCTTTTTTTGACAGCTCCGCCAGCCGCAGGGCCTCGTCCGCCAGCCCGGAGATGGCCTCCACATGCTTTCGGGAGGCGATTTCCGGCACCACGCCGCCGTAGACGGCGTGCATGTCTGCCGACGAGGCGATCACAGAGGACAGCACCGTGCGGCCGTCCCGCACCACGGCGGCGGCGGTCTCGTCACAGGAGGATTCAAAGGCGAGAATATTCATATGATCACGCTTTCTGTGTGGCATTCAAAGTATTGGGAGGCCCTGCCGCCCTCCATGAACTCCTCCGCCAGTCGGAAGCCGTTTTTCTCCAGCACCCGGACAGAGGGGCGGTTGTCCGCGTAGGTGAACGCGCCCACGGTTTTGAGGCCGAACTTGGGGACGATCTCCGCCAGGAACAGCCCCAGGGCTTTGGACGCCGCGCCGCGCCCCCACAGCGCCCGTTCAAAAATACAATAGCTCACCATGGCGTTGGGCGCGGCTTCCGGGTCAATGCAATAGCACCACACGTCGCCCACGTGCCGCCCCTCTGCCCAAATGGTCCGCCCGAAGCTGGCCGCGTCCGGGCGCTGGGAGGCGTAAAAATCCTCCGCCGCCTCCTCCGCCGTCTGGGCCTTCATGGGAAGGAATTTCCGAATGGCCTCGCTGTTGGTTTTTTCAAAGAAGACGGCGGCGGTTTCGGCGGTGCGCTTCCCCAGAGCCACGCTTACGGCTTTTCTCCCCGGTTCCAGGTCCAGCCGGTAAATATGGCTTTTGAAGCGGACGTCCATGTGATATTTTTCAAATTCAGACGCCCGCTCTATCCGAAAGCCGCACGCCTCCAGCAGCTTTCGGGAGGGGAGATTGCCGTCGGCCACCTCTGCGGTCATCCGCTTTCCGCCCTGCGCCCGGGCCCAGTCCGCGGCCAGCTCCACAATCTCCCTGCCAAAGCCCTGGCCCCAGCGGCTTTTGTGGACGCAGTAGCCGATGTCGTATTCCTCCCGGCTCTGGTCCGGGAATACGCAGCAGGTGCCCACCCGCTCCCCCGTCCCGTTCAGGCAGGCGGTGAGGTAGTAGCCCAACCCGCTGTCCTGGAGGGTGTCCAGCGCCCGTTGGAAGGGGGCGTCCACATGGCCCCGGTCCGGGTCGCTGAGATACCGCCCGTTTTCCTCATCCAGCCACATCCCGGCGGAGAAGTCCAGGTCATCGGGGCGGTGGTTCCGAAGGTACACCCGCGCCCCGGCCAGCTCCGTGTCAAGCCTCATCTTCTTTCTTATCCTTTCTGATCTCAAACCGCTCCCCATAGACCCGCTCCGTCCGCGTCACGTCGTAATCATAGCCGGGGAAATCCTTACGGATGGTGACAGTGTTCAGGCAGTCATAGCCCAGGCGGCGGTACAGCCGGATGGCCCGCCCGTTCCGGGCCGCCGCCTCGATGTACATGGACTGGGAATACTGCCGCACCATGGCCTCCGCCAGACGGATGGCCTGACTGCCGATGCCCCGCCCCTGGAGCTCCGGCAGAATGAACAGGTCCTCCAGCCAGTCGATCTCCCCGCCCCGGCTGCCCAGGTGGAGCAGGCCCACGGCAGCGTCCCCCAGGGTGACAAAGTACAGCTTGTGCCCCCGCCCGCTCCAGGCGGTCAGATCGGCCTTTGCCTCCTCCTCTGTTTGGCGATAATGGTTGTGGGCCAGCCAAAAGCCCTGGATGAGCGCCACGGCCTCCGCCTCCCGGCTTTCCTCGTATTCCACCAGGGCGGGGAACGCCTCCTCCACCCACTCGGGGGCGGGCTTCACCGCCTCTCCCGGCCGCAGGGGGAGCTGGATATACCGCTGCATATGCATGGGGGAAAAATACTCCGCGTATACCCCCCGGTGGAGGGCCTCCACCCTTCGGTCGTCGGCCTCCGGGCCCCGGTAGAGACAGTGGAACCGCACCCCGAACAGGGCGCACTGGTAGTCCAGCACCCGGAAGCCGTTGCGCTCATAGAAGGCGATCCGGCGGCGGCGCAGGCCGTTTTCCTCGGGGGAGGCGTCCTCTCCGGGAACCTCGGCCTCGCCGAAAAGCTGGCCGTAACGTTCCGCCAGCAGCTCCAGAATTTTGGCGCCCAGCCCGGCGTTCCGCTTCCCCCGCAGAACGCCGAAATACTCCAGCAGGGCTCCCGCCCGGTCCCGGGTGAGCCACAGCATGGCATACCCCACGGTCTCGCCGCCCGACCGCACCATCAGGGGATCGTACCGGCCCAGGTCCATCAGCCGCAGCATGGCGGCTAAGGGCTTCAGCTCCGCGTGGGGGAAGTCGGCGGTCATCTCGTTTTGGTAGAGGGCGGCGAGCTCCTCCTTATTCAGCCGTTTCAGTTCCATGATCAAACTCCAAGGTCATCAGAATCGCGTCCTCCTTTGGGGCGCTGTAGTAGTTTTTCCGCCGCCCCACGGCGGCGAAGCCGTGCTTTTCGTACAGGGCGATGGCGGGGGTGTTGGAGGAGCGCACCTCCAGCGTGAGCACGGACAGGTGCTCCCTGCCAAAGGCGGTGAGCGCGCTCAGCAGCGCGTCCGCCACCCCCATCCGCCGGAACTCCGGGGCCGCGGCGATGTTGTCCAGATTGCCCTCGTCCAGCACCGCGGACAGCACGGCGTAGCCCCAAATTCCGCCGTCCTCCCCCTGGGCCAGCAGGACGGCGGTGTTGGGGCTGTCCAGTGCGGCCTCAAACACAGTTTTGCTCCAGGGGTCGGCGGGAAAGCAGCGCTTTTCCAGCGCCGCGATTTGGGGCAGGTGTTCGGTTGTCATGGGGACAATGCGGTAACGCACGGGGCGGCGCCTCCAATTCGTAAAGCCGTTTTGTGCAGGGGCAGGTATCGCCCGCCTGACTCCATTTTGTAGGGGCGCACATTGTGCGCCCGCAGGGAAACGGGCTCCCGGCAAGGGCGGGGGGACAATGCCCGCACCTACAGGCGGGACGCTGCCTCTAACGCCACCCGGAGGTACTTCTCGTAGACCGACGCGGGCACCGCACCCATGGTGCGCCGGTCCCAGGCGTCCCCGTCCAGGCTGTCCTCGGCGTAGAGGAACTGGTAGACCTCCGCGCCCCGGAACTGTCCCACCGCCATGGCGGAGGCGCACTCCATGTCCACGGCGAGACAGCCGTCCGCCTTCCGCTTTTCCATGTTGGTCCTGGTCTCCCGGTAGAAGGCGTCGGTGGTCCACACCCGGCCCTTCACGTAGGGCAGGCGCAGTTCGTCGAAGACCTCCCCCAGCCGCTGGGCGGTGGGGATATCCACGTAATCGCTGACAGGCAGGTAGTGGTAGCTGGCGCCCTCGTCCCGGTAGGCCTGGGTGGGCAGGATGAAGTGCCCGGCCACCAGGGCGGAGTCCAGCACCCCGCAGGAGCCATACAGGAGAACTTTTTTCGCCCCCATGGCCAGCGTTTCTTCCAACAGCCCCGCCGTGCCCGCGCCGCCCAGGAGGGTCTGGCATATGCCGATGCTCCGCCCGTTCCAGCGCAATCGGTAGATGGGGATGTCCCGGCCCGCGCGATGGTTGGCAATGACTTCCGTGGGGCAGAGGCGCTCCAACACCCGGAAGGTCTCGTCCTGAAAGGTCATGACGATGGTTTCCGGGAAGCCGTCCAAGGGTGGGTGCGTAGAGGAAGGAGAGATGATCTCTGTAGAATCGGGGTCAAAGGTGTCAAATAAGCTCATATAGAAGCTCCTTTCCATTGTCTTATCAGGTACTGAACGCCGTAAACAGACCAGGCCAGCCCATAGCCCGCCGCCGGGGCAATGCACAGCAGAAGCAGGACGCCCCAGCCCAGGATATCCAAGCCGGAGGCGTTGTACAGACCCGCGGCAAGCAGGGCTGCCGCGGCCAGCAGCAGAAGGACGGGGATGAGGCGGGGCAAGGGCCGTTTCGCCGTCCGGCAGACCAGAAGCTGGAGAAAAAAGCAGGGCACGGCGTGGAAGAAAAAGCCCAGGGTCATCCACAGCTCAGGATCGCGCACGGGAACGGCGCCCACCCAGCACAGCATCACAAAGGCGTACAGGGCAGCGGCGGCGAGGGCGGCGGCAAGCAGGATTTGATTGGCGCGGTTTTTCATCAAAATGACCTCCTTTTCATTTGGGCGCGACAGGCCATCTTGAGTGTAACAAATCCGATTTTTCGCCGCAGCAAAAGGGGGATAGGCGGCCGCTTCGGATGGATAAGCGGTCAGTGGCACTCCGCCCAGGTGCGGCCCGCGTTGGCGTCGGCCACCAGGGGAACCGCCAGCGCCGCCACCCCCTCCATCTCCTCCTGGAGCAGGGCGCGGACCCGGTCCGCCTCCCCCTCGGGGCACTCCACGATGAGCTCGTCGTGAACCTGGAGCACCAGCCGGGCCTCCAGACCCTCCGCCCGGAGCCGCCCGTCCACCTTAATCATGGCCAGCTTGATGATGTCCGCCGCCGTACCCTGTATGGGCATGTTCAGGGCCACCCGCTCCCCGAAGGAGCGGGTGTTGAAGTTGGAGCTCTTCAGCTCAGGCAGCCAGCGCCGCCGCCCGTACAGGGTGGACACATAGCCGTCCTCCCGGCCCTGGGCCACCACCCGGTCCATATAGGCGCGCACGCCGGAGTAGTGCTCGAAATACTTCTCCATATACTCCTTGGCCTGGGCCACGGACACGTGGATATCCTCCGACAGGGAGAAGGCGGATATGCCGTACACAATGCCGAAGTTCACCGCCTTGGCGGCGCGGCGCAGCTCCGGGGGCACCTGGTCCTGGGGCAGGGAGAACACCTGGGAGGCGGTGACGGTGTGGATGTCCACGCCGCTGTTGAAGCCGTCAATCATGGCCTGGTCGCCGGACATATGGGCCAGCAGCCGCAGCTCGATCTGGGAGTAGTCCGCGTCCACCAGCACCTTCCCCGCCGGGGCCACGAACATTTTGCGCATCTCCGCCCCCAGGGGGGTGCGCACGGGGATATTCTGCAAGTTGGGCTCGGTGGAGGACAGCCGCCCGGTGGCGGTGACGGTGTTCTGGAAGCTGGTGTGAATGCGCCCGTCGGCGGCGATGACCTTGCCCAGCCCCTCCACATAGGTGGAGTTGAGCTTGGTGAGCTGGCGGTAGTCCAGCACCCGGCCCACGATCTCGTGGCGGGGGCGCAGCTTTTCCAGCACGTCCACATTGGTGGACCAGCCGGTTTTGGTCTTCTTCACCGGGGGCAGGCCCAGCTTGTCGAACAGGATATGGCCCAGCTGCTTGGGGGAGAGGATGTTGAATTTCTCCCCGGCCAGGGCGTAAATCTCCTCCATGAGCACCTCAATGCCGGTCTGGAGCTGCCTGCCGAATTCCGCCAGCGCCTGACTGTCCACCAGCACCCCGGCCCGTTCCATCCGGGCCAGCACCGGGCACAGGGGCAGCTCGATGTCCGACAGCACGCTCATGAGGCCCAGCTCCTCCAGCTTGGGCTTGAACAGGGCGTGGAACGCCTCGATCCAGGCCACGTTTTCGTACCATTCGGTCCGGGCCTTGAGATCGTCGGTCAGGAAGGACAGCTGTTCCTCCTCCTGGAGGGCCGCCTTCTGCTCCACAGCCTTTTTGAAATAGGACGCCGCCAGTTTTCGGATCTCATAGCTCCCCGCCGTGGGGTCCAGCAGGTAGGCGGCCAGCTCCGTGTCGAACACAAAGCCGCCGGGTTCCACCCCCTGGTCCAGCAGGGCGCGGCACAGCTCCTTGACGCCGTGGGCCGTTTTTTTGACGGCGGGGCCGAACAGGGCCGACAGGGCGGCGTGGTAATCCCCCTCGTATCGGCCGGCGCGGAGGTCGTAGAGGTACGCCTGCCCGCCTTCCTCGCTGACGCTCACCGCCGCCCCCGACAGGTCCGGCAGAGGCAGGACGGCGGCGCAGTCCGCGCTCTCCCATCTGGCGCGGGCCCTTTCAAAATCCTGGGCGGTAATGACCTCCACAATGTCCACACGGACCTCGACGGGCTCCTCTCCCTCTGGGGCGGACGCGGGACCGGGGGTGAGCCTCAGCTTGTCAATGAGCTTGCTGAACTCCAATTCCATCAGCTTTTGATACAAAACAGGCTGGTTATAGGGTTTTCGCACCGTATCCGCAGGATTGAACTCCATGGGGGCGTCCCGGCGGATGACGGCCAGCTCGTAGCTGAGCCGGGCGTCCGCCTCCCCCTCGGCCAGCTTTTTGACGACGCCGGGCTTGGCGTCGATGTCCGGCAGCTTTTCATAAATGGCGTCCACCGTGCGGTACTGCCGGACGAGGGCCATGGCGGTCTTCTCTCCCACCCCCCTCACGCCGGGGTAGTTGTCGGAGGAATCTCCCATGAGGGCCTTCAAATCGATCATGTGGATGGGGTCGAAGCCGTACTCGGCCCGGAACTCCTCCGGGGCGACGTTTCGGGTGGTGGTCTGGCCCATGCGGGTGGAGACCAGCTTCACGGTGGTGCGCCCGTCGATGAGCTGGAGGGCGTCCTTGTCCCCGGTGACGATCACCGTTTCGCCCCCCTGCGCCGCGTTCACCCGGGCCATGGTGCCCAGCAGGTCGTCCGCCTCCCAGCCCTCCAGCTCGTACCGGCGGACGTTCATGGCGTCCAGCACCTCCTTGAGCACGGGCATTTGGACGGCCAGCTCCTCCGGCATCCCCTTGCGCTGGGCCTTGTACTGGGCAAATGCCTTGTGCCGGAAGGTGGGGGCCCGCAGGTCGAAGGCCACCGCCAAGCCCTCCGGCCGCTCCTCGTCCAGCAGCTTGAGCAGAATGTTGAGAAAGCCGAAAATGGCGTTGGTGGGCAAGCCCTCCCGGGTGGCCAGATTCTGGCTGACGCCGTAAAAGGCCCGGTTGACAATGGAATTGCCGTCGATTACCATGAGCTTCATGGGGGACACCTCATATCGTGATTAAGAATGATATAGTATACCACTTTTTCGGGGCGGAAGCAAGCGGGATGGGAGAGGTTTCCGGCGGCGCGGCGCGGGAGCGCTGTACAAAGCGGGCGCCGCGCTCTTCCTGGGCGGGGGATTCCCCGGCCGGCTTGCCTGTCCAATTGGCCTGCCGGACCTGCGCAGGACATAAATTTTCCCCAAAGGACCGCGGGATTTGCGGGGTTCCCCGTTGCTTTTTTTGTGGAGTTGGGGTAAAATACCGCAGAAGCGCGCAGCCGCCGCGAACAGGCGCGGCGGAACGGAACTGACAAAGGGGGCCGGTTTTTATGAGAGACGGCTTTGTGAAGGCGGCGGCGGGCACGCCCAAGATACGGGTGGCCGACTGCGATTACAACGCGGGGCAGATCATCTCCCTGATGAAAGAGGCGGCGGCCCAGGGTGTAAAGGTGTTGGCCCTGCCGGAGCTGTGCGTCACCGGGTACACCTGCGGGGACCTGTTTTTGCAGGACGCCCTGCTGGACGGGGCGGAGCGGGCGCTGGGGCGGATTTTGGAGGAGACGGAGGAGCTGGACATGCTCACCGCCCTGGGTATGCCGGTGCGGTATCAAAACAAGCTGTATAACTGCGCCGTTGTAATACAAAACGGAGAGATTCTTGGCGCGGTTCCCAAAACGCATATTCCCGCCTACGGGGAATTTTACGAGTCCCGCTGGTTTACCGCCGGGGAATTGGGAACAAAGCTGTTCCAAGCCAAGGGGCTTGCCCTGTGCGGCAATGACGTTCCCTTTCACACGAAACAGGTATTCTGCTGCGCGGACTTTCCCAATTTTTCCGTTGGCGTGGAAATCTGCGAAGACCTGTGGGCGGTGGAGCCGCCCTCCAACGCGCTGATTCAGGCGGGGGCCACGCTGATCCTGAACCTGTCGGCTTCCGATGAGCTGGCGGGCAAGGCCGCCTACCGCCGCCAATTGGTGCTGAGCCAATCCGCCCGCCTTTGCTGCGGCTATATCTACGCGGACGCCGGGGAAGGGGAATCTACCACCGATATGGTCTTTTCTGGCCACAACATGATCGCGGAAAACGGCGCGATGCTGGCGGAGAGGCGATTTGCCACCGGGCTGACGGTCAGCGAGATCGACGTGGACCGGCTGGCCTATGAGCGGCGGAGGGTTAATACCTTCCCGGTGGGGGACACCAGTCCCGCCAGCGAATTCCACTGCTTCAGATTTGACATGGCGCCCGCCGAGACATCCCTCACCCGTCCCGTGTCTCCCGACCCCTTCATCCCCGCCGATGCCGGGGACCGGGCCGAGCGGTGCGAGGAGATTTTGACCATCGCCGCCCTGGGCCTCAAAAAGCGGCTGGAGCACACCAATGCCTCCTGCGCCGTGGTGGGGCTTTCCGGCGGACTGGACTCCACTCTGGCCATTCTCATCACCGCCAAGGCCTTCGACCTGTTGGGCCGGGACCGGAAGGGGATTTTGGCCGTCACCATGCCCTGCTTCGGCACCACCCGCCGCACCCGCTCCAACGCCGAACTCCTGGCCGCGGAGCTGGGCGCGGACTTCCGGGAGGTGAACATAGGCGCGGCGGTGCGACAGCACTTCGCCGACATCGGCCAGTCCATGGAGGACCAGTCCGTGACCTTTGAGAACGCCCAGGCCCGGGAGCGCACCCAGGTGCTCATGGACCTGGCAAACCAGCGGGGGGGACTGGTCGTCGGCACCGGCGACCTCAGCGAGCTGGCCCTGGGCTGGGCCACCTACAACGGGGACCATATGTCCATGTACGCCGTCAACGCGTCCATCCCCAAGACGCTGGTGCGCCATTTGGTTGCGTGGGAGGCGGAACGTCTGGGCGGGCGGGCCGGGGAGGTGCTCCGGGACATTTTGGACACCCCGGTGTCCCCGGAGCTGCTCCCCCCGAAGGATGGGGAGATCGCCCAGCGGACCGAGGACTTGGTGGGGCCCTATGAGCTCCATGATTTCTACCTGTATTACGCCGTCCGCTGGGGCTTTCCGCCCCGCAAGGTGCTCCGTCTCGCCGCCAGGGCGTTCAAAGGGCGTTACCAGGAGGAGACGCTGCTGAAGTGGCTGAAAAGCTTTTACCGGCGGTTCTTTTCCCAGCAGTTCAAGCGGTCCTGCCTGCCCGACGGGCCCAAGGTGGGGTCGGTGGCGCTGTCCCCCCGGGGCGACTGGCGGATGCCCAGCGACGCGGTGGCGAAGCTGTGGCTGGACGAGTTAGAGGAAATCCAATAAGATGATACAGCGCCAGCCAGTCGCCCAATGGGGCCCCCACAAAGCCGTTCTTTGGCTTTGTGGGGAGAGGAGGCACAGCGAAATGTGTGAGCTATGGCCGCAGGCCGAAGCGAAGGATATGGAGCTTGTGCCGGCGAGGCGGATGCCCAGCGGCGCGGTGGCGAAGCTGTGGCTGGACGAGTTAGAGGAAATCCAATAAGATGATACAGCGCCAGCCAGTCGCCCAATGGGGCCCCCACAAAGCCGTTCTTTGGCTTTGTGGGGAGAGGAGGCACAGCGAAATGTGTGAGCTATGGCCGCAGGCCGAAGCGAAGGATATGGAGCTTGTGCCGGCGAGGCGGATGCCCAGCGGCGCCTCGGCAAAATTATGGCTGGATGAACTGGAGGCCCTGTAGGCGCGGAGCATGTCCGCTTCCGCGTGATACGACATTTTGAGGTGATCTCATGAACATTCTCATCGACCTGTTTCTCACCTTCGCCCGGATCGGGGTGTGTACCTTTGGCGGCGGCCTTGCCATGCTGCCCATCCTCCAGCGGGAGCTGGTGGAAAACAAGCGGTGGGCCACGGAGGAGGAGCTGGCCGACTACTACGCGGTGGGCCAGTGCACCCCCGGCGTCATCGCGGTGAACACCGCCACCTTTGTGGGCCGCAGTCAGGCGGGGCTCATGGGAGGGGTTCTGGCCACCTTGGGGGTGGTGTTTCCCTCCGTCGTCATCATTTTGGTCATTGCTGCCTTTTTGAAAAATTTTATGCACATCGCCTGGGTGGTCCACGCCTTCAACGGCGTTCGGGCCGGGGTGGCGGCCCTCATTTTGTCCAGCGTGGTCAAGCTGTTCAAGAGCTCCGTGACCGACTGGCCCACCCGGATCATTTACGCCGTGGTGCTGCTGCTGGCTGCGGCGGGCGCCTTCCTGCCCCTGCCTGACGGCGCCTTGGGCGCGGCGCTGGGCTTTGTCCTGTCCCCGGTGTGCCTGGTGGTGGCCGCCGGCGCCGCCGGACTGGGCGTCCGGGCGGCCAAGGGAGGGCTGAAGAAATGACGCTGCTGAAATTGTTTTTCGAGTTCTGCCGGGTGGGCCTGTTCGCCGTGGGCGGAGGGCTGGCCACCATCCCCTTTCTCACCGACCTGGGGGAGCGCACCGGCTGGTTTACCTCCGGCCAGCTGGCCGACATGATCGCCATCTCCGAATCCACCCCCGGCCCCATGGGGGTGAACATGGCCACCTATGTGGGGTTCACCACGGCGGGGGTGCCGGGGGGCGCCGCCGCCACCCTGGGGCTCATCTTTCCCTCGGTGGTCATCATTCTCGTCATCGCCGGGTTTCTGGAGAAATTCCGCCGGTCCAAAGCGGTGGAGGGCGTGTTTTACGGCCTGCGGGCGGCTTCGGTGGCGCTGATCAGCGCCGCGCTGCTCCAGGTGGCCAAAATCGCCCTGTTCCGCCCCGCCCAGGCGGGGGAGAGCGCCTTCCTCCTCTACCCCAACGTGACGGCGATTTTGCTGGCCGCGGTTATTTTTGCGCTGGCGAAGTTTACGCCGCTGAAAAAGCTGCACCCGGTCTGCTTCATCGGGCTGGCGGCGCTGGCGGGGATTGTATTCCAGATGTAGCGGCATGCGGCCACAAAATCCTTGCATTTTTGCCGCACTCCTGCTATGATAATGCTGTAATTGCGGCGTTTTCCAGGGTTTTCCTTTTGCGGAGGGCGCGGTGCAGATCATGAAAGCGAAAGAGGGAGTTTCGCAATGAAAGTGAAGGAAAGAAAGCCGGCCCAGGCCGGCGCGGAGGCAAAGCGGGGCATGGGCGTCACGGGGAAGCTGGTGTTCGCGACGGTGGCCAGCGCGGTGCTGGCGCTGGCCGCGCTGCTGGCGGTGGTGTATGTTCAGATGTCCGGCGCCCTGCTGGACAAGAGCGAGAACCTGCTGCTGACCACCACGGAGCGGACGCTTCAGGAGACCAGGGCGTGGATGAACAGCACGCTGACCATGCTGGAGACCCAGCGCGACACCATTGAGTATGAGGACATGGACGTACCCGCCCTGCGGGAGTACATCCGGCATACCGTGGACCAGAACGAGGCCTATCCCGCCGGACTGTACGTGGCGCTCACCGATGGGTCGCTGTACCACGCGTCCTTTGTGCCCGGGCCGGAGTTCAACGCCCTGTCCAAAAGCTGGTATCAGGACGGCGTGGCCTCCCAGGCGTTTATCCTGGGCGACGTGTATTTTGACGAGGACAGCCAATCCTACGTGGTGGGCGCCTCGGGAATGCTGAAAAACGCCGACGGCTCGGTGCGGGGCGTGGCGGCGGCGGACGTGTACCTGGATTCCATCTCCAAAATCGTCAGCGGCATTCAGATTGAGGACACCGGCGGCATCTTCCTGGTGGACACCCGGACGGACACCATCATCGGCCACCGGGACCCGGAGATCACCGGCAAAAAGCTCAGCGAGCTGGACACCGGCGTTTACGCCTATGCCAGCGGGCAGATTCAGGCGGGGAAAACCGGCCTGACCCTGGACGGGGGAACCTATGTGCAGGTGGCCCGGGTGCCGGGCAGCGACTGGACGGCGGTGGCCTATGTGTCCCAGAGCGAGGTGCTGGCGGAGCTCCATCAGCTCACCGCCATTATGCTGGCGGTGGCCGTGCTGGCGGTGGCGGTCCTCACCCTTCTGGTGGTGATCCAGGTGCGGCGCATCATCGGCCGCCCGGTGGCCGAGCTGAGTCAGGCCGCCACCCGCATCGCCGAGGGCGAGCTGGACCAGGCCATCCATTACCACTCCAAGGATGAGCTGGGGGTGCTGGCGGACGACTTCAACCGGGTCACTGTCCGCCTGCGCGACTATGTCACCTACATCAATGAGATTGCCGCCAAGCTGCGGGAGATCGCGGGCGGAAACCTTGCCTTCACCCTGGAGCAGGAGTACACCGGGGAGTTCTCCAAAATCAAGGATTCTCTGGACGAGATCTCCTGCCAGCTCAACGGCGTGATGGGGCAGCTCAGCGCCGCCTCCCGGGACGTGGCGGCGGGGGCGGAGCAGGTGTCCAGCGGTTCCATGGAGCTGTCCCAGGGCTCCACGGAGCAGGCCGCGGAGGTGGAGGCGCTGGCCGGGCACATCAACTTGGTGTCCGAGAGCGTTCACCGCATCGCCCAGGGAGCCCAGCGGGCCAGCGAGCTCTCCCGGGAGGTGAAGGACGGGCTGGTGGTGAGCAACGGCAAAATGCAGAACCTGACGGGGCTGATCCAGCGCATCAGCGACCGGTCCACCGAAATTCACCGCATTGTGAAGATCATCGAGGACATCGCGTTCCAGACCAACATTCTGGCGCTGAACGCCGCCGTGGAGGCCGCCCGGGCCGGAGAGGCCGGGAAGGGCTTCGCGGTGGTGGCCGACGAGGTGCGGATGCTGGCGGGCAAGTCCTCCGCGGCGGCGAAGGAGACCACGGCGCTCCTGGGCGAGACGGTGGACGCCATGGCCGAGGGGGCCCGGGCCGCCCAGGATACGTCGGAGTCCATGCTGGCGGCGGTGGAGCACGCCGACGAGATGGGCAAGCTGGTGGACGGCATCGCCGAGTACACTCAGGAGCAGTCGGACAACGCGGCGGAGATCACCCAGGGCATCGAGCAGATTTCCAACGTGGTGCAGACGAACGTGGCCACGGCGGAGACCAGCGCCGCCGCCAGCGAGGAGCTGTCCAGCCAGGCGGCCATGCTCCGGGAGCTGGTGTCCCGGTTCCGGCTGAAGGACTGACAGCCGTCCGGCAATCCCCGGCGCGGGGGCGCGCCGGGGATTGCCGGACAGAGTGGAATTTTCCCGGGGACGGCAAAAGAACGATTGACTTTTATTCCAAGCCAACCTATAATGAACCGATGGGAAGGGCGTTTTCCCAAGGCCCAGTGCCTGAACCGCTTTTAAGCCGGTGTCTTCTGTGATGGCGACCGTCCTGGAGCGCAGTGGCTTTTTTGCTGTAAAACATGAAAAATTAGGAGGTATTGGCATGATCTATTCCAGCGAAGTGGAACGTATGTGCCCGGTGGCGAAGGGGGCGTACCACGGTCCCGCACCCATTCCCGAGGAGGGAAAATGGGTGCAGGCCAAGGAGATCAAGGACGTCTCCGGCCTGACCCATGGGGTGGGCTGGTGCGCGCCCCAGCAGGGCGCCTGCAAGCTGACCCTGAACGTGAAGGACGGGATCATTGAGGAGGCGCTGGTGGAGACCCTGGGCTGCTCCGGCATGACCCATTCCGCAGCCATGGCCAGCGAGATTCTCATCGGCAAGACCCTCCTGGAGGCGCTGAACACCGACCTGGTGTGCGACGCCATCAACACCGCCATGCGGGAGCTCTTCCTTCAGATCGTCTACGGCCGCACCCAGACCGCTTTCTCCGAGGGCGGGCTTCCCATCGGCGCCTCCCTGGAGGACCTGGGCAAGGGCCTGCGCAGCCAGATCGGCACCATGTTCGCCACCAAGGAGAAGGGCCCGCGCTATATGGAGATGGCCGAGGGCTACGTCACCCGGGTGGCCCTCAACAAGGAGAAGGAGATCATCGGCTACGAGTTCGTCAACCTGGGCCGGATGATGGACTTCATCAAGGACGGCGTGGAGCCCGGCGAGGCCCTCAAGAAGGCCCAGGGCCATTACGGCCAGTTTGAGAACGCCGATTCTTACATCGACCCCCGCAGGCAGTAAGAGAAAAGGAGGAGTAGAAAATGGCTCTGTTTGAAAGCTATGAGCGCCGCATCGGCAAGATCAACGCCGTTCTGAACCAATACGGAATCGCCTCCGTGGAGGAGTGCCGGACCCTGTGCCAGACCGCGGGCTTCGACCCCTATGAGATCGTCAAGGGCATTCAGCCCATCTGCTTTGAGAACGCCTGCTGGGCCTACTGCGTCGGGGCGGCCATCGCGCTGAAGAAGGGCGTCAAGTCCGCCGCCGAGGCCGCCGAGGCCATCGGCGAGGGGCTCCAGTCCTTCTGCATCCCCGGCTCCGTGGCGGAGGACCGCAAGGTGGGCCTGGGTCACGGCAACCTGGGCGCCATGCTCCTGCGGGACGAGACCAAGTGCTTTGCCTTCCTGGCCGGCCACGAGTCCTTTGCCGCCGCCGAGGGGGCCATCGGCATTGTGCGCAACGCCAACAAGGCCCGCAAGACCCCCCTTCAGGTCATCCTCAACGGCCTGGGCAAGGACGCCGCCCAGATCATCAGCCGCATCAACGGCTTCACCTATGTGCAGACCCAGTTTGACTACTACACCGGCGAGCTGAAGGTCGTCCGCGAGATCCCCTATTCCCAGGGCGAGCGGGCCGCCGTGCGCTGCTTCGGCGCGGACGACGTGCGGGAGGGCGTGGCCGTCATGTGGCATGAGGGCGTGGACGTGTCCATCACGGGCAACTCCACCAACCCCACCCGGTTCCAGCACCCCGTGGCGGGCACCTATAAGAAGGAGTGCGTGGAGCAGGGCAAGAAGTACTTCTCCGTGGCCTCCGGCGGCGGCACGGGCCGCACCCTGCACCCCGACAACATGGCCGCCGGCCCCGCTTCCTACGGCATGACCGACACCATGGGCCGGATGCACTCCGACGCCCAGTTCGCCGGCAGCTCCTCCGTCCCCGCCCACGTGGAGATGATGGGCTTCCTGGGCATGGGCAACAACCCCATGGTGGGCGCCACCGTGGCGGTGGCGGTGGCCGTGGCCAACGCCATCAGCAAGTAAAGCGCCGGACGGCGTAAAAAGGGAGCGCCGGACCTTCGGTCCGGCGCTCCACAAGTGCCTGCCGCTGAGAGGGTCCGTGGACGCGTCCACGGGCCCTCTTTTCTGCGCTGCGCCGGATCAGAAGGCCCGCAGAAGCGGCCTGTACCTGGTCCGACCGGGCCAGCCCGCTGGAAAAGGCGGTGGCGGACCCGGCGGCATATCGGCCGGCGCGCATTTTCTCCGGCGTGTGGGGCTGCCGCTTGGCGTCCATGTCCGGCTCCTCCGCCCGGAACTACTCCCGAACGGGGAAGGGCCCCGCCGTGCCGCCCTGTTCAGCTTGCCCGCCTTGAAGGCTGTCTGCCGGTTTTCAAAGGCGTTGACAATCAAAACCGAGCGAGAGCAGGGGAAAATCCTTCACGCCTCCTCGGGGTAGGACACCCCCCACTCCCGGCGCAGGGCGGTCATCAGCGCCATCACGTCCACCGTGTAGGGCAGCATCATATCTCCCTCTCCCCGGACCGCAGCCTCCATGTCGGCCAGCTCGTAGGCCAGGGCTTCGGCGGCGCGTCCGGCCCGGACGGTCTCCCGGGCTCCGGTGGCGGCGTCCACAATGACCGCCTGGTCCGCCCGGGGGTATTCCATGATCTCGATATAGCCCTTTTCGCAGGAGATCACCGCCCGCTTGGGCTGCTTGGAATGGAGGGATAACGCGGCGGACGCCAGCTGGCCCTCCCGGTTTGTCATGGCCAGCACGGCGCTCTCGTCCACCCCGGTGGGGGCTTTTCGGACGAAGGACTTCACTTGATCCGGGCAGGACTCCAAAAACATCCGGGCCAGGGACAAAGCGTACACCCCGATGTCCAGCAGGGCGCCTCCCGCCAGATTCCGGTTGAAAAACCGATTTTCCATGTCGTAGTCCTTAAAGCTGCCGAAGTTGAGCTGGATCAGGTTCACCCGGCCCAGCTCCCCCGACGCCAGCCGCTCCCGCAGCGCCCGGTAAAGGGGCATGTGGTAGATGGTCATGGCCTCCGCCAGCACCACGCCGTGGGACCGGGCCAGCTTCACCGCCCGGTCCAGCTCCTGGCTGTTGAGGGTGATGGACTTCTCGCACAGCACGTGCTTACCGTGGGAGAGTGCCTGTTCCAGATAGGCCATATGGGTGTTGTGGGGGGTGGCGAGGTAGATGGCGTCGATGTCCGGGTCGGTAAACATCTCGTGATAGCTGGCGTATACTTTTTTTACGCCGTACCGTTGGGCGAAGGCCGCCGCCTTTTCCTGGGTGCGGCTGCCCACTCCGTCCAGCGTGCGGCCCGTGGTCTGGAAGGTCTGGGCCATCTCGTTGGCGATGACCCCGGCGCCCAGCACGGCCCAGCGAAGCTGCCTGCTGCCGTCAAACATGGCAAATCCCTGCCTTTCCTGTTTTGCCGCCTTCCGGCGGTGTGTTCTCTATTTTATCACACCCGCTTCTTTTTCAGCAAGCCCAACAGCATCGCGCCCGCGATGCAGGCGGGCGGGACATGGAGGGAGCCGGGGGCGGCGAAGGGATGGCGCTGGGGCGGGGCAGACCGGTGGCGCGCGTGGCGGCGAGATTATATTTGTCTGAAAATGTCCCCGGCCGGACGGGCTTGAACATAATAAATCAGGGATGGAAACGGGAGGAAGCGGCGCGGACTCCCGCGCTTTGCGGAGGGAGGCGTTTGCGCGGCGGAGCCGGTAGGGAGGGCCGGTCCTCCAGGTATCGTCAGTGCGGTTGAAAAAGCGCGCCGGCGTTTGACTGTTAAAGGAGCGTGAGGCTGAGTGTTTTGAATTCCGATTCCGCGATCTATTTGGAAAGGGAGGCTGTTCAGATGGAACAGGAGAGAAAGAAACGGCGGGAAAATGTTGCGGCCGGTATTGTGGGTGCGCTGATCGGCTCTCTGGCGGGAGTGATCTGCACCCTGGTCATCGGCCAGCTGGGCTATGTGGCGTCTGTCTCCGGCCTGGTGATGGCGGTGGGGGCGCTTAAGGGCTATGAGGCGCTGGGAGGACGGCTGAGCAAAAAGGGGGCGGTGATCTCCTGCGTCCTCATCCTGGCGATGACCTGGCTGGCCCACCGGCTCACCTGGGCGATGGCCCTGTCCGCGGAGCTGGAGGCCAATGTGTTTGAGTGCTTCCGGGCGGTTCCCGCCCTGCTGGAGGCGGGGGTGCTGGAGGGGCCGGCCTACTGGGGCGACCTGGCGATGCTGTACCTGTTCACCCTGCTGGGGGCGGTGCCCACCATTCTGGGCGGGCTGCGCAGCGCCGACCTGCCGGACCTGCCCCAGGGAACGGCGGTCCCCGGCGGCCCGGGGGAGGGCGGGGCGGACGCCATGTTTTATCCCGGAAGCGTGGCCTGGATGCGCCCCCTGCGGCTGTCCAGCGCGCTGTCCATGTTTGTGGGGCTGGTTCCTGCGGTGGCTCTGATGTTTGCCAGCGCCGCCGGAGGGACCCCGCTGACCCTCACCCTGTCGGCCATGGGCTGCCTGATTTCCGCCGTGGTGATGATGTGTCTGGCTCTGCCCAAAATTCAGCTGTGCAATCAGTCCATGACGCTGATGGCGCGCAGCGGCGGGACGGTGTGGAAGGTGACGCTACCCATGCTGAACGCCGCCGATACATACCGTTTCACCACAAAGACCGGGGCCATCCGGGCCATCCGCTGGGAGACGCTGAGCGAGGGGGAGCGGGAGCAGCTCAAGGTGTCGGTCCGGCGGGCCATCGCGCTGCTGTCCAGCGGACAGGTGATGCCGGGCAGCGCCCTGAGCATGGCGGTGCTGCCGCTGACCGGACTGCGTATCGACAGGGAGACCCCCTGGGCCTGGAAGGGCGTGTACTCCGCCGGAGGCGGCCGTGAGAAGAAAATTTCCATTCCCAAGGCGTTTCAAGGCTTTGCGCCCGCTCCCGGGCTGGAGCCCGTTCAGAACCCCGTCCCCGCCCGCTGGGGCCTGCTGGGCCTGGCGGCGGCGCTGGCGGCGGTGTTGGGGCTGGCCGGGGCTGGGCTGGGGCTGCGGCTGGACGGCGGCTTTGCCCACGGCGCGCCCGGTCCCGCGCCCTCTCCCACGGCGGTCCAGACCGCCGAACCCACCCCCACCCCCACGCCTGATCCTCAGGCCCTGTTTCATGTGGCGTCGGAGCTGGGCTATGAGCTCACCGCCGTGGGCTATATCAAGGCCCCGGAGGGGATGTTCGGCGGCGAGGCCTATGTGGACGCCCATGTGCCCTACAGCGGGGAGCCCGTCTACCTGGAGGACGGCTATGCCATCCGCTCCGCCGCCCACGGCATGGAGGTGACGGTGAAGGTGGTTGAGAGCGGCGGGAACGCGGCGGACGTGGTGGAACAGGCCTATGAGCAGCTGGCCGATGCCGGTACGGATTTTTATGAGGACGGCGTGTATGAGAGCCATTATTTCCAGGAGTATGATATCGCCGTCAAGCAGGTGACGTATTTTGAGGAGGACCGCACCAAGGTCCGGGTGGCGGTGCTGTACGCCGACTATAAGCAGGACGGGTATTACCTCTCCGCTTCCATTGTCTATCAGCCGGAGCGGATGGACGGGGATTATCCGGCGCTGCTGGCGGAGCTCAGCGACGCCTATGGGCTGTCCCTGCCGGAGATCGAGCCCATGGATCAGGGCTAAGCGGTTCCAGTGAATGGTAAGGAGGAATTTGAAATGGGAAATTTTTTGGAGAAGATCAGCCGGACCGGGCTGATTCTGATGCTGATTGGCGCGGTGCTGCTGGGCGTGTCCCTGGGGGACGCCGTCACCTCGTTCAAGGAGGCCAAGAGCTTTGAGCAGGTGCTGGAAAGCGGCGCGGTTCCCGGCGATCATGTGGCGGGGCGGGTGCCCTATCTGATGGATGTCTTTGCCGATATGCAGACCTGGACGGAGGACACCAAAACCCACGCGGTTTCCGGAAAGAGAACCACCTTTCAGTATTATGTCCTGCCTGCCGGGGAGGGCTATTTCGGATTGACCGTTTCCGCCAAAAACTTTGACGCGGCCAATAAGCTGGTGAAGCAGACCTATGCCTATCTGCTGGAGGGCGGTGCGGCCCCCTCGGCGGAGCTGACGGCGGACGCCCGGGTGGCGGTGATGGACCGGGAGCTGGCGGAGCTGTTCCGGCAGGATCTGAGGGAGTACTACGGCTATACCGACGAGGATATCGAGGCGCTGGGCACGCCGCTGATGGTGGAGCCCCGGGCCTTTGATACCATCCGCATTGTCTGCGCGGTGGGGGCGGCGGCGCTGCTCATTGGGGCAGTGGTACAGGTGCGCCGCTGGCGGAAGGTGAGCGGCGTCATTCGGGCGGCCAAGCAGGCGGTCCAGGGCCCTGAGCTGGACTGAGGCATGGAGCGCCTCCCGCGGAGCGGCTGTCCGCTCCGGCGGGAGGCGTTCCGGCAGAGTGGAGGGCGCATTGCCCGGAGTGCGGCGCAGATTTTTCGCCGTCTGACGCTTCGGGGTGCGGGCCGGACCGCGCCGCCGCCGTTTGGCCGTTCTACATGCCCCCGAAGCGCCGCCGGGCCGTGAGGGAAGCGCGGTATCCCTTGCGTGCCGCGGAGGGCCGCGCTTTTTCAGACCTTGAATGGTGTGGAAGCAATTGGGGGAAAAGAAAAACTTTGAGAATTATTGAGAAACATTGACAAGAGAGCATTTGTCAAGGGACTTTCACCCAAAAGATGAAAGTCCCCGATAAATGAAAATTTGCTTACAGGATTGTTTTCCAAGAGGGCATTTGTCAAGGGCAATTTCACCTAAAATGAAAGCACCCCAATAAACTAAACTTTTTGTAGAAAATATTTATCCATTGTGTCTGTCTTTTATCCAACGAAGGATATCCTGATTCTTTCCATTATTCAGAATATAGTTGACTACATTCTGCCTGTTCAATGCCTTGTTTACTAAGCCCTTATCCAAACGGTTTAACAGGTCAACCATAGGAAATTTTGATAACAACTGGATTGAATTTAGTATTGCCATGTCTTTCGTCTTTCTTGCTGCCTCTTTTGCGGGATAACCGATTCCAAATGGTTGTTCAAATAAAGCCGCGAGTATATACCTCAGATTCAATTCTCCCGCCCATCCATAATTTAATCCTAGAGGTACTGATATTGCATTCCCGGCGTTAATACGCCCAAAGAGGAACGCATCTTGTGCAGTTGGTGTATAGCCGCACAGAACCCCTGGCATATTATTACAAGCGAGCATCATTCCTTGTCCCGAGGAACATCCTGTAACGATAAAGTCCACTGCATTACTCGCCAACAACAGTCCTATTTCGATGGATATTTCGACATATGAATATCCATCCGATTCATTTTCAAAACAGCCAAAGTTTATAATTTCATTCCGGGCATCTGCTCTTTTTGTCAGCTCATATAGTAGTTGATTTTTTGATGTTTGAGAACTTGCCTGTATTATGCCTACTATCATCAGTACACCTCCAAAGATATAAAACATCGTTTCAACAGATTCCATTTGCCGATTGATGCAAGCAAAGTTTACCACCATCGCGAACGAAATTCAACTCCTCATTTTAGGTGCTGATAGTAGTAGAAAGCAATGCCCCGGTATATACCCGGCGCAGCTTGTTGGGGGGCCGATGGCCCCCAAGTCCCCAGTGCATCGGCGCAGCTCCGCCCGATGCACAAGCCGCCGTTGGCGCCTGCTGGCCTATCCATTACTGGGCAGGGAAGGGACGCCCAGCGGGCCTCCCTCGGAGAGCGCACGACTGCCGCAGGCAGTACCGCCGTCCGCTTGCGGATGGTGAGTAAGTGCGCTCTTCAAGAGGGCCGGCAAAGAGAACGGAGCGCCCAGACCATCCCCGGACGCTCCCGCTTCGGCTCCCTCCTGCTGGTCGATCACCGCCCCTCCAGCCTGTGTCACTTTGCCACAAATGAACCTCAGTCAACGTGTAGTAGTGGTCTGGTGAAACCACCCTTTAAATAGTAACTCTCATGACAGATTTATCAGCAAAGTGCGGAAGTATTTGGGACTTGATTGAGCCGACGCCCGCCATATTGCGCGATTATGGTAAAAGCGGCGTACCTCTCCCTTGGGGCCCGCCTATTACTGGGATCAAAGCTGCCGGTACATGGCCTCCGCGTCCGCCTTGCCGACGATATCGGCGGTGGAAACCACCTCTACCCGGATGAGCTTCTCCCCAAATTTCAGTTCCAGCACGTCGCCGGCCTTTACGTCATAGGACGCCTTCACCGGCCGGCCGTTGGCGGCCACCCGCCCAGCGTCGCAGGCCTCGTTGGCCACGGTGCGCCGCTTGATGAGCCGGGAGACCTTCAACCATTTGTCAAGCCGCATAGCATAACCTCCTGAAATGATGCAAAATGAGGCAGGGCCCGTGCCCTGCCTCACCGAAGGGATGTCAGCCCGCCACAGTATCCTTCAGGGCCTTGCCGGCCTTGAACACGGGGATACGGGACGCGGGAATCTCAATCGGCTCCTTGGTGTGGGGGTTGCGGCCCATGCGGGCGGAGCGGGATTTCACCTCAAAAGAGCCGAAGCCCACCAGCTGCACCTTTTCGCCCTGAACCAGAGACTCGGTGATGGCATCCACAACGGCGGCAATGGCGGCGTCGGAATCCTTCTTAGACAGGCCGGTTTTTTCCGCCACAGCGGCGATCAGTTCAGTTTTGTTCATAATTTCTCTTCCTCCTAAAAATGGTGTAAGGCGAAGCGCATGGACGCGCCCTCCTATCAGCGGCAGCGCCGCTCATCTATCTTAAAGCGCGGCGTGGCGCTGTAAGTGTTATGCTAATGGGCCTCCCGCCACAGGGCGGCCTGCTCCGAACCGGAGAGCTTGTCCAGCGCAAGACCCCGCTGGGCCGCCAGGGCTTCCATGCGGCGGAACCGGACGGAAAACTTGTCGCAGGCGGCATGGAGGGCGTCCTCCGGGTCGGCGTCCAGAAACCGGCCCGCGCAGACGGCGGCGAACAGCAGGTCTCCCAGCTCCTCCACGGGATCGCCGTCCCCCTCCAGGGCGGCGGCCCTCAGCTCGTCCAGCTCTTCAGAGAGCTTGTCCAGCGCGCCGGACACATCCCGCCAGTCAAAACCGGCCTTGGCCGCTTTCTGCTTCATCTTTTCCGCCCGCCACAGAGCGGGCAGGGTGCGGGCCACGGCGTCCACCGCGTCGGCCTGGGTGTTCTGGTGCTTTTCCTTCTTTTTCAGCTCCTCCCAGTTGGAGAGGACCTCGCCGGTGGAGTGAACGTTCACATCGCCAAAGACGTGGGGGTGGCGGTAGATCAGCTTTTTGCACACGCCGTCCGCCACGTCGTCCAGGGTGAACCGCCCCGCGTCCTCCTCAATAGAGGCGTGGAAGCATACCTGAAGGAGCACATCCCCCAGCTCCTCCTTGAGGCCGTCCACATCGCCGCTGTCAATGGCCTCCGCCGCCTCATAGGCTTCCTCCAGGAGGTTGCGGCGGATGGAGCGGTGGGTCTGCTCCTGGTCCCAGGGACAGCCCCCGGGATGGCGCAGCACCCGGACCAGCTCCATCAGGTCCTGGCAGGTATAGGCTTTTTTCGAACACCAATTTACCATAGTATCACCTGAATTGCAAGACTTTTTTCCCAATCATGCAGATTTTTTCCACGCTTTTTTGAAAAAGCTTTACTCAACCCGCAGAATCCGGGCGATTTTGTCCCCCTTGGGAATGAGGGAGAGGTCCTCCCGGGAGATGGCGCGGGTGGCGAGGATGAGGGCGAAGTAAACGATTACCGCCACGCCGATGGCGGCGAACACGGCCAGGGCGTTGCCGGTGCGGCTGAGGGCCAGGGCGGCGGAGCCGTCCGGGAGAAGCTCCTCCGTCTCGGCCACGAGAATTTTCAGCGCCAGAAACGCCTTGGACATCAGCCCGTAGACGGCCCAGGCGGACAGCCCCATGGCCGCCGCCGCTCCCACCGGCTTGACAAACACCCGGGCCATGCTCAGGGAGCGGGGTAGGGTCCGCCAGATGATGAACAGGTCCAGCAGGGCGATGATCCAGAAGCAAGCCACGGTGCTGATGGGGCCGCCCTTGATGCCGATGTCCGGATTGCCGATGAGGAGGTAGCCCACCAGCAGCTTGAGGGCGCAGCCCACCACGGTGGTGGCCATGGGCAGGGCCACCATCCGGTAGGCCTGGAGGACGGAGTTGCACACCAGCATGAAGCACACCGCCACCGAGGCGACGCCCAGCACGGACAGCATCCAGCCCCCCAGCTCCACGTCGGTGGCGGGGTAGAGCAGCCGCATGATGGGCTCGCCCAGCACGAACAGCCCCACCCCGGCGGGGATGGCCAGCAGGGCGGTGGTGCGCAGGGTGGTCTCGCTGATCTGGGCGGCCTGACGGCGGCGCTTCACCTGGAGGGCGGCGGACACGTGGGGGATGACGCTGGCGGTGAGGGGCACCATGAAGGAGGCGGGCAGGTTATATAAGGTGAGGGCCTTGTCATATACGCCCTTGGTCTCCCGGGCGGCGTCCAGGGTGAGGTTCAAGGCGTCCTGGAGCTGGCCCAGCAGGATGCGGGAGTCCAGGATGTTGGTCAGGGCGATGACGGAGGAGCTCAGGGTGATGGGGATGGCCAGCCGGGCCAGGGTGGCCAGGATGGTGCGGGAGTCCTCCGGCTCATCACGGAAATCGGGCAGGGTGCGCAGGTGCCCGCGGTAGCAGATATAGACGTAGAGCGCGCCCAGGGCGCAGCCCACCGACACCCCCAGGATGGCCCCGGCGGCGGCCAGCGCCTCGTCCTGGAGCTGAGTCTTGAAGAAGGAGGCCAGGGCAAGGCCGATGACCAGCTTGCACAGCGCCTCGATGATCTGGGACACGGCGGTGGGAGTCATGAGGGCGTGGCCCTGGAAATAGCCCCGGTAGGCGGACAGAGGGCAGATGAAGAACACCGCCGGGGCCAGGGCCAGAATGCTGTAGGCGGCCTGACTGTCCCGCATCAGCTCGGCCAGCTGGTTTGGGAACACCGCCATGATGAGGAAGCTGACGGTGCCTAGCACGCAGAAGGCGGCCATGGACAGCTGGAATACCCGCTTCACCTGATTGCCCCGGCCCACGGCGTTGGACTCTGACACCATCTTGGACAGGGCCACCGGCAGGCCGCCGGTGGAGATGATGATGAGCAGGGAGTAGATGTTATAGGCGGTGTTGAAGTCGGCGAAGCCCGCGTCGGACAGGATGCCCCCCAGGGGAATTTTATACAGGGCGCCGATGAGCTTGACGATGATGACGCCCGCCGTCAGGATGCCGGCGCCGCCGAAGAAGGAGTTCTTTTTTGGAGTGGATGCAGACATATCCTCAGACCTTTCCCGTTAGAACCGAAGCGCTTGGCCGCGGCCGGATTCTCACTTGAACAGCAGCGGCAGGGCGTATTTCTCCACCTCGGACTTGATCTTGTCCAGGTCCAGGGTGAGGAACGCCCCGTTTTGGTATATGACGCGGCCCCGGGCCATATTCATCGCCACGTTGGAGCCGTGGGCGGAGAACACCAGATTTTCCGCCGGGTCGTGGCAGGGGATGAGGTTGGGGGCGTCGAAGTCCACCAGGATCAGGTCGGCGACACGTCCCGCCTCGATGCGCCCGGTGTTCCGGCCCAGGGCGTTCGCCCCGTTGATGGTGGCCATCTCCAGGGCCCGGCGGGCGGTCATGGCCATGGGGTCCCGGCGCACGCCGTTGTGGAGGACGGCGGCCAGCTTCATGTCGGCGAACATATCCACGCTGTTGTGGGAGCTGACGCCGTCGGTGCCCAGGGCGGCGTTCACCCCGGCCCGGAGCATATCCGGGATGGGGGCCACGCCGGAGCCCAATTTCAGATTGGAGTAGGGGTTGTGGACGCAGGAGACGCCCTTCTGTCTCATAATGGCCCAGTCCTCGGGGGTGGTGTACACGCAGTGGGCGGCGATGGCCCGGGTGTCCCACACGCCGTAACGGTCCAGCAGCTGGATGGGAGTGAGGCCGTATTTCTCCAGGCACTGGGCGTGCTCCCTTTGGGTCTCGGAGATGTGTACATGCATCCCCAGGCCGTGCTCACGGGCGTAGTTGGCCACCCACTCCCACACCGGGGGGCAGGAGGTGTATTCCGCGTGGATGGAGGCGTCCACCAGGATCTGCCCGTCCCCAGCGTTGTGCCAGTCCTCATACAGCCGGATGTGGTTCTCACAGTCCTCGCATTTGTCCGGGGAGAAGTCCTCCGGCGCGCCGAAATACACCGCGCCGTTGCACAGGTTGGCGGAGATTCCGGCGTCCAGCGCCTGCTTGGCCACCACCCCCATGCGCATATACATATCCGCAACGCAGGTGACGCCGGAGGCGATCATCTCCGCCAGACCCAGCCCGGTGGCGGCGGCGATGGAGCGGTCGTCCCATTTGTCCTCGGCGGGGAAGATGTAGTCGTTGAGCCAGGTTTGCAGGTCGCACCCCCCGCCGTAGCCCCGCATGAGGGTCATGGGGATATGGGTGTGGCAGTTGACAAAGCCGGGCATCATCACCTTGCCGGTGCAGTCGATGGTCTGGTCAAAGTCCCCCTGGGGGCGGTTGGGGCCCACATAGGAGATGTTGGCGCCGTTCACCGCCACGTAGCCGTAACGCAGGGTGGTGAACGCCTCGTCCATGAGCAGGGCGGTGACGTTGGTAAACAGGGTGGTCATGGGAAGCCCTCCTTCTCTCACAGTTTTCTCAGACAGCCCAGCACCAGCCGGGAGAATTTGTCCTTTGCGGCCTCGGCGGCGTCCAGCACCTCTTTTTCACTGAGCGGCTGGTCCAGAATGCCCGCCGCCATGTTGCTCAGCAGGGTGAAGCCCAGCACCTCCATGCCGCAGTGGCCCGCCGCGATAACCTCCGGGGCGGTGGACATGCCCACCGCGTCGCCCCCCAGGAGACGGACGGCCCGGACCTCGGCGGGGGTCTCGTACTGGGGGCCGTAGCAATAGAAGTAGACCCCCTCCCGCAGGGTGATGAACATGTCGGCGGCGGTGTCCCGGGCGATTTTTTGCAGGCGCGGGGTGTACAGGTGGGAGGCGTCGGGGAAGCGGACGCCGAACTCGGGGAGATTCTCCCCCCGGAGGGGGGATTCGGAGAACAGCTTGATCTGGTCGGTGATGAGCATCAGGTCCCCGGCCTGCCAGTCGGTGCGCACGCACCCGGCGGCGTTGGTGACGATGAGGGCGTCGCAGCCCAGCAGCCGCAGCACCCGCACAGCGTAGGACACCTGGTCGTAGCCATAGCCCTCGTAATGGTGCATCCGGCCCTGCATCACGGCCACCGGCCTGCCCGCCAGGGAGCCGAACACCAGCCGGCCCTTGTGGCCTGGGGCGGTGGACGCCTTGAAGTGGGGAATTTCGCCGTAGGGGATGGCGGTGGGGTTCTCCACCGCGTCGCCAAGGAAGCCCAGGCCTGAGCCCAGGACCATGGCGACTTTGGGGATAAATCCCCCGATTTTTTCCCGGATGTAATCAGCGCTCTCCTGATACTGTGCGAATGTGTACGCCATAGCCGCAGCCTCCCATGGTAAAATTTTGTTGAATCAATCTAGTTTACACCATTTCCCCGCAAAAATCAATGAACAGGATATAAATTTCCCGGAAAGGCCGGGAGAGCGCCCGCCGGCGCGGCGGGAAAAATTCCCCTTGACAAATATTACGGTTACTGATATAGTTATTACAGTAACCGTAAGAAAGGAGGCGCGCAATGCGGGACAATGCCAAAGGAGGGGCGCTGACGGAGGTGACCTTTTATATCCTTTTGGCCCTGTACACCCCCCGGCATGGCTATGCCGTCATGCAGTTTATCGAGGAGAAAACGGGCGGGCGGCTGTCGCTGGGGGCGGGGACGCTGTACGGGGCGCTGAATACCCTCCAGGAGAAGGGCTGGATTGAGCCCCTGGGCGGGGGGACGCGGAAGAAGGAGTACGCCGTCACCGCCCAGGGGCGAAGGGCGGCGGAACGGGAGCTGGCGCGGCTGAACGAGCTGACGGCCGCGGCGGCGGAAATTATGGGAGGTGCGCAGGATGAAAAAAACATGCTATCGGTATTTCTGGAGCCTGACGGGGGCCCAGGCCAGGTGGCTCAACAAAATGTCGGACCGGGGCTTCCGTCTGGCGCGTACTGAAAAGCTGCTGTATGAGTTTGAGGCGTGCCGGCCCGGGCAGTACCGCTACTGTGTGGAGTTTGTGGGCCATCAGTCCAGGGAGGAGGCGGACCGCTACGCCCGGTTCCTGGAGGACTGCGGCTATCGGGTGTTCTTCAAGAATGTCAACCTCGACTGGAATGTGGGCAAGGCGGAGGTCCGCCCCTGGGCGGAAAAGGGAGGGCGGCTGGCCTCCGACGCCACCACCTACAACCGGGAGCTGCTCATTGTGGAGAAGGAGAACGACGGGAAGCCCTTTGAGCTCCACACCACGGGGGAGGACCGGGCCCGGTATCTCCGGGCCTGCAGGCGGCCCGCCCTGTTTCTGTTCGCGGCGGCGGCGCTCATGGCCGTGCTCCTGAGGTCGTGGACGGCGGCGGGATTTGCCCTTTTGGCCCTGGCGGCGCTGGTTCGGTATCAGGTGGAGCTGGTCCGTATAAAAACGCGGAGCGAATGGGAGGAGTGAACCCATGAAACGCAAGGCAAAAGGGGCAATTCCGGCAATCCTCATCGCCGCCGCGGCTGTCGCTGCCATCCTCGCGGCGCGGGCGATGGGCTTCGCCACCACCCGCAGCGCCCTGCGGGTGGGCTACATCGGCGGCGGCGGGCGGGACAGCTGGTCGGGCAGCTACATCCTGCTGGACGGGACCATGAGGCGGAGGGTGCATCCAAAGGGAGAAGCACTTCACATAGAGGTGCGCACGGAGGGCGGCGCCCTCTCCGTTGTGGTGGAGGACGGGGACGGCGGCGTCCTGTTTCAGGAGGAGGACGCGGGCACGGCCTCCTATGACGTGCCGGTGGACGGCGCGGTGCTGATCCGCCTGGAGGCGGAGCGGCACAAGGGCGGTTTTCAGATCTCCTCGTGAGGGAGGCAAGCGGGCGGGCGGTTTCCTATGGAAACCGCCCGCCCGCTTGATTTGGGGCGTGAGCCGTTCAGCGCGCTTCCGGGAAGCGGAGGGCCACGGACAGCCGTCCGGCCTCACAGCGGGCGCTGATGGTCCCGCCCATGCGCTCGGTGAGGGCGCGGGCGATGGACAGCCCCAGCCCGGTGGAGCCGCGGCCCGTCTCCACGGTGTAGAACCGGTCGAACAGCCGCCCCACCTGGACCTCGTCCAGCCCGGGCGCGGCGTTGGACAGGGTGAGGACGCCCTCCGGGGCCAGAACCACCTCCAGATCGCCGCCGCTGTATTTCAGGGCGTTGGCCAGCAGGTTGCCCAGCACCCGGGACAGGGCCGCCCGGTCCAGCTCCCGCACCACCCGTCCCTCCGGCAGGGACACCCTGGGCGTGATTCCCCCCTCCACCAGCGCCCCGTAAAAGGAGGCCACCGCCTCCTCCACGGCGGCGTTCAAATCCACCGGCTCGAGCTTCAGACCGTCCTCCAGGCTGGCGGCCACGGCGCAGCGCAGGAGCTCCTCCGTGAGCCGGCGCATGGCCTCCGCCCGGTCCGCGATGAGGGCCAGGTACCGGGCCTGGTCCGGGGTTTTGTCCCCACGTTCCAGCAGCTCCAGATAGCCGCAGATGGCGGTCAGCGGCGTGCGCAGGTCGTGGGAGACGTTGGTTACCGCCTCCTTCAGTTCCCGGTCGCCGTTTTCGTACCGCTGGCGCAGGCGGCGCAGCTCCTTGAGGCGGACGTTGAGCTCCGCCGCCAGCCTGCGGGCGTGGGGGTCCCGGGTGGACAGAAAGACGGGGTTGTTGGTGTCGGTGGAGAGCCGCGCCCCCAACTGGTCCGCGATGCCGTCCAGACTGTGCTGGAGCAGGCGCAGGCGGATCAGCAGGGCCAGCGCGGCGGCGGCCAGGGCGGCGCACAGCAGCCAGGGGAGCATGGGCTTCACCTCGTCATTTCAGGTCTTTTTTGCGGAACAGGGCAATGCCCGCCCCGGTGGACAGGGCGGCGACGGCCAGGGAGTACAGCGGCATCCAGCGAAGATTCTGCGCCTCCCGGCTGGCGTATTCTATGGCCTGACTGCTTGGCAGCAGGGCGTAAAGGGCTTCAAAAACGGTCCGCCGCGCGCCGCCCAGATATTGGGGATTGGGAACCGGACCGCCGGGAATGAACTCCCCTTTTGCGCTCCAGGAGCCATTCAAATACTCTGGGGCCAGCAGGCGGCTTCGGAGGTAGACGGCGGCCAGGAGCAGGAGGAAAACGCCCAGGATACATACCACCGCCGACAGGCTTTTCCGGCCGCAGTTCATCACAACCAGGGTAAAGAGGGCGCAGAACGCCGCCATCGCCGCCAGCGAGCCCAGGCTGATGAGGAATGCCGTCCCCGCGTCCAGCTCCAACGGCCCCACCAGCGGTATTCCAACCGCCGCCGACGCCCCCATGTGGGCCCCGCAGAACAGCAGGGACGCGGCCATGCCCGTCAGCAGGTTGGCGGCGTAGATGGACGCGCGGGCGTGACCTGCCGCCGCCTTGCTCCGTATGGCGCCGTCGCTGTGTTCCGTGCCAAAAAACAGGGGGACGAAAGCCGCCGTGAGGATGGACGCCGTCAGCGGATAGGCAAAAAACGCCCCGTCCAGCGCGATGGGCTCCATCCGGCTCATCTCGTAATAGTTGAAAGCGATCAACGCCCCAAACCCGGCGCAGAACGCCAGCAGGCCCCAAAACAACCCGCTTTTCCGCAGACGGAAGAAGTTCGCGGCCAGTAATCTCCTCATGCCGCCCACCTATTTCAAATCCTTCCGCTTAAACAGCGCCGCCCCCGCCCCGGTGAACAGGGCGGCGGCCGCCGCCGACAGCCCCATCAGGCGCACGGGGTCGGTGAAGCTCAGCATGGTGTACTGGAGGGACTGCCCCGTGGGCAGAAGGTCGTAGAGGAACTGGTAGATCTCCCGCTCCAGCCCGGTGAGGTAGTGGGGGTTGGGTTCCGGCACGGCGTTTACGATCTCCCCGTTGACGGACATCTCATAGCCGGTGATGAACTCCGGGGCCTCCAGCCGTCCGTTGACGACCACAGCCAAAATCAGCAGGACAAACACCCCCAGCAGGCAGATCACCACCGAGGTGGACTTTTTGGAGCAGTTCATGGTGACAAAGGTGAAGATGGCGCAGAACGCCGCCAGCATTACCACCGACCCGGCAATGCTCCAGAGGAGCAGGGGGGCGGGCTTGGTAAACCACCCCAGCAGGGGCGCGCCCACCGTCAGGCAGGACAGCATGTAGCCCGCCATGCACAGCAGGGAGGCGGCAAAGCCGGTGATCAGGTTGGCGAAGTAGATGGACAGGCGGGAGTGCCCCACCACAATTTTGTTGCGGATAGCCCCATCGCTGTACTCGGTGCCCAGGAACAGGGAGATGAACTCCGCCGCCAATATGCCGATGAAGGCGGCGTACTCGAAGAACTGTCCCTCCAGCAGGGCCTTGGCCTGGACCACCTCCGGCACGCTCAGGTCGGCGCCTGCGGACACCTGAAACTGGAATTCCCCCAGGGCCGCCAGTGCCCCCAGACCCACGCACACACCCAGGGAACCCCAGATGAGGTTGGTTTTCCGTAGCCGCATAAAACCGGCGCCCAGCAGCTTAGTCATGGGAGCCACCTCCCACCAGGTTGACGAAATAGCTCTCCAGGCTCTCGTCCCGTTCCTGGGCGGAGAGCAGCTCGCAGCCCTCTCCGTCCAGCGCCCGGCTGAGCTGGGAGATGTTCACCTGGGCGAACACGTCCGCCCGTCCGCCGTCCAGAATTTTGTACTCCATCCCCAGGGCGTCCAGCGCACGGGCCAGGGCGCGGGTGTCGGTGACCTCCACCCGCAGGCACTTCCGGCAGGCGGCCTCCAGCTCCCGGGCGGACAGCTCCTTGACGATGCGGCCTCCGTCGATGAAGCCGTAGTGGGTGGCCAGCCTGGACAGCTCGTCCAAAATGTGGGAGGAGATGAGCACGGTGATCCGCCGCTCCCGGTTCAGCTTTAAAATCAGTTCCCGTATGTCGATGATGCCCTGGGGGTCCAGGCCGTTCACCGGCTCGTCCAGCACCAGAAAATCCGGGTCTCCCGCCAGAGCCACGGCGATGCCCAGCCGCTGCTTCATGCCCAGGGAGAAGTTGCGGGCCTTTTTGTTCCCCGTGTCCTCCAGGCCCACCAGCTTGAGAAGCTCCGGGATGCCGGCGTCGGAGGGGACCCCCAGCACCCGGAACTGCTCCCGCAGGTTGTCCCCGGCGGTGAGGTCCAGGTAGATGGACGGGGTCTCCACCACCGCGCCCATCCGCCGCCGGACCTTGGCGATATCCTTTTGGGCGCTGTCCACGCCGTACAGGGAATAGCTCCCCGACGTGGGGGCCTGCAGCCCGCAGATGAGCCGGATGAGGGTGGTCTTGCCCGCGCCGTTGCGGCCCACAAAGCCGTAAATCGACCCCTTGGGCACGCGCATGGTGAGGCCGTCCAGCGCCGCGAAGCCCTTGTAGCGCTTGGACAGGCCCTGGGTGGTGAGCACATATTCCATAAAAATGCCTCCGTTTTCAAGATTGCCTGTGCAGGGGCGCGCGATGCGCGTCCTTACAGCAATTCGATCCTATCAGAAAACGGTCAAGAAAGCGGTCAAGGAAACCGTTCAGAAATGGTTGAGATTTTTCCGCCGCTCATTTCAGCCGGTCGCTGAACGCCTTCAGCTCCCGTTTTCTGTCCGAGGGGAGGCTGTTGAGCTCCACGCCCTGAATCGCGCCCTCCAGGGCGTAGAGATGAACCAGGCAGACCTGGGGAAACACTGTCTTCAGCCGGAAAAACGCCCGCTCGGCCCCCTCCCGGGCCAGCTGCTCCGGGGTGCTGACGCCAACGGCGGCCAGCTTCCGGGCCATCTCCTTTCCAATGTTCCTCATGGATGTCAATTCCGCCATCGCGTTTCCTCCTGTTCCGCCCGCATTTTGAATCCGATGCCGCTCGCTCATTCCGCCGCTCCTTCTCTCCGGGACGAACCCGCTTCGCTGGGCTGCGTCCCGGTATGGCCCTCGGCCATTTTAAACCCAATGCCCCACACCGATTCAATACAATCTCCCGCCCCGGCGTCCCGCAGCTTTTTCCGCAGGTTGCTGACGTGGGTTTTCAGGGAGCTCTCGGTGCAGTCCGGCGTGTCCTGGGCGATGCGGTCCAGCAGGGCGGACTTGGTGACCACCTGGGCGGGGCTGGCCATGAGCAGCTTCAAAATGGCGTATTCCGTCCGGGTGAGCCGCACCGGCTCCCCGTCTATGGAGACCGAGCGGGCGTCCGGGTCCAGCCGCAGGTTTTGAAAGGCGAGGGCCGAGCCGGGCCGGAGGGGAGCCTCCCGCAGGCGCGCCTCCACCCGGGCCAGCAGCTCCCGCAGCGCAAAGGGCTTTGTCACGTAGTCCGCCGCGCCCCCCAGCAGCAGGGCGGTTTTGCTGTCGGTGTCCGCCTTGGCGCTGACCACGATCACGGGAATGCCCGCCAGCCTTGGCAGCACCTCCTCCCCGGACAGGCCGGGGAGCGTCAGGTCCAGCAGGATGAGGTCGGGCCGCTCCCGGTCCAAAGCCAGCACCGCCTCGGTGCCCGAGTAGGCCCGGCTCACCCGGCAGCCCTCCCCCTCCAGCGCCTCCTGAAGGAGATTCCCGATGTGGATGTCGTCGTCGACCACCAGAATATGCCGCATGCTCCCGCCCCGCTTTCGTGTGCTTCTGGCCCGCGCGTCCGGGCCGTTTCCGGCTGTGCCCGCCGTTTTGCGGGGCGCAGAGGGGTAAAACGGGCCGTTCGCCCCGCGTTTCCTATAGGAAGCGCTGATTAAATGCGTCTGCGGCATCTTGCGGAAATTTTGCGCCATAATTATGTGGCGATTTCTTGAAATAAACACAATTATTCCTGCAAAACCGCGCCGCATTCTGACACAAAATTTCTTCGCAATCTGCTTTTGACGATTTAATCGGTCTTTCCTATATTATACGCAGAGAAAGAGAGGGGCGCAAGGCGGAAGATTTGAAGATATTCTTAAATTGCCAAATTGCTGGAAATGGTGTATGATAGGGCCATCAGACAAAACGGAGGAATGATAATGTCCATTGAGATCGGAAGCAAGGGCCGCGCCGAAACTGCGGTTACCCCGGACAACACCGCCCGGGCGGCGGGCTCCGGGCTGGTGCCGGTGTTTGCCACCCCGTGGATGGTGGCCCTGATGGAGAGCGCCGCCGTCCAGGCGGTACAGGGGGCTCTGTCCCCGGAGGAGGGCACGGTGGGAACGCGGCTGGACGTGACCCATGACGCCGCCACCCCCATCGGGATGCGGGTATGGGCGGAGGCGGAGCTCACCGCCGCGGAGGGCCGGAAGCTCACCTTCGCCGTGGCCGCCTATGACGAGACGGGGAAGATCGGAGGGGGGACCCATGAGCGGTTTGTCATCCGAACGGACAAGTTTCTGGCCCGAACTCAGGCGAAATGGAAGCTGTGAGGAGGAATCCCCGGGGGGCGCCCCGGGGATTTTTTTGCCGCGCGGCCTTGACAAAAAGACGCCGCCGTGATAACATAACCCTACCCCCCAGGGGGGTATTAAGAGGCGGGGAGGGATGGCCTGTGACGGCGGATCGAAAAACGGTGCTCCGGCTGCTGAAAACGGCCCGTGGCCAGATCGACGGCATCATCAAAATGGTGGAGGAGGACCGGTACTGTATGGACGTTTCTCAGCAGGTCGCCGCCGCCGGCGCCATGCTGCGGCGGGTGAACAGGGAAATCTTGACCGCCCACCTGAAGCACTGCGTGGAGCATGCCCAGAGCGACCGGGAGCGGGCGGATAAGATCGACGAATTGGTGAATGCCCTGGGGAAGATACTATAGCTGTGTGTTCAGCGAGGTGAATCGGATATGAAGCAGAAATTCAATGTCACCGGCATGACCTGCTCCGCCTGCTCCGCCCACGTGGACAAGGCGGTGCGCAGGCTGGACGGGGTGTGCGGGGTAAACGTCAACCTGCTGGGCGGGTCCATGACGGTGGACTGGGACGGGGCCCTCACCCCGGAGCAGATTGTGTCCGCCGTGGAAAAGGCGGGGTACGGCGCGTCCCTGGCCGCGGCCTCCGGCCAGGGCGCTGCCCGGGCCAAGCCCGCGGCCAGCGCCCTGGAGGACGATTTGAAGAACATGAAGGTCCGGCTAATTGCCTCCTTCGTCTTCTTCATCCCCCTGTTCTACCTGTCCATGGGCCACATGATGGGGCTGCCCATCCCCGGCTTCTTCCATGGCCCGGAGAATGCCATGACCTACGCCCTGACGCTGTTCCTGCTGACGGCGCCCATCATGGTTATCAACCAGAAGTATTACCGGGTGGGGTTTAAAACTCTGTGGCGTCTCTCCCCCAATATGGACTCTCTCATCGCGGTGGGCTCCGCCGCCGCGGTGGCCTACGGCGTGGCGGCGCTGTACTGCATCGGCTGGGGCCTGGGACATGGGGACACGGCGCTGGTGGAGCACTACTCCATGGACCTGTATTTCGAATCCGCCGGTACGATCCTCACCCTCATCACCCTGGGAAAATATATGGAGACCCGTTCCAAGGGCAAGACCGGCCAGGCCATCGCCCGGCTGATGGACCTGACGCCCAAGACCGCCTGCGTCCTCCGGGACGGGGTGGAGGCCGAGCTCCCGGTGGAGCTGGTGCAGGTGGGGGATCTGGTGCTGGTACGGCCGGGGGCCTCGGCGCCGGTGGACGGCGTGGTGGTGGCGGGGGCGTCCTCTGTGGATGAGTCCGCCCTCACCGGCGAGTCCATCCCCGTGGACAAGGGCCCCGGCGACACGGTGATCTCCGCCTCCATCAACAAGTCCGGCGTGCTCACCCTCCGGGCCGCCCGGGTGGGGGAAGACACCACCCTGGCCCAGATGATCCGGCTGGTGGACGAGGCGGCCTCGTCGAAAGCCCCCATCGCCAAGCTGGCGGACAAGGTGGCCGGGGTGTTCGTCCCCGTGGTCATGGCCATCGCCCTGGTCACCGCCGTGGTGTGGATGATCGCCACCGGCTCGGTGGAGCGGGCGCTCACCTCCGGCGTGGCGGTGCTGGTGATCTCCTGCCCCTGCGCCCTGGGGCTGGCCACCCCGGTGGCCATCATGGTGGGCACCGGGAAGGGCGCGGAGCACGGCATTCTGGTGAAGTCCGCCGAGGGGCTGGAGCGCCTGCGCTCCGTCACTGCGGTGGTGCTGGACAAGACGGGCACCGTCACCCAGGGAAAGCCCAAGGTGACGGACGTGTATCCCCTGGGAAGGACCACCGCGGAGGAGCTTTTGTGTGTGGCGGCGTCCCTGGAGAAGCCCTCGGAGCACCCCCTGGGCGGGGCCGTTGTGGAGGAGGCGGCCGGTCGGTCCATTCCCCTGGTCCCGGTGGAACGGTTTGAGGCCGTCCACGGCAAGGGGGTGCGGGGGACCATCCAGGGCGCGGATTTCCTGGCGGGCAACGCCGCCATGCTGGCGGACGCCGGGGTGGAGCTGGGGCAGGACGCCATGATCGCGGAAGAGCTGGCGGAGCAGGGCAAGACCCCTCTGTTTTTTGTGGAGGACGGCAGGCCCATCGGCATCATCGCCGTGGCGGACACGGTGAAGGAGACCAGCCGGGCGGCCGTCGAGGGGTTCCAAAGGCTGGGCCTGAGGGTGGTCATGCTCACCGGGGACAACAAACGCACCGCCGAAGCCATTGGCCGGGAGCTGGGCCTGACCCAGGTGATCTCCGAGGTGCTGCCCGCCGATAAGGAGCGGCAGATTGCCGCCCTCCAAGCCCAGGGGGAGCGGGTGGCCATGGTGGGAGACGGCATCAACGACGCCCCCGCCCTGGCCCGGGCGGACGTGGGCCTCGCCATCGGCGCGGGGGCGGATGTGGCCATCGAGAGCGCGGACATCGTGCTGATGAAGTCCGACCTGGCGGACGCGGTGACGGCGGTGGAGCTGTCCCGGGCCACCATCCGCAACGTGAAGCAGAATCTGTTCTGGGCGTTTTTCTATAACGCGGTGTGTATTCCGGTGGCGGCGGGGGTGCTTGCCATCTGGGGCGGGCCCCAGCTCAACCCCATGATCGCCGGGGCGGCCATGAGCTTCAGCTCGGTCTGCGTGGTGTCCAACGCCCTGCGCCTGCGGTTCTTCAAGCCCAGCATCCGGCGGGAGGTCCCGCAGAGTGACGTGAAATCCGGCGGAGAACCCGCCGCTGACATGAAAGGAGAACAAAAAGTCATGGAAAAGAAGGTTGTCATCGAGGGTATGATGTGCCAGAAATGCCGCGCCCACGTGGACAAGGCCCTGAACGCCCTCCCCGGCGTGTCCGCCGCCGTGGACCTGGACAGCAAGACCGCCACCGTCACCGGCGACGTGACCGACGACGCCATCCGGGCCGCCGTGGAGGAGGCCGGATACGAAGTGGTCAGCATCAGCTGAGTCGCTCTTTTTCTTGTGAGAAAAAGGAACCGAAAAAGAACCTTCAGCCCGCTTCCATTGGGGCAGACATCCCAAGCCTGCGCCCTGCGGCGGGGCAAAAGCATCGGCGCGGTCAAATGACCGCGCCGAAAGCTTTTATAGACAAAAATTGGCGATACCGTATATTAAGTGACAGAGTGTGAAGTTGCCCGCTGAAATGACGGCGGCGGCATTTTTCCGCGCCAGCGCCAAAAGCAGGAACGCCCCGCAGGGGGCGAGGCACAGGACAAGAATCACGCCGGCGCTGATGCTTCCGGCGTAATAGGCGGCCCATCCAATCAAATACAATATGACGCAGGCAACGATACCAATCAGAAAGACTTGCTTGACAGGCTTATCCCGCGCGGTATTAACTACTCCGCACAGCGCCGCAGCCATGATAATTTGGAAAACCTGAGCAATCGCGTCAAGCAGCGGCGTGACCGACTCCGCCCGAAGGATGTCATTGGGGGCGGGAACCGCGAACCACACGAAATTGGGGAGCATGACCGCCAGAAACAGCCCCAACCCCCACGGGTCAAACCCGAACTTATAATTTTTGATGTCCCACATCGCTTATCCCTCCCACCTTCGGACATACATCCGGGAGGGCTCTGTGTCCCCGTCTCCCTGGGCCATGCAGAAAAATTCCCAGCCGTACCGCTCATAAAAGCCGGTGTGGCCGGTGAGCAGGTAGAGGGTGTCCACCCCAAGCCCCGCCATATCCCCGCAGACGCAGCTCAGCAGAGCCCCGGCGACGCCCCGGCGGCGGCACGCCTCCTCCACATAGACGGCGCACACGTTGGGGGTCAGGTCTTTGCGCGCATGGAAATCGTTCTCGATGACCCCCAGCCCGCCCACAATTTTCCCATGGTCCACCGCCAGATACCACTGGGGAACGGCGCCCGCTCCCCTGAGACACTGCTCCATGCTCTCCCGGTAGGCGTCCAGCGGCACGCCCCATTTGGCGTGGAACCACGCCGGGGCCCGGTCCAGCAGCTCAGGGTGCTCCCGCAGGCGCAAGATTTCAAAGCTCAAACTGTCTGCCCCCTTGGAAAATATTTCTCCACAAAATCCACGTTTTCCACCGTCCACTCCCGCCCGTTCAGGTGCTCCAGGCAGCCCGCGTCCGTGGTGAACTGGAATTTCAGCTTATAGGAATATAACGCCTGATGGCTCCTGCCGTATGCCTTGCCGTCCCGCTCCCGGCCATATTTGCCGTCCCCCAGCAGGGGGCGCCCCGCGGCGGCGAACTGGGCCCGGATCTGGTGGGTCCGTCCGGTGACAAGGTCGCACTCCACCAGGGACAGCCCGTTTCGGGTTTCCAGGGTGCGGTACAGCGTCACCGCCGTCCGCGCCCCTGGAACCGGCCTGTCGTATACCTTCACCTGGGCCCGGTCCCCGTCCTTCAGCAGGTAGCCCTTGAGCTGCCCCTCCCGGGGCTCCATCGCCCCGCGGATCACGCACAGGTACAGCTTTTGCAGCTCCCGGTCCCGGATTTTCTGGTTCATCACCCGCAGGGCCTCGGCGGTTTTGGCGGCGATGACAATGCCCCCGGTGTTGCGGTCGATGCGGTTGCACAGGGCGGGGGCGAAGGCGTGCTCCCAGCGGGGAGACCACTCCTTCTTCTGGTACAGATAGGCCTGGATGTGGGTGATGAGGGTGTTCACCTGCTCCCTGCCGTCGGGGTGAACCACCATGCCGGGGCGCTTGTTGAGCAGCAGAAGGTGCCCGTCCTCATACAGAATGTCCAGCCGGGGGCGCTCCACCCGGAGGAAAGCGTTGTCCGGGGTGGGGACGTCGAAAAACTCGTCGTTGATGTACAGCTGAAGCAGGTCCCCCTCCTGGAGGCGGGTATCCCGTTTGGCCCCCCTGCCGTTCACCTTCACCCGCTTGAGCCGGATGTACTTCTGGGCCAGCGGGGCGGGGAGGAGGGGCAGGGCCTTGTCCAGCCAGCGGTCCAGCCGCTGGCCCGCGTCGTTGGGGCCGATGGCAAATTCCTTCATGGGGCGCGTCTCCTCCTGGATTGTTGATTCCCGAATATTGTAGCAGAAAGCGGGGGAAAAAACAAGGGAGCGCGGCATGGCCGCGCTCCCCGTGTTTATGCCAGACGCTTGATATCGCCGGATTGAAGGGCCTCCAAATTGGCGGCGATGCGCTCCGGCGGCCAGTCCCACCACCGCAGCTCCAGCAGCGCCTGGACGGTATCGCTGCCGAACCGCCTGCGGATGGGCTTGGCCGGGACTCCGCCCACGATGGTATAGGGGGGCACGTCCTTGGTTACCACGGCCCGGGCGCCGATTACCGCTCCGTCGCCGATGGTCACGCCCGCCAGAATCACGGCCTCATAGCCGATCCACACGTCGTTTCCCACCGTGATGTCCCCCTTGTTGTCCCAGGCCCGGGGAATATCCTCCACAGGCAGGCCCCATTCCTCAAAAAAGATGGGAAAGGGATAGGTGGACAGGCTGCCCAGGGCGTGGTTGGCGCTGTTAAAGAGGAATTTCGCGCCGCAGGCGATGGAGCAGAATTTTCCGATGGTCAGCCGCTCGCGGTTGATGGGATAGTGGTAGAGCACGTTGTTTTTCTGAAAATCCCTGGGGTCGCGGGCAAAATCGTCGTAGGTGGTGTACGCCCCCACGGTGATGGAGGGGTCTGTCACCACATTTTGCAGGTAGACGGTGCTGTGCCCCTGGGAGCGGGGATAAATTTTCCATTGCGGGATCATCTGTTCGCCTCCAAAAATCGTTTATTCCATGACGATCCCGCAAAAGGCAATGCATCGCTTCACGCATACCACCTCCAATGGGAGATGGAACCAGTATAGCACGGCCGCCCGCCTGGTTCAAGCGCCGCGCCGGTTCTTTTCCTCCCGCATCCGCCGGTGCAGGCACTCCAGCGCGTCGGACAGCCCCCCCAGGTGGTCGATGAGGCCCAGCTCCACCGCCTCCCGGCCGTAGATCACGCTGCCCACGTCGGCGGCCATCTCCCCGGTGTTGAGCATCAGGTGCTCGAACTCCTCCCGGCTGATCCGGCTGTTCCGGGTGACGAAGTCGCAGATGCGGTCCTGGATGCGCTCAAAGTAGTGGAAGGTCTGGCTCACCCCGATGACCAGCCCGTTGAGCCGCACCGGGTGGATGGTCATGGCCCCGGAGGGGACGATGAAGGACTCCTTGGCCGCCACCGCCAGCGGCACCCCGATGGAGTGCCCGCCTCCCAGCACCAGGGACACGGTGGGCTTGGACATGCCGGAGATCATCTCCGCGATGGCCAGTCCCGCCTCGATGTCGCCCCCCATGGTGTTGAGCAGAATGAGCAGGCCGTCCGCCTCGTCGCTCTCCTCCAAATTGGCAAGGAAGGGGAGAATGTGTTCATATTTTGTGGTTTTGGCCCCGGAACGCTCCTCCTGGTGGCCCTCGATGGTGCCCACAATGGTCAGCGTGTGGATGGCGCCGTCCTCAGTATTGACGGTGCTGGCCCCCAGGTCCACGATGTCCTGCCGGAGCTGGTCCTGTTCCCCGCCGTCGTTGTCCTCCGCCGGCCTGGTCTCCTCGGTCATAGAAAAACCCCCTTTTGCGGTAGCTTTTCCGCAAAAGGGGGTTTTTATCCGCTATAAGTGGTCCAGCGCCATGATGATCTCGTCGCCGTCCGCCTCGCCGGTGGGGCGGAAGCCCAGCCTTTCATACAGCCGCCGGGCGGGCTCGTCGCCCTCCACATAGCACAGGCAGACTTTTTCAAAGCGGCCGTCGGCACGCATTTCCTCCAGGGCCAGTTGGGCGGCGGCCCCGCCCAAGCCCCGGCCCTGATAGCGCCGGTCGATGAACAGCTGGCTGAACACATACTGGCCGGCCTCGGGCCAGTCGAAGTACAGCAGCATCCCCACAGGGGTCTCGCCCTCTAAAATCAGCTTTGCCTGGCTGCGCTGCGCCCGGTGGGCGTAGGCCCGGGCCAGAATCCTGTTGGGGTCGGAGACAAACCGCCGCTGGTCCTCCCGGACGGCCAGCTCCTCCCGCCAGTTGTCCGGGCCGATGGGGGCGAGGCGGACCATGGCTCAGCCCTTGTACACCGCCTTGCAGGCGGCGTAGGTCATATAGCAGTCCAGCTTGGACACCACCTCAAAGGGGGCGTGCATGGACAGCACGGGCACCCCGGCGTCCAGGGTGTCGATGTTGCGGCTGGCCATATAGCAGGCCACGGTGCCGCCGCCGCCCTTGTCCGCGGCGCCCAGCTCCGCCATTTGCCACAGAACCCCCTGGTCGTCCAGCAGGCGGCGGACGTAGGCCACCACCTCTGCCCCGGCGTCGGAGGCGCCGCTCTTGCCCCGGGAGCCGGTGTACTTGCACAGGCCCACGCCGTAGTTCACCCGGGCGGAGTTGTTCTTTTCGTACACCTCGGCGAAGTTGGGGTCAAAGGCGGCGGTGACGTCGGTGGACAGGCAGAAGGAGTTCTCCAGGCACACCCGCAGGGGCACCTTCTGGGTGGCGCACAGGTCGCCCACAAAGGTCTCGAAGAAGCCGGACTGCATTCCGCTGACGCCCTCGGAGCCGATCTCCTCCTTGTCGGCCAGCACGCACACGGCGGTGCGGACGGGCACGGTGTCCAGGTCCAGCAGGGCCTTCAGCGCGGCGTAGCCGCACACGCGGTCGTCATGGCCGTAAGCGCCGATGAGGGAGCGGTCGAAGCCGATGTCCACCGCGTTGAAGGCGGGGACGGCCTCGATCTCGGCGGAGATGAAGTCGGGCTCCCGGATGCCGTAGTGGTCGTACAGCAGCTTCATCACCGCCAGCTTCACCCGGTCCGCGCCGTCGTCGTCCTTCAGGGGACGGCTGCCCACCAGGATATTCAGGCTCTCGGCGGGGATGGCCTCCCCCAGGGGCTTCTTGGACTGCTCCGCCCCCAGGTGGGGCAGCAGGTCGTCCACGGTGAACAGGGGGTCGCCGGGGTGGGAGCCCACCGCCACATTGATGATGGAGCCGTCCTTCATGGCCACCACGCCCCGCAGCTCCAGGGGGATGGTCACCCATTGGTACTTGCGGATGCCGCCGTAATAGTGGGTTTTGAAGAAGGCCAGCTCGCTGTCCTCATAGAGGGGGGTGGGCTTCAGGTCCAGCCGGGGGCTGTCGATGTGGGAGGCGGTGATGGACACGCCCAGGTCCAGGGGGGCGGAGCCGATGACGGCCAGGTTGACGGCCCGGCCCCGGTTCACCCGGTACACCTTCATGCCCGGCTGGAGCTCCATGCCCCGCTCCAGGGGGACAAAGCCCGCGGCCTTGGCCAGCTCCAGGGTGTAGTCCACGCAGCAGCGCTCGGTTTTGCCCCGGTCCAGGAATGTCTTGTAGCCCTCGCAGTAGTCGAAGACGGCCCGTTCGGCGGCCTCGTCCACCGCGTCCCAGCCGTTTTTCTTTTGGGCCAGCAGAGCCTCCCGCAGCTGCTGGCCCGGCGTCTTTTCTTCCATGTTTATTCTTCCTCCTTGCATAGAATGGATTGAAATAATGCCCGCGCCCTGGCCTCCAGAGCCTCCCTTTCCCCGCTGTTGCGCAGGGTGTGGGTGCAGCGCGCCTCAAACCAGGCGGACGGCTTTTGGGCCCGCGCCCGGGCCCGGGCGTATTCCTCCGAAATGCCCTCCCGCGCCATGATGCGCCGCACCCGGAGCTCCTCGGGGGCGGTGACGGCGACGGTCACATCGCACAGCGCCCCCGCGCCGCTCTCCAGCAGGGCGATGGCGTCCAGGGCGACGGCGGGACGGCCCTCGGCCTCCGCCCGGGCGATGAGGCGCTCCAGTTCGGCGACGACATGCCGGTGGGTGATGGCGTTCAGGTCCGCCAGGGCGGCGGGGTCCTCAAATACAATAGCACCAAGCTCCTTCCGGCGCAAGTCCCCATTCTGATCAAAAATTTCCCCGCCGAAGCGGGTTTTCAGCTCGTTTCGCAAGGGGACGCTGGCGCGCAGCAGGTTGTGGTACACCGCGTCGCAGTCCGCCACGGCCCCGCCCATATCCCGGAGGACGTTGAGCGCCGTGGTCTTGCCCGCCCCGGTGGGGCCGGTGATGCCGACGACGGTCATGCTTCCGCCCGCTCCAGCCAGGCCAGGGCGGCGTCCTCGCTGGGCTGGAAGCAGATCTGACGGCCCTGGTTGCTCTCCCAGATGAAGTCCTGGAGGGGCTTGCTGGTATAGCCGGAGAAATCCCCCACGATGGCCAGCTTCATCTGGTAATTCACGAATTTTTGCAGCACCTCCCCCGCCAGCCCGGTGGACAGGCGGAAAAAGGACTCGTCCAGCTGCTCCTTGAACAGCACCAGGGCGGAGCGCCCGGTCTCATAGCGAACCGCCGCCAGCAGGTCCATGGCGGAGGAGCCGCCGGTGATGAGCACCCCCGGCTCCCGGAGGACGGCGGCGTTGTTTTTTACCTCTATGTTCATTTTTCTGATTTATTCCTTTCCCATATTCTCAATTCTGCCGGGACCCAGCGCGGCTTCCAGCGCCTCCCGGCTCAGCCCCCCCTGCCGGAGAATTCGATAGGGCCTCACGGTGAGGTCCAAAATGGTGGACTCCACCCCCACCGGGCAGGGCCCGCCGTCCAGCACCGCGTCGATCTTCCCGGCCAGCTGGCCCAGCACATCCCCGGCGGACTTTGGGCTGGGCTGGCCCGACAGGTTGGCGGAGGGGCAGGCCAGAGGGCGGCCCAGGGCGCGGATGACGGCCAGGGTATCCGGGTGGTCGGGGCAGCGCACCCCCTGGGTGGCCCCCCCGGCGGCGACGATGGGGGGCAGGGCCCCGTTCCCCCGCAGAATCATGGTCAGCGGCCCCGGCCAAAACGCCTCCGCCAGCTTGTAGGCGTCCTCCGGGATGTCCCGGCAGACGGTTTCCGCCATGGCCATGCCGTCCACCAGCACGCTGAGGGGCTTTTGCTCCGGGCGGCCCTTGGCGTCGTAGACGGCCTGGACGGCCCCCGCCTGGGCGGCGTCGGCGGCTAAACCGTACACCGTCTCGGTGGGCACCGCCGCCAGCCGGCCCATGCGCAGCAGCTCCGCCGCCATGGCCCCCTGTCCGGCGGGGAGCAGTGCGGTGCCCGTGGCGATGGCCGCCAGCTGGTCGGGGCTGTGGATGATCCAGTCCGCCCCGGCGTCCTTCAGCTCCTCCCGCTCCCGGAAGCCCCACAGCACCCCGCACACGGTAAGCCCGCCGTTTTTGCCGGTGAGCACGTCCACGCCGCTGTCCCCCACGAAGAGGGTGGTTTCGGGCGCGGCCCCGGTTTCGGCCATCAGGGCGCGGAGCAGGGTGGGGTCCGGCTTCAGCGGCGCGTCGGGCAGGGCCCCCTGGACATACGCGAACACGCCGGGGAAGTAGTGCTCCACCACCGGCCCCGCCAGGGCGTGGGCCTTGTTGGACAGCACCGCCAGCCGCAGCCCCGCCCCCTTCAAAGCGTCCAGCAGGGCGGGCACGCCGGGGTAGGGGGCGGTCTTGTCCTCTTTGTGGGCGTCATACCTGGCGGAGAACTCCGCCAGGGCCTGGGCCAGCTCGTCCCCGCTCAGCCCGTCCGGGGTGAAGCGGGAGACCAGGTTGGGGATGCCGTTGCCCACCATGTATTTGAACTCATCCACCGTGTGGACGGGCCAGCCGTGGACGGCGCACACGTGGTTGCCCGCGTCCGCCAGGTCGTCGATGGTGTTCAAAAGGGTGCCGTCCAGGTCAAAAATTACGTGCGTGTACATAATCCTGACTCCTAATCAATAGCCGTTTTCTTCCTTTTTTCTTTGAAAAGAGGAAGCGAAAAAAGTAATAATATTTCTGAATTACGCGGCGCTTTACGGTCGAGCGCACACTTTTTAACAACGATATACTGTCATAACGAATTAAAAATTCTTTTTGCTTCTTTTTCTATCAAGAAAAAGAAGGACCTTGCCCTGCTAACTGTTCCGCCTGCCGCGCCGTGGTCAGCGCGTCGATGATCTCGTCCAGGTCGCCGTCCATCACCGCGTCCAGCTTGTACAGGGTCAGCCCCACCCGGTGGTCGGTGAGCCGTCCCTGGGGGAAGTTGTAGGTGCGGATTCGCTCGTTGCGCATCCCGCTGCCCACCTGGCTGCGGCGGTTCTCGCCGTACTCCGACTCAATGCGCTCCTGCTCCCGGTCGTAGAGGATGGAGGCGAGCAGCCGCATGGCCTTCTCCCGGTTCTGGAACTGGGACCGCTCTTGCTGGCACTCCACCACCGTGCCCGTGGGCCGGTGAATGAGCCGCACGGCGGAGGAGGTCTTGTTGATGTGCTGCCCCCCCGCCCCGGAGGAGCGGAACACCTGCATATCCACATCGGCGGGGTTGAGCTCCACGTCCACCGTCTCCATCTCGGGCAGCACCGCCACGGTGGCGGTGGAGGTGTGCACCCGGCCGCCGGACTCCGTCTCCGGCACCCGCTGGACCCGGTGGACGCCGCTCTCGAACTTCAGGCGGGACCAGGCCCCGTCTCCCTCAACGGTGAAGGAGATATCCTTGACGCCGCCCAGCTCTGTCTCGCTGGCCGAGTTGATCTCCACCCTCCAGCCCCGTTTTTCCGCGTACATGGCGTACATCCGGGTGAGGGAGTGGGCGAACAGGGCGGATTCCTCGCCGCCCACCCCGGCTCGGATCTCCATGATGACGTTTTTGCCGTCGTTGGGGTCCTTGGGAAGCAGGAGAATTTTAATTTCACGCTCCAGCCGCTGGATATCCTCTTTGGCCTGGGCCAGCTCCGCCTGGGCCAGCTCCCGCATCTCCGGGTCGTTGAGCAGCTCTTCCGCGCCCGCCAGATCGCTCCGCGCTCTGCACAGCGCCCGGTAGGCCGTCACCAGCGGCTCCAGCTCCTTCTGCTCCCGGTTGAGCCGGGAGACCAGCTCGGGGTCGGCATAGGTCTCGTTGGCGGCCAGCCGTGCCTCCAGCTCCTGGTAGCGCAATTCTATGTTTTTCAGGTTGTCCGTCATAGATTCACCTATTTCCTTTAGCGGTCGAACAGGAAGGACTTCACCAGGGCCAGCGGCTCCCGGAAGAACATATGCACCGCCGACGGCTTGTGGCTCACCGGCGCGGCCAGGGTGGAAATGTACTGGTCGTGATAGACTTCCCCCGCCAGCCTGCCGTCCCGCGCCCGGTCCCAGAGCATCTCAATGCGCGCCAGGTGGAACCCGCTGGACACCAGCAGCACATCATCGGTAAGGTTCCAGCCCTCCCGCTCCATGAGATCAAAGGTGTAATTGACGTTCTGCCAGGTGTTGTAGGACTGATCCTCCGTCCAGATCTTCTCCCCGTCCACCCCGTGGGCGGTGAGGTAGTCGTACATTCCCTGGGCCTCGGACAGGTGCTCGTCGTCCCCCTTGCCGCCGGTGACCACGATTTTGATGTCCGGGTGGTCCTCCCAGTAGGCCAGGGCGGTGTCCAGCCGGTCCTTGAGCAGAATGGACGGCCCGTCCTTGCGCATCTGGCAGCCGAAAATGACCATGACCTCCGGCCCGTCCCCAGCCTGGGCGGTCCGGCCCTGGGCGCCCCGCCAGATGACAAGCTCCAGCGCCCCGAAGGCCAGCGCGCCCGCCAGAACCAGAATCAGCAGGGCGGTGAGCCAGGGCCTTCTTTTCCGCTGAGGGCTGCCGCCCCGGTATCGTTTGTACCCCATGGCCTACCCCTTTGCCTCCTCCAGCTCCGCCGCCAGCCGCTCCCACTCCGCATAGAGATGGGCCAGCTGGTCCTCCTCCGCCTCCCGCTCCTTGTATATCTCCTGGAGCCTGAGGTAGTCCGACGCGGCCTCCTCCGCCGCCTGGGCCAGCTCGTCCAGCCGGACCTCCGCCTTTTCCACCGCCCGCTCGGCGGCGCGGACCTGCTTCTCCAGCTCCTTTGTCCCCCCGGAACGGCGGGGCTTGTCCTCTTTGGGCTTCTCCGGCTCCGGGGCGGTTTTCGCGTTTTTGAGCTGCTCCTGCCGCTCCCGGAAGGCCCGGAACTCACTGTAGCTGCCGTGAAAGTCTTGGATTTCTCCGTTTTCCAGCATCCACACCCGGGTGGCAAACTTCTCAATAAAATAGCGGTCGTGGGAGACGAACAGCAGGTTGCCGCCGTACTCCTCCACCGCCTCCTCGATCCACTCCCGGGAGTCGATGTCCAGGTGGTTGGTGGGCTCGTCCAGGATGAGCAGGTTGATCCGGCTGTCCATCAGCATACACAGGCGCAGCCGGGACTGCTCCCCGCCGGACAGGGCGGACACCTGCTTGAACACGTCCTCCCCCCGGAACTTGAAGGAGGCCAGCCGGTCCCGGGCCTCCTGGGTGGTGCAGTTCTGGGCGTAGAGCATGGTGTCCACCAGATTGCGGTCCGGCCGGTCGAAGTGGATGATCTGGGGCAGGTAGCCCACCCGGATGGAGGGCCCCAGGTAGATGGACCCGGAATCGGGCGCCTCCTCGCCCATGACGATTTTGATAAAGGTGGACTTGCCGGCGCCATTGTCTCCCAGCAGGGCGATGCGCTCCCCGCCCGCCACCTCCAGATTGATGTGGTCGAACAGGGTACGGGGGCCGAAGGATTTTTTCAGCTCGGTGACCACCATGGCCTCGTCCCCGTGGAACTCCCGCTCCCCGAACCGGGTGGACAGCTTCTTCTCCTTGGTGGGCTTGTCCGTGGTGCGCAGGCGCTCAATGCGCTTTTCCATGGACTTGGCCCGCCGGTAGATCTTGTCGTTCCCCTTGAAGGCCCACAGGCGAAGCTCCTCCGCGGCCTGCTCCAGCTGGGCGATCTTGGCCTGTTCCTTCTCGTACTGCTTCAGCCGCTCCTGGTAGCGGCGCTCCTTCTCCTCCACGTAAAAGGAATAGCTGCCGGCGTAGAGCTCCGCCCTGCCGTCCTGGATCTCGGCGACGCGGCGCACCACCTTGTCCAGGAACCAGCGGTCGTGGGAGATGGCCAGCACGGTGCCCTTGAACCGCTCCAGATAGCCCTCCAGCCACTCGGTGGCGTTCAGGTCCAGGTGGTTGGTGGGCTCGTCTAGCAGCAGAATGTCGGTGTCCTCCAGAATGAGCCGGGCCAGATTGATCCGGGTCTTTTCCCCGCCGGACAGGGCGCTGAAGGGCCGGGAACGCATATCCTCCCCGATGCCCAGGCCGTTGCACACCTTGCTGAGCCGGGTCTCGGCGTCGTAGCCGCCCCCGGCCTCGAAGGCGGCGGTGAGCTTGTCGTACCGGGCCAGCACCGCCGGGTCGTCCCCGTCGGCCATTTTGGCCGCCAGGTCCGCCAGCTCCTTCTCCATGGCGTGGAGGGGGGCGAAGGCGGTGTCCAGCACGTCCCGGACGGTATAGCCCTGGGGGTACACCGGAATCTGGGAGATGAGCCCCAGCCGCTTGCCCGGGGCGATGGAGACGGTCCCCTCGTCAGGGTCCACCTGGCCGGTCATCATGCGGAAAATCGTAGTTTTGCCCGCGCCGTTCCGGCCCAGCAGACCCACCCGCTCCCCCTCCTCCACCTGGAGGGAGAAGCCGTCCAATATCCGTTTGCCGACCTCGAATTCCTTGACCAGGCCGGTGAGCTGTATGTCAATCATGGGTAGATGTTCTCCTATCGTGCGCCCGTTCCTTACGCAAATGTGCGGGCGGACAACGTCCGCCCCTGCATGGGCGTCATTGAGGTGCGTTTGCAAGCAGGAAGTCCACCACCTTCTCAAAGGCCATGGACCGGGACGCCTTCACCAGAATGGTCACCCCCGCCCGAAGCTCCCGCAAAAGGGCGTTTTTCGCCCCGTCCAGGGTGGGAAAATAGTCGGACTGCTCCAGCCCGGCGGCCTTGGCTCCGTCGGCCATGAACCGGGCCAGCTCGCCGATGGCGATGAGCCGGTCCGCCCCGGACTGGGCGAAGTAGCCCCCCACCGCCCGGTGGAACTGCTCGGAACCGGGGCCCAGCTCCTTCATGTCGCCCACCACGGCCACCCTGCGGCGGCCCTGGGCGTCCCCCAGCACGGCCGCGGCGGCCCGCATGGACTGGGGGTTGGCGTTGTAGGCGTCGTTGAGAATGACCACGTCGCCCTTGCAGCGGATGATGTTCATCCGCATTTTGGTGGGCAGGAAGGCCCCGATGCCACGGACGATCTCGTCGGGGGCCATGCCCAGCGCCTCGGCCACGGCGGCCGCCATGAGGGTGGGGTAGATCATGTGGCTGCCCAGGGCGGGTATGTTGGCCTCAAACTGGCTTCTGGGGGTTTTGATCCGGCAGGAGAGACGGCCCGCGCTGTCGGTGTTCAGGTCGCAGGCGGTATAGTCCAGCCCCTCGCCGGAGCCCACAAATACGGCGCGCTGGGGCAGCGTTCCCCGCAGGGTGGACAGCAGGGGGTCGTCCCCGTTGAGAACGGCCAGCCCGTCCCCCTTCAGGTGGGGGAGGAGCTCGCACTTGGCCCGAAAGATGTTCTCCCGGCTGCCCAGATTCTCAATGTGGGCGTCGCCGATGTTGGTGATGAGGGCCATGTCCGGCTCCACCAGGCGGCCCAAGCTGTCGATCTCCCCGGCGTGGTCCATGCCCAGCTCCACCACGCACACCTGGTGCCGCCGCTCCAGCTTCAGCAGGGTGAGGGGCACGCCGATGCCGTTGTTGAAATTGCCCTCCGTCTTGTGGACGCAGAATTTTGCACCCAGAACGGCGGCGGTCATGTCCTTGGTGGTGGTTTTGCCCACCGAGCCGGTGACGGCGATGAAGGGAATGGGGAACAGCCGCTTGTAATACTGCGCCAGCTCCCAGAGGGCGCGCTGGGTGGAGCGCACCTTGACGTAAAACTTTCCGGGCTGGTAGCTCTCCCGCTCCCGGGTGGTGAGGCAGCCCGCGGCCCCCGCCTCCAGGGCGGCGCCGATGAAAGAGTGGCCGTCGAACCGCTCCCCCTCCAGGGGGATGAACAGGCAGCCGGGGGTGATGCTACGGCTGTCGGTGCTCACCTCGGCGGCGGTGGCGTCCAAGTTGTCAAAGTCCCCCAGCAGGGTGCCGCTTACCGCCTCCAGCAGCTGTCTCAGCGTCAGTGCCTCCATAATTTGTGGCGCTCCTCTCCTGAATCTCTCTCTTCAATCATAAATCGTTGATGGGTCAGTTTCCGACCGCCCGGGCCTCCAGCGACGCGTTGATGATCCGCTCGCACAGCTCGCCGTAGCCGATGCCCGCCGCCGCCGCCTCCTGGGGCAGCAGGCTGGTGGGGGTCATGCCGGGCAGGGTGTTGATCTCCAGGAACCAGGGGGTTCCATCCTCCGTAACGATGAAGTCCGCCCGGGAGTACACGCTCAGCCCCAGGGCGCGGAACACCGCCAGCGCCGCCTCCCCCAGGCGGGCCTCCCACTCCGCCGGGATGGGGGCGGGGCAGATTTCCTCCGCGGCCCCGGGCTGGTACTTGTTCTCATAGTCGTAAAAGCCGGCCTTTGGAATGATCTCAATGGAGGGCAGGGCCCGGTCCTCCAGAATGCCCACCTGGATTTCCCGTCCGGCTATGTACTGCTCCACCACGCACACGCCGCCGTAGGCCAGACACTGGGTGAGGGCGGCGGACAGCTCCTCCCGGCTGCGGGCGATGGACACGCCGATGGACGAGCCGGAGGCGGAGGGCTTCACCACGCAGGGCAGCTCCAGCCGCGCCGTGAGGGCGGGGATGTCCCCGGCGGCGTAGCGCGCCAGCTCCCACCTGGGGGTAGGGACGCCCAAGGCCGCCAGAATAGGGGCCGCGAGGCGCTTGGTCAGGTCCTTGTCCATGGCGATGGCGCTGCCCAGACAGCCGGCCCCGGTGTAGGGAATGCCCATGAGGTCGAAGGCGGCCTGCACGCGGCCGTCCTCCCCGCAGGTTCCGTGGAGGCCCAGAAACACCACATCCGCCATGCGGCACAGCTCCAGCACGCCGGGGCCGAACTGGTTCGCGCTGTCCGACCGGGCCGCCTTTACCGCCGCGAGGTCCGGGGCCTCGCGGCCGATTTTGGCCAGCTCCGCCGGGATGGGGGCGGAAAACAGGGCCTCCAGGGGCTGGTCCGTGCCCAGGTACAGGTCGATCAGGGCGGTCTCATGTCCCCGCTCCCGCAGGGCGGCGCACACCTTGCACCCGCTGGACAGGGATACGTTCCGCTCGGGACTCAGTCCGCCCGCTAAAACAACAATTTTCATACTGCCGCTCCTCCCGCAATTGCCTGCACTGCTCCTATTTTATGCTTGAATGTAAATTATACCACAACAGGAATCAAGAAACAAGGGGGTATGGCGCGTTCTCCAAAGCGTAGAGGGGCGCGGGGCAGGAGAAAGCCCCCGCTTCCCGCGGGGGCCCCGTTGTTCTCACAATATATTGGTGAGCGTAGGAACTTCCGCCTCTACCAGCAGGGCCAGCTGGGCGAGCAGCCGGGCGTTGACGGCGGCGTATTCCGCGGGCTGCTTCTCGCCTCCCTCCAGAAAGGCCAGCGTCTCGTCCAGCGAGACGAGAATGGCGTCGATATCCGTGTGGCGCAGGGTGATGTGGAGGTAGCTCTCATGCCCCGTCCAGCGGTCCTTCGCCTGCCGGGTGAGGCGGGCGGCGCCCTCCCAGTCCTCCAGGGCGGCCAGCTCCTGGGCCTGGGTGAGCAGGCCGGTAAGCTGGCCGGTGAAGCCGTTCAGGTGCCAGACGTGCAGGCCGGACAGGACGGCCAGCAGGACCACCAGCCCAGCGGAAACCCACAACCGCCTCATTTGGACCCCTCCTTTTTGGGCACACAGTAGGTATTCCCTCCCTCGTCCACCGTGAGCAGAAACGCCTGCCGGGGGGAGCGGAGCCCATGGCTGGCCAGCTGCTTGTCCAGCCACGTCCCCTCATAGCCCGCCCCCTTCAGGTTGTGCTCCAGCAGCCGCCCGTCGCTGACCAGCACCACGGGCAGGCCGGACTCCTGGGGCGCGGCGCCCACCTGGGCGGCGGTGGCGGGCTTTTCGGCGGCGTAGGGCAGGACGGACAGCTGGCCGTTGGTCTCCAGCAGGGCGAACTTGATGGACTGAAACCCGGCGTAGCCCTGGATGCGCAGCTCCTCCATCAGTTCGTCCAGGGTGAGGCGGTTTTTTCTCAGCTCCGCCTCCACCACCTGGCCGTTGTGCACCACCACCGAGGGCCTTCCGCACAGCAGGGCCCGGAAGCGGATGGACTTGGTGCAGAGCACCGAGATAATTGAGGACAGGGCCAGCAGCACCACGATGGGAATGAGCCCGGACAGCAGGGGAATGCCGTTGTCCTGCATGGGCACGGAGGCCAGGTCGGCGATGATGAGGGTGAGCACCAGCTCGGAGGGCTCCAGCTGTCCAATCTGGTGCTTGCCCAGCAGGCGGATGCCCGCGATGATGAACAGATAGAGCACGACGGTGCGTATGAGTACCACAAACACAAGAACACCTCGTTCCCGGAAAATTAAAAACCCGTATTCGCGGCCGGAATCCCCGGACGGACGGGGGCTTTCCGTCTGGCGGGCGGGCTCCCGCAGGAAGCAATGTCATTTTGCCCTTGAACGGGGGCGGATATGCCCCCGGTTTGTCCAAACCTCCAATTTTCGCTTTTGGGCCCAAAAGCCTGGGAGAATTTCTTGTTTTTTGGGCTGAGATATACTAAAATAGCTCCAACGACAGAAAGGGTGGGATGCAGGCTTGAAAGCGACTTTGATTTTGGCCAACGGCGCGGTCTTCCGGGGCGACGCCATCGGCGCGCTGGAGGAGCGGGTGTGCGAGATGGTGTTCAACACCTCCATGACCGGCTATCAGGAAATTCTGACCGACCCCTCCTACGCGGGCCAGGGTGTGGTGATGTCCTATCCCCTCATGGGCAATTACGGCGTCAATCAGGAGGACAACGAGTCCCGCCGCCCCTGGGCGGAGGCGCTGGTTGTGCGCCATCTCTCCCCGGTGGGCAGCAATTTCCGCTGCGAGGGCAGCCTGGGGGACTATCTGCGCCAACACAATATCGCGGGCATTCAGGGGGTGGACACCCGGGCCCTGACCAAGCTCCTCCGCAGCCAGGGGACCATGAACGGCATGATTACCTGCGCGGAGCATTTTCATGTCCGGGAGGTCATGGACAAGCTGGCCGCCTACCGGGTGGCCGGCGCCGTGGAGCGGGTGACCCGCAGGGAGCCCCAGGTGTACGCCCCGGACGGGGATTTAGCCTGGCGGGTGGCGCTGATGGACTACGGCGTGAAGCAGAACATGATCGAATGTTTGCGCCGCCGGGGGTGCGAGGTCACCGTCTTTCCCGCCCACACTCCCGCGGAGGAAATCCTGCGGGGCGAGCGGGTTGGGGACGGCTATGTGCCCTACAACGGCGTGATGCTGTCCAACGGCCCCGGCGACCCGGCGGACAACGTGGACATCATCAAGGAGGTGCGGGCGCTGTATGACTCCGGCATCCCCCTGTTCGCCGTCTGCCTGGGGCACCAGCTTTTGGCCCTGGCCACCGGGGCCAAGACCCACAAAATGACCTTCGGCCACCGGGGGGGCAACCACCCCGTCAAGGATCTGGAGGCGGGCCGGTGCTTCATCACCAGCCAGAACCACGGCTACGTGGTGGACGGGGACACGGTGGACCCGGCGGTGGCCCAGGTGTCCCACGTCAACGTCAACGACGGGACGGTGGAGGGGCTGAAGTACAGGCGGAAAAACTGCTTCACCGTCCAGTTCCACCCCGAGGCCAGCCCCGGCCCCGAGGACACGGAATACCTGTTCGACCGCTTCATCGCCTCTATGGCGGAGGCTCAGAATACCCGCATGGGAGGTGACCGGTAATGCCAAAGGACCCGAACATCAAAAAGGTGCTGGTGCTGGGCTCCGGCCCCATCGTCATCGGTCAGGCCGCCGAGTTCGACTACGCCGGCACCCAGGCCTGCCGCGCTTTGAAGGAAGAGGGCGTGGAGGTGGTGCTGGTCAACTCCAACCCCGCCACCATCATGACGGACAAGGACATCGCCGGCCACGTATATATCGAGCCGCTGAACGTGGACAGCGTCACCCAGATCATCCAGATGGAGCGGCCGGACTCCATTCTGCCCACCCTGGGGGGGCAGACGGGGCTCAATCTGGCCATGGCCCTCCACGAGAACGGCACGCTGGAACAGTACGGCGTGCGCCTGCTGGGTACCAGCCCGGAGTCCATACACAAGGCGGAGGACCGCCAGGGCTTCAAGGACTGCATGGAGTCCATCGGCCAGCCCTGCGTCGTCTCCGACGTGGTGGAGAGCGTGGACGCCGCCGCCGCCTTCGCGGAATCCATCGGCTATCCGGTGATCGTCCGGCCCGCCTACACCCTGGGGGGCACCGGCGGCGGCATCGCCTACGACGAGCCCTCCCTCCGGGAGATCGCCGACCGGGGCATCCACCTCAGCCGGGTGGGTCAGGTGCTCATCGAGCGGTGCATCGCCGGGTGGAAGGAGATTGAGTTCGAGGTCATGCGGGACTCCGCGGGCAACGTGATCCAGATCTGCTCCATGGAGAACCTGGACCCGGTGGGCGTCCACACCGGCGACTCCATCGTGGTGGCCCCCACCCAGACCCTGGCCAACCGGGAGTATCAGATGCTGCGCTCCGCCGCCCTGGACATCATCACCGCCCTGGGCATCGAGGGGGGCTGCAACTGCCAGTTTGCCCTGAATCCCGATTCCTATGAGTACGCCGTCATCGAGGTCAATCCCCGGGTATCCCGCTCGTCCGCCCTGGCCTCCAAGGCCACGGGCTATCCCATCGCCAAGGTGGCGGCGAAAATCGCCCTGGGCTTCACCCTGGACGAGATCCCCAACGCCGTCACCGGCAAGACCACCGCCTGTTTCGAGCCCACTTTGGACTACTGCGTGCTGAAAATTCCCCGCCTGCCCTTCGACAAGTTCACCACCGCCAGCCGCACCCTGGGCACTCAGATGAAGGCCACCGGCGAGGTGATGGCCATCGCCAACTCCTTCGAGGGGGCGCTGATGAAGGCCATCCGCTCCCTGGAGCTGAACGTCCGGGCCCTGCGCCTGCCCAAGCTGGACGAGTATTACACCGACGAGATCGAGGATCTGCTGGTCAACGTGGACGACGAGCGGCTCTTCGTGGTGGCGGAGGCCCTGCGCCGGGGCGTCTCCCCCCGGAAGATCAACTCCATCACCAAAATGGATCTGTGGTTCCTGGACCGCTTCAAAAAAATCATCGACATGGAGGAGGCCCTCATCCGCTGCAAGGTGGAGCCGGACGCCGACGCCCTGCGGACAGCCAAGGAGATGTGCTTTGCCGACAGCTACATCGGCTGGCTGTGCCAGATGGAGCAGAAGGATGTAAAGGCCCTGCGGGAGCGGTACGGCATCGTGCCCTCCTTCAAAATGGTGGACACCTGCGCCGCCGAGTTCGACGCGGAGACGCCCTACTACTATTCCTCCTACGACGGGGAGAACGAGGCGGACACCGGGGACTCGGGGCGGAAAAAGGTGCTGGTGCTGGGCTCCGGCCCCATCCGCATCGGCCAGGGCATCGAGTTCGATTACTGCTCCGTCCACTCCGTGTGGGCGCTGAAGCGGCTGGGCTATGAGACCATCATCGTCAACAACAACCCCGAGACGGTGTCCACCGACTTCGACGTGGCGGACAAGCTGTACTTTGAGCCCCTCACCGCCGAGGATGTGCAGAACATCGTGGAGCAGGAGAAGCCCTGGGGGGCGGTGGTCCAGTTCGGCGGGCAGACCGCCATCAAGCTGGCCAAGGCGCTGACGGAGATGGGCGTGCCCATCCTGGGCACCTCCTCCGACGGGGTGGACGCCGCCGAGGACCGGGAGCGGTTCGACGAGATTCTCAACCGGTGCGGCATACCAAGGGCCAAGGGGCGGACGGTGTTCACCACCGAGGAGGCCCTGCGCGCCGCCAACGAGATTGGCTACCCGGTGCTGGTGCGCCCCTCCTATGTGCTGGGGGGGCAGGGGATGGAGATCGCCTACAACGACCGCAACATCACCGACTTCATGCGCATCATCAACCAGACCGTTCAGGAGCACCCCATCCTCATCGACAAGTATCTCATGGGCCGGGAGGTGGAGGTGGACGGCGTGTTCGACGGGGAGGACCTGCTTATCCCCGGCGTCATGGAGCATGTGGAGCGGGCCGGGGTTCACTCTGGGGACTCCATTTCGGTCTATCCCTCCATCCATGTGGAGGATAAGCACAAAATGACCATCGAGCGGTATACCCATGACCTGGCCAAGGCGCTGGGGGTCGTCGGCCTCATCAACATCCAGTTCATCATCTACGACGACCAGGTATACGTCATTGAGGTGAACCCCCGCTCCTCCCGCACCATTCCCTATATCTCCAAGGTCACCGGGGTGCCCATCATCGACCTGGCCACCAAGGTGATGCTGGGCCAGAAGCTGAGGGACCTGGGCTGGGGCTCCGGCATCTACCGGGAGGCGGACTATTACGCCGTGAAAATGCCGGTGTTTTCCTTTGAAAAGCTGGCCGACGTGGACACCGGCCTGGGCCCGGAGATGAAGTCCACCGGCGAGGTGCTGGGCATTGCCGAGTCCTTCCCCCAGGCGCTGCTCAAGGCGTTCAAGGGGGCCAACATGCGGGCGCCCAAGAAGGGCGGGCGCATCATCCTCACCGTGAAGGACGAGGACAAGGGGGAGGCCGTGGGCATCGCCCGGGGCTTCGCCGACCTGGGGGTGGAGATTCTGGCCACCGAGGGCACCTGCCGGATTTTGGAGAAGGCGGGGGTGCCCTGCACCCCGGTGGCCCGGGTGTCCGAGGGCCATCCCAACATCATGGACATGATCGCCTCCGGCACCATCGACCTGGTGATCAACACCCCCACCCGGGGCAGGCGGCAGAACACCGACGGCTTCAAAATCCGCCGGGCCGCCGTGGAGCACTCCGTGGGCTGCGTCACCGCCATCGACACCGCCCGGGCCCTGCTCACCGCCCGGCAGCAGGGGAGGAGCCGGGACCTCCAGGCCATCGATGTCACCAAAATCTGACGTTCACACGTTGACGAGACAAGGAGGCGGTCCTATGGAGCATCAGGTTGTCCTTGTGCTGGACTTCGGCGGGCAGTATAACCAGCTTATCGCCCGGAGGGTGCGGGATTTGGGGGTGTACTGCGAGGTGAAGCCCTGCACCACGCCCCTGTCCCAGCTGCGGGCCATGAATCCCATCGGCGTGATTTTCACCGGAGGGCCCGGCTCGGTCTACCAGGAGGACGCCCCCCGGGTGGACCGGGATATCTTCACCTGGGGGGTGCCCATCCTGGGCATCTGCTACGGCTGCCAGCTGATGGCCCACCTGCTGGGGGGACGCGTCGCCGCCGCCCAGGACGATTCCGCCCGGGAGTACGGAAAGACGGAGACCTGGTTTGACACGGAGTGCGGGCTGTTCCGTGGCCTGCCGGAGACCGGCGTTACGTGGATGAGCCACGGAGACTATATGGAGAAGGCGCCGGAGGGGTTCCGCACGGCGGCCCGCAGCGCGGCCTGCCCCAACGCGGCCGTCGCCGACGAGGCCCGGGGCTTCTATGGGGTGCAGTTTCACCCGGAGGTGGAGCACACCCGGCACGGCACGGATATGATCCGCCGTTTCCTCTACGATGTGTGCCACGCCGCGGGGGACTGGACCATGGAGGACTACAGGCGCTCCGCCGTGGCCTCCCTGCGGGATAAAATCGGGGGCGGAAAGGTGCTGCTGGCGCTGTCCGGCGGAGTGGACTCGTCGGTGGCGGCGGCGCTGCTGGCCGAGGCGGTGGGAGAGCAGCTCACCTGCGTGTTTGTGGACCACGGCCTCATGCGGAAGAACGAGGGGGATGAGGTGGAGGCGGCCTTCTCCAAGCGGGCCATGAACTTCGTCCGCGTCAACGCGGAGGACCGGTTCCTCACAAAGCTGGCCGGGGTGGACGAGCCGGAGCGGAAACGGAAGATCATCGGCGAGGAGTTCATCCGGGTGTTTGAGGAGGAGGCCGGAAGGATTGGCGCTGTGGACTATCTGGCCCAGGGCACCATCTATCCCGACGTGATCGAGTCGGGCGCGGGGAACGCCGCCGTCATCAAGAGCCACCACAACGTGGGAGGCCTGCCGGACTACGTGGATTTCAAGGAAATTGTGGAGCCCCTGCGGCTGCTGTTCAAGGACGAGGTGCGCCGGCTGGGCCGGGAGCTGGGCCTGCCGGACTATCTGGTGGACCGCCAGCCCTTCCCGGGGCCGGGGCTGGCCATCCGGGTGATTGGGGACGTTACGAAGGACAAGCTGGATATGCTCCGGGAGGCGGACGCCATTTTCCGGGAGGAGATGGCCCGGGCCGGGGAGAGCCGGAGGCTGAGCCAGTATTTCGCCGCCCTGACCAATATGCGCTCCGTGGGAGTGATGGGGGACGGGCGGACCTACGACTGCGCCATCGCCCTGCGGGCGGTGACCACCGGCGACTTTATGACGGCGGACTGGGCGCGGATTCCCTATGAGCTGCTGGACCGGGTGAGCGTGCGCATCGTCAACGAGGTGAAAGGCGTCAACCGGGTGCTGTATGATATCACGTCCAAGCCGCCGGCGACGGTGGAATTTGAATAATTCCCCCAACCCCTAAAACCGCCGCAGCGCGGGGCTTCGCGGGTTTTGCAGCCCTCTTTTGATAACATCCCCCATAGGCCGCATCATTCTGTATCCCCGGTGGATTGCAGGTGAAAAGCGTTCTTTTACGGTTTGTGGGTGGCAAAATCCATATTAGAAAGCCCTTACCGATGGCAACGTCGGCAAGGGCTTTTTGCTGCCTGTCAATCCTTTCCCAGCCTGTCCTTGAACGCTTCTACAAGAAAGTCGCTCAATTCCTTGGAGGGGACTTTGACCCATTTCCGGGTGGTGTCGTACTGGGGTAATTGTACCGCCAGCGGTCATAGTCCTCCCTGGTGATTTCCCCGGCCTCCAGCTTCTTGGCCTGCTCTCCCCAGGCGGACAGCATTTGCCGTGGACATTCTCAACAAACATAGCAGGACAAATACTGCTGCATTTGTCCTGCTGTCTGAAATACCACATCAACAAAAAGCCCCCCGCTGACAGGCCCTTAACAGGCTTGCCAGCGGGGGTCATTATCTGCGTCAATACGGTCTGCCGCGCTGTTAACTATAACGCCGGTCAAAGGCGGCGTTTTGGACGGTCTTTATTTGTCATTTTGGACGCAGGCTCCGGCCAAAATGGCCAGGAAATGGGAATTTTTAGGCCTGCGCTCCAAGGGGAAGCCCGCCAGCCGGATGAGGAGGGAGGGATTATTTTCCCAGGCGGTTGCAGTAACTGTGCGGATATTCCGTTCCACACTCTGGGAAGTGGTGCCGTACTGCCTTGCCACGTCCGGATAGATCAGCTTCGTGATCAGGCGGAGGCGGCCTGGGTCGTTTATCGAAAGCTGAACCGCGCAGACAGCATAGCAGAAGCCGGTGTAATTCTCGGTGACCCCCAAGCGTCGCAGGAGCTTTGGTATGTCCTGAGCGGCGTTATTCGGCGTCATGAACAGATCACCTCCAGGATCCGTTGAAAATGGCGGAGAACTTCCTCCCGCTCACTGGGGGAGAGGTCTCGAAGGCAGTCCAAGGATTGAATCAGGTGCCGGGCAAGCTGAGTTTTCTCGGGAAAAGCGGCATCCCCGACCAGACTGTCCAAGGACATCCCCAGGCCTTCGGCGATAAGCAGGGCGGTATTTAAGGTAGTGTTTCCGCTGGCGCGGACCGATTGCAGCGTGGACTTGGGTATGCCTATATCCAGCGCGAACTCATCCAGAGACTGGCCGCGATATGCTTGGATGGCGGCCAGGTTTTTCGCGAATATCTCATGCTTTTCCAACAGAATCCCTCCTAGCACATGCCATAAGGATAGCAGAATTCTGTCGAATTGTGCTGGACGAGCTTTTGGTTTTCCGTGCGGGGTTTCGTACGGCCCGGGGCCGCGTGGAATTGATTTTCTCCATAAACACACATCCTTTCGCTTTTTTGAATCGGATTGCGTTCATGGGGGCGGCCCCCGGCAAAAGGACCGGACGGAGGCTTGGGGCTGGAGAGCTGCCCCGGATGGTGTGAAATGTGCCCCGAAAGCCTGCCTGTGCCTGGCTCCTGGTGGGAATTCAGGGCTCAATGAGAATCACTTTATGTCATTTTATTACTGTTTGGAGGGGGTCAGCCGACCCTGGCTCTATTACGGGCGGAGGGGCGGTGGAAGCCGCCCCTCCCTAGTTCAAGCCGCAGAGGGGAAGGACAGAATCGCCGTCAGGTCACCGGGCTGCTTGGTAGCCACTGCGTACTTGTCCCCCTAGCGTCTTTTGCGTAGATGTTCGCCACGGCGCGGTATGTGCTATTCGGAAACAGCTGTGTATAAGTTAACCTGGCGCTGTGCCATGAATCATTTGTTGCCAGCAACTCCGGGACATCCTCGCTTGTAAAGGTGTATTCCGTGACCCAGCCGAAGATGTTGTGGCGCTGAATCTCCACGCTGGTGGCGCCGATCACATCCATCACGTCATTGGCCTGAACCATAAAATAGGCGCTGAGCCTCCCATCGCTGGTTTTTCCTATGGTGGACGCGGACAGATCAATTCGATCACTTCCCCGCGTCTCCGCCGCATAGGCGGGGATGCCGCAAAGCATCGCCCCGCACAACAAAATCAGAAGTACTCGGATGGGCAGTTTCTTCATACAGAGGTTTCTCCTTTCATTCGATCATAGAAATCGCCGTCTCCCACAGGATGTCTCTGCTTAATCTTCCGCCAACATAGTATTCATACGCGTCGTCATACCACGCTACAACGGAGCTCGAATTATTGTCGAGTAAATAAAACGTGATCCCATCAAATTCAATCGTTTCAGGCCGCTCGTTTCTTTTTTGGATCAGTATGGCGGGTTCTTCTGCATAAGTCATAATGTTAATCGCCAAACGGTCACGTTCATTCACGTAGTCGGCATGAAAAACCAGAGAAAGAGGAACATCCGAATACTCCACAACGCATCTGCCCATAATAAATCCGTCCGGGATTTTAGTCGGTTCATGAATCTGGATAATCCCATATCTATCCAGCGCTTCCTGCAAGGAAGCGAAGCTCTGTTTTTCACCAGTTACTGGATTCTCTTCATTTGGGGTATCAGTTACCTCGGTGTTAGGCGAAGTATGCTTAAAACTGAATACATCCTCAGTCCACCGCGCCATGGCCCCAAACACGTCAACGCCTGAGGCCTGCGCCGTGAGCATGACAGCGAACATACAGCCCACCGCTGCGGCGGCGACCAGAAGCGTGCGCCAAATCCGGCCGGGCCGGCGGGTGCGCTTCAGGGGGACTTCGGGGGATGGCTGGCTGCTGTGTTCGGGCGCGGCGCTTTCGGCGGGGTCAGGCTCAAACGCTGCTTCCTCCGCATAGGGCAGATAGTGAGTTATGAACTGCTGCCATTGCTGATCTGGGTCAGGGAAAAATCCTGTGGGAGTTTCATTTTCTTTTTCGATGATCGCCTCCTTCAATGCGTCTACATAGGCCTCCTGCTCCGGGGAGGCGGCGGGAATCGGAGCAACGGACAGAAGATCCAACAGCTCCTCCACGGATAAGCGGCTTAAGTAGGCATATTTGCCGTTGCTGAGTTGATTCAACTCGCTCATTTTTTGTCCCCCTTATTATTACATATTCCACGGGCGGGTCCTTTTTCGACATTCCCGACAGAAAATTTTCTTTTTTCGGCGTTATAACCGAAAATTACACCTCTGATTTGTAGAACTCATCTAACGCCGTTTGGAGTTTTTCCCGGATTCTCTCAAACCGCTTATAGCAGGCGTGCAGCCCAATGCCCAGCCGTTCCGATTCCCTTGCAAAGGTGGAGCTCCCTTCGGCGATTCGCAGGAAAAACGCCAAATTCTCCTTTGTGACGACGCTTTGACAGAAGGCGATCAGCTCGAAGCTGCCGCTGTCCAGCGTGGAGGGCTCCTGTCCGGGCACCAGCTCCTCAAAGGGCAGGAACAGGTCCGCGGTCCTTTTTCGTTCCCGCAAAATATGCTTCACAATGTTTTCGATGGTTCTCTCCATCCAGCGAATGGGATTTTTGCTGTTCATAAGCTCCTCCGGCTTTTTGCAGGCAACTAAAAACGCCTCTTGCAGCGCGACTTCCGCTTCCGCGCGGCACCTCAGCCTGGCGTTGGCATGGAGATACAGCGTGCGGTAGTTTTGGAAATAAAAGTTCTCGATAAACCGGCTGGCATCCTGATTCAGCATCAAATCACTCCCTCTGTGTGCGTCAGTGAAAACATCTTATCACAACGCGGAGAGGAATTCCACAGTATCATATTGTATGATACAAAAACACAGGCCTCAAGGCCGCGCCGGATCTACGGACAATTCACATGGGGAAGGAAAAACAGCGGAATGAGCGCGCTCTGGAGCGCCGGTTTGATCCATCCACATCTATCAGCGCCTTTTGGGGCGGCCCCGGCAATTTCCGCGCGTTAGCCGCCTGGCCTTATCCTTCAACCCTTTGTTCAGATGCCGCTCCTTCATCAGCTGCTACAGGGTAAAACGGCAGCCAGGAACGGAGTGTATCCGTTCCTGGCTATCCCCCGGAAGCATCCATGACAGCGTGGCTTTTTGATGGAGTTTACGACCATTGAGCGGGTCTTTGCCGACGCCAAGGAAAAACACGCCATTCGCTATATCTTTTACCGTGGTCTGGACCAGGTTTCCCTTCATATCTGGTGGCAATTCTGCGAAACCATCTGGGCTCTTGGGAGAAGCACTCAACCAAATGGCGCTCTTTATACAGCCGCCAATCCACCGGCCACGGATCAGATACATTGCTTTGTGGCGGGATCACATGGACGGCTCCTTGTTCTGAGATATACGCTGCAGACAGCGTAAATTCAACTGGATTTCCCAGGCCATCTACAATTGCATGAAGCGTTGCGCTCAACCCACCCCTGGTCCGTCCAACTGCCTTATTCGCTGTTTTCCTCTTCTATTGGCACTTTCGTGGACCTTGATGCAAAGAGTCCATACTCAGGCTTTCCCTATCCGCATCTGCGGACAATGCGCGAAATATGGCTGTGCGTCCGTAAGGACACCGCATTCGTGTAATACAACGGGGTCCGAGGACTGTTAGAAATTTTGCTGTTGGCATAACAGCAACGTAAAAGTATCAATGATTTCCTCAAGTAAAAAAGTGGTCACAAGAAAATGTGACCACTTCAACGGACAACTCAACAAGCAGGAAATTATCATTTTCTATGTAATTGTTTGGTATTGGGGGACTTTATTACAGATGAAGTCAGAAAAAGCGTCGACCGCGCCGGATAAATCGGATTTCTGCAAAGCGGTCACACGCGTATCATAAAACAGAAGGAAGATATCCGGGGCCTCAATAATGCATTCAAAACTGTCGTAAGGAACTCGCTCGGTATGTTTGTTATCTACTGATACCAACATCTCTACCTCAGAAAAAGAAACCACTATAGATTGTGTGGTTGAAAGAGTTCCTCTTTTCTCTAACAGTAATTTAGCGGATTCATCAAAGGGATTCTTTTTGTGTTTTCTGCTTCGCCATAACCCGCCAATACCGGCTCCTACGGCAAGCGCACCTACAAGCAAAGGCGCAAATAGTTCTTTTGGCTCCACAATTCCAGGTACGAAAAGAAAGATACCTAATGCCAAACAGATAATGCTCATAAATTTAGTGCGAAATCTACTGCGTTCTCGCATATGGAACATGGCGTTAAATTTATCGGTAACTTTCCATAAACCAGGATATTGCTTTCTGGAAACAAGTTCTGTTCTTCTTTCAAGCGCCCTACTTGTCTGAGTTAAAAGTATGTCAGCATTATATGGGCTAATCTGAAAGCTAAAATTGCAATTCTCCATCATAGGGCCCCCAAAAGCTTCGGATTATCTGTCGAGGAAGTATATCACATTTTACCAGTGGAAGCAAGAGGAGGTCATGTTGTCATCACCCGATTTATCCGCAAGGGAAACCGCGCGGGGAGTGTAGCATATCGGGAAAGCGATAAGTCGGCAGAGCTATCCACGCCGCGACTGAATTGCAAAATGAAAGGTCAGTTACCAGCCACACCCCGCGCCGCACCTAACTTGTGTAAACACTATCTAATACTTGAATACGAAAAAGTCTGCCTTTAGGCGTACTTCAGCCTGTCGAAAAACGGCCTGGCTCCTTGTCAAACAGGCTGTAAAGCATTGGGCAAAAATTGCATAAGAGAAGCGGGAAAAGAACGGGTGAGAGGCTTTTTCAGCCTTCCAGTTTACCAGCTTTTTGAGATTCATAGCGGCAAATTTGAGAAGCTGTACCAATAGACAAAAAGGTGCTAAAATGCAGGCACAATACAGAAAAATGAGAGACGCAGATATGCGAGTGATTTGAGCGACAGGCAATGGGCAATCATCAAACCGCTGCTCCCAGCGGCAGGAAACAGGAGCAAATGGGAAAAGCGGGAATTGATAGACGCGGTGCTAGATTTCGTGGATAACGGCTGTAAATGGCGAAATCTGCCCCACGACTTTCCACCGTACACCACAGTGGCCAATTTTTATTACGCCGCAATCCGAAGCGGGCTCTGGGAGAAGATCCGTGCGGCACTGGTGGAATGGGTGCGGACAGACGCAGGGCAAAACGCAGGCCCCAGCTACGCAATCATTGACTCGCAAAGCGTAAAGACCACCTCTGCCGCAGAAGAACGGGGAATAGACGGAGGGAAAAACAAAAGTCGCACTATGCAGTTTCCTAATTTTTTGCGCGTATTTAAAAAGCGGGCACTATGGTAGAAAAACCGATTTACATTACCAATACTGTATTGAAAAATCTTTTGTTTTCCTGACAGCCGGACCCAATGCCGAAACTCGGACATTACAGCTTGAAGCCAAATCGAAAAACTCTTTGTCGATGTTTGCCCAGTTGCTAATGATAAATTTCATAATATGCGTCTGACCATTTTGCTTCATTTTAGAAAAAAGTAGTCGTTTGAGGCACATTAGATTGAACAAGAAATTCTCACCATAATCTAAACGTTTATATTCTTGGTTTCGGATTGTTGCAAGCTCGTCAAGAGCACAGCTGTCTGAATGTGGTACATAATGTCCCCCGCCAACCCTTTCTTTGGTAGAAGGCACATGTGCGTTTACAACTCTATGAGGTTCGAGACAGAGTGCTGGGCCGGTTTTCCGGGTAGTGGTCTATTAACAGCAACAAATTCCTATCAATATTGGGGAGGCAGTCATATTCAGCAACAAGCGGAACTTTTGTGCCGGTTGCCGTTGCATTTACCGCTTCAATTAAAAACTCTGAGAATTTGAGAAAAAACTGTTGACAAATCCTGCGGTATTTGGTATCATCTATCTTGCGTTAAGGGTACTAGGCCAGAAACTGTAGGGAAAGCATATTTTTCTAGTTGCAGAAGGGTAGAAAAGCACGAGAAAGTTTTGCTTGACTTTTTGGTTGTTCTGTGATATCCTGAGTAGCGTCGGCTGGTTGGCAGAGCTGTAAATGAACGTGTGTCTCTGTGAGCGAAAAGTTTGTATAGGAGTATAGCTCAGCTGGGAGTACATGTCACCAGTAGAGTTACCCCGAATTTGCTTTAAAAGTTCGCAAAATTAGTATTTGACAACTTGCAGAAAATGTTCTATAATAAGTACCGTTAATTGAGATGTTAACGGGTAATAGTTCGGAAAAGTTCTGGAAAAAGTTCATATGGGGGTATAGCTCAGCTGGGAGGGCAACCGACCAGTAGAACCACCCGCAGAACACGACAACTGAATAACTTGGAAACCTTAGAAAATCAAGGGTTCCACAACTATGGGGGTATAGCTCAGCTGGGAGAGCGCTTGAATGGCATTCAAGAGGTCAGCGGTTCGATCCCGCTTATCTCCACCAAGAAAGCTCGGGAAAGAGTGAAGGGAAAGGCTTCAAATCGAAAGATTTGAGGCTTTTTTCTTGCTTTTTGTTGCAATTTGTTCAATGCCATATCAAGCTATTTCTCACCTGTCTAACAAAGTGTCTAACAAAATCAGGAGTTTTTAAAAATGTTCCCCATCGCCTGTGCGGTTGCCCTTTTGCCCTCGAAGTCAATGTGGGCATAAATGTCAAGCGTAGTAGATACTTTCTCATGACCAAGATACTCTGCAATCTGTTTGACCGACATACCATTGTTCAGCAGCAGACTCCCCGCCGTGTGCCGTAATTCATGGAATCTGATATGCGGCAAACCATGACGTTCCAATAGCCTACTGAATCCGTGGGAAACATAGTCCGGGGAAAACGGTTTGCCGTTGCTATTAGTACAGACGTGGCCTTGCGGGTCTGGATCGTAATTGATACACCGTCCCTTAAATTCCTTCTGTGCCGCTTTAAGGGCTTTCAGATATGGAACAGTATCATCAATCAAAATAAGTGTCCGTCTGCTTTTTTTGCTTTTTGTCCGCTCATGCTCAATCAGCGTCTTTGTTTTGACAACTGTATTGCGGATTTGCATTGTCCCGGCATCGAAGTCAATATCCTGCCAGCGTAGGCCACATACCTCCGAACGGCGCAAGCCATAAAGCAATCCCAAAATCACGGCGGGTTTTATAGGCTCATCATCAAGGACGGACAACAACTTCATAGCCTCATTGACCGAATACGCCTTGCCTTCAAAATGTTCTTTCCGTGGAAGTATAGCGTCCTCTGCCGGATTGTCACGGATCAACTTCTTTCGCTTTGCTTCTTTCAATGCTCCAGCAATTACAACATTGTGTTTAATAATGCTGTTAGCAGACTGGCCTTCAGCAGCCTTGGTGTCGTAGTAGGCTTGAATATCCTTTGAGGTAATTCCTTTGACTGTAATGCCCTTTTTACGGAAGAACGGCCCAATATGATTGTCGATGTACATTCTGTAGCTTTCAAAGGTATTAAGCCCTAATTTATCCTGCCTTACTGCGCTTTCCTTTATCCTCATCCATTCCTCAAGCCAATCCGCAAAAAGAATATCCGCAGTAATCAAATCTTTGTTTTCTTCAAGTTCGGTTAATATCTCAATGCGCCGCTGCTGTGCTTTTCGCTTATTGTTGCCCTCTGTGGGAATACCAGTATTGATCCATTTTGCTTTTGTGTTACCTAAACCATCTGGAATACGAACGACAACATAGTATTTGCCATGCTTTGTTTGTAGGCTACCTGTCATTCTCGATACCTCCTTCAGACAGGTAAGCCCCATTACTACAAGTCCTATTATATCTTCGATATGCTAATAATGCAAGATTTCTTTTCAAAAGCAATCATCCTTTCCTATAAAAACAAAAGAATCCCGGTCTGTCAGATTGCTCCGACAGCCGGGATAGTTTCTTAATATCTAAAACTTCTCTTTCCACGTAACGCAAATACACCATCAAGTTCTTTAATAGTGAAATTACTGATTTTCTTAGTAAGGTCTTTAATCTCATTATCACTCAACTTTTGCAGAACTTGTACAGGGAATGTTAAATTAAACTCATTAGACATACCACCATTCTGAACAACAGTCTGTGCTTGCTGAGTATCTTGCTTAATCTGCTCCTGCATTCTAATCCCCATCAGGTCAGAACCAGAAATAGAGCTAAGCACCTTACCATATTTGCCTAACATAGTTTCAGCAAAATCAAGTGCCTGATATACAGGTTTTTTCTGTTCCTCTGTAAATACAGTTTCGCCCTTTTTCAGCTTTGCAAATACTTCATCTTGCTTCAGCGCAGGATCATCACCGACAATACCGCCGTTATGATAAATCGGGAACTGGTCATACAATTTTTTACCACGCATATACCATGTTCCAGACTTTTCATCAAAATCAATGGGCCAACCCAAAAGAGTTTCCAACTGTTTTGCCAGATTACGGTTGTCGTTATGAAGAGCGGTTTTATCACCACTATGCCAATTAGCACTATTTTGTTTCATTTTCTCAACAATGGTATTTGCTTGCGCAAAAGTATCTTTGCCGCTGGTATCATAATTACCAGTATTGCCAATTATATTTGGTGTACCTGTTGTACCAAGCCCACCACCGATAACCGTACTACTTGAAGAACTACTGGCCTCCAGTGCCGCAAGCTGCTGTTGTGTCTGTAATACGGCCTCAAGATAAGAACCGTATTTCTGGACAGCAGCACACGCACTATTCCATGCTTCATCCAAAGTGTTCTGTGTGATATTACCATAGTTGTACACCCAATTTGTCAAATCTGAATAGAGAGTGTCCCAATTTTCAGAAATTCGTTTGATTGCTGCGGAATATACCTTTTCCTCAGAAGAAATAGTATTTTCCAGAGTTTCAATCTCTTTCTTCTTTTCCTTTTCATAGGCATCATACATATCATCAAGCATATCACTGGTTGCGTCATAGGCATGATCCGCTTGATCGTCAGCCAAATCATTTGACAAGTCCGCAATTTCCTCTTTCAATTTTGCCTGTTTTGCCGCAGATTCACGACTATCATCTAACTCCAGCAAAGCAAGTTGCTGTTGCAGTTTTGCCAATTCTTTTGTCTTATCAGCAACGTTTTTAGTGTACTTATCTTTCTCACGCTCAAGGTCAAGGGATTTCTTTTGCAAGTCAACAATTTCTTTCATATTGTCAATTTGCTTTTCGATCCCATCAATCTGATTTTTGACTTCTTGCTTAATCATTTCCATGACGTATTTCAGTAAGTCATCCAGATAGTCGCCTTGCTCTTTCAGGGCTTTCTTTGCAGACTCGTTAGCCTCCTTAACGGAACCTTCTACCTTACCAATACTGCTGATAGCAATACCAGACAGCGCACGAAGATTGTTGATGTTCTGCAATGCTCCAGCATACATCGTATCATTCAAATCACCAGATACATTCAGTAGCCGTAACTGTGCATAAACCAAATCCCAAGTCGCTGTTGTAGTCTGCTCAGTTGCCAATGTCAAGTTCATCAATTCAGTGATTTCGTTGCGCTCAATCGCACTACGAATCTGCTGAACATAACTCAATGCAGTTTCAACCGCCATCTGTTCAGTACGGGCCGCAATCACTCTTTGCAGACTTTCTTCATTGATAACTAATTGCCCATTTTCATCTTTCAAATAAGCAAGGTATTGAATACCCCAAGAACAAATCTCTTGCAAAGTATCAATAGTAATAAAGCCGCTATCCGCATATTCTTGTGCGGCATCTTTCAGAGTATCATACAGGCCAGTAATTTCATCAACTGCATCATTGGCATTATCTACGACCTGTTTCCATGCGTTCGCAGAAGTTTCAGCAATAGCACCGTAGTAATCCCACCACAAATCAGACAGCTTTGACACCTCATCCGAAGTATCAGAATATCCAAGAGAACGATAATACTCTGCTTGCTGGTGAATTGCATCTTGCATCTGACGATAATAGTCAACTATATCAGAGGTGTATTTTACAATAGCACCATAATCACTATCAGCAATAGCATTATCAAGCCAATTTTCAGTAAGCGTAACGAAATTTTCAAGTTCGCCAACAATATCATCATAAGCATTAATAATAACGTCCTTAATACTATCAGAATAGTTCCACCATTGTTTTTGCAAATCTTGAATATAATCCGAATTTTCATCAAGCCCAAGTTTGCGATATTCCTCTGCTTGATTATGAACGGCTTCCTGCATTTGCTTATAAACAGAAACAATTTCAGAAGCACTTTTACCGTTCTTCTCCATAAGGAAAATCTGGTGTTCAAAATCGCCTATCATATCGTCAATAGACTCTTTCATTTTCTTGAGTGTTTCTTCTAATTGTTCCTCAAGGTTAGCAGTTGCATCAGCAGCATCTTTAATTTGTTTTGTTGTTGTTTTTGCACTGGTACTATTGGAAGATTTACTATCTGGCAAAACAGAAGTATACCCCTTATTAGTATTAATTCGCCCACCAGCATAGGCGGGAACTACTCCCTTAATCACTGTCGATCCACGCTTGATTTTCTTTGTCTGTTCTGCGGTATAGACAATATCGCCCTCGTTTAAATGGGTAATCTCAGGGCCATTAGTCCCTACCAGATAAGCACGATCACCAGATTGTACTAATTCCTCGCCCTTTTCACCGACAAGAGCATCACCCTCCGGGGCATCAGAAGTGCCTTTTGCATAACCAAAAATACCGCCTAAAATGCTGTTTTTACGTTGAACATCAACAGTAACGATAACAGTTTTGCCTTTAAGGGTATTGATTGAGCGTTGCAAATCAGTAACGGCCTGTTGCGCCAAATCTGCGGAATTTGTGATACCGTCCAATTCACTTGTTACGCTGGCGAATTTCAATTTATCCGTATTTTCTAACGCAGTATTAAGGTCAATCACTTCGCCCTGTGCATTAGTCAGTGTGATACCATCAGCTTCACCCAGCTTTGTGATAAGTCCCTGTGTATCTTCCTTTGTGAAATTAAGCTGTGACATTAGTTCAGCAAGGCCATCGGCATTGATTGTAACCTCTACCCCGTCCTGCGCTGCCAATCCAAGATCACTAAGGCTTTGTACCAGCGTTTCAACGTTTGCATTGGCATCAAGCAATGTAACGCCGTCAACCTCTCGCAGAACATTTAACAAATCATAAATATCCTTGTTGGTGTAGCCAAGGGAAATAAGCTGATCTGTCAGCGTCCCGACATTAACCGCTGTACCGTCTATAGAATCAGACGCAAGGCCGATTTCCTCCACGGCTTTCATTACAGCGTCAATGTCATAGAAATTAAAATCTCCATACATGGAAAGGGCTTGCATACAGGCCAACGCTGCTTCACTGGTAATGCCCAGCCTGTCAGCCAACAAATCCAAATTGCCAGAATCAAACTGAAAATCATACGATCCATCCGATAATTTCTGAATCTCGGCAATAACCGATCCGTCCTCTGCTTTTATCTCTCCAGCTTCGGAAATAGCATAGAGCCTATCAAGGAATCCCGCTCCCGCTGAATCTGCATCTTTGAAAATACCAACATTCTTCTGCATTGCGGAATAGATTTTATCCAGTCCATCAGCCCAACCCCATTCCTGAAGCTGATCCGCTCCGAACAAAAATTCTGCCGCTGCCCAAAATGCGTTACTGTTAGTAGTCCCAGCTACAAACTGTTCATTCAGTTCTTTGAACGCTGCCGCATATGATTTGAAGTCTGTATCTTTCTCCGGGGCTTTCATCGCCGCATCATACCGGGATTTTGCGTCTGTTACCTCGTCAAACCGCCCACGCAAACCTTCAAGGGCCTCATTCAACGCCAAAGCATCATCGGTAATTAGTGCAAAGCCATCACCGCCCATTGCTTCAGTCTGGAGAACGTGCGCTAAGAATCGTGCGCTCATACCATCCTGTTCCAGTAACGCCGCTAATTCGCCGCTGCTGCTGGCTAAGTCATTGATATTATCTGCTGTGATACCATCAAGACTATTTGCTAATTCCAGTATAGATTTTTTCGTATCTGCAAAGTTTTCTGCATTCCAGAGATTTGACAGAATATCCTTGATCTTTTCGCCATGCACCTGAACGCTTGTTTCTGCATTTTGCAAAGCGTCCTCTACACTTTGATAAAACTGGCTATACAATCTATCGCTTTGTAAGATACTGTCAACCAGCCCTTCAGCGGTAAAGGAGCCGTTTTCATCAAAATCAAAATCAGCGTTCAACTTTTCAATAATGCCTTGTTTAAACTGTTCAAACTCACCTTTAGTTTTGGGATCGTCAATCCCTCTGGCGGCTGCAACATAATACTGTGCAATCAGCTTATTGGCATTGTCGATTGCCTCCACCGCTGGATCAAGTGCATCTGCATAATTGTCATAAGCCTTTGACAGCGCATTAAACACATCATTATCCGATCCAAACTCTTTTCGGACGGCATTCATAGCCTTTTCAAGAAAATCACGATTTTCCTTCAAATCCTCGAACGATGGATCACTAAAAGCGTCCCAATAGTCAGCATGAGGAAGGCTGACAATATCTTTACTACTTGTCAGTCCTTGATCGTACAGCCATTTAATAATTGCTTTCTCTGAATCTTTATTACTGGTTATAGAGCCTGTTCCTAAGTAGGTTTCAAGATCACCAATAGACTCCTTCTTTGCCGTTTTTGCGCCTTTTATAGCTTGTGAAATGTCAGTATCTAACTGATCCAACGTGATTGACTTAATTGCTGTTTGCAAATCGCCATATTTGGCAATCAACTCATCAACTGATTGCCCTTCCAGCCCAAGAGCCTTGATAATATCATCCTGCGCCGCAAGCATATCCTCTTTGGCTGCTGTGCCAGCGTCCACGGCATCAGCCAACGCAAAATAGGAGTCTGCCAATTCAATCAGGTTATTAGCGTGTTCTGCCGCCTCACTACCTGTATCAATGATTTCCTGTCGGGCTTCAGCCAGTTTGCTCTTGACCGTGGAAATGACCGTTACAGCCGTTGTAAGGGCCATGACAAGGAATCCTATAGGATTAGCCGCAATCGCCGCTCCAAGGGCCTTAAAAGCCCCGGAAAGGCTAAATGTGGCGGTTGTAGCTGCGCCCTCTGCCGTAGCCAGTCCCATTGTCGCAAGAGTCTGTTGTGCTTCCTCTTTGGTAAGGCCGCTGGCGGTCAGGATCATCATGCGCTGTTCCGTAGTCAGAGCCTTATTACTGACTACCAATTTAAGCTGCTGTGCGCTCAATCCCTTTGTCACCGTCAAAAGTTGATTAAACTGCTCCGTGGACAACTTGACATTTGCGGATTTACCTAAAATATCAAACGCCGCTGATAGATTAGTTACACTCTGATAAATGCTTTTGATTTTACTGCCGAATACCCCAAGTCCCTTCATTGTCAGAGCCGCACCTAAAGTTGTTAGCGCAATAGTCAGGAGGTTTGTGGCCTCCAGAAAATCAAGTACAGCCGCCCCAGCATCAATAAAGCCGTTCAGCAATTCAGGCGGGAAAGTCTGCTTTGACAGTGCTTCAGCAGAAGCAATAAGGGAATTAAAATGTGCCTCCACGGACTCTTGATAGGCCGCAAACTTTTTCATTGCAGTACCCTCGGAATTAGTTGCTACTTCGGCATATTCAAGAGCCTTACCGTAGTTTTGCATCAGGATCAAGAATTGGTTGCGCTGCCGTGTTCCAGCGATAGAGGTTGCAATAGCCGATTGCTCAAGGTTTGTCAAAGAGTCCCACTTTGCGGCAACCTCATCCAGAACGGTTTCCATGTTCCTAAAATCGCCGTTAGTATCTCTAAGCGCAATTCCAATTTTGCCTAAAGCCTTCTCAACGTCATTAATGGCCTCGCCTGTCTCATCATCAACAAATTTGCCTACTTTAACGTTTTGAAGTCTTGCGAAAATGGAGCGCATTGCCGTACCAATTTCCTCTGCGCTGCTTTGCGTGGTTTCTTTCATGACAGCTAAATATCCCAGCAGCTTATCCATGCTTACACCAGCCATACTTGCGCTACTGGCAGTTCTGGACATTGCAATGGCTAAGTCTGCGGACGATACAGCAGCTTGCAAGTCAATAGCGGTCAGCTTGTCAACGATCCCCGATACCTCATCAACTGCCAGTCCATAACCCTTCATTGCGCTGGTAAGGTTTTTGGTTGCATCAGCGGAATCCATCTTGCCAACCTTTGACAGCACCATTGATTGTGCAATAAGCTGTTCAACCTCGCCAATACTCTTGCCCTGTCGCAACCATTCATCGGCGGCATCGACAACTTGTGACGTTGTTGCACCTAACTCCTTTGCCAAGGCATTGTAGCTATCCACTAAACGGGACGCATCTTCATAATTCTGCCCTGTTACCATCCGCAAATCGGTCAACTGCTGATCCAGTTCGGCGGCTGTGTGAATCATCTGCTTTGCTGTGTTCTGCAAAGTACGGAATGCCTGATTTAATAGGCCAACACTTGCAACTGTCGCCGCTGATTTCTTATTGATCGAATCCAGATTATTCCCCATTTGCTGAAGTTCGCTGTTACCTTCGACATTGGGATTAATGTTGACTTTCCCAATTTGTTTTTGCAATGCGCCTGTATCAATTTTCGGCGCAACTTGCACCTGTGAAACTGCCGCTTGAACATCTTTTTTCAGCTTTGATTTATCAATGCTGCCAATCAGATTGACATTTTCTTTTAGATTTTTTAAGTCTTTTTTCAGTTGCGAACTGGTCTTAGCATAATCCAGTTTACCAGTAATCAACAAGCTAAGATTCTTTGATAATTGATTTAGCTGTGACTGGATTAGTTGCGTAGTCTGCGCTATTTGTAAGCCAAGAACAATCTCGCCATCTGCATTACTATTTGCCATATCTTACCCCCTTTTTATCGTTTTGGTAAGTTGCCGTATCTGTTGGTAAAGGCTGCATAATCTGTGGCCTGTTGTGTTAGCCTACACCCTCCCACTTGAAACGAAGATACCGCATACAATCCATCGTCCTGTAATTCTGCATCAATATTGATTAAATCCACTTCAATACTGCGAAAATCTTTGTTATCATCCAAATCAGGCAACTTGTCCTGCATTTTTGTCCATAACAGGGCATCCACCTGAAGATAGTTACGCCACTTGCCGCCCACCAGCAGCTTTGTCCAGCGACTACCAGCAGACTCCGGGATCACGCCAACCCCACACGCCCCTTCCTCATCAGCAATAGAAATGTTCTGAATGTCTGGAGCCGCTGCATTTATGGCCTCCAACGAAAAAAGGTACTTGCCGAAGCAAGCACCTTCAAACAAAAGATTTATTGTTATCTCGATCTGGCGGGAATCAGGTTGTGTGCTGTTGACCATGTATAAGGCTGGAATTGTTAATCTGTCCAAGGCCATGTTCCCTCTCTTACATCGTACAAATCAGCATAGCATTCCGCAAAAATTTGATCGTCAATTCCAAGCAACTTCTTCAAGTCTACTAAGTAATGATCCGCAAATTGCTTACAATCATCATATTCGGCGGTCAGGTTTTCAGCAATAAACATCTCACCAATAATCCGATTATCAATATATGCAGATAACAAATTCTTTTGTTGCTGATCTGTAATGTGATAAATAGATTGCAGAAAATCATAAAGTGAGTGCATTGCCTTGATTGCCTTTGGAGGATAGTCTTTATGACCATTGAATGCACTTTCATCTTCTCCAACCTGAATGATTTGAAGAATTTCCCCCGCTTTATTCTCAAGTGTACTATCATCCCAAGTCATATTTTTGTATTGATGTAGGCTGGACAATTTGCCAAAGTAAAGCCCTACAATAGTTTCTGCCTTTGTCTTACCGTCCTCATCACTGTATTTCTTTTCCGCTTGCTGGATCGAAGCTCTATGCAACTCTGCACGATACGGTTTGTCATTGAAATGCAGCGTGTTCTTAAAGCGTTCAATATCTACACTCTCACCAGCATCATCCAAAGACTGTTTTACACAACACTTTTTGCACATTGGAGTCAGTTTGTCTTTATGTTTTGGATTGAGTGATTTATAAAATGCGCTATCCGCTAACTTCTTTCCACAACAAGTACACTGTTTACCGTTCTGCATTCTCTCCCCCTCCTTGTTTTGTTAGCTTAAAAATATCATAAATCAGAAAATGACCACTCTCCACATAATCTTTGTATTCTGACAGCTTTAATATAATCGCCGCTTCTGCGGTCAATGTTTCCTGCGGAGAAGCCTTTGACTCGTTCAGCCTATTGATATATGTTGCAATAAACTGTGGATAGTTAAAAGCCGTACTTGTATTAATTGCGATTTTGGGCCTATAGGTAATATACCGTTGGACGTTATTCTTGACCTCATCATAAAGAATAGAATCCATAGTAAAGTATTTTTGGCGTTCGGTATCATAAACAAATGTCGCAACCATTGGCATATCAGTCTGAACAAATTCCATCTTAAAGTCAATCGTGATTTCATTCTTCACTGGATCATAGGGCAATGTAATCATCTTATTTCCCCTCCTGTGTGCCATGATTCTTATTTGTTTTCTTCCGGTTTATCTTATCCATCCGGTTTAAATATTGCTGAATCCCATGATAAAATCCCCGCTGGTATTTGAAATAAGTAATTCGCCGCTTGCTATTATCCACTTCGCTAACATATACTTCCACATGGTCAATTTTAAAGTTCAAATCCACCAGATACCTAACCATTTTGCTATCGTAAATTGGAAATAAATAATTTGGTTCTCCATTAATAACTTGTGTCTTAATGTTCATTTTCCCCTCCTTGATGTTTTGGAATTTTTCAATATCATCATAAATTCCGGGACAATAGTTGAAATAATACACTTTGCGTTTGGAATTATTTTTATTGGGGGCTGTATGATGAACAACCCAGCCCTCATTTTGCAAATATAAAGCAAGTTGATAGTCAAAAATCGACACATACTTATTCATGATCCACCTCAAAGCATATATCGCACAAACATATTTGCTATCTGCTGTTTATCATCCTGCTCCAATGTAGGCCATTTGTCCCGCAACTCGCACATAACATCATCAATGCTACGATACTCTCCGTCCTGCATAATTGAGATACCTACGATTTCAAGAGCCTGTGCCATTGTTTCAATACGTCTATTTTCCATTGTCATTACTCCTTTGTTATATTTATTATCATGAACTTGCCGTAAGGCAAGTGAATGACAGCGAAGGCAACTCGCCGCAAGGCGATTGTCAAGCTGCCTATACCTCCCGCCGTTATACTTTGCGGGTTACTATTAATAGCAAGCCTTGCGGCTTGCCAATGTCCTTTGCTGGCGCAAAGTCCATTGAATTTATCAATCAGTTAATTGGTTTGTGATATAATAAACCCGCCCTATACCCAATGTAGGGCAAGGCGGGTTCTGCTAACTTGTCTAAATAATTATCTGGCGAATTTCCGCTAAAATCAACATACCACCAACGGTCTTGCCATCCGCTGCCAGAGTTAAGGAGGTGAGAAAAACAAACTGGAACATTGTTATTGCCGATATAACAATGCTATGGTATGCTGATTTCAACGGCAATTCGCCGTTCTTGTTTAGAGGTTAGTTAAATACTGCTCTTGTAAATATGGGATATAGGGATTGTCAGATTCAAAATAGGCATCCCAAAAATCTGTTAATTTGCGAACAATATAATTATACTCTTTTGGTTCTATTGTATCTATATCTACTAATTGCATTGTTACCCAATTTCCTATTTTCCCATAATCCCGATTGTTCTTATTCCAATAAAGCACATCAATGGATAAATCATTATCTTCGTTCTCATAGATTGTTAAAAGGACTTCGCCTTTACCAATTTGCGCTTTATTTCTATAGTTATTTGCATTAAATCTTCCAAGTGCTTCTCTCACGTGCATATATAATTCAAATGCTGGATTTCGTTTGCTGAAATTGACTGGTTTTTGCTTGTACGGTACATATGCTAAACTTTCATATTTGTCATGAAAATCGAATCCATCAATCAATAATTTGTCGTTACGTAAAACGTTAGTTTTAATAATTAAGAAATCGTGTTCAATACCATTTTTCGGAACAAAAAGACTCATAATCAATTACCTCCTGTGTATGTTGTTACTATTAGTTTCACCCAGCTTCAGGCTGTCGCCGCTCTGACGTTGCGGGAGTTAGGCCATCCCCCTACGGGGGCTGGTATAAGGATATAAAGTCTCGCTCATCCAAAATCACGGTAAACCGCCCTATTTTGGGCAGTTTTCAGCAAATTACGAGCGGCACAATAATACGGTTTTAGGCCCAAAATCGGCACAATAATACGGTTGTCAAAGGTCAAGCGGCACAGAAATACGGTTCTTCCTCACGCTCTTAACCACTCGTGGAAAGAACTTATTGTAGGCCAGCACATCTTTATAGTCCTCACCAACGTATAACAACCTTGGGTTGAAAATTAGATCATATCCTGAATGACCGTTACCCTCATGAAACACAATACTACAAGCCGATTGCTGATACCCGCCTACATCAAAAAATAAGCCTGTAAGAATTTCTAACAGCTTTCCGCTATTTGACGTTTCGTATTTTAGTTCTTTTGCAATATCAGTGAGTGACAGCGATTTGATTTTATCAATATCAACTTCTTCTGGATTGCTGCAAATGATGTTGTATTTACGATTGACAAATGGCAAAAGTTGAACAATAAAACCAAAGTATTTATGCTTTGTTGGCTTTAATCCTTTGTAGAGACTTTGGACTGACTTGTTAAATAGTTTCATTTTGTTATTGTATTTACGTTCCTTTTTCTCTCCACGATAAACAAAAGAATCACTAATATAAATTCCACTTTTGTTAAATCTAATGTACTCTGTCATATCGTTAAGAAAGTCCCGTGTTTTCCGCTCTCCCAAGTTTAATACTGCTGGCAGATCGCCACGTTTCATAGTTGTGTTTTCTGTCAACATTAAACGATTGTGATAGTCACAATATGTTGACAAGTAAATTAGCCTACCTAAATTTGCTGCGGTAACATCATCTACGCCGGGGATTAGCTTCACACGAACAATGATATATTTTCCCAATTCTCCAAGTTGCAAATTGCGATAGTATTTCTTCTGCTTTTCCGCATTGGCCTTGTCAAGTTTTTGCTGCATTTTTTGGTTTTGTTTGTCAAAATACTCTTTGCTTGATTGCTGTTGCGCTGGAGATTTAATTTCACTTCCGATTTCTACCCCGGTTGTTTCTCCATTATCAGGGTCAACAAGTAACATCTCTTTTTTAGTTTTCATCTACATCTCCCCTATCAATCTTCCAGTTCGGAATCATCATTAGCTGCGGTATTTTTCTTAATGTTAGTTTCCAATTCTACAAAGCCCATGTACTTCTCATATTTATTAAGAAAGTCAACAAGATTGTTATACTGATTAAATGAAAGTGCAAATCTGGAATTACAGAAGTATGAAAATTTCTGCTCATCAATTTTGACTTTTCCAGCTAACCACTTCTTTTTGATACCGTATTTTTCAATAAATTCATTTGTGCGCTTAACTAAAGGCTCCTGCTCCTGAATGCTCATTTGGATCATCAAAATTCCTCCTTCATTTTGTTTTGTCCCGATACGGGATTTTTTAATTCTTCTCCGATACGGATTTGCTACTGGCTTACTGTTTTTCCCGGCTGGCGGCTTCATCAATATTGATTGTAGATATTGATAACCTATGAAAAATTGGTTCTGGCATAGGCGGTTATTTTCCCTTACCACATACTTGATTTTTGAGTGACACGGAAAAACGCAGTAATTTTAACGGTTCTACGGTTTTTATGTGCGATTTCAACTTGAAAATATGGACTAAAACGGGGTAAAAATGCGAAAACTGAATGCCTGTGAAATTTAGGGCTGATATTTTCTGGTGTAGTATTTCTTCCCTTCTTTTTTTTAATTTTCCGCAAAGCATCCCTAAAATGGGGAAGTTCTAAGGTTCTGAAAAAGACTCTGTATCAATTTGAAGGCCCATTTTTGCGAAAACAGGAATCAATAGTTCTGCTGATACTATTGCGCCACTCAAAACCTCATCCTCAAATTTCCGATACGATTTTTCCCGTAGACAACTATCAGGCCAGCGAATAAAGAAAAAGCCGCCCTCCCCTGATACAGAGTAGAGCGGCAATAGCAATTTTTCCAATTAATTGTTTGACGAAATAAACGCCTCGACCTCGCTTAGCGTAAATGTTTTACTTTCACCATTTGAGAGGAATTTATTATTGTCCCCGTCCGTATAACATTTAACTTTGTACTTATTCTTTATCAGTCGAATGCGGTAACAGGACGCATTGTAATACTCTTTATATCCATAATCATCAATATCCACTTCCAACTGATAACCCAATCTCTGTAATGCCTTTTGTACTTTTTCTTTTCGTTGTTCAAAGTTTGGTTCTTTGTTCCATATAAAGCCTATGCTATCCGTTCTATAGGAATCACGCCTTGCATAATCGGCATCCATATAGAATTGCTCAACCTGATCCAGTGTCAAATCAAAGATTTTTCCGCAAACAATTTCACCAGTGTCCAGCTTAACAATTTGATATTGTCCTCGATCATTCTCTGTTTTGGCAATTTTCCGGGATTTATGCAAATCATATCCGAGCCGCTGCAAGTGCCTTCTGGCCCTACGCTTTCTGGCTGCTGGATTAGTTGGATCATTCTGCTCCCGCTTAATCTTCCGTTCTGTTTTGATTATCCGTTCTTCCACATAACTGTTAATCATATATATATCTTTGTTATTTTTCCATCTATCAATATATGAGTTATAATACTGTTCAATATATTGCCAATTAGTGAAAGTACGCTTTGTATTCTCCTGATCCGCTGGATTGTTAGACCATAGCACAATCACATTTTTCCAAGCACGCAAATCATAATAGTTGTCAAATCTTCGCTCTTTCATTTGTAGTATCAGCTTATTATCTCTATCAAGATAATCAAAAGTAAAGTGCAATTCTGGATCATAATAATTATCGCACGAATCATTGTAAAGATATTCAAAGAAGCATCTGAACAAGTCCCAATAAAACCGTTTTTCCTGTTTATCACACTTCAAAAAGTCAGTGAAACTAAAACTTTTTCCGTCAAAGTATATGTAATTTTCTTTTATTTTTAACCCTGAAGGATATAGTTTCCATCGGATATTAGGTGGGTTATAAAAAATGGTTTTTCCGCAATATTTACTGTTGCTCAAAATCTGTAATGCACCTTCAGCAGCTTCTTTCTTTTTATTGCAGTAATTTGTTAAGTCCTCATAATAGGTTTTTATCTGTTGCCAGTTAGTAAATATTTGCTTTGTTTGTTCCTGTACTGTGACTTCTGTTGACCAGATTATTAATTCCTCATTTGCAAATTTTGCAATCAGACTATAAGGCGGCTCCGCATGATAGAGAATTGTTTGTAATCGTCTTTCATAATGCGGATGATTCTTCCCGTATAATCTCTTCATGTACTGGTAGACTGCCCTAATTGCCTCCCAATGGTCAGGTTTGTCCCGTGTCACAGCATAGATAGAGTATTCGTGCTTATAATATTCGCTTGTATAGTCACTTTCTGTCTGTACTGGTGTATATCTATATATGATTTCCGGCTTTTCCACCCTATCACTCCAATCTATCCTTTTTATCTATAATAGGGAAAGAGGGCTTGCGCCCTCCCTCCCCTGTTGTGCTGGACTATAATGGTGTATCAATCCATATCACCAAATGCCATCTTGTCAAGGTCAACCAGTTCAATCACTTCAACATCACGCTTAAACTTAAATTTTCCATAGTGACACACACGGCAATCATTGAATTGCTGGATTCTTGCCCTTGCCTTTTCTTTATCATCAGCAAGGATTTGATCGTCTGTAGCCTTTACAACCTCTTTATACCAGTGCATAGGTTCAATGTAACGTGGTGTCAGTTTCAGTACAACCGTTTCTTCATGAATCAGTGGTGGGGCAGTATGGATTTTTCCATCAAAATCATGATATTGCCTACCTTTGTCGGCTCCAGTCAGTTCAATATAAAGCGGAATATACTTTAACTCAGGGAAGAAAAAGCAAACATAGTCCGTCATAGTGTCAATAAAGCCATCTTGCAATATCTTTTCAAGATTTTTTCGTGGTGTCATATGGTACACAACTTTTGGCTGATCTACTGACTGGTATATATCCATACTACGCATTTGATCCAGACTAACCTTGTTTTTCCAACTTATCATTTTATGTCCTCCTGCTTTAATCTGTTATTATAATTTTACACCGCTATTTTTCCGTTGTCAACAAAAATTTGAAACAAAATCAAAAGAAAAACATCTAAAAAGGCGGATTAGCAATACAATTTTGAAACAAAATTAGTCAAAGGGCGGGTTGAGAATACAAGGCTCCCGCCAACATGGGGAAGGGGCTGTGTGTTCCCCCTCCCCGGCTGGCCTATTATCAGAACAGCGGTATCACCTCCCCCAATTTTTCCCCGGCTTCCTTCATCATCTGGCGCACCTTGTCCTTCGCCGCCTGATCCTTTGCATCATAGACAAGATCGAGATATTCAGCGTCATATAGTACCCTTGTTACTGGCTGTTCAGTTTCCAGATTGTAAACGCCCCCATAAATTTCCCTGTCCTTTGTCGTATGGAAGTAAACTGTGCGGCAAACCTGATAACGATCCGCATAACCGCCCATATAAGCGTTGATATAATGTGCAATACGGCGGCTGACAATCGGTGTAATGTTGCCCAGCTTGCGCAAGTCCAGCACCACAAACGCCTTCCCCGCTTCGTCAACGTGGCTGCGGCTCCAGTCAATCAGGCTGGCGGGATCTTCCTTGCTGCCGCTGGCGGTGCTGCAATCCGCAAGGGCCTTATTTGTGGCCTCCACGGTGTAAACAGTCCCGCCCTTGCTCAAAAACAGAATTTTGTTTTCATTTACGGGAATGACTTCTTCAATTTTGCCGTTGGAATATTTGGGGTTGGCAAATTGCCGCTCAAACTCAAAATAGCCAGAATCATCAGGCATATAGATTTTTGTAGCGCAAAAGCTGGAGGTTTTACCCGTGGTATCTTCAGCGGACACGTTAAACCAGTCAAAGCGGGACAAATAAGCAGCGGCGATAAGGGGCTTATTTATGGAATTAATAGCAGTTTTCATTTTGTGTTCTCCTTCTCCCCGTCAAGCCGATAGGTCAGCTATTTTTATATGTGTTGGCTAAACGATCTTTACAAGCGGCTGATTGGTCTTGATAGTTTCGCTACCGTACAAATCCCTGATTTCATCAAGTGATAGGGTTTTGCTGCTGTGCTTGCGATAGGGGTTTGAATGGTAGTACCACGCCCGTTTTGACTGGCTCCACCTGAATTTCAGTCGCTTTAATTCGTCTTTGTGGGGCTTTGTGTCCCCACTGATCCACAACCACGATCCGCAAATCTCAATATTCAGCCCATTAAAGCGGATCAAAATGTCAATAATTTCCCGGAAGTCTGCGGCCTTTTCGCTGGACTGTCCCGCCGTGGTGTATGTCGTACCATTAGCGGCCTTGTGTACGTTTTTAAGCTGCTGGAAGAGTTGGTCATATTCGCCGTTGATCTCTTGCATATTCTTTGTATTGCCGCCTCTGTCGGGATGATGAACCATTGCAAGCCGTTTATACTGCTGCTTCAAGTCCTCCAGCGTTTGCGGATTGTTAAACCATTTCATTTTTGAATGCTCCTTATTATCTACTTGTGGAACGGGGGCGGCTGTGCTATAATAAGTATACCGTCCCCCGCTCCGGGGGTTTTGGTGGGGCTGCTTATCTGTGCTTTGTCAGGGCGATTAGATAAGCGGCCTTCTTTTATGCAAGGGTAAAGCGGCGGGAAACGCTGGCCTTCGTGTACCGGGCGGCAATGTCAGGCAGTTCCTTTTTTAAGGCTACGCTGTCAAGGCGGTTGCTGGTGACGGCCTTCCACGTTACCTTCCAATCATCCCCGGTCAACTCGTCAACACTCCGGGCGGTCATTTCGGCTTTGATAGCGTCCTGAAGGGCTTCGATCTCCCCGGCTAACTCGTCAGCCATACGGCGCAAGCTGCGCAATTCTTTAATTTTGCCGTTCAATTCGATAGTTCCCATAGTTTTGATCTCCTTTAATAATGTATTAGGCCGGGGGCGTGAGTCCGTTTCGCGTCCTGCCTACTCGGGGAATGCGTTTCCCCGGCCTTTATGGGTTGCTGTCCGTGTCGGTTCCCTTTACGTGTTAGCCCGTTAGGTTAGCTGTTGATAAACTCTAAGCCCTATCAACTGGGCTGCGGGGGGGCTTTGTGTTGTCCCCTGAACTGATTATAGTATAGCGCATACTTAAACAGTATGCAAGATGGAATGTTGCACAAAGAAGTTTGCGCATATTTGTTTATTTTGCGTACTTGTTAAGTATGCTTCTTTTCGTTATAATGAAGTATCTTATATTTGAAGGAGGTTTTCACCGTGGGCGGCAGAACGTCAAATGAAAGTAAAGCAAAATACAACGCTAAAGCATATGACCGTATTAATATAGCTGTCCCCAAAGGCCAGAAGGATATTATAAAGGCACGTGCGGAGGCCAGCGGTCAGAGCATAAACGCATATATCAATACAGCGATTGAAGAAAAGCTAAAGCGGGATCAATAACGGTATAGTCAATAATATTCTAAACAGGGCGGTTGCCGCTGCCCTGTTTCTTATCCATCTAAATTCCGTAAAAGTCTACCTTTACGTATATGTTCGTAAAGATATTTACAAATATTCGCAAAGGTTGGATTTGCATATTACGAATATGTTCGCAATTAATAAAACTTTTACAAACAAAATCCATTAACGGGAAGGAGTTTTCTAAATGGAAAGCAGAACTTTCTACTATGCACGTGTTAGCAGCAAGGATCAAAACCTTGATCGGCAATTAGCCGCCTTCGCCGCTTTGGGCGCACAAGAGCGGGATATAGTAACTGATAAGGAATCAGGCAAAGACTTAGATAGGAGCGGCTACAATGCCCTTAAAACAACCATGTTGCGCCGTGGTGATACGTTGGTCATAAAATCGCTTGACCGCTTGAGCCGCAACAAAGGCGATATAAAAAAGGAATTGGAATTTTTCAAAGAAAATGGAATCCGTCTGAAGGTGCTTGATCTTCCCACAACAATGATAGAATTGCCTGAAGGTCAAGAGTGGGTTTTTGACATGGTAAACAATATCTTGATTGAAGTGTTGGCTTCCATTGCCCAGCAAGAACGGGAAACAATAAAAAAGCGTCAGGCCGAAGGTATAGCCGCCGCAAAAGAAAAGGGCAAACATTTAGGCCGTCCCGCCCTGATCTATCCTGAAAACTGGAATGAGGTATACGCCGCATGGAAAGCGGGACAGATCACCGCAAAAATGGCAATGGAACAAACAGGATTAAAGCGGACTTCATTTTATAAGCTGGCCTCAAATCAATAGCCGATCCCCTCCCCCGTGGCTATTATGTCACGGGGGCTATTTTACATACTGGAGGCGTTTTGTTTTCTGTATATTGGTGAAGTACACCTACTCAACATATGGGGGTAGGTTTATATTTTTTAGACTGTTTGCTTTTGTCAAAAAGATAAGGTACACCTACTCAACATCCAAAATCAAATCAAAAAATCGCAATTCAAACCGCCACATTTATTTTCAAAATGCTGCATTTACTGTTTACTTCTTAATAGCAATATGCTATAATTAATTCATCATCTTAAAGGAGGTTTCACCTTATGAGTGAGGAAACAAAAAAACGTGTTCGCCGTTCCCCGGAAGAAATTGCTGCGGAAATTGATGTTAAGATTGCCGCCCACAAAGACGCTATCAAAAAGCTGGAGCAGCGCAAGGCCGAAGTGCTTGCACCGAAAAAGCCCCGCATGACAAAAGCACAAAAGATGAAACTGGTAATCGACAAAGCTAAAGAGGCTGGTATGTCCCCGGAAGAGATTGCTGAAAAACTCGGTGTATCTTTTGAATAATAATTTGAACGGGACGTGTTAGCGCACGTCCTGTTCTTCTTCTCCCTACAATCAATCAACAAACAAAGGAAGGAAATTGTCTATGAACAAGTCAAATCCTCTAAAGACTATTGGAATTACTATAGTTATACTATTAGTCCTTTTGGCTGGCATTCCGTTTATTCTTGAGCATTTCATATTCCGCAATAGCGTATATTCTGTACTAACAAATGGTGAATGGGCCTCATTTCTCGGAAGTTATATTGGTGGAGTGATTGGCGGTGCTGGAACACTTATTGCACTGTGGGTTACAACGAACGAAACAAGAAAAATTCAAGAGGAAAATCTAAGTCAGCTTAATGCAGATCGTTCACTTGAGAATAGGAAGGAACGAAAGCAATTTTTAGACGAAATTGCAAAGGATATTTCTGTATATGTAACAGATATTGTTAAATATTTTCATGATTGCCGTAGTGCAAATCGGTTAGATATAGACAGGCATAATACAGATATGCACCTCAAAAGTATACAAAATCAAATTCAAAGCAAGTATTCACAGAAGAAAAAATTAAATATAGACCAAAATACAGAAGCATATCTCGGTATTGAATCAGAAATCGAGCAATTATGTCAAGAAGAATCTGATACACGCTACAAACTTGAACGTATTGAGAATGAAATAAAGAATATTCAGGGAGATCGTAGAATTGCCGTTGAACGTTATTTTGTATTGCGCATTAAGCTACAGAATATAAAAGAAGCCCAATCTCTTTTAGAACAATTAGAATATATCCATACTAATTCAGCAAATGTGAACGGTACTCATCTTGATTTTGCTAAAGAAGAAACTCAGAAATTATTAGATATAACTATTGATTTTATTAATGGCTATATGGCTCAAGTCACATAGTAGGACATAAACAGTAAAAAGTGGGTACAGCCTTTAAGCCATACCCACTTTTGCTTATCCCTGTGTCAACCTGTTTATGTGATTCAATATCAGCAGCTTATCACTGTCACTTAGTTGCCGTAATCCCTTGACAGCCTCCGCTACCAACGCTGGATCATCAATGCTTTCATCAAAAAACTGTGCTGGCGTTAGCCCAAAATAATCACAAATCTCAAACAGCCCTTCGACTGAAGGTAGGCTCTTGCCGCTGCTGATATTCTGGATATAACCCCGGCTATGGCCTAAGTCAAGGCTCATCTGATACTCCGACACGCCTTTTTGCAAGCGCAGTTGTGCAATCCGATCTCGTAAAAACTGAACATACATTAGCGGCAACCTCCTTACCGCACCATTGTATTACATCTGTTAAATGTTCAAGGTGGCTGTAAAACTTGAAAAGAAGTTGAAACGCACACGGAAAGATGTTATAATGCAGGAAAGCAACATTAGGAGGTTGTAGAGCATGGGCAAGGTTAAGTGTAGGTATGGGCAATGACAGTTTGTTTTTGTGGGCATAGCAAGCTGTATAGCAGTTATGACAGTTTCAAGGCGAAATGTCTTGAAATTGTCCGGGGGTTAATAGAGAAAGGGGCTGATAGTTTCTTAATTGGTGACTATGGGGATTTTGACGCTGTAGCGGCTTCAGTCTGTCTTGCGCTGAAAAGGGAATATCCCAATATCGAAGTCTGCCTTGTTCTCCCCTATTATCGTCCTCATATTGACGATTACACACAACAGCGGTACAATCGGTTTGATAGTATCATTACACCACCTCTGGAAGATACACCTTACCGTTATCGCATTGTCAAGGCTAATCAATTCATGGTAGATCAATCTGATATTGTGATTTCCTATGTTCGATCCAGCGGTGGGGCTGCTAAAACTTTGCAATATGCAATTCGCAAAACTAAGCGCATCATAAATTTAGGATAAAAGGTGGTTATTATGTACAGAAAGAAATATAGCGTAGTATGTTTACTTCTACTTGTATTGTCGTGCTTGCTTTCTGCTTGTGGCAATGGCAAATCTGAAAAATATGATGAAGCTATATCCTTAATGGATAACAATAATTATAATGAAGCCATTGAAATTTTGGCTGAACTATCTGACTACGAGGATTCATCCACTAAACTATTGGAATGCAAATATGCGTTAGGGCAAGAGGCCGTTGCTACCGAAGAATGGGAAACTGCAATATCGTATTTTGCTGATTTGAATTATAAAGATAGCAATGAACTATTAGCACAATGCGAAAAAGAAAAGGGAATGCACGAAAACGCAGATTATGATTTCCTTGCTGATTTGGAAAAATCCGTACTTAGCAGAATTGATACAGTAAAAAACGCCGATTATATAGAAGAAATTGTTGTTGATACTGAGTTGGCCTATATTGGAAAGTATGCTAATGCAATATTTTATGATTCTACTTTAAAATCTCTGGCGGACAAATACATCGAAGGGCTAAATGTTCAAAAAGATGGTCTGAAAAAGGAATATATTTATCAACGGCAGATTGAATGGTTACGTGGAATTACTATTCGCTACGAAGCATTAAGTGAACTATATAATGACTATGGATTTCTTTCTGATAATGCTGAATTTATAGCCACATATGTTTCTCAGGTAGATAGCCAAAAGGCTCTTTACGAAGCATACTGTGCCATTGAAGCAGACGTTAGCGAACAAATTAATAGTGATGATTTTTCGTGGTATGTTGGAGATAACGAAGTTACATTCACACTCAAAAATAACACTGAATATGAATTTACAACCACGTTTGAATTATCCTTTTATGACGCTGACAACATTATGTATGAGTCTGGTTCTGATACTATTGAAAATATAAAGCCCGGAACTGCCTACTCTGGCTCAATTTATATTTACGATGAAAACAGATTAGACGGTATAGCTTATCAGAATTATTATAGCAATGTGAAATAATGACTTGGGGCAACCGCCGATCACTCGGCGGCTGTCCCTTTTTATGTCAGTGATACAAGGCCAACACGCCATTGATTAGTTGCTCCAGTTGCCCACGGCTGATAATAGCATTAGGGATAAAGTCTGCCCTGTCCTCGATCCACCCACGGGCAACGGCGGTCTGTATGGCCTGTTCTGCCCAGCCGTTATACTGGATATGCTGCAAGGTGTAATCCTGTGGCTCCACAAATCGGCTCAAAATAGCTATAATCTGCGACCATGTAACTGTGCCATCAGGATCATACTTGCCATCGCCCACGCCGTTGACAATCCCTGCTGCCTGTATCACTCGGACATATGGAGCATACCACGCATCGGCGGCAACATCGGTAAAGGCTACCTGTGCATTGCTATATTTGACAATAGACGCATCATCCAGCAGACGGAAAACGATTGTTGCTAACTGCGCCCGTGTCAACGGCTCACCCTCATGGAGTAGTCCATCCTCATAGCCAAGCAGAACAACCGTTCTTGATGTATCTATTAAGGCTCCATTACAAGCAAGCTGCGGTTTAGCTGGAGCGGGGGTATCAGGCTTTGTCTGCGGCTTGTCGTTCTCTGTGGGCTTGACGGTCACAGAGGGCCTTGTAGGACGCTGTGACGGCTTGAAGTCCACTGGAGGGGTATAATCATCATCATTGCCGCTGTTGCCGTCAGAGGGCTTTTGTGGCGGCTGTGGCGTGTCTGGCGTAGTATCTGTGGGATTGTCCGGGGTATCATCCTTTGGCGGCTGTGTAGGCTCCTGTGGGGTCTGTGGCGGGGTATCGGTTGGATCGTCCTCGTTACCGTCCTGCGGGGGCTGTACTGGCTCCTGTGGCGTATTCTGATCCCCACTATCCGGGTTGTCTGGATTATCTGTCCCCTCCCCTTCTGACGGCTGTGCTGGCCCCTGTGGGGGCTGCTCTTCGCCTGTGGTATCATCATCCCCGGTCTGATCCCCCGGCTGTTGTGGGGGCTGTGGCTGTTCTGGAGGGGCATCTTCACCATTGCCGGGGGCTGGCTGCTCTGGTTCTTCTTTTGGCGGTTCTGATTCAAAATACTCTGTGGCCTGTTCCTCTGTCAACAGAATTAGCCGCATTGTCCCCTCATAATCAACCAATGGTAGGTTAATTTTTTCACCTGTTATTTCATTATAAAAATTGTGTGAATCATTTGATTTGCTCATTATTGACACTTTTTCTGTTGAGAAAATATCACGCCCCATACCACCTTGAGAGATACTATTATTACTAAATTGGCAATTTTCGATAGTCAAATTATTAGTGCAGAGAATACCTCCCGCTGAACCAGCAAAATTATCTGTGAAAATAGAATTTTTGACACATATTTTACCAGAAGATGAAATTGCGCCTCCCGACATATAATTTTGATTCCTGCTAAAAATACATGAATCAATTTCTACATCAGTATATGCCATCATTGACATTGCACCGTGAGTTGCACCATTGAAAGTGCATTGCTTTATGTACGCTTTGTTTGTCTCTAAATTTCCATATATACGTATAAAGTCAACGGAATCTTCTCCATAATATTCAAAATCACAGTTTTCTACTATGACTCCATCAGTTGTCGCATCGTTAATTACAAAAAAAGAATTACCTGAAAAGTCAGTTTCAGAAAAACAGAATCCTCTAACTATTGCCCCATCATACAAGCGCAACAGTTCACTATTATGTTCATTACTGCTGGCAATAGTTAGCTTTTTGTCTGTCTCAATGGTTGCACCCGAAACGCCTATCGCTGCTGCAAGATAGATAGTATCTCCATCTTCGGCAACATTGATAGCAGCTTGCAGTTCATCCAATGATGCAACTACAACAGGCTCTTGCTCCTGCTGGATAGGCTGATTCGTGGCGGCATCCCCCTCTGCTGCATAGGCGGGGATCACCAACATCAACGCCATAAGTACAAACAAGATTACCTTCCTCATCGTTTAAGTTCCTCCAATTCCTTGTTCTTTTCGGTCATAGCCGTAACTAATTGATTAATCATTGCAGCTTCGGCGGCTGTAAGGCCAGATAGGTCAAGGGGACTACTGTTCTTGCGCCCCAGCAGATAATCCGTAGACACATTAAATACATCTGCCAGCCGTACAAGTGTTGTATATGACGGTTGACGCATACCAGTCTCATACAGAGATATTGATGATTTATCAACATTTATCAGCCTTGCAACCTGATCTTGCCGCAAATGGTTCTCTGTCCGCAACGTTTTCAGCCTTTCACCTAATTCAACAATCATGTTGCGTTCACCTCCACGCAACAATGATAAAATACCAGATTTCGCTTGACAGCGGGTAAACTGCGATTGACAGTTTGAAAATCAACAAAAAGTAGCTAATCCTTGCAATTTTAGCCGATAAATGATAGTCTGACTATACGAAAGACGCAAGGGGGAAATATCATGAGTACCACTGAGGCCATCATAATTACCGCTGCTGCTTTTTTGCTTGCGGGTCTTGTTTGTATACCGTTTGCGGACACGGCCTTATTAGTCCCTCTGTTTTTGGTGGTATGGTTTTTGATTGCATGGGGGTTAGCGGAGTTGTCCAACCGTAAACGCAAAAGATAAAATCCGTAAAAAATAGCCGCATAGCCCAATTTAGGCTATACGGCTGTAATGCCCTAATTTCAACATAGCCCGGTGGCTATGCTCAAATCAAAGCATCGTCTATTCAAAAATTTTAGGTGTAGTAACGGGGCTGTACCTGTCTAACATTTGTCTAACATTTTCGGAATTCACGAAAACTCCCCAAAATGGGAAAGTTTTAAAAGGTTATGGATTTTCTTTGTTTCAAGTGAAATCAAAACAATTATCCCAAAATAGGGATATTGTAAATGATTTTGCTCCAGAATGGCATTCAAGAGGTCAGCGGTTCGATCCCGCTTATCTCCACCAGGAAACATGGGAACCATGTGAGGGAAAAGACTTCAAATCGTAGGATTTGAGGTCTTTTTTCTTGCCTTTTGTTCAACCCCAAACGATTCATATTTTGCCCCTGTGCCATTTGTACCAGAACGATACCAGAATGAAGATTTGACGGCTTGCCGCTGAACGGTTTCCAACGGCACAGCCTGTCATTTATTGAAACTGGCCCGCTTGAAATTCTGGTATGTACCAGAATTTGTGGGAACACAGCAAATTTTCTATGTCATCAACGGGAACGCGAGATTTTGAAGGTCTTGCTAAACTTTTCGGCGGCAGCCTGCCGCACTTCCTCCTGGACGTGTAAATAGTGCTGGGTCATTTCCATGTCGGCGTGGCCTACCATGCTCTGAATGGTTTCCATGTCCACGCCTAAAGCCTGGAGCTGAGACACATAGGTGTGGCGGCAGCTATGGGGCGTCAACATACGGACACCGGGCACTTTGAACAGGGCGTTGCGGTATTTGTCACGGAAATGGCTGGGGTTCACAGGCTGTCCGGCGATGGGGCTTTCCCATACGAATTTTCCCGCCTGTTCCCGGAGGAACACGGCGCAGGGCTGGACATTGGGCGGCACCGGCACGTCCCGGACGCTTGCGGCACTCTTGGGCGGGCCAATGTACGGTTTACCTTTCACCATGTTTACCGCTTGCCGGATATGGACGCAGGAGCCGTCCGGCTTGATGTGCTGGGGTTCCAGCGCCAAAACCTCCTGCGTCCGCATACCCGTTGCCAGCATGAGCCGGATGGTATGCCCCGTCCTGTCCTGGGGCAAGCCCTCCATGAGCTTTTGCACCTCGTCCTGGGTGAACGCCTCCTTGCGCTGTACGGGCCGTTGGGCCTTCATCTTTTCCGCAAAGCGGACGGGATTTTTCCGAATCAGGTCATTGGCCTCGGCCTTGTGCATGATTTGGTACAGCATACCCCGGCATTTGGCTAAGTAGGAATCGGACTTTCCATCGGCCCGGAGGCCCTTCAAAAAATTCTCCACGTCCAGGGCCTTGATACTGCCCAGCTTGCGGGGGCCAAAGCCCTTCACCAACATTTTCAGCGTGTAGCCGTAGCTTTCGTAGGTGGTAGGCGATACGGAATCTCAATACCCTTCATACCACTTTTCCGCCCACGCCTGGAAGGTGAGGTTGGGGTCGATGTACAACCCCGCCGCCACCTCCTGTTTATAGGCGTCCGCTTTGTCCTTGGCCTCCTTCTGGGATTTGCCGTAAAAGCTTTTGTAGCGGCGTGTGCCGTCGTCTTTGTAACCCACCATCATAGTACACTCCCACAGGCCGTTGGAACGCTTACGGAGCGTCCCTTCGCCATTGGAGCGTTTTCCTGGCATTGCTTGTCCTCCTTATTTCAAATTTTACTGTCCTTCCCGCAATTTTCGCTCCTTCACCCTCTTTCTTGTCATTTTGGAGTTATAGGCACCCCGGCACCGGGGAGAACAGTATTCTGCCCGCCAATCGTCGGCAATGAAGAACTTCTGACAGTGCTTGCATTGCCGGACGGCCTTGCCCTCGCCGGAAACGAGCTGGGCATAGGCCAGATTGATACAGGCCGTCAAATCGTACACCTGGGCTCTCAGCTCAGGTGTTTTGTTGTGCTCAAAATCCAGCGCCCATTCCGCATTGCGGATGAAAAAGTGCCCGCCGTCCATCCCCTCCAAAAATTGCAGGTAGAAGTTTAAGAGCATGAGGGCCAGAGTACACGCAGGGACGGCCCCGGAACGGCTGCAAGCCCGCTTCACGGCCTCGTAATGGGCAAGGTAACCCATATCATTCCCGCCACCATCCTCGCTGAAATGAACCGCCATGGCCCGCTGTTCGTACCGGGCGGGATAGCTTGTAGTGACGATGGTATTCTGCTCCCATACCGGGAGGCCATAACGCCGGACAAAGGCCAGCAGGGTGTCAACAAGCGGCTGGGCTCCATCGGGGCGGGCGGTAAAAAAATCGCCATGACGCCAAAACTCGGCATCCCGCAGGGGGAGCATTTTGTGGGACAGACAGTGATCCATGAAAGCGTCACAGCCCGCCACCGCCGCCCCGGCCCGCACCACGTCCAGCAGTAAGCCCTCGCTGTCCTCAAAGGGGTCATAGCGGCGGGGCAGTACACCGGCCTCCGGCGCGATGAACAGCACCCCCTGTTCCGCAACGGCGGCATAGTTCTGGAACCGGGGGACGGCCCCTCGGAAATGTGCGAAATTCATTTGTGGCATATGTTCAACCTTCTCCCGTTATAGTTTGTGAGCGCACTATATTACGAATACAGCATAGCACAAATATAGCAGGTTGTCAAAAAATCTGTTGTCGAAGCGTGTCGATTGATTTATCTTGACCGGAATGTAATCGTGATATAATATAGTTATATCATATCACGATACAAAATGCAAGAGAAAATGTGTCAGGAGAATATGAAATCCTATCACGGAAAGGAGGGTAGACATTTGAAAACCGAGTGCAGACACTTTGACGAGCTTCCGGCCATGCTGACGGCGGCGGAACTGGCCGGGGCCCTGGGCATTTCCAAGTCCGGGGCCTATACGCTGATACACAGCAAAGGCTTTCCCACGCTCCGAATCGGCAAACGGCTCATGGTGCCGAAGGACAAGCTGACGGCCTGGATCGACCGCAACACGGGCGGCGCATAGGGCACGCGCCGATTTTAGCAAGCACTGGATTTGTATGGCACAAATCCACTTGGCAGGGGGAGTACCCCCTGACCCCCACAACGGAAGGAGGGAACCAATGGGAAAAACCGTGAAGCTGACCATCCGCCTGTCCCCGGAGGACATGGCGCTTTTGAAGTCCCGCACCACCAAAACCCGGCTGTCCCAGTCCGGCTATCTGCGGATGCTGATACGGGGCTATGTGCCCAAAGCCTACCCGCCGGAACTCTATTTTGAAGTGCTTCAGAAATTGAACCGGGCCAGCGGAACAATGGCCGACCCGGTGATATACCGGGAACTGCTGGGCGCATTGCGGACGCTCCAGGAGGCCGTGACTGTTCCGGCGAAAATTGAGGATAGCTGATGGCGACCACGGCGATTTGGAAGGTGAAGGGCAATCTCGGTCAGGTGGTGAACTATGCCGCCAACCCGGACAAAACCACACTTACCGTTGAAGATTTGCAAGGTCTGCGGGACGTGATGGACTATGCCACCCAGGACTACAAAACCGAGGAACAGCGGTATGTCAGTGGCGTGAACTGTGCCCCGGAAATTGCCAGGGAGCAGATGATGATGGTGAAGCGGCAGTTTGGCAAAGAGGGCGGTATTATCGCCTTTCATGGCTACCAGTCCTTTGCCCCTGGAGAGGTGTCGCCAGAACAGGCCCATGAAATTGGGGTGGAACTGGCCCAGCGGCTATGGGGGGACAGGTTTCAAGTGGTGGTTGCCACCCACCTGGACAGGGAACACATCCACAACCATTTTGTGCTGAACTCCGTTTCTTTTGTGGATGGAAAGAAATATAACGACTGCAAAAGTACCTATGCCCTTATGCGGCAGACCTCCGACCAGCTTTGCCGGGAGCAGGGCCTGTCCGTCATTGAGGAACCGGAACAGGGCCGCACCATGAGCTATGACACCTGGGAGGCCCATCAGAAGGGCAAGCCTACATGGTATGGGCAGATACGCCAGGATGTGGATGCCTGTATTGCCCGTTCTTTCCTGTTCGAGCACTTTTTGAGCAATTTGAAAAAACAGGGCTATGCGGTGAAGCTGGGGAAATATATCGCCGTCCGGCCACCGGGGAAGGAGCGGTTTGTCCGGCTGAAAACCCTGGGGGACGATTACACCGAAGAAGCCATCCGGGAGCGCATTCGTGCCCATGAGCCGCCGCCCCGCCGCCCTGCACCCAGGCCAGCGCCGAAGCAAAATTATAAAATCCAGCGCAAGCCCAGGAAACTAACAGGTTTTCGGGCGCTGTACTTCCATTACCTCTATTTATTGGGCAAGCTGAAAAAGCCCACGGCCTCGCCCCGGCGCAGACGTTACATGACAGATGAAATCATCAAATTTGACCGCTATGTGGAACAGGCGAAACTGCTGATGAAATACCGCATTGACACCTGGGAACAGCTTTCCATGCTGAAAGAAGCGGTACAAAGTGAACTTGACGCCCTTTGTAACCAATGAAAAGGGTTTTACACCGCCCGGAGGAAGAACCCAACGGATACAGACCTCTCCTCCGCTATCCTATCTATCAATCAATCTATCAAAATCCTGAGACGGGAGTTGAAGGTGTGCGGGCGGATCGAGGCTGACGGCCCCGCCATCCGCAAAAAGCTGACTGAACCGCCGCCCCCGCCGCCAAAGGTGAAAACGACGTTGAAACAGCGCCCCCGGAAATGGCACCGCTGACCTGCGTTTGCCCCCGTGGGAGGGTACTCCGCCGCCCAGCCCCGGTCAAGGCCCGGCCCGCCCCCGTAGGGGGCGGGCCGGGCCTTGACCGGGGCTG
>CANDCH010000004.1 GCA_947383145.1 uncultured bacterium
CCAAGGCGATGGAGCGCTTCACGGTATCCAGGTCGCCGCCCAGACGGCGGTACCATTCTGGGGTGAAGCCTTTGAGGTTGATGTTGGCCGCATCAATCAGTGGGAGAAGCGCCCGCCAGGGCTGTTCGTTCATCGTTCCGTTGGTGACCAGAACATTGACCATACCCCGGTCATGGACGAGGGCGGCGCAGTCCCGGACGTACTCATATCCCACCAGCGGCTCGTTGTAGGTGTAGGCCACGCCGATGTTTCCCCTGGGAATCAGCTCCACCGCCTTGTTCGCCAGCTGTTCCGGGGATATGTCCACCGTCTGAATTTTGCCGTCTCCGGCCATAGATATCTCGTGATTTTGGCAGAAGGGACAGCGGAGGTTGCAGCCGAAGCTGCCCACAGATAAGATCAAGCTCCTGGGCCGGAAACGGCGCAGGGGCTTTTTTTCGATGGGGTCCAGGGCCAGGCTGGTGAGTTTTCCGTAATTCAGCGGCACAACGGCCCCATCCCGGCAGACCCTGGCCCGGCAGAAGCCGGTCTGGCCCTCCGCCAATTGGCAGCGGTGGAAGCACAATTCACACTTAGCGCTCATGTGTGCCGCACCACCTCAAATCGCTCCAGGACGTACTTCTCCCGGGCGCTGATGCCGCCCTTTTGACGGGCGATGTCAATTTGCTGTTCCACCGTGTCCACGCTGTCCAGGTCGGGGAGGAGCAATCCCCGGCGGTTTCCGCAGGACACAATAACGCCATATTTTTTCACGTCCAGCTGGGCGGGGGAGGAGATAGGCTCCGGCTCTCCCAGCACATCCACGCTGTATTCCAGCTGATTCAATTCAAGTTTAGTGACAGGTGGAAAACGGGGGTCCCGCGCCCCGGCGGATACGGCATTCTGTACGATCTCCCAGGCCACGCTGGCGGTGGTGGGGCCGGTGGTGCCGATGCAGCCCCGGAGCTGTCCGTGGGCGTGAAGGGAGACGAAAGCCCCGGCGGTTCTGCTGGTCAGTTCGGAGGGCAGACCGTCCGGCAGATGATCCAGCCGCTTGCCTGTCCGCACAAACGTCTCCAGCGACAGCCGGACCAGCCGCACCCAGGGGTCCTCGGCGGCTCTGCGCTCCGCCAGACGGGTTCGCTCTAACTCCTCACACTGGGCTGCAAACCGGCGGCTTTCGTCTGGGCCGGTTACGGCGAAGGTGGCTACGCCATACCCCACGCCGGTGACGTCCTCGTAGCTGAGCAGTTCCGGCTTCACACCCAGGCCGTCCAGCGCCCCGGCCATCATCTGAAAAGAGCGCAGGCCGCACTCCGCCGCCCGGTCGCACAGGGCCGGGTCCATGGTGAGGAGTTGCAGGAAGTCCCCGGACTCCATGGCGGCGGTGACCCGGCGGTCAAACACCGGGCCCTCCGGGGCGTAGCCGTAGGGGCCATCATCTCTCAATTTATGGGATAGGTCGCCGCTGGCAACAAACACAGCCCTACAGCCCAGCTTGTCTACTGCTTTTGCAGCGCATTGACCCAGTTGATAATGCTGTAAAGGAGAAAAACCTGACAGCCCAACACGCAGAATGGGACAGGTTATCCCTGCTTCTTGGAGGAACCAGAGGGGCAGGAAGGTGCCGTGATCCAGGGATGGGTCCCGCTCTCCCAGCGTTCCGGCCCGGAGACCAGCCGCCTCTGCCCGCCGGATCAACTCCTGGCGTAGCTCGGCGTCGTACCGCACCTCAAGACGGGTCTGGGGGGCGCCGAAGGAGGCCATGCTCCCGGACGCGCCCGCGCCGGGGGAGATGTGGAAGTAGTCAGCGTACATGACAGTGTGAGGGGATGAGACGATCAAAACCTCTGGCTTCCATTCCGCCACTTGCTGCGCGGCGGCGCGGTAGGCGTCGATGGTTGACTGGACCTGTTGCTCTTGTCCCCGGCCCACAGTGGGGATGATGAGGGGTGGGTGGGGGAGGATGACAGCTCCGATTATTGGCATAAGAATCGCTCCTCTGTAAAAAATTCTGACAAGCGAAATTACTTCACAGAACCATGACCAGAGTGCCCACACCAATCAGGACGCACCCGATCACCGACTTTGGCGTGAATTTTTCGTGGAGAAACACCGCCGCTAGCACCAGGGTGATGACCACGCTGAGTTTGTCGATGGGAACCACTTTGGATACCTCGCCGATCTGGATGGCGCGGTAGTAGCACAGCCAAGACGCGCCAGTGGCCAGCCCGGACAGGATGAGGAACAGCCAGCTTTTACGGCTGATCTCCGGGATGCCGCCCTGGGTGTTGGTGAGGAACACCATGCCCCAGGCCATGGCTACCACCACCATGGTGCGGATGGCGGTGGCCAGGTTGGAGTTGACGCCGTCGATGCCCACTTTGGCGAGGATGGAGGTGAGGGCGGCGAATACGGCGGAGAGAAGGGCAAAGATGAACCACATAACGACCACTCCTATGAAGTTTCTGTCCATAGTGTAGCACGCTGGAGGCTGCATGACAATCCCAGAATGTCCAACAAGGTATTTTCAAGTGGAACTTTTTGTGATAAAATATGAATGGAATTTTACCGCCGAAAGGACGCGCAGCAATATGATTACAGGCGAACTGAAAAACAAAATCAACGCCCTATGGGAAATTTTCTGGACCGGCGGTATTACCAACCCGCTGGACGTGGTGGAGCAGATGACCTACCTCATGTTCATCCACGATTTGGACGAAACGGACAACCTCCGCGCCAGGGAAAGCGCCATGCTTGGGCTGGACCACCAGAGCATTTTTGCGGAGAAAGTGCGAATCGGGGAGCGTACCGTCTCTGGAAACCAACTCAAATGGTCCGTGTTCCATGACTTTCCCGCCGAAAAGATGTACGCTGTCATGCAGGAGCAGGTGTTCCCCTTCATCAAGAGCCTTCACGGTGACAAGGCCAGCGCCTACGCCAAATACATGGACGACGCCATTTTCAAAATTCCCACGCCGCTGATGTTGGACAAGGTGGTCACGGCGCTGGACGGCATCTATGAGCAGATGGCCCAGGCACGGGAGGGCGATGTCCGGGGTGATGTGTATGAATTCCTGCTGTCCAAGATCGCCACCGCCGGGGTGAACGGCCAGTTCCGTACCCCGCGGCACATTATTAAAATGATGGTGGAGCTCATGGCCCCCGGCCCGGAGGAAGTGATCTGCGACCCGGCCTGCGGCACGTCGGGTTTCCTGGTGGCGGCGGGGGAGTACCTCAAGGAGCACCATAAACAGGAGGTCTTTTTTGACCGGCAGAAGAAAGACCACTACATGAACCATATGTTCCACGGCTTCGACATGGACCGCACCATGCTGCGCATCGGGGCCATGAACATGATGACCCATGGGGTGGCGAATCCCTTCATCGAGTACCGGGACAGCCTGTCCGACCAGAACCCGGACCGGGAAAAGTATACCCTGATCCTGGCAAATCCGCCCTTCAAAGGCAGCTTGGACGCGGACATCGTGTCCGCCGACCTGCTGAAGCTGTGCAAGACGAAGAAGACGGAGCTGCTGTTTCTGGCCCTGTTCCTGCGGATGCTCAAGGTGGGCGGGCGCGGGGCGGTCATCGTGCCGGACGGGGTGCTGTTCGGTTCGTCCAAGGCCCACAGGGACATGCGCCGGGAGCTGGTGGACCACAACCGGCTGGAGGCGGTGATCTCCATGCCCTCCGGGGTGTTCAAGCCCTACGCCGGGGTGTCCACCGGGGTGCTGGTGTTCACCAAAACCGGCCACGGCGGTACGGACAAGGTGTGGTTTTATGATATGCGCGCCGACGGGTTCAGCCTGGACGACAAGCGCGCCCCCGTGGCGGACAGCGACATTCCCGACATTGTGGCCCGGTTCCACCACCGGGCGGCGGAGGAGGGGCGGGCCCGCACAGAGCGGTCTTTCCTGGTGCCCCGGGAGGAGATCGTGGAAAACGGGTACAACCTGTCCATCAACAAGTATAAGAAGACGGAGTACGTGCCGGTGGAGTACCCGCCCACCAGCGAAATCTTTGCGGAATTGAGGCAGCTGGAGGCAGAGATTCAGAAGGGGCTGGAGGAATTGGAGGGGATGGTGTGATGGCGAGATTGGGGGATATTGCTACGTATATCAATGGATATGCGTTTAAGCCATCGGACTGGTCTGATACCGGGCTTCCGATTATCAGGATTCAAGATTTGACTGGAAATTCATATCAGGCAAACCGATACAATGGCGAGTATGACAAACGATATGAAGTTAATGACGGTGATATTTTGATATCGTGGTCTGCCAGCCTTGGTATATATATTTGGGGAGGCGAAAAAGCCGTTCTGAATCAGCATATTTTTAAAGTTGTTTTTGATAAAACAGAAATCAACAAAAGTTTTTTTGTCTATCAAGTTCAAAATATATTGGAAAATGCGGCTTCACAAGCGCATGGCGCAACAATGAAGCATCTCACAAAGCCCATATTTGATTCGCTGCCGTTTCATATGCCGACTTTAAAGGAGCAACAATATGTTGCCGCAGTACTGGACAAAATTAGTAACTTGATTTCTCTACGCAAACAACAGCTTGCCAAACTGGACGAGTTGGTCAAAGCGCGGTTTGTGGAGATGTTTGGAGATATGTTGTTGAATCCCCACTTATGGCCCGAAACCGCCTTAGATGCTGTGGCTGATATTGTATCTGGAATTACGAAAGGTCGAAAGACACAGAGTAGCGAATTGTTTGAAGTGCCGTATATGGCCGTTTCTAATGTCAAAGAGGGTTACATTGATTGGACAACTGTTAAAACAATTATGGCTACCAAGTCAGAGATTGACCAATACCGCTTAATGCCTGATGATGTGCTTATGACAGAGGGTGGTGATCCTGACAAGCTAGGGCGTGGTGCTATCATTCGGGAACCACTTGAGAATTGTATCCACCAGAATCACATTTTCCGAGTGCGGCTTGATAGAAATACAATTTTACCTGAATTTTTTGCCGAATACTTACAACACCAGAAAGCGAAGAGGTACTTTTTGAGGTGTGCTAAACAGACAACGGGAATTGCTAGCATTAATATGAAACAGCTCCGGGCATTGCCTGTCTTGGTTCCAGCTATTGAAGCTCAGAAAATATTTGCAGATTTTGTTACGGAAGTAGGCCGACAAAAGTTGACAATCCAACAAGGTTTGGATAAACTGGAAGTGCTGAAAAAATCGCTGATGCAGAAATATTTTGGGTAGGGTGGTACGAATGACATCATTTAAAATAACGATTGAAGGGAAATATGGAGTCAAGACTTATCAAGAAACAAAGAATACATACGATTGGATAATCCGTTCTTTACGTAAAGCGGGCCTGGACTGCACCAAACTGGAAATCAAATTCCTGTTTGATCTAGGGGCTATATCATGTTCATGCAACTCAATAGAAGAATTTGTTTCAAATGCTTATGGCGCATCTGAATACTCTTTAACCGATATGAGCATTTGTGTGGTGGGAAATACAACTGGAGTTGTTTTTGTGTCTGTTAACCATAAGAATCAACTTTATATCAGCGTAGATAATAAGAATAGCTTAGAGCACATAGTAGATTTACTAAATAAAACAACGCTGAGCGAAAGCGAAATTAATGAAGCAGTTTCTGTTACATTTATCGGATCACAGTACAATAATGCCCCAGCAATCAGCGGAAATAATAACACAGTGAATATCACGTCCCACAATGAAGAACCAAAAATTAAGCAGTGGATAAAGGCGGTTGCGCAAAATATTCTTGCCAATTGGATTTGGTACTTATTAACTATTGCGGCTACTGCTGCTATAACTTACTTTGCCACTAGATGACCAAGTAGAAGGTGCAATTATGACCAACTTCGACTTCCTCCTCTCCGACCCCCAATTTGCCCCCTTCGCTCAGGCTGCCGTGGCCGCGGAGCAGATCTACCAGATCGACCCCGCCGCCTGCATCCTGTCCTGCCGCCGGGCCATGGAATCCGCCGTCAAATGGATGTACTCCGTGGACGGCAGCCTCACCCTGACCTTCGACACCCGGCTGGCGGCGCTCATGGACAGCGGCAACTTCCGGGACATCGTGGGGGAGGATGTGTGGAAGCGGATGAAGCTGGTCCGGGTGCTGGGCAACCAGGCCGCCCACGGCGGGAAAAAGCTCACCCGGGAGCAGGCGGCGGTGTGCCTGGAAAACCTCTACATATTCCTGGATCAGGCGGCCTATTTCTACGCCAAGGATTATACCGAGGGAAAGTTTGATCCGGCCCTGCTGGACGCCAAGCCCGAGCCCGCCCCGGCCCCCGTGCCGGAGGTGGAGCTGGAGCGGCTGATGGAGGAGAACCGCGCCCTGCGCGCCCAGCTCACCGCCCGCCGGGAGGAGCAGCAGACCACCTATGTGCCCAAGCCGCTGGAGCTCACCGAGTACCAGACCCGAAAAATCTACATCGACGCCATGCTGGCTGACGCGGGCTGGACCGAGGGCAAGGATTGGCTGGGCGAGGTGGAGCTGTTCGGTATGCCCAACAAGTCCGGGGTGGGCTATGCGGATTATGTGCTTTACGGTGACGATGGCCGTCCCCTGGCGGTGGTGGAGGCAAAACGGGCCTGTGTGGATGTGGTCCAGGGCCGCCAGCAGGCCAAGCTGTACGCCGACCTTTTGGAACGGAAGCATGGCCGCCGCCCGGTGGTGTTCCTCACCAACGGCTTCGACACCCGCATCGACGACGGGCGCTACCCGGAGCGGAAGGTGGCGGCGGTCTACTCCAAGCGGGACCTGGAAAAGTGGTTCAATTTGCAAACTATGCGCCTCAGTTTAAAAAATATAGTGGTACGCAAGGACATCGCCGGGCGGTACTACCAGGAGGGGGCGGTCAAGGCGGTGTGCGATGACTTTGACCGCAAAAACCGCCGGAAGGCCCTGCTGGTCATGGCCACCGGCTCGGGTAAGACTCGCACCGTAATCGCCTTGTGCGACGTGCTGCTCCGCCACGGCTGGGTGAAGAACATCCTGTTTCTGGCTGACCGAAACTCGCTGGTTACCCAGGCCAAGCGCAGCTTTGCCGCCCTGTTGCCCGACCTGTCTGTGACCAATTTGTGCGAGGAAAAGGACAATTACACCGCCCACTGCGTGTTTTCCACCTACCAGACCATGATGAACTGCATTGATGGGGTACGGGACGGGGAAGGGAAGCTGTTCACCTGTGGTCATTTCGACCTGGTGATCTGCGACGAGGCCCATCGCTCCATCTATAACAAGTTCCGGGATATTTTCACCTATTTTGACGCGCCGCTGGTGGGCCTCACCGCCACGCCCAAGGACGAAATCGACAAGAACACCTACGAGGTGTTCGAGCTGGAGAGCGGCGCGCCCACCTATGGCTATGAGCTGGCCCAGGCGGTAACGGACGGCTTTCTGGTAGACTTTCTTTCAGTGGAGACAAAGCTCAAGTTTTTGGAGCAGGGCATCGTTTACGACGAGCTGTCCGAGGAGGACAAGGCGGCCTATGAGGACACCTTTGGGCGGGACGGGGAGGCCCCGGACAGCATTTCTTCCTCTGCGCTGAACGAGTGGGTGTTCAATGAGGACACCATTCGGGAGGTGCTCCATGTCCTTATGACCAACGGGCTGAAAATTGACTATGGCACCAGGCTGGGCAAGACGATCATCTTTGCCAAGAACCACCTCCACGCGGAGAAGATCATGGAGGTGTTTGGCAAATGCTATCCCGAGTTTCCCGGCTTTGCCAAGGTCATCGACAACTATACAAACTACGCCCAGAGCACCATCGACGAGTTCTCCGAGGGGAAAAAGCTGCCCCAGATTGCCATCTCCGTGGATATGCTGGACACCGGCATCGATGTGCCGGAGGTGCTGAACCTGGTCTTTTTCAAAAAGGTGATGAGTAAGGCGAAGTTCTGGCAGATGATTGGCCGTGGGACCCGCCTGTGTCCCGGGCTGTTGGATGGCGAGGACAAAAAGAAATTCTATATCTTCGACTTCTGCGGTAATTTTGAGTTTTTCCGCATGAATAAGGGCAGATCCGCCGCCAGACAGACAACCCTCCAGGGGGCGTTGTTCAAGCTGAAAGCCCAGATGGCCTTCAAGCTCCAGGACTTGGCCTATCAGACAAAAGAGCTGATTGAATTCCGGCGGGAACTGGTGTCTGACATGATGTGTAAGGTGCAAGAGCTTAACAGAGATAATTTTGCCGTGCGTCAGCATTTGAAGTATGTGGAACGGTTTTCAGCCCCGGAAAGCTACGCCGCTCTCAGCTATGAGGACACGTTAAACATGGAGGAGGAGCTGGCGCCGCTGATCCTCCCGGATGCGGATGACCCCAAAGCCCTGCGGTTCGACGCGCTGCTGTACGGCATAGAGTTAGCTGTTCTGGCGGGCACGCCCTATTCCCGCGCCAGGAAGGATTTAATTCAAAAAGTACGGGGGATCGCAGGGGTTGCCAACATCCCGGAAATCCAGGCGCAGTCTGAATTGATTGAGAAGATACTCCACACAGATTACCTGGAAACTGCCGGAGTCCACGAATTTGAGCATATCCGGGCGTGCCTGCGGGATTTGATGAAGTATATCCCCAGAGAGAGGGACCGCTACGACACCAATTTCGATGATGAGATTTTGTCCATGGATTGGAAGGAAGCGGAGCTGGAAAATGACGATCTGCAAAACTACAAGGCCAAGGCGGAATTATATGTGCGTCAGCATCAAGACGAGGCGGTCATTGCCAAGCTGCGGGGAAATGTCCCGCTGACAGCCGGGGATGTGGAGGCTTTGGAGCGCATTCTTTGGAGTGAGGTGGGTAACCGTCAGGAATATGAGGAGGAATGCGGCCAGAAGCCGCTGGGAGAATTTGTGCGGGAGATCGTTGGCCTGGATATGAACGCCGCGAAAACAGCCTTTTCCGACTACCTCACCGATGCGAATTTGGACAGTCGGCAGATCTATTTTGTGAATCAAATTATAGAGTATATTGTCCGAAACGGCATGTTGACGGATCTGTCTGTCCTCCAGGAGGCACCCTTTACCGACCAGGGCAGCGTGGTGGAAGTGTTTACCGACCTTTCTGTCTGGATGGGTATCCGAGCTGTGATCGACAGGATCAACTCAAATGCGTTGGGAACAAAAAATGTGTAGCTATTTTCTTCTGAGTGTGCTATTGTGTTTTGCTGACAGGAGGCAGAACACATGAAAGCGATTCTGAAAAAACTCTACGATAGTTTTTATATCCCTTTGCCCCTCGCTGATGCGCAGCAAGAAGCTGAGGATGCACACCGTCAACTCATTCAACGGCTGAGCAAACCAGAACGGAAGCTGGTGCTGCATATTATTGACGCAAAAGACCACATCACGGAGGAGCGTTCTATTGACAGCTTCATCTGCGGCTTTGAGTTGGCATGGAAGTTGTCCACAGAATTAAACGCATATGACAGAAGCCGTCCAGCCGATGAGACCGGACGGCTTCTTTGACAGCAGAGCCTATTTGTTCTGATTCGCAGCGGATTTACGCTGTTTCCGGCGAACCAGCGGAACACCCAGCACCTCCACCGCAAACGCAGCGTAATCCTACAACAGAAAATATGATTGGCCAATTTTGGAGCAACTGCGTCATGTCAAACCATGTCGAACGATTTTTCGTGACAAATTCTGTCGGAAGGAGTGTAATATCAATAAGCGAAAGCGAATCTCCGCAGCTTTCCGGTGAGGTTCACACCGATGTGTGACCTCTGACATTCATGGGCCGCACAGGGCATTTGAACCCCACTGTACGATGAAATATCCATGAGTGTTCCACAGTATTTGGCGCTGTGCCGGCAGCGCGGGTGTGCGCCTTTTCGTGTAAGCGGAAAGGACGTCTATGAACGACACGGTCGTTACGTATCAAGGCCAGCAAGTATCAGTGTCAAAGGAGGCCGCAGACTTTTTAGAGCGGGACCGCCGCCATATGCGGGCGCAGTACAAGCGGGATCAGAGGCACCTGAGTAGAAGGGATTTTGAAACGGTGCTGTCCAGCTATGGGGACGTTGAGCGTGTGACGGAGGATACCGCGCTGAAGAACCTCCAGCTTGAAACACTGCGGGAAATGGTGGACGGACTGGGTGAGCGAGATCGCAGGTTGATTTCCCTCCGATACGACGAGGAATTGTCTATGGAGGCAATCGGCAGGCAGCTGGGCGTATCCAGAATGGCCATCTTAAAGCGGCTGAGAACGCTGAACCGAAAATTGAACCGCGCTGTCACCTGACAGCGCGGTTCAATTTTTTATTTTGCCATGGTTTACAAAACCGTTCCGAGTGTCCTAAGTCAACGAGGGGTGTGTAAATTCCGAAATATATTTTTTAAATAGGAACGGCCCGTTCAGGTTTAGCTGTTACAATCCAACCGCAGGCAGCATCGCGTTCCTGGCTGGCCGTCCAGTCGGACGCAATATGCCCCTCAATACACAGGAACGGAGGATACAATTTATGAAACAACAACTCAAGTTGCTCACCATGAGCGACATCCACGCCGAGCAGATGCGCTGGCTGTGGGAGCCGTATCTGCCCAGGGGGAAGATCACCATTATCCAGGGTGACCCCGGCGATGGCAAGACCACCTTCGTGCTGGCACTGGCAGCACTGCTGACCCAGGGGCTTCCCATGCCGGGCGGCAGTGCGGCGGCACCACCCATGAACGTGATTTATCAGACGGCGGAGGACGGTCTGGCGGACACGATCCGTCCCCGGCTGGACGCGCTGGGCGCGGACTGCTCCCGGGTGCTGGTCATCGATGAAAGCGAACGGGAGCTGACATTGGATGACCAGCGGCTGGCCCAGGCCATCCGGCAGACGGGCGCGGGGCTGGCCGTGCTGGACCCCATCCAGGCGTACCTTGGCAACAACGTGGATATGCACCGGGCCAACGAAGTGCGTCCCATCTTCAAACGGCTGGGACAACTGGCGGAGCGGACCGGCTGCGCCATCGTGCTGGTGGGGCACATGAATAAGATGCAGGGCGCCAAGTCCGCGTACCGTGGTCTGGGCTCCATCGATTTCCGGGCGGCAGCCCGGAGTGTGCTGCTGGTAGGCCGCTCCAAAGATGACGATGACCTGCGCGTGGTGGTTCACGACAAGAGCAGTCTCGCGCCGGAGGGTCCGGCAATTTTGTTCTCTCTGGATTCAGACCTGGGTTTTCAGTGGAAGGGGTTCTGCGATGCCACCGCCAGCGAACTGCTCTCCAGCAGCGGCCCCAGCACGACCAAGACGGAACAGGCGGAGCAGCTTCTCCAAGATTTGCTGGTAGGAGGTGAGCTGGCATCAGATGAGTTGGTGCGCCGCGCTTCCACAATGGGAATCTCAGAACGGACGCTGAAAATCGCCAAGCAGAATCTGGGGGTGACCGCCGTCCGCCGTGGCGACCGCTGGTACTCATACCTGCCGCAAGAGGGTAAGGGGGTAAAGTGCTAAGGACATTGCCCGGTTGCCTTCTTGCCCGCCGTGCCCCTGTGTCGGCCTGTGTGCGGCCCCGTGTCCGCTTTTGCGGGGCGAGGCGGGGAATGACCCGCAAAACGGTTCGGGCACGGTGTGCGCCCTTTGTGGGCCGTTTGTGGGGAGCACCCAGTTTACGATATTCCAGAAGCGCCCCGTTGGGGCGGATGCCTACCTCGCCGGGGCCCCGCAAAGCCGACCTCTGGCTTTGTGGGGAGAGGAGGCGCAGCGGAGTGAGTGCGCCCTGCCGCTTGCGGCGGGGCGCGGGATGCGGAGCTTGTGCCGACGAGGTGGGGCAAGCATCGCGTCCGGCTATACGGCGCTGGCTGCCGGTGGCAGCCAGCGCCGACCGAGCCGAAGGCGAGAACGCCCGCACTCGCCGGGGCGCTGCCCCGGCCCCCCTGCCCCTAAAGGGGTCCCCATCGAAGCCCAGCGAAGCGGGTTCGATGGGGAGAGGAGGCGCAGCGAAATGAGCGAGCCCTGCCGTTTGCGGCAGAGCGAGGGATATGCAGCTTGCGCCGACGAGGGAGAGAGGAGTTTAATGCAGAAAAAGAAAACCGAAATCATCACCGCCAGGATGACCCCGGCGGACAAAAAAGCCATCCGCCAGCGTGCCAAGGCCGCCGGCATGACCGTCACCGACTATCTCGCCACCTGCGCGCTGGGAAAGAAAATTGTCCGGGTGGAGGGGCTGGACGATCTCCTCTCCGAGCTGAAAGCCCAGGGCCGCAACCTCAACCAGCTCACCACCCTGGCCAACATGGGGCGGATCACCGTCCTACGCGGGGATGACCTTGTGCAAGAGTACACCAGGCTGTGCGACGTAATGAGCGTGTTGGTTCGGGAGGTGCGCTGATGGCAACCTTCACCGCAATCCAGTGCAAGAAGCAGTCCGCCAGTTCCATGTGCGGCGTGATCGACTACGTGGAACAGGAGAAGAAAACCCGCTGGGGCGATGCGTGGCTGGTCACCGGGAGCAACTGCGTCCCACAGTCCGCCTTCATCGAGATGCAGATGACCAAGGAGCGCTTCCGCAAAACAGGAGGGACACAGTTCTACCACTTCGTCCAGTCCTTCTCCGCCGATGACAATGTCACGCCCCAGGAAGTCAACGCCATCGGTCTGGAATTTGCGCAGAAGCAGTTCCCGGACTTCGAGGTGGTGGTCGCCACCCACGTTGACACCAGCCATCTGCACAACCACATGGTGGTGAACAGCGTCAGCCACAAGGACGGTCACAAGCTCCATCAGAGCTACAGCGACCTGCTGACGCACCGCAAAGTGAACGATGAGATCTGTCTTGTCCACGGCCTGCAAGTGCTGGACGAGTGTGATCCACAAAAGAAAAAGAGGCGCATGAAGCCCGGCGAGTACCAAGCCGGCCTGCGTGGTGACAGCTGGAAGCTGGATCTCATCCAAGCTATCAACGAGGCACTGGAATACGCCACCAGCCGGGAGAGCTTCATCGAAAACATGGAGGTGGAAGGTTACGAGGTATCCTGGTCTGACACCCGGAAGCACGTCACCTTCACCTGTCCCAATGGGCGCAAGTGCCGGGACAGCAGCCTCCACGATGAAACCTTCCTCAAGGAAAATCTTGAGATGCTGTTCCTCTATCGCCAGACCACGGGCTTCCGTCCCACCACCCCGGAGCCGGACGAGGGTTGGATGGGTGAGCTGGCCGCTGGATGGTTCCAGGTGGCGGCTGACCTGGAGCGTGACGATGAGTGGCAGCTCCCCACTCCGCCAACTTGGACGGACAGCAAGCAGCTCCGCAGAGAGGCGCTGAAGAAAATGGCCATGGGTCAGAAATTTGGTGGTGACCAACACTGGGAACAGACCATGTAAAAAATTGATAGACTTGTGGAAGCGGGTGCGGTATATTGCTGGTACCGCATCCGCCTCCCGGACAAGAGGATCAAAATGAATATTCGCAAATGTCGAACCGAAATACAGATGGACATCAGATAGGAAAGGGGTAAATCAAATATCAAAGTAGGCCTGTCCGATGCATACCCTTGGAACAAAGGGGGCACGCGGGATGGAGGAACGGGCGCGTCTGGTCGGAATCGAGCACGACCACAGGATTACCAAAGAGACGGACAACCAGTTCCTGTTTGAGTACCAGAGAGCCATCCTGCTGTCGCTGAAGGACAGCGGTGCGCTGGATGAGGCGCAATACCGGTATGCAGAAGAAAAACTGAAGGCTCAGCTTCGAGCATACATCAGAAAACAAAACAGCGCGAAAAAAAAGGGAGAGAGGCCATGATGAAGGTGGCGTCCTACTGCCGGGTGTCCACCGACCGGGACGACCAAGCCAATTCCTTCGAGAGCCAGAAGCGCTACTTCAAGGAGTACATCGACCGCCAGCCGGATTGGGAGCTGTACCAGGTCTACGCCGACGAGGGCATCACCGGCACCTCAACCAAAAAGCGGGCGGCGTTCAACCGCATGATTGCCGACGCCCATATGGGGAAGTTCCAGCTCATCCTTACCAAAGAGGTGAGCCGGTTTTCCCGAAACATTTTGGACACCATTTCCTACACCCGGGAGCTGAAAGCGCTGGGTGTGGGGGTGGTGTTCATGAACGACGGCATCAACTCCCTGGAGCCGGACGCGGAACTGCGGCTGTCCATCATGGGCTCCATGGCCCAGGAGGAGAGCCGCAAGACCTCCAGCCGGGTGAAATGGGGCCAGACCCGGCGGATGGAGCAGGGGGTGGTGTTCGGCAGGTCCCTGCTGGGTTACGATGTGAAGGGCGGCAAGATGACCGTCAACCCGGAGGGCGCGGAGATCGTCCGGCAGATTTTCCACAAGTACGGCATAGAGAAAAAGGGCACCTCCGTCATCGCCCGAGAGCTGCGGGAGGCAGGGTACAAGTCGCTGACCGGGAACACAAAATGGTCCAACACCTACATCATCAAGGTGCTGAAAAACGAAAAGTACGTGGGCGACCTGGTGCAGAAAAAGACCATCACCCCGGATTACCTGAGCCACGCGAAAAAGTACAACCATGGGGAGGAGGAACTGGTGGTCATCCGGGATCACCACGAGCCCATCATCAGCCGGGAACTGTGGGATATTGTCCAGTCGGAACTAAAAAAGCGGAACCGAAAAGGGAACTATGGCGGCGGACACTCCAACCGTTATGTGTTCAGCGGCAAGATCAAGTGCGGCGAGTGCGGAGCCAGCTTCGTCTCCCGGAAGAAGGTGCGGAAGGACGGCACCAGCTACCGGCGCTGGGGCTGCTTCACCGCCACCACGGAGGGGAACCGCCGCGAGGACATCCAGGGAAATGAGGTGGGCTGCGACATCGGGAAGATGCTCCGGGATGAGTTGGCCATGGATATTTTGAAGCAGTCCCTGGCCTCGCTGCAAATGGACGTGAACGGAATTATCCAAAGTGTCACCGATATTGCAATGGAGGCAATTCAAGCAGGGGAGGAGCAGGAGATCGACCGCCCGGAGGCATTGGAGTATCAAATCGAGCAGCTCACCAGGAAAAAGGCCGACGTGCTTGACGCCTTCTTCTCCCGTCAGATCACCAAGGATGAGATGAAATTGGTGAATGAGCGGTACGACAAAGAGTTGGATGAGCTGCAAAACAGGTTAGAGGCGGCACGCTCCAAGGCAGGAATCTCCTACCAGCCGGATACCCTGCGAAAAGACATCCAGAACAAAATAACCGTCCTCGTGGACGGCGAGACAGACAGTGAAATCTTCTATAAAAACCTGCTGGATCACATGGTGGTCTACAAGGACAGACGGGTAGAAGTCCACCTGAACCTTTTACCGCAGAAATGGACGTTTATTTTGGAAAATATGAGGGATTTGAACAGGAAACTGGAGGGAAAAGGGGCCGTGAATGATGAGGTGTGCAAAAATGACCCCGCAGTGCCCGCCGAACTCACCCCCGAAAAACCCAGTGATTGCAACGGTTTGAGGCCGGTGTGCAAAAACGAACCCTCTGTGCCGATGTCAGTGAGCAGCCCTTTCAGTTCAGGGTAGGGCATGGCATACCGCTGGGATAGGTATCGCAGAGACGCGCCCAGTTCGCCGTCCGGTCCGCCATACTGGGAAATGATTACCGCCGCCAGCTTGGGGTTTGTGTTTTTAATGCGGACCGGGTATTGCAGCTTTTTCTCATAGACAAACATAGTCAATCCCCCTCGCCGTTCTTGAATTCCCAGGGCCATGGATCATCCAGCCAGCGGTAGGCTTGGTCCTGTCCGGCGCTGAGCTTGGTCAGAGGGCCGTGCATCTCCTCATAGCGCTTCTTGGCCTCTCTGGCCATCTCCGCGTACTGCCGGAACAGTTGAAATGCCTCCGCGTCGTCCTGGTGGGTGTCCAGATAGAGCCCCAGCTCGGTGACCACAAACAGCAGCGCCTGGAGCTGGGTGGAGTGGCTGTCCGGCAGGGCTGCGGCCTCCGTTTTCAGATGGAACGGAAGGTTCAGGCCGGGAAAGACCGTCCCGTTCGCCAAGGCGTCGGCTTGGTTGTACTTCCGGCTGCCCTGTTGCTGAAAGGGGACATATGGCACCGCCAGAGGCGCGCAGGCGGGCATGGTGCCGCAGGCGTCCGCGCACGGGCGGGTGTTGGTTCCTCCATTATCAGGATTCAAAGGGAATCCCTCCTTCGATCAAAGTTGACAGCTGAGCCGTCAATTCAGCTTATGCGCCCCCGTCCGCCGGTGTGCCGGGAAATGTCGAAAAAATATTGGTATTGAATTTTTCCCTGCGGTGTGGTATAATAAGGCAACATTTAAAATTGGAGGGAGAAACCTATGACTCATATCCAGACGCTCAACGGCGCTACCCTGAAGCAGAGCGCGGCCCGCGGCGGCTGCGGCGAGTGCCAGACCTCTTGCCAGTCCGCCTGCAAGACCTCCTGCACCGTGGCCAACCAGAAGTGCGAGAATAACAAATAATCAGAGACGCCGGAAAGGGTGGGCTTGTCCCACCCTTTTTCTGTGCGCGGAAGGAAGGATATTGGCATGGTCCATACATTTATTTGCCTGGGGGTCCCCGTGGCGGTTGACGTGAACAGCGGCGCCGTCCACGTGCTGGACCGAACCGCCTATGATGTGCTGTCCCTGCTGGACGCCCCCATGGCGGACGCCTGCCCCCGCGAGGTCTATGAAAAGCTGCCCCAGTATGACGCCGGCCTGGTGGACGAGACCTGGTCGGAGCTTCTGAGCCTGCAAAAGGACGGCCTGCTGTTTACCAGCGACGGCTACATCGATCCCGCCGCGGCCACGCTGATGCAACAGGACGCCCCCGTCAAGGCGCTGTGCCTCCACGTGTCCCACGACTGCAACCTGCGCTGCCAGTACTGCTTCGCCTCCACCGGCGACTTCGGCACCGGCCGGCGCATGACCATGGACATAGAGACGGCAAAAAAAGCCATTGATTTTGTGATTGAGCGCTCTGGAAAGCGCCGGAACATCGAGGTGGACTTTTTCGGCGGCGAGCCGCTGATGGCCATGGACACAGTGAAGGCCACGGTGGAATATGCCCGATCCATCGAGCGGGAGAAGGGGAAAAATTTCCGATTCACCATCACTACCAACGGCGTGCTGCTGGACGACGAGAACATTGCGTACATCAACCGGGAGATGTCCAATGCGGTGCTGTCCCTGGACGGGCGGCCGGAGGTCAACGACCGAATGCGCAGGACGGTAAGCGGCAGGGGCAGCTACGATGTGATTCTGCCCAAATTTCAAAAGCTGGTGCGGGGCAGGGGAGAGAAGGACTACTATCTCCGGGGAACCTTCACCAGGCACAACCCGGACTTTGCCGCCGATGTGACGCACATTGCGGACCAGGGCTTCCGCCATGTATCGGTGGAGCCGGTGGTGGGCAGTCCGGACTGCGGCTACGCCTTCCGGGAGGAGGACCTGCCCGGCATCCTGGAGGAATATGAGCGGCTGGCGGCGGAACTGCTGAAGCGGGACGACGTGAATTTCTTCCACTTCAATGTGGACCTGTCCCAGGGGCCCTGCGTCATCAAGCGGATGCGGGGCTGCGGCGCCGGGTGCGAATATGTGGCCGTCACCCCGGACGGGGACATCTACCCCTGCCACCAGTTTGTGGGGAACGAGGCGTACAGGCTGGGCAGCGTATATGACGGCTCCTTTGACATGGAGCTGTCCCGGAAGTTTGCCGGACTGAACATCTATACCCGCCCCGACTGCAAGGACTGCTGGGCGCGCTTCTATTGCAGCGGGGGGTGCTCCGCCTCCAACCTGCTTGTCAACGGAGACATAAAAAAGCCAAACCGATTTGGGTGCGAGATGCAGCGCAAGCGCCTGGAGTGCGCCATCGCCATGAAGGCCATTCGGGCGGGCATGGCAGGGGAGTGAGCTTTTTTCCGAAAAAACTTCAAAAAGCCGGCTTACAGCCTGCGGTCTCAAGATTTTGAGGCCGCAGGCTGTTTTTATACTATATCCTGTGCCTCATCCGTTTTTGTTCATATAGTTTACATAATAAAGTATACATAATACAGGAACATAATAAAAGTTTTCGAAAAAACTGGACGATTTCTCTTGCGTTTCCAGCAAAAGAGGTCTATAGTAGAGAAGCGCCCGGTGTTCGCCGAAAGAAATACCCGCCTCTGGGGCCGTCCCTCCTTTTTGGCGAATACGCTCTGTATACCGCTTTTTACAGCTTGACAAACTGTTGCTCCGACGGGCAGCCCCCCTCTTCACGTGGGCATATTCTCCTCCGGCTAGGCATAGAATGGCTTAGACTGCGCGATAAGGCTGGGTGGTGATGAGGTTGACTGTCCGCAGAGTGGGTAAACGGCTCGGTCCGGCTCCGGCGTGGGATGGGCTGACGCAGCTGGCGGTTCTGGCCGTCTGCTTTGGCCTGGGTGCGTTGGGCGGTTTTCTATTCTCCGGCTGGAGCAAAGATTCCCTGGAGCTCTCGGACTACCTTCTTCGATATTTTGAAATGGCGGGCCAGGGGAGCGGGGTAGAACCTCCGCTTTGGTCCTCTGTGTGGGAGCTGGTCCGCTGGCCGCTGGCGGCGCTTCTGCTTGGCTCCACCGCCCTGGGCGCGGTGGGGATTCCCATGCTGATGGCCGCCCGGGGTTTCCTGTTGTCCTACGCGGCCGCTGTCTTTGGAAGGATGTTTGGCCTGCCCGGTGTGGCGGCGTCTCTGGCCGCGTTCGGCGTCTCCGCGTTTGTCGCGGTCCCGGTTCTGTTTGTGGCGGCGTCCGACGCGTTCCGGCAGTCTATCGGCCGCCTGTCCGGAGAGCGCCCCCCGGCCTGGGATCTGCGGGCGCAGGCGCTGGCGCCCTGCGCAGGCCTGCTGGCGCTGGCCGCGGCCCTGCAACAGACGGTGATGCCCGCGCTGCTCACCACCATATGCGCCCGCCTGTTCATTACCTGAGAGAGGAGCTGAATCCATGGACTATATTTCCGGCTACGAGGCGTGGCTGGCCCGGGAAAAACAGGCTGCCGCCAACACCCTCAGCTCTTATCTACGGGATGTGCGCCAATTTGACGGCTGGGCGGCGGCGGAGCGCCTGCCCCTCATCAAGGCGGCGCAGGAGGACGTGCGGCGGTATGCCCAGCACCTGGAAAAGCAGGGCAAATCCAACGCCACGGTGGTACGTTCCATCGCGGCGCTGAAGTCCTTTTATACCTATCTGGCGTCCATTCGGGCGGTGCAGGTCAACCCCGTCAAGGGATTCACCCCCAGCCGGGTGGAGCGCAAGCTGCCCGCTATCCTGTCCAATTATGAGGTGGACCTGTTTTTAGAGCAGCCGGACCCATCCGACGCCAAGGGCTGCCGGGATAAGGCCATGCTGGAACTTCTGTACGCCACTGGTATCCGCGTGTCTGAGCTCATCGCTCTAGATGTGCAGGATCTGAATCTGTCCGCCAGCTTCCTGCGCTGCCGGGGCAGGGGGAAGGACCGGGTCGTACCCTTGTACAAAGGGGCGGTGCGGGCCATGGCCGCCTACGTCGGCGAGGTGCGCTCCCAGCTGCTGGAGGACCCGGAAGAGACCGCCCTGTTCGTCAATATGCATGGAGAGCGGATGAGCCGCCAAGGCTTCTGGAAGATCGTGAAGCGCTATCAGGATAAGGCGGGTATCCGCAAGGATATCACGCCCCACACTCTGCGGCACTCCTTTGCCGCCCATCTGCTGGAAAATGGAGCGGATTTGAAATCCATCCAGGAGATGCTGGGCCATGCGGATATCTCGGCCACACAGATTTATACCCAGGTGGTCAATCAACGGCTGCCGGACGTCTACTCCAAGGCCCATCCACGGGCATGACGCTGCGGCAGCGGCGGATGAGGATATCATCCGCCGTTTTGCTTGTTTTTAGCGGCGGAGTATGGTATCATGTTCTGAGATACGAGACGAGCTGGGAGGATATGCCATTGCTGATCCTTGGAATTGACCCGGGCTATGCCATCGTGGGCTTCGGCCTGGTGGAATCCGCCCGGGGAGCACACCGTCTGGCGGCCTGCGGCGCCATCAATACCCCGGCGGGGGGGCGGCTGCCCGCCCGGCTTTGGCGAATCGCCTCCGACCTGGAGGAGCTCATCGGGCAGTTCCACCCGGACGTGATGGCCATCGAAGAGCTGTTTTTTAATCACAACGTCACCACCGGCATCGGCGTGGCGCAAGCCCGCGGGGTCATCCTCATGACGGCGGAAAAAATGGGCCTGCCCATCTGCGAATACAACCCTTCCCAGGTGAAGCAGGCCGTGGTGGGCTACGGCAAGGCGGAAAAGCGGCAGGTGATGGACATGACCAAGCGTCTGCTGAACCTGAGCGCCGTTCCCAAGCCGGACGACGCCGCCGACGCGGTAGCCATCGCCTTGTGCCACGCCCGGTCGTCCACCTCGCTGCTGAAGCCCCTGCGCTAATTTTAAAAAATTTGGAGCGATCATCGTGTTTTACTATCTGAGCGGAACCGTGGCCCACCTGGAACCCTATCTGGCCGTCGTCGATTGTGGAGGCGTGGGCTACGCCTGCCGTACAACCGGCCACACCATCAGTAAACTCAGCATGGGGAAAGCGGCTAAGCTTTACACTCATCTTTATGTCCGGGAGGATATTTTCGAACTGTATGGCTTTGCCAGCGAGGGTGAGCTGGGCTGTTTTCGAATGCTCATCGGCGTGTCCGGGGTGGGGCCAAAGGCGGCGCTGGCCATTCTGTCCTCCAACAGTCCGGAGGGGCTGGCCATGGCCATAGTATCCGGCAACGAAAAGGCGCTGACCTCCGCTCCGGGCATCGGCAAAAAGATCGCCCAGCGGATCATCCTGGAATTGAAGGACAAGCTGGCCAAGGGCCAGCTGGCCACAACTGGGGGGGAGACATTTTCCGGGGCAATCACGATCATTCCGGAGAACAAGGCGAGCGAGGCGGCCGCCGCCCTGGCGGTGCTGGGCTACAGTCAGAGCGAGACCGCCGCAGCGCTGAAAGGGATCGACCTGGACAGCCTGACGCTGGAGGAGATCGTTAAGCAGGCGCTGAAAAAGATGATAAAGGGATGAAAACGCTTCTGTTTGTCAACGGCCCCATGGGCGTGGGAAAGACCGCCGTATGCAAGGCGCTGCTGGAACGGCTGACGCCGGGGGTATACCTGGACGGAGACTGGTGCTGGAACATGAATCCCTTCCATGTGACCAAGGCCATGGCGCTGGACAATATCACCGCCATGCTTTCCCGGTATTTGGCCTGCCCGGAGCTGGATTACGTGATCTTCGGCTGAGTTATGCACCAGCCTGAAATCGCGGAAGGAATACTGAGCCAGCTCAATCTGCAAGATGTAAAGGTATTACGGTATACACTGATGTGTTCCGGGCAAACCCTTCGGGAGCGTATCGGGGAAGATGTTCGGGCCGGCGTGCGCGGCGAGGGCGCGGTGGAGCGAAGCTTGAGCTATCTTCCCCTCTTTGACAGCCAGGACACGATAAAGGTTATGACGGATGGGCTTTCCCCTCGGGAAATCGCGGAGCAGATTGTGGAGCATGGGCAGGATAACTGAATTTTCCAGCCAATGGAGCGATTTTACATGAAACCTCCAAAAAATCATTTTTGGGGACGTATTATTATGGGCGCGGTCTCGAATTCAGCGGAAAACCACTGGCCTGGCGCGCCGAAAGGCGCCTGCGAACGGTTTCCGGCGTCTGACTTTCTTTACCGCCATCAATCCACTGAGGACTGACAAGGAGGCGCGATTTTGAGCATTGATTTTTCCGACAACGGCGGCTTTGAAACGGAAGCCCCCCTGGTCGCCACCTCGCTGACCCAAGCCGACGAAGGGGAAGGCTCTCTGCGCCCAAAAACTCTGGCCGAATACATCGGGCAGGAGAAGGCGAAGGGAAACCTGTCCATTTTCATCCAAGCCGCCAAAATGCGGGGCGAGCCTCTGGACCATGTACTGCTCCACGGCCCTCCGGGGCTGGGCAAAACAACCCTGTCCGGCATCATCGCCAACGAGATGGGGGTGAACGTCCGCATCACCTCCGGTCCGGCCATTGAGAAGCCAGGCGATCTGGCGGCTCTGCTCACCAATTTGCAGGAAAACGACATCCTGTTTGTGGACGAAATCCACCGGCTGAACCGCTCTGTGGAGGAGATCTTGTACCCCGCCATGGAGGACTACGCCATTGACATCATCATCGGCAAGGGCCCTTCAGCCAACTCTATCCGGCTGGATCTGCCTAAATTCACCCTCATCGGGGCCACCACCCGGGCAGGGCAGCTGTCCGCGCCCCTGCGGGACCGTTTTGGCGTCACTCTGCGTCTGGAACTGTACACCCCGGAGGAACTGGCCCTCATTGTCACCCGTTCCGCCGGGATTCTGGACGTACCCATAGAAGGGGAGGGGGCGCTGGAAATCGCGCGGCGCAGCCGGGGCACTCCTCGCATTGCCAATCGGATGCTGCGCCGGGTCCGCGACTTTGCCCAGGTCACCGCGGGAGGGGTAATTACCCGCTCAGTGGCCGACCGGGCGTTGCAGGCGTTGGAAATTGACGAGCTGGGCCTGGACAATGTGGACCGAAGAATGATGTCCAGCATCATTTCCAACTACGGAGGCGGGCCGGTGGGCTTGGACACGCTGGCCGCCACCATCAACGAGGAATCTGTGACGCTGGAGGATGTCTATGAACCATACCTCATGCAGCTCGGTTTTCTTACCAGGACGCCGCGGGGACGCTGCGTCACGCCCAAGGCCTACCGTCATTTGGGCCTGAGCCTCCCTGATGAGAGTGGACTTTCCGAACAGTTATCCTTTTCGTAGAGGCATCCCCTGGAAGCACCGCCCAATTTCTGTCAATTTTTATCAACTCAACGGGGAATTCAGAATATTTCCTAAAAGAATCGCTGAAAACAGTTGACAATTCGGCAGTTCTGTGATTAAATAAACAAGGTCAAGCCATGAGTGCTATCACTTCAGAAATAAGTGAATATAGTGATGAACTGCTCTGCGGATTGGTTGCTGAAGGCAGCCGTGACGCGGAAGAGGAACTGGTCAAGCGGTACTTCCGGCAGGTCCGCGTATGTGCGCGCCCCTATTTTTTGGCGGGAGGGGACAGCGAGGATCTGATTCAGGAGGCCATGTTTGGGTTGCTCAAAGCGATTCGGGAATTCGATCCTGCTCGTGACGCCAGGTTCAAGACCTTTGCGGAGGTTTGCATCCGTAACCGCATTCGGTCCGCAGTTGTGAACGCCGCCCGCAGTAAGCATGCTCCGCTGAACGACAGCGTTCCGTTTGAATCTCCCATGCTTGGGTCAGAAGCCAGCCCCGAAGAGCTTTATATCAGCAGGGAAGAGGAGTCAGAACGGCTGGCCCGTTTGGGACAGCAGTTGTCTCCGCTGGAGCGGAAGGTTTTGACGCTGTTTTTATTGGGCCTGTCTTATCAGGAGATCAGTGAGCAGGTGGGTCGGTCTGCGAAATCGGTGGACAATGCGGTCCAGCGAATCCGGCGGAAGGTAGCCGGTGATTTGGGCGTTTTCAGCGAAAGCTGACGCAAATATTATAGTCCCAGCAGGTTGTATTTCCGATTCTGGGCATCAAAAGAGAGGGTATTTCCATGTACGAAGACAAGACCTTAGTTTGCAAAGAGTGCGGCCAGGAGTTTGTGTTTACCGCCGGTGAGCAGGAGTTCTATGCCGAGCGCGGCTTCCAGAACGAGCCCCAGCGCTGCAAGGCCTGCCGCGATGCCCGCAAGGCTGCCGCCCGTGGTCCCCGCGAGTACTTCACCGCTGTCTGCGCCGCTTGCGGCGGCGAGGCCAAGGTTCCTTTTGAGCCGAAGTCTGACCGCCCCGTATACTGCAGCGAGTGCTTCGCGAAGATGCGCGGCGAGGGCTGAAAAACTGAACCAACACAAAGGGCTGTGCCAGCGGCACAGCCCTTTCTTTACGTATGTGCAAAGTTTTTCCGCTTACAACTTGTCGGGAACTGCGGAATGTGATATAATACTCCCGGCACAAAAATCAAAACAGAATTCACGGCAAGTTTCTCACTTTTTAAAAAATTTTGGTGCTTATTATCCTGTTTTCGATCCAACAAATTAAATTTGTAGTATTAGGTGGTATGCCCCCATGAGCAATCCTTCGATCTATGAAAGCCCCTTGTCCTCCCGATATGCCAGCGATCAAATGCAGTATATTTTTTCTCCGGACAAAAAGTTTTCCACATGGCGCAGACTCTGGACCGCCTTGGCCCGCGCCGAGATGGAGTTGGGCCTGCCGGTTACCCAGGAGCAGGTGGATGAATTGGCCGCCCACCTCACCGACATTGACTATGCCTTGGCGGCTCAAAAGGAGCGGGAACTGCGGCACGACGTGATGGCCCACATCCACACCTACGGCGCGGTATGCCCCAAGGCTATGCCTATTATTCACCTGGGGGCCACCAGCTGTTATGTAGGCGATAATACCGATCTCATTGTCATGCGTGACGGCCTTTTCCTTGTCAGAGATAAACTGATCCGCGTACTTCACGCATTGGCCCAATTTGCTGACAAGTATAAATCCTTGCCCACCCTTGGTTTTACACACTTTCAGGCGGCCCAACTGGTCACGGTGGGTAAGCGGGCCACCCTATGGATGAATGAGCTGCTTCAGGATTTGGCGGAGGTGGAATATCGGATTTCCACATTGCGCCTGCTGGGCTGCAAGGGTACCACCGGCACCCAGGCGTCTTTTCTGGAGCTGTTTGAGGGCGACCACGAAAAATGCAGGGAGCTGGATCTTCGGATTGCCCGGGAAATGGGCTTTGAGGGCACCGTTCCCGTGTCCGGCCAGACCTATTCCCGCAAAGTGGACGCCGCTGTGCTGGCCACCCTGTCCGGCATTGCCCAATCCGCCTGTAAATTCGCCACAGACGTCCGGCTGCTCTGCCACCTGAAGGAGGTGGAGGAGCCCTTTGAGGCCAATCAGATCGGCTCGTCCGCCATGCCCTATAAGCGCAATCCCATGCGGTGTGAGCGCATCTGCTCTCTGGCGCGGTATGTCATCGCGGATGCGGCCAACCCCGCCTATACCGCCGCTACACAGTGGTTCGAGCGCACGTTGGACGACTCCGCCAACAAGCGAATTTCGATCCCAGAGGCGTTTCTGGCGGTGGACGCAATCCTCAATATTTATGAGAATGTCGCCTTCGGGCTGGTGGTCCATGAGAAGGTTATTGAGAAGCACATCCTGGACGAGCTTCCCTTTATGGCCAGCGAAAATATTATGATGGACGCGGTGAAGCGGGGGGGAGACCGCCAGCAGCTCCACGAGCGCATTCGGGTTTATTCCCAGGAAGCCGGGCGGAATGTAAAGGACCTTGGCCTTACAAATAATCTCATTGATCTTTTGGCCTCCGACCCAATGTTCGGGCTGACCAGGGAGGAGTTGTCCGCCCATTTGGAGCCCTCCCGGTATATCGGACGCTGTCCGGAGCAGGTGAGTGACTTCCTAAACAGCTGTGTCTATCCTGTGATCGAGGCCCACAGATCCGCACTTTCGGACCAGGCTGTAGAACTGAAGGTTTGACTCGGTGCAAAACAATTATGGAAAGGATATGATTGTTATGAAATCTGCTGTCCATCGCATCGGCGTATTTACCAGCGGCGGTGACGCGCCCGGTATGAACGCCGCGATCCGTGCCGTCGTCCGTGCATCCCTGTATTATGGCATCGACTGCATTGGCATTCGCCGGGGATATCACGGCCTGCTCAACGGCGACTTCACCAGGCTGAACTTTGAGAGCGTCAGCGATATCTCCCGCCGGGGCGGCACTATGCTCTACTCGGCCCGCAGTTTGGAATTTATTGAAGAGGCAGGCCGCAAAAAGGCCCTGGCTACCTGTAAACTGCTAGGCCTTGACGCCCTGGTTGGCATCGGCGGCGACGGCACTTTTAAAGGGCTGCTCAGTCTGGCCAAGAGCGGAATCTCCGTCATCGGCATCCCGGGCACCATCGACAATGACATTGCCTGTTCCACCTACACCATCGGGTACGATACTGCCTGCAATACCGCGCTGGAGAGCATTGACCGGCTCCGTGATACCATGAAGTCCCACGAGCGCTGCTCTGTGGTCGAGGTGATGGGCCACCGGGCCGGTCATCTGGCGGTTTCCGTAGCCATTGCCTGCGGGGCAACGGTTGTGCTGGTGCCGGAGAAGGAAGTGGATTTTGACAAGGATGTGATTGAGCCCATCCGTCAAGCCCGTCTGGGTGGACGCACCCATTTCATGGTCATCGTGGCCGAGGGAGTCCCCGGCGGCGCTTATCATGTGGCGGAGCAGATCAAAAACGCCACCGCCCTGGATACCCGCGTCACTGTGCTGGGCCATGTCCAGCGGGGCGGCTCTCCCAGCGCCCGAGACCGTATGGTAGCCACCTATATGGGCCATGAAGCGGTGAAGCTGCTGGCGGAAGGAAAGACCTGCCGGGTGGTAGCCTTGCAGGGAGAGGACATTGTGGACTATGATATTACCGAGGCGTTGTCCATGAGCAAGGGACTGGACGCCCGAGGCCAAGCTGTCACCAGGGCCATGACCGGCGTGGCGGGCGGCTGCAGCGAGGAATAGAGGCATTTCGGCATAAAAAACCCGAGCTCCCATGGAGCCCGGGTTTTTTCATACTCTTTATTTCGCCAATACCTTTTTCAGGCGGGCAAAGCGGGGAAGGCCGTTTTCGGTGGCCCGGTGGTTCTCCCCCTGGATCAGGGGCAGGGCATAGTCGATGAAGCCCTGGGTCACGCCGTTGTGCTCGGCGTTGATCCACTCCAGCGGCACCTTTTTCTCAAAGTTGGCCACATCGGAGAGATTGAACAGCTTGGTCTTGCAGGTATACACGCCGCCCTCGCGGGTACACGCAAAGCCCACCATTTTGTCGGTCTCACCGGCCACAGCGGCCTCCACGGCGGTCTTGCCTGCCAGGAAAGACTCGTCGATATCGGTCTGAGAGGCCAGATGGGCGCCGCAGCGCTGGAGCAGCGACAGCTCAATGCCGCGGACCTTGGCGCCGGTCTTCTCCTTGACCACGTTGGCCAGCAGAGCGGCCAGACCGCCCAGCTGGGCGTGACCAAAGCCGTCGGTGGCGGAGGTCTTTGCCTCGGACACGAAGGAACCGTCGGCGTAATGAATGCCCTCGGACACGGCCACGATGCAGTTGCCATTCTTCTTATAGATGGACTCCACATCGGCCAGGAACTTGTCCATGTCAAAGTCCACCTCGGGGAGGTACACCAGGTCGGGAGCGCAGCCCACTACGCCGGCCAGGGCGGCGGCGCCGGCCAGCCAGCCGGCATGACGGCCCATGATCTCAATGACAGTGACCATGCCGGTGTCATACACGCGGCCGTCCTTGTACACCTCGGCGCAGGAGGTGGCGATATACTTGGCGGCGGAGGCGAAGCCGGGGCAGTGGTCGGTGCCAAACAGATCGTTGTCAATGGTCTTGGGAACGCCCATCACCCGGCACTCGTAGCCGGACTTGGCCATGAAGCGGCTCACCTTGGCGCAGGTGTCCATGGAGTCGTTGCCGCCGTTGTAGAAGAAATAGCGGATGTTGTACTTCTGGAAGATCTCCAGGATGCGCTTGTAATCGGTGTCGTCCACGTCGGGGTCGGCGATTTTGTAGCGGCAGGAGCCCAGCTCGGAGGAGGGGGTGTTGAGCAGCAGCTCCAGCTCCTTGGCATCCTCCTGGCCCATGTCGTACAGCTGGTCGTTCAGCATCCCCTTGATGCCGTGCGCCATTCCGTAGACAGCGGTGATATCGGGACAGTCCAGCGCGGTGCGGATGACGCCATACGCGCTGGCGTTGATGACGGAGGTGGGGCCGCCGGACTGGCCGATGACGCAAGCGCCCTTTAACTGTGCCATGTCAAATTTCTCCTTTATCTGTGTTTCTTACGCCTTGCCGTTGCAGCCCAGCACGTCCACCAGCTTGTGGCGCACCAGTTCCTTAATGTTGGCGCGGGCGGGCTTCAGGTACTCCCGGGGATCGAACTTATCGGGGTGCTCGGCATAGAATTTGCGGATGGTGCCGGTCATGGCCAGACGGAGGTCGGAGTCGATGTTGATCTTGCACACGGCGCTCTCAGCCGCCTTGCGCAGCTGCTCCTCGGGAATGCCCACCGCGTCGGGCATCTTGCCGCCGTTGGCGTTGACCATCTTCACATACTCCTGGGGCACGGAAGAGGAGCCGTGGAGCACAATGGGGAAGCCGGGCAGGCGCTTGACCACCTCGTCCAGAATGTCGAAGCGCAGGGGAGGGGGAACCAGCTCGCCCTTCTCATTGCGGGTGCACTGGGCGGCGGTGAACTTGTACGCGCCGTGGCTGGTGCCGATGGCGATGGCCAGGGAGTCGCAGCCGGTCTTGGACACGAACTCCTCCACCTCCTCGGGGCGGGTGTAGTGGGACTCCTCGGCGGACACGCTGACCTCGTCCTCCACGCCGGCCAAAGCGCCCAGCTCGGCCTCCACCACCACGCCGTGGTCGTGGGCGTACTCCACCACCTTCTTGGTGATCTCAATGTTCTCCGCGAAGGGCTTGGAGGAGGCGTCGATCATGACGGAGGTGAAGCCGCCGTCGATGCAGCTCTTGCAGGTCTCAAAGCTGTCGCCGTGGTCCAGATGAAGCACGATGGGAATCTCGGGGCACTCGATCACGGCGGCCTCCACCAGCTTCACCAGATAGGTGTGGTTGGCGTAGGCGCGGGCGCCCTTGGACACCTGGAGGATGACGGGGGCCTTCTCCTCGCGGCAGGCCTCGGTGATACCCTGAACGATCTCCATGTTGTTGACGTTGAAGGCGCCCACGGCGTAACCGCCGTTATAGGCCTTCTTGAACATTTCGGTCGAGGTAACCAGTGGCATAATTGTCCAACTCCTTATCAAAATTAAATTTTGGTGGTTTCCGTTATGATTTTAACATTTATCGCTGGAAATTGCAAGTGGAAGCTCTCGTTTCCATGGGACAAAACCCACAAAACAGGAGGAAAAATCCGAAGGTGGTATCAACAAATTGACGGCTGGCATACAATGGCGGGAAAGGGGGGAGGAGGCATGATTCAACTGCTCCCATACAACCGGCGGGCGGCGGTGGCCTACGCCCACAAATGGGCCTATACCCGCAACCCTGCCTTCTATGATTTCAGCGAGATTGGCGGAGACTGCACCAATTTCGCGTCCCAGTGCCTGTATGCCGGCACCGGCATTATGAATTTCACTCCAGAATTCGGCTGGTACTACATCGACGCCACCGACCGGGCTCCAGCCTGGACGGGGGTGCAGTTTTTCTGGGATTTCATGACCCGGCCCCAGCCCACCGACGGCCCGGTGGGCATCCAGGTGCACATGAATTTTCTCCGGCCCGGAGACTTTGTCCAGCTCCGGTTTGAGAACAGCGGCGTAGTGTTCGCCCATACGCCGGTGATTGTGTCGGTGGGGCCCGTTCCCAGGCCGGACAATATCCTAATTGCCGCCCACTCCAACGACGCCGACTACCGGCCGCTGGACAGCTATCAGAATGTGGTGGAGTGGCGGTTTCTCCACATTGTGGGGGCAATTAAGGTGACGGACGGCCCTGCGTCCGGCGCAAGACAAACGGACAGCGCGGAGGATTGAGCTCCTCCGCGCCCTTTTTATTGCCTTATCGGCTCTTTTTAATTATATAGGATTGCAAACCTTTCTGACATCCGTTCTTTTCATAAAACGCCTCAACTCCCGGCTGTGCGCCGAAATACAGAGTAGTCGGCGTGTTTCCCATGGCAAGCTGAAGCAGCTCGCTGCCGATTCCCCGCTTTTGATATTCCGGCAAGACCAACAGTTCCGTAATCGTACCAAAATAGCAGCCATCCGAGAGAATTCGCAGGCAGCCCACAAGCAGTTCGCCGTCATAAGCGGTTATATTCAATGTTTTTGACAGGGCCGCCTGTGTTTTATCAACATCGTAATTTCCAGGCCAAACTTTTGCGGCAAACGCAGTAAACGCAACGGCACTCAACTCCTGGTCATTTACTTGATATGAAATCATGCTCATTCCTCCGGTGTCTGTTTTTTGGGACGTCCCCGGCGGGGCTTGGCCTTGATCTGCCCCAGCGGGTTGGACTGGGCCGCGTTTTGCAGGGCCTCGCTGTCCACGTGTGTGTAAATCTGCGTGGTGTTCAAGTGCTCGTGCCCCAGCACCTCCTGGAGGGTGCGCACATCCACGCCGTTTTGCAGCATCAGGGTGGCGGCGGTGTGGCGCAGCTTGTGGGCAGAGTATTTGCTGCTGTCCAGCCCTGCGGCGGCAAACCGCTGCTTGAGCATATAGTGCACCCCGGCCTTGGTGATGCGGGTGTGCTTGCGGGTGATGAACAGCGCGTAAGGGTCTGCCGCACCGGACCTGGCGCGCACCTCCAGCCAGTCGTCGATGGCGCTCTGGCAGGCGGCATTCAGATAGATCATGCGTTCCTTATTGCCCTTGCCCAGCACCCGCATACGGTCGCCCCGGATATCGGTGAGGTTAAGGCCCACCAGCTCGGAAATACGCACGCCGCAGTTCAAAAACAGGGCGATGATGCAAAAATCCCGCTCCGCATTGTCGCCGTCGATGGATTCCAGAAGCTGGATGCTCTCGTCCAGGGTCAGGTATCGCGGAAGGGACTGGCGCATGCGGGGCGAATCCAGCTCCTGAATGGGGCTCTCGTCTAAAACCTTTGCCTTTGTCACCAGATATTTGTAGAAAGAGCGTATTGTCGCAACTTTTCGCGCCCGTGAAGAAGCGGCCAGACCGACGCCCAAGCTGGGATTTTTGGCGCTTTTCTCGCGGTCACGGCTGAGAAAACTGAGATAGGCGTAAATATCCGCCAGCGTGACCGACTTAACCAGAGCCAGATCCACATCGCTGACAGCAATTTCATCCAGGGGCGTTGTACGCGGCACGCGGCCTTTTTCTATTTTAATGTAACGGAGAAACGTACGCAGGTCAAGAAAATATTCGTCCACAGTTTTCCGGGAATGGCCCTGAATGGTCTCATGATAGGTCAGAAAATCCCGCACAACCGGCGGAGCTTCCGTTCGGTAATCTGTCATTTTAAAAGGCTGGCCGGACCCGTATCATAACATGCGAACGGTTGGGCAGAATAAAGCAAGCGGCAAACGCCGCAGGGCTGGTTATCCTGTCTTGCCCTCCCCTCAACTCAACAAAATCTTTATTTTGTTGAGTTGAGTATGCGCCAGCCCACACCTCCTCTCTCTAGATCGTTTCGATACACGAACTCCACTTGAAATTCAAACAATGCAGGTGAATTTTATGAGCTTTATCCCATGCACACAAAACTGCAAATATCAAAGCGAGGGCCTGTGCACCATGGCCCAGGCCCAAGCTGTGGGACAGGCTGTCCCCAATGACGCCTGCCTGAATTTCACGCCCCGGGCGTCAGACCAGCACAGCGATGGCCTCACGGATGTTGCCCACCGGGATCAGATCTAACCCGGCGGGAGCGATCAGCTTTCCGCTGTTCCTGGCTGGAACCAGGCACTTGGTGAAGCCAAGCCGCCGTACCTCGCTGAGCCGCTGATTGATTGTGTTCACCGAGCGCAGCTCGCCGGTAAGCCCCACCTCGCCGATGGCCGCCAGGTCAAACGGCACAGGCTTGTCCCGGAAGCTGGACGCCAGCGCCACAATCAGAGCCAGGTCGGCAGCGGGCTCGTCCAGCGTCAGGCCGCCGATCACATTGACATAAAAATCACAATTTGACAGCACCAGCCCGCCTCGCTTTTCCAGCACCGCCAGCATCATCAGGGCCCGGTTGTAGTCAAATCCATTGCTGGACCGCCGTGCGTTTCCGTAGGCTGAGGGCGACAGCAGGGCCTGAACCTCCGCCAGCACCGGCCGCACCCCCTCCATCACGCAGGTGACGCAGGAGCCGGGCATATTTTCCGGCCTGCCGGACAACATGGCCTCCGATGGATTTGGAACCTCTACCAGGCCCCGGTCCCCCATCTCAAACACGCCGATCTCATTGGTGGCGCCAAACCGGTTTTTTGCCGCTCGGAGAATGCGGTAGGAATTATGCTCCTCCCCCTCAAAGTGAAGCACACAGTCCACCATGTGCTCCAATACCTTAGGTCCGGCCAGGGAGCCTTCCTTGTTGATATGGCCCACCACAAACACCGTGACCCCAAGGCCCTTGGCCAAGTGCATCAGCGCCATGGTGCACTCCTTCACTTGGGCCACGCTCCCCGGCGAGGAGGAGGATTCTCCGTTGTAAATGGTCTGGATGGAGTCAACAATGAGAATATCCGGCCGTTTCTCTTGGACAGCGGCCACAATATCGTCCAGGTTAGTCTCGGAATACAGGAAAAGTCCATCCTCCCGTATGCCCAGCCGCTGTGCGCGAAGCTTGATCTGCCGCTCCGATTCCTCGCCAGATACATATAAAACCTGGGAAAACCGGCACAAATTATCACAGATTTGCAGCATCAGCGTGGACTTTCCGATTCCTGGCGCGCCGCCCACCAGCACCAGCGAGCCCTTCACCGCGCCGCCACCCAGCACCCGGTCCAGCTCATTCATGCCGGTATTGAAGCGCAGTTCGTCCACAGCTTCCACCTCGGCCATTGGCCTGGGCCGGCGCAATCCAGTACCGGCGGAGGCAGACGCCGCCGCCTTTTTTTTCACATCCGCCGCAGGCTGCTCCGCAATGGTGTTCCACGCCCCGCAGGCCGGACATCTCCCCTGCCATTTCAGCGTCTCATTTCCGCACTCCGTACAGTAAAACCCTGCTCTCGCTTTTGCCATGTCGGCCTCCTTCCCAATAGCTGAGCGTCAGTTAAATTGCGCAAAATATGCCCCCGTCAGCGCCAAAGCCACCTTCCTCTGATAAGTATCCGTGCACAGCAGGGCGGCCTCCTCCCCGTTGCTGAGAAACCCGCACTCCACCAAGAGGGCCGGACAAGTGACGTGATCAAACAAATAGATACCGCTGGGAATTGGCTTGGCCTTTCTGTCGTTATCCGGCGCCAGCATGCGGCGAAAAATTTCCTGGGTCCGCTCTCCCCACTGACGTCCAGAATCACCGCCGCTGAAAAACACCTGAGAACCGCTGTAACGAGGATCTGTAAAGTAATTCTGATGTACGCTGATCAATACCGCGTTGGGAACGCCTTCCACCATGGCAACCCGGTTTTTCAAGTCGGAAACCTTTTTCTGCCGGATGGTCTCCGCCCCGCCGCTGTGCAGCGAGACATCCTCCTGTCTGGTCAGCTGAGGCTCCACGCCCAAGAACACCATCAGAATCTGAGTCTTGCGCACGATGGCCAGATTGATGCCGCTCTCCGTCTCCCCTGCCGCCGTACTGGCCCCGCCGTCCTCGCCGCCATGTCCGGCGTCCAGGATCAGCGTCTGATTTCCAGCCAACGCTGCGCCGGCGAACGCGGGCTCCGCCTGCCGTCCTCCCAGCCAGTTCACGCCTGCCAGTATACACAGGCATAGCGAAAGCAACAAAATATCCCGTTTCATAAGCCGGCCCCCTTCTTCTCTACCATATGAGAGAGCGAACCGCTTCATACCAGCGTCACAGGTAGGAAAACACCTCCGCGTGCCGCTGGGAAATGGCTACGGATACCTGGGAGAACCGTTTGGCCAGCCAGTCTTGCAAAACGGGGCAAACCACGTCTTCTGTCGGGAAATGGCCCGCGTCCACCAGGTTGAGGCCCATCGCCCGCGCCTCCAGAAACTGGTGGTACTTGACATCGGAGGTGACAAAGGTATCACAGCCCTGGGCCAGCGCATCGGCCATAAACTCGGCACAGGCTCCGCCTCCTACGGCGACCATGCGGACGGGCTTTCCCCCGTCCACCAACCGAATGCCGTTTGCGCCCAGCAGCCGTTTGACCGCCATGGCAAAGTCATACAGGGGCTGCTCAGACACCAGACCCACCCGGCCGATACCATAGGGTCTCCCCTGTCCGTCCACCCCGGTTTGACGCAGCTGACCGATGTCGGTAAGCCCAAGGCGCAGGGCCAGCGCGTCGTTGACGCCCCCCTCCACCGCATCCAGGTTGGTATGGGCGCAGATGGCGGCAATTCCGTTTTCCGCCAATGACAAAAGAATTTTCCCAACGGAGGTCTGGTCGGTCATCGCTTTCACACCGCTGAAAATCACCGGGTGATGGGCTACGATAAGCTGTGCCCCCTGTCCAGCGGCCTCCTGGACAACCTCTTCGGTGATATCCAGCGATACCAGGATTTTGCTGACGTGGGACGCCTCACGGCCCACCAGAAAACCAGCGTTGTCAAAGTTCTCCTGCAGCTCAAAGGGAGCCTTTTCCTGTAAAAACGAGAGCACCTCGCCTACCGTCGTCATTTCCGTCAACTCCTCTCTCATGCTCCGAAGACCGTCAGCCGCCAGCCTCAACTGGCCGATGGCCTCCTGGTCAGGCATACGGGCGGCCCGATGCCCGCACAGCGCCTTCTCCACCTTTTTCTCCATATGAGACAAGTATGAAAGCCGCAGCGGCCCCGGCCTGTTTACCCCGGCCCAGAGCTCTGCCGGAGTCAGCGGGGACATCATTCCGCCTTTGACAGTCCAATTGGTATAAAGCTTTTTCCCTTCACAGGAAATATCCTCACTGAGAATGGCGTAGCCGTGGCCTTGCAGCCATTGGCGCAGTTGAGGAGCGCCGGTCATGGGCTGTAACAAAAGCAGCTTTTCCTCACGGGTCCATGGCGCGGCCTCCAGGATGGCGGCAATGGTCTCTCCGCCCATTCCGGCAATCACAACTGTGTCAACCTCCTCCGGCCCAACCTGTGCCAGCCCGTTGCACAGCCGGAAGGAAATGCGCTCAGTCTGCCCGTACTGGCGGGCGGTATCCCTTGCCCGGTCCAGCGGCCCTTCCCGCAGATCTGCCGCGATGGCGCAATTGATCCGTTCGTGAAGCAGGAGCCACACCGGCAGGCGCCCATGGTCGGTTCCCACGTCCGCCAGCCTGGCGCCCTCCGGCACCTTACGGGCAATTGACATAAGCCTTGGCGATAGTTCCACAGCCCTCCCCTCCCCTTCTCAGGATAAGCGAAAAGAGCGGAAGCTCCGCTCTTTTCTGTGCATTGTCTCAGGCCATGGAGGCGTTCAGCCGCTCCAGCAGGGCGTCCACATCCACGCCGTGGACCATGCAGGCCTGCTCGACAGTTTCCCCGCGAGAGGACGGGCAGCCCAGGCAGTGCATACCGATGGACAGGAAAATAGGAGCGGTATCGGGCGCGATATCTAAAATATCGCCGATGATCGTATCCTTTGTGATTTGAGCCATGTCGGGATAACCTCCTTGCAGTTTTTGTCGAACCTGCTATAGTATACCCAAATCCACGGCGGTTTGCAAGTGTTTCCCGAAAAAAACAGCGCAAAAAAGATCACCGCAACGCCTGCGGTGATCTTTTGGCAGCGGATGAAGGATTCGAACCCTCACAAACAGAGTCAGAGTCTGGTGTGCTACCATTACACTAATCCGCTTCATTATCTGCTCTCTCAACGACCGAATGCTATTATACCAGAACCCCGTCATTTGTCAACCCTTTTGTATAAAATTTTCTAAAAAAATCCCGGCGGTACTTTTTCCGCCGGGATGTGCTCATATCACCTGATTTTTCAGGATTCCAATTCCTTCGATCTCGACTTCCACCACATCGCCGGGAATCATGGGACCCACGCCCGCCGGGGTGCCGGTGGCGATCACATCCCCAGGCTCCAGCGTCATGGAGGCGGAGATGAATTCCAGAAGCTGCGGAACCGCAGTGATAAAATCAGCGGTGTCCCCCTGCTGAACAATTTTTCCGTTGAGCCGCGTGACCAGCTTCAGCGCATCAGACTCCACCTCGTCCGTCGCCCACGGCCCGATGGGACAGAACCCGTCCATGGACTTTCCCCTGGTCCACTGGCCGTCATGGCGCTGAACATCCCGGGCGGTCACATCGTTCAGGCAGGTATAGCCCAACACATAATCTGAAAAGTCTTTTACCTTTACACATTTTGCGCGACGGCGGATCACAATGCCCAGTTCCCCCTCATAATCCAACTGCTCCACAAAATCCGGCGCGTGTATCGCGCCTTCCGGCCGGTTAAGCGTATTGACGCCCTTGAGAAACAGCACCGGGAATCCGGGAGGCTCCGCTCCCATTTCCTTGGCATGTTCAGCATAATTCTTTCCAACGCAGACAATTTTGCTGGGTTCGCAGGGCGCCAACAGCCTGCACTGGCAGAGGGGCAGCCTGCCCCCGTCATAATCCAAAGCTTCGTAGGGCGGGCGGGACAGGGTGAGCACATCCTCCCCCTTGACTACGCCCCAGCATGGAACTCCGTTCCGCTCAAATCGGACATATTTCATGTCAGCCCTCCAAATGATCCAGAATCTGCCTAAGGAGCTCTTCCTTTCCGTCCCCCTTCTCCGCGGAGAACAGGATGAGCGGCACGGAATCAGGAAGAGACAGCGTGTCACAAATCAACTGTAAATTTCCTTCAACTTCGCTTCTTTTCAGCTTATCCAGCTTGTTCGCCGCCACAAGGAAGGGCTTGCCCGAGCTCAGAAAAACCTGAGCCATAGTGCAGTCATCTGCCGTAGGCTTATGCCGCGCGTCTACGATTAGTATTCCCAAGGCCATCCGGCCGGTGTCGGCAAACCACGATTCTATCAGGCGGCCCCAGCGGTCTCGCTCCTGTTTGGATACTTTTGCGTAGCCATACCCGGGTAAATCCACCAGATAGAGCTTTTTGTCAATGCAAAAGTAATTGATATGGGTGGTTTTTCCCGGCGCGGAGCCCACCCGGGCAAAGTTTTTACGGTTGAGTAGCCGGTTAATCACCGAGGACTTACCCACGTTGGAACGTCCCGCAAATACCACCTGAGGCAGGCCGTCCCGTGGAAAATCCGCCGGCTTTGCCGCTGAGCGGATGAATTCCGCCATATTCCAGTTTACTGTCATGACCGCCCCTCACTGACGCAGATTTACTGTGTGTCCGACGGTTCTAGGCGCCTCCGGGAGCTGACGCGAAGCATGGCCCGCCTGCGCGGGCAGCGCTCCGGCGATGGCCTGCGACAGCACCTCGTCCACCTGCTTCACCGGCACGAAGGTGAGGGCGTTCCGAACCGTTTGGTCAATCTCCTCCAGGTCTTTCACATTGTCCGCCGGAATAATCACGGTGGTCATGCCGCTGCGCAGAGCGCCCATGGTTTTTTCCCTCAGGCCGCCGATGGCCAGCACCCGTCCGCGAAGGGTGATCTCCCCCGTCATGGCCAAATCCCGCCGCACAGGCGCGCCGGTGAGGGCGGACACCATGGCGGTGGCGATTGCGATTCCGGCAGAGGGACCGTCCTTGGGCACTGCTCCCTCCGGGAAATGGACATGCACATCCTTTGTACTGTAAAAATCCGGGTCAACGCCCAGCTGAACCGCCCGGCTGCGGATATAGGACAGCGCGGCCTTGGCGGACTCTTTCATCACGTCGCCCAGGTTTCCGGTGAGGGCCACCTTACCCGTCCCAGGCACCACATTGACCTCCACCTCCAACAGCTCGCCGCCCACGGACGTCCAGGCCAGACCGTTGACGACGCCAATCAGAGGCTCCCGGCCGGAGTCCTCCTTTTGATAGCGGCGCGGCCCGAGAAAGTCTTTTAAATTCTCATCTGTAATGTTTATTTGCTTTACAGATTTTGACACGATTTGAGCCGCGGCCTTCCGGCAAAGAGCCGCAAGCTTCCGTTCCAAAAGGCGGACGCCGGACTCCTTTGTATAGCCTGCGATGAGCTCCTCCAGCCCGCGGTCGCTGATTTTCAGCTTTGCTCTGCTCAAGCCGTGGCGCTTCAGCTCTCTGGGCAGCAGGTGGCGCTTGGCAATTTGCAGCTTCTCCTTGTCGGTATAGCTGGGCAGCTCAATGACCTCCATTCGGTCCAGCAGGGGCCTTGGAATGGTATCGGTTGCATTGGCTGTGGTAATAAACATCACCTCGGACAGGTCGAAGGGCAGCTCCAAATAGTGGTCGCGGAAGGTACTGTTCTGCTCTGCGTCCAGCACCTCCAGCAGGGCGGCCGCCGGGTCTCCCCGGTGGTCGCTGCCCACCTTGTCGATCTCATCCAGAAGCAGCACCGGGTTGGCGCTTCCCGCCTGCCTGATCCCGGCGATAATACGGCCCGGCATTGCCCCCACATAGGTTTTGCGGTGGCCCCGGATATCCGCCTCATCCCGGATGCCCCCCAGAGAAATGCGGGCCAGCTTCCGGTTCATTGCCTTTGCCACGCTCATGGCGATGGATGTCTTGCCCACGCCGGGCGGTCCCACAAGGCAGATAATCTGTCCTTTCAGGTCAGGGGCCAGCTGCTTCACCGCCACAAATTCCAAAATACGCTCCTTCACCTTTTCCAGGCCGAAATGGTCCGCGTCCAGCGCCTTGGATACCGCCGCCACGTTGACCCGTTCCCGGGTTCTCGCCTGCCAAGGCAGCTCCAGGCAGGTGTCCAGATAAGTGCGGATGACCGCCGCCTCCGAGGAACCATAGGGCTGCTTTTCCAGGTGCTTTACCTCCTTGAGCAGCTTTTCCCGCACCTCGTCCGGCAGCTTCGCATGGGCGATCTGACGGCGGTAGCCGGCGGTTTCATCGTCCTCCTCCTCGCCCTCCCCCAGTTCCCGCTGGATCACCCGCAGCTGCTCCCGCAAAAAGTAGCTGCGCTGGCTCACGGCAATCTGCTCGTGTATTTGAGCGGCCAGTTCGCTCTCAACCTCCAGAATTTCCACCTCACGGCCCAGAATGCGGCACAGCCGGTCCAACCGGCGGGCGGGACGGAGCTCCTCCAGCACAGACTGCTTATCCTCCACACGCAAGGGGAGGTTTTGGGCGGCGTAGTCCGCAATATAGCCCGGGTCGTCGCTGGCCAGCAACCTCAGATAAATCTCCGGAGGCACCCGGTCCGACAACTCTGTGTACCGCTCCATCTGGTTGTAAACCTGCCGGATTGCCGCCTCCGTCCGGGGAGAATTCCCCTTGGAGGGGGCGGGCTCCGCCAAATACTCCACCTCGGCGGTAATATACGGCTCGGAGGACGCCAAGCGAACCAGCCGGCCGCGGCGGCGTCCCTCCACCATCACCCGGACGCCGCTCTCCGGCAGACGGAGAATCTGCTTCACATCCGCCACAGTCCCGATGGCGTACAAGTCGCTTTGGGCCGGATTTTCCACTGTCAAATCCCGCTGGGTTACCAGAAAGATCTCCCGGTTTTCCTCCATCGCCTCCTCCAAGGCCTGAATTGACGCAGCGCGGCCCACGTCAAAATGAAGGGTCAGCTGAGGAAATACGGTCAGGCCCCGCAGGGCCAGAACAGGAATCATAACAGTCTCCGATGCTGCCGTCTGCATATCCGTCATTGAGGGTCACTCCTTTCCGTGCTCAAAAGAGGGGCAGGCCGCCGCCCACCCCTCCAAAATGATATTCCTGTCAGGAAACATTTCCTCTGGGAGGAGCCTGTCCTCCCTTTTCGGCACGAAGCGCCGCCGCGCCCAGCCGGGGCCGCGCGGGGCGGCCCTCCTGACGGTGGATTTCCGCGCCGTCCTCTCCCCGGATGGCCTCGGCCGTAACGGTCACCTTGGCGATGCTGGGGTCGGAGGGGGCGTCGTACATCACCGGGGTCATGACTTCCTCCAGCACCGCCCGCAGCCCCCGGGCGCCGATTTTGCGCTCCAGCGCCTTATCGGCGGCGGCGTCCAGCGCCTCGGGAGTGAACTCCAGATCCACGTTGTCATAGTCCATCAGGCATTTATACTGCTTCACCAGAGCGTTTTTCGGCTCGGTAAGGATGCGGACCAACTGCCCACGGTCCAGCGCCTTTAACGTGGTGATAATAGGCAGACGGCCCACCAGCTCGGGGATGATGCCGAACTTCAGCAGGTCGTGGGGCTGGACATCCTTCAGCGCGTCCTCCCGCTCCCGCTCCGCCGCCGTTTTGACATCGGAGCCAAAGCCGATGGTCTTTTGGTCCAGCCGGCGCTCAATGATCTTGTCCAGGCCGTCAAAGGCGCCGCCGCAGATAAACAGGATATTCTTGGTGTCGATCTGTAAAAACTCCTGATGGGGGTGTTTGCGCCCGCCCTGAGGAGGCACATTGGCCACAGTGCCCTCCAGGATTTTCAACAGCGCCTGCTGCACGCCTTCGCCGGACACGTCCCGGGTGATGGAGGTGTTCTCGCTCTTGCGCGCGATTTTGTCAATCTCATCCACATAGATGATGCCCCGCTGGGCCAGCTCGATGTCGTAATCGGCGGCCTGGACCAGGCGCAGCAAAATGTTTTCCACATCGTCGCCCACATAGCCCGCCTCGGTGAGGGTGGTGGCGTCGGCAATGGCAAATGGCACCTTCAAAATGCGGGCCAAGGTCTGGGCAAACAGGGTCTTGCCGCAGCCGGTGGGGCCAATCATGAGGATATTGCTCTTTTGCAGCTCCACATTGTCCCCGCCGCCGAAATAGATACGCTTATAGTGGTTGTACACAGCCACAGACAGCGCCTTTTTCGCGTTGTCCTGGCCGATGATATACTCGTCCAGCACCGCCACCATCTCTTTGGGGGTTGGGATCACGTCTGGGATATCGGGCGCGACAGGGTCCTCATCCGGCTCATCCCCCAGGATGTTCACACACAGCCGGACGCACTCGTTGCAGATATAAGCGCCCGGACCGGCGATGATACGCTCCACCTGCTCCTGATGCTTGCCGCAGAAGGAGCAGCGGACCGATTTGTAGTCGTCTCTTGCCATATTCTGGTCTTCCTTTCGGGAAAGCACCAAAGAGCGGAGACGCATTCCCCCGCTCTTTGGCTTACTCAGCGATTGGTGATGATCTTATCAATGAGGCCGTACTCCAGGGCCTCCTCGGCGGTCATGAAGTTGTCCCGCTCACAGTCTGCGGTGACTTGTTCCACATTTCTGCCGCAGTTGTCGGCCAGAATGACATTCATCCGCTTCTTGATGATCTCCAGCCGCTTCAGATGGATGGCCATGTCAGTGATCTGGCCCTGGGTCCCGGCGGAGGGCTGGTGGATCATGATCTCAGCGTTGGGCAGGGCCAGCCGCTTGCCTTTGGTCCCGGAAGACAACAGGAATGCGGCCATACTGGCCCCCATCCCGATGCAGATGGTGGACACATCGCATTTGATGTACTGCATGGTGTCGTAGATGGCCATGCCGTCGGTGATGGAGCCGCCGGGGCTGTTGATATAGAACTGGATGTCCTTGTCCGGGTCCTGGGCCTCCAGGTAGAGCAGCTGGGCCACCACCAGGGACGCGGTGGTGGCGTTGACCTCCTCGCCCAGGAACACAATGCGGTCGTTGAGCAGCCTGGAAAAAATGTCATAGGACCGCTCGCCGCGGCTCGTCTGTTCGACTACATAAGGAACTAAACTCATGGTGCTTCTCCTTTCAGATGGGGGAATATACGTCATGGCTTCCGGCGCTGGCTATTATGCCCAGGTCCCGGCGGCGCTTATTCCCTTCCGCTCTCAAAAAGGCGCGGACTCTGCTTATTCCTCGGTTTTCTCCGCCTCGTCGGCCTTGTCGTCGCCCTTTTTCACAGCCTTCTTGGGCTTCTTGGCCGAACTCTTCACCAGCTCCAGCGCCTTGCGCACCGACAGGTCATGGCGCAAGTCCTGCTCCCGGATGACGGCGCGAACCTTGTCCGCCTCCATGCTGTACTGCTCGGCCAGCTTGCCGATCTCCTCTTCCACCTCGGCGTCGGAAACCTCAATGCCCTCGGCGGCGGCCACGGCCTCCAGCGCCAGATCGCTGCGCACGGCCCGGTCAGCGGCGGTCTTGGACTGGGCCCGCATATCCTCCACGGTCATGCCCATCATCCGCAGGTAGTCCTCAAACTTGATGCCCTGGCTCTGAATGCGGTTGGCGTAGTCGTCCAGCATCTTGTCGGCCCGGTAGTCCACCATGGCTTGGGGAACCTCGCACTCCAGCTTTTCCATGAGGGCGGTGATAACGGCCTCCTCGAACTCCCGGTCGGCCTGCTCCTGACGGCGGGCCTTCAGCTTCTCGCCCAGGTCCTTTTTGAACTCCTCCAAAGTCTCGAACTCGGACACATCCTTGGCGAACTCATCGTCCACCTCGGGCTCCTGCTTCTCCTTCACCTCGTGGACCTTGACCTTGAACACCACCTGGGCGCCGGCCAGCTCGGGGGTATAATCCTCGGGGAAGGTGATGTCCAGATCCTTCTCGTCGCCGGCCTTCATACCGACGACCTGATCCTCAAAGCCGGGGACAAAGGAGCCGGAGCCCAGCTCCAGGCTGTAATTCTCCCCCTTGCCGCCCTGGAAGGGCACGCCGTCCCGGAAGCCCTCAAAGTCGATGACGGCGGTATCCCCCTTCTTGGCTTTGCGCTCCACGCTCACCAGGCGGGAGGCCCGGTCGATATAGGGCTTCAGCTCCCCCTTGATGTCGGCGGCGGACACCTTCACGTCCGCCTTGGCCACCGGCAGGCCCTTGTAGTCCTTGATTGAGGCCTCAGGCTTGACGGTGACGGTGGCTTTGAAGGTAAAGCCGCCGGCGCCGGCGTCCAGCACCTCCAGCTGGGGATAGGCCACGGGGTCGATGCCGGCCTCCTTCAGCGCGGCCTCGTAGGCGTCGGGATAGGCCAGGGAGATGGCGTCCTCATAAAAAATCTCCGCGCCGTACATCTTCTCCACCATCTTCCGCGGGGCCTTGCCCTTGCGGAAGCCGGGGACGTTGATGCGGTTCTTCTGGCGGCTGTACACCTTGTCGATGGCGGACTGGAACTCGGCGGCTCCGACCTCGATCACCAGCTCATAGGTGCTGTTTTCTTTTTTCTCATTGCTCTTGATGTTCATGGTGTGTTCCTCCAAGCTCGGCCCGCCAAACACGGCGCAGGGCCTTCTTTCTAAGTAATCCAACCTATTCTACCAGATAGGCGCGGAGATTTCCACTGTTTTTTTGTTCAATCCAAAATTTTTTTTGGACGGAATCCGACATAGTCCGCGGACACCAGCCGGTAATCCACCAGACCCTGGACTCCCTCCACCGCCAGGCGGTGGCTGGGGCCGTGGAGATGTCCGTAGCAGCAGGTCCTCACCCCGTACTGTTCCAGCAGGCCGATGATCTCTTGACAGCGGTAGCCCCGGTACAGGGGCGGGTAATGGAGAAAGCACAGCTTTTCCCGCTCCCCCGCCGCCTTCAGGGACGCCTCCAGGCGGATCAGCTCCCGTTTGAATACCTTCTCCCAATGGGGCGCGCCGTTCTCCTCAAAAAACCAGCCCCGGGTGCCGCACAGGGCGGTCTCCCCGTAGAAGGCGCAGTTGTTGTGGAGGATGTGGAGCCGCCCAAAGCCGTTGGCCTGGAAAAAGGCGTTCATTTTGGAGGCGGTGTTCCACCAGTAATCGTGGTTGCCCTTGAGCAGCCACTTCTCCCCCGGCAGGCCATCGTTCAAAAAGGCGAAGTCCTCCCGCGCCTCCTCCAGGCTCATCCCCCAGGACAGGTCGCCGCACAGCACCACCGTGTCGGCGTCGTCCACAGGGGAAAAGCCCTCCCGGAGCTTTTCCACATAGCCCTCCCAGCCGCCGCCGAACACGTCCATGGGCTTGTTGGAACCCAGGGAGAGATGGGTATCGCCGATGGCATAGAGAGCCATGTCGTCACCTCTTACTTCAGGAAATCCAGCACACAGCCCTTCATGGCGGACTTTTCCGCCACCTGGTCGAAGCGGCGGCGGCGCTTTTTCAAGCGGGCCAGGGGCGCGGGCGTGGGAACCCCCGTCGCCTCGGTGAGCTGGTCCAGGATATCCAGGCCCGGCTTCTGCGCCTTGACCCCCAGAGCGTCCAGCACGCTGGAACAGAACTTGAAGGGGCTGGCGGTGGACACTACGATGGTGGGCGCGGCGTCCCCGGACTCCTCCCGGTATTCGTCCAGCACATGGAAGGCCACAGCAGTGTGGGGGTCGATGAGGTAGTTCCGTTCGTTCCACATCCGGGCGATCATGGCCTTGGTCTGCTCATCGTCGCAGTACCCGGCGCTGAACTCCCGTTTCAGCTTGGTCCGAATGGAGCTGTCCACCCGGTAGCTGCCGTACTCCGCCAGCTGGGACATATATTCCCGCACCAGCTTGTCGTCCCGGCCGGACAGCTCAAACAGCATCCGCTCCAGATTGCTGGAGATCAGGATGTCCATAGAGGGGGACAGGGTGTTGTAGAAGGTGCGGTTGCGGTCATAGGTGCCGGTGTTGATGAAATCGGTGAGCACATTGTTCTGGTTGGAGGCGCAGATCATCCGGCCGATGGGGATGCCCATGGCCTTGGCGTAGTAGGCGGCCAGAATGTTGCCGAAATTTCCGGTGGGCACGCACACGTTGACGGACTGTCCCTTGGCAATGGCCCCGGCCTTCAGCAGGTCGCAGTAGGCGGAGGCGTAGTACACGATCTGAGGCAGCACCCGGCCCCAGTTGATGGAGTTGGCGGAGGATAGGAAGTAGCCCCGCTCCGCCAGCTCCGCGGCCAGCGCCTCGTCGGAAAACAGCGTCTTGACCCCGGCCTGGGCGTCGTCGAAGTTGCCCACCACCGAGCACACCCCCACGTTGCCCCCCTCCTGGGTGACCATTTGAAGCTCCTGAATCTCAGACACCCCGTCCTTGGGATAAAAGACCAAAATTCTGGTCTTGTCCACATTTCGGAAGCCCTCCAGCGCCGCCTTGCCCGTATCGCCGGAGGTGGCCACCAGAATGCACACCGTCTTTTTCTCATCGTTTTTTTCCAGCGAAGCGGTGAGCAGATGGGGCAGCATTTGGAGCGCCATGTCCTTAAACGCGCAGGTTGGCCCGTGCCACAGCTCCAGGCAGTAGGTGCTGTCGTCCAGCTTGACCACTGGGGCGATATCCTCGCTGGAGAACTTTCCCCCGCCGTAGGCCTCGGCGGCATAGGCGGTGAGCTCAGAGGCGGCGAAGCCCTCCAGAAAGCCGTTCATGATGTACACCATCCGCTGCTGGTAGGACATCTCCTTCATGGTCTCCACGGCGGAGGCGGGCAGCCGGGGCAGCACCGCAGGGGTAAGCAGCCCGCCGTCGGGGGCCAGCCCCTTGGCGATGGCCTGAGAGGCGCTCATGCGCAAATCTTTATTTCTCGTGCTCAGATAATTCATGGTCATCTCACTACTCTCATTAAATTATTGTAAAACAGGTCTTGGACGACCGTTTCGCCGTATCCATGGCGGAGCAGGTACTCATAAAGCCGGGGCAGGCTGTCAACGGCGGGCAGGTCTGAAATGGTATCGCAGCCGTCCCAATCGCCGCCGAGCGCGGCGGTTTTCTCCCCGCCCAATCCCAAAATATGGTCCAAATGGCGCCGGACCATATCCAGGTCCCGGCTCCCTCCCACAAAGCCCTCATAGAAGTTGAGACCGATCACGCCTTGATTCTCTATTATCGCAGTTATTTGCTCATCCGTCAAGTTCCTTGTGTGATTCCACACAGATTTTGTGTTGGAATGGCTGGCGATAAAAGGCCTGCGCGCCAATTCCGCCACGTCCCAGAACCCGGCCTCAGACAGATGGGATACGTCCACCAGGATGCGAAGCTCCTCCATATTGCGCACAAAATCGCGGCCCACCGCAGACAGCCCTCGTTCCGTCTCATCACAGTGGGAGCCCGACAAGGCGTTGGCGCAATTCCACGTAAGGTTGATTGCCTTTACACCATTTTCCGCCGCGCCGGCCAGCCGGCCTGGATCACAGCCCAGCAGCTCTCCCCCTTCCACAGTGAGAAACGCGGCCGCTCTCCCCTGCCGGTTGGCCTGTTCCGCCTCGTCCGCAGTGCGGCACTGAACGATTTTATCTGAATTGCGGGCCATCTGTTCCTTGAAGCAGCGCAGAAGGGCATAATATGCCCGTTCCACTCCGTCCTTGCCCTTCGGATAGCCGGTATAGCCATCCGAGGTCCACAGGGCAAAGAATTGACAGTAGCGCCTGAATCCCGCCGTTTTTTCCAGGGAAATCATCCCTGAATTCCGGTCCAGCCCCTCGTACTCCCTCCAGCAGCGGGAAATCGTGTCACAGTGGGCGTCAAATACGGAAATCCGCTCCATAAGCTTCCCCCTAAAACGCGTTTTCAATGTAATATATGTCCGGCTCCCGCGTCCGGACCCCCTGGGGGGCGTATACCTCCGCCACATCAAACCGGGGTTGAAGAGCGGTGGGATGGCCCAGCAGATAAAACTGAGCCGTGAGCCGGAGCTTGCGCTGTTTGGAAAGGGTAACAGCTTCACAGGCCGCGCCGTACCGGCCGTCCTTACGCAGCTTGACCTCCACAAAGGCCAGGTACGCGCCGTTTTCCGCCACAATGTCAATCTCGCCCAGGCGGCAGCGGAAATTACGTTCCACAATGCGCCAGCCCTGCCCAAGGAGCAGGCCCGCCACCTGCTCCTCCCCCCACTGGCCCAGCCGCCGGGCCTGCGCTCCTCCGCCGCTCACAGCTTTTTTAAAAAGGTGCGGCGGTGGATGGGACAGGGACCGTACTGCCTCAGCAGCTCATAGTGGCGTTTGGTGGGATAGCCCTTGTGCCGCTCAAACTCATACCGGGGATAGAGCGCCGCCATCTCCCGCATATAACGGTCCCGGCTGACCTTAGCTAAGATGGACGCCGCCGCAATCGACACTGACAAGCTATCTCCCTTTACAACAGTTTTATGAGGGGTTACAATTGCATACCGGCTCCCATGGTCCCGGTTTCCATCAACGAGGGCGAAATCAGCGCCGGATTTCAGCCCGTCGATGGCCAGCTGCATAGCCTTGATACGGCTGTTCAGAATGTTGATCTCATCAATCTCCCCTGGCTCCACCCAGGCCACCGACCAAGCCATGGCTTGAGCGGTGACCTGGCCGTACAACACCTCTCTCCGCCTCTCCGCCACCTGCTTGGAGTCGTTGAGCCGGGGCAGCTCCAGCCCAACCGGCAAAATGACCGCCGCCGCATATACCCGTCCTGCCAGCGGTCCGGCCCCCGCTTCGTCACAGCCGCAAACAGCGTGAAAGCCCCGAGCCCGCACTTCCCGTTCCAGCTCCCAGCTGGGCATGGTTCCTCTCTCCTCTCGCAGCCCTATGGATTTTCTAGTGTAAAGCGTCCAAGCTTGCCGCCTCGGAACTCGTCCAGCAGCACCTTGGCCATTCGTGAGCTGTCTGCCTCGCCGCCGGACACCAGCATGCCGCGCTTGCGGGCAGCCTGTTCCAGCAGCTCCCACCCCGGAAGCTCCCGAGTTTGGACCAGCTTGTACCGTTCCTCCAGCGCCTGCGGATAACGGTCCCGGAGCAGCTCCAGCAAGGCGCAGGCCAGCCCCTCCACATCGGTGACCTCATCCCTCACCGCGCCTGTAAACGCCAGATGAAGCCCAGTGGTCTCGTCTTCGAATTTGGGCCAGAGGATGCCGGGAGTATCCAGCAGCTCCAGGCTGGCGTCCACGCTCACCCATTGCTTTCCCCGGGTGACGCCGGGCCGGTCGCCGGCCTTGGCGGACTTACGTCCGGCCGCCTTGTTGATAAAGGTGGACTTGCCCACGTTGGGCACCCCCACCACCATGGCCCGGATAGGGCGTCCCACCTGGCCTTTTGCCTTCCATGCCGCCAGCTTCTCCTTGAGCACGCTTTTAGCGGCGGCGGAAAACTGGCTCACTCCCCTGCCCGATTTGGCGTCTGTCTCCAGCACTCCATAGCCCTGTTCCTTGAACCACGCCGTCCAGCGGGCAGTCATGGATGGATCTGCCTGATCTGTCCGGTTAAAAATAATCAGCCGGGGCCGGCCGCCCACCATAGCGTCAATATCCGGGTTGCGGCTGGAGATGGGAATGCGGGCATCCACCACTTCGGCCACCAGATCCACCAGCTTTATGTCATTTTCCATCTGACGCCGGGTTTTGGTCATATGCCCAGGATACCATTGAATATTCATTTCGGCCACACTCCTATCCTATATCTCGCCCTTTTAATAAAAGAGGAGCGGTCACCCGCTCCTCTTTTACTGCGCAGCTTACAGGTCCTCTTTGACCTTCGCGGCCTTGCCTACGCGGTCGCGCAGGTAGTACAGCTTGGCCCGGCGGACCTTGCCCTTGCGGACGGTCTCGACCTTTTCAATGGTAGGGGCATGCAGGGGGAACACCTTCTCCACGCCGACGCCGTAGGAAATGCGGCGAACGGTGAAGCTCTCCTCAATGCCGCCGTGCTTCTTGGCGATGACGGTGCCTTCGAACACCTGGATACGCTCGCGGCTGCCCTCCTTGACCCGGATGTGCACCCGGACGGTGTCGCCCACGCGGACGGAAGGAGCTTCGTCCTTCATGTACTTGCTGCTGAATTGTTGAAGCAGATCCATTTGTATTTTCCTCCTAATTTCAGGCGTTCGTGCGTCCTGACCTTGTGGCCGCGCAGAGGACCGCCCTTTTTCAGACCTTGGAAGTATATCACAACGCCGCCGGTTTTGCAATAGTTTTTTCCATGTTCAAGACAAATATTTATCGCCAGCTCCGGCGCAGCACTCCCGCCAGCAGCCACAGCGCGGTGAGGAGCAGGGTCACATTGGCATACCAGACGGCGGCCACCAGCCCCGCCCCCACCAGCGCCCCCACCAGGCATCCGGCCATGGCCGTGGTCAGGCGGTCCGCCCAATCCGGGTCGAGGCGGTTGGACAGCAGACCGTAAATCACCTGTCCGCCATCCAGGGGAGGAATGGGAAGCAGATTGAAAGCTCCCACAGCCAAAGTGAGCGCCGCCGCCACCGCCCATCCGGCCGCAGAGAACAGCGCGCCGGCCAGCAGGTTTGCCGCCGGTCCCGCCAGGGCCACCAAACTGTCCTGAAGATAGCCCTGCGGCGCGGCGTAGCCAAAGCGCAGCTCCGCCCCCACCGCTGTCAAGGACAGGCGCTCCACCCGCCCCCCCAGCGCAGCGGCCATGGCTATATGGCCCAGCTCGTGGAGCAGGCAGGCTAGCAGGCCCCACGGCAGCAGGTTCACTCCCTCGTCCAGCCAGAACAGCGCTCCAAGCAGCAGCAGGAAACCGGGGCTCACCTCCACCTCCGGCCGCTCACGGGAGGTCAACATAGTAAGCCGGGTCCAGGCGGATGTTGTCTTTTTCGATGGTCAGATGGAGGTGGGAGCCCACCGCGTTGCCCGTATGGCCCACCAGCGCCACCGTCTGGCCGCAGGCCACCTGATCCCCTTTGTGGACCAGAAGCTTGCTGCAATGGGCGTAAAAGCTGCTCACGTTATTTTCGTGGCGGATTTTCAGGTAATTGCCGAACTCGTCGCTCTGGCCGATATACTCCACCGTTCCGGCGGCAAAGGCCCCAATCTCCGCGCCCTCGGCAGCTCCGATATCCAGCGCAAGATGAAACTCATTTTTGCCGTTGATGGGGCTGTCCCGGTAGCCAAAGCCGGAGGTTACCGCGCCGTCCACCGGCACGGCAGTCTCGCTCAGCCCCAGCTCGTAAAAGTCCAGGCTCACGTTTCTGGGCAGCTTGACCCCGTCGGACGTGTACGCCTGTGCCACCGCCGTCGCCACCTCCGGCTGAGCGGGCTCCGAATCAGGCGGGGATGGATCATTCTTCAGATCGCCCGTTGGAAAGCCTGTCCGGGCCAAAATGCCGTGACTGCCCAAATAGCTCAGCCCGCCGCCCGCCGTCTGGCTCAGCAGCGCCATAGGACGGGGCGGCTCCTCCGGCGCCGCGGAGGGCGGAGCGGGTTCCATCTCTGCCTCGCCGCCCATCAGGGTCACACACAGCGCCTCCAAAGCGCTGCGGACCGGCACCCCCTGGGACATGGATGCTCCAAACTGCTGAAAGGCGGCGCGAAAGTCTACGTTGGCCGCCGCCGCCTCCTGCCACGCCGCCAGATGGGCTGGAAACACTCCGCGTCCAATGTACACCAACAGGAACAGCGCCAGACTGACGCCCAGCTGGAGGAGCCTGCGCTGGTCCGCGTCGTCTCCCCCGCGGCTGTCGGTCCGTCTTGTCCTTTGGGGCGGCCTGCGCCTCCTGTCCGCCGTTCCACGTCTGGATGCCCCGTCCAATTTGACCCCTCCTTGTCCACACAGTCTGCACTACTGTATGTACCAAGTCCGGGTTTTATGCAAACCTGGCGGCGGCTTCTGATTCAGAAGGAAACAAGGAAGCGCGGCGGGCACAATATAAAAAACGCCGGAGCAAGCTTCATTCGCTTGCTCCGACGTGGAGCGGGTGAGGGGAATCGAACCCCCGTGTTCAGCTTGGGAAGCTGACATTCTACCATTGAACTACACCCGCAAGTTCTTTTGCATTATAACAGAACCAAACGGAAAATGCAAGCATTTTTTGCGGACTCTTTTCCCAATAATTGGTTTTCAAATTTTTAACAAAAACCCCTTTACAAATCAAATTATTATTGCTATAATACACAATAAGAAAACAATGGAGGTGATGATAATGAAGGTCCTCTTCCAGAACGCGCCCGTTGATATTGACGAGTTGATCTTCGCCGGAGAGACTGCCGTTCCCAGCGACCGCTGAGCACGACGTCCTTTCAATGGTATGAGATTTAACTCGTCCCTGTTAAGGGACGTTTTTATTTTACCTGTAAACTGCGGGCGCCGCCTTGAATTGGGCGGCGTCCGCAGTTTTTTCTGCAAGCAGCCTGTTAATTCCGGCTGTTCTTACCCAGGAAGCGCAGCAGATAGAGGAACAGATTAATGAAATCCAGATACAGCTGGAGGGCGGAAAAGACGGACGCCTTTTGCAGCAGTTCCCCGTCGCCGCAGAAATACTCATAATTCGCTTTGATCTTCTGCACATCGTAGGCGGTAAAGCACAGAAACACCACAATGCCTACCATACATATGATCTGTTCCAGAGCCGAAAGGTCAATGAACATGGTCGCCAGTCCGGCCAGCACCAGGAAAATCAGGCCGCCGATCAGCAGGGGACGCAGTCTGGACAGGTCGGTTTTTGCAAACCGGCCGTAAAGCGCAAACCCGCCGAAGAACAGCGCAGTCAGGCCAAAGATAAAGATCAGGTTGACGACTTCGAAAGCCACAAAATACACAGAGAATACCACGCCGTTGAGGACGGAGTAGACGGCAAACAGCGTCCGGGTGGCGCCCACCGACCGCTCCAGAATGCCCGCGGACATGACCAGAACCACCACCAGCTCCGCGATCAGGAGGATGGGCATGATATACGGGATGGAAAACATATAGTACACCCCGCCGGTGAGAGCCAGGGCCGCCGCCAGTAAGAAGGTGATCGTCAGCCCCACAAACATCCATCCGAAGGTCTGGACCATATACTGGTTCAGGGTCAGCGTACCGCGGGCGTACTCGCTGTCAAAATCGTAACGGTTGAAATCTCGTTCTTCCATGGTCAGCTCTCCTTATCCACTTGTTTCATCTGCTTCAGGTTTCCAATTTTTTGGGCGCGGCGTTCCAATTCAGCCAGCACATCTCTCAATGGAATACCTTTTTCCGCCATCATCACCATCAAATGGTAGATCAGGTCGGAAATCTCTCCCACCGTATCGCCGGGAACATCGTCTTTCGCGGCAATAATCGTCTCGGCGCACTCCTCCCCCACCTTTTTCAGAATTTTGTCCAGTCCCTTGTCAAACAGGTAACAGGTATAGGACCCCTCCTGCGGGTGGGTTTTGCGGTCCAAAACCACCTGATACAGCGTTTCCAGCGTGTTGTCCATTGTATTCTCCTCCGGCAGATGTAGTACTATTATAACTCAATCTGATTAAAAAAGCAACTGTGAGCTCCTGTGTGGCAGACAGGACCGTCGGGCGCACAGACATAGAGCAGTGTGTCGGCGTCACAGTCGGCAAACATCTCCCTCACATGGAGAAAATTCCCGCTGGTCTCCCCCTTATTCCAGAGCTTTTGACGGCTCCGGCTCCAAAACCATACGGTTTTTGTCCTCAATGTGAGCTCCACCGCCTCTCGGTTGGTGTAGCCCAGCATGAGCACCTCCCGGCTTCCCTCCTCCTGCACGATCACGGGAATCAGATCGGATTTTTGAAACAATAAATTTAAATCGAACATACGCAGCTCCTCCTTAAAGGGCATCTCCCTGTCTCCGCGCCCCAGGGTTTTACCGGGCCCTCCAGATTGCCGAGCAAGCGTCCGGCGCGGCTCATTGCCGCACAGGAATCTTCCTCTCCCGCAGAAACGCCTTCACCTGGGGCACAGTCAACTCACCGAAATGAAAAAGGGACGCCGCCAGCGCCGCGTCGCAGCCGGTCTCCTGAAACACCTGGGCAAAATGTTCCAGACTGCCGCAGCCGCCGGAGGCAATGACCGGAATGGAAACGGCCTGGGTCACAGCCTTTGTCATCTCAGTATCAAAGCCCGCTTTGGTGCCGTCCGCGTCCATGGAGGTGAGCAGAATCTCCCCCGCTCCCAAGGCCTGACCACGCTTCGCCCATTCCACCGCGTCCAGCCCGGTGGGGGCGCGGCCTCCGGCCACCACCACCTCGTACCAGCCCTCCGGGCGGCGCCGGGCATCAATGGCGAGCACCACACACTGAGAGCCAAACCGCTGTGCAGCACGGGCAATCAAGGATTCATCCTTTACAGCTGCGGAGTTCACAGATATCTTGTCCGCCCCCGCCCGAAGCAGCCTCTGAAAATCCTCCAGCGTGCGGATTCCTCCCCCCACGGTCAACGGCACAAATACCTGTGCGGCGGTGCGCTCCACCACATCGGCCACAGTCTCCCGAGCGTCGCTGGTGGCGGTGATATCCAGAAAAACAATCTCGTCCGCGCCTTGATCTGAGTAAAACCTGGCCAGCGCCACCGGATCGCCCGCGTCCCGGATGTTCACAAAATTGACCCCTTTGACCACGCGGCCGTCCCGTACGTCCAGGCAGGGGATGATGCGCTTGGCTAACATGGCAGCTCCTCCAAATAGCGGTCGATTGCTTTCTGGCTCTTCAAAACAGTCACTTTATCCATATAATCCCCCAGACCCGCCGCGAGCCACTTTTTCTTTTGCGCCCTGCGGCCTTTCCACAGAAGCCATTGCATAAATTCCAAATCCATCTTTTCCGGACAGCCCTCGCCCATATCCATCCTAGTCCGTCCGCGGTTCTGAATATAGCGTCTCCATGCCCGGAAAAAACAGGCGCAGCATGGCAGATTCAAAAAAATAATCTCGTCCGCTTCCGCCATCCGGCGGCCATACTCAAAATTCGTATAATTTCCGTCGATCACCCAATCCGTCTGCTCCATAAACTCGTGAACCAGCCTGTGAGCCTCCGCCCGGTCCCGCTCCCGCCAGCCGGGAGCCCAGTGCACCCGGTCAAAGTGGAGCACAGGAATGCCGTACCGCTCCCCCAGCGCCCGTGCCAGGGTGGATTTTCCAGCCCCGCTGTAGCCGATTACCGCGATCCTCATTGCTGGGGCCCCGCTTCCCGAACGGCCTCCGCCAGATCCAGCGTCCCCGCGTAATATGCCTTGCCAATGATGGCGCCGTAAAGCCCCATATCCCGGAGCCGCTTCACGTCATCCAACGCCGCCACCCCGCCGGAGGCCACAATGTCACAGCGCACAGCCTTCTGCAAGACCGCCAGAAAACTGAAATTAGGCCCCGACAACATCCCGTCAGTGGCAATGTCTGTAAAGATAATCGTCTTTACACCTTTTTCCTCCATGCTTTTGGCGAATTCCAGGCCGCTGAGACCGGAGTCCTCCTCCCAGCCCGCTGTGCGGACCAAACCGTTCAAGCAGTCGATGCCCACCGCCACCCGATCGCCATACCGCGCCAAGGCATATTCTAAAATCTGCGGATGCTTGACGGCGGCGGAGCCGATCACCAGCCGGGACACCCCCGCCCCGGCCACCGCGTCCACATCCTCCCTGCTCTTGATTCCGCCGCCCAGCTCCACCTTCAGGCCCGATTGGAGCACGACCTCCTCAATGTAGGTAAAATTAGTGCGAACACCGCTTCTTGCGCCGTCCAGGTCAACCATATGGACCCATTTTGCTCCGGCGGCCGCAAAATCCCCCGCCGTCTTCACCGCGCTGTCCGCCACCTGACTCACGGTGGAGAATTCTCCCCTTTGCAGGCGGACGCACCGCCCGTCCTTCATGTCAATGGCCGGCAATAAAATCATCGCTTCAAATCTCCAAAATTCTTTAAAATTTGCAGTCCCGCCTCGCCGCTCTTCTCCGGGTGGAACTGGCAGCCATATACCCCGTTGCGGGAAACTGCGGCCACCACAGAGGAACCATACCGGGTGCGGGCGATCACATCCTCCTCCCGCGCGGCATAGCCGCAGAAGGAGTGAACAAAATACACATAGGTTCCATCGTCCAGCCCCCGGAAGAGCGGGGAGCCGTTCTGAAACTCCAAGCTGTTCCAGCCGATATGGGGCAGCTTGAATTCCGTCCGAATAAGCTTTACGGAGCCGCTGACAAGCCCAATTCCTTTACATATTCTCCCCTCTTCTCCCTGATCGAACAGCAGTTGCATTCCCAAACAAATACCCAAAATTGGCTTTTTGCCCACCTGAGACAGCAGGGCGCTTTCCAACCCGCTCTCCCGCAGCTTATCCGCCGCGTCCGGGAACGCTCCCACTCCAGGGAGAATTACGGCGTCCGCGCGCTCCAATTCCTCCGCAGCGCCGGTGACCAGGGTCTTCTGGCCGATGTACGACATGGCGTTAGCTACACTTTTTAAGTTGCCTACGCCATAGTCCACGATGGCGGTGTAACCCATCACAGCGCCCCCTTAGTGGAAACCACACCGTCCCCAACCACCTGTACGGCCATCTTCAGCGCCAGGCCCAACGACTTGAAAAGGGCCTCAGTGATGTGGTGGGCGTTCTCTCCATATTCACATTTTTGGTGTAAAGTAATTCCACTGTTCACCGAAAGCGCCCGCGCAAACTCCATAGTCAGGCAGGCGTCATAGCTGCCGATCATTGGTTGAGGCATGGGCGCGTCAAACACCAAACAGGGGCGGTTGGAGATATCCAACACCGTGCGGCACAGAGCCTCGTCCATGGGGACAACGGCGAAACCATAGCGCCGGATGCCCTTTTTATCCCCCAGCGCTTCCCGGAGCGCCTGCCCCAGCACAATGCCCACGTCCTCCACCGTATGATGGCCGTCCACGTGGAGATCCCCCAGAGCGGACAGCTCCAGTCCAAATCCCGCATAAAAGGCCAGAGCGGTGAGCATATGGTCAAAAAAACCGATCCCGGTGGAAACGCTCACCTCTCCCCCGTCCAGGCAGAGGGTGAGCGTGATGTCCGTCTCTTTGGTGGTGCGCTGAATGGATGCCTGCCGCATAGTTGTTATCCCCCTTATTCCCCCAGAAGAGCGATTTTTTGCGCGTTTTATTCACTCTGCTTCTTGTTCAAACAATTTCTCCCTGCCCCTCCGCCTGGGAGGCGGGGGCAAAAAATCGAACGGTCTCAGAGAGCGGCCCCGTTTTCATTGCCAGCCCCGCCCCCAGTGAGCGCTCCCTTCAGAAGGGCACGCCGTGCTGCCGCAAAACGCCGGCCAGCGTCCCAGCCTAAGCCGGGCTTTTTGTGTCACTCAAACCGCACCTGGATGGAGTTGGCGTGGGCGGTGAGCTTCTCAGCCTCAGCCAGGGTCATAATTTTCCGAGAAAGCGGCTCCAGCGCGCCCCGGTCAAATTCCAACACACTCATGGTCTTCAAAAAGCTGTCCACGCTCAGCGGCGAGAAAAACCGCGCCGTGCCGCTGGTGGGCAGCACATGATCCGGCCCCGCCAGATAGTCCCCCAAGGGCTCCGGCGTATACGCCCCCAAAAACACCGCCCCCGCGTTTTTTACGGCGGGCAGCAGCTCTCTGGGCGCTTTCGTGACAATTTCCAGGTGCTCCGGGGCGATCTCATTGGCTATCTCCACGCATTCCGTCAGATTCCGGCATACAATGGCGCAGCCAAAATCCCGCAGGGACGCCTCCATAATCTCGGAACGGCTGAGATAGCCAGTCTGCCGCGCAATCTCGCGGTCCACCGCCTGGGCCAATGCCTCAGAATCCGTGAGCAGCACGGCGGAAGCCAGCCTGTCATGCTCCGCCTGACTCAGCAGGTCGGCGGCGATGTACTTCGGGCTGGCGGTTTCGTCGGCGACGACCAATACCTCAGACGGTCCGGCCACCATGTCGATGTCCAGTTGGCCGTAAGCCATCCGCTTTGCCGCGGCCACATAGGCGTTCCCCGGTCCCACCAGCTTATCCACCTTGGGGATGAATCCCGCCCCATAGGTGAGCGCCGCCACCGCTTGGGCGCCGCCCACGGCAATGACCCGGTCCACACCCGCAATCTTTGCCGCCGCCAGCACCCCGTCGCTGAGGTTTTCCGTGGGCGGCGTCACCATAACGATCTCCTCCACCCCGGCCACCTTGGCGGGAACGGCGTTCATCAGTACAGAACTGGGATAGGCGGCGGTTCCGCCGGGGACATAGACGCCCACCCGGCTCAGCCCCCGGACAACGCGCCCCACCCTTCCCCCGTCGGGAGAGAGCCACTCCATAGACTTACTCAAAAGCCTTTCGTTGTAATCACGAATGTTTCGGGCGGCGTGCTCCAGCGCGGCGATGAGTTCCGCCGGACAGGCGGCATACGCCTGGTCCAGCCTCTCCCTTGACAGCTCATAGGGCGCTTTACAATCAAACTGCCGGGAGTACCGCTCCACCGCCGGGAGCCCCTCCGTCCGCACAGCTTCCATAACGGCCTGTACGGCCTGCTCAATGCCGGCGTTTTTCTCCGCGGCCCTGGCCCTCATGGCGTCCAGCTGGCGGCGTTCGGCGGAGCCGTCCGCCTTGATCATGGCAATCATGCCTCTCCCCCCAGTTCCCGCTCCACGCGGGACAAAAAGTCGGTGATCTTATTTTTGTACAGCTTCATGGACGCGGTGTTCACAATGAGCCGCGCCGACACCTGGGCCACATCCTCAATGGGCTCCAGCCCGTTTTCCTTCAAGGTGGCCCCCGTCTCCACAATGTCCACGATTCCGTCTGCCAGGTCCAGAATGGGGGCCAGCTCTACGCTGCCCTCAATTTTGATGATGTCCACATCCATTCCCTTGCGCGCAAAAAAAGCGCGGGTGACATTGGGGTATTTGGACGCCACCCGGCGGGTTTTGTAGGTGCCGTAAAAGTCGAAGCCCTTTTTCACCGCCAGGGCAAACCGGCACCGGCCGAAGCCCAGGTCCAGCACCTCGTAAAAGGCCCCGCCCCTCTCCAAAATGGTGTCCTTGCCCACCACGCCCAGGTCGCACACGCCGTGCTCCACATAGGTGACGACATCGGGAGCTTTGGCCAGCACCGCGTCCAGAGGATAGTTGGGCAGGGTGTGAATAAGCCGCCGCCCGGGATTGCGCACCGGAGAGCAGTCCAGCCCCATGGCCTCAAACAGCTCCACCGATTTATCCTGCAAGCGCCCCTTGGTCAGGGCAATCCGCAGCCGTTCACTCATACCGTCAGCCACCTCTCTCCCGCGCTGTCCAGTAGCAGCACGCGGACCGCCCCCCTCTCCCGCGCTAAATTCATGGTGCTGTCCAGAGTGCGGCAGGGGGACAGCTCACAGCTTCCGGCGGGGCGGCTGTCCACCACAGCCAGCGCCTGGGCCAGCAGTCCGGGGCCGTAGTGGATGACCGTCTCCAGCCTGGGCGTCTCCACAGTGAGGCAGGCCCCAACTGCGTCCACGTCCACCGCGAAGCCGGTGGCCTCCGCTCTGCGGCCAAACTGCTCCATCAGCCCGTCATACCGTCCTCCGGACAGCACGGGCGCGCCCGCGCCCTCGGCGTAGCCCCGGAACACCAGACCTGTATAGTAATCCAGCTGATGGACCAGCCCCAGGTCAAAGCGGACGCACGCCCCGTATCCGGCGGCGGACAGTTCGCCGTACAGCCGCCGCAGGCGGCCCAGGCTCTCGCAGGGTCCCGCCAGCGTCTCCGCCTCGTCCAGCACCTCCACCCCTCCGAACAGGTAGGGCAGCCGGCGCAGGGCGGCGCAGGCGTCCTCCCCCCGGTAGGACTCCAGCAGGTCGTTGAGCAGGGCAAAGTTTTTGCCTTCAATGGCGGAGCGCAGCCGCTCCAGCTCCTCCGGCCCCATCTTCATACGCCCCGCCAGCGTCCGGTAAAATCCAGCGTGGCCCAGCTCGATGTGGAACTGCTTCAGGCCGCAGCACCGCAGGGCGTCCACCGCCATGGCCACCATCTCCAGGTCGGCCTTGTCCCCTACCGCGCCGATCATCTCCACGCCGCACTGGGCGATCTCGCGGCTGCCGCCCACATGGGCCAGCCGGTCGCGGAACACGGTCTGGTCATAGTACAGCCGCTGGGGCAGGGCCAGATTTTTCAGTTTGGTGGCCGCCACCCGGGCGATGGGGGCGGTGCAGTCGGGACGCATGACCATGATTTTTCCAGAGCGGTCGACGATCTTCAGCATAGACTCCTGGGGAATGGGGTTGCCGGACTGAATAAACAGGTCGTAAAACTCCACCTCAGGGGTAATGACCTCGGCATAGCCCCGACGGCGGAACAGCTCCACCAGGGCGGACTGCACCTGACGGCGCTCCAGGCACTCGGAAAACAGCCGGTCCCGAGTGCCCTCGGGGGTGTTGATATGGATGTCCATGGGATTGCCTCCAAATTCTTTAGCTCGCTAATGTGATGAATCATACCACATCCACGCCGTCCTGTCAACCCTGAAAGGCCTCAATTTTCCGGGCGCAAAACGTTGACAATCAGCTCCACATCCCCCAGCCGCTCCGCGCCCCAGTAACGGAACCCAAGCTTTCTTTGCAATTCACGGGAGGCAGCGTTGAACAAAGGATATTCGCAGTCCAGGAAATCCACTGTCCCATCCCGAAATAAATTCTCGATCAGGGCGCCCAACGCCTCCGCCATCAGGCCCTTTCGCCGTTCCGGCGCGGCCATGGCGAAGGAGAGGGAAGCGCCCCGCTTTCCCCGGAACGACGGCTCGCCCGCCAGCCCCTCATAGGGCGGGTGAACACAGATATGGCCGACGGCTTTCCCGCTTTCCTTACGGACCACCGCCAGAAATTCCACATTGTCCATCAGCCATTGGAAGGTTTCCATAGCGGATTCCCGGTCCTCCACCCCGTTCAGGCCCAGCATCCGCTGAAGCTCCCCGTCCATGATGTACCCGAAATAGTCCTCAAAATCGGCGGGCGTGTGCGGCCTTAAAACCAACCGCTTTGTCTCGAGATACACACTTCACTCCCCCTTGGGCGTGGTGTGGGAGAAGTAGGTCCAGTCGGAATAGTAATCCTTCCCGTCCACCGACTTCATGGCACGGACGCCGTAATAATAGGTTTTGCCGGACGTGAGCGATTTATAACCGTCCTCCAAATCCTCCACCGTGCCGCCAACCTTGATCTCCTTGTGGCTGGCGTCCTTGAACAGGGCGGTTTCATACTGGTCCGCGCCGTCCACCGGGTCCCAGGAGAAGCGGGTCCTGGTGGGGTCATCCTTGATGATTTTGATGTTTTTGGGCGCTTCCAGCGTGACGCCGGGGGTGGGCTCGGCCTCCTCCTCGGGCGTTTTGTGGGAGAAATAGCTCCAGTCGGAATAGTAGTCCTTGCCATCCACGGTTTTCATCGCCCGGACGCCGTAATAGTAGGTCTTGCCGGGCGTGAGCGATTTATAACCGTCCTCCAAATCCTCCACCGTGCCGCCAACCTTGATCTCCTTGTGGCTGGCGTCCTTGAACAGGGCGGTTTCATACTGGTCCGCGCCGTCCACCGGGTCCCAGGAGAAGCGGGTCCTGGTGGGGTCATCCTTGATGATTTTGATGTTTTTGGGCGCTTCCAGCGTGACGCCGGGGGTGGGCTTGGGCGTAGGCGTGGGCTTGGGAGTGGGGCTGGGCGTGGGCTGGGCGGACTCCTTGGGCGTGGTGTGGGAGAAATAGGTCCAGTCGGAGTAGTAATCCTCGCCGTCCACGGTTTTTACTGACCGCACGCCGTAATAATAGGTCTTGCCGGAAGTCATCGTCTTATAGCCCATGGAGGCCTGCGTCCGAAAGCTGCTCAGCCAGGTCTCCGTATACTCGGCGTCCTTGAACAAGATCACCTGGTACTGGTCCGCATCGTCCACCGGGTTCCAGGAGAAGTGGGTGGAGTCCGGCTCGTCCTTGGTGATTTTGATGTTTTTGGGCGCGGCCACCGTGATCTTGGGGGCAGGCGTGGGGGTGGGCTGGGCCGCCTCCGCCTTGGTGCCGAGGACCAGGAACTCCGACCAATCGGACACGCGCTCGCCGTCCTCCGCCCGCACCCGCACCGCCAGGGAGGAGTGGGAGCCGTAGGTGACGTTGACGCCGGTATCCTCAAAGGACTTGCTGAGCTGTAAGGTCTCCTTGTCGCCGGAGTACAGCTCCACCGTGTACTGGGCGGCCCCGTCTACGGGGTCCCACTCCACGGGGATGGACTTGCCGTCGTCCTCGCCGTCGGCTCGGAGGTTCTGAGGGACGCCCAGCTGCTCCCCGCCGCCGGAGCCGTTCAGGTCGTACTCGGTGGGGATGTAATCCTTCTGGGACAGGCTGGGGGCCCAGTCTGCCAGTTCCGCGCCGAAGGTGTGCTGGGCGCTCTCGTTGTCCCGGGCCTTGGCGGTGATCTCGCCCACGTTGAAATAGGTGCGCTTGGGGGAGTCGTTGTCCTGGCTGTTTTCATTCCACAGCACGTCCACCACGTAGTAATTGCCGTCGTCAAACTTGACCACGTTCCAGGCGTGGATGTCGTTGAGGGCCACCATGGCGTCGATGCCCACGGCGTTCATCATGGCGCAGAAGGTCTCGGAGTAGCCGGCGCAGACCGTCCGCTCCAGCAGAACCGCGGAGTACATGGACTGGTAGAAGGGCTCGTCCTCATCGTACTCCAGCTTGCGGCACAGCAGGTCGTTGGCGGCCAGCTCTTTCTGCCAGCTGGTGACCTCGTCGTCGCTGATGGACTCAATCCAGCCGTCCAGCTTGTCAAACAGCTCGTTGGTGGTTTTGGTCCGGGTCTCGCCGTCGGCGAACTTCTCGTACATCATGGGGAACATGGACGTGCCGGAGGTGGCCGCCCCATTGCGCAGGAAGTAGTACTGGGGGTTATTGAACTTGAACCAGTAGAACAGGTCCTGAGCCTGGTCCCTGCTCAGGTTCAGGTCGCCGTAGGAGACCGCGTTTCCGTAGTAGAAATACTTGCCGGCGTCTCCGCCCCGGTAGCCGTTCACACCTGTCTCCAGATATGTCCGGCAGCAGGCGTCGTAGCGGTCGTACAAGGTCCTTTCGGCGGCGGTCATGCCCTCGGTGGCAATGCTGCTGGAGTATCGGCCCCAATTCCGCTGGTCCACCTCGCCGCCCATGGGGTTGCGCTCATAGGCTTCCCAGAGCTCGTCGGCGCCGAGGGCGATCCGCTCGGCCTCCTCGCCCGAGATCTCCTGGAATTCCATACGCATGGCGCCCGCCGACAGGGTGGCCGCCGAGATCAGGGCCCGGGCGTCCTCAACGGATATGTAGCCCGCGGGCACGTAACCCTCCGGCACATAACCCTCGGGCGGGTTGTTCTTACCGGAGAACATCCCCGCCAGCATCGTGGTCACGACGCTGGCCAGGACGGCCACCGCGGCAATCAGCGCAATGAGACCTTTTTTGTCTGGCTTTTTCTGTGGTTCCAAAATTCTCTCTCCTTTTCTCTTCTTCTCTGCGCTCCGTCCGTTCCGCCGCGCGTCCCTGCTCTCCGCTCCGCCGGCGGGCTTCGGAGCGCGGTGGAATTAACATCATACCATTATCCCGAAACTCAGTCAAGCGCCTCCACGCGGGGGCGGCGCAGCGCCTCATCCAGCACCTGATACAGCTTATCCACCTCCACAGGCTTGGACAGATGCCCGTTCATGCCGCAGGCCACGGACTTTTTCAGGTCGTCGTCAAAGGCGTTTGCCGACATGGCGATGATGGGCAGGGTCCGGCAGTCCTCCCGCTCCATGGCCCGGATGGTCCGGGTGGCCTCCAGGCCGTCCATCACCGGCATCATAATATCCATCAGCACCACGTCATAGGTTCCGGGCGGCGTGGTGCGGATGCGCTCCACCGCCTGCGCGCCGTCATAGACGCAGTCCACCTCAAAGCCCCGCTCCTCCAGAAGGCACTGGGCGATCTCGGCATTCAGCTCGTTGTCCTCCACCACCAGAATCCGGCGGCCGTCAAAGGAGAGCTCCTCCCGCGTGTCCCGGCTCTCCACCGGGCTGCCCAGGGCCAGCGGAATGGCAAAGCTGAAGGTGCTGCCCTCGCCCAGGGCGCTGTCCAGGCGGATATTGCTCCCCATCATCTGCACCAGGCGGCTGCTGATGGACAGCCCCAGCCCGGTGCCCTGCTGCTTGGACGGGCTGGCCCCCGCCTGCTCAAAGGCGCGGAACACCCGCTCCTGTTCCTCCTTCGCGATGCCCACGCCGGTGTCGGCGACGGCGAAGTAGACCTGCGCCTCCTCCTCCACAGACTCCAGCTCCCGCACGGTAAGCACAATCCGCCCCTCTGCGGGGGTGAACTTCACGGCGTTGCCAAGCAGGTTGATCAGCACCTGACTGATCCGCATCCGATCGGCAAAAAACCATCTGTGGGTCAGGACAGTATCCCGCACAAGCCTGATCCCTTTGGCGGAAACCTGCGGCATAACCAGCTCCTGAATGGTGTCCAGCATCTCGTTCATGTCAAAGTCCAGAGGCTCCAGCTTCATCTTCCCGCTCTCAATTTTGGACATATCCAAAATGTCGTTGATGAGGCCAAGCAGGTAGCCGGAGGAGGACTGGATCTTTTGCAGGCAGTCCATCACCCGCTCCTGACTCTGGTCCTTTTGAAGCGCGATGGCCGTCATGCCGATGATCCCGTTCATGGGCGTGCGGATTTCATGACTCATCCGGGAAAGGAACTCGGATTTTGCGCGGCTGGCAATGTCGTGCTGCTGCTGGTTCAGCTGGCTTTGGATCACCCGGCCCAGCTCCGCCAGATCCTGATAGGCCTCCGAACCGTCCATAACGGAAGCCGGCACATCCAAAATGCACAGGTTTCCAATGTAGCTCCCGCCGTCGTACATGGGCAGAACCACGCCCCGCCGCTCCCGTTCCACGCACAAAAACCGCTGAAACACCCCCCGGCGGCTGTCCTCTTCAGAGAAATACCGAACCTCTTTCCCGTCCAGCCAGGTGAAAAACGCCCGTTTCTCCTCCTCCGTGTACTTGGTCACGCTCTGGGCGGCGCAGGTCCCATCCCGGCGCCACTGGCAGCTGAGATAATTGGAATTGAAATCCGGACGAAGCAGTGACACCTGCACGCCCCCCGCGCGGTAAAACCGCCCGATTTTACGGATCATCAGCGCCATCTGGGCGGGGAAGTCGGCCCCCTTGCCAAACAGGTTCAGGGCCACCGACACCAGGCTCACCTCGTCGCCATAGCCCAGACTGTTGGTCTCGTGGGCCTGGAGCGGGGGCAGCGGAGCGCGGCGCTCCGGGGGGAGCGCTCCAAACAGAAGATACTGCCTCCCCGCGCCCGGGCGCACCAGCCCCCGGGCCAGCTTGGCCATGCGGATGGACCGCTCCGTATCCTGCCCCTTCCCCGCCCCGGCCAGCCCAGCCCGCACGCGGACGGAAAAGGTCTCCTCCTGAAAACACGCGGCGGCCGCCTCCAGCAGTTCCCGGATAAACCGCTCCGCCCGCGCCTCGGTCATGCCCTCCAGCCAGAGCACAAACTCGTCCCGGTTCAGGCGCAGCGCCACGGTGCGGCAGCCCTCCGCCTCCTCCAGCGCCTGACAGCGCTCCCGGACCAGCCCGCCCAGCTCCTCCAGAATCATGTCGCCAAATACGATGCCGTTCTTCTCGTTGATCTGGCTCAGCCGGTCCAGATACAAATCGGCCGCCACGCCCTCCGGCCGCTCCCTCCGGCAGGCGGACAATTCCTCCAGTCCGGCGCTGTAGACATACAGGCCGGTGACGCCGTCCACCCTGTTTTTCCGAAGCTGTTCCGCCTCCCGCTCCTTCTGCTCCTGGATGCTGCGGATGCTGCCCACCAGCCGCCAGCGCCGCCCGTCGGTGTCGTAAACCGCGCGGCCGGTCACAGCCACCCATTCATACGCCGCGTCCTCCGGCCATTTCAGCCGGAATTCCGCGTAAAGCTCATCCGCGCCGCTTTGCAGCGCCTTGACCGCCTGGGAGCGGTCCGCCTCATAGATATACGCCGGGTCGATAAAGCTGCCCCCGAAATTGCTGCACCGCCACTGTCCGTTCATAGCGGGGTTGTTCACCAGATCCAGCATTTCGCTGTTCAGGTCATAGGAGAAAAAGATGTCTTTGGAGGACTCCAGCGCCATTTTATAGCGCTCCTTCTCCTCCAGAAGGATGTTTTCCGCCTCCTTCTGACGCTGGGTCAGGTCGTTCACCACGTCGTAGAGGGCGTCGATCTCCAGAATATTGGAGGGCTTGTAGCCCTGGAGCCCCGCACGGCCCGCCATAATGCTCTCCATCAGCCGCTGTACCGGCCTGGTCAGGTGGCGGACCACCAGATAAATGCCCGCCACGCCGAAGGCCAGACCAATCGCAACGGAGAGCATCATCCAGATATAGAGCTCCCGGCTCATGCCGAACAGGTCCTCCTCGGTATCCAGGCCCAACAGCACCCACTCCGTATCCTCATAGGGAGCGTTGTTGCCGTACAGCCTCAGCGGACACGCCACGGCAAACACACCCTGCCCGTTCAGGCTGGCCTCCCGCACCTGCGCCAGCCCGTCATAGTCCGTCTCCCGCAGCGTAAAGCCGCCCTCCACCGCCCGGACCAGGTCATAAAGAATTCCCTTGCCCACCAGAGGCAGGTATCCGCCGTCCTGCTTCAGCGCCAGCATATACCCCGACTGCTGGGAGTCGTTCAGCTCCGCCGCGGGAAAATAGCTGTACAGGCTCTGGCTGGATATCTCCACCCCCAGCACGCCATAGGTCAGCCCCTCATACCGCAGGGGAATGGAGTACGCAATCATCTCATGGGGGTCCCCGGCCTTTTCCAGCGTAAACGGGAGGGACCAATAGCCCAAATCCGCCGTGTCGGCCTCCGGGTAGGCCTCGCCCGCCCGCCAGGGCTCATAGAAATAACGCGCGCCGGCGTCCTCCGAACCGTCCATGTGAAACCGGGTGGTCCAGCTGGTGTCCAGCGGGATATTCCACGCCCTGGACAGGTGCTTGCTTCCCCGCTCCAGCAAAAGGTCGGACCGGTTGGCGGGATTGGTATTCGGGTCGGAGTCCCGAATGAAAAAGCCCTCAAACTCCCCCTCCTCCAGTTCCCCCGTCCCCGTTAAAATCAAGAAGGCCCCGGTTGTGGCGTTATTCTGTAAAATATTCAAGCACTCCGGAAACAGCTCCTCCAACAGGCCGTTCCTGAGCTCACGGGACTGGAGGATTTCCTCCAGCCCCGTGCCGCACCGGTCCAGATACTGATCCAAAACGGCGTTCATCCGGTCCTCCCGCTCATAAACGGAGGCCCAGCGCTGATTCATATCGTTTTGCAATATCACCTTTCGGTTTTCCACCAGCCGGCTCATCATACTGCCGGAATACTCCTCCAGTGTTTTCGCCGTCCGCCTGACCACCAGGGTGCCCACGGTAATCCCGCCCTGCACCAGCATAATGGCGATCAGCGGCGCCAGAAACATTCGGAATATGGTGGCCTTTTTCCGCGCTCTGCCCTTTTCTCTCATGATTCTTTATTTGCCGACCGCCGCGTTCAGCGCGCCGCAGAAGGCCTCGTACCACTGTTCAAAGGCCGCGCCGGACACATAGTCCGCAGACGCCTCCTCCACGCTCATCCCTCCGGCCACCGCCTGGGCCACCTCCGCCCGGTCCGCCGCCGCCTTGTCCGCCAGATTGTACTCCAGCACCTTTCGCGCCGCCGAGCCGTTTTGGAAGCTCTTGTTGGTATAGAGGGTCATGCCGTCCAGCTCATCAAAAATGGTGGTCAGGCAGTCATAGGTCTTGGGCGCCACCGACAGGTCCTGGGCCGCAATGGCGTCGTCCAGCCGCTGGGTGCTGCCCGCCTCCTTCAGAACCGGCAGGTAGCCGGCCACACATCCGAACCGCAGGTTGTTTTCCGGCTGCGTAAACCACTTCAGGAATTCCACCGAGGCATACTCCCGCCGCTGGTCCGACCTGCTCACCACCATGCCGGCGCCCTGCTGCACGGCGTAGGGCCGCCCGCCCTGAAACACCGGCGCGGGCAGTACGAGATAGTCGATGGCGTGGCTGTCCTCCTCCAGCTCCACCTGATCCGGGAAATACATGGCCGAGGTGGTGGAGCCGGTATAGGCGAGGATATCCCCCGTCTTCACATCGTCGGAACGGAAGGAGCCGTAGGCCCCAAAATAGCCCTTGACCATGGGCACGTAGTAGTTTTCCCACAGGCGGCGCAGCTCCTCCTTCGGTGTATTCAAGGTGACCTCGCCGTTTTCCACCTGAAAAATCTCCACGCCCAGCTGCTGCATTCCGATAATGAAATAGTTGGCCAGGGCATCCCGCCCGTAAAACGCCCTGCCGTCCCCGGGCACGCCGGGGGTGAGGCCGTCCGTCCACTCGTAGTAGGCCTTGGCGGTGGCCGCCACGCCCTCGATGGTGGCCAGATCGTCCAGCGACGCCCCCGTGGCCTGGGCAAAGGGCTCCCAGTCCGTCTTGTTGAGCATCATGATCTCAGTGGACTTTGCGGTGGGGAAAATGCGCAGGGTGCCGTCGGCGGCAATACGCCCCTCCTCTATGTACGAGTCCACATACCGTTCCAAATCCTCCTGACTGAGGTAATCGGACAGGTCGGCCAGCGCTCCGGCCTGCTCCACCTCATAGGCGGTATCCGCGTAGGAGGAAAAAATGTCGGGCATGGCGTCCGCCCCCACCTTGCCGTTGATGGCGTCCCGCACCGCCGTCTCCAAATCCGGCACGGAGCCCTGGGAATAGCTCTGGACATAGATGCCCTTCTCCCGGCCCACAGTGTCGTTGAACTCCTCCACCAGCGCGTCAAACGCCGCCTGCTGGGAGCCGTTGTAATAGTGCCAAACCGTAAGGGACACCGGGTTCTTCGGGTCCAGGGGGCTCTTGCTCCCACAGCCCGCCAAAGACAGCGCCATAACTGCCGCAAGGCAGGCCAGAGTACAGCGCCTTGCCGCACCGCTCATGATTCTCATTTTCATCCGCTCCTTCCAAGCCTGATTCGCAGTTCAGTTTGGTAAGTATACCATATCCCGCGAAAGATTGCAATTGCAATCCGCCGCAGACGGCGGCATCGCCGGGGGATTTGCCATCCTGCCGTTTTTCTGGTAAAATAGGGTCATCGCCCCGGCCGGCTCCGCCGAAATCAAGGCGCGCCGCCGGGATTGCAGAGGAAGGGAGAGCATTATGAGCAAGGTAAAAAACGAGCCGAGGATCAAAAACCCGCTGATCGCCGCCATCCGGGAGCAGCTGGAGCACCGGGCGCTGTGGCTGTACCTGCTGTGCGACGAGGCAGCGAAAGAGGGCTTCCCGCCGGGCGACTACGCCCCCGCCGCCATCCGCCGGTGCGGGCTGTATCAGGGCGGGCTGCTGCGGAAAAAGGCGGGAGGCGGTTCCTCCCTCAAGGGCCTGAAAAAGGCCCTGTTCTCCAAGTTCGCCCAGTGGGTGTTCGAGATGGACATCAAGCGGTGCGACGACGACCATCTGGACATCGACTTTCACTACTGCCCCCTGGTGAAGGCGTGGCAGAAGCAGGGCTGCTCCGACGAGGAGCTCCGGGTGCTGTGCGACTACGCCATGTGCGGCGACCGGGGCATTGCGGAGAGCTTCGGCTGTGAGCTGGACCTGCCCGCAACCATCGCCCGGGGGGACGATATATGCCAAATCCGATTCGTGCGGCGAGGCGGGAAAGCGAGCTGAACCGGGCATCCGCCCCGCTCCAATCCGTCCGAACATTGACAAAACGGGCCGCAACGCTGAGCGTTGCGGCCCGTTTTTGTCTTGCCGCTGCCGGAACCCGCTCATCTGGCGCGGAACACCATCACGCTGCGGGGACCGATGGTGAAGCAGCCGCCGTCCACCGGCCGGACGGCCTGCTCCTCCTCCCAGGTGTCCACCACCTGCTCCCAGCGCATGGACACGGGCAGCTGTGGAAGCGCCGCGTTCAGCTCCTCCCAATAGGAGTTGGACGCCACATAGACCACCTGGGGCCCCACGTTCCGCTCCGCCCCGGAGAACATCACCCCCACATAGCGGTCCTCCGGGCCGAATTTCTCCTGCCAGGGGGCCACCCCGTGGAAGCTCACATCGGGGAAGCCGCAGGCCCCGCCGCTCATGTCGCAGCGCAGCACCCGGTGGTCCCTGCGGAAACGGATCATATACTGGAAGAATCGGAACAGATCCCGGTTCTTCTCCAAAAGGGACCAGTCCAGCCAGGAGGTGATGTTATCCTGGCAATACGCGTTATTGTTGCCAAACTGGGTGTTGCCGAACTCGTCCCCCGCCAGGAACATGGGGGTGCCCCGGGAGCACATCAGCAGGGCAAAGGCGTTGCGCACCATCCGGCGGCGCAGGGCGTTCACCCCCGGGTCCTCGGTCTCCCCCTCCGCGCCGCAGTTCCAGCTGTTGTTGTCGTTGGCACCGTCGGTGTTGTTCCAGCCGTTGGCCTCGTTGTGCTTGCCGTTGTAGGCGTACAGGTCGTGGAGGGTGAAGCCGTCGTGGCAGGTGAGGAAGTTCACCGAGGCGTTGCGCCGGGCGGCGGTGTCGTAGATGTCCTTGGAGCCCGTCATGCGCAGGGCCGCCGCCTGGGCCATCCCCCCGTCGCCCTTGATATAACGGCGCATGTCGTCCCGGTAGCGGCCGTTCCACTCCGCCCAGCGGTTCCAGGCAGGGAAGGTGCCCACCTGATACAGCCCCCCAGCGTCCCACGCCTCGGCGATGAGCTTCACGTCCCCCAAAATGGGGTCGAAGGCCATGGCCTGAAGCAGGGGCGGGGACACCATGGGCGCGCCGTGCTCGTCCCTGCCCAGAATGGAGGCCAGATCGAAGCGGAAGCCGTCCACCCGGTAGGTGGTCACCCAATAGCGCAGGCAGTCCAGAATCATCTGGTGGACGATGGGGTGGTTGCAGTTCAGGGTGTTGCCGCAGCCGGAGAAGTTGTAATAGTATCCCTCCGGGGTGAGCAGGTAATAGATGTTGTTGTCAAAGCCCTTGAAGGAGAAGAAGGGGCCCATCTCGTTGCCCTCGGCGGTGTGGTTGAACACCACGTCCAAATAGACCTCAATCCTTCGCTCCTTGCAGGCCCGGATGAGCCGCTTCAGCTCGTTGCCCTCCCGGTTGTACTCGGTGGAGGCGGTGTAGCTGGTGTTGGGGGAGAAAAAGCTGACGGTGTTGTAGCCCCAGTAGTTGTACAGCTTCCGCCCGTTCACCTCCCGGTAGTCCAGCATCTCGTCAAACTCGAAGATGGGCATCAGCTCAATGGCGTTCACCCCCAGCTCCTGGAGGTAGTCCAGCTTTTCCATCAGTCCGGCAAAGGTGCCGGGGTGGGCCACCCCGGAAGAGGGGTCCTTGGTAAAGCCCCGGACATGGAGCTCATAGATGACCAGGTCCTCCATAGGGATGAGGGGCTGGCCCATATTGCCCCAATCGAAGTCGTCCTTCACCACCCGGGCCTTGTAGTGCTGTCCGTTGGGCTGGGTTTTCCCCCAGCCGCTCTGGCCGGTGACCGCCTTTGCGTAAGGGTCCAGCAGATAGCGGGAGGGGTCGAACACCAGACCCTTGTCCGGCTCATAGGGGCCGTATACCCGGTAGGCGTACTCGAACTCCTCGATGTTCAGCTTGAACACGATCATGGAGTACACGTTGCCGATGCGGTAGTGCTCCGGGAAGGGGAGCACCGCGAAGGGCTCGTCCTTCTCCCGCTCAAACAGCAGCAGCTCGATGCCGGTGGCCCCGTGGGAGTGGACGGTGAAGTTGACGCCGCCGGGGATGGCGGTGGCGCCGTTGGTCTCATAGAAGCCGGGTCGGACGTCGAAGCCGGCAATCTGATCCATGGGGACCAGATGGATGGCCCGGGGCAGCACCACGCCCGATACCTTCGCGGGCTCCGGGGCGGAGCCTTTTTTCACACTCATGGTTCCATCTTCCTTCCTGTCCGCGCTCGCCAAAGGCCGCGCGTTCCATAAATAAGCCGGGGGCCCATTCTCACAGCCAGACGACTCTCTCCGGCTGGTAAAAGCCCCGGGCCGGGGGGTCCTCGTCGGGCACGCCCACGGCGACGAGGGCCACAGGGACAGACTGAACGCCTAAAATGTCCTGGATTTTGGAAATCCTGGGGCTGGGCCAGCAGCCGCACCAGCACGCGCCGTAGCCCAGGTCCACCGCCTGGAGCAGCAGATTCTCCACCGCCGCGCCGCAGTCCAGGGGCCAGTAGCCGGACACCGCGCCCTTCTGATCCTCCGGCCGGGCACACACCACAATGGCCAGGGAGGCGGTGTCCAGCATGGAGGCAAAGGGGTGGGCGGCGCGAAGGCCGGCCTTCAGCTCCGGGTTCTCCACCACGAAAAATTCCCAGGGCCGGGAGTTGCGGGCGCTGGGGGCCATCATGGCCGCCTCCAGCATGGCCTCTATGTCCGCCCTGGGAACGGCGGCGTCTGGTTTAAACCTGCGGATGCTCCGCCGGGCGCGGATGGCCTGGGTGCAGTTCATAAAAAAACCTCCCTGCGGGGCGGATGGGCCGCCCCGTCAAAATAAAGACCGGGCGGGCACCGCCCGCCCGGTCTGACAACACTGGCTTGCTTCAAAAATACTTCTTCACGCCGTCGCTGGCCTTGGAAGCGTCCTCGCTGATGGAGATGGTATACTTGATGCCGGTCTTCTGGGAGAAGTCGTCCAGGAAGGCCAGGAAAGGCTCCACGTCCTCATTGCCCACAGTAGGCACCAGCTTGTTCAGGCTCTCGATGAACACGTGGGTAATATCGTAATTGCTGGCGTACAGGCCGTACAGGAACCCCCGCAGGGTGTCATAGTTGGGAATGCTGTAGTCCGAGGTGTCCACCAGGCGGATTTTGTAGTTGATTTTATAGTTCAGCTTGGAATTGTGGGCGATGGCAACCACATTGCCGTGCTCCGTATCCACCGCTGTGTTGATGAGGTCGATCATCTGCTTGGTCTTTCCGGTGCCCTTCAGGCCCATGATAACCTTGACCATTTTTGACCACTCCTTACTTGGTATTGGGGGGAGTCCCCCTGTGATGAATCTATGTTACCATCTTTTCGGGGAAATTTCAATACATGAAAAGGAAGTTCACGAAAAATTAGGAAAGGCCCCGTCCGTCAGTCCATCTCCTCCATGGCGGAATGGGCGGCGGCCTGCCCCTGTCCCACCGCCTTTGCCAGCTGGAGGGGCTGTCCGGTGCAGTCTCCGGCGGCGTATACGCCGGGCAGATTGGTGGCCATGCGGCCGTCCACCTTGATATAGCCCCCCTCGGTCTCCAGGCCGGGGGCCAGCCGCGCGGGGGCGATGGAGGCACGCAGCAGGAACACGCCGTCACATGGGGTCTCCTCCCCCGCCGCGTCCCGCACGCCCGTCACCCGGCCCTCCCCCAGAATGGACAGACCCGCCAGACGCTTCACGGCGACGCCGCAGCCGATGGAGCGCAGGAATTCCACCTCTTCCTCAAAGCCGGGGGCGTCCCCGGCGCACACCACGGACTTTCCCCGGTAAAACATGCCGTCGCAGGTGGCGCAGTAGCTCACCCCCCGGCCCAGAAGCTCCGCCTCCCCTTGGAGAGGGGCCGCCCGGGACACGCCGGGAGCCAGAATGACCGCCCGTCCCTCCACGGCGTCGTTCTCCACCGACACCATCACTGAGCCGCCCATGGGCATCACAGACAGAGCCCTGCCCCGTTTGAGCTCCGCTCCCAGGTTCCCGGCCTGCTTGACCAGCCGCTCCACCAGCTCCCGCCCAGTAACCCCGGGCAGCCCGGGGTAGTTTGCCATGGCGGGGGCCCTGCACAGGGGGGAGGCCATGGGATCGTTGGAGACGACCAGCACGGACTTGTCCCGGGCCCGGGCGTGGATGGCGGCGGTAAGGCCGGCGGGACCGCCGCCCACAATCAGAAGGTCGTATTTCATAGCGCGTTCCTCCAAAGCTGTTTTTTTCAGTATACCAGTTTTCCCAGCGATTTACAACACTTGCAAACCTTTTCCGAATGGGCTATACTGGGCGGCGGAACCGCCGGACGCCGCCCGGCCACGGCGGGCGCGGAGCTCTCATGACAATACAGGAGGCGCTTTCACCCATGAAACGCATTTTACTGCTCACCACCGGGGGGACCATCGCCTCCCGGCTCACCGACGAGGGGCTGGCCCCCGGCCTGGACGGCGGAGCCCTGTCCCGCTGCCTGGGCCCGCTGGCGGACAGCTATGATCTCGCCGTCCGGGACATCCTGCACCTGGACTCGTCCAACATCCAGCCGGAGGAGTGGCGGCTCATCGCCCGCCACGTCTTTGAGGCCCGGGAGGACTTCGACGGCGTGGTGGTGTCCCACGGCACCGACACCATGGCCTATACCGCCTCCGTGCTCAGCTACATGGTGCGCAACATCCCCATCCCGGTGGTGCTCACCGGGGCCCAGCTGCCCATCGAGCACCCCCTCACCGACGGGCTGGACAACCTGCGCACCGCGTTCGCCATGGCGGCATCCGGCAAGCCCGGGGTGTTTCTGGCCTTTGACCGGCGGGTGATGCTGGGCTGCCGGGCCGTGAAAACCCATACCACCGCCTTCGGCGCCTTTGACAGCGTGAACTGGCCCCTGGTGGCCCAGGTGGACGGCTCGGGCCTGCGCGTCCGCCCGGAGGCCGTCCCGCCTCTGGACGGCCCCTGCCGCCTGCGGGACAAGCTGTGCGAGGCGGTGTTTCTCATCAAGCTCACCCCCGGGCTGGACCCGGAGATTTTTGATATGCTGCTGCGAATGCACTACCGCGGAGTGGTCATCGAGGCCTTCGGCGCGGGAGGGCTCCACTTCATCCGCCGCAACCTGATTGAGAAGCTCCACGCCGCCGCCCAGGCGGGAATGGCGGTGGTGGTGTGCAGCCAGTGCCTGTACGAGAGCAGCAACTTCGCCCTCTACCAGGCGGGACAGAAGGCGCTGGCGGAGGGGGTCATCCAGGGATATGACATGACCACGGAGGCCGCCGTCACCAAGCTGATGTGGGCGCTGGGCCAGACAGGCAGCCTGAAGGAGGTCCGGGCCCTGTTCGGCCGGAGCATCGCCGGCGAGAGAAGCGTTTGAGGCCCGCCTGGGCGTCCCCCGCTCCCCCGCCCGCTTGCGCGGCCGGAGTGGAATCCCGGGTCCGCCCAACGCAAAAGCCGCCGCTGCCAGCGGCGGCTTTTCCTGTTCAGATCACGCCCAGGTCCCGGTTGATGTGGTCCCGGAGGGCGTCGAAGGACTCCACGCTCAGGTCGTGCTCAATGCGGCAGGCGTCCTCGGAGGCCGTCTTTTCCGACACTCCCAGATGGACCAGCCAGCGGGTGAGCAGCAAGTGCCGCTCATAGATGCGCTGGGCGATTTCCAGTCCCTCGCCGGTGAGGGTGAGGAATCCCCCCGTGTCCATCACCACAAATCCCCCTTCCCGAAGCAGGCTCATGGCGCGGCTCACGCTGGGTTTGGAAAAGCCCAGATGCTGGGCCACGTCCACAGAGCGCACCGGCCCCCGCTCCCCCAGCGCCAGAATGGCCTCCAGATAGTTTTCAGCGGATTCATGAATGTTCAACACGTTCACCCCCAAAACAGCCGCCTGTTTTTAGGTAATATATCATATTCCGCCCCGGATGGCAACAAGGATTTTCAAACCGTCCGAATTTTTTCCGCAAAGACTTGCCAACCGGCGGAAAAGAGGCTAAAATGGCCTGGAATCCACGCGGGACAGATCACACAGATCACATTGTTTAGGAGTTGAAGCCAATGATACAGCTTTGGAAGCAGGAGGCCGCGGATTGGCGGCTGGCGATGGAGTGTACTGAGGGCTCCGCCCCCCTGTCCCTGCGGGCAGTGGGACAGGACCGCGCCCTGGTGATGAGCCTTGGCAGGGACGCCACCCCGGAAACCGCCCGCCGAGGGATCGCCAAGGCGGTAAAAACCGTCCGGGAGCTGGGGGCCCAGTCCCTTTTGCTGGACATAACCTCAATGCGGGCTTTGGGCGCGGACGGCCTGGCCGCCGCGGCCCAGGGGGCGGAGCTGGCCTGTTACCGGCAGGAGACCTGGAAGCAGGCGGAGGAAAAGCCCTTCACCCTATACCTCACCGGCGCGGACGGGCTGGACGCCGCCGCCGTGCTGACCCAGACGGAAGCGGTGACCCGGGGGGTGTGCTTCGCCCGGACCCTCACCAACCGCCCCGGAAATATGCTCACCCCGGCGCTCCTGGCCCAGGCCATGGCCCAGGCGGCGGAGCGGGTCGGCGTAGAGGTCCAGATACTGGACGAAGCGGAAACCCGCGCCCTGGGCATGGGGGCCTTCCACGCCGTGGGGGACAGCGCCGCCCATCCCCCACGGCTCATCGTGCTGCGCTGGCGGGGCGGGCGGCCGGATGCCGCGCCCATCGCCCTGGTGGGCAAGGGGGTGTGCTTCGACACCGGCGGATATAATTTAAAGACCTCCGGCGGACTGAAAACCATGCGGGCCGACATGGCCGGCGGGGCGGCGGTGTGCGGCGCGGTGCTGGCCCTGGCGGAGAACCGGGTGCCGGTGAATGTGACGGCGGTGGTCCCGGCGGTGGAGAACCGCATCTCGCCGGACAGCATGCTCCCTGGCGACGTGGTTGTCTCCATGTCCGGCAAAACCATCCAGATCAACAATACCGACGCCGAGGGCCGCCTCATCCTGGCCGACGCCATCACCTACGCCATCCAGAAGGAGGGCGCCTCCCGGGTGGTGGACATCGCCACCCTCACCGGGGCCTGCGCCCGGACCCTGGGTCCAACGGTGGGCGGTCTGGTGAGCAACAGCGACGAGCTGTGCGCCCAGCTGCTGGACGCCGCCCGGCGGGCCGGGGAGCAGTACTGGCGCTTCCCCGACTTCCCGGAGTACAAGAAAATGATCGAGAGCCCGGCGGCCGACCTGTCCAACCAGTCCAGCGACGGCTGCGGCGCCATCACCGCCGGGCTGTTCCTGGGGGCCTTCGCGGAGGATGTGCCCTGGGTCCACATGGACATCGCCGGAACCGCCTGGACGGACCGGCCCCGCCGGGAGTACCAGACTCCGGGGGCCACCGGCGCGGGGGTGACCACCCTGTACCAGCTCTGCGCGGCGCTGGCGGCGGAGGGCTGAGCCCTCCCGGCCGCCCAGGAAGGAGTTCCCATGAAAATACTCATCGTTGAGGACGACCGCCCCCTGTCCGACTCCCTCCGGGCCCTGCTGGAGGGCAGGGGCTACGAGGTGGACGCCGCTTTTGACGGCGAGGCGGGGGTGCAGTATGCCCTGCTGGGGGTATACGACCTCGTCATCCTGGACGTGATGCTGCCCAAGCTGGACGGCCGGCAGGCCGCCCGGCAGCTCCGGGGGGCGCGGTGCGCCGTGCCCATCCTCATGCTCACCGCCCGCTCCCAGCTGGAGGACCGGGTGGAGGGCCTCAACGCCGGGGCGGACTACTACCTCTCCAAGCCCTTCGACACCCGGGAGCTGCTGGCCTGCGTCAACGCCCTGCTCCGCCGCCAGGGGGGGCAGGTGGACGAGCTCACCTTCGGCAACACGGCGCTGGACCTGGCCGCCTCCACCCTGGCCTGCGGGGAGAAGTGGGTGCGGCTGTCCGCCCGGGAGTTTGAGGTGATGCGCTGCCTCATGCAGGCCAAGGGGCGCAATCTCCCCAAGGAGGCCATCCTGGCCCGGGTGTGGGGATATGACTCCAACGCCGTGGAAAACCACGTGGAGGTGTATGTGGGCTTTCTGCGCAAGAAGCTGGCCAGCATCGGCTCCAACATACGCATTGAGGCGGTGCGGCGGCTGGGCTACCACCTGGAGGCGGAGCAGGGCCCCTGACCGGGGCGGCGCCGCCGCTCCCCCGCCGCCCCATTCATAGCATAAAAACGCCGCCCCGGGACAACCGGGGCGGCGTTTATTGGGCGTTTTCCGTCACTGCGCGCCGTTGAACTCGTCGTAGAAGCGGTTGTGGATCACCTGCACCGCCCGGTCCGCGTCGCTGATGTGCACCAGTACGGACACCTTGATCTCGCTGGTGGAGATCATGTTGATGTTGATGCCCGCGCTGAACAGCGCCTCAAACATGGCGGCGGCCACGCCGGGGTTGTTGATCATGCCCGCGCCCACGATGGACACCTTGGCGATGTTGTCCGACACGTCGATGCGGTCGAACCGGATGCTGTCCCGGTGCTCCTCCAGCAGCCGCTGGGCCAGCTCCATGTCGCCCTTGGCCACGGTAAAGCTGATGTCCTTGGTGTCGCTGCGGCCGATGGACTGGAGGATGATGTCCACGTTGACGTTATTTTTGGCCAGCAGAGAGAAAATCTTATAGGCGATGCCCGGGGTGTCCTCCAGGCCCACCAGGGCCAGGCGGGCGATATTTTTATCCTTGGCGACGCCGCTGATGTGGGATTTTTCCATGGTCTTCACGACCTCCTTCACTTTAGTACCGGGCTTGCCGGAGAAGCTGGACAGCACCTCCAGATTCACGTTGTATCGCTTGGCCATCTCCACCGAGCGGTTGTGGAGCACCTGGGCGCCCAGAGTGGCAAGCTCCAGCATCTCGTCGTAGGTGATCTCGTCCAGCTTATGGGCGCCGGACACCAGGCGTGGGTCGGCGGTGTATACGCCGTCCACGTCGGTATAGATCTGGCACAGGTCCGCGCCCAGCGCCGCCGCAATGGCCACCGCCGAGGTATCCGAGCCGCCCCGGCCCAGGGTGGTGATGTCGTCGTACTTGTTCAGGCCCTGGAAGCCGGTGACGATGACGATGCGCCGTTTGTCCAGCTCCGCCCGGATGCGCTCCCCCTGCACCCGCTTGATGCGGGCGTTGCCGTAGCCGGAGTTGGTGCGGAAGCCCGCCTGCCACCCGGTGAGCGACACCACAGGAAAGCCCATGCCCTCAATGGCCATGGCGCACAGGGAGCAGGAGATCTGTTCGCCGGTGGACAGAAGCATATCCAGCTCCCGCTTGGAGGCGGAGGGGTTGATCTCCGCCGCCTTGCCGATGAGGTCGTCGGTGGTGTCGCCCTGGGCGGACAGCACCGCCACCACGCTGTTTCCCTTCTGATAAGTATCGGTGATGATGCGGGCCACGTTGCGGAGCTTTTCCGCATCCGCCACAGAGGACCCGCCGAATTTCTGTACAATCAAAGCCATAAGTTCTTCATCCTCTCAAGGGTTTCCCATCCCGTCTGGAAATTGCCGGCATTATCCCGGCGCTCTATTTTATGCGGAAGCGGGACATATGGAGCCGCTTCTCCGCGCCCCTGTCAGTCCAGCACCCGCAGGATATTGGACACGGACAGCCCCGCCAGCCGCTCCTCCACCTGCGCCTGGGTAAACCCGCCCTCGGTGAGGCAGGCGGACTCCAGCCCGCCGCTCTCCCTGCGGGCCAGCAGCTTGCAGCCGGGGAACCGGGCGCGCAGCTCGTCCGCCGTGGCGGCGGCCCTGACATACCAGCGGCTCTCCAGCTCCCGGACGCCGCAGGCCGCGTCCTCCCCGCCGGGCTCCCAGGACAGCGCCTTGCGGTGGCCCATGTTCCGGGCCACGTCGATGACGTCCGCCACCACGGCGGAGGCGGTGGGCAGCTTGCCCGCCCCCCGGCCATAGAACATCACGTCGCCGATGGCGTCCCCCCGGACGGAGATGGCGTTGAACACGTCCTCCACTCCGGCCAGCGGGTCGGACTGGTCCACCAGATGGGGGGCCACATAGGCGCACACCCTGCCGTCCTCCCGGCGGATGGCCCGGCCCAGCAGCTTGATCTTCTTGCCCGCGCTCTCGGCGTAATCCACGTCCGCCAGAGTCACCCCGGTGATGCCCTGGGTGGGCACCTGGTCCGGGGTGATGTGCCGTCCGAAGGCGATATCCGCCAAAATGCAGATCTTCCGGCAGGCGTCATGACCCTCCACGTCGGCGGAGGGGTCCCGCTCCGCGTAGCCCTTTTCCTGGGCCTCCGCCAGCGCCGCGTCAAAGGTGAGGCCCGCCCGGATCATTCTTGTCAGAATATAGTTGGTGGTGCCGTTCAGAATTCCATAGATTTCCAAAATCTCGTTGGCGGCCAAGCACTGGCTCAGGGGCCGGATGATGGGGATGCCGCCCCCCACGCTGGCCTCAAAGAGGTAGCAGACTCCCTTCTCCTTGGCCAGCTGGGTGAGCTCATAGCCGCAGGTGGCCACCAGCTCCTTGTTGGAGGTGACCACGCTCTTGCCCGCCTCCAGGGCTCTTCTGGTGAAGTCCAGCGCGATGGAGGCCCCGCCGATGGTCTCCACCACCACATCCACCTCCGGGTCGTTCTCAATGACGCTGAAATCCTTCACAAACCGGTCCGCGAAGGGGCTGCCGGGAAAATCCCGCACGTCCAGGATATATTTCAGCCGGATCAGCCCGTCCGCCTTGCGCTCGATGCTGCTCTCGTGGCCGGTGAGCACCTCGGCCACGCCGGAGCCCACCGTACCGAAGCCCAGAATCGCCACATTTACCATTGCCAGTCATTCCTTCCATCGGGCCGCGCGGCCCGGGGATATGCTTTTCAGACTGGGAAAAAGCCTCTATTCCCAGATTTCTTAGACTATACCATATCTTTAGGCAGATATCAATCGCCGGTCTCCCTGCTTTTTCACCAAACCTTTCCCGCTCCGCGCCCCTTTCTTTAGCGGAATGAAGCAAATGGCGCTTCCAAAAACGGCCCAGACTGTTGATAAAGTGCGCAGCTTACCGGGAGCGGGAAGAAAAATAGTGTGAAAGAAACCCAGGAGAGGTGTCTTTCACATTCAATCAGCCGGTTTGTCGAAAAGAATTTTTCGACAAACTGGGCCGTCCGGCGAAAACGCCGGACGGCCTGAAATTTCGATGAGCGCGCTTCCTGCGCTCAGGGCATCAGCCAGCTGGGCTTGGGAAAATCCTCGTCTCCTCCCGCGGGGACATAGGTCTGGTCGGGATACGGGTCCACCGGCGGGACGTCGAAGGTGGGCAGCGGGTCAAAGGTTGGATAGGGTTCCGGCGTGGGCCAGGGGTCCGCCGTGGGCGGAACGATGGGCGGGTCGCTCTGCTCCGGGGGCGGGAACGGCCAGTCCGTGGGCGTCACGCCGGGTTCGTCCGAGGGCAGCGGGTCCGAGGGCAGCGGCTCGCCGGTGTGAACGTCGCATTGGGGGTGCTCCAGGGTGTCGTACCAGCCCAGCAGGGCGCTGGTATCCCCCACCCGGACGGAGGAGGGCACGTCCCGGTGGAAGTCCACCATATACACCGTTTTGACGGTCTCCGCCGGACAGAATTCCCCCGCCAGGTGATAGCGGCCGGTGGCCTCCCCGTCTGCGTTGAGAATGGGGCTGTCCACGCACACCTTCACCGGCTTGTGGCAGTCGCAGTACTCCTGAGGGGCGTCCTCGGCGAACAGCCGGAAGGCCTGCACCCGGCTGCCCCGGATGTCGTTCTCGCACTCCGCCAGGGCCCGGTTGCCGCAGTCCCGGCAGATGTTGTAAGAATTCAGGGTGTCCGGCACGGTGAAGGCCGCGTTCTCCTTCCCCTCGTGGAGGATGGACATCACCTTCTGCCACAGGTCCACCGAGGGGTTATGGTAGTTATAGTTGATGACCTCGCTGTTGGGATAGCCCGTCCAGACGGCCCCGGTGTAGTAGGAGGTGTAGCCGCAGAACCAATAGTCGTAGGTGTCGCTGGTGGTGCCCGTCTTGCCCGCCACCGTCTGGCCGGAGATGCGGGCGCGGGTGCCGGTGCCCGAGGTGACGGCGTTGGTGAGCAGGGAGTTGATATAATAGGCGGTCTTGGGCTGGACGACGAATTTCATCTCCGGTTTGTTGTCCAATACCATGTGGCCCCTGGCGTCCCGGATCTCCAGCACGGTGGCGGCCTTGGTAAACGCGCCGTCCCTGGGGAAGGTGGCGAAGGCCGCCGCCATTTCAAAGGTGGACACGCCCTTGGTCAGGCCGCCCATGGACAGGGGGCTGAGCTCGATGTCCGACTTGATCTGGCCGGTGGAGGTCTCCAGATAGGGCACCATGGAGGTAAAGCCGTAGCGCTCCACCATATAGTTGTAAGACTCCTGGGGGGTGACCTGCTGGAGCACCCGCACCGCCACTGTGTTCAGCGAGTTGGTCACGCCGTCCAGCACGGTGGTCAGCCCCTTGTAGGTGGGGGTGACGTTCACCGGCCAGGGCTTTCCGTTGAGCTCCTGGGGGCTGTCGTCGATGATGGTGGCTGGGGTGATGAGCCCCATCTCCAGCGCCGGGGAATACACCGACAGGGGCTTAATGGAGGAGCCGGGCTGGCGCTTGGTGTCCACCGGGGTGTTCCAGCCCCGGTTCACCGTCTTTTCCTCGGTGCTGCCCATGGCCACCACATAGCCCGTCTCATTGTCCACCACCGAGATGGCGGACATGAGCCGCTGGCCCGTCCGCTTGGACACCTGGTCCAAATTTTCCCGGTTGTTGAACACGGTGTCCACCGCCGCCTGAACGGTGGGGTCGTAGGCGCACACAATGGACAGGCCGCCGCTGAACACCCGCTGGGAGGCCGCCTTGTCGTTGATCTGATAGGTCTCCTTCATCAGCTCAATGGCCTCGTTGATCACCGCCTCCACATACCAGGAATAGACGGTGGCGGGCTTGCTGTCCTCGGCCTGATCCGGGTTTTCCGGGTCCTCCGGCGCGTCCTGTCTGTCCCGCTGGAACACCAGGGGCTCGGCGATGGCGGCGTCCCGCTCCGCCTCGGTGATATAGGCCCCGTTGGGGGATATCTCTGGGTCGGCCATCAGCTTCAGGATGGTCTCCTGACGGGCCTTGTTGTAGTCCCGGTTGGTCCACACCGAGCCGTTGTCATAGGAGTTCTCCGCCCCGCAGTACTGGCACACCGGGTCCTTGGTCAGGGAGTACAGCCTGCACTCCGGGTTCTGGCACCGATAGCGCACCACCTCCACCGTACCATAGGGGGCGTAGAGAGACGGGTTGTTGGTGATGCCCGCGAGGCTGGCGCACTCCGCCAGGGACAGGTCCCACACATCCTTGCCGAAGTAGTACTTGGCGGCGGCCTGCACCCCGGAGCACTTGTTGCCCAGAAAGATGTAGTTCATGTAGGTGGTGAGAATATCCTCTTTTTTGTAGTTGTTCTCCAGCTCCAGCGCGGTAAAAATCTCCACAATCTTCCGGGTGACGGTGATATCGTCGTAGTCGGTGAGATTTTTGATGAGCTGTTGGGTGATGGTGGAGCCGCCCTGGATATTGCCGCCGGTGAACAGCCGCAGCAGGCCGGACGCGGTGCGGGTCCAGTCCACCCCGTGGTGGGTGGGGAATCGTTTGTCCTCCACGGCGATGAAGGCGTTGATCAGGTCCTCCGGGATGTCCTCATACTGTATAATCTCCCGGTTCTCCTTGCCCACCAGGGTCTGGAGCTCCACCAAGTTGCCGGTGGCCTGATCCACATAGTAGATCACCGAATTCTCGTCCATGGTGTAGTCGTCCAGGTTCATGTAGGTCCTGGGCATCACCGCCGTGCGCACGTAGACCACGGCAAAGCAGGCCATAAAGCAGCCGGTGATGATCCCCACCAGCAGCAGGGTGCCGACGGCCTGGAGCAGGCGGATGAGGATGGTCAGCACAATGGGCCGGCGGCGGCGCTTGCGCTTGGGCCGAGCCTGTCCTCCGCCCTGGGGCTCACGGCGCTCGGGGGCGCGGTTTTGGTTGATATCTGCCATTTTTGAGATCCCTCCGATGTGTTAGACCCACCCCTGGCGGGATGGTCCGGGTCCCTCTCTCCGGGGCGCAGGCTCCCGCGCACAGCGCGATTCGCGGGATATTATACCACATAGAAACCCATTTGTCCACCCTGGGCGAAACGACGGGAAGCGGCACAGTCCGGCGCCGGTTTTCCGTGAAAAATTTATGTTTCCTCTTGCAATTTTCTCCGGGAGCCGTTACAATAGGGGCATAGGCGGCGCGCCCGCCTCTGGAAGGAGGCCTGAGGTCATGAGCGAGGAATACGGCCCGGATTTTGTGTCGGTCACCGACGACGAGGGCAATGAATTTGAATTGGAGCATCTGGGCACCCTGGAGTATAACGGCCAGGAATATATGGCGTTTGTCCCCGCCGATATGGACGAGGACGACGAGGATTTCGGCCTGATTCTTCTCAAGGCCGTCCAACAGGACGGCGAACAGCTTCTGGCCGACATCGACGACGAGCAGGAGCTCAACGCCGTGTATGAACAGTTCATGGAGGAGCTGTTCGCGGAGGACGAGGAGGACGGGGAATAAGTCCGCTGTGCGGCGGCTCGGTCATGTCCCGCCTGCGCATCGCCTGTTTGCGGCGCGCGGCACAGGCTGATAAGTGTACCGCACCTACGTTTCGCCTGCTCGCGACGCGGTCCTAACTCCTCCGACTTCGGGAAAACCGCTCCAGGGCCTGCGGCCCTTCTCGGTTTTCCCTGCGCTTCGGAGTTAGTCCGCTGCTCGCAACGGCTACACGCATTTACCCCTGCCGGGTTCTAACTACGTGAACCTGCCCTGTTAAAACCCACATTTTTAAAACGGGACGCTCCACTCGCGCGGCGGTTCGCAGGCCTCCCGGCCCTCTTCGGAGGCACCTGGACGTTGGAAGCGGTAATGCCAAGCGGAGGCGACCCACCTGCATTCTTGTGCAGGTTTTTAATGGGGCGGCACGGCCACGGCGGGGGTTCTATCAGACAGACCAGGCGGAGAGGCCGCGGGCCCCTCCGCCTGCTTTTTCGTCCCCGAATTTGTGAATTTTCATCGGCGGACGAATTTAACCTTGCAACGGCGGTTTTGCCATGCTATAATATCAGGCAGCGCCCTGCGGGGGCTGTGTTTTTCAAATAAAATGCAGCCGGCACCGCCGGGACCGGACGGGCCTCCCGGCCCGCCGCCACCACTACGAACACTGAGAGGATTGATATACCATGAGCGCATCCAGAGAGAAAAAGCAGCGCCAGGGCGCCGGTCCCGACCCCAAGGCCGCAAAGGTCCAGCAGGAGCAGGCCGCCCGCAAGCGCCAGACTATCATTTATTCCGTAACCGCCGCCGTCATCGCGGTCCTGGTGATCGCCCTGCTTGTGTGGCGCTCCGGCTTCTTCCAGGGCCGGGCCTCCGCCGCCACTCTGGGCGGGCAGTCCCTGTCCACCGCCGAGCTGAGCTTTTACTACCAAGGCGTGCGCAGCTCCTACGCCAACCCCTACCTCAGCGCCAGCCTGGGCTTTGACACCACCAAGTCCGACGAGGACCAGTTCTACAACGAGGCGGAGGGCGTCACCTTCCGGGATTACTTCCTGGAGACCGCCCTGAACAACGCCCAGCAGCAGCTGGCCCTGGCCGACGAGGCCGTAAAGCTGGGCCACAGCGAGTCCGAAATCAAGGACAACCTTGACGCCACCATCGACAGCGTCAAGGCCGAGGCCGCCTCTTACGGATACAGCTACTCCGCCTACCTGCGCAGCGTTTACGGCCCCTATATGAGCGCCGGCATCTACGAGTCCCTCACCGCCCGCTTCCTGATGGCCCGGCTGGCGGCCAGCGACAAGGCCGATGAGCTGTACGACAGCTTCACCCAGGCCGATCTGGAGAATTATTACAAGGACAACGCCGACGGCCTGGACACCATCGAGTACTCCTTCCTCTACTTCGCCGTTCCCAGCGTGAACAGCAAGGACGAGGACGGCGCCGACATCCCCGAGGACGAGCTCCAGAAGCTGAAGGACGAGGCCCAGGCCAACGCCAAGCAGAGCGCCGAGGACGCCATGGCCGAGCTCAAGGAGGGCGAGGAGGTGGCTCACCTGAAGGAGCACTTCAATCCCACCAGCTCCGGCGACCACATCAAGACCGTGGGCACCGGCTCCATCAACTCCGCTTACAGCAAGCAGCTTCTGGCCCTGAACAAGGAGGACTGCCAGCTGGTGGAGACAGACAGCGGCTATTATGTCGTCGCCTTCCATGACCGCTACCGCGACGAGGAGCCCACCCGGGATGTGCGCCACATCGCCATTCTGGCCGAAACCACCACCGACGAGGACGGCCACGCCGTTGCCCCCACCGACGAGGCCTGGGCCGCCGCCAAGGAGAAGATCGACGCCATCCAGGCCGAGTACGAGGGCGGTGCCAAGACCGAGGACGCCTTCGCCGCCCTGGCCAACGAGAAGTCCGACGACGGCGACGGCACCACCGGCGGCCTGTACACCCGCATCGCCAGAAGCAATACCTCCCTGGTCCCCGAGTTCCTGGGCTGGATCTATGAGGACGGCCGCACGGCGGGCGACGTGGGCGTTGTCCAGCACAGCGCGGCCGACTCCGACAGCAACAAATATTGGGGCTACCACCTGATGTACTATGTGGGCGAGAACGAGCCCGTCTGGATGGGTTCCGTCCGCAACACCCTGACCACCGAGGGCCAGCAGGACTGGATCGACCAGCTGGCCGCCGCCTATCCCACCGCCCTGGCCGGCGGCGCGGACTATCTCGGCAAGTAACTGCGCACGTCAAAAAGGGGCCGGACTATGTGTCCGGCCCCTTTTCCAAACCCAAGGAGGCATTTCAATATGGAGGATCAATTCATCCGCACCCGGATGCTGCTGGGTTCCCCCGCCATGGTCCGGCTGCGCTCCGCCCACGTAGCGGTGTTCGGCCTGGGGGGCGTGGGGAGCTGGTGCGCCGAGGCCCTGTGCCGCTCCGGCGTGGGAGAGCTCACCCTGGTGGATCAGGACACGGTGTCGGTGAGCAACCTGAACCGGCAGGCCGCCGCCCTGCGCTCCACCGTGGGCATGGAAAAAGCCCGGGCCGCCGCCCTGCGCCTTCGGGATATCGCCCCGGACTGCGTGCTCCACCCCCTTTGCGCCCGGTACGAGGCGGGGTCGCGGGAACAGTTTTTCACCGCGAAATACGACTATATTGTGGACGCCATCGACCTGGTGAGCTGCAAGCTGGATTTGATCGAGACAGCCCACGCCCGGGGCGTCCCCATCATCTCCGCCCTGGGCACCGGCAACAAGCGGGACGCCCAGCTGCTGCGCATCGCCGACATATCGCAGACCGAGGGGTGCCCCCTGGCCCGGGTGGTGCGCAGGGAGCTGCGCCGGCGGGGCATCTCCCGCCATCAGGTGGTGTTCTCCCCCGAGCCTGCCCGGAGCGCCGAGGCAGGGGACGAGGCCCCGCCCCCCGGCCGCCGTTCCGTCCCCGCCAGCGCCATGTGGGTCCCGGCGGCGGCGGGGCTGCTGCTGGCCCAGGCGGTCATTCTGGCGCTTGCGGACGGGGCCGGACCCGCTCCCACGCCCGTCTGACCGCCCACGCCCCCAGCAAGCCGCACAGTGAGCCGATTGCCGCCCCTGCCAGCACGTCGCTTGGAAAATGGACCCCTACATACAGCCGGGACAGGCCCATGAGCACGGCGGCACACACCGCCGCAATTCTGATCCACCGCCTTGGCGCAGCGGCCCACACCGCCAGGGCAAAGGCAAAGGCGGCGCTGGTGTGGCCCGACGGGAAGGAATTGGGGTCGTGCTCCGGCACCAGGCTGGCAAAATTTTCGATGACCAGCCAGGGCCTGGGCCGCGACACCAGAGGCTTGATGGTGACGTTCACCGCCACAAGCCCGATAAGCATGGCGCAAAGCGCCGAGGCCCCCGCCCTCCGGGTCCGCTTGAAGCACAGAAGCAGAAGCGCCAGCCCGATAAACAGAAGGCCGCCGTCGCCCAACCGGGTGTAGAACTCCATGAGCGGGTCCAGAAAGCCGCCCCGCAGATGTTCCGCGATCCACACCAGCGCCCGCTGGTCCAGCTGCTGAATCACTTCCGGCATGGAAATGCCCCCTTTCTCCCTTGACCTGGGAGGAATTTGCCTGTATACTGGCATACGGGCCGTCTGGCCCACGGATACCATTTTAGCCCATCCCGCCGCCGTTGGCAAGCCCCTTCCCCGGCGGCGCCTTGCAAAGCTCCAGGGAACGTACTATAATATGGGACGATCCCCCACCATATGTCACTGTGAAAGGCGGCCAACCCCATGAAACACATCGCGTTCTTTCAGACCGACCTCCGGGTGGGCGGGGTGCAGAAATCTCTGGTGAACATCCTCAACGACATCGACCTCAGCCGCTGCTGCGTTGATGTCTACCTGTTCGACCGGGAGTGCTTCTTCGACCTGCCCGCCCACGAGAACCTCCAAATCAAGTATCTGCCCGCCGCCCCCGGTTTTTTCCGGGTGGTTTACTTCGGTCTGGCCCGCCGCCTGCTGGGGGACGTCACCGGCGGCAGGGAGTACGACGTGGCGGTGGATTTCAACAGCTATCAAAACGAGTGCGCCGCGGGCGTGGTCAACGCCAACGCCAAAAAGCGGGTCATGTGGATTCACAACGACGTGGAGATCAAGCGAAAAAACGAACCCAAATACCGCATTCTGTGGCATTTCTTCCGGGGAAAGCTGCGGCACTACGACGAGTTCGCGGCCGTCTCCCCCGGCATTGTGGACGGCTTCCGCCGGGTGTCCGGCATCTGGGACAAGCCCATCACCCCCATCCCCAACCACATCGACACCGGCGAGATCTTCCGCAAGGCCAAGCTTTCGGTGGACTTCTCCGTAGATCCGGCCAAGCTCAACCTGTGCTCCGTGGGACGCCTCTGCCACCAGAAGGGCTATGACCTGCTGATGGGCTATCTGGACCAGGTGAAGAAAAACCGCCGGGATTTCCACTTCTATCTCATCGGCGACGGGCCTGACCGGGCCGCTCTGGAGGGACAGATCAGGGAGCTGGGCCTGGGCGAGTATGTCACCCTGCTGGGCAACCAGACCAACCCCTTCTGCTACATGGACCAGATGGACGGCTTTGTGCTCACCTCCCGGTACGAGGGGCAGGGCATGGTCATCTGGGAGGCCAAGGCCCTGGGCCTGCCCCTTTATATCTCCAAAAATCTGGAGGCCTACAACCCCGGCGTTACCGGGTGCGAGGACATCGTCCAGGCGCTGACGGCGGCGAAAAAGCCGGAACACAAGGTCTATGACGACCTGGCGGACTACAACGGCGAGATCACCCGGCTGGCGGACCGCCTGCTGGGGCTGTGACGGATGCCGCCGATCAGAGGAGCGACAGCTATGGGCCAACAGGCTTCAAAATCGAATCAGCGGCGGGGAATCCTCATCTGCGGCTCCTATGGGCTGGGCAACACCGGGGACGAGGCCATCCTGAAGGCCATCCTCCGGGAGGTGCGCGCCGCCGCCGGGGACGAGGAGCTCACCGTCCTGTCCCGGAACCCGGAGGAGACCGCCGTCCGCCACGGGGTCAAGGCGCTGCACATGTTCGACATACCCGGCATACTCGGCGCCATGGACCGGGTGCGGCTGTATATCAACGGCGGCGGCAGCCTCATCCAGGACGCCACCTCCCGGCGCAGCCTGCTGTACTACCTGTTCACCCTCCGCGCCGCCCACAGCCGGGGCTGCAGGGTGCTGATGTACGGCTGCGGCATCGGGCCGGTGGAGCGCCTGGGCGACGCCGCCCTGGTCCGCCGGGTGCTCAACCGCTGCGTGGACGCCATCACCCTCCGGGAGGACGCCAGTCTGGCCGAGCTGAAGCGGTTCGGGGTGGACAAGCCGGAGATCGTGCTGGCGGCGGACCCTGTGCTCTCCCTCCAGCCCGCCGCCCCCGGGGAGACCGACGCCCTGATGGCCCAGCTGGGGCTGGACCCCGGCGGCGCCTATTTGGGCGTCTGCCTGCGCACCTGGCGGGGCTTTGAGGCCAAGGTGCCCGTCATCGCGGAGGCGGTGCGCTACGCCAGGGACGCCTACGGCCTGACCCCGGTCTTCCTGTCCGTCAACCACATCACCGACGGGGACGCCGCCGACTTGGTGGTGTCCCATCTGAAGGGCGGGCCAGCCTTCGTGGTGCGGGAGCCCCTCAGCTCCGAGCTGATGCTGGGCATCACCTCCCGGATGCAGGCGGTGATCTCCATGCGGCTCCATGGACTGGTGTTCGCCGCCGGACAGGGCGTCCCCCTGGTGGGCATCATCTACGATCCAAAGGTCAGCGGCTTTTTGGCCTACATGGGCCAGGAGCTGTGCCAGGACCTGGACAAGCTCACGGGAGACAGCCTCCGGGATATGCTGGACCGGGCCCTGGCCCTCCGGGCGGACCGAGACTCCCTGCGCGCCGCCGTAGACGCCCTGCGCCGCCTGGAGGAAAACAACTCCACCGTTCTGCGCCGCCTGCTGGAGGTATCCCCATGAAGCAGATCGTCTGTCTGGCCCACGCCCCCTGGCGGGCCCGCACCGACCGCACCCAACAGCTTCTGGCCCGGCTGGGAGACGCCCAGATTCTGTTTTTCGAGCCCGCCCCCAGAAAGGGCGTCCCCATGCCCGAGCAGGGCCGCCGGGTCCGGGCCCACATCACGGCGTACACCCTGCCCGTTCCACTGCCCGGCCCCCAGGAGGGCTCCGTGCTCCACCACCGAAGGCTGGACCGGGCGGCGGACTATGTCCAACAGGTGATGGAAAAGCACCGCTTCCGCGAGCCGGTGCTGTGGTGCACCACCCCTGCCCACGCCCAGTTTCTGGACAAGCTGGCCTACCGGGGGGTGGTATATGACTGCCACCGCTTTTGGGACGACAGCTTCCTGGACTGGGAGAGCGACCTCACCCGCCACGCCGAGGTGGTGTTCGCCGCCTCCTTCGGCCTCATCAAGCGCCTCTCCCCTTGTAGCGACAATATCGCCCTGCTGCCCAACGGAGTGAACCCGGTGCTGTTCCAACAGAAGGTGCGGACCGTCCCCCCCGCCCTGGCCGGCCTGCCCGGGCGCCGGCTGCTGGGCCGGGTGGGCGGCGTCACCGGCCAGGTGGACCTGGAACCCCTGCTCTATCTGGCGCGGCACCGGCCGGAGTGGACCATCGCCCTCATAGGCCGGGTAACCAAACCGGCGGCGGAGCAGCTCCGAGGGCTGGAAAACGTGGTGCTCACCGGGCCGGTGAACCCCCTGGACCTGCCCGACTTCCTGTACCGCTGCGACCTGCTGTTCGACCTGCCCCGCTTTGACCGCCCCGGCGACGTGGTGCCCACCCGGGTGTACGAATACCTGGCCACAGGCAAACCCATCGTCACTGTGGTGGACCCCAGCGTGCCCGACGCCATCCCCGAGCTGGTGTCCACCGCCTACGACGGCCCCGGCTTCCTGCGCCGGTGCAAATCGGCGCTGGCGGAGGACCCCTCCCTGCCCCGCCGGCGGCGGGAGATGGCCCGGCAGTGCTCCTGGACCGGCCGCGCCGCCCAGGTCTCCAATATTTTGGAGGCGACCGGGCTGTTTTGAGGTTTTCGCCATGGACGGCCCTCCCCGGCCCCAGAGAATCGTACAAGCCTACAAATTTGGAAAAACCCCTTGCTTTTTGGCTCTTTTTTAGCTAAAATGAAGGTGACTTTTTGGAAATGAGGTGGCTGTCGTGGTGCGTTTCCGCCCTGCCCTTCCGGGCTTCCGTCTCCACGGCCTCATTGCGTCCAAATCCGCCGCCTGAAGCGCTCAATACAGGTCCGCCCGCACCTGCGCGGCGGCCTGTTTTATTTTCAATTAAGGAGGGCTTGACATGAAAAAAGTCGCCGTTATCATGGGCTCCGACTCCGACTGGCCAGTGGTCAAGGGGGCCTGCGCCCAGCTTGACGAGTTCGGCATCCCCTATGAGGCCCACATACTCAGCGCCCACCGCACCCCCGCCGCCGCCGCGCAGTTCGCTAAAAACGCGCGGAAAAACGGCTTCGGCGTGCTCATCTGCGCGGCGGGCATGGCCGCCCATCTGGCGGGAACCTTCGCCGGAAACTCCACCCTGCCCGTCGTCGGCATCCCCATGAAGGGGGGCGCCATAGACGGGCTGGACGCCCTGCTGGCCACCGTCCAGATGCCCAGCGGCATTCCCGTGGCAACCGTGGCCATCAACGGGGCCAAAAACGCTGCGGTGCTGGCGGCGCAGATTTTAGCCGTGTCCGACGAGGAACTGGCCGCCAAGCTGGACGGGGCGCGGGAGAAGATGGCCGCACAGATCGCGGAGAAGGAGGCAAAGCTCCAGGCGGAGCTGGAGGCGTGAACTGGCAGGAGGCTCAGCGTTCTCGCCGAGGGACCAGACTGTACGGGGACATAGCGCGGGCCTACCTCAAAAGCAAAAAGGTCTACCGATACCGCATGAAGAAAATCAGCGATATGGACGACAGCCAGGTGTCCCAAGCCTGCCACCACTGGTATGAGGAGAACAATCTGGTGGAGGATTATCAGGCGTTCCAGGCGCTTTATTTCCAGCGGCACCGGGGGGAATACCTGGCGGTCTACCCCATCAACAATCAGGAGGAGGGGTTCCCAATGTTCCAGGAATCGTCCAGGGAGGAGCTGACCCAGCTGGTCAGGGCCATCCAGACCGTCCGCGACCCAGAGACCGGGCAAGAGCTCACCGAGGCGGAACACACCGCGCTGGTGGTGAAATTCGCGAAAGGCATCCCCCATCCCGGCGGAAGCGACCTGATCTATTTTCCCCAGCTGGTGGAGGGCTTTCCCAGGGACCGGGAGCCCACCGTGGAGGAGATCGTGAATATGGCCCTCCGGGAGATTTGACCGTTTACAATCACAATTTTATTTTGGGAGGAATTACTCATGGAAAACAAACTCGTTTACACCGGCAAAACCAAGAACGTTTACGCCCTGGACAACGGCAATTATCTGCTCAAGTTCAAGGACGACTGCACCGGCAAGGACGGCGTGTTCGACCCCGGCGAGAACTCCGTGGGCCTGACCATCGAGGGCGTGGGCGACGTGAACCTGCGCATGTCCATCTACTTCTTTGAGAAAATCAACGCCGCCGGCATCCGCACCCACTTCGTCTCCGCCAACCTGGAGGATACCACCATGGAGGTGCTGCCCGCCAAGGTGTTCGGCAAGGGGCTGGAGGTCATCTGCCGCCACAAGGCGGTGGGTTCCTTCTTTAAGCGCTACGGCGAGTACATCAAGGAGGGCGCCGACCTGCCCGCCTACGTGGAAACCACCTTCAAAAACGACGAGAAGGGCGACCCCCTGGTGACCAAGGACGCCCTGGTGGCCCTGGGCGTGATGACCGAGGCCCAGTACGACGACATCAAGGACATGACCCAGAAGATCACCAAAATCGTGGCCGACGACCTGAAGGAAAAGGGTCTGGTCCTCTACGACATCAAATTTGAGTACGGCTATGACGCCGGCGGCAGGGTGATGCTCATCGACGAGATCGCCTCCGGCAACATGCGGGTGTACAAGGACGGGAAGTATATCGACCCCATGACCCTGTCCAAGCTGTTCTTCGCCTGAGTATGGATATCGGCGTTATCGGCGGGCGGGACGGCCCCACCGCCATCCTCGTGGGCGGCGATCCCGTCGGATTCATCCTCATGCTGCTCCTGGCCGCGGCACTGATTGGAGGAGCGGTTTGGCTCTTCCGGCGCAAACGCAACAAATAAGGAGGCTCTGTAATGGGCGGATTCTTCGGCGCGATCTCCCAGCGCGACGTGACCCTTGACATTTTCTTCGGCGTGGACTATCACTCCCATCTGGGCACCCGCCGGGGCGGCATGATTATCTACGACGGGCAGGACGGCTTCCAGCGGCAGATTCACTCCATTGAGAACACCCCCTTCCGCACCAAGTTCGAGAAGGACCTGGAGAAATTCCACGGCTGCTCCGGCATCGGCTGCATCAGCGATACCGACCCCCAGCCCCTGCTGGTGCGCTCTCATCTGGGGCTGTACGCCATCTCCACCGTGGGCATCATTAACAACGCCGACCAGCTGGTGGAGGAGTATTTCGACGGCTGCCACCAGTTCATGGCCATGAGCTCCGGCAAGATCAACTCCACCGAGCTCACCGCCGCCCTCATCAACCGGAAAAACTCCCTGGTGGAGGGCATTCAATACGCCCAGCGGGTCATCGACGGCTCGTCCACCATCCTGATTCTCACCCCGGAGGGCATCGTGGCCGCCCGGGACCGGCTGGGCCGCCTGCCGGTGCTCGTCGGCAGAAACGCGGAGGGCTGCTGCGTGTCCTTCGAGTCCTTTGCCTATCAGAAGCTGGGCTATGAGAGCGCCTATGAGCTGGGCCCCGGCGAGATTGTCCGGGTCACCCGGTCAGGCTGGGAGACCCTGGCCCCCGCCGGAGACAAAATGCGCATCTGCGCCTTTTTGTGGACCTACTACGGCTACCCCAACTCCAACTACGAGGGGCAGAATGTGGAGGTCATGCGGTGCCGCAACGGCGAGATCATGGCCCGCGCCGAAAAGGCCAAGGGCGCCCTGCCCGACGTGGACTGGGTGGCCGGGGTGCCCGACTCCGGCGTGCCCCACGCCATCGGCTACGCCAACGCCAGCGGCAGGCCCTTCGCCCGGCCCTTTGTGAAGTACACCCCCACCTGGCCCCGCTCCTTCATGCCCGCCAATCAGGAGGTGCGCAACCAGGTGGCCAAAATGAAGCAGATTCCCGTACCCGAGCTGATTCAGGGCAAAAAGCTCCTGTTTGTGGACGACTCCATCGTTCGGGGCACCCAGCTGCGGGAGACGGTGGATTTTCTGTACGGCGCGGGTGCCAAGGAGGTCCATATGCGCTCCGCCTGCCCCCCCATCATGTACGGCTGCAAGTTTCTCAACTTCTCCCGGAGCAACTCCGATATGGAGCTGCTGGCCCGTAAAACGGTTCAGGAGCTGGAGGGAAGCGAGGGGGACCAGCACATTGAGGAATATGCCGACTCCTCCACCCAGCGGGGGCAGTGCCTGCTGAAGTCCATCTGTGAAAAGCTGGGCTTCGACTCCCTGGGTTACCAGTCGCTGGACGGCCTTCTGGAGGCCATCGGCATCGACAGGGATAAAATCTGCACCTACTGCTGGACCGGAAAAGAATAACTTTGAAAAGGAGGCGGCGGTCATGGTCGAGTCAAGATGCGGCATCCTGTGCGGCCAATGCGGGTACCGGGAGCAAATGGGCTGTACCGGCTGCGTCAACATCCAAAAACCCTTTTGGGGGGACAGCTGCCCCGTAAAATCCTGTACTGAGGACAAAGCCCACGCCCACTGCGGGCAGTGCGAGGCGTTCCCCTGCGAGCTGCTGAACCAGTTCGCCTATGACGAAAAGCAGGGCGACGGCGGCAAGCGCATTGAACAGTGCAGGCTCTGGAAAGGACAGGAATCATGAACAACTCCCATTCTGAATCTTACGCCGCCGCCGGGGTGGACGTCACCGCCGGCTATGAGGCGGTGCGGCGCATCAAGCCCATGGTGGAGTCCACCTACATCCCCGGGGTGATGGGCTCCCTGGGGGGCTTCGGTGGCATGTTCGCCCCCGACCTGGCCGGCATGAAAAGGCCGGTGCTGGTGTCCGGCACCGACGGCGTGGGCACCAAGCTGAAGATCGCCTTCCTGATGGACAAACACGACACCGTGGGCATCGACTGCGTGGCCATGTGCGTCAACGACATCATCTGCGGCGGCGCCGTCCCTCTGTTTTTCCTGGATTACATCGCATGCGGCAAGAACAACCCAGACCGCATCGCCCAGATTGTTGCGGGCATCACCGAGGGATGCCGTCAGGCCCAGTGCGCCCTGGTGGGGGGCGAGACCGCCGAAATGCCCGGATTCTATCCGGCGGAGGAGTACGATCTGGCGGGCTTCTCCGTGGGCATGGTGGACGAGGAGGACATCATCGACGGCAAAAAGCTGGCCCAGGGCGACGCTTTGATCGGTCTGGCCTCCTCCGGCGTCCACTCCAACGGCTTCTCCCTGGTGCGCAAGGTGCTCCACATTGAGCACGCCGACCTGCGCACCCCCCTGGACGAGCTGGGGGGCAGAAGCCTGGGCGAGACCCTGCTCGCCCCCACCAGGATCTATGTCAAGGCGGTCAAGGCCCTGCTGGCGGCGGGGGTGGACATTCACGCCGTCAGCCACATCACCGGCGGCGGCTTTTACGAGAACGTGCCCCGGATGATGACGGCCGGCCTCACCGCCAGGATTGAGCTGAGCGCCTTCCCCTGCCCGCCCATTTTCAAGCTCATCCAGCGGCTGGGCGGCATCCCGGAGCGGGATATGTACAACACCTTCAATATGGGCGCCGGCATGGTGCTGGCCGTTCCCGACGGACAGGCGGACCAGGCGCTGAGCCTCCTCAAGGAGAACGGCGAGGAGGCGTACCGGATCGGCCAGGTGGTCCCCGGCGGCGGGGGCGTGGAGCTGGTATGAGCGTAAAGCGCATCGCCGTGCTGGTGTCCGGCGGGGGCACCAATTTGCAAGCCCTCATCGACGCCCAGCGCCGGGGAGAGATTGTCAACGGAGAGATTGCCGCCGTCGTCGCCTCCAACCCCGGCGCCTATGCCCTGGAGCGGGCCGCGCGGGCGGGCATCCCCGGCTATGTGGTGGCCCGGCGCGGCTATCCCAGCAATCAGGCCATGACCATCGCCCTGGTGGACAAGCTGAAAAGCCTGGACATCGACCTAGTGGTGCTGGCCGGGTTCATGGTCATTCTGACGGAGGAGATGGTGCGGGCCTACCCCAACGCCATTCTCAACGTCCATCCCGCCCTCATCCCCTCCTTCTGCGGGGAGGGCTATTACGGCCTCCACGTCCACGAAAAGGCGCTGGAGTATGGAGTGAAGGTGTCCGGTGCCACCGTCCATTTCGTCAGCGAGGAGTGCGACGGCGGACCCATCGTGCTCCAAAAGGCGGTGCCCGTGGAGGAGGGCGACACCCCGGAGGCCCTCCAGCGCCGGATTATGGAGCAGGCGGAGTGGGTCATCCTGCCCCGGGCGGTGTCCCTGTTCTGTCAGGGGCGTTTGCGGGTGGAGGGCCGCACGGTCCGCATTTTGAAGCCTGTGAATCTATCAAAGGAGTGTCTGCAATGACCGACATCATCGAGTATTTACAGAACAACCCCTATCCCGGCCGGGGCATTCTGCTGGGCCGCTCTGCGGACAACAAATGCGCCGTCATCGCCTACTTCATCATGGGCCGCAGCGAGAACAGCCGCAACCGGGTGTTTGAGGAGACGGAGGACGGCATCCGCACCCGCGCCTTCGACGAGTCCAAAATGACCGACCCCTCCCTCATCATCTACCACCCGGTGCGGCGGATGGAAAACGGCCTGACCATCGTCACCAACGGCGACCAGACCGACACCATCCGGGACAACATCCTGGCGGGCCACTGCTACCGCCACGCCCTGAACACCCGCACCTTTGAGCCTGACGGGCCCAACTATACCCCCCGCATCTCCGGGGTTGTGAAGCCCGACGGGGCCTATAACCTGTCCATCCTCAAGAGCCTGGACGGCGACCCCTCCTGCGCCTGCCGGTACTTCTATGAGTACGACGCTCCCAAGGCGGGAACGGGCCATTTCATCCACACCTACGAGAGAGACGGCAATCCCCTGCCCTCCTTCCAGGGAGAACCCCGGATGACGGCCATCGCCGCCCCCGACGCGGAGACGCTGGCCAACGACCTGTGGCTGGCGCTGAACGAGGACAACAAGGTGTCCCTGTTCGTGCGGTACATCGACCTGGAGACCGGGGACGACGAAACCTCCATCATCAACAAGCACTGGTAAGTCAGGGGGCGAAGCTGCGAAAGGAGGCACAGTGCATGAAAGCGGACAAGTACATTGAGAGGACAGGTCCGACAGGGAATGGATACTCCAGGATTCACGACAGAAAAACCGGCAGAGATGGGTATATAGATAACTATGGCAATGTCGTCCTCGACCCGGAGCCGAGGGATGACCCGGAACCGAAGCAGAGCAGCTTTGAGGATGACCCAGAATTTCAAGCGCGTCTCCAGAGCACAAGGCAGCCTGGCGGGGATCACTATGCTAAGGGCGGCCCCTCCGCCGGCGCCCCTCAGAAGGACCCCGGGCTGGGGGTCCTCCCCATTCTCGCAGGTATTTTCGCGGGCATCGCCATGGCGGACCACGACGCCAAAGCCAGGCGGCAGCGGCAATCCGCCTACTCCCCTCCTCCCGCCCCCGCCGCAAAAGAGGAGGATAAAAGCGGCGCTCTAGACACAATTGTGGGCCTCGCGCTCCTCCTCCTGTTGGGGCGGCTTGCCCTTTTGGCGCTCATGACACTTTTCGGTGGCTGCACCATACCCCGGTTTCTCTTGAACCTGGCAGGTACGCTGGCGGGCGCCGTTGCGCTGGTTTTCCTCGCGGACAAGCTCAAAAAGCTGTTCCAATAAGCGGGCAGTCCCCACAGATTCATCCGGGTACGTTTCGATTACAAAACAGAATCAGGAAGGGAAGAAAAGAACCATGACCGAACTGGAACTGAAATACGGCTGCAACCCCAACCAGAAGCCCGCCCGCATTTTCATGAAGGGAGACCGGGAGCTGCCCCTGGAGGTGCTCAACGGGAAGCCGGGGTACATCAATTTCATGGACGCGCTGAACTCCTGGCAGCTGGTAAAGGCGCTGAAAGCCGCCACCGGCCTGCCCGCCGCCGCCTCCTTCAAGCATGTCTCCCCCGCCGGGGCCGCCCTGGGCCTGCCCCTGTCTGAGGTAGAGCGTCAGATCTACTTTGCCCCCGAGGGGGAGCTGTCCCCCATCGCCTGCGCCTATATCCGGGCCCGGGGCGCCGACCGGCTGTGCTCCTACGGCGACTGGGCGGCCCTGTCCGACACCTGCGACGCCGACACCGCCCGCTATCTGGCCCTGGAGGTGTCCGACGGCGTCATCGCCCCGGATTACACCGCCGAGGCCCTGGAGATCCTGAAGGCCAAGCGCAAGGGCGGCTATAACGTGGTGAAAATCGACCCGGATTATACCCCCTCCCCTGTGGAACGGCGGAGCATTTTCGGCATCGTGTTTGAGCAGGGCTACAATGACCTGACCATCGGCGAAAACATGCTGGAGAACATCGTCACCGCCAACAAAGACCTGCCCCAGGCCGCCAAGCACGACATGCTTCTCGCCCTCATCACTCTGAAATACACCCAGTCCAATTCCGTGTGCTACGTGAAGGGCGGACAGACCCTCGGCGTGGGCGCGGGCCAGCAGAGCCGCATCCACTGCACCCGGCTGGCGGGGAACAAGGCGGACACCTGGTGGCTGCGGCAGCACCCCAAGGTCCTGGGCCTCCAGTTTGTGGACGGCATCCGCCGCCCCGACCGGGACAACGCCATCGACATCTACATCTCCGACGAGCACGACGACGTGCTGGCCGAGGGTGTGTGGCAGAATACCTTCAAGGCGCGCCCCGAGGCCCTCACCCAGGCGGAGAAAAAGGAGTGGATCGCCAAGCAGTCCGGGGTCACCGTGGGCTCCGACGCCTTCTTCCCCTTCGGGGATAACGTGGAACGGGCCTTTAAGTCCGGCGTGAAGTACATCGCCCAGCCCGGCGGCTCCATCCGGGACGACCACGTGATTTCCACCGCCGACAAGCACGACATGGTGATGGCCTTCACCGGCATCCGCCTGTTCCATCACTAAGGTCAAGGACCTGCTTCTTTTTCTTGAAAGAAAAAGAACTTTAAACTGCTTACGCATGAAGTATTTATTTCCCCGCCCAGAGGGTGGGGAAATAAATGATTAATATCCAATGGGAGGGTTTTATGAAGGTTTTAGTTGTGGGATCGGGCGGACGGGAGCACGCCATCTGCTGGAAGCTGGCCCAGTCCCCCAAGGTGGATGAGCTGTACTGCGCCCCCGGCAACGGCGGCATCGCCCAGATTGCGGCCTGCGTAGACATAAAGGCCACCGATGTGGAGGGCATGGTCAAATGGGCCAAGGACAACGCCATGGACTTTGTGGCGGTGGCCCCCGACGACCCCCTTGCCCTGGGCATGGTGGACGCCCTGGAGGCGGCGGGTATCCCCGCCTTCGGCCCCCGGGCCAACGCCGCCGTCATCGAGGCCAGCAAGGCCTTTTCCAAGGAGCTGATGAAAAAATACCGCATCCCCACCGCCGGATACGAAACCTTCACCGATCTGGACGCGGCCCTGGCGTACATTGAGGAGCGGGGCGCGCCCATTGTGGTGAAGGCGGACGGCCTGGCCCTGGGCAAGGGCGTGGTGGTGGCCGCCACCGTGGAGGAGGCAAAAACCGCCGCCCGGGAGATGATGGCGGATAAAAAGTTCGGTGAATCCGGCTCCACTGTGGTCATTGAGGAGTGCATGACCGGCCCTGAGGTGACGGTGCTGGCCTTCGCCGACGGGGAGCACGTGCGGCCCATGGTGTCCAGCCAGGACCACAAACGGGCATACGACGGCAACCAGGGCCCCAACACCGGCGGCATGGGGGCCATCGCCCCGCCCCCGGCCTATACGCCGGAGGTGGCCCAGCGGTGCATGGATGAGATTTTCCTGCCCACCATCCGGGCGCTGAAGGCGGAGGGCCGGCCCTTCCACGGGGTTCTCTACTTCGGCCTGATGCTCACCCCCCAGGGCCCCCGGGTGGTGGAGTACAACGCCAGGTTCGGCGACCCGGAGTGTCAGGCGGTGCTGTCTCTGCTGGACGGCGACCTGATGGACATCTTCACCGCCTGCCGGGAGGGGACCCTGGACCGGGCCGGCATCCGCTGGAAAAATCAGGCCGCCTGCTGTCTGGTGCTGGCCTCCGGCGGCTATCCGCTGGATTACAAAAAGGGCTATCCCATCTCCGGGCTGGAGGAGGCGGGAAAAACTGCCGTGGTATTCCACGCGGGCACCAAGCTGGGGGAGCACGGCGAATACCTCACCAACGGCGGGCGGGTGCTGGGCGTCACCGCCCTGGGAGACACCCTGGAGCAGGCCATCGCCAACGCCTACGCCGCCGCCAAGCCCATCTCCTTCCCCGGGATGCATTTCCGCACCGACATCGGGCACGCATTTTAAAGACACAGGGACCTCCCCGCCGCAGGCGGAGAGGTCCCTAAAGCATATCATTGGTGAAAAGTAATTTCACTTGTCAGTTCAGCGCCCGGACCCGCTCCGCCGCCACGTATCCGCCCCGGAGGGGAAAGCCGCTGCCCGCCGCACCGCCGAACACCACCCGTCCTCCGATCAGCTCCGTCCGGCGCGCTCCATCCCGGTACACGCACTCATAGCCATAAAAGGCCCGGAGGATGCGGTCCGCCTGGACGGCGTCCATATCCGGCGTCACCGTCCAGTCCTCCTCCGTGGGAAGCGCCCAATACTCCCCCGCACCCTGAGGCCGGGCGCCCGCCAGCACCTGGGGCAGGCCCCTCACCAGGGCGCGGACCATGTCGGGAATCCGCTCATACACCTTCTCCATATAGCTCCGGTGGTCCTCCCGCCTGTCCAAGGGAAACCGCTCCTGGAGCAGAATATCCCCGGCGTCAAAATCCGCCGCCATTTTATGGGCGGTGACGCCGCCATACTCCGCCCCCTCCAGAATCAGGCGGGGCATGGGCCACGAGCCCCGGCCCACCGGCAGAGGCGTGGGGTGGAAGTTCACCATGGGAAAGGCCTCCGTCACGGGAGCCCGGTAGTAGTACCCCGCGCATACCAACAGCTCACAGCCCTGTACCGCCAGCTCCTCCAGATCCGCGGCGGTGATCCGGCTCAGCGTATAGGGTATCCCAAGCTCCTCCGCCGCCTGAAGAACCGCCGTGTTGGTCTCCGTCACGTTGTCCACCGGGCAGGTGAACAGCTTCAGCACCCGGCACCCCTCCCCCAACAGCGCGTCCAGCACGGGCTTCAGAAGATCAATGCCCAGATAAGCAGTTTTCACACGGTTCAGCCCCCGTTTCACTCCAATTGAATCACTTTAATTATAGCACAAAGTCCGTCTAAAAAGCCACTGGAAAACTGCGCCTCCAATTTCTGATAAATTTCCCTCAAAATGATTGACAAACGCAGGCGAAACCGCTATAGTGTATCTCGCTATCCGTGAAGCTCTGAGAAGCGCGGAGAAACGGGCAGTGAGGAAGCTTGGAGCGTAGCGAAAGCGTCCGAACGTCCTGGCCGTTTCGCAGCGTGACAGCGAAAGCGCATCTCAGGGAATAAAAAAAGGGAGCTGACAAAACACTCATCATTAGAAATGGGGGAGGATAAATGTCCAAGGAGCTGATCCGCCTGCGGGACTGCGTGATGTCCTACGGCGACGAGGTCGTGCTCGACCACATCAATCTGTATATCAACGATAAGGAATTCCTCACGCTGCTGGGCCCCAGCGGGTGCGGCAAGACAACCACGCTTCGTATTATAGGCGGGTTTCTGTCGCCAACCGCCGGGGATATTTTGTTTGACGGCGCGAGGATCAACGACGTCCCGCCCCACAAGCGGGCGGTAAACACGGTGTTCCAGCGGTACGCCCTGTTTCCCCATCTCAATGTGTTTGAAAACGTGGCCTTCGGCCTGCGTATCCCCAAGGCGGACCGGGACGGCCGAAAGGTGAAGCTCCCCGAGCGGGAGATTCACCAGCGCGTGATGGAGATGCTGGAAACGGTGAACCTGAAGGGCTTTGAAAAACGCCCCGTGTCCGCCCTGTCCGGCGGGCAACAGCAACGGGTGGCCATCGCCCGGGCCCTGGTGAACCGTCCCAAGGTGCTGTTGCTGGACGAGCCCCTGGGGGCGCTGGACATGCGCCTGCGCAAGGATATGCAGATCGAGCTGAAGCGCATTCAGCAGGAGATGGAGATCACCTTCATCTATGTGACCCACGACCAGGAGGAGGCGCTGGCCATGTCCGACACCGTGGTGGTGATGGACGGCGGGCGCATCCAGCAGATCGGCACCCCCGAGGACATTTACAACGAACCGAAAAACGCCTTTGTGGCCGACTTCATCGGCGAGTCCAACATTATTGACGGCATCATGCGCGCCGACGGGGTGGTGGAGATTTTCAACCGCCGCTTCCAGTGCCTGGACAAGGGCTTCGAACAGGATGAGCCGGTGGACGTGGTCATCCGCCCGGAGGATGTGGACATCGTGGACGAAGCGGCGGGCCAGCTCAAGGGCACCGTCACCTCCGTCACCTTCAAGGGGATGCAGTACGACACCATCGTGGACTTCTACGGCTTCAAGTGGCTCATCCAGACCACCGACTACTGCCCGACGGGCAGCCGCATCGGCATAAAAATTGACCCGGACGGCATCCATGTGATGAAAAAAAGCCACTATTCCGGGATGTTCGGGGACTATTCCTCCTACTCCGAGGAATATGAGGAGCTGGACGCGGCCGAACCCGAGGACGGGGAGGAGAACGGCTCCCAGGAGGACGGCCATGAGAAATAACCGCGGCTGGTTCGCCGTTCCCTATGTGGTCTGGATGGCCCTGTTTGTGGTAATCCCCATTGTCATCATGGCGGTATACGCCTTCTCTATCACCGACCCCATCACCAGCGCCGCCCTGCCCACCCTGGACAATTTCACCGGCATGGGGGCCTATCTGTCCGTGTTCCTGCGCTCCTTCTGGCTGGCTGTGATCGCCACCCTGGTGTGCCTGCTCATCGGCTATCCGGTGTCCTATTGGATGGCCAAGGAGGGCCCCCGGTTTCAGCGCCTGGCCATGGCCCTCATCATGCTGCCCATGTGGATGAACTTCCTGCTGCGCACCTACTCCTGGATGTCCATCCTGGAGAATAACGGCCTGTTGAACCAGTTTTTCCGGGCCATCGGCCTGCTGGACCTGCTGGGGGTGGACCACCTCCAGATGATCGGCACCCCCGGCGCGGTGGTGCTGGGCATGGTGTACAACTACCTGCCCTTCATGATTCTGCCCATCTATTCCGTCATCGTCAAGCTGGACGGCTCCCTGCTGGAGGCCGCCCGGGACCTGGGGGCGGACGGCCCGCGGGTATTCCGCAAGGTGATCTTTCCCCTGTCCCTGCCGGGCATCCTGTCCGGGGTGACCATGGTGTTTGTGCCGTCGGTGTCCACCTTTGCCATCTCCAACCTGCTGGGCGGCGGCAAGCAGATGATGCTGGGCGACCTGATTGAGCTGCAATTCCTGGGCGGAGCCTACAACCCCCACCTGGGCGCCGCCGTCGCCATGGTGATGATGGTGGTCGTGGTGGTGTGCATGGTGGTCATGAACCACTTCGGCGAAGGTGAAGAACAGGCGGTGATCATGTGAGGGACAGATATGATGATGTAGGGGCGCGCAGTGCGCGCCCTGGAAAGGGGAGCCCTCCCATGAAGAGATCCAGCCGCGTCGGAAGCCGTATCTTCATTGGCCTCACCTTCCTGTTTCTGTACCTGCCCATCCTTTTGCTCATCGTATTCTCTTTCAACGCCGGGGACTCCAGCGCCGTGTGGAGGGGTTTCTCCCTGGACTGGTACAAGGCTCTGTTCCAAAACCGGCTCATTATGGAGAGCCTATACACCACCCTGCTGGTTTCCCTGCTGTCCACCGCCATCGCCACCGCGGCGGGCACATTCGCCGCCATCGGCCTGTACTCTCTGTCCAAACGGAGGAGGGACGCGCTGCTGGTGGTCAACGACATCCCAATGATGAACGCGGACATCGTCACCGGCGTGTCCCTGTGCCTGTTCTTTGTGGCCTTTTTCCAGGGCTGGGGGGCTTTCGCCCAGTGGTTCAACGGCGTACAGAGCGCGGTGGAGCTGCCTGTCCGGCTCACCCTGGGTTTCGGCACCATGCTTCTGGCCCATATCGCGTTCAATATTCCCTATGTCATTCTCAACGTGGCCCCCAAGCTGCGGCAGATGGACAAAAACCTGGTGGACGCCGCCCAGGACCTGGGCTGCACCTGGATGCAGGCGTTCTGGAAGGTGATCCTGCCCGAAATCAAGCCGGGCATCGTCTCCGGGGCGCTCATCGCCTTCACCATGTCCATCGACGACTTCGTGATCTCCTACTTCACCGCCGGGTCGTCCACCTCCACCCTGGCCATGCGCATCTACTCCATGACCAAAAAACGCATCACCCCGGAGGTTAACGCCGTGTCCACCCTTCTGTTCTTATCGGTGCTGGCCCTGCTGGTGCTCAACAACGTGCGGGAGATCCGCCAGGAGCGCCGGACGGACCGGCAGGAGCTCCGGGGGCCCTCCTTCTTTGAAAACCTGTCCATGCGCCTGTCCTCTCCCGCCTGGAAGTGGGCCCGCCGGGGCGGTCTGGCCGCCGCGGCCTGCGTCTTTGTGGCGGCGGTGGCCCTGCTCACCGGGGCCGCCTGGTCCCAGCCGGTGGTCAACGTGTGCTCCTGGGGAGAGTACATCGACGAGGACCTCATCACCCAGTTTGAGGACGCCACCGGCATCCGGGTGAACTACCAGACCGCCGAGAGCAACGAGGCGCTCTACTCCCTGCTGAAGAGCGGCGGCGCGGACTATGACGTGATCGTTCCCTCCGACTACATGATCTCTCAGCTGCTGGAGGAGGGAATGCTGGAGGAGCTGGACTACAGCCAGATTCCCAACTTTGAAAAAATTGACCCCCGGTTCCGCAATCTGCCCTACGACCCAGAGAACAAGTACACCGTCCCCTACACCTGGGGCACCATGGGGCTCATCTACAACGCCAATATGGTGGACGGGGAGCTGGACAGCTGGGGCGCGCTGTACGACGGCCGGTACGCCGGGAGCGTGCTGCTCATCAACAATTCCCGGGACGCTCTGGGCGCGGCCCTGCTCCATCTGGGCCATTCGGTGAACACCACCGATGAGGCCGAGATCCGGGAGGCGTTTGCCCTCATCTCCGACGCCAGCCGCCGGGGGGTATTCCAGGGCAAGGTGATGGACCAGGTGTTCCAGAAGATGGAGGGCGGCAACGCCGCCATCGCCTCCTATTACGCCGGGGACTACCTGTCCATGCTGGACAACCAGGCGGACGGCGTGGACCTGCGGTATGTCATCCCGGAGGAGGGCGCCAACTGGTTTGTGGACGCCATGTGCGTGCTCAAGGACGCCCCTCACTACGGAGAGGCCATGCAGTGGATCAACTTCATCGCCTCCACCGAGGCCAATCTGGCCAACATGGACTATATCTGGTACGCCTCCCCCAACACCGAGGCCCTGGAGCGGTATCCCGCCTGGTACGAAGCGGAGTATGGCGAGGAGCTGGACCCGGAGCTGTACGAGATCATGGCCGCCCCCGCCGAAGTGCTGGAGCGGTGCGAGATGTATCTGGTGCTTCCCCCGGAAACCCGGGCGCTGTATAACGAGCTGTGGATTGAGCTTGGCGTCTGAGCCAAACAGGGACCGCCGGAGGGCATTCAGCCCTCCGGCGGTTCTTGTTTGCGTCCGGCGGCCCGTCTAGGTCGCCGCGTTCAGAGCCGCGTGGCTCCCGTCCTGCCGCAGGAGCGCCACCACGGTCTTCAGCCGCCCCATGTCCAGGGGCTTGGCGGTGTGGGCGCTCATGCCCGCGGCCAGCGCCGCCTGCACGTCCTCTTCAAAGGCGTTGGCGGTCATGGCGATGATGGGGATGGTCTGGGCCATGGGATGGGAACTGGAGCGAATGGCCCGGGCAGCCTCATAGCCGTCCATCACCGGCATCTGGATGTCCATAAAAATCATGTCAAACTCGCCGGGCTGGGAGCGCAGGAAGCGGTTCAGAGCCTCCTGTCCGTTGGGCATCACCTCACAGCGGACGCCCTCCATCTCCAGCAGTTCCAGCAGGATCTCCGCGTTGATCTCATTGTCCTCCGCCGCCAGGACCCGCAGTCCCTCCAGCGATATCTCCTCACGCTTGGGCTCCTCATCGCCCTCCGGCACGCCGCCCTCCAGCAGCTGCGCCGCCATCCGCTGGAGGCTGGTGGGAAAGAAGGGCTTGGGCAGAAACCCGTCGATGACGCCGTCTCCGGCGGCCTCCCGGGCCTCCTCCAGATCATAGGAGGTGAGCACAATGATGGGCGGCTCTCCCTCCGTCGTCTGACGGATGCGCCGGGCCGTCTCCACGCCGTCCATCCCCGGCATACGCCAATCCAGCAGCACCAGGCGGAAGGGCCTGCCCCCGGCCTGGGCGGCCTGGAACCGCTCCAGCGCCCCGGCTCCTCCCGTGGCATAGGACACCTCCACGCCAAAGCCCTTCATGGCGTCCTGAACGCTCCGGCAGATATCCTCCTCATCGTCCGCCGTGAGCATCTGTTCGATGCCGTGGCGGCTCCAGAAATCCGGGTCCCGGCGGCCGCCTGCCGCCGCCAGCTCCACCTCCACGGTGAATGTGGAGCCATGGCCCAGCTCGCTGTCCACAAAGATGGTCCCGCCCATCAGGTCCACAATATTCTTGGTGATGGCCATGCCCAGGCCGGTGCCCTGAATCTCCCGCGTGGCCTCGGTGACCTCCCGGGCAAAGGGATCGAAAATCACCTGGACAAAGCCCGCGCTCATGCCATAGCCGTTGTCCGCCACCGCAAAGCGCAGATGGGCGTGGCTGGGCGTGTTCTGCTCCAGCTCCTCCACGCTCAGAGATATCTCGCCGCCGGGCTGGGTGTATTTCACCGCGTTGGACAGAAGGTTGATCAGCACCTGGCTCAGCCGGAGCTTGTCGCCCAGCAGCAGCTCGGGCACGGCCCCCCGCGTGTGCACCTCCAGGTTCTGCCTCTTGGCGCGGGCCTGGGGGAGCATCATGGTGTACAGCTCGTCCAGAAGCACAGGCAGGCTGAACTCGGTCATATTTAAGGAGGTCTTGCCGCTCTCAATCTTGCTCATGTCCAGGATGTCGTTGATGAGGCCAAGCAGGTGCTGGCTGGAGGAGGAGATTTTCCGGGTGTACTCCCGCACCTTCTCCGGGTCGTCCGCGTCCCGGCTCAGAAGGGCGGAGAAGCCCACGATGGCGTTCATGGGGGTGCGGATGTCGTGGGACATGTTGGCCAGGAAATTGCTCTTCGCCTCGTTGGCGGCCTTGGCCGTGTTGAGGGCCTCCCCCAGCGTCTCGTTCATCTGCTGCTCCTTGGTGCGGTCGGACAGCATCAGGATGAACTGATCCCGCGCCTCCAGCGTGCAGTGGTGGAGCAGCTGCTTGAACCAGCGCAGCTCATGGGTCTTGGTGTGGAGCATATCCCGCTCTCCCGTCCACACGCCGCCCACCGGCACCGCCTCCAGCACCTGCGGGGTGAGGGCGTGCTCATCGGGAAACAGGCTGTCCGGGTCGCCGAACAGCACAGGCCGCACGTCCCGCCCGACCTCCTCCGCGTCCAGCCCCAGCACGCGCTCCAGATTGGGGCTGACGTATTGGGCGGTGAAATCCTCCGGCGAGAACAGGATAAAAATATCCTCCGTGTTCTGGGTCAGCAGGTTGAACAGCTGATCGCGGGACTGAATCTCCCGGTTTTTCTCCCCCATGCGGCGGCGGCCGGCCTGCACCGCAAAAACCGTCACACAGGTGACGACGATGGCGCACAGCGCCGCCATCACGCACAGCGTCACCACAATAAAACGGTTCATGCTGGCGTTCACCACAGCCACCGGCGCGGCGCTCACCAGCATCCACCCGGCAAAGCCCACCGGCTGGCAGCACAGGTAATAGTCGTCTCCGTCCATCTCACAGGTGACCACCCGGCTGTTCCCCTCCCGCCAGTCCCGGGCCAGAGCGTCCGCCTCGGCCGGACCAAAGGCTCCGCTGTCCCGCAGGTAGGTGAGAAAATTCTCCGGCTGCTCCCCGCCCGGCCGGGAGGAGAACAGCACCCGTCCGTCCGGATAGGTGATATAGCAGTCGCTGCGCCCGGAAAACGCGCTGATGCTCAGCGCCCCGGTAATGTCGCCGGGATTAAAGCTGATGCCGATGGCCCGGTAGGCAAGCCCCTTGTAGGCGTCCGGCTGGGTGGGCACGGCGAACACCGTGGCCTTCTGGCCCCCGGGCAGAAGGCCGTCCGCCACAATGTCCTCCCCTGCGTCCATCAGCCTACCCAGGTCCTCCCCCAGGTCCATGCGGCCGGTCTCTCCCAGCGCCGTGACATAACGCCCGTCCTCCGCCAGAAAATAGAAGGTGGTGAAGTGCCACTCCTCCTTCTCCTCCCGGATAAAATCCAGGAATTCCTCCGGACGCTCCTCCGCGGCGGCGACATAGACCCGCCAGCTGTGGAGAAGCCGCCAGTTTTTGGACATGGTGGCGCGAAAGGTGCCGGTAATCTGGGTGTATATCTCGTTGAGATGGCTCACGCTCTCCTGATAGATCTGGCTCGTGGCAAACTGGTAATAGGCCGCGCTGATGAGAACCACCATGGCGATGGTCAGCAGCACGGCACAGCCTCCCAGCAGTTTTTTCCGGGTCATGGAGGTCTCCCCTCGCTGTTCTGGATTTTGCGGTGCGGAACGCCGCCTCAGCCGCCTGCCGCAGGCACAGGGTATTATATCATCTTCCTCTTCCGCTGGCAAGTGGTGATCGGGGCCGGACAGGCCTCCGCTTTTCTGTTGACATTGTAGACATTCCCTGCTATACTATGTCTACAACGTAGACAGGAGGAGACGGCATGGATAACGTCAAGCTGACCGCCAGCGAGTGGAACATTCTCAACTGCCTGTGGGCGCAAAGCCCCCGCACCGTCATGCAGCTTGTGAGCCAGCTGGAGGAAACGGTGGGCTGGGCCCGGAGCACCACCATCACCACCCTGCACCGCATGGAGGCCAAGGGGCTGGTGCGCTGCCAGCGGGCGGGCCGGGGCACAGCCTACGTTCCGCTGGTGGAGCGGGAGCAGGCGGCGCTGCTGGAGACAAAAAGCTTTTTGGACCGGGTATACCAGGGCAGCGTGGGCATGATGATGAGCGCCATGGCCCGGCAGGAGGGGCTGAGCCTGGAGCAGATCGCCCAGCTCCGGGCCATTCTGGATGAGGCGGAGCGGGAGGCCAAACCATGAGGGCGGCGCTGGCGGAATGGGCGCTTACCTCGTCGTTCCTCATTCTGGCTGTGCTGGCCCTGCGGGCGCTGCTGGGCAGGCGGGTGAGCGCCCGGCTGCGGTATGCCCTGTGGGCGGTGGCGCTGGTCCGGCTGCTGATACCGATACAGCTGTTTCCCATCCCCATACCCGGCCCGTCAGCGCCGCTGAAAATTGGTCTGGAGCAGTGGGCGGCCCCTCCGCTCCTCCGGCCGGACCCCTTCCCCGCCGGGTCCTCCGGCCTCTCCGATGCCTCTGCGCCGGGTGATACCGCCCCAGCCAGCCTTCCCGCCCCTGCCCCGGAACGGGCGGAGCCTTTGGCCGCGCCTTCCGCCCTGGGCCGGCTGTGGGCGGCGGGGTCCGGGGTCATGGCGGCGGCGCTGGTTCTGTCCAACGTCCGCTTTGCCCGCCGCCTCAGGCGGGCGCGCGTCCCCCTGGACTGCCCCTCCTGTCCCCTCCCAGTGTATGCGGCGGAGGGCCTCCCCTCCCCCTGCCTGTTCGGGCCGGCGGTCTACCTCACCCCCCAGGCGGCGGAGGACCCGGTCATGCTCCGCCATGTGCTGGCCCACGAGACCACCCACTTCCGCCACGGGGACCATCTCTGGAACGTCCTGAAGGGCGCGGCGCTGGCCATACACTGGTGGAATCCGCTGGTGTGGCTGGCGGCGGCCCTCAGCCGCCGGGACTGCGAGCTGGCCTGCGACGAGGGAACGCTGAAGCGGCTGGGCGAAGAGGAGCGGTTCGCCTACGGCCGTACCCTGCTCACCCTCCTGGCGGCGCGGCCCCGGCCCGGGGGCCTGCTCACCTGCGCCACCACCATGGCCGGGGGCCGGAGCTGCGCGGAGGAGCGGATCAAGCGCATCGCCCGCGCGCCCAAGCGCTGGCGGTGGGCGGCGGCTCTGGCGGTGCCGCTGGCGGCGCTGGCCTGCGCCTGCGCCTTTGGGCGGGCGGAAACGCCGGAGGCCGGCCCTGCCCCGCCGACCGCCGCAGATACGGACGCGCCCGCGCCTGACCCCTCCCCAATTTCTCCGCTCGATTCCCTCACGTTCAGCATGGACGGCGCGCCCTTTGGCGCATGGAGCGGCGGCGCCGCCATACAGGGCCTGGACGCCGCCTCCATAACCTGGTATCCCTCCGGCCAATATGACGCCTACCCCTACGGCCTGCTGTGGTTTGAAGATCCCGCCTTTCTCGGCGGCTGTTTCGCGGACAGGCCGTTCCAGGGCAGCGCGTGGTGGCTGGACCCGGAACACTCCGCCGTGGCGGTCAGCCTGCTGCGCATTCAGCCGGACAGCGGCACTGCCGGCCTGGCCGCCACCTGCTCCGTTGACCTGTCCAGCGGCGCAATCCTGGAGAAGGGGGTGCACGATGAGCTGGGCGAGGAACCCCTGCTGACAGACGACGCCCTCAGCTCCGCGGGGCTGACCCTGGCCCAGCTGCTGGCGGCGGCGGAGGACTGGTACAGCGGCTCCGCCGGAGCCGCCCCCTCCCCCGAGCCCAGCGCCCTGGAACGCTGCCGGGGGGTGATTCAGGAAAACGACCTCCTGTACAGCCCGAAGGATGGGGAATGGATGACGCTGAACGAGCTTTGCGCGAAACCGGGCTTTGACCCTGCTTGGGCCGAGATATCGTCCTTTTCCGTGCTGGATCTGGACGGAGATGGCGCACAGGAGGTCATTTTAGGCATCGACGTCGCCCACTACCGCGATTGGTGCGTTGTCCTGCACGGGCAGGACAACGCGGTGAGGGGGTATATTCTGTACATCCGCTGGCTGAACACCCTGACGCTGAAGGATAACGGCGCGTTCGGATGGTCTAGCAGCGCGTCTGAAAACGGCTGGGGAAAGCTCCGCTTTACGGCGGATGGATATGACACCGAGCGTACCATATGGCATGCAGATATGACCCACTATCTCGACGGCCGGACCGTATCGCAGGCGGAATATGAAGCCGCCGATTCCCGTCAGGCGGCGGCGCCCGACGCAGTGTGGTACGACTTCACCCAAGAGAACATCCGGGCCCTCCTCTCTCCCTGACAAAATCCGGCACTTTGTTTCTGAGATCTCCGCTTTCTCCCGCGATTCAGCCCTTTTCTCACCCTGTTTTTGACAGATGTATTAACAATGCCGACAGGTGTCCTCTAATTTTGGACGTGTTACACAAAAAAGACCGCACTTTTTTGGCAAATCAGCGCTTGAAACTAAGTTCCGCTCCTGGTATAATGGAACTGGTGATCGAAATGGTGTATATCTGCGAGAATTGCGGCTATTTATTCAGCAGAACCGGCGAAGAACACCAGTGTCCCGACTGCGGCAGGACCAGAGTGCGGTCCGCCAGCAAGGCGGAAATCTACAAATTCATCTCCCATATCGCCGAGCTGGTCCACAGCAGGTACACAAGCGACCCCCGATTCCCTAACCTGGTGGAGACCGAAATCTCCACCCTCAGCTGTTTCGCGTTCACCCTCCCCGCCACCGCGCTGCAAATCGACAGCGGCATGATGACTGAGATCATCGTCAACTATGGCCGGAACTCCGCCGACCACAGCGATTTGACCGCCAACGTCTGGGCCAAGCGGGACGACGGCGTGACGATTGATTTTCTCATGCCCCTCCACCTGCCCGCCAAGGAGGGCGAACCGCCCAAGGAACAGGTGGAGCGCATTTTCGCGGCGCTGAACATGAACGACACCTTCAAAGCGCGGCTGCTGGAGTTTTTCTCCAAGCAGCTGGAGACCGGCGGCTGAGGCCGGGCTCCCCTCCCTCCCACGCAGAACGGCGGCAGGAACGCACTGTTCCTGCCGCCGTTTTTCCGTCACAGCCAGTCCGGGTCAATCTGCCGCGCCTTCCGCTCCTTGTAATACTGCGCCTGGGCCTCCCACAGCGCCCGGTATTTGCCCTCCGCCTCCACCAGGCTGTCGTGGTTCCCCTGCTGCACCACCCGCCCATGGTCGAACACGGCGATCTCCCCGCAGAACCGGCAGGAGGACAGCCGGTGGCTGATATAAATGGCGGTCTTGTCCTCCACAATGTCGTTGAATTTGGTGTACACCTCGGCCTCCGCCTCCGGGTCCAGGGTGGCGGTGGGCTCGTCCAGCACGATGAAGGGCGCGTCCTGATACAGCACCCGGGCCAGGGCGATCTTCTGGGCCTCGCCGCCGGACACCTCCACCCCATCGTCCTCAAACTCCCGGTACAGACAGGTGTCCAGCCCCCGGGGCAGCTCCCCCAGCCTGCCGCCGAAGCCCGCCTTTCTCAGGCACTCCTCCGCCCTGGCCCGGTCATAGTCCTCCGCCGCCGCCACGTTCTGGCCCAGGGGCTGGGACAGAAGCTTGAAGTCCTGAAACACCACGGAAAACAGAGCCAGGTAATCGTCGTAGCGGTACTTGCGGATGTCGATGCCGTTGAGAAGGATCACGCCCTCGGTGGGGTCGTAGAGGCGGCACAGCAGCTTGATGAAGGTGGTCTTGCCGGAGCCGTTCTCCCCCACCACCGCCAGCCGCCCGCCCACGTCGAACTTCATGGACACATGGCGCAGGGCCCAGGCCTCCGTTCCGGGATATCGGAAGGACACATCCCGGAACTCAATCTCATACTTGCGGTCGGAGCGCTTTTCCGTGGTCAGGCTGCCCTGGTACATGTTGTTGGGGATGTCCAGAAACTCATAGGTGAGCTTGAGGAATTCCGCGTTGACCCGCAGCTCGCCCCCAATCTCCAGAAGTTCGGTGAACCCCCGGGCCAGCCCCGCCAGGGCCCCCACGTACTGGGCCACGGAGCCGACCCCAAAGGCCCCGCCCAGGGCCTTCAGTCCCGCGAACAGGTAGATCACCCCCACAAAGCCCTGGGACACCGCCCCGGACGCGGCCGCGCAGGCCCCCGCCCACCCCCGGAACGCCTTGGCGATGGGGGAGGCGGTGCCAAAACCATGCTGGTCCCCCATATGCGCCTCTCCTTCCGCCTTGAAGTATTCGTCCTGGGCATAGGCGCGGATATCGGCGCCCCGGTGGCGTTCCCGCATGGCAATGAAGTAGAAGAAGGAAAAATTACGGTTCCCCTGGGTGCCGTCGTAATCGTCCCAGCAGGAGTTGGCACGGCAGATCAGCGTGCCGGACAACAGCACCGACCCCACCAGAAGCGCCCCCATTCCCGCCAAACACAGGGGGCTGTTGAGCCAAGCCAGCGGCCCGCCGGGGGGCACTGGCAGGGTAAACAGGCTCACCGACAAAGCCACCGCCCCCAGAATCCGAAATACCGCCTCCGTCATATGCTCCATGAGGAGCGTCAGCTTGTTCAGCCCCCAGGCCCCCCAGTTGTTATTCTGCATGATCTGGGTGAGCAGCGCCTGGGTTTTGGGTTCGTCCACGTCGCAGTAATCCATGGACAGAAGCTTGTCAAAGAAAATTCGGTTGAACGCGGGCCAAAGGCTGCTGTGCTCCCAGGCGCCGCACCAACAGGCCGCGGCGGCCTCTATGGCCCCCACCGCCGCCATGGAGGCCAGAAGAGCCGCCAGCATGGCCCACGCCCGCGCTCCGTCCCCGCCCCCCACGATGGCGTTCACCAGCCGCGCGGTGAAATACAGGGGCAGATAGGGGGCCAGGGCGGTCACCGCCGGCTTGAGGGTGTAGATGAGAAACACCTCGGGCGCGTACTTCCGCCAGATGGCAAAGCCCCGGCGGCTACAGGCCGCCGCCGCCCGGAAGGACAGGCGCTCCTTTTTCTCAGCCATGGCGCGCGCCTCCCCCCTCCGTCCGGCCGAAGGTGAACAGCTCCGGCGGAAGCTTCCCCCACGCCATCATCCCTCGCCTGTCATAATCAAAAATCTGCCGCAGCAACTCCTTATTCATCCTCTATCTCCCCTTCCTGATAGTATTTGCTCTGGATATGGAACAGGTAGGCGTACCGCCCGCCCGCGTTCAGCAGCTCCTCGTGGGTGCCCTCCTCGGCGATGCCGCCGCCCTCCACCAGGATGATGCGGTCGCAGAACCGGGTGGAGGCCAGCCGGTGAGAGATGTACACGCTGGTGCAGCGCCCGGTGAGGTCGCTGTAGCGCTGGTACAGGTCCCGCTCGGCGATGGGGTCCAGGGCGGCGGTGGGCTCGTCCAGCACCACCACCGGTCCGTTTTTGTACAGCGCTCTGGCCAGCATCAGCCGCTGCATCTGGCCCCCGGACAGGTCGATGCCGTCCAAATACACCTCCCGGCCCAGATGGGTGTTTTCCCGCTGGGGCAGCTCCCGGATCTTGTCCGCCACCCCCGCCCGCTCCAGGCAGTCCCACATCCGGGGCAGGTCCGCGCCGTCCCCAGCGGTCTGGACCACGTTTTCCGCCACGGTGCCCGCCAGCACGGAAAACTGCTGGAACACGGCGGAAAAATGCCTGTAATAGTCCCGGCGGTTGAACTGCCGGATGTCCTCCCCGTCCAGCAGCACCTGGCCCTCCGTGGGGTCGTAGAGGCCGCAAAGCAGCTTGATGAGGGTGGTCTTGCCCGCTCCGTTTTTGCCCACCACCGCCAGCTTCTCCCCGGGGCGGATGGTCAGGTTCACGTGGGACAGGGTGTCCTCCTCCGCCCCGGGGTAGCGGAAGGAGACGTCCCGCAGCTCCAGCTGGTAGAGGTGGTTTTCCTTGACTGGCAGGGGCCTGCCGTCCTCAAAACGGAAGGGCTCCTCCACGTCCGCCATCTCCCGCAGGGCGGACAGCTCCAGACTCTGCCGGTGGAGCTCCGTCAGCTGGGCGAATATGCCAGTCACCCACTGGGTAAAGCCGCTCACCGCCGTAAAATACAGCACAAATTGGGCGGGCGTCAGCTCACCCCGGAGGGCCATGGCGATGAGCAGGCCGTAGGCCGCGCCGTTGCGCAGAAAGGCCAGCGCCACGTCCAACAGTCCGGCCCACAGGTAGCGCCGGTGGTATTGGGCGCAGAAGTCCCGGAGCAGGCGGGCGTACTTGCCGTACAGCTCGTTGAGCCAGGGGACCAGGCCGAAAATGCGGATGTCCTTTGCCAGCTTCAGGTCCCGGCTGCGGTTGATGACATAATCCCGCTTATGGCGCAGCTCGCCCTCCTCCTCCCGGTGGCGGTAGCGCCAGGAACGGATGCGCTCCCCGGCGAAATAGCTGACGGCGGACAGGGCAGCGCACAGCCCCGCCGCCCACGGCCCCACCCTGGAGAGCAGCAACAGGTAGATCACAAAGCTGATCACGTTGGTGGCCAGGTCCGTCATGGTTTTCCAGACGGCCTCCCCGGGGTCTCTGTTGCTGTCCAGGCAGTGGGACGCCTTTTTCATCCGCTTGAGATAGTCTGGGTCCTCAATATGGGGAAAGGATGTACGGCAGAAGGTCAGGTGCAGGTCCTGGCACAGCCCCTGCCGCACATGAACGCGGCCAAAGATGGCGTTCTGCTCCAGGTAATCCCGCAGGGCGCGGACGGCGGCCATGCCCAGGGTGAACCCGCCGGTCATCACCGCCAGCGCTCCAGGGGCCGCGCCCCGCTCCACCGCCTCCAGAATGGCCGGAACCACCAGCAGCTCCAGCAGGCTGGCCGTCACGCCGCAGAACACCAGGCCCGCGCACACGCTGAGCACGCCCTTGCAGTCCCGCCACGCCCGGCGGATCATAAAGGCGCAGTTGGACGCCATGCCGTAGGCGGGCTTTTGGCTGTGGTCTCTCAAGTTTTCCATGTCTCTCACCTCGAACAGGAGTATAGCGCAAAAGCCCCCGGCTGTGCGGGCCGGGGGCTGAATCGTATTGCTCAGGGGCTGAACCGTCTCACAGGGGCGGCGTCACCCCACCGGCAGGAGAATTTCGGTGGTAAACGCCCCGTCCTCGCTGTTTCGGCTGAGCCAGCCCCCCAGCCGCTCCACTATGGCGTCGATGCGGACCAGCCCGAAGCCGTGTCCCTCCCCCTTGGTGGTGCGGAAGCGGCCCCCCAGCTTTTTCTGCTTGCCTACGGCGGTGAAGTTGGTGAAGGACAGGTAGAGCTGGCTCCCTTTCATGTCAATGTACACCCGGATCAGCCGCTCCTCCTCGGGCAGGGCCTGACTGGCCTCGATGGCGTTGTCAAACAGGTTGCCGATGATGACGCACAAATCCAGCCGGGAGATGCGCAGCGCCACGGGAATGCTGGCGTCCGCCTGCACCGGGATATGCTTGGACCTGGCCAGGGATATCTTGCTGTTGAGGATGGCGTCCGCCATGGGGTCTCCCGTCTTAACCACCGTGTCCACTGTGGACAGGTCATTCTCCAGCTCGTCCAGATAGGCCCGGACCGCCTCCCAGTTTTCCTGGGCGGCGTAGGCCTTCAGCGCCTGGATATGGCTGCGGTAGTCGTGCCGCCAGCCCCGCGTCTGGCGGTACATATTTTCCACCTCGGCGTAGTGGATTTCAATCAGTTCCCGCTGGTAGGCGGCGATGCGCCGGTCGATGAGCTTGGACAGCAGCGGCATAGAGCACCCTCCTTCATATACGCTGTACAATCGCCCGGTTCAGCTTCTCATACTGTCCCCTGGGCAGCGGAAGCCGTTCCCCGGAGGACAGCTCCACCTCCGTCCGGGCCACCCGCTGGATGTAGGCCAAATTGACCAGGCAGGAGCGCCCCACCCTGAAAAACCGGCTGTCCAGCGACCGCTCCAGCTCGCTGAGGGGCCGCTTCACCGCATAGTCCCGTCCGGCGTGAACGGTGACATAGTTGTGAAGCACGTCGATATAGCGGATTTTGCCCAGAGGCACCCGCACGGTCTCCCCAGGCAGCTCCAGGGTCAGGACGGGCTCGTTCCGGGCCAGCCGCCCCACGGCCCGGTCCAAAACCTGGAGCAGCTTATCCGGATTCACCGGCTTGGTCAGATAGTGCAGGGCGGACACCTCGTAGCCCTCGGCGATATAGTCGGTATAGCCGGTGATAAACACGATCTGAATGCCGTCGTCGTCCCGCCGCACGGCCTTGGCCAGCTCCACTCCGTCCATCCCCGCCATCTCAATGTCCAGCAGCAGCACGTCAAAATCCTTCCGCTCCTCATAGCGGAACAGGAACGCCTCCGCCGACGGGAACCTCTCCGTCTCCAGCTCCACCCCCGCCCGCCGGGCCCACTGGGCGGCCAGACCGCCGATATATCCGGCGTAATCCCCGTCGTCGTCGCAAATGGCGAACCGATAGTCCATAGCTCTCACCTCACTGAATGGAAGTATACCATCTCCCGGCGGCAAACGCAACCGGAGAGCATGGCAAAAGCCCCGGCCTGCGCCGGGGCTTTTGCCCGTGGATCACTGTGGATTGATGGTGTAGTTGGGCGCTTCCTTGGTGATATAGATGTCGTGGGGGTGGGACTCCTTCAGGCCTGCGGCGGTGATCTGGGTAAACTGGGCCTTGGTGCGCAGCTCCTCAATGGTGCCGCAGCCGCAGTAGCCCATGCCGGAGCGCAGGCCGCCCATCATCTGGTAGATGGTCTCGGACACCGGCCCCTTGTAGGGCACGCGGCCCTCCACGCCCTCGGGCACCAGCTTCTTGTTGTTTTGCTGGAAGTAGCGGTCCTTGGAGCCCTTGGCCATGGCCCCCAGCGAGCCCATGCCCCGGTAAACCTTGAACTGGCGGCCCTGATACACCTCGGTCTCCCCGGGGGACTCCTCACAGCCCGCCAGCAGGGAGCCCAGCATCACCACATTGCCTCCCGCGGCGATGGCCTTGGCGATGTCGCCGGAGTACTTGATGCCGCCGTCGGCGATGATGGGCACATCGTACTCCGCCGCCACCTGGGCCGCGTCGAACACGGCGGTGATCTGGGGCACGCCGATGCCCGCCACCACCCGGGTGGTGCAGATGGAGCCGGGCCCGATGCCGATCTTCACGCAGTCCGCCCCCGCCTCAATGAGGGCCCTGGTGGCCTCGGCGGTGGCCACATTGCCCGCCACCAGCTGCACGCCGGGATACAAGGATTTGATGCGCATGACGCACTCCAAAATGTTCCGGGAATGGCCGTGGGCGGAGTCCAGGCACAGCACATCGGCCCCAGACTCCACCAGGGCGGCCACCCGGTCCAGCACGTCGGGGGTGACGCCGATGGCCGCGCCCACCATCAGCCGCCCCTGCTCGTCACGGGCGGAGTTGGGATAGACCTGGGCCTTTTCGATATCCTTGATGGTGATGAGACCCTTCAGGCGGAACTGGCTGTCCACAATGGGCAGCTTCTCAATCTTATGCTTGCGGAGAATCTCCCGGGCCTGGTCCAGGTTGGTGCCCTCGGGGGCGGTCACCAAATGATCCTTGGTCATCACGTTGTCGATGAGCTGGTTCATATCGGTCTCAAACTTCATGTCCCGGTTGGTGATGATGCCGATGAGCTTGCCGCCGTCGCAGATGGGCACGCCGGAGATACGGAACTTGGCCATCAGCTCGTCGGCCTCCGCAAGCGTGTGGCCGGGGCCCAGCCAGAAGGGATCGGTGATGACGCCGTTCTCACTGCGCTTCACCATGTCCACCTGCTCGGCCTGCTGGCCGATGGACATATTTTTGTGAATCACGCCGATGCCGCCCTCCCGGGCCAGGGCGATGGCCATGCGGGACTCGGTGACCGTGTCCATCGCCGCGCTCATCACCGGAATGTTCAGGGTGATTTTGCGGGTCAGCCGGGTGTGCAGGTCCACGTCCGCCGGAAGCACGTTGCTCTCCGCCGGGATGAGCAACACGTCGTCAAAGGTGAGGCCCCGTTTGCCGAACTTGTCGTTCCAATCCATCTGCGCCATAGTTCATCCTCCTATTTCTTAATTTTTCCTATTTTACGCTCTGTTTGAATGCCTGTCAAGATAAACAAACTACAACGTCATTTTTCGGCACTTTTGCCCAGGAGAACTGGCGGGTGAGCTCTTTGGCTGTCACTTTTTCCGGCCTGTCCAACAGCCCCGCGTAATGGGCCAGAAGGCCGGTGAGCTCCCGCGCCGTATACCGCGCCCGCAGCGCCCCCATATCCAGGTCGCGGTCCCGCTTGGCCAGCCGCCGCCCGCCGGGCGAAAGCAGCAGCGGCGTGTGGAAAAACCGGGGCGGCTCATAGCCCAGCGCCCGGTGAAGCCACGCCTGCCGGGGGGCGGAGCACAGCAGGTCCCGGCCCCGGACCACATGGTTGATCCCCATGAGCGCGTCGTCCACCACCACCGCCAGCTGGTAGGCGAACACCCCGTCGGACCGGCGGACAATGAAATCGCCGCAGTCATGGGCCAGGTTTTCCGCGTAGGGGCCGCAGTTCCCGTCCTCCAGGGCCACGGTCAGGTCGGGACAGCGCACTCGCCAAGCCGGACGGCGGCCCTGCCGCTCCAGTTCTTCCCGTTCCCGCTGTGTCAAATGGAAGCACTTGCCGCTGTATACCACCGCGCCGTCGTCCCGGTGGGGGGCGGAGGCGGCCATTCGCTCCGTCCGGCTGCAATAGCAGGGGTAGACCAGACCCTGCTCCTCCAGGCGGTGAAAGGCGTCCTCATAACAGGCGGTCCTGCGGCTCTGCATATATCCAGGCTCCAGCCCCCCCTCGTCCCAGTCCAGACCCAGCCACCGCAGGTCGTCCATGAGCTGGGCGGCAAAGGCCTCACTGGTCCGCTGGGTGTCCAAGTCCTCGATGCGCAGCACCAGCTCTCCCCCGGCGCTCCGCGCGTCCAGCCAGGCCAGCAGCGCCGCCAGCAGATTGCCCAGGTGCATCCGCCCGCTGGGGGTGGGGGCGAACCGCCCTCTCACGCCCATTGCCTCTCCCCCTCAGTCAAAAAATGTGAGCTGCCGGTCCCCATAGCCCAGGGTGGCCGCCCGGACGATGGACTTCATCTCGTACAAAACGCCTTTCTCCCGGCAAGCCTGGGTGAATGCCGCCCACAGAGCCCGGGCCCTGGGGCTTGCGCACTGATAGCGATCCCCGTACTGCCGCAGATAGCGCTCCCGCAGGCCCCGGCCGGGAAAGGCCCGCTCCAGGCCGTCCAGAAAATACTCCCGCTGGCCCTGCCGCATGGTGACGCCGAAGACGGGATAGATAAACCGGGCCCCCGCCTGGGCGGCGCGCTCCACCACGGCCAGCACGTTTTCCTCGCTGTCCTCCAAAAAGGGCAGCACCGGCATAAGCAGCACGCCGGCAAACAGCCCCGCCCCGGACAGCTTCTCCAGCGCCGCCAGCCGGCGGCTGGGCGGGGGCGCGTGGGGCTCGATTTTCGCCGCCAGGGCGTCGTCCGCCGTGGTGACGGTGAGCTTGCAGATCACCGGGGAATGCCGCTGAATGGACGCGAGAATATCCTTGTCCCGGACGATCAGATCACTTTTGGTGGCGATGGCCGTGCCGCACTCATAGGCGTCGATGAGCTCCAGGGCATGGCGGGTGAGCAGCAATTCCGCCTCAAAGGGATTGTAGGGATCGCTCATGGAGCCGGTGCAGATAAAAGCGGGCCGCGCCTTCCGGGCCAGGTCGTCCCGAAGGATACGCAGAGCGTCCGCCTTGGCCCGCACAGTGTCAAATTCCCCGATCTGATAGCAGCCGCTGCGGCTGTCGCAGTACAAGCAGCCGTGACAGCACCCCCGGTAGAGGTTCATGGTATGGTCGGCGCCGAACCACTCCGTGGACCGGCTGCGGTGGAGAAGATGTTTGGCGGACACATATTCCACAGCGGTCCCCCCCATTCAAAATGGGCGCATACCCCTCCCGGCGGTCCGTCGGGAGGGGTATGGTTCAGCGTTTGTTGAAGATGCGGAAAATCTCGTCAAAGGGGTCGTCCTCCACCTGCGCGGCGGCAGTTTCGGACAGCGGCCTGGGGGGCGTGACGGGCCCTACTCCGGCGGGAACGCACTTGGGCTTGTCCTCTGCGGCGGCGGGCTGCGCCTTGGCCTGGGGCTGCGGCTGGGCAGGCTGCTCCCCTTCCTTGGCGGGCACAGGGTTGTCCACCGTGCCAAAGCCGGTGGCGATGACGGTGACCCGCAGCTCGTCCTCCAGCGTATCGTCGAAAGCGGTGCCCATCATAAACAGCGCGTCCGGGTCGGCCACCTGCTTGACCATCTCGGCGGCCTGCTCCACCTCCTCCAGGCCCATGTCCATGGGCCCGGTGATATTGACGATAATTCCCTTGGCTCCCTGAATGGAGGTCTCCAGCAGGGGGCTGTTGATGGCGATCCGGGTGGCCTCCTCGGCCTTATTCTTCCCCGCGGCCCGGCCCACGCCCATGTGGGCCAGCCCCGCGTCCTTCATGACGGCGGTGACGTCGGCGAAGTCCAAGTTAATGAGGCCGGTGGTCTTGATGAGGTCGGAGATGGACTGCACCGCCTGCCGCAGCACATCGTCGGCAATGGCAAAGGCGTTGGCAAAGGTGATCTTCTCGTCGGTGGCGTACTGGAGCCGGTCATTGGGGATAATCACCAGGGAGTCCACCTTCTGCCGCAGTTCCTCAATGCCCTGGGCGGCCTGCTCCATGCGGCGGCGGCCCTCAAAGTTGAAGGGCTTTGTGACCACGCCCACGGTGAGGATGCCCTTCTCCTTGGCGATCTCCGCCACCACGGGGGCCGCGCCGGTGCCGGTGCCGCCTCCCATGCCGGCGGTGACAAATACCATGTCCGCCCCCTCCAGCAGGGCGTTGATCTGCTCCTTGCTCTCCTTGGCGGACTCCCGGCCCACCTCTGGGTTGGCCCCCGCGCCCTTGCCGCCGGTGAGCTTCTCCCCGATGGCCAGCTTCTGGGTGGCCTCAGAGGCGTTGAGGCACTGGCGGTCGGTGTTCACCGCGATGAACTCCACCCCCTGCATCCCCGCCCGAACCATGCGGTTGACCACGTTATTGCCGCCGCCGCCCACGCCGATGACCTTTAACACGTCCTCATGACTGGCGGTGGAATCCATTACAAATGCCATCCTGTGACCCTCCTATGTAAAACCAGTTAGAAAAAACCTCAGTTGGTATCAAACCATATCTTGTAGTATTGTACCCTTTTTTCCCCACGGGGTCAATAGAAAATCGCAGTTTTTTGCCGCTGGGAAAAATCTCAGCCGGAATCCGGCCGGAAGCGGGCCTTGCCGTCCGCCACCGTCAGATCCAGCAGCCCCCCCTGCCCTTCCAGGATTTTTCCCTCCTCCAGCCCGAAGGACAGGGAGCTCAGCGCCAGACGGATGCAGTAGTCGTAATCCCCGCCCCGGGGCAGGCGCAGGCGGTAGATGCCGTACTCCAGGGTCATGGACGCGGCGGCGGTGCAGTCCAGCGCCGTGCACTGGGCCAGCATCCCATGCTCCTCCAGCACCGCCAGCAGCTCCTTCACGTAGTCCAGGGTGAGCCGGTCCGCCTCCTCCGTCTGCACCATTCCCCCGGCATAGGGGCCCACCGCCGACAGCCCGGTGATCCGAATGGCCTGAATGGTTCCGTTGTCCTTCTCCAGCAGCTTGCCCTGGGTGGAGATCAGCCAGCGGCCCTCGGCGGACTCCACCGACGCCGACGCCACCCGCTCCGTCACCCGGATCACCAGCTGGTCTGGATACCGAATCTGAAAGGCCACATTCTCCACATAGGGCAGCTGGGTCAGAATCTGCGCCGACACCCGGCTCCGGGGCAGGAAAATGAGGTTGTCTCCCGTCTGCACGCCGGACGCCTCCAGCACCTCCTGGGCGGTGTAGCGCACATTGCCCGCCACCTCCACCGAGTTCACACGGAAAAACACCACGCAGGCCGCAACCACCGCCGCCGCAATCAGCACGACAGACAACGCCTTATAAAGCCCGCTGAACCGGCCCCGCCTGCGGCTGGGCCGGTTGTGCCTGCGCTGCCTTGCCATGGTGTCACCTCCGCTCTGATCTGCCCGTGTTTTTCCGGCTGTCCTCACGCCTCCCGGCGCTCCACGTTGGCGCCCAGGGCCTGAAGCATCTCCTCCAGCCCCTCGTAGCCCCGGTCGATGTGGCTCAGGCCGGACAGAATGGTGGTTCCCTCCGCCCCCAGAGCCGCCGCCGCCAGCGCGCCGCCGCCCCGCAGGTCGGACGCCTCCACCCGCGCCCCCCGCAGCCGCTCCACCCCCCGGACCAGGGCCACCCGCCCCTCGGTGGTGACGTCCGCCCCCATCCGGATGAGCTCCGGCACATGGCGGTAGCGGCTGTCAAACATGGCCTCCACAAATAATGTACACCCCTGGGACGCCGCCAGCGCCGCCATCACCGGGGCCTGTGCGTCGGTGGGAAAGCCGGGATAGGGCGCTGTGCGGATGGTGGGCACCGCCCGCAGCGGCACAGCCCGGTCACGCTCCAGCTCCACATACTCCAGCCTGCTCTCCACCCGGCACCCCGCCTGGTGGAGCACGGACAGGACGGTGGCCAAATGCCGCCAGTCCACTCCGCTCAGCCGCACCCGGCCCCCCGCCGCCGCCGCGGCGGACAGCAGGGTGGCGGCCACAATGCGGTCCCCCATGACGGTGAACTCCCCGCCGGACAGGGGCCTGCCCCCCTCCACGGTGATGGTGGAGCTCCCCGCCCCCCGCACCCGCGCCCCCAGCAGGTTGAGGAAGCTCTGGAGGTCGCCGATCTCCGGCTCCCGGGCGGCGTTGGCAATGGTGGTGGGTCCGGACGCCCCAACGGCGCACAGCATGGCGTTTTCGGTGGCGCCCACGCTGGGCAGGGCCAGCTGGACCTCTCCCCCCCGGGGCCGCCCCTGGCAGTGGATGCCCCGCTCCTCGCTGACCCGGCACCCCATGGCCCGGATGGCGGACAGGTGCAGGTCGATGGGCCGGGGGCCCAGCTCACACCCGCCGGGATAGGTGAGATGGGCCTCCCCCGCCCGGGCCAGCAGCGGCCCCAGAAAGATGATGGACGAGCGCATGGCCCGCATCTGCTCCTCCGAGATGGAGCATCCCGCCGCCCCGGAGGGGTCCACGGCGACGGTGTGCCCCTCCTGCTCCGCCTTGCAGCCCAGGCGGCGGAGTATGCCCAGCGCGGCGCCGACGTCGGTGAGCCGGGGGCAGTTGTGGAGCACCACCGGCCCCCCCGCCAGCAGGCAGGCCGCTAAAATGGGCAGCACGCTGTTCTTGGCCCCGTGGACGGCCAGCTCTCCCTCCAGCGGCGTCCCGCCCCGCAGATACATCACACTCATGGCAAAGCCTCCCCATAGAAAGAAATCTCGATTCATTCTATGCGGAAGGGCTTTGGCCCGTTATTTCATGAGCCGGATGAGGTTTTCATAGATATCCTGAGCGGCATGGGGCGACGCCAGTTCCTTCAGCGCCCGGCCCATCGCCGCCCGGCGGGCCCCGTCCGCCAGCAGCGCCATGGCGGACTCATACAGCCCGGCGCCGGTGCAGTCCTTCTCCTCGATCAGCTCCACCCCGCCCCGGTCCGCCAGCACCTTGGCGTTCTTGAACTGATGATTGGCCGCCACAAAGGGAGAGGGCACCAGAATCGCGGGCTTGCCCAGGGCGGTGAGCTCCCCGATGGTGGACGCCCCCGCCCGGCAGATCACCAGGTCCGCGGCCGCCATCACCACCGGCATATCGTCGATGTAGGGCCGCACCTCCCGGTTCGTCGCCGCAACGCCCCGCTTTTTCAACTCGGCGGTCATATCCTCGTAATCACGTCCGGCGGCGTGGACATAGTGGAACCTGCGGCCCTCGGCGGCCCAGCGCTCCACAAAGTCCACCGTGCGCTCGCTCATGTGCCCCGCCCCCTGGGAGCCCCAGAACGAGACCACCAGAGGCTGGCTGTCCGTCAGCCCCAGCTCCAGCCGGGCCCGTTCCCGGTCCAGGGCGAAAAACTCCCCCCGCACCGGGGTCCCGGTGACGGCCACCCGCTTGGCGTCCCTGTAGTACTCCGCCGCCTCGGGGAAGCCCACCATCACCAGGTCCACCTTGTTGGCCAGCGCCCGGGTGGTGAGGCCCGGATAGGCGTTGGACTCGTGGATGGCGCAGGGGACGCGCCGCCGCGCCGCCGCGTGGACGGCGGGATAGGAGGCGTAGCCCCCGGTGCCCACCACCAGGTCCGGCTTGAACCTTTTAAGAATGGACGCCGCCTCCCGCTGCCCCGCGGGGAGCTTGAACGCGCTGCTCAGGTTGTGCTTGAGCACCTTGAAGCTCCAGGCGCGCTCAAAGGTGGACACCTTCACCGTCTCAATGGGATAGCCCGCCTGTCTGACCAGGCGCTGCTCCATCCCCCGCTCCGCCCCCACAAACAGGATCTCGCAGCCGGGATGATGGGCCTCAAACTGCTGGGCCACCGCCAGGGCCGGGTTGACGTGGCCCGCGGAGCCGCCGCAGGTAAAAATCACTCTCATGCCATCCTCACATCCTCGAAGCAAAATCCGTCTGGCGGCCTTTCCGCCTTTGGGGAAAGCCGCGCCCGCTCCCTCGCTTCTCCTCTCCCCGAAAGGCCAGGGGCCGGCTTTGCGCGGGCCCCCGCTTGTCTCATAAGCTTCATTTTCCCGCCTCCGATTTTCCGCTTACTCCGCCTTGGGCGCGGCGATCTGCCTGGATACGCTGAGCACCATGCCCATCTCCGCCAGCTGGATGGCCAGGGCCGTGCCGCCGTAGCTGAAAAAGGGCAGGGAGATGCCGGTGGGGGGCAGGAAGCCCGTCACCACGCCGATGTTGAAAAAGGTCTGAAAGGCGGTCAGCGACGTGACGCCCACGATAAGCAGGGTGCCGAACCGGTCCCGGGCGTGGAGGGCCAGCCAGTATCCCCGGATGATGAGCAGGGCGAACAGCGCCATGACGACGCAGGCGCCCACCATGCCCATCTCCTCGCAGACGATGGCGAAGATGTAGTCGTTGTGCTCCTCCGGGAGAAACAGGTACTTCTGGCGGCTGTTTCCCAGCCCCGTCCCCAGAAGCCCGCCGGAGCCAATGGCGATTTTGGACTGGATGGGCTGGAAGCCGCCCCCCTTGGGGTCGCTGAAGGGGTCCCGCCAGATGGTGATGCGGGCGGTCATGTATTCCGTCTGGGTGATGATCCAAACCAGCACCCCGCTCACCAGCGCCCCCCCCAGGGCGAACCAGCCCAGCGAAACTCCCGAGACGAACAGCACCGAGGCCGCCGCCACCACGATCAGGACCATGGCGGACATATGGTGCTGCATGGCGATGATCCCCAGCACCACCGCCAGCACAGCGCCGTAGGGAACCAGCTCCAGCAGGCCCACCCGGTCCAGCCGGGCGGCCATCCGGCCGGTGAGGGTGCGCTTGCTCCACCTTCTGTCCAGATTCACCTGACCTGTTCGTTTCGACAATCCCGCGGCAAAAAACAGGATGACGCCCACCTTGGCGATCTCCGAGGGCTGGAAGCGAATGGGACCAATCTTGACCCACCGCAGCGCGCCGCCGCCGGACCGTCCGAAGTAGGGGACGAACACCAGCAGCATCAGCACAATGGACGCCCCCAGCACAAATACGGACATCCAACGGAAGTGCTGGTAGTCGATTTTGGAGATGATGAACATGGCGATCACGCCCAACACCGCAAATCCAAACTGCCGCTTGAAATAGTACAGCGGATCTCCTTTGGTGATGACATCCGGGTCCAGGTCGTACATGGCGGAGGCATAGGAGGCGGACAGCACCATGATAAGGCCCACCGCGGTGAGCAGCATCACCAGGGCCAGGAACGGCAGGTCGATAGGTCCTCCGGCCAGCTGCTGCTCGATGGTCAGGTCCCGCTTGGCTTTTTTCCGCATGGCGCTCATCTCCCCTCAGTTGCAATTCCGCGTTTCCGCGCCGCTCACGGCGGCTCCGCGCTCATATGGCGTATCGGTACATGACTCCCACGAAGGCCAGCAGGCAGAAGGCCACCGTGATCCCCGTGAACGTGACCACAATGCGCACCTCGCTCCAGCCCCCCAGCTCCAGGTGGTGGTGCAGCGGGGCCATGCGGAAGATCCGCTTGCCGTGGGTGAGCTTGAAATAGCCCACCTGGATGATGTCGCTCACAGTCTCGGCGATGTAGATCACCCCCACCGGCACCAGCACCAGGGGCGCGTCCAGGGCGAAGGCCATGCCGCACACCGCCCCTCCCAGAAAGAGGGAGCCGGTGTCCCCCATGAACACCTTGGCGGGGTGGAAGTTGTACACCAGGAAGCCAAGCAGGCCCCCCGCCAGCGCCCCGGCAAACACCCCCACCGCGCCGTAATCCCACCACTGGGACAGCGCGGCGAAGAACACCGACACCGCCAGCGTCACCGACCCGGCCAGACCGTCCAGGCCGTCGGTGAGGTTGACCGCGTTGACGCAGCCCACCATGACGAAGGCGGCGAACACCAGATACGCCCCCCAGGGCAGAGGCCAATACAGGTTGACGAAGGGGACGTACAGGTTGGGGCTCAGGTGCCCCCGCCACCGCAGCAGGGCCAGAAAGGCGATGGCCGCCGCCAGCTGAAGCAGGAACTTCCACCCGGCGGTGAGGCCGGTGTTCTCATGCTTGCGGATTTTGGCGTAGTCGTCAATAAAGCCGATGGCGCCGCACACCAGGGCGAAGGCCAGCACAAATACCGCCTGCCAGCTCCCCTCCGCCATGTCCCGCCAGCCAAAGGCCAGCACCGCCACAATGGCCGCCGCGATGAACATAACGCCCCCCATGGTGGGGGTGCCCTCCTTGTTTTTGTGCCAGTTGGGGCCGATTTCCTTGATGGACTGGCCCGCGTGCAGGGCCCGCAGGGCGGGAATCAGAAACCACCCCACCGCCGCCGAGACGGCAAAGGCGGTCAGCGCCGCCAACAATATCCGTACCATAGCTTCTCCTCCGCTTTCTCTTCTGTGATGCTCCGTCAACCGTTCAGCCGGTCCACCGCGTCCGCCAGGGGCACCCCCAGGGCAAGCGCCCCCGCCAGCGCGGCGAGATGATCATACAGCCGGGGCGCGTCCCCCACGGGCACCCGCACCCGGGTGAGCTGGTCCCCCGCCAGAGCCTCGAACTCCAGCCGCTCCCCCCGGAGGCGGACGTTTTTCGCCGTCAGGTCCGCCTGGGGCCTGCCGTCGGAGTAGGCGTATACCGCGCCCCCGGCGGCGGCCAGCCGCCTCCCCTCCGGGTCGTCCAGCCCCACCACGGTGATCCCCGCCCGCCGGGACAGCGCCCAGCGGGCGGCGGCGCAGCCGCTCAGCGTCCCCGCGGCGGGCGGGCCGAAGTTCTCCACCACCACCGCCCGGTACCGCTGGCCCTCGTCCCACGCCGCCTGGCAGGGGGTGAGCTCCACCACCGGCCCGGGCAGCAGCCTGCGCAGCAGTCCGGCGGTGAGGGTATCCCCCCGGCCCACCACGGCCACAGGGCTCCTATTGATCTCCATACTCAATGCTGCTCACGAACCGCACCTCCACCACCGTGCCGGGGGATACCATGGTCCCCGGGTCCAGCGTTTGAGCGGCCATCACCACGTTGGGGTCGGTGTAGTCCACCACGCCCGACGCCTTCATAAACAGGCCCTGGTCCTCCAGCCTGCCCTTGGCCGCCGCGGGACTCAGTCCGGCCAGGTCGGGCACCTCCACCTGCTCCGGCGGGGCCTCCTCCCCCAGGTAGAGCACCACCTCGGACCCGCCGGGGATGTACGCCCCCGCCGCCGGAACCTGATGGGTCACAATGTTGCCCGTGCCCACCGTGCGGCACTCAAAGCCCTGGTTTTGCAGCTGGCCCTTGGCCACCGTCAGCTCCATACTCACCACCCGGGGCATCATGGTGTCCACGCCGGACAGCTCGTCGGCGCTGTACTGCCGCTCCACGCCCATGTAGTCCAGAATGCCCGCGATGAGCTTGCCCGCCATGGGGGCGGCGATGTTGCCGCCGCTGATGTAGGTGCCGGAGGCGATATTATTGGATTGCGGCGCAGACCGCTTGGGGGAGTCGTACACCAGAAGCACCAGCACCTGGGGATCGTCCACCGGGGCGAAGCCCATGAAGGAGCACATCACGTCCCCGGTGTCCTCGTCCCGCTTCTCCGAGGTGCCCGTCTTGCCGCCGATGCGGTAGCCGATCTGAGAGGCGTTGTGGCCGGAGCCCTTGGGCGTGCCCACCACCTGCTCCAGAATGTCCCGCACCTTGTCGGAGGTGGACTCGCTGATGACCTGCCGGACCTCCTGGGTCTCGTGGTAGAAGGCGGTGTTGCCCTCCTGGTCGGTGACCGACTGCACCAGATAGGGCTGGAGCAGGTGCCCGCCGTTGATGACGGCGGCAAAGGCGGTGATCATCTGGATGGGGGTGACCTTGAAGGTCTGGCCGAAGGAGCCGGTGGCCAGGGAGGACGCGCCGTAAATGCCCTTAAAGGTATCCTCGTCCCAGAGGTAGCTGTTCTCCTCTCCGTTCAGGTCGATGCCGGTGGTCTCAGTCAGCCCGTAGTCCTCCAGATAGGACCAGAAGGTCTCCGCGCCGATCTTCTCGCCGATGTCCATCAGGGCCACGTTGCAGGAATTCATCACCGCCTGGGTGAGGGTCTGGTCGCCGTGCCCCGTCTTTTTGTGGCAGCCGATGGGCCAGCCGCCCACCGTCTTGGAGCCGCCGCAGTAGTAGTGGTCCTCCAGAGAGATGATCCCCTCCTCCAGGCCCATGGACACGGTGATGGGCTTGAACACCGACCCCGGCTCGTACAGGTCGGACACCGTTCGGTTGCGCCACTGCTTGTTCCGGGCGGCGGAGACGGCCGCGCCGTACTCCTCGCTGTCCTTCCCCTTCTCCTCCGCCACGGCCTCCAGCTCCCGCTTCAGCTCCTCATTGATGATCTGGTCGTAGTGGTTGGGGTCGAAATCCGGGGTGCTGGCCATGGCCAGCACCGCCCCGGTCTTGGGGTCGATGGCCAGACCAAACGCGCCCTTCTGAATGTCGTAGGTGGCAATGCCCTCCGCCAGAGTCTGCTCCAGCATGGCCTGGATGCGCTCGTCCAGGGTGAGGCGGACGTCGTAGCCGTCCTGGGCGTCGAAATACATATCATAGCCGGAGGGCATCTCCATGCCCCAGCCGTTTTTGGAGGTGACCACCCGGCCCAGCTCGCCGGACAGCATATCCTCGTACAGCGCCTCAATGCCCTGGGCCCCCACCTTGTTATCGCCGCTGGTTTTATTCTGGGACATGTAGCCCAGTATGTGGGAGCCGATGGAGGAGAAGGGATAGTACCGCTTGCTGCTGGGGGTGAGCTGCAGGGCAGCGGCCAGCTTTTTCTCGCTGATAAAGGCCCTGGCCTTCTCCGCGTCCTCCTCCTCCAGCTCGAAGTACAGCACCTCGTAGCCGGAGTCAATCCGCTCCACCCGCTTCCACAGCCGCTCCTCGTCGTAGCCGAACAGGTCCACGATGCCGTCCACCACGGTTTTGCGCAGGTCGTACAGGGCCTGCTCGTAGGCGGTGGTGCTTTCGTACTTCTTCTTGTCCACCGAGCCGTACAGCCCCATGGGGGACAGAATCAGCTTATACACCGTGGCGGACATGGCCATGGCCCGGCCCTCCCGGTCGTAGATGGTGCCCCGGTTGGCGGCCACGGACACGCTCTTGGTCTGCTGGGTGGCGGCCCGCTTCTCCCAGTCCTCCTGCTCCACGATCTGGAGCTGGTAGAGCTGTGCCGCCAGGGGCAGGAACATCCCCACCCCCAGCACCGCCATCAGGAAGATGGTGCGGCGGAACAGGCTTCTGTTATTTTTCCCCTCCGAGCGGCGGGGCTTGCGGTTGGGGTCCTGCATGGGCAACGCTCCTTGTCAGAATTGGGCGGTCCCGGCCCGCCTGTCTCTACGGGAGAAGGGCGCGGGAACCCGGTGTGTTCCACACGCCCCTCTTTTTCTCTATCATCCGGACGGCGCGGTACTGCCTCCATGTTATGTGGCGGGACAGGCCGGCTATGACAGCAGGCCGGCGAAAAACAGCTCCGCCCGCTGGAGTATGCCCGACAGGCCCTCCCCCGCGCCGTCGTAATACACCACGCTGTCCCCGCCGGACAGGTCCAGGTAGACCGTCTGGCCCGGTCCGGGCCTGACCATGGCGCCGCTGGACAGAAGCTGCTGCTCAATGGCCTCCAGATCAAACTCCAGCTCATATCTGGCCTGGAGGGTGCGGTTCTCGTCCTGGAGGTCGGCCAGGGTGGCCCGCAGCTCCACAATATCGTTGTTGGCCACCGCCAGCCGGGCGCTGTTCACCACAAGCAGAAGCGTACAGGCCAGCACCGCGAACAGGCCCACAACCGCAAAGGGGGCCACAGCGGTCTGCGGCCGGACCTGAATATTGGGCCGGGCCGCCGGACGGCGGCGGGGGCGGACCTGGGGGCGGCGGGCGGGCTCCGGCCTGCGGACGGCGCTGCTCCGCGCCTGCTCCCGGCGGACGGGCTCCAGCTCCGGCTCAGGCTGATAGGCGGCGCTGCCGTTGGTGCGGTACCGTCTTGTGTCCCGTATTCTGCGCGTATTTCGTTCGGCCATAGGGCGCCCTCCTCATTGGTACGCGGCCCTGCCGCGCTGCCGCAGGGTCAAAGCGTCAAAGTTTTTCCGCGATCCGCAGCCTGGCGCTCCGCGCCCGCGGATTTTCCTCCAGCTCCCTCTCGCCCGCCGTGATGGGCCGTCTGCCCACCAGTTTCACCCTGGGCTTCCCGCCGCACACGCACACCGGAAAGTCCGGCGGGCAGGTGCATCCCTTCGCCCATTCGCCATAGGCGGTCTTCACCAGCCGGTCCTCCAGGGAGTGGAAGGAGATGACCGCCAGCCGCCCGCCTGGGTTCAGCGCGTCCAGCGCGGCGCCCAGCATCCGCTCCACCTCGCCCAGCTCGTCGTTGACGGCGATGCGGATGGCCTGGAAGGACCGCTTGGCGGGGTGCTGCTTTTCCCGTCTCGCCTTGGCGGGCATGGCCGAACGGATGAGCTCCGCCAGCTGGCCGGTGGTCTCAATGGGAGCCGTCTCCCGCGCCCGCGCCACAGCGGCGGCAATGGGGCCGGAATAGCGCTCCTCGCCGTACTGCCAGAGAATGCGCTTCAGCTCCTCCCGGCTCCAGCCGTTCACCACGTCCCTGGCGGTGAGAGGGGCGGACTGGTCCATGCGCATATCCAGGGGGGCGTCCTGGAGGTAGGAGAACCCCCGGCCGGCGTCGTCCAGCTGGGGGGAGGAAACCCCCAGGTCAAACAGCATCCCGTCCACCCCGCCCACGCCCAGCGAGGTCAGGATGGCCCTCAGATCCCCGAAATTCCCCCGCACCAGGGCCACCTTGTCCATATACCCTTCCAAGCGGGCGGGAGCGGCGTCCAAAGCGGCCTTGTCCCGGTCCACGGCGATCAGCCGCCCGGTGGTGAGACGCCTGACAATCTCCAGCGAATGTCCCGCCCGTCCCAGGGTGCCGTCCAGATAGATTCCGTCGGGCTTGATGTTCAGCCCGTCCAGGCACTCCGCCAGGAGCACCGGCTTGTGTGCGTATTCCATACCGCGTCAAATCCCCAGGTTTTTCATCAGGCTGGCGATGGTCTCCGGGTTGAGCTGCTGGCGGGTCTTGGCCCTCCAGTTGTCCGCGCTCCAGATCTGGGCCCGGTCATTATTCCCCGTAACCACCACGTCCTTGTCAATTTTGGCGTACTCCTTCAGATAGGAGGGAATCTGAAACCGCCACTGCTTGTCCGCCTCGCACAGCTGGGCGGAGGCAAAAAACAGGTCCATGGAGGCCGCGTCGGTGGTGGACAGCTCGGACACCCGGGCCCGGAGCCGTTCCCAGGTCTCCATGGGGTAGAGGGTCAGGTTCTCCTTCACCCCAACCGCCAGATAGAACGAGGCGCCCAGCTTGTCCCGCAGCTTGGAGGGCACAATGAGACGGCCGGCGTTGTCGATGCTGTGCTCATAGGTGCCGGTCATCCCTCTCCCTCCATTTCACTCCTATATCTAGCAGATTTACTCCATTTCACTCCACTACGCCTCTCAGTATACCGTAGCCTCCCATAAAATGCAAGGACTTTTTTTCGGTGAATTTGCCCATTTTCCGCCTCCAACTGGCGGAATTTAATCGAACAATCATTCGTTAGCGTTTTGCGGACACAGCCCGCCGCAAGGGGTTCAGGCACTTCCCCGCCCTGCCGGAGCGCGTCAAAGAGCCCCGCCGCAGACATGGACGGGGCAATCAGAAAGTTTTCAATTCTAAAAAGACAGCCCCATGACGCCAAAGCGTCATGGGGCTCAGCCTGTCGAAAAATATTCGGGCGGCGCGGAACCGGCCCGCGCCGCCCGAACATTCAATTCCGCCGGGCCGGGATGAGCAGCAGCGCGCCCACCGCCGCCTCGTCCCCCGGCAGGCCGTTGGCCGCCCGGATGTCGTCCACGGTGGAGGCGCAGGATTTTGCGATGTCCCACAGGGCCTCCCCCCGCTCGACCCGGCGGATGACCACCGAGGGACGGGGGCCAGCCTCCTGCACCTGGCTGGGCTTCACGCCAGTGACGCAGGCCGCCTGCTCCTCCCGGGTGACGGTCCAGCTGAACTCCGCCTCAAACCGCACCTCCAGCCCGCCGGTGACGGGGACGGCGGAGGCCTCCCCCACCGGGCGGCAGCGGCAGGCACAGGCGCAGCCCTCCGGCACGTCCACCCGGCAGGAGACGGGAATCTCCGCCTCCACGCCGCACAGGGCGTCGTCCTCGCTGAGATACAAAACGGCGGCGTTCACCTGGGCGGTAAACTCCATGCCCCCCTCTGTGGGGGCGCCCGCCAGAGAGGATACCACGGCGGCGCAGTCCAGCACCTGCTTGGCCGGTATGCCCGACTCACAGAGCTTCCGGCCCAGCTCCCGCCGGGCGGACCGCTCCGCCATGGTGCACAGCCGCACCGGCGTCCGCTCCACGTCGATGGGCGCGCCCACGCAGTAGGCGTCGCTGAGCAGGGACACCGGACGCCGCTCCCACACCGCCGCCTGGACCAGCACCTCCAGCGTCACCTCCAGCTCTCCCTCCCGCAGGCGGCAGTCCGCGCTCTTCAGCACCGCCGACACCTCCGGCTCCGCCTCGTCGGGCAGCTCTCCCAGATCCAGCACCTGGGAATAGGGCAGTTCAAACCCGGACTGGCACAGTCCCTCCCCGGAGCGGTACACCGCCGCCAGCTGCACCTCTCCCTTGAGCACCAGCTTTTTCCCGATAAATTTCGCGTCCGCGGGCCCCAGTTCCGCCCGGTACAGCAAAAGCTCCTCCATTTCGGGCCGGGAGGCGGGGGGGCGCAGCACATCGGAGAACGTAAACGTCTTTTCCGCCACGTCCGGGATGACGCAGCACTTCCGGGACGACACCAGCTTTTGCAGGCCCTGACCGTCCCCGCCCTCCAGTCCGGCGGTGAGCTCCCGGCTCTCCCGCTCATAGGCGGCCGCCCATACCGCCAGCTCCACCCGCGCCAGAATTTTCCGGGGATTGATGGTCCGGGCGTCCGCGGACGGGGCCTGTATGTCCGCCAGCACGGGACATCCAACATGGTATTTGGGGTCGTCCCGGGCGCACTGGAAGGGGATGGATACCTCCAGCGCCCTGGGCTGCTCCTCCCCCTCCGGTATGTACAGCACCGTCACCCTGGCCGTGCCGCTGAGCCGGAGGGTTCCCTCCCCCAGCTCCTTGTCCTTTAGAAACACTTTGCCCGACGCCGAGACGATGCGGGCAATGTCCGGGCAGGCGTCGGGTACAATGCTCTCCAGCGTCTCCTCCTGGGAAAACATGGTGTGCGCCACGGGCCGGTATCCCTCCAGCGTGACGCGCTGCAGCTCCATATCCATAAGGCTTCCTCTCCTTGCACGTATTCTGTGACCACTATATGAAGCCCAGCCCCAGGATATGCGCCCCTCACTCCATGCGGAAGATTCTGCGCATCAGGCCGCACAGTGCCTTTGGGAACTTCACCACCACGACTCGCATGAAAACGCCCCCCCTTCTCGCTGCCGGATGATAGTTCAGCATATGTGACGGAGGGCTGTCCTGTTCCTGCAATTTTCGGGACAAAGTGTGGGGTTCAGACCGTCTATTTGAAGGTTTGACCCGTCGAATTTTCGATTCTCCGTTTTTCTGCACAAAAAAATGATTCCTTTTTTGGCAATATCGTACAGCTCCCCACTTCCATTTTGCCCTGCATAGTAGTATACTAGTGTTCGTAAAGGAGGTGAGCGAACCATGCTCAACTACGAAGCTCTGATGGAGATGGAGCAGCGCTGGGGCGCTGAGGACCGGAAAATCGTGGGCGGCGTCAAGGCCTTGATCCAGTACCTTTTCCTCTCCTGAGAAAGAAATTTCAGGAGGCATGACGCCTCTCTATTGATTCAGGCCCGGCGGAACACGCCGGCATGAGCAGGACGCCCTTCCCGCTGCGGGAAGGGCGTCCTGCTCTATTGATTTCTGGCTTGCTCCCACGGGAGGATTTCCTTGGCCTGCTGATACAGGCGGACGTAGCTTTTATGGCGGCTGGGGGCGATCTCCCCCGCCTCCACCGCCGCCAGCACCGCGCAGCCCCGCTCCTTCACGTGGGCGCAGCCCTGAAAGCGGCAGCGGTCCAAATAGGCGCCGAACTCCCGGAAGGCGGCGGCCAGCTCCTCCTTGGGGATGGCCTCCATCTGGTCCACGTCGAAGGCGGAGAACCCCGGCGTGTCCGCCGCCAGCCCCCCCGCCACAGGGAACAGCTCCACATGGCGGGTGGTGTGGCGGCCCCGCCCCAGCTTCTGGCTGACCTCGCCCACCCGAAGGCCGAAGCCGGGCTGGAGGGCGTTGAGGATGCTGGACTTGCCCACCCCGGAGTTGCCGGTGAAGGCGGATACCTTTCCAGCCACCGCCCCGGCCAGGGCGTCCACCCCCTCCCCCGTCTCCGCGCTGACCTGGAGGGTGGGGAAGCCCGCGGCCCGGTACAGCGCGGCCAGCCCGTCCGCCCGCTCCAGGTCGCATTTGTTGAACACGATAAGGGGCTCGCACCCCTTCCACTCCGCCATGGCCGCCATGCGGTCGATGAGGTAGGGGTCCGTCACCGGCGCTGCCCCGGAGCACACAATCACCATCTGGTCGATGTTTGCCACCGCCGGACGCCGGAATTGGTTTTTCCGGGGCAGGACGGCGTCCACCATGCCGCCGCCGTCCGGGGCGGCGGTGAACTCCACCCGGTCGCCCACCAGGGGCGTGAGCTTTTGATGGCGCAGCTTTCCCCGGCCCCGGCAGGGGACGGGCTCCCCCTGCCCCGGGTCCACGTAATAAAACCCGCTGAGGGCCTTGACGATTCGTCCCGTCATGGCCTCAGAACTGCTGGAGGTAGCTGTTCACCAGCGTCCCGTTGATATAGATATACACCATCTGCTGGCCGGTGCCGTATACCGTCCGGGGCACGCTGTTGTTCAGGTCGGCGTCCACCTTGCTGTCAAAAATGGTCTCCCCGCCCACGATGATGGTCACATGGACGCTGCCGGAATAGCCGCCCAGCTCCGCCGTCACCGTCTGGCTGCTGCCGGTGGCGGACGCGTTCTGGGTGGGCGCGGGGGGCTGGTCGGTCTGCGCGGGGGGCTGCTCGCTGTGAACCGGCGGCTCCTGGGTGGGCTCCGGCGTGGGGGTGGGCTCCGGCGTGGCCACGGGCTCCGGGCCCTTGCTCACCCACAGGTCGATGGACGAGCCCTTGTCCACCTGGGCGCCCGCCTCCACGCTCTGCCAGGACACCCGGCCCTCGGCGTACTCGTCGCTGTACTGCTCCTTCACCTCGCCCACCGTCAGGCCCAGCTGCTCGATCTGGATTTTAGCCTCCTCGATGGGCACGTTGAGGAACCGGGTCACGGTGGCCTGCTTCTGCTCCGGCCCCTTGCTGACCACAATGGTCACCTCCTGGCCCTTCACCACCTTGATGTCCTGCACCAGGCTCTGGGAGATGACAAAGCCCTTGGTGATCGCCTCGGACCAGTCCTCCTCCTGCTTTACCTCCAGCCCCATCTCGTTTTGCAGGAGCTGGACGGCCTTCCGGGCGTCCCAGCCCTCCACATAGGGCATATACATATTGTCCTCGCCGCCGCTGATGGTGACGGTGATGGTCATGCCGCCCTCCCGCACCTTGCTCTTGGCCTCGGGGGTCTGGGCGCAGATCTGGCCCTCAGGGTACTCGGCGTTGAATACCACATCCCCCTTTTCCAGTCTGAACTCCCCCAAAATGGTCTTGTTCTGCTCCAGCTGCTCCATGGTGTACCCACGCAGGTCGGGGACCTCGAACTCCGGGGCCTCGCCAAACAGCAGGTCCTTGATGAAGAAGTTGAACAGGAAATAGACCATACAGCCGATGAACGCCAGGATGATGAGCACCGCGGCCACCCCTGCCAGCGCTCCGCCCCCCCGGCGGGGCTCGTCGTCATAGTCGTAGTCGTCCTCCGGCTCCCTGCGGCGGCGGGAGGCGTGCTCCTGCCTGGGCTTGGACGGCTCCTCCCGCTCCGCCTGGGTCCGGGCGGCGGAGGCGATGCTGGCCACGGGCACCACCCGGGTGGGCTCGTCCGGCTCCGCGGGACCGGGCCCCGCCGCCTGAAAGTCCGGGTTCTTACGGAACTCCTTCAAATCCTCCAGCATCTCGTCGGCGGTGGCGTACCGCTGGCCCAGGTCCGGGGCCATGGCCCGCATGGTGATGGCCTCCAGCGCCCGTGGCACGTCCGGGTTCAGGTCGTGGGGCGGCACGGGGATGGACTTGATGTGCTGGATGGCCACCGCCACCGGGGTGTCCCCCTCAAAGGGCAGGCGGCCGGTGAGCATCTCGTACAGCACCACCCCGGCGGAGTAGATGTCGGTGCGGCAGTCCACATGGCTGCCCTTGGCCTGCTCCGGCGAAATATAGTGCACCGAGCCGATGGCCTCCTGGGTCATGGTGTTCTGGGCGGCGCTGGCCAGCTGGGCGATGCCGAAGTCGGTGACCTTCACGCTGCCGTCCCGCAGCACCATGATGTTGTGGGGCTTGATATCCCGGTGGATGATGCCCCGGCTGTGGGCGTGGCTCAGCGCCCGCATGATCTGGGTGATGAAGTGGAGCGCCTCCCGCCAGTTCAGGGGGGTGCCCCGCCGCTGCATATACTGCTTCAGGGTCAGCCCGTCCACCAGCTCCATGACGATGTAATCCAGCCCGTCGGACCGGCTCACGTCGTACACGGACACGATGTTGGCGTGGGACAGCATGGCCACCGCCTGGGACTCGTCGTGGAAGCGGCGGCGGAACTCTGCGTCCTGGGCCAGCTCCGGCTTCAGAATCTTCACCGCCACCAGCCGGTTGAGCCGGTGGTCCCTGGCCTTGTAGACCACGGCCATACCGCCCATTCCGATGCACTCGATGATCTCATACCGGTTGTCCAGCAGTTTGCCTATGTACTGATCCATGGTAAAGGTCCTCCTTCCTACAGCTGCGCCAGCACAACGGTGACGTTGTCCGGCGCACCCCGCTCCAGCGTCAGCTCCAGCAGCGTCCGGCAAAAGCCCTCCGGCGACCCGTCCTGCCCGCTGAGCTCCAGAATCGTCCTGTCCTCCAGCACATTGCTCAGCCCATCGCTGCACAGCAGCAGGCGGCTTCCCTCGCCCGGCTCCAGCCAGGTGAGATCGCATTCCACATGGCCCTCCACGCCCAGGGCCCGGGTAATCAGGTTCTTTTGGGGATGTACTCTGGCCTGGGCCGGGGTGATCTCCCCCCGGTCCACCAGCATCTGGACCAGGGAGTGGTCCACAGTGGCCTGACATATGGAATGATTTTCCAGCACATAGCCCCGGCTGTCCCCCACGTTGAGGAAGCACACGCCGCCGGGCAGAACCAGCGCCGCCACCAGGGTGGTGCCCATGCCCTCGTACTCCCGGCGCTCCAGGCTGAGCCGGTACACCTTTTCATTGGCCGCGCGGCAGGCGTCCCGCAGAAGCTCCTCCCACCGGTCCCTTCCCTCAGGCGCGGCGGACCCCGCGGACGCCTCCACGGCCTCCGCGAACGCCTCCACCGCCACTGAGCTGGCCACGCTGCCCGCCTGAGCGCCTCCCATGCCGTCGCATACCACCAGCAGGGCGGCGCCGCCGTCCAGATGCCGGATGGTCCAGCTGTCCTGATTGTCCTGGCGGCGGCAGCCGACATCCGTCAAACCGTATGCTCTCAAGTTAATCCCTCCTCTGGGGTATCCGTCTCCCCCTCCATGATCCGCTTCCGGCGCAGCTGGCCGCAGGAGGCGTCGATGTCGCCCCCCAGCTTCCGGCGCACCGTGGCCGTGACCCCCTGATCCTCCAGCCGCCGCTGGAACTGCCGCACCCGGCGGCTGGGCCTCAGGGGCGACTCCGCCACCTCGTTCAGTGGGATCAGGTTCACGTGCCCCGGCTGCCCCCGCAGCAGCCGAACCAGGCGGTCCGCCTGCCCGTCGGTGTCATTCACGCCGTCGATCATGGCATATTCGTAGGAGACGCGCCGCCCGGTGGCCTCAAAATACCGGCGGCAGGCCTCCATCAACGCCTCCACCCCCACCGACCGGTTCACCGGCATCAGGCGGGAACGGGTCTCGTCGTCCGGGGCGTGGAGGGAGACGCTTAACGTCAATTGTAACCCAAGACCAGCCAGTTTGTCAATTTTCTTTACCAGTCCGCAGGTGGACAGGGAGATATGCCGCATACCGATGTTCATCCCCTCGGGGTGATTTACCAGGGTTAAAAACCGCAAAACATGGTCGAAATTGTCCAGCGGCTCCCCGATTCCCATCAAAACGATGTTGGAAATCTCCTCTCCGCTGTCCTTTTCGGTAAATATTACCTGGTCCAGAATCTCCGCCGGGGTCAGGTCCCGCACCTTCCCCCCCAGGGTGGAGGCGCAGAACACGCACCCCATATTGCACCCCGCCTGACTGGACACGCATACAGTATTCCCATGCTTGTAGCGCATCAAAACCGTTTCCACACAATTTCCATCGCTCAGCCGCCACAAATACTTGATGGTGCCGTCCAGCTTGGACACCTGCCTGCGCTCCACCCGGGGCACGGTGAGCGCGCAGGTCTCCTCCAGCCGCTCCCGCAGGGCGCGGGGCAGGTCGCTCATTTCGCCGAAGGACTCCACCCCCCGGCGGAGCCAGCGGAACACCTGCATGGCCCGGAATTTGGGCTGGCCTAGCTCCTGGAAAAAGGCCTCCAGCTCCTCCGGCGTCATGGATTTCAGGTCGGTCATGGGAATCATCCCTTTCTGCGCAGGCGTGCGGCAAAAAAGCCGTCGGCGCCGTGGATGTGGGGCCAGAAGGTGATCCGGCCCGGCTGGGCGCCCAGGCTGGGCAGTTCGAAGGGCTCGGGCGAGAAATCCGGACGGGCGTCCAGAAAAGCGTCCACAATCCCGCCGTTTTCCCGGGGCAGGAGGGTGCAGGTGGAGTAGAGCAGCACCCCGCCGGGGCGGACATACCGGGCGCAGTTGTCCAGAATAGCCCGCTGCACCCTGGGCAGGCCCTTCAGCGGCTCCGGGTCCTTATAGCGGATATCCGGCTTTTTGCGGATGATACCCAGCCCCGAGCAGGGCACATCGGCCAGCACCACGTCGAAGCCCGACCGCCAGTCCTCCCGGCACTGGGCGGCGTTCTGGAGGGTGGGCGCGATCACGGACAGCCCCAGCCGCTCCCGGCCCGCCTCCAGCAGCCGGATTTTATGGGGGTGAATGTCGCAGGAGATGAGCTCCCCCCGGTTCTCCATCAGGATGGCGGCGGCGAAGGACTTGCCGCCGGGGGCGGCGCAGCAGTCCAGCACCCGCTGGCCCGGCTTCGGGCCCGCAGCCAGCACCGCCAGCCGGGAGGCGGCGTCCTGAATGTAGAACTCCCCCCGCCGGAAGGACTCCAGCCGTTCCAAATCGCCCGCGCCGGTGAGCAGCAGGCATCCCTCCAGCCAGGGATGGGGCCGGACCTCCGCCCCGGCTGAGCGAAGCTCCGCCTCCAATTGCTCCGGGGTGGTTTTCAGGGTATTCACCTGGGCGGCGGCGGGGGGCTGGCCGTTGTCCGCCGCCAGGAGCGCCTCCGCCCCCTCCATCCCCAGCAAATTCACAAATTCCTCCGTCAGCCAGCGGGGGTGGCTGTATTGGATGGACAGGGCTTCCAGCCTGTCCTTTCCCACGATCTCCGGCGTCTCCTCCCGCGCAAGCGCCCGGAGCACCCCGTTCACCAGCCCCGCCGCCCTGGGGTTCCGGCTGTGGCGCTTGGCCAGCTCCACCGCCTCGTTCACCGCGGCGCTGGGGGGAATCTTGTCCAGAAACAGCAGCTGATAGGCCCCCACCCGCAGGCCGCACAGCACCTTGGCGTCCAGTCTATCCAGCTTCATGGAGCACACCCGGCTGAGCCGCCAGTCCAGCAGCAGCTTGTTTTGCAGCACGCCGTAGCACAGCCGGGCGGCCAGGGCGGCGTCCCGGCGGTCCAGGCCCTGCTCCCGGATGGTCCGCTTCAAATGGCCGTCCGACCAGGCCCCCTGCTTCTCGCAGGCGGCCAGGGTCAGCACCGCCGTCTCTCTGGCCGAACCCATGGGATCACTCCTGTTTTGTCAATATGGTCCCCGGGGGGACGGGCCGGCCCAGCAGAAAAGCGGGGGCGGTCATGGCCTTTTTGCCGTCGGGCTGGAGCTCCAGAAGGTCCAGCCCGACGCCGTCGCCGCAGGCCACCCGCAGGCCCCTCTTGTCCGCCTGGAGCACCGTGCCGGGGGCGCTGTCCGTGTGCTCGCCAGACAGCGCCGTGCGCAGGACCTTGCACCGCACGCCCCCCAGAACGGCGGTGGCGGCGGGCCAGGGGTGCAGCCCCCGGACCTGGTCGTGAAGCTGCCGGGCGCTTCTCCCCCAGTCCATGGGGGACAGCTCCCGGGACAGCATGGGGGCGTGGGTGGCCAAGGCCCCGTCCTGGGGGACCGGCCGGACGGCCCCCGCCTCCAGCGCCGCCACAGTGTTCGCCAGCAGCTCCGCCCCCAGCTCCGCCAGACGGGCGAAGAGCTGGGCGGCGTTCTCGTTCAAATCAATGGGGGTCCGGGCCTGGGCCAGGATATCGCCGGTGTCCATCCCCTCCGCCATTTTCATGATGGTGACGCCGGTCTCGTCCTCGCCGTTGAGAATGGCCCAGTTGATGGGGGCCGCCCCCCGGTACTTGGGCAGCAGCGACGAGTGGACGTTGACGCACCCCAGCCGGGGCAGGTCCAGGATATCCGGGGGCAGGATCTTTCCGTAGGCCGCCACGGCGACAAGGTCTGGGTTCAGCTCCCGGAGTATGCCCAGCGCCTCCCCGTCCCGCATTTTGGCGGGCTGATACACGGGGAGCCCCAGGGCCAGGGCCCGCTCCTTCACCGGGGAGGGCTGGAGCTTCATCCCCCGGTTTTTCGGCCTGTCCGGCTGGGTGAACACCCCGGCGATCTCATGGCCCGCCGAAACCAGGGCGTTCAGGGAGGGCACGGCGAAGTCCGGCGTGCCCATAAAGACGATTCTCATTTCCGCTTTCCCTTTCTCCGGGGCCGCTTTTTGGCCTCGTCCTCCTCCGCCGCCTCCATGGCGTCGATCTCCTCCGGGCTGTACAGCTCGCCGGTGTGCTCCACAAACAGATGGCCGTCCAGGTGCTCCAGCTCATGGCAGAAGCACCGGGCCACCAGCTCCTGGCCGGTCACCTCGAAGAAGTTCCCGTCCCGGTCCTGGGCCCGGACGGCGACCACGTTGGGCCGGGTCACCCAGCCGTACTGGTTGGGCACGCTGAGGCAGCCCTCCCAACCGTCCTGCTCCCCCTCCTGGCTGATAATCACCGGGTTGACCAGCTCAATCATCTGCTCGTTCTCATCCTCCACCACCACCGCGCGGCGGAGAATGCCCACCTGGGGCGCGGCAAGGCCCACCCCGCCCGCGTTGGCCAGCGTCTCCTTCAGGTCGTCCAGCAGCCAGTGGAGCTTCTGGTCGAACTTTTCCACCGGGCGGCACGCCTTGGCCAGAGCCGGGTCCCCTTGAGTCAAAATCTTTCTCAGCGACATGGTTCGGTTTCCTCCTCAATCATCCAGCGGGTTCAGGTCGGCAAACAGGGCCACCCCCCGGCTGCGTTTGTCGGCCTGGGCCTGACGGAGCAGGTGCGCCGTCAGCAGCCGCATCTCTTTGGTGTTTTCCGTGCACAAAATCAGCCGGTAGCGGTACCGGTCATTGATCTTCACCACCGCCGCCGGGGCTGGGCCCAGCAGCCGGAAGGGTATGCCCGCATAGGGCTCCCGGCGCAGGGCGGCGGACAGCGCGTCCCGCAGGCGGGCCAGCGCCTGGAGCGCCGCGATCTCCTCCGGCCCGGAGGCGCACAGCGCGAACAGGTCCCCGAAGGGGGGCAGGCCCCGGGCCTGACGGATGGCCGCCTCCTGGGCGTAAAAGCTGTCGTAGTCCTGGGCGGCGGCAAAGCGGACCACGTCGCTGTCCGGGGTGAAGGTCTGCACCACCGCCCGGCCCGCCTTCTCCCCCCGGCCCGCCCGGCCCACCACCTGGGTGAGCAGGGAAAAGGCCCGCTCGGAGGCGCAGATGCTGCCGGTATACAGCAGCTGGTCCGCAGAAACCGCGCCCACCAGGGTGACGTTCTCAAAATCCAGCCCCTTGGCCACCATCTGGGTGCCCAGCAGGATGGGAATGCGCTCCCGGCGGAACTGGTCCAGCATGGCCTGGTGGCTGTGGGCGGCGGACACGGTGTCCGCGTCCATCCGCATCACCCGGGTTCCCGGGAAGAGGGCGCGCAGCTCCTCCTCCACCTTCTGGGTGCCCGCCCCCACGAAATTCAGCAGCCCGCCGCAGCTGGGGCAGCGCTCCGGCAGAGGCTGGGACCAGCCGCAGTAGTGGCACATCAGCCGCCGGTTGGCGGAGTGGTAGGTCAGGCGGACGGAGCACCGGGGACAGGCGGGGGTCTCGCCGCACTCGCCGCAGGCGGCAATCCGGCTGGCCCCCCGGCGGTTGAGGAACAGGATGGCCTGCTCCCCCCGGTCTATCGTCTCCTCCAGCAGCTTGGCCAGGGGGGCGCTGATGGTGCCGCCGTTTCCCCGGCGCAGCTCCTCCCGCATATCCACCACGTCCACCTGGGGCAGCTCCCTCTCATTGAAGCGGCGGGACAGGGTGAACAGGGCGTAATCCCCCCGGCGGGCCCGGTACATGGACTCCACCGAAGGCGTGGCCGAGCCCAGCAGCAGCAGCGCCCCGGCCTTCCAGCAGCGGCAGCGGGCCACCTCCCGGGCGTGATAGCGGGGGTTCTGCTCCGATTTATAGGAGGGCTCCTGCTCCTCGTCCAGGATGACCGCGCCCAGGTCCGGCAGGGGGGCGAACACCGCCGAGCGGGTGCCCACCACCACCCGGGCCTCCCCCCGGCGGGCCCGCTTCCACTCGTCGCACCGCTCCCCGGCGGACAGAGAGGAGTGGAGGATAGCCACCTCCTGCCCAAAATGGGAGGTGAAAATCCGCATGAGCTGGGGGGTGAGGGCGATCTCCGGCACCATCACCAGGGCAGTCTTCCCCCGGTCCAGCAGGGCGCGGATGAGCCGGAGGTACACCTGGGTCTTGCCGCTGCCGGTGACGCCGTACAGCAGCGCCGTCCCCCCGCCCCCCTCCGCCATAGCCAGCAGGCCCCGGAGGGCCTCCTCCTGCTCCCCGTTCAGCTCCACAGGGGCCGCCTCCTCATACGCCGGAAGCTGGGGGCGGCGGTACACCTCCCGCCTGGCCAGCTTGAGCACGCCCGCCCGCTCCAGCGCCCGGAGGGTGGCCATGGACGCGCCGGTGAAATAGCACAGCTCCTTGGCGGAGGTCTCCCCCACGGTGCAGAGAGTCTCCCCCGCCGCGTACTGGAGGGGGGCCCGGCGGCGTCTGGCCGCCAGCAGGGCCAGGGCCTCGCCGGGGTCCATGGCCAGGGAGGCGATCAGCTCCCGCTTGTCGTTCACCCCCCGCTGGGCGCTGGCCTCCCGGAGGATAACGCCCTTCGACTCCAGCAGCCGCAGGGCGGGGCCGGGGTCGGACAGGCCGAAGGCGGTGCGGATTTTTCCCACCTCCGCCCAGCCGCCGTTGGCAATCAGCAGCTCCGCCAGCCGCAGGGCCCCCTTGGACTCCCCCGCCGCCTCACAGGCAGCCTCCCGGTCCACGCCGGGGGCCAGCCGCCAGCAGTCCTTCAGGGAGAACCACAGCCCCGCCGGGAGCATCACCCGCAGGGCGTCGTACACCGTGCAGAAGTAGTGCTCCCGCATCCACAGGGCCAGCTGGATGGCGGCGGCGTCCAGCAGGGGCTCCTCGTCCAGCAGGGCCTGGACGGATTTCAGCTTCGCCCCGTCCTCCCGCCGGCCCAGGGCCAGCACAATGCCGTCGCACAGCCGGCTCCCCCGGCCAAAGGGAACCGCCGCCCGCATTCCGGGCTGAATCCGTCCCTCCAGGGCGGGAGGAACCAGATAGTCGTAGGGCCGGTCAATGGCGTAGGTGGCCGCGGACACCGCGATTTTAGCCACGCTGAGCCCCTGTTCCATCTCTCCGCCCCCTTCGTTCTAACGTCCAAAGGGCAAGCAGTCCGCCCGCTTGCCCTTTGGGGGTCACTCCTCTTCGTCCTGAGCGCCGGCGCCGTCGGCATCCTCCATCTCGTCCACGGTCAGCGTGCCGTCGGCTACCTCCTGGATGGCCAGGGACACCGCCTTCTCCTCCAGGGGCTCGCCGGACTTCTCCGACTCGCTGGACAGCTTCCGGGCCCGGCTGGCCACCAGATTCACCAGCATATAGCGGCTGGGCACCTGCACCAGCAGGTCCTTGATGGGGGGATAGAGCAGCATAATGATCCTTCCTTTCTGATGATACAAGTCAGTCCTGGCCGATGATGCTCTGGACCAGGTGAATCCGTTTCTGGGTGCGGCACTGCTCCGCCTGGAGGATGGATTGAATCTCCCGGGCGGCGTTCATCACCGTGTCGTTCACCACCAGATAGTCGTACCGCACGCACTCCCGGCACTCCTGCCGGGCCTTCTCCAGGCGGCGCTGTATGACCGGCTCCTCGTCGGTGTTGCGGCGGTGGAGCCGGCGGGACAGTTCCTCGATGGAGGGAGGGATGAGGAAAATGAGCACCGCCTCCGGGCAGCGCTCCCGCACCTTGGCCGCGCCCTGCACCTCAATATCCAGCAGCACGTCCACCCCCCGGTCCAGCCGCTCCCGGATGACCTTCAGCGAGGTGCCGTAGTAGTTGCCCACGTACTCGGCGTACTCCAGCAGCTCACCGGCGGCGATCATCCGCTCAAACTCCTCCCGGGACACGAAATTGTAGTTCACCCCGTCCTCCTCCCCGGTGCGGGGCGGGCGGGTGGTGAAGGACACGGAGAAATGGATGTCCCGGCGGCTGCCCAGCAGCTCCGCGATCACCGTGCTCTTCCCCACTCCGGAGGGGCCTGAGAGCACAATCAGCTCTCCCCGGGTTTTTTTCTGCGGCGCGTTCATGGCGTCTCCTCCTCTGCGTCCCCGGCGGGCTCAAACCGGGCGGATATCTGCCCCGTGGGCAGGGACGACCACACCACGTGGCCGCTGTCCATCACCAGCACCGCCTGGGTTTTGCGGCCGAAGCTGGCGTCGATGAGCGTTCCCCGCTCCCTGGCCTCCTGCCCCAGCCGCTTCACCGGGGCGGAGTCCGGGCTGACGATGGCCACCACCCGCCGGGCGGATATCATGTTGCCAAACCCGATGTCAATCAGCTTCATGGCCGTCACTCCAGGTTCTGGACCTGCTCGCGGATTTTCTCAATCTCCGCCTTCATGTCCACCACCCTGCGGGTGATCTCGATGTCGCTGCACTTGGAGCCGATGGTGTTGGCCTCCCGGTTGAACTCCTGAATCAGGAAATCCAGCTTCCGCCCCACCGCGCCCCCGGCGGCCAGCAGCTCCCGCAGCTGGCCCAGATGGCTGTGGAGGCGGACGGTCTCCTCGTCCACCGCCACCTTGTCGGCAAAGATGGCCGCCTCGGTGAGCAGCCGCCCCTCGTCGATCTGGGTATTCTGGAGCACCTCCCGCATTTTACCCTCCAGCCGGGCCCGGTAGTCGCTCACCGTCTGGGGGGAGCGAACCTCGATCTCCCCCAGCAGCCTCTCGATGGCGTCCGCCCGGCCCAGGATGTCGGCGGACAGCCGCCCGCCCTCGGTCTCCCGCATGGCGTTAAAGTCGGCGATGGCCCGGTCCAGCACCGTGAGCAGCCGCTCCTTCACCCGGTCCAGGTCCTCCGCCTGCTTCTCCACCGCCAGCACGTCGGGAAAACGGGCCAGATCCGTGGGGTCATACTTCCGCCGCACCGCGCCGCCGCCCAAACTGTGAAGCTTGTTTAAGGCGCCGATATAGCTTTTCGCCAGCGCCTCGTTCACCGCCACCACCGTGCCGTCCCCGTCGGACCGCGCGATGGAGACGAACACATCCACCTTGCCCCGGGCCACCCCGGCCTGCACCCGGGCCTTCATGGCCTCCTCAGCGAAAATGTAGGACCGGGGCATCTTTACCGCGCAGTCCAGATAGCGGTTGTTCACCGCCCGCAGCTCCACCGTCACCTGGAAGCCGTCGAAATTCTCCTCGCCCCGGCCGTAGCCGGTCATGCTTTTCACCATTTCCATCACCTGCTTCATCTAATGGGCCGCCCGCCGGACACGGGCGACGTACGCCGCGATCAGCCGGCTGAAGCCATAGTCGTACAGCGCGAACACGATGTTCGCCGCCGGGTAAAGCGCCCACAGAGAGCTCCCCAGCACCGCGGGCAGAGAGCCCGCCACCGCCTCCGCCATGGTCAGATAGATCAGGGTGAAGGAGGCGTTGAAAAAGGCCAGCTTCACCAGAAGCTCCGCCGGTCTTTTTTTCAGCCCCTCCGCCAGAGACTTGACCATGGGGTACAGGCCGAACAAAGCGGCGAACAGCAGCGCGCAGAACTTGTCCGGCGTCAGCAGGAAGGTCAATATGGACGCCCCCGCCCAGCACAGGAAGCCCGCCTTCAGCCCCACCGAGATCACCGCCGCCGCCGGCAGCAGCCCGCCCAGCGCCACAATGCCCCACCGGCCCGTGGGCGCGAGGGAGGCAAGATATACCAGCGCCACCGCCAGCGCCCCCAGGACGGCCGGATAGGCCACCTGGACGGCCTTGCTCCGCCGCCGCATCTCAGCGGCAGCCGCCGCACAGGCAGTTCATGCACATCAGGGTGGTGCAGCAGTCCAGCCCGTCGCACTGGGCCCCCGCCATATCCGGCTGATAGCCGTAGCCTCCCCGCTGCATCATGCTGAACGCCTGACGGTACTCCATATTGCCCGGGTCCATCTGCACGGCGATCTGATAGTTCTGCCGCGCCTCGTCCAGCCAGCCCCGGCGGTAGGCGATGGAGCCCATGAGGAAATACCACTCCCCATTCCGCGCGCCCGCCCCCTGGAGGATGCGCTCCGCCCCCTCCAGGTCGTTGTTCTGGATGGCCTGACGGGCCTGGGCAAACGCGCCTCCGGCGCTCTGCCGCTGCTGCTGGTAGCCATAGCCGTAGCCCCCCTGGCTCCGGGACGCGCCGCCCCCGTACGCGGAGCCGCCTGCGGACCGGGTGCGGGTGATGGCGTCGTAGGCCTCGTTGATCTCCTTCATCTTCTCCTCGGCCAGGTCGGACAGGGGGTTGTTCTGGTAGTTGTCCGGGTGGTATTTCCGGGCCAGCTCCCGGTAAGTCCGCTTGATCTCGTCGTCGCTGGCGTCAGGGCTCACGCCCAGCACCTCGTAAGGATCTCTCATCTGATGTTCTCCTTGTATGTCTCATTTCCTTCCACCGGCCGTCCAGCACGGCGCTCTGCACCGCGGGCAGGCCGGAGTACAGCACATTTTCCACCACGGGAGCCCACTCCGCCAGCTCCAGCAGCTCCGCAGCCGACCCCGCCAGGCGCAGGGAGTGGGCGGCGGTGGTGTTCAGGTAGTCCCGCTCCTCCCGGGCCCGGCCCTGGAACCGGGCGTTCAGGGGGTTGTAGCGCCCCTGCCGCAGGTCGCCGTCCAGGTCGTCCCAGGCGTCCATCAGATAGACCCACCGGCCCAGATGGTAGAGCAGCTGGCCCATGGCCCGCCGCGCCCCCTCCTGGGGAACCGCCGCGGCCGCGCAGGCCAGAATGCCCGCGAAGGCGTCCGCCGCCCTGTCCAGCTGGGGGGACTCCTCCTCCTCCAGCGCCCGCAGGCGGGCCAGCCCCTCCCGCACCTGGGCGTCGAACCGCCGCTGGGCCCCGGCGGCCCGCCGGTAGGCCCGGCCGAACGCCAGCCGCAGAAAGCGGTAGGGGAGGCCGGCGAGGAATCCGTGGTCGTCCACGTCGTCGGACAGCTTATGCCAGGTCAGAATCACGCTCTGGTCGGCGGCGGCGTCCATCCGGGGGCCCGTCAGGCAGGCCCTGGGCTTCCGCAGGGGATGGGCCGGGCAGCGGCGGCAGCGCCGCCCGCCGCCCCCCTCCCCCGCCGTCAGCAGAATGGCCAGAAAGGTGAAATCATATTGCAGGGTGAACCGGGCCAGGAGGCCGTGCCGGTCCCCCAGGGCGTGGCACAGCCCGCAGTAAGCGCTCTGATACGCCTCGCGGTGCGCTCCGGCCAGCCGGTTCAGGGCGGGGCGGACATAGCCGAACATCTCACTCCTCCCGGACCAGGGAGACCACAATGGTGCAGCCGTTGGGGTTGAGCACCCCCACCTCTCCCACGGTCCCGGTGCTGTACAGGCGGACGCTGGCCGGGACGGTGTACTGCCCCGCGGCCTGGTTGATGTTCCGCAGGTCGGCCACCACCTGGATGCTCTCCTCCGTCAGCTCGTCCAGCAGGGCCTCGGTCCCCCGGACCTTCACCTGGACGGCCTGGGTGATGATGTCCGCCCGCCAGCCCTCCGGCGCGCCCAGGGCGCTGATACGGGTGGTCACCTCGAAGGTGCGGGTCTCCACCCGCTTCTTCACCGTGATGTCCGCCTTCACCTCGCTGACGCCGCTGAGGTTCTCCAGCTCGTCCGGCAGCGGAATCTGATAGGTCAGCTGCCCGCCGTTGCGCACATACTCATCGTCCAGGGTGGCAAGGTCAATGGCCGCCAGGGTGACGGCGCCCTCGTTGACCAGGGCGGCCACCGCCTCCTTGGTGCCCGCCACCATAATAGACGGGGCGCTCAGCTCAACCGCCACATCGCTGGCCCGCAGCCCGCCGCCCTCGATGAGCTTCACCTCCAGCGGGATTTCCGCCGTGGCCCGGATGGGGAACACCGTATATATTTCATCCACAGCGCAGGACACATTCAGGTCCAGCGGGTCGCCGCTGGCCCCGATGAGCTGGAAGGGAAGGCCCTTCTCCACGTTCTCCGTCAGCTCCTCCCCGTCCACCACCACCTTGGCGTAGGACACCTGGTTGACCAGCTCCGCCTGCCCGCTGATGGTGAGCACGCCGGGTGAGAACATGAAGTCCTCCGCGTCCCCGGCCAGATAGCCCTGGGCCACGCTGCCCTTGAACTCGCCCCGGATGGGCACGTCCCGCTGGAGGAACCGGGCCACCTCCACCTTCACCGTGCTGCCGCTCAAACCGCCCGAGCCGCCGTAGATGATTTCCACGTCCGTCTCCCTCACGCTGGCGGGCAGAACCACCCGGTAGTTCACCACATGGACGCCCTCCGTGGTGATGTTGGCCACGTTGGCGGTGAGCCTGGGGGGATCGTTGCTCAGGGTGGCCAGCACCAGGGGCGTGGCCCGCACGGCGATGCTGGCGGTGACGTTCTGGTTGACGATCATCAGGCTGCGGTCCTCCAGTATGTCCACCTCCTCAAAGGTGACGGGGAGGTTGTTGAAGGGCTGCCGCTCCCGGTTCTCATCCCGGGAGGTCAGCCAGATCCACACGGACAGGGAGATGAGGACGGACAGGACCACGTACAGTATTTTGCTGTCAAGAATCTTCTTTCCCATTGGAATTATCTCCCTTGATCCCCTTGAATACGCTGGACAGGCGGGCGGCGGCGGAGGGCCTGCTCTCCTCCTCCGCCCCGGGCATGAGCTCCAGGCGGAGCAGCCGCTCCAGCGTCTCCGGCGACAGGTGCCGCTTGAGCATCCCGTTGACGGCCACCGAGATGGACCCGGTCTCCTCGGAGACGATGGCCACCACGGCGTCGGAGTTCTCGCTGATGCCGATGCCTGCCCGGTGGCGCATCCCCAGGTCCCGGCTCAGGTTCACGTTGCCCGACAGGGGAAGCATGCAGCCCGCCCCCACGATGCGCCCGTTGCGCACAATCACCGCCCCGTCGTGAAGGGGGGCCTTGTTCCAGAACAGGTTTTTCAGCAGCTGGGCGGACACCTGGCAGTCCAGGGCGGTGCCCGTCTTGAGCACGTCGTCCAGCAGGGTGCGCCGCTCGAACACCATCAGCGCCCCCACCTTGTCCTTGGAAAGGGAGGAATAGGCCTCCACCGTCTCCCGGACGGCGGTCTCCAGGTCGTTGCTGTAGCTCTCCGCCACGAACAGCTCCTTGATCTTGCCGCTGCCCATCTGCTCCAGAAAGCGGCGCAGCTCGGGCTGGAACAGAATGATCAGGGCGATGACCCCCAGCTCCACCGCGTTGTTCAGCACCGCGCGGATCACCCGCAGGTGGAACACGTTGGCCAGGGCCATGGCCGCCACGATGAACACGATGGCCTTGACCACCTGGCCGGACCGGCTGCGGCGCACGAAGCGGAACAGGTGGTAGACGCCGAAGGCGATGATGGCCATGTCCAGGATGTCCTTCAGTTCGATGAGCTTGAGATACGTCGGCGCTTGCAGCACCGTCTGTAAAATCTCGTCCATGCTCGTCCGCTCCCTTCCCGCCGCGCGATGCGCCGCATAGCCGCAATACGGCATTGTGGCTATTATAGCCTATTCCCCCAGGCTTGGCAAGTGAATCGGAAGAATTAAGAGAATTTTCTGCGATACCCCTTGCAAAATCCAAACGGCTGTATTATAGTAGGGTTAGCACTCATATACGGCGAGTGCTAAAAACCGTGTTCAAAAAAATATTTAACATACGAGGTGCGCAAATCATGGCAAAAAAACAGTTCAAAGCGGAATCCAAGCGTCTGATGGACCTGATGATCAACTCCATCTACACCCACAAGGAGATTTTCCTCCGGGAGATCATCTCCAACGCCAGCGACGCCATCGACAAGCTGGCCTACCTCTCCCTCACCGACGACACGGTGAAGGTAAAGCGGTCCGACCTGCGCATCACCGTCACGCCGGACAAGGAGGCCCGGACCCTGACCGTGTCGGATAACGGCGTGGGCATGACGGCGGAGGAGCTGGAGAAGAACCTGGGCACCATCGCGCGCAGCGGCTCCCTCCAGTTCAAGCAGGACATGGGGCAGGACAAGGACAACGCCGCCGACATCATCGGCCAGTTCGGCGTGGGCTTCTACTCCGCCTTCATGGTGTCCGACGAGGTGACGGTGGTCACCCGCCGCCACGGGGAGGAAACCGCCCACCGCTGGAAGTCCTCCGGGGCGGACGGCTACACGGTGGAGGAGTGCGAAAAGGAAGGACCGGGCACCGACGTCATCATGCACCTCAAGCCGGACACCGAGGACGAGAAGTACGGCGAGTACCTGGAGACCGGCCGCCTCCAGTCCCTCATCAAGAAGTATTCCGACTATATCCGCCACCCCATCCGCATGGAGGTGGAGGACTACCGCCAGAAGGAGAAGCCGGAGGACGCCGGGGACGACTACAAGCCGGAGTGGGAGACGGTGGTGGAGGAAAAGACCATCAACTCCATGGTCCCCCTGTGGCAGCGGCCCCGCTCCAAGGTGAAGCAGGAGGAGTACGACCAGTTCTATCAGGAGAAGTTCGGGGACTGGCAGCCCCCCTTGGCCACGGTGACCACCTCCTCCGAGGGCACGGTGACCTTCAAGGCCCTGCTCTTCGTCCCCTCCAACACCCCCTACGACTTCTACACCCGGGAGTATGAGAAGGGGCTCCAGCTCTACTCCTCCGGGGTGCTCATCATGGACAAGTGCGCCGACCTGCTGCCCGACTGCTTCCGGTTTGTGAAGGGCGTGGCGGACTCCCCCGACTTCTCGCTGAACATCTCCCGGGAAATGCTCCAGCACGACCGCCAGCTGAAAATCATCGCCTCCGCCCTGGAGAAGAAGATCAAGAACGAGCTGGTCAAGCTGATGAAGGACGACCGGGAGAAGTATGAGAAGTTCTGGGCCGCCTTCGGCCGCCAGCTGAAGTACAGCGTCACCGAGGGCTACGGCGCGAAAAAGGAGCTCCTGCAGGACCTGCTGCTCTTCACCACCTCCAAGGAGGGCAAACTGGCCTCCCTGGCGGAGTATGTGGAGCGCATGGGCGAGGGCCAGGAGTTCGTCTACTACGTCTGCGCGGACACCAAGGAGCAGGCGGCCCGCCTGCCCCAGGTGGAGCGCATCGCCGACAAGGGCTGGGAGATCCTCTACCTGACGGAAGAGGTGGACGAGTTCGTGATGCAGGCCCTGGGCGAGGCGTCGGGCAAGAAGCTGAAATCCGTGTCCGACCCGGACGCCCTGCCCGAGAGCGACGAGGAGAAGGCGGAGCAGGAGAAGCGGGCGGAGGAGTCCAAGCCGGTGCTGGACTTCGTGAAGGAGACCCTGGGCGAGCGGATCAAGGAGGCCCGGGTGTCCAGAATTCTCAAGACCGCTCCGGTGTGCATGACGGCGGACGGCCCCATGTCCCTGGAGATGGAGAAGTATTTCTCCAAGCTGGAGGGCGCCTCCCCCATGGGCGGCATGAAGGCGGAGCGGGTGCTGGAGCTCAATCCCGCCTCCGCCCCCTTCGCCGCTTTGAAGGCGGCGCTGGACGCCGGGGACAAAGACCGCGCCGCCAAGTACGCGGAGGTGCTGTACCACCAGGCCCTGCTCATCGCGGGCCTGCCCATCGAGGACCCGGCGGCCTATACGGAGCTGGTCTGCTCCCTGATGGACTGAGCCGCCGTGATCCCCGCGCCGCGGTCAGACGAAGCGCGGCGCCCGGCTCCCGGATGATTTCCCGATCCCCCGCCCGCCGGCGGGGGATTTTTTTCGGAAAATCCGCAACCGGCCGCCTCCAGGGGCACTCTATATGGTCAGAAGCCGGTCCGGCGGAGAGGAGGGAACGCCATGACGGACCAGGAACTGGTGGAGCTGTTTTTCGCCCGCTCGGAGGAGGCCGTTCCCGCGCTGCAAGCCCAATACGGCCCCTACTGCCGGACGGTGGCCGCCCGGCTGCTGGCGGACGGCCGGGATGTGGACGAGTGCCTCAACGACGCGTGGCTGGCGGTCTGGCGGGCCATCCCCCCGGCGCGGCCGGAGCATTTCAAGGGCTGGCTGGCCGCCATCGTCCGCAACCGGGCCCTGGCCATGGGCCGGGAAAACGCCCGCCGCCCGCCCACGGTGGACGAAACCGCCCTGGAGCTGGCCTCCTGCCTTCCCCCGGGGGACGGCCCGGAGGGCGCGGCGGAGCGCAGCGCTCTGGCGGAGGCGGTGGAGCGCTTCCTCCGCGCCCAGCCGGAGGGGGCGCGGATCGCGTTCCTCCGCCGCTATTGGTACGCGGACCCGGTGGAAGACGCCGCCCGCCGCCTGGGCTGGAGCGTGAGCAAAACCAAGAGCGTGCTGTTCCGCGCCCGGAAAAAGCTGCGCGAGCATCTGCGAAAGGAGGGCTTTTTGTGAAAAAAGAGGATGTTTTAAACCTGATGAACGCGGTCCCCCCCGGCCTGGTGGAGGAGGCCGGACGGGACCGGCCCGCCAGACGCCCCCTGTCCGGACTGGCCCGGACCGCGCTCACCGCCGCCTGCCTGTGTTTGGCCCTGCTGGGGACGGCCTTTGCCGCCGCCAACCCGGAGGCGGTGACCGCCCTCGTGGAGCGCCTGACCGTCCGAATCTTCCCTTCCCAGACAGACCCCGGCTATTCCGTCTCCGGCGGTCCCATGACCAAGTATCCCCTCAGCGCCTTCAGCCCCGCCCTGACCGCCGCCAGCGAAGGCCGGGACGGCCCCGTTGTCAGCCTGATGTTTGACACCTGGGACGAGGTGCGGGCGTTCTTGGGCGAGGACATCCCCTGCGTCTGGCCCGAGGCTTGGGATACCGGCTGGTTCCAGGTGCTTCTGTTCCACACCGGGTCGGAGGCGCTGTGGGCTGTGGACGTCTACAGCGTAGACATCAGCCGTCAGGCAGAGGTCTACGCAGAGGTTCGCACAGAGCTCTGGACAGGCGAAAACGCCTCAGGCGGGCTGGGCGGTCTCAACGGCAGCCGCATCACGCAGCTGCCCAGCTATTCCATGCCCAACGGCGCCGTGGCGGAGCTGGTTCAGGTCACCGACCCCGAGACGGTCTACTCAGACGGCACCTCCACCGGCTTCCGCCCCCAGCGCTGCTCCGGCTACTTCATGCGGGACGGCATTCTGTACACCGTCACGGCCTTCAGTCCAGTCGCCCCGCAGGAGGACGCCGAGTCTCAGCTGAAAACCGTCCTGGACACCTTCCCCTGATAGCCAACCCATAACGCCCCGCCGCCCCGGACGCCTGTCCGGGGCGGCTTTTTGCCCTCCCCGCTGTTCAGAAAGCCCAAAAGCTCCAAAACTCCCCCGCGTTTTTTGGCGGCAAAACGGGCTTGTATTTTTCTTTGAAATAGAATACAATATGAAAAGCGAATCACACTGAACGGCAGCCCTCTTGTTGGAAAGAAAGGAAGGTTCCCATGAAAATACAGACTGAAAAGGGCGTTGTCCGCCTCACCAGCGACGTGTACTCCAACCTCACCGGCGCGGTGGCCACCAGCTGCTACGGGGTGAAGGGCATGGCGTTTCGCTCCAAGACGGACGGCCTGGTTCACCTGCTCCGCCGGGAGTCCATGTCCAAGGGCGTGAAAATCGTGTACAACGGCGACCAGTCCATCACCATCTACCTCCACATCATCGTGGACAACGGGGTGAACCTGCTGGCCGTCGGCGAGTCCATCCAGAACGAAGTGAAGTACAACGTCCACCGCCTCACCGGGGTGGAGGTGCGCAGCGTGAACGTCTGCGTGGATTCCATGGTGATCGGCTGAGGCCGTCAGACCAGACAGAAAGGATTAACCGACTATGGTAGATATCATTGACGGCGCGCTGTTCCAGCGCATGGTCATCCACGGCTCCGCCTCCATCAACGCCCAGAAGCAGGCCATCAACGACCTGAACGTGTTCCCCGTGCCCGACGGCGACACCGGCACCAATATGTCCCTCACCATCGGCACCGCCGCCGCCGAGGCCAAAAAGAAGCCCGCCCAGTCCATCGGCAAGGCCGCGTCCATCAACGCCTCCGCCCTGCTCCGGGGCGCCCGGGGCAACTCTGGGGTGATCCTGTCCCTGCTGTTCCGGGGGGTGTCCAAGGGCCTGAAGGAGCGGGACGAGGCGGATGGCGCCGCCTTTGCCGCCGCCCTGAGCGAGGGCGTGTCCGCCGCCTACAAGGCGGTGATGAAGCCCGCCGAGGGCACCATTCTGACGGTGTCCCGTCTGGCCGCGGCCAAGGCCGTGGAGACGGCCCAGGCCAACAGCAGCGTGGAGGCCGTGCTGGAGGCCGCCATCGCCGAGGGCCAGACCGCCCTGGCCAACACAGTGAACCAGAACCCGGTGCTGAAAAAGGCCGGGGTGGTGGACGCGGGCGGCAAGGGCTTCCTCACCATACTCCAGGGGATGCTGGACGAGCTGCGGGGCCTGCCGCTCCCGGAGGAGGAGGACGGGGGGCTCCCCGTGAAGGAGTCCGCCGACTTCGCCGCCCTGTCCGAGGAGGACATCACCTTCACCTTCGACACGGTGTTCATCGTCCGCAAGGCCGCCGGCAGGTCCATCGAGCCCTTCCGCGCCTACCTGAACGGCATCGGCGACAGCCTGGTGATCGGCGAGGACGACGAGTCGTTCAAGGTCCACGTCCACACCGACACCCCCGGCGCGGCCCTCAGCGAGGCCCAGAAATACGGCACGCTGGAGCTGGCCAAAATCGAGAACATGCGCACCCAGGCCGAGGAGCTGGCGGCGGGCAGGCAGGCCCAGT
>CANDCH010000005.1 GCA_947383145.1 uncultured bacterium
TTTGCCACCATTTGCCGAGTTACATAAGGTTAGGGCTGGAAATTGCAAAATGTTTTTAATAAATTCATATCTTTTAAATGTCTCTTGAGACATCGTACTAAATATTTTAGAATGCTGGGGGCGGATGCTGTGCATCCGTCCCCTTTTGGTTGCTTTGAAGGAAAAACGCTGAGCGAAGGCTGCGCGAAAATCAGCTCATGTCTTCCTTGCCCTGAGGAGAATCCGTTACGTCCTCCTGTGCGTCATGTGCGCCCTCAGGAGAAATGGGCTGAGCGTCATCTTCTCGCTCGGCCTCAGCAGCGGGAGGCACACCACACATTTTCTGGATGCTGTGGCGCTCTTGCATCTCGGCGGATGCGAGTTTGAGGGCAGGCACCTTGCTGGCATGCATACTTTTGCAAATATCGGTCAGGCTGACTGCCCCTTTTAGGTCCCAGTAGGTCTTGGCGGCGGCAGCCTCACGGATGCCATCAGCCTCCAGGTTCTCCTGCTCGGCCTCCTCGGGAACGGAATCGAAAATCACTTCCATGAGCGGAATCCCGAAAAACTGGCTCAATGCGGCCATTGGCTGCATCAACTGCTTGGCCAATTCCATGCATATGCGCCGATTCTCTACCAGTAGCTCCGGGATGTCTTTTACAGGCATTAGGGACTCCGGGATAGCAAGGCGTTTTATTGCCTGGTAGGTAGCGGTGTCGTGGGAGTCTTGGGCATTCTGACTGTTATTGTTTTCCTCGTTCATTTGATAGCCTCCTGTGTAAAGATTTACTTATGTATCAGCCTGTTAAATGGGCTGCTTATTATATCCAAAAACAAAGAAAAATATTACGAAATAGTCAATATATTAATGTGTTTTATTGATTTATATATTACAAATATTCTAAAATCACTTTCTGCGCAGCCATAAAAAATACCCGCCCAGTCAGTTGGCTGGGCAGGTGCTCTTTTTGTATCAAATTGTATTGATTAAACAGTCCAGAATGACCTCGATTTTGTCCTGTTTTGCAGCCGGAAGTGATGCGAGTTTGTCAGCTAAATGGGTCCACCGAAGCGTGCTGTCTGCTTGGACATATGGGGCCAGGATAGAATCGGCGGTGGTGTTGAGCGCGTTGCAGAGTATTATGACCGTATCTAAGGCAGGGAAAAGGGAACCGCATTCAATACGTGAAACTGTGTTTGAAGTACAGCCAACCAGTTCGGCCAACTGCTCCTGGGTTAGTTTTCGCTGCTTTCGAATGCGTTGGAGGTTGCGGCCACCAGCCTTGAAATCCATAAACCGACCGCCTTTCACTTTGCATATGCCTATTATGCCAATCTTTGCGCGTCTAATCCATTTCCTAATAGACATATATATTCGCAACGTGTATACTCATAGCAGCTATATTAGAAGGCGGGTGATGGTTTGAAAGCGAAAAGCTGTTGCTTTACCGGGCACAGAAAGCTCCCGGACGGCCAGAGGGTGGCAATCATGGAAAGGACCGAGACAGCGGTAAAGAAACTCCTGAGCGGCGGAATAAAACGATTCCTTTTGGGCGGGGCCGTAGGCTACGACGCAGAGGTGGCGAAGCTCCTTTTCCGCCTGAAAAATGAGTGTCGCGGCATTAAGGTGGTGCTGATATACCCCTTTGACGGTTACACAGACCGATGGAACGATGCCCAGAAAGCCGAATACGCGAAATTATTGCCCCAATATGATGACATCATAAAGGCGTCTGAGCGAAGCGGCCGGGAAACCTATCTGCTGCGAAACAGAATGCTGGTGGACAATTCAGCAGTGTGCATCGCATACTGCCAAAAGCAGCGGTCTGGGACGGCCTACACTGTCCGATATGCGAAAGCTCAGGGGCTGGCAGTGATAAATACAGCGCCTGGGATGGAGGAAGATGCGCCTCTCCCCTGACAGGCGATGGTGTGGCAATTTGTCCCTTGAGACATTGCCCCCAAAGGCGGTTTATTATTTTCTGATGCCAAATGGCCAGCGAAGCTGGTCCTTGAGGGCAAATCGTAAATGCCGTTGGCATGCTCGCTTTAGTTCGAAGTCTGCCTTGACCGATACCAGCGCATCGCGCTGCCTGGGGGCCTGTTGCAACAAAAGCAGTAGCGTACGAGCCTTTTTTAGCGGGGCCATTAAAGGCCCCCGCTGAAAAAGCTCAGTACGCAATAGAATTAGTTAATTTAATATTTTTAAATATATAGTTATTTTTCTCTCTTTAACAAGAGAAAAATAACTATATATACTAATGTACTATACTACACGCATCGTTTTTTGGATTTTGGCTATTTCGAATTGAAAAACGCAAGATTTTCAATGATTTCCGGGAATTTTTTAATAATTTTCCTCCGAAACAGTGAATTACAATAATAATTACCGCACAATATACGGTAATTCCATCCGCAGGACCCGCGCTGAGGATAGGTATTGCCACCGTTGGGCGGAAGCCGCGTCCAACACCTCTGGAATCGCGTCAGAAGCGGCCTAAAGCGGCGATGATGCAGCTGGGTGTGTGTTTATATTACCATTGCCATATAGCCGTCTCAGAGGGCTTGCAACGGCGTCCTGAGGCGGGCGCGGAAAGCACGACACATGACAGGCGTGCTTGTGCGCGGATGATTGCCTCCGATGGGAAGGCGTGCAGCTTTTAGCCAACCGCTTCTTTTAAGTCAAAGTTTTGAGACCGTTGGGAGGCTGAATAAAAAACTTGAAAATTCTTCTAAAAAACTGTTGACAAATGGTGGGGAGTGGTGTAAACTGATAATGTAGTCCAGTGGGGCGTTCCCAATGGATGAAAGGGTGTCTTCAAAGGATTGTATCTTTGGAGGCATTTTTTGTTTTCAGCATCAGGCTGGCTCTGTATTCGGGGGAGCCACTAATTTAACAGGACGACCGCGTTTGGCGGGGTATTTTAAAGGCTGTAGCTTTTTTGGCGTACTTGCTCGAGGATAAGTGCGCTGAATGTAGCTATGGTCTTTTTTCTTTTCACATCCCGAAGCAAACAGGAAAGGACTGTTAAATTAAATGACAAAAGAAGTAAACTCCACGAGCCTGCTCAGGCAGGTTGCCAGGGCGCACGGGTTCGCCCTGGACGAGCTGGCACGCCGGGCGCTGATTCCCCATACCACGTTCTTCCGCCGCCTGGGCCGCCCGTCCACGTTCACCATTGGAAACCTGAGGGATATGTTCGATGCGATGGCCTTGGACGCAGACGACTCGCTTACCATTACAGCAGAACTGCTGTGGGGAGAAGGTGCTGTCAATGCCTGAAATCGTGAAGCCAAACATCCAGGCAGCTCTTGCCCAGGTTCAGAGCGTGATGCAGGTGCCTAAAAATTCGTACAACGCGTTTGGGAAATACCCCTATCGAACGGCAGAAGCTATTTTACGCTCGGCGAAATCGCCCTGCAAAGAGCATGGCGTCATTCTAACGCTTTCCGAAGAAGTTCAAAACATCGGAGAACGCTACTACATTGTCTCCACTGCTACGGCTACGCTTATTGCAGACCCGACCCAGCAGATGTCATCAACGACTCCTATTCGGGAAGTAGAGCAGCGCGCTGGCACGGATGCTGCTCAGCTCACTGGCGGGGCTGTGAGTTATGCGCGAAAGTACGCGCTCTGCGGTCTGCTTGCTATCGACGATGGGCAGGCAGACCCAGATGTAACCAACAAGCATATCAGAGATGCGGCACCGGCGGCGGAGCAAACGCCGCATGGAGCGAAAATCTGCACCGAATGCGGCAAGCCAATCACCGATATGCGGGAGGGCGATTGGTCCCGTTCGGCCGACTGGGTCGCCGCAAAGTCCACTTCAATCTATGGTAAAGCCTTATGCGGAAACTGCTTTAAGGCACGCAGGCAGGCCGAGAAGGCGCAGGAGAAGTAGAGGCGTCTTTCGGGACAGTATGTTAGCGCCTGGGCAGCCCTTTCTGGGGATGCCCAGGCGGTGCCTCCTCGCACTGGTTGTGCTTTCGGATGATAGTGTCACAGGAGCGGAAGAACCTTCTGCAGTGGCCTGCATTTTGAGCCACAACACTTGTATTGATGATGCGCAAATAAAAAAATTACGACTTTTTTCGAGGACTTTTTGATATTTTGAGAGAATTTATCAGATAATGTGACATAAACATTTTTTGCCGACGTATTTCGACCGCTTTCCGCAGCCTGGCTGGGCTGGCAGAAAAAGAGCGGGCAGAAGGGCAAAAAAGTTTTAAATCTATAGCGAAAAGATGATTTTTTAAACAATGTAAAGGAGAAATAAACCATGACCAGTAAGAAAATCCATACAAGCATCCCCGTATCCCAAGCCATTCAGTTTACCCGCCAACACCAGCGCGATGCGAGAGGGGCGACGGTATGAGCCGACAGAAAACCGTCACAGCCGAATATCTGGCGTCAATGTCCGGACTGACCCTGGAGGAACAGGCCGTATTGTTTGCGCTCATTGCTCAGAGCGATGATGAAGGCAGGGGCCTTGCCCATCCAGAAGTCATTCGAGAGAATAATCCGCAACTGGCGGCAAATATGTCCGCATGTGATATTGCTATCGTCCAGGAATCGTTTTTGGAGGGGAACTGGAAGCCTTATGTGGAATACCACGTTGGCGGCATAGCGTATTACGTCCTGGCCGACTACAAGCAGTTCTGCACCAGGAATCATCCGGCCCCCTCGAAGCTCCCTGCTCCTCCGGCTGAGCTGTTGCCGGTGCTGCCCCAGCCTGTTCCGTCTCGGGGCCGACCGCCAAAAGACGAATCGGCCAAGGGTGCGGCAAAATCCCATGTCAAGCGCAAGCCTGCTCCTGCTCCGGCGAAGAAACTGGCTGCCCCAAAGCATCCGGAATCCACATATCAAGAGTTCCGGTCCATTTTCAATGAAGTGTTGGGGCCGCACGTAGGAAAGGCCAACGATATCACTCCCAATGCCCACAGGAACATCGACTTGTCCATTGATGCCGGATACTCGACGCAGGATTTCCGCCGGGCCTGTGAGATTGGGGTTAAATCTGATTGGTATTGCAACCGACAACAGGGAAAACGCAACGCCAGTAACCTTGAAATCACTTGCGCCCCGGCAACCATCAAAGGTTTGCTCAGCGGCCGCTTTGGCGGAATGTGAGCATCCATAAAAACAAAGGAGAAATCAATTATGTCAGAAGAAAAAAACGAAAAGCTCACCTTATATGAGGCTCCAAAGAGCCCCCGACACGATTCCGCCGTCATCACCCATAGCGAGGATGATGCGAAAGCGCTGCGCATGGACGCCGTCTACGTGAGCGCCCCGGAAGCCATTGACACCCACTACGCATACTTCAAAGAGTATACGGAAGTGTTGGTGGCCATTCCAGACCCAGATGCCGCATCCCAGACGGCAAATTGTCTGCGGGCCCTTGATAAGCACCTGCCTATCGCCGTTGTGAAAAAGGATGCTTGGAAGGGGGCTGCCTCGGTTCAAGATTTCATGAAGAGCCAAAACCTGAACCCGGCAGAAACGGTTACGGCATTGGGCTCAGATGCCGAGTACATCCCTGATGGGGGATGCTATCGTCCGAATGGCGATGAATGCATCGACCTTAGCAAGCAGAACGGTATTCTCACCGGAATCTCCTACCTTGACAGCGTGATGGGCGGGCTTCGGTATGGCGAGGTTTCAATGGGGGTCGGATGCAGCGGTCACGGTAAGTCGACCCTGTCAGGCCAATTCGTGCTGTCAGCGGCTTCGCAGGACATCAAAAGCTGTATTTTCAGCGGCGAGATATCCCGCGCTCAGCAAAACACCTGGCTCTTTGGACAGGCGGCTGGAAAATACGGAGTAGAATGGGTGGAGCAGGCAGGCACAGGAAAAAAGTTCCCTGTGGTGAAGGATAGCAAGTTAAAAGCCAGCATCCAGGGAAAACTCGCCGAATACACCGATTTCATTGACAGTGACAATGAAATCATCTCTTTCGAAGACCTGATGCGGTGCTTCTACACGCACGTCAAGCAAGGGTACAAATTCTTTGTGGTGGACAACGTCATGGCCTTGACGATTGGGGCCGGAGATAATGAATACTCAGAGCAGGCGGACATAATTTACAAGATGGTTCGATTTGCTGAAAAATGGAATGTCCATATCCTGGTGCTGGCCCATCCCCAAAAGTCCGATGGCGAAATCAAAGGGCTCAACGACATCTATGGGGCCTCAAAGATGGGAAACTGGGCGCATGAGGTGTTGGCCATTCATAAATTCTCACCTGAAGAGAAGGAAAAGTATGAGAAGGCTAATCCAGGAAAGCAGAGCTCTGATACCCGCATTAGAATCTTGAAATCCAGGGTGGCCCCTACCGATGAGGCCGTGTATCTGAACTTTGATAGGGCTGGACGCCGGTTCTACGCCGAAGGTGAGTATCCTTGCTTCTCCTGGGAAGTGGGGCCGGATGATGGTGTTGCTGCGAATGGAAATGCCTGCAATTTCAATGACGATGATTTGCCATTCCCGGCTGATGATTCAGAGGGAGAGCAAGCCAGCATCTTCGAGGAGCCGGACTGCTCTGAACCACCGTTCTGAGAAGCCTATGGAAGAAATCAAACTGTTACTGCCAGGGCAGCCCATCCCCAAAAAGAATAATATGAGGATTCTGCATACTCCTCAGGGCCGACCCTTCGTGGCGCCCAGCAAACGCTTCGAGGACTTTCAGAAGCAGGCCGGGCCGTACATTCCAGACGAAGTTCGAATTAAGATTGACCAGCCCTGCAACATAGCCTGCCGCTTCTTCCGAGGCGACCGTCGCCGCGTAGACGTGGTGAACCTGCTCCAGGCGGTCGATGATGTGCTGACGCATTACGGTGTGTTGGCGGATGACCACTGCAAAATCGTGGCTGCTCACGATGGAAGCCGCGTGTTCTACGACAAGGATGCGCCTCGCACAGAGATAGATATCATGCCTCTGGATGTACCGCAGCCATAATAAACAAAATCGAACGCTCCATCCCGTTTACCAGGGAGGGAGCGCTTTATTATTGCGCTCCCCAACACCCATGAGGGGGTGTGAAGCCCTGATAAATCAGCCCAAAAGTGACGAGGTCACTATTTTCCGTTGATGAAATTGGAAAGTAAAAAGCGGCTGTTTTCAACGGTTTGAGCGCATTTCTTTGTGTCTGCTTTGGGGATAGTTTGGGGACAGTGTGGGCCTAATTTGTTCTTAATTTGGGTGTGGTTTGAGGATGGTTTGGGTGTGCTTTAGGTGTGGTTTGCGATAGGGCAGGGGCTGTTGGGTGCCAGACATATTAAGCTCAAAAACTTGACGCAGCGGAATTCCCATAGGAGCAATGTTTTCAGACCAATTTGTTGAAATTTGTATACCTGACCCGTGCTTTATAATACGATTTTAAGGTTTTGGATATATAAACGTAGCCATATTGTAAGGCTGTAAATTAACAAAGGAGTGGCTGTGGAAAGACAGTCAGAAAGGAGAATTTTGGTATGATAAACAACACAATTCCTCTGGGAATTTCGCCCAAAGCATGGAGTGGCAACAGTAGCAGACAGAAGCTGCTGTGCCAGATGGAGGAGCGCTTCCCCGGAAACAGCTTTTACAGGTTGCTGCTGGATTGTCCGGCTTTTGAGATAAAGGCAGGGTTGGGGCGTGACCTTGCGTTTGTCGCTGTGGACACCGCTTTCCCCGAAAACTTTCGCGCCCACTGGGTGATGGCAGGTTGGGTGCTGCAAACACTCGCAAACCCGTTCGTAAGGGCCGTGGCAACGAGGAACCCGCTGTGCATCGGGGATGATGGAAAGGTGTGGCCTGTTCGGGGGAGCGATTCAGCGCAGACGGTGGTAGTGGATGCAGCGCATCAGATGGCCTACGTCTTCGAGGCCGGACAACACTACATACGGTTGCTCACAGCCAGGAGCGTTGAGCGGTATCCGTTCATTGCAAAGAAAGGGGCGAGCGTGATGAAGGTGTGGAGCGATGGCCTCACCATATCCAAAAACATCAGCGAGGTGCAAGAGGCACCTTGAGGTGACCAAAGGCGGCTCTTTCAAGCCGCCTTTTTTGAATTATCTTTGCAGTTATTTCGCCATGTTATGTTGAAAAATCAAACTTTTTCTTTCTATAAATAGGTGAATTACGCTACAAATTCTGTGTGACTTTCCAGGCTTTTTGGCCCAGCTTTTGAGGCTGGCCCAACAGCCTGGCAGCACAAAGCCATTGGATTAGGGAATGCTGTGAGGGCCCCGACAAGAACGCATGGCCGCACACTGCTGTACTTAAGGCCAGGGGAACGGCCTGCTGCGGCGTATCTCTTTAGGGGCCAGCGATGGCCTGACCTGCAGGAGATAGGAACAATCCCGGCATCGAAACCAGAGGAATAGAGAGCGCATGATTCATCACCTCGCGTTCGTGTTGGGGCAACAGAAAACTTGCCGATATCAAAGAACTCGGAATTCCGGATTGTGCCGCATTCGCCTCGAGGCCCAGTGAAGTATCATTGCTCCCTTAGAGGATTTTCCATTATTATAGGAAAAATTGCGGTTTTTTTCGTTTTTCGGCTCTCCGCCAGTTTGGCAGTGAACTTCTTTTGGGTGGGCTCCTTCGTATGCTTTAGCAAAAAGCTATGAGCGGAGCGAGTTGGCAACTTGTCATCTTGCAGTTATGCAGAGGTTTTGACTCTTCATGGGAGGAGAGTTCATTCGCGGCGGCGCTCATTCCAATCTTGGGTGGTGGCATAACGGCCGTCCGGGAGTTTTAAATGTCGCAGCACGTATCTGCCGCCAACTTGCCGGCTCAACTGCACCACCAAATCAAAGTATGGGTAATAATCGTTGTATTGTGCATCTGAAACGTAGTTGATGGCATATTCGTTCCGTTTTCCTGATGCCGCTGGGGCAACTCTTGTGATGATGATGGGAAAGCTGTTGGCATCTGCAATCTCCTGGGCCCGGATGCGCAGAAATTCAAACCGCTGCTCATTTTTTGCTTTCTGCTCTGCCTGCCGTGCTTGCTCGCCTTGACGCCGTTCCAGCCTCTTGACTTTTTCTTTTTTGCGATTTGCTTCTCTCACCCAATAAGGATAATCGTCAAAACGCTCAAAAAATGCACAATTTTTCCCCAGGCAATCATGGGCATCCATGAGCGTGTCGGTGAGATAGCCTTTATGAAGTGAGTAATGGCAATATCCAACGATAGAGCGGATACTCACGGTTTTGCGCTGACAGTTGACAAGCGGAACACTTCGCCATTTGACGCCGATTTCTAAATATTGACGGTCTATTCGTCGCATACACACCACCGGCCATCCTCTGGCAGTTCTCCTCTTGCCTCCTCCCAAAAGGCAAGAATGCCTTCTGTTGCTGCTTTTATCCGGGGCCAAAGGTCTGGGGAAATCGGACCCTTAGGTAAAAATAAAATCATCTGCCAACTGCCCACTTCTTTGTCGTAAACAACCGTTGCTGCAGGGGCATACAGCAACTCAGCTCCATGTTCGATTTTTCCGGGTGCCGGGATATCAGGGAACCCAGCAAAGGAGAGCGTGCAGTTATGGCTGTGGTAGGTCATGCGATGAACCCCAGATGGGGATTTCCTGGTCGCTTTTTTAATCATTGTATCACCCACTTTCGAATCAGATTCTACCACAAATTTGAGGAAAATGGAATCCAGAGCATAAAAAATCCTCTGCAAAAAGCAGAGAACATTTGCTTTATAGCATTCAGCATTTCGAAGAAATGCTGGCCCCCCACATCCCGGCCACCATCCAGGTAGCGTTTCGGGTCTGCAGTCAGGCCGATAATAGGCTTATCCGTGTTGGCCATCAGATTCTTCACTGCTTCGCCCCACTTAGAGGCGCCAGTGTGATGAGCCTCGTCAAAAATGTAGCAGTCATAAGCATTGACATCGGGTTCATTGCAAAATTTCTGATAGGTCATTGTAGCCACATTGTCGCTCACGGAATCCCATTGCTGGCAAATGCTAATCTTAGGGCAAATCACCAAGCCCTGAAGGTTGTGGTCTTCCAAATACTTCACTGCCACAGAGGTCTTCCCTGCCCCGGTTGCTGCCACCACCATGGCTTTGTGCGATGTGGAAAGCATGGCCTCCAGGTCAGCGTATGGCCGGATATTATGGTTCAAGAGAGTTATTGACAATTTGATACACCTCGACTTGTTTTGTTTGATATGTTTTTGTGCCAAAACAGCCGAAAGATATCAAAAGGTAGAGCAATAAAAAGCCCCCTGCCTGGAAGCAGAGGGTCTAAGAGGGTTTGGGATTGTTTTGAGCTATTCAAAGCGACCCCCCAACGGAAATTGGAATCATAATGATGACATAGCAGTATTTTACGTGAGCATATGGAGCCCGCAACCAGTTTTGTTGTGTCGGTTGGAGCCGGTGTGGTTAGTCATTACATATGCACCTGGCTGGACCGGCATCGCAAGGGCAGTTGACCCGCGCAAAAGGAGAACCGGGGAGCCGCAACCTCCCCGGTTCTCTGTTTTTTCGCGTGGCCCATATGGATGGGTCGCAACCAGTTTTACTACGTTTAGTATAACACATTTCCCCGGCAAGCGCAAGACTGACCGCTCCTCACGAATAAATTCGTGGGGTTCTGAGTTATCAAGCGCCTTTGCGTTGCGACATTTGATGCTGGCATCGAATGTCGCGTCGCGGGAGACTTGATTCCCCCGAATGTTGTTGCCGCAAGAGACGCTCCTGCCTCATTAGCGCGGCGATTGGTGGCAGCCTTCACCACAAATCATTATATGCAAAATCTCAAGTAAATATCAATGAAACACACACAATATTCTCAGTAGCTCGCTTTTATCCCACGAATAAATTCGTGGGTTTTCTCGCTCGTATCTCTGTAAAAACCGAAGGCGGCGCCTAACGGTCCCTGTGGTCTTATTATACCCCAACACCACAGGTCGTTTTCTGGACACAATAAAAGGCCCCCTGCTCGAAAGCAGAGGGCCTAAATGCGTTTGTTTGATTAGGGCTTAGTTGGTGGGGTAGGCGGCGTCAATGAGGGCGCGGGCGACCTTTGCAGCATCGGTGTTATTGAGACCACTGTAGTTGAAAAGCTGCTCATGTTCCGTGAAGGAGATAATGCCGCTGGCATAACCAACCTCAACCATGGTTGCATCCAGCACATACCACTGGCCATCCAACTTAGCCTGAACCCAAGCGTGACCGCTTCCGGCAAGGTTCATGTTGGGGATTCCTGCGGCGGACAAAATCTGGTTCAGTGCCCGTGCGTAGCTATCGCAATCTCCAGTCGGCTTGTCATTTTCCCAGCTGGCGCCCCCAGCCACTTGGTAATCCATTCTTTCGCAGACAGCCTTAATGCAGAGCTCCCCCTTCTCGCGGTCCGTCGCGTTTGGGTTGGCATTGATTTGGGCGATGGTTGAAGCAAAGAGGGAAGCGGAAGTAATGGTCGTGCGCAGTGGTCTGGCTGTGTAAATCCTATAGCCATCCCCTTGAAGCCCATAGTCTCCGCCGTAACCACACAGTGCCGCCATGGCGCCATCCACATTCTTTTGTGTTGCATCAGGCTTTTCTGCCACCACGGCGTAATTGTAGTACACATTGCGGCCCAGATAATTGATTTCGCCCTGAGTCATAATCATCTTAGAGTCCTTGATGGTCTGGCAGGCAGCGTTAAAAGAGTCTCGGTCAGAGATGTTGCGGATTTCCATGGATTGCTGGGACCAGGCGTCGGTGATAGGAGCATGTGTTTTGATAGCATCAGCGCGAAGGTTAAGCCGTGTACTTGAAAGAGTCCCCACCAGACTCGCATTCGCGGGCGGAGTGGGAGTCTCCGGCGGGGTCTCGCTCCCAGAGGAAGCCCCGGCCAGCACGTTCTTCACGCGCCCGTACACGGTAGCCGCAGCAGCACGCTCGGTCTTACCGTTGCCATCGAACTTTCCACCGCCGGTGCCGTTGATAATACCAAGCGCCCAGCAGGTGGCAACAGCGTTCTGGTGCATGGGGAAAATGTCAGAGATGTCAGCAATCTGAGATTTGGCAGCCTCTACCTTGGCGGCGTCGGCTGTGATGCCCTTGTCGCGCATGAGGTTAGCGATGGTCACAGCCATCTGAGTCCGAGACGCGGGACCGTTGAACTGGATGCTGGACAGGGTGCCGATGTCACTGTAGATACCATGGCGGCTCAGAACTTCGGCCTGTCGTCCCCACCAATTCTCTTCCGGCACAGCGAAAGGCTCGTCGGCGTACCAAGCTCTGTAAATCATCACGGACCACTCAGCCATGGTAAGCGGGGCCGCAGGGCTGAACTGGCGCTCACCGGTATTTTGGTTATAGTACGTACCTGTCATCACCCCGTCCTCATACGCGGTGAGGATGCCGTTGAACCCCCAGTGCGTGGAGGGCACATCGGAAAACGGGGAGCGGCCGTTTGCTGCACAAACGACCTTTGACGTGTCCGTGCGGGCGGGAGCAGGGGCGGCCAGGGCCGGGGTAATCATGGAAAGGGCGAGGGCCAGGGTGAGGCCCAGGCTGATTGTTTTCTTGATTCGCATTTTATTTGTAATCCTCCTTAAATGTTGGCTGTGAGCATATATATTCGTGTTACGAATATTGTACCATTATTATAACATGTTCGCTGAAAAACTCAAGCATTTTCTTTCAAAAATAGACACCATTTTCGATTTATTCACACTTTTTTAGATGATTTAATGTCTGGCAAGACATTTATATTCGCAATGAAAAGAATAGTGCACATCACATCTATATTCGCAAGAAATTTGTAAAATGTAGACTAAAAAAGGATACCACAGTTTTCAAATGAGGTCAAGTGACCTCAAGGAATCTTGCTCCTGTTGTTATTATGAAATCGACAGGAGGGGAAATGCATGGTGAGCGCGGAATTAGTGGGGAATGTGATAACCGGGCTACGGAAATCTAAAGGTATGTCTCAGGAGGTGCTGAGTGGGCTGGCCGGCCTGGACCGTACGCACTATAGCAAAATTGAGCGCGGTCTGCGCTCCCCGACCATCGACACCTTGTTTAAAATCGCCCATGCGCTGGATATGCACCCACATGAGATTGTGACGGCCATTGAGCGAGCTTTGGCTGGGGAGCTGGCTGTGGTGTGAACTTAGACACATAAATCGGGGTCCAGGGAAATCCCTGGACCCCGATTCGCACACTTAAAACTGTTTCAAGCGGAGCAAAAAATCTGTAAATAGAATTGCATTTAGAGCAGCTTGGCGGATTTGCCCAATCGGTTTCTCACCTGTGCCGCTGCAAAGCGCTTCAATGGAATTGCAAACAAGCATGAGCTTTGGTATAATGACGAAAAAGGGTTTCCCAACCTGGATAGTTTGCCTGGGACCATCCCGCAAAGGAGTATTTTGACCTCATGAATCTGACCGTCACTGTCAATCAAAAGCAGCTTTTGGATATCCTTCTCAATGTGGGGCTTATCCGTCCGGTGTTTATCTGGGGCGCGCCGGGCATCGGAAAGTCGGCCATCGTTCAAGAATTTGCGGACAGCCTGGGCTTGGAGTGCGTCTCCCTCCTGGGCAGCCAGCTGGCCCCGGAGGATATCATCGGTGTCCCCCAAATCCAGGGCGGCTTCAGCCAGTTCTGCCCGCCCCGGGCTATTGCCAGAAGCGAGCCATACGTCCTGTTCCTGGACGAGCTGAACGCTTGCTCCTCCGAGGTGCAGAAGGCGTTTTACTCTCTCATCCACGAGCGGCGCATCGGGGAGTACCATCTGCCCGAGGGTTCCATCGTGGTGGGTGCGGGCAACCGGGCCCAGGACAATGCCATCACCCGTCCCATGTCCTCCGCCCTGGTCAATCGGATGTTCCATGTAGAGCTGGTGGCCAGCCCCCGGCTGTGGCTGGAATGGGCCGCAGGGAATAACATCCACCCCTACATCTATGACTATGTCTCGGCCCGCCCGGACCATCTGTGGTCCAAGCCCCCCAAAAGCGAAGAGCCTTTCTCCACGCCCAGGTCCTGGCATATGCTCAGCGATGCCATCCACAGCTACGGCCCAGATATCGATATGGACACGCTGCGGGTGCTGGCCGCCGGCTCTCTCAGCGCCCAGCACGCGACCCAGTTCCTGGGCTACGTCCGTCAGGTGCGCAACCAGTACGCCCTGGACAAGATTTTGTCCGGGGAACAGCGCTGGCCGGACAAGCCTGAGGAGCGGGACGTGTTGTATTTCCTGGCCCAGTCCCTCCGGGCCAGGCTGGTGAAGGAGCTGCCGCCGGAGCGGGGAAAGCTGAGCGGAGACAGCCGTGCCCTGGTGCTGCAGGCCAAGGACCGTATCACTGAGCTGGCGGACATCAGCCTGGAAATTGCCCGGATGGCGGTGACGCCGGAGGACGGCGGAGAGCTGCCCGACTGGTTTGTGGTGGAGCTGTTCCGGGACCTGCCCCGGCTGGCCAACAAGCGAAACGGATGAACAAAAAGCAGAAGCGGCCCAATCCGGCTCTGGAAGCCTTTCAGGCCGGCTGCGGGCTGGTGAGGCAGAACCCGGTACTGGGACCCCTGATGGAGCGGGCGGAGCCCCACTTTGACGACAGCTATCCCATGGCCAAGGACGACTGGGCCTGGGTGACTTCCAACGGGCACATTTATGCCAACAGCCACCGTCGGGCCGAGCCAGGCCAGTGGGCCTATGTAGCCGCCCACTGCCTGCTCCATCTGGCGCTGGGGCACATCACCGAGGACCGGGAGGGAGACCCACTCTGGAACGCGGCCTGCGACTGCGTCGCCGCCCGATATTTGGCGGACCTGCACATCGGCGCCCCGCCGGAGGAGCTGACAGGGCCGCTTCCCGCCAATACACGGGAGGAAGCGGCTCTCTACGGCTGGCTGAAGGAGCACAACGACCCGGCCTATTTTCGGTTTTCCACCATGAGCGGCGGGCGGACGGATATGTCCTGGCGGCCCGAAACCCATAGCTGGTGGCGGGGTCCCACCGATTGGCGGCAGCTCTTCGCCGAGAGCCTGCGGGATGCCCTGCGCTCGGCGGTGGACTATGCTGGCGGGGTTCGGACAGAGCCGGGGGAGCGCAAAAAAATGGGGCCCATCCAGCGGGCCCAGGAGTGGTTTTTGTCCAGCTACCCGCTGCTGGGCGGGGTGGCCTCCGGTTTCAAGCTGGTGGATGACCCCCTTGTTGTCCAGCGGATGAATATCCCGGTGGCCGCCATCTCCAATCAGATGCGGGAGATATACGTGAACCCCGCTGCCCATCTGACGGAGCAGGAGTGGCGGTTTGTGTTGGCCCATGAATATCTCCACGCCGCTTTGTGCCATGAGCAGCGGCTGGGCAAACGGGACCCTGAGCTGTGGAACGTGGCCTGCGACTATGTCATCAACCAGTGGCTGCGGGACATGGAGGTGGGCTCCATGCCCCAGGATGTACTTTTTGACCCGGAGCTGCAGGGGCTGCCGGCGGAGAGCGTTTATGACCTGCTGGCGGCCAACCTGCGGAAGTACAAACGCATGGCCAAACACGATATCCTGTTCGGCCCGCCGGACTGGCTGGATTCCAAAGACTTTGTGGATTTGGATGCCTGGTGCCGCTCCACCATCCAGCGTGGGCTGGATTTCCATGATGCCCACAGCCGGGGCTGGCTCCCCGCCGGACTGGTGGAGGAAATCCGGGCTTTATCCCAGCCCCCCATTCCTTGGGATGTGAAGCTGGCCCGGTGGTTTGACCAGCGGTTCGAGCCGCTGGAAAAGCGCCGCACCTACGCCCGACTCAGCCGGCGCCAATCCGCCACGCCCCACATTCCCCGGCCGTCCTACCGCTATGAGGAGGAAGCCTGCGCCGGGCGGACCTTTGGGGTGTTGCTGGACACCTCCGGCTCTATGGACCGCTCCCTGCTGGCCGCCGCCCTGGGGGCTATCGCCAGCTACAGCGCGGCCCGGGATGTGAACCGGGTGCGGGTGGTGTTCTGCGACGCGGCCCCCTATGACCAGGGATACATGGAGGCGGCGGATATCGCCGGAAGTGTCCGCGTGCGGGGCCGGGGCGGCACCGTTTTGCAGCCGGGGGTGGAGCTGCTGGAACAGGCCAAGGATTTTCCCAGGGAAGCGCCCCTGCTCATCATCACCGACTGTGAGTGCGACCGGCTGAACCTCCACGGCAGAGACCACGCCTTTTTGGTGCCCCGTGGGCGAAGCCTGCCCTTCCCACCCAAAGGGCCCGTGTTTTACCTGGAATAGAATCGGGTGGGGGAGGGCGCCCGTGTGGTGCAGTTTGACAGCATGGCTACCCCCAGGAAGATTTCATTCAAGGCGAAATTGGAGCGGATTTGACCTTGAAACAGGAGATGTATCAGTAGCTTGTTTCTGCGCTATAATTTAAGGTGCCCCAATGCAGAAATGCAAATATCATACATTTGAAGGAGAAACGCACAATGGAAGAACAACAGGCAAAGCGCACTCGCCGCACACCCCAGCAAATCGCCGACGATATCGACGTGAAAATCCAGGAGCTGAACAAGGCCATTGAGGGGATTGAGGAGAAAAAGGCTGCGGCCATTGCGGATTTCAACGCCAAAATTGAAGCCAAGCAGCAGATGATTTCCGCCTTGGAGGAGAAGAAAAAGGCGGTGCTGGCCCCTCCAAAGCCCAGAAAACCCCGGCTCACGAAGAAGCAGAAAATAGCTTCTCTGCTGAAAAAAGCTGAGAAGTCGGGGATGAAGCCGGAGGAAATTGCGGAGCGGTTGGGGCTGAACGAAAACGAGGGAGCATCTTCTTAAACGCCTATTAAAACAGGGGGAGTAACGAAACGTGACCCCCCTGTTTGTTTATCTGCAAAAAGAGCTTGGAGAGGGGGCGTCCAATCAACGCCCCCTTGAGATTTCCTTGAAATCAATACTCACGCGGCGGATACTCATCAGAAGGGGAGCCATACGGACGGTTTCCGTACCAGTCTTCATCATCTGGGTAATCTTCGTATAAATAGTCGACCAATGCCAAGAAAGTAATGGCGTATTTATTCCCGGATTCTGCGAGTTTGAACATATCCATGCATCCTGTGTCGGGGCTGTCAATTACAAAACGAGCCAATACGTTATAATAGGGGACAATGGGGTTCCCCAAAGCATCCAGTTTTTCAGACAAGTGTGTGAGCCGATTTTTCAGTTCTGGGCAACTTATATTATCTTTGGCCGTTGAAAAGCTGACGTGAATCAAAATCCGCATGAGATTGACTCCGGCCTCAATACTGCCGGCGTCAAAAGCGTCGCTGTACAGTTTGGCTACCTCCGGCGTTTGCTGACCATCGCCGTTTGCGAGGTCCATTGCGTAAGCATTGACGAATAACGCGGCGGCCTTACCACCGCTGGCAGTGTGGGCTTCCCGGGGGTACGTCATGTTTTCTTCCATCAGGTCTCTGTATGTAGCCATTCGAACAATCCTCCTTAGTACGTGTTTATCGTTGAGAGACAGATTTCCGATGCCGAAATCCCGTCTGTTCTCCGTCCTGAAAGACAATGGGGTAAGAGGCAAAGAAAATCATACCTGATAGTATGCAATTCACTCAAAAAATATCAACGTTTGTCGAAAAATTTTTGTTTTTTTGGAGCGGTATTATGGAGCATAACGCTATAAAGGCTGGCCCGTCGAATTAACGGGTCAGCCTATTCTCGTGATTTTAAGACATTTATATAACGCTATCTGTCCAATACTGAAAATCAGAGCAAATTCTACGGCCATCATTTGCCCTTTTTGGGGGCCGCACTTTTTGCTAACTATGGATGCTCCTAATTTTTCAATGCGTTAATGTATCGGTAGGCAGTCGGGCGGGACACCTGTGCCAACCGGGACAGCTCCGTGAGGGTGATGCTGCCAGCTTGGTACTGCGGGTAGTAGCGTAAGAAGGTGGTCGGCACATTGTCCACCGAGACAGGCGGTCTGCCGATGCGCTTCCCTTTGGCCTTGGCGTTGGCCATGCCGGATTTCACTCGGGCCCGAATCATGGACAGCTCCAACTGGCTGAACACACCGGCAATTTGAAGAAAGGCTTCCGTCATCGGGTCGGGGCTGCCATCCCGGCAGTCCATGGTGATGCTCCCTACGATGACGAGCCGGAACTGCTTGTCGCGGATGACATCGATGATTTCACAGAGCTGCTTGGTGGAGCGGGCCAGTCTCGACACCTCCAAGGTGATGATGGTGTCACCGGGGCTGGCCGCGTCGAGCATCAGCGATTGCTGCTCTTTGGAGGCAGCATCGCCATGCTCGAACTCCAACCAAATCTTGTCAGCCCCCTGCTTTTTCAACTCACGTGTCTGGCGGTCAATGTCCTGTTTCTCCTCATTGGTAGAGCAGCGAGCATAACCATGCGTAACAGAAACGGTGGGGCGAGTTTTCGTGACAGATTTCATGCTTCAACCCCTCCTTTCGGGGCAGTTTGGGATAAATTTAGTTGTCACGCTTAACAACTGTTTTTCATTACGGGCGTCATTTAAGCATTTTGTGTGATTTGAAGAACTGCCTGAGGGTTTCGCTGTTTTCCTCTACCTGGGGGATAAAGTCCCTGTGGACATCATAATCGCCATACATATGCTGATACAGCTCCCAGATTACATCCCGGCCGATGTGTTCGAGCTTGATTGGATGCATCACTTCCGCCACCATGCCGGCCATCAGGTTCCAGGCCAGGCTGGGCGCGTCCAGTTCTTTCAGGTTCCAGGTGTCGAGCCATTCATCCAATGTCCAGGTGCGGCCATCAACCGCACCCTTGTACCCGCCGGGTTGTCGGATGTAGATGCTTTTCTTCTGGGTCAGGTCAATAACCCGTCCGATGGGATGTACGGCGCATGCGATGGGTTTGCAACTGTGTACGGTGCATTTCCCTTTTCGCAATAGGGAGCAGGACCCATCCAGGCGCTCCCTCAGCACCACGACCGGGGCATGGGAGTCCTGGCCAAGGTAGCCGGTGGTGTAGCGGGTCAGCACTTCGTAGGGGTCGATGCTCAGTCCCTTAGCTATGCGATAGATGTCCAGGCCAGTGAGCATCACAGGGGTGGCACGGTTTCGGCAGCACGCTCCGCACTCCCGGCAGGAGAAGCTGAAAGTATCGGTGGGAGAGAGCTTGTTGCGGAGAATGTCATTCACCAGTTCTTCTCTATGTGTGTCCATAAAATTTCCTCCAAATTAAAATTCAAGCACATGAGAGCGCAACTCAGGGTTGGCAAGAACAGCAAGATACTGCTTTATGGAAAAGTTGAAAACATGAGCGGTGCGCCGGTTCAGCAGCCGCTCCAACATAACCAGCGCCGCCTGCCATTCGGGCAGCTCCCGTTTCTCCAGAAATTCGGAGTACGTGGCGGCGAAGAAATAGGCGCCCTCTTGCTGTGCTCTGACAAGGGATTGCGACAATCGCGCTGGAAATTGCATAAGGGGAAGGAGCGGGGAGACCAGGATTTCTTGGAACTCGTTACATAGCGCATCCAGTTTGCTGGCCATATCGCGGGAAAAGGCGCCCCCACGCTCATTCCAGAAAAGCAGGCAATCGTCGGGAGCGACCCCCAGATAGCTGCAGGGAAAGGGAAATTCATAGTTTTCTAAAAGGCGATTCAGTGCGTCTTCAATGTCAAGCGGTTTATCGTCCAGCAATACCTAGCAGGGGGTGGAGCTGAATAGGGGCATCATCTGACACATAGCGCTCACCACCTTCATGAAGGCATTGCTCCCTACAGCGCCGCTCATGAGCTGGCCTCTGCTCACGCAAAACCCGGCCGGCTCATAAAAGCCCTGGGTGTCGAAACAGTTATAGTTGAAAAAGACGCTGAAATCCTCTGCGTCAGGCTCCGGGGGTTTGAGGAGAACAAGCGGCCCCTCGATATCACAAGTCATCATGCCGCCTGCCGATACAAGCCCCATTAAGCGTGCGAAGCACTCGGGCTGTTTTTCCTGGGGGATGTTGATGCTCCCAAGGATTTTAATGTGGTTTTCCATGTAGCTACTCCTCCTTATTTGTGAAATCACGCAAGATTCTTTCAGCTTCCCTCAATAAAATCGCTCGGGCAAATACTGCGGCCTGTCCATTCCCATAGATAGCGGCGGCGTTGAGGATACGCTGCTTTTCCTCGGGGCTGAGGGCAATGCGAATTCTCTCGGTGCGGGAGCTTCCGCATTGCTTCCAGAATGGCTGAATTCTATATTCTCGCGCAAGGGTGTCAAGTTGAGAAGGGCTGACGCCGACAGCCAGGGCCAGAGCATCCTTCCGATAGGCGATGCCATGGCGCTGATATTGCCGCAGCTTTTCCAGGATGGGGTGGAAGCGGGGCAATTCCGGGCCGAATAATTCCTCGGCGGTGAGCCCGGCGAATACTGTGAGCAAAGCATATCGCTCCGGGGAGGTCAGTTTCCAATGGCAGATGCGATACAACACAGCAGGGGAGGGCTTTGGAAAATACTGTGCCGAGATGGCTGGACCGTATAGGTTGATGCAGGCGGTCCACACCTTTTTTGCATCCAAGGTGTTGTTTCCGCGCATAGCCTTGCTGCCAAAGCCCTTTGCGTTTAGAGCGAGCTCCAAATTGTTGTAGGGGAGAGGGCCCGTTTCAAAAGGGAGCACAAGAAAGCTGTAGAGAATCGAAGAAAGCGGCTCTTCCCAAGGCTGGCAGTTGTATTGCGGTGGGGCATTCGGAATAACGCATAGAGGCAGAAACAGTTCAGATAGCCGGGAAAAAGGCACTTCATGCAGCATCAATCGGCAGCCATGACGGGGACAGAGGGGGAGGAGGGGGATTTGATGTGCTCGGTGCCAATACGGTTCACCGTAGGCGGCCTCGTCCTCCTGGCGGCAGACAGGGCACCATTTGAGGCCCTGCTTGCCGTTCGGGGTGGTGAGCTCAATGCTGGTGAGTCCGGCGCTCTGTCCGCTGAGAAGGGCGGCGAGAACTTGTGTTTTCTTTTCACTGGGATAAAATCGCAAATAATACGGGGCCAGTGTATGCTGCAAAATGATTCCCTCTAAGGAGAAGAGCGGGGCGGGGAGCTGAACTACCACCTCATAGATATCGCCGGCAGGGAAGAGGCGGCCAACAGATTTTGAACGAGAAGGGGAGAGCTCCTTCATCGCTGTGGCGTGATTGTGGTAGCCAGACCTGACAAAGTACCGGCACAATACACTCCACCACCATTCTTCGGGATAGGGCGTGGGGAAATAGCTCAGCATGGCCACACCTCAATCAGTCCGTGTTCCATGAGCCAATCATCTGAGAGCGTTCCACCTTGGAACGCCCCCACCAAATCCACATTGTCCCGCTGGACAGCCTTCCGGCCACGCTTGTTCGCATAGAGGCGGCTCACTGGCGCGGGCGCATCCTCTATATCCAAGGGTGTGGGGGGTTCTGCATCCGGACATCTTTCGAAATCAGAGATATGGGTGCCGCCGCTGAACGTGCGGGGCACCTTGATGGCTAAACGCTCAATGGCCCGCTGCATCGTCTTGGCGGAGATGCAGCTCTCCCCTTGAAGCAGGGCCTGCGCTTGGGATTCCTGGAATATCTTTATAATGTAGGCCGGGATGCCGCCGGAGTGGTCATAGAGTTTGTTGGCAAGCTGCGGGGCTGTGGCGGGGGTGAGCTGATAGGGCCAGATGGCCTGTAGAAAGGTTCGGTAGGCGCCATCTGGCTTGAAGGGGAGCAGACGCATCCCCCTGGTGCGCCTTTTCAGGTGTTCCTGGGAGGTGAAAAGCTCCTCAGCAATTGGTGTGCCCACAAAGAAAGCGCTGGTGCAGGTGTCATTGGTGAGTTCCACTAAGAATTTGATAAGAGGCTTGATTTGCTTGTTTTTCTGGGCGGTGGTGACGGCGTTTTGGATTTCATCAATCAAAATCAGGCCGACATGATGGGTAAGGCACAACACCTTTACTTGCGTGGCAATGGCGCTGGCCGCTGCCGAACGGAGTGTGGTGAGCTGCTTGGCGTAGTTGCTGCCAATGGCCTTGTCTATGGCCACCGCGATGTTAAGATCGAGGGTTTTAACGGAACAATCGCTGGGGCACTCCACAATTAAATAGAGTATCTGCTTACAAAAGAATGGCTTCCCCTGATATTTCTCATGCTCAATCACCTGAGGGAGAAGAGAGAGTGAGCGGCGGATGGTGCTGCTTTTCCCCACCCCCGGCACACCTAAGATGCTGCCGGTGGCGGGCTGTGTGGCGTAGACGGGGGAGCCCCGAAAGAGGGCGTTGGTGCGTTGGATTTCTTCAATCATTGTGCGTGTTGAATAGGTGGAGGAGAGAGCCCTAAAGAGTTGGTCATACAGCACATAAGTGTAGTCCATGGGGATGAATAGCGAGGAGAGCATAGGCAGATGCTGGCGGCGCTCCTCGGGCGTCATTGCCCCCAACCTGGCGGGCAGGGGAGGCAGGCTGCGGACAGCCGCCATGAAAGCGCTATGAGCCAGCATCTTCGGCATGGCCGCCAGGAATGGGTTGCCTTCCTGAGCGGGGTCATAGACAGCGGCCACGCGCTGCTCTCCGATAGAATATTTGCTCATGGGCGCACCCCCTCAGTAGCCCGCTGTATCACGCCCTGGATGCCCCTTAAACAGTCGATGCTGGCGGATGTGCAATTACCCTCGGTCTCCCGCAGTGTCGCCCTACGGCTCTCCTGGGCGGCTTTATAAGCGGTCAGGGAAAGCTCTTCCACGCCCTGGCCCGGAGCAGCCATACAGGGGCGGAAATCGTGTTCAGCCAGATACACGCGTGAGAGGTTGACCGGGTCATAGGTCAGGGAGTAGGTGTCCCCCAGGAACAAGCCGTCCATGTCGCTGGGGACATACAACACCCCGTTCACCCTTACCCCTTTTCGGGAGAGCTTGGCGGTGGTGCGGGGAAGGGACATCAATCTCAGCTCTTCCGCATCCACATCCAGGAGCTGCGGGGCGCTCTCTGCCCAGAGCTGAGCAGGGGTGCAGCCAGAGGAGAGCACCCTTCCCGAATTCAGGTAGACAACGCAGTGGATAAGCACCTGGACGAAATCTTCCAAGGTGAGGATGGCCTGCGCCCGGTAGTCGATGGCCCACCGCTCTTGGGCATCGGGCTCTATCACGCCCTTGCCCCTGAGCAGGGGCTTATAGCGTTCTTGGAGGAGGTGGAACGCCTGCTCCACCAGCCCCTTTCGGTCTGGCCTAAACGGAGCCTGGGAGATAAGCTCCACCCCGTACCGGCGGCACAGCTCCTGCATCCGGGTGCCGCAAAACTCCCGGCCTTTGTCCGTGATGACTTCATAGGGGAGGCCATGGGAGGGCCATTGCTTGGGGGCGATGGTGACGCCGTGTTGCCCGCACCATTCCACCTTGTCCCGGCAGGCGTGCTCTAAGCAGCGCATCACGGACAGTTCATCGCAAGCCTCCCCCGCCCACACCCCGGCAATGAGCTGGGTGGCGCTGTCTACGGCGAGATAGATGTACGGTCGGAAGGGGGTGCCGCCGGGGGAGCGCAGATAAATATCGGCTTCTGTGGCGTCCATTTGATAGCTGCCGGGGGATTTCCGCCACGTGGAAGCGCTCCCGAAGGCGGGCTGGCAGTTCCGCTGATAGTGGGTCAAGCCATCCCTGGCGATGATTTTTCTGGGTGATTTGTGATAGTTGCGGGAGTAAAAATAGGCTCGAAAGCTGCCAAATGTGGGGCGAGTGGGGGCAAGATTTCCCTCAAAATCCGTGTAACGTTGGAGCAGCATCATCTCAAAAGCGCCGCGCAGAGAGAGCTTTTTTGCTGAGAAATAGAATGTTTTGATGGCCCATTCGTAATCAGAATTGACGGATGGAGCGCGGGCTTTGGGGGAAAGCAACTGTTCGGTGGCGAGATACCGATAGTAGAGCCTCAACACCCGCCTGGGCGTGGTGGTGTTGGAAGCGGCAATCAGATGGGCGATTTTGGAGCGTTCGGCCTTGTCGGTGATAGCGGTGTCCCCGGCCACCAGCAAAGGGGCAATGATGGCGGCCCGCTTTTGAGCGGCCTCGGAGAGCTGCCCATCCGGGAGCGGCGGCGGGGTGGTGCGTTCGTATTCCCCCATATCGCTGACAAAGAACGGGGCGGCAGGAGAATCGTAGGAGATAAGCCAGCAGCCGTTACCTTCCTGCACAAGTACCCGGTAGATATCGCCATTTCGCTGTACCCACAAATTTTTCATGCCAAAACCTCCCTGTCTATTTGCGCAAGTTCCAGGAAAAATCATAAGCGGGAATCACCAAAGCATCGCTGTACACATAAAACCGATAGGGGCGTAACCCATCATCTATTTCAATCACCTCTCCGCCCCGCAGCTCCACGTCTTGAATGATGTTGCGCAGATACTCCTCCTTTGCCGCTTCAAAGAATTGCTGTGCTGTCATCCCCAACTCAACGGTGCATTTCAGCTCATAGTGGCGATGCTCCGGCCCAATGTATTGCATGGGATGGGCCTCCCAGATTTCCCTTAACGCGCAATCCATCAGCTTGGCCTGTTCATCCTTTAACGTGTAGATGCGGCAGATGGGCGGGGAAATGAGGCGGGGACACCATGCTTTCGGATAGGTTGGGCCAGAGCGGGGAAAACGTTTTGCTTTCCGGTTTTTGGGGAAACCGTCGCAGTAGTAGGTTGCGGTGAGCGGAGGACCTACACACAAAAGATATGGGCATTCTCGACAGCAAAATCGAGGAAACAGTGTGTTCTTAGCCATATTTTCACCTCAAATCATCAAGTGTGCGCTTTCTTGGAAGTTTTTTTATCTCCTGAGCTGCCTTTTGGAGGGCCCAATTCTGCCCGGCAGCGTAGGGCAGGCTGGAGACAGGGTCTTGGAGCGATTCTAAAACCGCCAACACCGAGGAAAGGGAAATCAGGTCGGCATTTTCATCGGTGAGAGCTTTCAGACGCATGATTTCCTCCTGAGTTTTAGCGATAATGGTGTCGCCTTTCCTAATCCAACTGCGGAATTCTTCCAGTTGGTTGCCGCTTTGTCGGACAAGTTCCGCGCTGGCGAGCGCCTTAATTACTTCTTTTTTCGTGTGCAAAATCTCAAGTGAGTCGATGCTTTCCAAAAGTGCGAGCAGCGAACTGCGTCCGAATTTGCTCACGGTATCAACACCACCTTCCAATCTGTGATATCCATGGTCGCCCAGTAGCGGCGGGAGAGTTCCAGCTTTTCTATTTCCGCCTGCTTGTCCAGGGCGGCGGAGGCGGCCAGCTCCCGCACTCCGATGCGGCCGTCCGCAAACCGAATGTAGAAGTCGCTGCACCATTGTGTCTGAAAATAGAGCTTGCGGATGCCCGTTGGACTGACGTGGGGGAGGCGTTCCAATTCCAGCACCTTTTCGGCTTCAAAGGCTGCCACTTCGGGCCGGGTTTCCAGCCATTTGCCGTAGTTCCGGGCGGCCTGGTTGTGCACGCGTATCAGGGCGCCGTTTTTGGTGCTCCACCACTGAAAATCCCTTGTTTTTAAGGCTGCTTTGTTCACACTGTTCTCTCCTTTTTCGGATTTCCCGCCGCAATGCGGCACAATTACAGTAGTAAAAACAATAATAATTACTGTAATTCAGCTTTTGTGGTCAAAAGCTCCTGATTATTTGTCTGTTTTGAGAATTTCAAAACGATTTCGGATGAAAATATTTCAAAACTCAAAAATCGCGCCATGTAGTATAGTTATAGAATTACTTTATGAATTCGTTAGTTATCTTTCTTTAATAGTTCTTTTAAGAGAACTATTAAAGAAAGAAATAATTTATAAAGAAACACTATAACTACCGACTTCTGCAGGACTTTCCAGGCTTTTTGGCCCAGCTTTTGAGGCTGGTCCAACAGCCTGGCAGCTCAAAGCCTTTGGATTGGGAAAACTGTGGGGGCCCCAACAAGAACGCTTGGCCGCACACTGCTGCACTTAAGGCCAGGGAAGCGGCCTGCTGCGGCGTATCTCTTTAGGGGCGTCTTTATTTGCCCCAAGAGTATTGGTTGACAGGAATGACCAGCGAATTGCTATACACGTAGAATCGGTATGGACGCAGGCCATCGTCAATTTCAATGACTTCGCCGCCGTTGAATTCCATGTCCGGGATGACATCGCTGAGGCGGTAATCCCGCATGTTTTCGAAAAACTGCTTCGCTGTGAGGCCGAGTGTAATAACAGTTTTCACCTCATAGCGGCGGCGTTCGGGGTTGATGCACTTCTTGGGATGAGCTTCCCATGCCTCGCGCGTCAGGCAATCCATGAATCGGTGTCGGTCATCGATGAAATCATAAATGCGGCAAATTGGCGGCGAAATCAGCCTTGGACACCACGATTTTGGGTACGTAGGTCCAGGCCGAGGGAACCGTTTTGGCTTCCGTTTGCCGGGAAAGCCATCGCAAAAGTAGGTAGGAGTGAGTGACGGACCAATCTGTAGAAGATAGGGGCAGTCCCGGCAACGGAACCGGGGAAAGAGTGAGCGCATGATTTTTCACCTCGCATTTAAAATTGGTAACAGAAAACTTGCCGATGCTAAAGAACTCGGAATTCCGGACTGTGCCGCATTTGCCTCGAGGCCCAGTGAAGTATCATTGCTCCCTTAAAGGCCCCGCCCATAATTATAGAGAAAATTGCGTTTTTTTCGTTTTTACATCGCCGCCTGCTTTTCGGAGAGCTTCTTTTTTGTCCGCCAGATGGCCTTTTGCACAGCGTCTTTCTTCATGTGGAACATCCCGCCGATTTCCTCGGTAGTGTAGCCGGCCCAGAAACGGAGCAGCAGTACATCCCTGTCCCGTGGCGGAAGTTGGGCGATGGCATCCATCACGCCCAGGCGTTCGGGATGAACCTGCGCCGCCTTCATATTGCTGACATCCAACGGCTCGCAGTGTGGCCGGCTCCGGTAGAGGTCGATGGCCCGATGCTTGGCGGTGAGAGCGACGTAGGCTTTCGTGGAAGGCGAGTCGATATCCCCCAGCTTGTCCATGTGGGGAAGCAGGTAGAGAAGCGCCTGCTGAGCGGCGTCCTCAGCATCGGCGGGATTCTGCAATATTTCCATGGCGATTTGGCACATGAGGCGCCAGTATTTCTTGAAAGGCTGTTCAGCTTTCGGCTTCTGTGTTTCTAACATAAAATTTCACACTCTTTCTTGTTGATATCTACCTCCTTTTTGATGTGATATGGATGAATGAGCGGAGATTTTGCGGCTAAATATGGACAAATCATGAATTAAACCGAGATTTTGCGGATAAGTATGAACAAGCTGTAAATTAAGCCGAGATTTTGCAGATAAATATGAATAGATTGTAAATTAAGGCGAGATTTTGCGTGTAATTTGACAACAACTGGAAAATTTAGCATCAAAAGCTCGGAATAATTGCGTGCAAAATCTCGGAAAAATTGCAATTAAAGCGAGATACTATGTCAGCGTTCGGCGAAAAACGCACACAATGTCTGAGTTATTTTGGCCGCTCCCTCCCCAGGCGCACCCCCCGCAACCCCCTCATTTCTTCCCTTTCAGGGGGCAAACGTCCAGTTGAGAGTGTTGCTCAGTAATTTGGCAAAAATCGTGCTTGTTTTCTCAAAAATAGGCCGGGATTTCCAGCCGCCCGCGCCGGTTTTGTGAGGGATTTTTCTGGGGATGGCATGGGGAGTGCAAAACATGGGGATGGGAGAGGGGAAGGGGAGAATTTACTGTGGAAAGTCTTGATTTTCTGGATTTTTCAGCTATAATGCTCACGATTCCGGAGCCCCGAAGGAGAAAAAATGAGAGGATAGCGGGGGCTTTGCCTGGGTGCTCCACACATAAAAAAGGAGCCCAGGAACGAATTCCTGAGCCCCTTTTGCGGGGGTATTATTTGAGTGAAAACATGTTCAAGATTTGAGAGACGAGAACATTAGAACTTACTGTGCCAGCTTTGCGATCTCCTCAGCAAAGTTTTCCTGCTTTTTCTCAATGCCTTCGCCCTTCTCAAAACGCACAGCGTCCTTCAGGACAATGGCGCCGCCCAGCTTTTTGGCGGCGGTGTTCATATATTGCTCCACAGTGACCTCGTTATCCTTGACAAAGGTCTGCTGAAGCAGACAGTTTTCGGCGTAGAACTTGTTCAGCTTGCCGGCCACAATTTTTTCCTTGACCTGGGCGGGCTTGCTGGCCATTTTGGGGTCGTTGTCCATCTGGGCAAGAAGAATCTTTTTCTCCTCGTCCAGCACCTCCTGGGTGACCTGGCTCTTATCCAGGAAACGGGGATTCAGGGCCGCGATCTGCATGGCCATATCTTTGCCGATCTCTGTGGCGTCAATGCCGCCGGAGACCTCCAGATTGACCAGCACGCCGATTTTGCCGCCGGCGTGGATATAGGGAACAGATATGCCCTCGGCGAACCGGGCAAAGCGGCGAACCTTGATGTTTTCGCCGATGACCAGCACCATCTCCTGCTGCTGCTGGGCAACGGTCAGATCGGTGCCGTTGTACTTGCACTCCATCAGAGCGTCCAGATCGGCGGGAGCGCAAGAAACCACAGTGGCGGCTACACCCTTGACAAAGTCCACAAACTTCTCATTCTTGCCCACAAAGTCGGTCTCGGCGTTAACCTCAACCACAACGCCCACGCCGTCGATCACACCGGCGTAAGCCATGCCCTCGGCGGCGATACGGCCGGCCTTCTTGGCGGAAGCGGCCAGACCCTTTTCGCGCAGCCACTCAACGGCCTTGTCCATGTCGCCGTCGGAGGCAGCCAGAGCCTTTTTGCAGTCCATCATGCCCACGCCGGTCATTTCCCGCAGGGCCTTTACATCCTGAGCAGTGATTGCCATATATCGTTACCTCCAAAAAATATTGTAAATGAAAGCGCCCGCCCGCCTGGGCGGGCGCTGAGCTTGCGAAATGTCCAGTAGGGAAGGAGAGAGGTTTACTCCGCGGCGGGAGCGGACTCCTCAGCCTTCTCGGGGGCGGGGGCGGCGTCCACGCCCTGACGGCCCTCCTGCACGGCGTTGGCCATGACGGAGGAGATCAGCTTGATGGCGCGGATGGCGTCGTCGTTGCCGGGGATGACGTAGTCAATCTCATCAGGGTCGCAGTTGGTGTCCACGATGGCCACGATGGGGATGTTCAGCTTGCGGGCCTCGTTGATGGCGTTGCGCTCCTTGCGGGGGTCCACCACGAACAGGGCGCCGGGGAGGCGCTTCATCTCCACCACGCCGCCCAGGTACTTCTCCAGTTTGAAGATCTCGCCCATGAGCTTCATGACTTCCTTCTTGGGAAGCTTGTCGAAGGTGCCGTCCTCCTGCCACTTTTTGAGCTGGTTCAGGCGGTCCACGCGGGTGCGCATGGTCTTGAAGTTGGTCATCATGCCGCCCAGCCAGCGGGCGTTGACATAAAACATGCCGCAGCGGGCGGCCTCCTCGCGGATGGCGTCCTGAGCCTGCTTCTTGGTGCCCACGAACAGCAGGGACTGGCCGTTGCCGGACAGCTCCTTGACAAAGTTATAGGCCTCTTCCAGCTTCTTCACGGTCTTCTGCAGGTCGATGATATAGATGCCGTTGCGCTCCGTGTAGATGTAGGTGGCCATTTTGGGGTTCCACCGGCGGGTCTGGTGGCCGAAGTGCACGCCGGCCTCCAGCAGCTGCTTCATAGATACGACTGCCATTGTTTTTTCCTCCTGTTTTTGGTTTTTGCCTCCGAACGCCTCATTTTTCCCGCCCACCTTCCGGGAAGGCACCGGGCGAAAAATCGGCCCTCGTGTGGAATGCCTGAGTATTCTACCACAAGCGATGGGGGAACGCAAGCATTTTTCACCAATTTCTTTAGAAAAAGTCAGCGCCTGCGGCTCCGGCGGGCTCCGCCGTCCACCAGAATAATGTCCTCGCCGAAGCGCTTGACCGCGGACCAGGGGAACACCACGTCCTCCTCGCGGCCCAGAAGGCCCAGCAGGCGGGGCCGCCCCCGGACCACGATGCCCTCGATGGCCCCGCGGTCCGGGTCCAGCTCCACATCGCCCACAAACCCGTACCGGGCGCCGTCGGCGATGTCGATCACCTCTTTATATTGCAGCTGCGCGATGCGGCAGACCATAGTATGCCCTCCTTTTTCCTGTTCCATCAACTATATGCGGCCTGAAGGCGGTCCATCCGCCGCCCGGGAAAAATACACGGAAAATTTTCATTTAGCCCCTAGGCAAAAGGGAGGTTTTCCAGTATAATACTGCTTATGAGTACGATTCAATTTTGGGATGGGAGAGGATGAGAGCTATGAGCGATTTGAAGTACAGGCGCGTCCTGCTGAAGGTCAGCGGCGAAGCGCTGGGCGGAGAATCGGGCCGGGGCCTGGATTTTGATGTCATTGAGCGGGTCTGCGACGTGGTGGCCCGCTGTGCCCGGCTGGGCGTCCAGGTGGGCATCGTGGTGGGCGGCGGCAATTTCTGGCGCGGCCTGAAGGATGGCCGGGGAATGCATGAGCGGGTCCGCGCCGACCACATGGGGATGCTGGCCACCACCATCAACTGCCTGGCGCTGGCCGACGTGCTGGAGCGGATGGGCGTGGACGTCCGGGTGCAGACCGCCATTGAGATGCGCGCCATTGCGGAGCCCTATGTCCGCTCCCGGGCCATTCGCCATCTGGAGAAGGGCAGGGTGGTCATCTTTGGCTGCGGCACCGGCAGTCCCTTCTTCTCCACCGACACGGCCGCGGTGCTCCGGGCGGCGGAGATCAATGCGGATATCATCCTGCTGGCCAAGAACGTGGACGGCGTGTACAGCGCCGACCCGCTGAAGGACCCGGGGGCCGTGAAGTACGACAGCATCACTTACGACGACGTGCTGGCCCGCCACCTGGGGGTGATGGACTCCACCGCCACATCCCTTTGCATGGACAATAACATCCCTATTATCCTGTTTGCCCTCAAGGACCCGGAGAATATCCTCCGGGTGGTCCACGGAGAAAAAATCGGCACAATTGTGAAAGATATAGGAGGAAAGGATCATGACTGATTTCTGCAAGACCTACGATGTGAAGATGGGCAAGACCATCGAATCGGTGAAGGGCGATTTCGCCAGCGTCAGGGCGGGCCGGGCCAACGCCGGCGTACTGGACCGCATCCAGGTGTCCTATTACGGCACCCCGACCCCCATCCAGCAGGTGGCCAGCATCTCCACCCCCGATCCCCGCACCCTCCAAATCCAGCCCTGGGATTCCAGCCTGCTCAAGGCCATTGAGAAGGCCATCCAAACCTCTGACCTGGGCATCAATCCCCAGAATGACGGCCGGGTAATCCGTCTGGCCTTCCCCCAGCTCACCGAGGAGCGCCGCGTGGAGCTCACCAAGCAGGTGCGCAAATACGGCGAAAACGGCAAGGTGGCCATCCGCAATATCCGCCGGGACGCCATGGACACCCTGAAATCCCTGGAGAAGAAGTCGGAGATCACCGAGGACGACCGCAAGGAGAGCGAGAAGGAGCTTCAGGAACTGACGGACAAGCGGTGCAAGGAGCTGGACGCCCTCACCGCCGCCAAGGAAAAGGAACTGATGGCGGTTTGACGCGGCTGGGCGCATAGCAAGGGGGGCGCGCCCCCCTTGTGTGCTGTTTGGCGGCTTATGGCACGGTTCTTTTTTGTCAACACTATTAATATGTAAAGTAAAGGAAGGCAGGCCGGATTCACGGGCCGGCGCTTCCGAAAGTTAGGATGGGTGTGTATGGCGTTCTTTCGCGGCCGCCGGGCGGAGGTCCCCAAAGTGGACCTGGAACACCTGCCCCGCCATGTAGCTATTATTATGGACGGCAACGGCCGCTGGGCCAAGCGGCGCGGCCTGCCCCGGAGGGCCGGCCACGCCGCCGGGGCGGAGACCTTCCGAACCATTGCCACTTTTGCCAAGGAGCTGGGCTTGGAATACCTGACGGTGTACGCTTTTTCCACCGAGAACTGGAAGCGGCCCAAGGACGAGGTGGACGCCATCATGAGGCTTTTGGAAAAATACCTCCACGAGGCCATAGAGACCATGGCCAGGGACAAGGTGAAAATGGCCTTTTTCGGCGACCTGTCCCCGCTTGCCGCCAATCTCCGGGCGCTGTGCCGGGAGACGGAGGAGATTTCCAAGGGCTACGACGGCTGCCAGGTAAACATCTGCCTGAATTACGGCGGACGGGATGAGCTGGTCCGTGCGGCCAAGGCGTTCGCCCTGGACTGCGTGGAGGGCAGGGCGGACCCGTGCCACCTGACGGAGGACGCCTTCGGCGGTTATCTGTACTCCGCCGGGGTGCCCGACCCGGACCTCGTCATCCGGCCCAGCGGGGAAATCCGCACATCCAATTTCCTGGTGTGGCAGTCGGCCTATGCGGAATTCTACTTCACCGACGTATTGTGGCCCGATTTCAGCAAGGAGGACCTGCTGCGGGCCCTGGCCGCCTATCAGAACCGTTCCCGGCGGTATGGAGGTGTATGACAATGGCGAAACGAATCATTGTGGCCTGTATCTTTACCCCCATCATGCTTTGGATTATGCTGGTGCCCCCGCCGCTGGCGTGGACCGCGCTGGTGTGTTTTATCGCTGCCATGGCCGCCTTTGAACTGATGCGGGCGGTGGGAGAGGGAAAAATCACTCTTCCCATGCGGGTGGCGACCATTACGGCGGCCGCGCTGCTGCCCTTTGGAAGCTGGGCGAAGATGGGCATGGCCTATGTAAACCTGCTGGCCTTTGTGGTGATGGCGGTGTGCTTCTGGTGCGCCATCCGCGCCTATGACGAGAGCGGCGTTCCCATCGGCTTCTCCCATGTGATGGCCTGTCTGTTCGGCGGAATTATCATCCCGCTGTCTCTGTCCGCCCTGGTGGAGCTGAGGCAGATGGACCATGGGAAGTATTTGGTGCTCCTGGCGGTGCTGCTCACGTTCGCAACGGATGCGGGGGCCTATTTTGCCGGAGTGCTGCTGGGAAAGCACAAGGGCGTGACCAGGGTCAGCCCGAACAAGAGCGTGGAGGGGTACATCGGCGGCTTCTGCTCCGGCGTGGTGTTCGCCGTGCTCTATGGCATGGTGGCCAGCAAAATTGCGGGAGACGGGGTCAGCCTCCTTCCGCTGGCCCTGTGCGGCCTGTTCGGGGCGGTGGCCACCGAGGTGGGCGACCTGGCGTTTTCCTTTATTAAAAGGCAGTACGGCGTGAAGGATTACGGCCACCTCCTGCCTGGGCACGGCGGGATGCTGGACCGGTTTGACAGCATGATGTTCTGCGGGCCTGTGGTGCTGTTTATCGTTCAGTGCTTGCCTGTGTTTTGAGGAGCGGGATTATGAAAAGGACGCTTTCTGTTTTGGGTTCCAGCGGTTCCATTGGGCGGCAGACGCTGAAGGTGGCGGAGGCCTGCGGGCACGATGTGGCCGCTATTACGGTGAACCGCAGCGTGGAGCTGGCGGAGGACCAGGTCCGGCGGTTCCGGCCGAGGCTGGCCGTGGCGGCGGACGAGGAGGCCGCCGCCGCTCTGCGGATACGGCTGGCGGATACCGGGGTCAAGGTGCTGTCCGGCCGGGAGGGGCTGCTGGAGGCGGCGGCGCTGCCCGAGGCGGACACCGTGGTGGCCGCCATCGTGGGAGTGGCGGGGCTGCTGCCCACGCTGACCGCCATCGACTGCGGAAAACGCGTCGCCCTGGCCAACAAGGAGACTCTGGTGTGCGCCGGGGAGCTGGTGATGGCCAGAGCCGGAGAAAGGGGGGCGGAGATCGTTCCGGTGGATTCGGAGCACTCCGCCATCTTCCAGTGCCTCCAGGGGTGCCAAAGCAGGGGAGAGGTGCGGCGGCTCATCATCACAGCCTCCGGCGGCCCGTTCTATGGGAAGAGCTGTAAAGAGCTTTCCCTTGTCAAAAAGGAACAGGCGCTGAGGCATCCCAACTGGTCGATGGGGGCAAAAATCACCATCGACTCCGCTACCCTGATGAACAAAGGCTTGGAGTTTATCGAGGCCATGCGGCTGTATTCCATGCCGCCGGAGCGCATCCAGATCGTGGTCCACCGGGAGAGCATCGTCCACTCCCTGGTGGAGTTTGCGGACGGGGCTATTCTGGCTCAGCTGGGCAGCGCGGACATGTGTCTGCCCATCCAATATGCTCTGACGTGGCCGGAGCGGACCCCCGGCCCTGCCAAGCCGCTGGATTTGCTGTCCTGTCCTCCGCTCACCTTCCAGGCGCCGGATACGGAGACATTCCGTTGCCTGAGGCTGGCGCTGGAATGCGCGGACCGGGGCGGGACATCCACCGCCGTCCTCAACGGGGCCAACGAGGCGGCTGTCGCCCTCTTTTTGGAGGATAAAATCTCCTTTTTGGATATTGCGCGGCTGGTGGAGGCCGCTCTTGACCGGGTGCCGGTGAAGGACAATCCCGGGCTGAACGATATTTTTGAGGCTGACCGCGCCGCCCGAGAGGCGGTTTATCAATCTGTGAGGTGACCCATTTTGGCGAGATTTTTGTATATCCTGCTGGCTGTCCTGTTGTTCGGCGTACTCATTGCCATCCATGAGTTTGGACATTTCATCACCGCAAAGCTGCTGGGGGTAAAGGTGAACGAGTTTGCCATTGGCATGGGCCCCGCCGTCTGGCAGAGCCGGAAAGCAGGCGAAGAACCATGGGACAATAAAGGTAAGACGCTTTACAGCCTGCGCTTGTTTCCCATTGGCGGCTACTGCGCCATGGAGGGGGAGGATGAGGATACCGGCGATCCCCGGGCCTTTTCCCGCCAAAAGGGATGGAAAAAGGTAGTCATTCTGTGCGCCGGGTCTTTTATGAATTTTTTGCTGGGCCTGGTGATCACGGTGGCGCTGTTTCTGGGCGTCTCGCAGGTCAGGGCCCCGGTGATTACCCAGTTTGCCGGGGGCTTTCAGCACCAGGGGGCGGACGGACTTATGGAGGGCGACCGTATTGTGGAGGTGGACGGCCACGGGATTTGGCTGTACGCCGACGTGCAGAATTATCTGTCCCGCAACGACGGTATGGGCGTAAACCTGGTGGTGGAGCGGGATGGCAAACGAATTTCCTTGCCGGACTTTCCGATGGGCCGCTACGATTATGAGTACGAGGGAGGCCGGTATCACGGCTTTGGGCTGATTTTTGGCCAGGTGGATCAGCTGTCCTTTCTGGATCGGATTGGACAGGGCTTTGCCCAGACCATGGACTTTGTGCGCATTGTGTGGATGAGCCTGGGGGACCTGGTCACCGGGCGGGTGGCGGTAACGGAGCTGTCCGGGGTAATCGGCGTGGTAGATGTGGTGTCCGAGGTGGGCGCCGGGTCGGAAACCGTGGCAATCGGCGTGCAGAATGTGTTCTATTTTATGGCGCTAATCGCCGTCAACCTGGCGGTGATGAATCTTCTGCCCATTCCGGCGCTGGACGGCGGCCGCATCTTTTTTGTCCTCCTCAACGGGGTCCTCTACGCGGTGAGCCGCAGGCGTATCCCGGAGCGGTACGAGGGCTATGTCCATGCGGGGGCGTTTGTGGCGCTGCTGGCGCTGATGGCCGTGGTGGCGCTCCACGATGTCTGGAATATTTTCGCTTAGGCAGGTGGTTGCAATGAGCAGGGCAATCCATGTGGGAGGCGTCTCCATAGGCGGAGGCGCCCCTGTATCCGTTCAGTCGATGACCAATACGCCCACCCATGACGTGGAGGCCACCTTGTCTCAAATCCGGGCGCTGGCGGCGGCGGGGTGTGATATCGTCCGGGTGGCGGTGCCCGATATGGCGGCGGCAAAGGCTGTCGGAGCGCTGAAGGCGGGAAGCCCGGTGCCGCTGGTGGCGGATATCCACTTTGATTACCGGCTGGCCCTGGAGGCGGCGGAGCAGGGGATTGACAAGATACGCATCAACCCCGGCAATATCGGCGCGCCGGACCGGGTGGAGGCGGTGGCCAAGGCCTGTAAGGAGCGGGGCATTCCCATCCGGGTGGGGGTGAACGGGGGCTCATTGGAGAAGGATCTGCTGGCCCGGTACGGCGGGCCGGTTCCTGAGGCCATGGTTGAGAGCGCCCTGGGCCACATCCGCCTGCTGGAGCGGTACGGCTTTGAGGATATCTGCGTGTCGCTGAAGGCGTCCTCCGTACCCACGACGATGCGGGCATACTGGCTCATGGCGGAGCGGTACGATTACCCCCTGCACCTGGGAGTCACCGAGGCGGGCACCCGGGAAACCGGCGAACTGAAGGCGGCGGCGGGCATCGGCGGGCTGCTGGCCCTGGGCATTGGGGACACCCTGCGGGTGAGCCTCACCGCCGACCCGGTGGAGGAGGTCTATGCCGCCCGGCGGATTTTGAAGGCAATCGGCCTGCGCCGGGAGGGGCCGGAGCTCATCGCCTGTCCCACTTGCGGGCGGACCCAGATCGGCCTGATCCCCATGGCCCAGCGGGTGGAGGAGCTGCTGAAAACCGTGGACAAGCCCATCACGGTGGCGGTGATGGGGTGCGTGGTCAACGGCCCCGGGGAGGCCCGCCACGCCGACGTGGGGCTGGCGGGCGGAAAGGGCGAGGGCGTTCTGTTCAAGCGCGGCCAGATCGTGGCCAAGGTGCCGGAGGACCAGCTGGTGCCCGGGCTGATGAAGCTGATTGAGGAACTGTAAAGGGGAAAACTATGACACATATCGGAACACAGTACATAGAGACGGACCGGCTGATTCTGCGCCGGTTCGAGCTGTCCGACGCCCCCGCTATGTTCGCCAACTGGGCCGGAGACGACGAGGTGACGAAATTTCTCACGTGGCCCACCCATGCGGATGTGTCGGTGACAGAGGGCATTCTGTCGCAGTGGGTACCCCAGTACGCAAAGGACGACTATTATAACTGGGCTATCATCTTGAAGGAGCACGGCCCGAAGCCCGTGGGGAACATCAGCGTGGCGCACTGCCATGAGGGCGGAGACATCCCGGAGATCGGCTACTGCATGGGCAAACGCTGGTGGCATCGGGGGATCATGAGCGAGGCCTTGGGCGCGGTGCTTGATTTCCTGTTCCTACAGGTGGGCGTCCGGCGTATTATTGCCAAACACGATGTGAACAATCCCCATTCCGGCGGCGTCATGCGCAAATGCGGCATGAAATTTGAGGAGATACGAGAAAAGGCGATCCGAAACAATCAGGGAGAGCGCGACTGCGCCTGCTATGCGATTGAGGCGGGCGACAGATAGGGAGCGAGATATTATTATGCCGACCTTTCAACAGACCTTTGTCAACTGCCCCTTCCCGGAGGGGGTTTTGGCCGCTTTAGGGGATTATCCCGTCCGGGTGCGGGTGAACCGCGCCCAGCGGGCTATGGAGGTGGCCGCCAGCGGAGCGGCGGTTTCCCGGGAAATTCTGGCTCAGGCGGCGGAGACGCTGAAGCGGGCGTTTGGGCTCAGCACGGCGGAGGTGGTGCTGGACATGCCTGAGCCGGAGGGCCTTCCGCCGGTGGAGGCGCCCCACCAGGAGGCCCCGGCCCAGCCGGAGCCGGTCCCTTCCGCTCCGAAGGGGGAGCCGCCCGCCGCCTCTCCGGCGCCTCCGCCAAAGCAGCCTTTGGACCTGGAGGCCCAGATGAAGGCCATGCGGCGGAAGCTGCTGCGGGATGACGGACTCTCCTCCGGCGGGAAAAAGCCCAAGGTGAAACAGATTTACGGCAAGATTACCGGGAAAAAAAAGCCCATCCCGTTGAACGAACTGAGTCTGGACATGGGCAGCGTCCTGGTGGAGGGCGAGGTGTTCAACATCGAGCACCGGGAGCTGCCCCGCCGCAAGGCCTGGGTGGTGTGCTTTGATATCACCGACCTTGCCAGCTCCATCCGGGTCACCCGGTTCATGGAGGGGGAGGAGGCCAAGCCGGTTATTGACCAGGTGAAAAAGGGGCAGCGGCTTCAGGTTCAGGGGCGGCTGGTTCTGGGCCGGTTTGACAACAACGATCTGGTTTTGGAGCCCTATGGCATCAATGAGGTGCCGAAGCCGGAGGGCCGGAAGGATTCCGCGCCGGAAAAGCGGGTAGAGCTCCACCTGCATACCAAGATGTCCACAATGGACGCCCTATGCGACACCAAGTCGGTGGTAAAGCGCGCCATTGAGTGGGGACACCCCGCCATCGCCATCACAGACCACGGGGTGGTGCAGTCCTTTCCCGACGCCTACAGCGCCTCCGGCCGGGGGGAGAAGATCAAGGTGCTGTATGGGGTGGAGGCGTATTATGTAAATGATGTGGACGAGCAGGCGGCGGTGCACGGTCCGGGGGATATGCCCCTGGACGGAGAGTTTGTGGCCTTCGATCTGGAGACCACCGGCCTGGACGCCCGCTCCGACGCCATCATTGAGATCGGCGCGGTCCGGGTCCGGGGAGGAGAAGTGGTGGACAAATTTTCCTCCTTCGCCCAGCCGGGACGTCCGCTCAGCGCCAAAACCGTGTCCCTCACCGGCATCACCGACGAAATGCTGCGGGGTGCGCCCGAGCCGGAGGCGGCGGTGGACGCCTTTTTGGACTGGGCGGGGGGCTTGCCCTTGTGCGCCCACAACGCCGCGTTTGACACTGGATTTCTCCGGGAGTACTGCGCCCGCTCCGGCCGGAAATTCGACCCGCTGTATTTCGACACCCTGATCCTGGCCCAGTACCTGTGCCCCAAGCTGCCCAACCACAAGCTGGACACGGTGGCCGATTCCCTGGAGCTGCCGCCCTTCCAGCACCACCGCGCCTATGACGACGCGGAGACCTGCGGGCTGATCCTGGCGGCGCTGGTCCCCATGCTCCGGGAGCGGGGGATTGACCGGGCCGCCCAGGTTAACCGGGCGCTGGCCGGGAAGAAGCGGGGGGGGCGGGGCAGGCGGAACGCGCTCCACCTGATTCTTCTGGCAAAAAATCAGACCGGGCTGCGCAATCTCTACAAGCTGGTATCCAAGGCCCATTTGGAGCACTTCAACCGCTTTCCCATCATGCCGAAATCTCTGGTGGAGGAGAATCGGGAGGGGCTGATCATTGGCTCCGCCTGCGAGGCGGGGGAGCTGTTTCAGGCGGTGGCGGCGGGCCGGGAGGACCGGGAGCTGGAGCGCATTGCCGCATGGTACGACTATCTGGAAATACAGCCCCTGTCCAACAACGCCTATATGCTCCGCCCGGACAAGGAGGGTCGAGCGATTGCCCGGGACCTTGAGGACCTGCGGGCCTTCAACCGCCGGGTTGTGGCCCTGGGGGAGCGGCTGGGCAAGCCGGTGTGCGCCACCGGGGACGTCCACTTTATGGAGCCAGAGGAGGAGGTATACCGCCACGTGCTGCTGGCGGCCAAGGAATTTGAGGACGCGGACAGCCCAAACCCGCTCTATTTCCGCACCACAGACGAGATGCTGGAGGAGTTTTCCTATCTGGGAAAGGAGAAGGCCCATGAGGTGGTGGTGGACAACCCAAACCGAATCGCGGGCTGGTGCGAAAACGTCCGGCCGCTGCCGGATGGACTGTTTGCCCCCAAGCTGGAAAACTCCGACGGGGAATTGAAGGATTTGGTATGGGGGAAAGCCCACCGCCTCTACGGGAAGGAGCCGCCTCAGATTGTGGTGGACCGCATCAACGCGGAGCTGACGGACATCATCCGCTGCGAGTACGACGTGATTTATATGTCTGCCCAGAAGCTGGTACAGAACTCCCTGGAGCACGGCTATCTGGTGGGGTCCCGGGGGTCGGTGGGGTCGTCCCTGGTGGCCTTCATGTCGGGAATCACGGAGGTGAACTCCCTGCCCGCCCACTACCGCTGCCCCAACTGTAAGCACGCCGACTTCGACTACGCCCAGGACCCCGCCCACCCCTACGGCTGCGGGGCGGATATGCCGGACATGAAGTGCCCCGTCTGCGGCGCGGACTATGAAAAGGACGGGTTCAATATCCCCTTTGAGACCTTTTTGGGCTTCGGCGGCGACAAGGTGCCCGACATTGACCTGAATTTCTCCGGCGAGTACCAGTCCAGCGCCCACAGGTATACCTTTGAGCTGTTCGGCAAGGACCACGTGTTCCGGGCGGGCACCATCGGCACCGTGGCGGAAAAGACCGCCATCGGCTACGCGAAGAAATATCTGGAGCTGGTGGGGAGGACGGACGCCCCCTTTGCGGAGGTGCTCCGGCTGGCCAAGGGCTGCGACGGAGTCAAGCGTACCACTGGCCAGCACCCAGGCGGTATGGTGGTCATCCCCCAGGACAAGGAGATCTACGATTTCTGCCCTGCCCAGCACCCGGCGGACGACAAGGACTCGGACATCATCACCACTCATTTTGACTACCACAAAATGGAGTCCAACCTGCTCAAGCTGGACATGCTGGGCCACGACGACCCGTCCATGATTCGGATGCTGGAGGATCTCACCCAGACCAACGCCCAGAATATTCCCCTGGACGACCCGGACACCATGGACCTGTTCACCTCGTCGGAGAAGCTGGGCTACGTGAACGACCCTATTCTCGGTCCAACCGGGGCGGCGGCGCTGCCGGAGTTCGGCACGAAGAACGCCCGGCAGATGCTCATCGACGCCCAGCCCCAGGATTTCAACACGCTGGTGCGGCTGTCCGGCTTTTCCCACGGCACCGACGTGTGGCACGGGAACGCCCGGGAACTGATCCTCAGCGGGACGGCGGGCGTGTTGGAGTGCGTGGGATGCCGCGACGACATCATGCTGTTCCTCATCTCCAAGGGGTTCAAGGACACCCGGGCCTTTAAGATCATGGAAGCGGTGCGCAAGGGCCGGGGCCTGCCCGACGGGGCGGAGGACGAGATGAAGGAGCACGGCGTGCCGGAGTGGTACATCGAGTCCTGCAAGAAGATCGCCTACCTGTTCCCCAAGGCCCATGCGGTGGCCTATGTGATGATGGCCTTTCGGATCGCCTGGTACAAGGTCCACCGGCCGCTGGCCTTTTACGCCGCCTATTTCTCCATCCGGGCCAAAGCTTTTGACGAAAAGTACATGTGCCGGGGAATAGAGGTGGTCAAGCGCAAAATGGCGGAGATCAACGCGAAAAAGAACGCCAAGGAGAAGAAGGACCGCCCCTCGGCGGTGGAGGAGGATATGCTCACCACCCTGGAGGTGTGCTATGAGTTCTATCTCCGGGGGTTCAGCTTTGCCCGAATGGATATCTGCCGCTCTGAGTCCACCCGGTTTTTGATGGACGAGGAGAAAGGGGCGTTGATTCCGCCCTTCACATCGGTGGCGGGCCTTGGCGAGACGGTGGGCGACGACATTGTGGAAAAGCGGCAGGGGAAGGACTTTTTGTCCATTGAGGAGTTCGCCTTGGCCTGCACCAAGGTATCCAGCACCCATCTGGAGCAGCTCAAAGAGGCGGGGGCTTTTGGGGACCTGCCGGACAGCAGCCAGTTCAGCCTGTTTTGAGGGGGGCAAGCCATCCCCCCTGGCGCGGAGATACGCTCGCCGAGGGGGATGGGATAATCTGGCCGATGAACGCAAAACGCCGCAAATCCGCTCTGGACAGCGGATTTGCGGCGTTCCGGCTGGAGCTGGCAAGGTGACTTGAACACCCGACCTGCTGATTACGAATCAGCTGCTCTACCAACTGAGCTATGCCAGCATGGGGAACGATGGCTATTTTAGCACATGCACTGCGCCCCGTCAAGAGCGGAGCGGAAAATATCTGTGAAAATGCGCCATAGCGGGGGACGGCAGGGGGAGAAGATCGGAAAATCCGTGGGTTGCATTTTTTACAGCACTGTGCTAAACTATTTTATTATATCGCAATAAAGCGGGAAAGGACTATGGACCCATGATCGACAGCTGGAACATCACCATCCCCGAGCTCACCGGGGACGAGCCCCGACGCGCTTACATTTATTTGCCTGATTCCTGGGAGATGGACCCTGATCTGCGCTACCCCGTGCTCTATATGTTTGACGGACACAATGTGTTTTTCGACGAGGACGCCACCTATGGCAAGAGCTGGGGCATGGGCGAGTACCTGGACGCCACCCAGACCCAGATTATCGTGGCCGCGGTGGAGTGTAACCACCACCCGGACAACGGGCGCCTGTCCGAGTACTCCCCCTGGTCCTTTTATAACGGGGGGATCGGCCGGGTGACGGGGCGGGGGAGGACCACCATGGAGTGGCTGGTCCATTCCTTCAAGCCCGCGATTGACGAGGAGTTCCCCACCCTTCCCGGCAGGGACCACACCTTCATCGCCGGCAGCTCCATGGGGGGGCTCATGACTCTGTACGCGGTGATGGAGTACAACCGCTATTTCTCCCGGGGGGCGGCGTTGTCCCCCTCCCTGTGGGTGGCCCCGGGGAAGGTGGATACCCTGATCCGCACCTCCCGGGTGGGGCCGGGTACGGTGCTGTACATGGACTACGGTTCCCGGGAGATATCCAACCACGCCCAGACCTTCAAGCTCCTGGGCCGGACGGCGGCGGCGCTGCTGGACAGGCGGGTGCTGCTGGACTTCCGCGTGGTTCCCGGAGGCGACCACAGCGAGGCCAGCTGGGAGCGCCAGATCCCGTTTTTCATGAGCACCCTGCTCTACGGCAGGGACAGCTGAGCCCGCCCCGGAGGCGAAAGCGTGAAAAAACTTCCGCCCCGCGGCGGAGGGATTAACGGAGGAGATTACCATGGAGACGCAGTATTTTAAGGATTACAGCCCGGCGCTGGGCCGGGATATGGAATGCAAGGTGTACGGACACGCAGGCCGGCCCGTACTGTTCATCCCCTGCCAGGACGGACGTTTTTTCGATTTTGAGAACTTCAAAATGACCGACGCCTGGGCCCCCTGGATTGAGTCCGGACAGGTGATGGTGTTTTCCATCGACACCATGGACGCCGAGAGCTGGTCCAACAAGGGGGACGACCCCTATTGGCGCATTCGCCGGTATGAGCAGTGGATCAGCTACATCACCGACGAGTTTGTGCCCTTTATGCGGGCTATGGTGAACCAGCGCAACGGCTGGACTGGAGAGGCCGGCGTGCTGGTGTTTGGGTGCTCCCTGGGGGCGACCCACGCCGCCAACCTGTTCTTCCGCCGCCCGGACCTGTTCGACCGGGTGCTGGCCCTCAGCGGCATCTACGGCGCGGAGTACGGCTTTGACGGCTATATGGACGAGGTGGTGTACCGCAATTCCCCGGTGCATTACCTGTCCAATATGCCCAAGGATCACCCCTTTATCCAGCTGTATAACCAGAAAAAGGGCGTTATTTGCGTGGGCCGGGGCCCCTGGGAGATTCCGGGCACCACGCTTTGGCTGGCGGAGATTTTCCGGGAGAAGGACATCCACCTCTGGGTGGACGTGTGGGGCTGGGACGTGGCCCACGACTGGGACTGGTGGTATAAGCAGGTCGCCTATTTCGTGCCCTACCTGCTGGACCAGCGCTGATTATTTTTGGTATCCCATGCGCCGCGGGCGCAGGATAAGCGTAAAAAGAGAGAAGGAAGCACCTATGAAAAACGTGATCTTTATTTCCCCCAACTTCCCCACCAACTACTGGCAGTTCTGCCGGGAGCTGAAAAACAACGGGATGTACGTGCTGGGCATCGGCGACGCTCCCTACGACGAGCTGACCGGCGAACTGCGGGACAGCCTCAACGAGTACTACAAGGTTGGCAGCCTGGAGAATTACGACGAGGTGTACCGCGCCGTGGCCTACTTCATCTTCAAGCACGGCCGGGTGGACTGGCTGGAATCCAACAATGAATACTGGCTGGAGCGGGACGCCCAGCTGCGCACGGATTTCCATATCACCTCCGGCTTCCAGTCCTGCGACATTCCCCGGGTGAAATACAAATCCAAGATGAAGGAGTTCTATCAAAAGGCTGGCATCCCCACCGCCCGCTATCATCTTGTGGAGGGTGAGAAGGACTGTCTGGCCTTCATCAAAGAAGTGGGCTGGCCGGTGGTGGTCAAGCCGGACAACGGCGTGGGCGCTTCCGACACCCACAAGCTGTCCAGCGAGACCGAGCTGGGCGCCTTTCTGGCCCGCCGCATGGAGGGCGTGCCCTACATTATGGAGGAGTTCATCCACGCCGAGGTTAACTCCTATGACGCCATCATTGACTCCAATGGGGAGCCCATCTTTGAGACGGGCAACGTCACCCCGATGTCCATCATGGACATTGTGAACGAGGAGGACAACTCCATCTACTACATCGTCAAGGACCTCCCCGCCGACACCAGAAAGGCGGGCCGGGCCACGGTGAAGAGCTTTGGCGTCAAAAGCCGGTTTGTCCACTTTGAGTTTTTCCGCCTCACCCAGGACCAGGAGGGCATGGGCAAAAAGGGGGACGTGGTGGCGCTGGAGGTCAATATGCGCCCCTGCGGCGGGTTCAGCCCGGACATGATGAATTACGCCAACTCCACCAACGTATACAAAATCTGGGCGGACATGATCGCCTTTGACCGCTCCACCATAGAGACGGGGGAGCGCGCCTTCTGCGCCTATGCCGGCCGCCGGGACGGCAAGGATTTCGCCCTGAGCCACGTGGATCTTCTGGCCAAGTACAGCGAGCATCTCAAGATGGTGGACCGCATTCCCGACGTGCTGGCCGATGCCATGGGCAACCAGATGTACATCGCCACCTTCGGCAGCAAGAAGGAGCTGGACGCCTTCTACAAGGATGTGCTGAAGCTGAAGCCCAAGAAAAAGAAATAAAGGCAGCTCCCGCGCCGTTTCCCCGGCGCGGGAGTTTTTTTGTATATTTTCCCAGAGATAGGCTATACTAGGGACACCAATGTTTAAGGAGGAACCCGCCTATGTCGAACCTGAGCACCAAGGAGCTGTCCGCGCTGGAGGACCAGCTGGGCTTTGAGGGGATGCTGTGCTGCAAGTATCAGGACGCCGCCCAAGCCACCACGGAGACCGAACTGAAAAACACATATACCCAGTACGCGGCCCAGCACAAGCAGAACTATGAGACTCTGCTGGGCTTTCTGCGGTAAGGAGGACAAAGCCATGAAGGAAAGCGAGATCATCACCGACCTGCTGCTCACCGAGAAGAAGATGAGCACCAACTACAACCTGTTTGCCTCCGAGTGCACCAACGTGCAGCTGCGGGACACGTTTGTAAACCTGCTCACCCAGGGGCACAAGACCCAGACCCAGCTGTTTGAGACCGCCAAGCAGAAGGGCTGGTACAAGGTGGAGCAGGCTCAGCCCCAGATGGTGGCCCAGGCGGAGCAGAAGTTCACCAACCAGGCCCCGACCATGGAAGCGCGAGGATAACCGCGCAGGGGAGCGCCCGCCCGGCGCAAAATCTTAAAAAAGCCTAAATTCGGCCTCCGGCGTATGGAAACGCCGGGGGCCTTTGTGTTATACTGCTGTCCAGAACTCAAATGGGGGGATCGACCATGGACGCCGCAAGCATTCTCGTCGTGGAGGACGACGCCGACATCAACCGCCTGCTGTGCACCATTCTGGAGGGCGCGGGCTACGCCTGCCGGGCCGCCTTTTCCGGCAGCGAGGCCCTGCTGTGGGTGGAAAAATACGACTATGACCTGATCGTGCTGGATCTGATGCTTCCCGGGGTGACGGGGGAGGAGCTCATCTCCCGCATCCGTCGGGGCAAAACCATGCCCATCCTTGTGGCCTCCGCCAAGGTGGGAGTGTCGGACCGGGTAAATGTGCTCAAGCTGGGGGCGGATGATTTTATCCCAAAGCCCTTTGACAACGCCGAGGTGCTGGCCAGGGTGGAGGCCCAGCTGCGCCGCAGCCGCCAGTTTGCCGCCCCCAAGGCGGATGTGCTCACGGCAGGCCCCCTCACCCTGGACCGGGACAGCCACGCCGCCAGCCTGAACGGGGAGGAGCTGGCCCTCACCGGCCGGGAGTTTGACATTCTGGCCCTGCTGATGGAAAATCCCCGCCGGGCCTTTTCCAGAGCCCAAATTTATGAGGCGGTGTGGGGGGAGGACTTTTTGGGGGATGAGAACACGGTGAACGTCCACGTGAGCAATCTGCGCTCCAAGCTGGCCAAGGCGGACCCGGACAGGAGCTATATCAAAACGGTGTGGGGGATCGGGTTTAAGCTGGCAGAGGCGTGAGCTCAGGCGCGCCCACGCGGATATTAAAACTTTCTTTAGACTTCCTTTGAGGAGTTTTGGCCTTTCGCTGTTATGATGGCGTCAGATCGAACAAGAAAGGCGGGAACGCGATGAACGACAACACGGCTGTCATGGCGGCCTACGGCCTGAAAAAGGCCTACGGCGCCTGCATGGCCCTGGATGGGACAAATATGCAGGTGCGCCGGGGGGATATCTATGGTCTGGTGGGCCGCAACGGCGCGGGCAAGACCACCCTCATGCGGATGGTCACGGGGCAGTCCGAACCCACCGGCGGGGAGCTGGAGCTCTTTGGGGCGTCCGGGAAGAATATGCGGGTTCAGCGCAGCCGCACAGGGGCCATGATTGAGATTCCCTCCTTCTCTCCCTTCCTCACCGCCCGGGAGAATCTGGAGTACTACCGCCTCCAGCGGGGCATCCCCGGCAGGCAGGCGGTGGACGAGGTGCTGGAGGAGGTGGATCTGGCGGAGACGGGGAAAAAGAAGTTCAAATCCTTCTCCCTGGGTATGAAGCAGCGGCTGGGGCTTGCCCTGGCCCTGATGAACCACCCGGATTTCCTCATCCTGGACGAGCCCATTAACGGCCTGGACCCGGAGGGGGTGGCGGAGTTCCGGCAGATTCTGCGCCGGCTCAACCAGGAGCGGCAGACCACCATTCTCATCTCCAGCCACATTTTGTCCGAGCTGTCCACTGTGGCCACCTGGTACGGCTTCATGGAGCAGGGCAGGATTTTGGAGGAGATTTCAGCGCAGGCCCTCCATGACAAGTGCCGCACCTGCCTGCGGCTGGAGGTGGACGACGCGGCCAAGGCCGCCGCCGTCCTCCAGACCCAGCTGGGAACCGACAAGTTTGAGGTGCTCCCCGGCAACGTGGTGCAGCTCTACGACTGCCTGGAGGACCCCAAGCGGGCGTCCTATGCCCTGGCCCAAAACGGGGTGGCCCTGCTGGCCATGGAGCAGAAGGGCGCGGACCTGGAGGCCTATTTCCTCAATATGATCGGAGGTGGACGCCATGCTTAACTACATCCGCGCCGAGTGCTACAAGCTGCTCCACCGGCCCTACACCTATATCGCCCTGGGAGTCATGCTGGCGCTGGAGGCGCTTTACGCCTCCATGTTCGCCTTCCACACTGCCCATTCCCTGGTCACCCCCTTCGGCGCGGCCGTCGTCACCATTACGGGAATGGGGGTCATCGGTTTCTGTGTCTGTATGCTCACGGGGGACATTGTGTTCGCCGCGCAGTACAAGAACTCCACGCTGAAAAACGAGGTGTCCTTCGGACTGAGCCGCGCCCGGATCTATCTGGGCAAGTTCATCGCCCAAACCCTGCTGTCCCTGGCGTACCTGGTGGTTATGATGGCCTTTTTCATCGGCCTGTGCGCCGCTGTTCTGCCCATGGAGGCGGGGGATTTCTTCTCCGCCGCGGAAGGGCTGTCCGTGGTGGGGTACTTCCTGGCGGTGGGCCTGCCCCTGTGGATCGGCGCCCAGGCGGTGATGTGCATGTGCCTGTTCCTGGTGAACGGGGAGATGGCCAGCTCCTTTTTCTATGCGGGCGTTGTGTTTGTGCTGGAGTCCGTTTTGGAGGTGGCGGGACTGCTGCTTGAGGGCGGCGCCGGACAAATGCTGCTCAAGGCGGTTCCCTATTTTCCCGTGCGCATGCTGAACGAGGCCAAGGCCGTGGTGGGGGACTGGAGCTACCTGGGGCAGGTCTGGCTGGTGGGCGCGTTCTGGGTGATTGTCAGCACCGCCGTCGGACTGTATGGGTTTTACAGAAAGGAGCTCAAATGAAAAGAAGGGTGAAGATCGTGTCCCTGGCTCTTGCCGTGTCCCTTGCCGCAGTGCTGGCCTGCGCGCTGGCGGCGGCAAATCAGAACAGGAGATAGGGCGGCATTTCAGCCGGACCTCACGGTCCGGCTGGGGCCGTCTCGTGGGATAATCCTATGAAAACGCTGTTTGTCCTGCTTCTCGTGGTGTGTTACCTGCTGATTTTCGGTTGGAGCTGAATGGGCGCGCCGGAGACCGCGGATTCGTCCCGCCGGCGCCTCCAATAATTATATTAATATGGCTGTCCGTGACGGAGGAAGGGGGCTATGTCCATGAAAAGTGTCCTTATTGTGGCGCTGGCTCTGCTATGCGCCGCCCTTATTGGACGGCAGATTGTGCTGGAGCGCGGCCTGCGGCGCGCCGCCCGCCGGATGCGGGAGCAGATGGCGGACCAGACCACCGCCCGTCTGGCCCTGCCCTGCCCCAGCGCCGGGGCGGAGGAGCTGCTGGCCTGCCTCAACGAGCTGCTGGAGCTGCGGCAGCGGGAGCGGGCGGATTACCGCCGGAAGGAGCAGGAACTGCGCCGCCAGATCGCCAACGTGTCCCACGACCTGCGCACGCCGCTCACCTCCATTTTGGGCTATTTACAGCTGCTGGAGGGGGAGGGGCTGTCCTCGGAGAAGAAGGCGGAGTATCTGGCGGTCATTGAGGGCCGGGCCCGGACCCTGCAAACCTTCATCGCCGCGTTCTATGACCTGTCCCGCATTGAGGGGGGCGAGCTGCCCCTGGAGCGGGAGAAGGTGGACCTGGGCCGCGCGCTGTCCGACCAGCTGGCGGCCTCCTACCAGCAGATTGAGGAGAGCGGGCTGGCGGTGGAGGTGGATATGGCCTCGGGACTGCCGCCGGTGTGGGCGGACGGCGGCGCGGTGACCCGAATTTTCTCCAATCTGCTCACCAATGCCCTGCGCCATGGGAGCGGCGCTCTGTCGGTGCGGCTGTACCGGGAGGAGGCCTGCATTGTGTCCGCCTTTTCCAACCGGGCGGAGGGGCTCTCGGAGGAGGACGCCGCCCACGTGTTTGAACGGTTCTACACCGCCGACAAGATGCGTACGGGGCAGAGCACGGGCCTGGGACTGGCCATCGTCAAAGCGTTGGCGGAGCGGATGGGCCACGCTGCCTCCGCCCGGTGGGAGGACGGCGTGTTCACCATTGAGATCCGATGGAGCGTGTGAGGGGGCCGGAGCGCTTCTGATTTGTCTAAATTCATATAATGTTAAAGGGTTGGCGCTTTACGCCAGCCCTTTCCTATGGTATGATATGCCATAATGAGACAAAAACCGCTGCGGGCGGAAACTATGATGAAAAGGAGCCGGTGTGGAATGGCTCAGCAGTCGGCACAATTTCAGCAGGCCCCGCCGCCGAAACGCAGGCGGAACGGAAATGGACACGCCCGGAGGCGGGAGGAGCGCACCGCACGCTCCTCCCGGGAACCGGAGCGGATTTTCCCCGACCCCAAGACAGGGCTCACCGCCGCCCAGGCCGCAGAGCTTCTGGAGCAGGGGCTGGGTAATGAGGCGGTGGCCTCCAACGCCAAAACCACCGGGCAGATCATCCGGGAGAATACGCTTACCTTCTTCAATCTGGTATTCGTGGTTCTGGCGGTGATGCTGGTGATCTCGGGCCACTTCCGGGATATGATGTTCCTGGGCATCGCGGTGGTCAACTCTGTCATCGGCATTATCCAGCAGCTGCGCTCCCGGGCTACGCTGGAAAAGCTCACCCTGCTCAGCGAGAGCCGGGTGAAGGTGGTGCGGGACGGACAGCTGGGCACCGTTCCCGTCCACAGGCTGGTGCGGGAGGACATTGTGGAGCTGGGGGCGGGGGACCAGATTCCCGCCGACGGGCCGGTGATGTCCGGACAGGTGACGGTGAACGAGGCCCTGATCACCGGCGAGGCCGACCCCATTATCAAGGATGTGGGGGACGAGCTCTTGAGCGGCAGCTTTGTGGTGTCCGGGAAGTGCCGGGCAAGGCTGGACCGGGTGGGCTCGGCCAGCTATGCCTCCCGGCTGTCCCTGGAGGCCAAGGCCGACCAAGGGGTGGGCCGGTCTGAGATGATGAAGTCGCTGGACAAGCTGATCCGCTTCATCGGCTTTGCCCTCATCCCCATTGGCGCGGCGCTGTTTTACAATGAAATAGCTGTCCAGGGGAATACCTTTACAGATGCGGTACCTGCCGTGGTAGCCCTGCTCATCGGCATGATTCCCGAGGGGCTGTACCTGCTCACCAGCGTGGCGCTGGCGGTGTCTGTCATGCGGCTGGCCCAGGGGCGGACGCTGGTCCATGAGATGGCGGCGGTGGAGACCCTGGCCCGGGTGGACGTGCTGTGCGTGGACAAGACGGGCACCATCACCCAGCCGGAGATGGCGGTGCGGGAAGTGGTGCCCCTGGACGAGGAGCGGTATCCCGCCGGAAGGGTGGAGGAGATTTTCAACGCCTATTACCGGGCCATCGACGCGGACAACGACACCGCCCGGGCCATGGCGGAGCGGTTCAGCAAGCCGTCCCTGTGGATGGCGGAGCGGACCGTGCCCTTCACCTCCGCCCATAAATGGTCGGCGGTGGCGTTCAAAACCTATGGGGCCTACGCGGTGGGAGCGCCCGAGTTTATTATGGGCCCGAGGTACGCAGACCTGGAGCACATGGTGGCCCCCTATCAGCGGGAGGGGTGCCGGGTGTTGTTGCTGGCCAAATGCGCCAACGCGCCCACCATGGAGGGCGGGCTCACCGGCGCGGTGGAGCCGGTGGCTCTGGCGGTGATCAACAACCCCATCCGTGAGGAGGCCCCCAAGACCTTCCAGTATTTTGCTCAACAGGGGGTGGCGGTGAAGGTCATCTCCGGCGACAACCCGTCCACCGTGTCCGCCGTGGCGGTGCAGGCCGGCGTCAAGGACGCGGAGCGCTATGTGGACGCCGCCACGCTGAAGGAGGCGGCGGACTACGACCGGGCGGTGCGGGAGTACAGCGTGTTCGGGCGGGTGACGCCGGACCAGAAGCGCAAGCTGGTGAAGGCCCTACAGCGGGGGGGCCACACGGTGGCCATGACCGGCGACGGCGTCAACGACGTGCTGGCCCTGAAGGACGCGGACTGCGGCATTGCCATGGCCTCCGGGGCGGAGGCGGCGGCCCAGGTGGCTCAGGTGGTGCTGCTGGACTCCAATTTTGCCGCCATGCCTCAGGTGGTGCAGGAGGGCCGGCGGGTCATCAACAATATTCAGCGCGCGGCGGCGCTGTACCTGGTGAAAAATATCATGTCCCTGTTTCTGTCCCTCATCAACCTGGTGGCGGGATTCCCCTCGCCCTTCATTCCCATCCAGCTCACCCTCATCAGCGCGCTGACCATTGGCGCGCCGTCCTTTGTGCTGGCCCTGGAGCCCAACCATGAGATCGTAAAGGGGCGCTTTATGACCAACGTGCTCCGCCGGGCCCTGCCGGGGGGGCTGACCAACGTGCTGCTCATTGTGGGAATCCAGCTGTTTACGCTGGCCTTTGATTTTGAGCGGGTCACCCTGTCCACCCTGGCCACCGTCATCATGGGCGAGGTGGGCCTGCTGGTGCTGTATTACATCTCTAAGCCGCTGGACTGGAAGCGCTGGACGCTGCTGGGGGTTATGTCGGCCGCCTTTGTGGTGGCGGTCCTGGGCTTTGGAGACTTTTTCCAACTCTCGCCGCTGGATTTCCAGGCCGGACTGGTGATTGTGGTATTTCTGATGCTCACCCCGTCGGTGATCTATGTGTTGGAGCGGGGGATGGAGCTGGCTGAGCTGCTGGCCGATCTTTGCAAAAAGAAGCTGAGCGGTATGCCGTCAAAGAGCTCCGCTCTTCGTGACCGATAAAGGAAAGCGCCCCGCCCGGATAACGGGCGGGGCGCTTTGGAGGTTTCCCCCCAGACGCTTCCCCGCATCGGGAGCTTTTCTGTTCCTTACTGACTTTTCTGGGAAAAAATGTCAGAAAAAGCGCAAAAAATTATAGGAAATACCAATTTTGCACTTGCAATTCTGAAAAAAGAATTCTACAATAGAGCTCGGAAAGTATTGGAACGAGGGGGGAGAGGCGGAATGACGCGGGTGGCGCTGGTGGATGCCGATCCGCTGTGCAGGGAACGGCTTCAAGCCTATTTGGACCGGTTTTCCGAGGAGCTTGGGGAGCGGTTCCGGGTGCGGGCTTTTGAGGACGGCGAGCAGATTATACAGAATTACCGAGCGGAATATGACATCATTTTGATGGATGTTGAGCTTCAGTTTGTGGACGGCGTCACCGCCGCCCAGGAAATCCGCAGGCAGGACGGCCGGGTGGTCATTATTTTCCTCTCCGGGCTGGACGCCTGCGCCGCGGTGAAGGGATATCAGGTGGGGGCGCTGGACTTTTTGCTCAAACCCACCGCCTATGCGGCCTTTTCCAGTGCTATGGTGCGGGCGCTGGACCGCCTGCGCAGGAGACGCCGGTATATCTATGTGGCTAACAAGGGCGGCGTCCTCCGGTTGGACTGCGCCCGTATCCACTACATTGAGGTGGACGGCCGGGATTTGGTCTACCACACCGCGGACGGCGACCTCACCGGCCCCGGGACTCTGCGGGAGGTGGAGGACAGCCTGACGCCTGGGACGTTTTTCCGCTGCGGCAAGGGGTGCCTGGTGAATCTGGAGCACGTGGACGGCCTGTTCAATGGAGACGCGCTGGTTCACGGCGCCATGGTTCAGGTGAGCCGCTCCAAACGAAAGGCGTTTCTGGATGCCTTTAACCGCTGTGTTAACGAGGTGTGGGCCTGACCGGCGGATGCGAAACGGGAGAGCGCCCGCAGCCAGCCTGCCGCTGGCTGCGGGCGCTCCGTTTTTGGCGTTTTGGGTTATGCGTGGTGGTCGTGCTCATGGCAGCAGGAGCAGTCTCCGCCGCAGAATTGCTCCGGCTCGTAGGCGATGCCGTTTTTGTCATAGTAGTCCTTGATGGCGGCGCGCACCGCCTCCTCCGCCAGCACGGAGCAGTGAATTTTGTGGGCGGGCAGACCGTCCAGCGCCTCCACCACCGCCTGATTGGTGAGTTTCAGGGCCTCGTCCACAGGCTTACCCTTGATGAGCTCGGTGGCCATGGAGCTGGTGGCGATGGCGCTGCCGCAGCCGAAGGTCTCGAACTTTACGTCCACAATGACGCCGTCCTCAATTTTGAGGTACATTTTCATGATGTCGCCGCACTTGGCGTTGCCCACCTCGCCCACGCCGTCGGCGTTCTCAATCTCGCCCACGTTGCGGGGATTGCGGAAGTGGTCCATCACCTTTTCACTGTATAACATATTGACGCTCTCCTCTCTGTAATGCTTTCCAAACGGGAGACATCTCCCGGAGATAGCTGACCACCTCGGCGACCGCCCGGATGATCTGTTCCACATCCTCCATGGTGTTCTCCCGGTCCAGGGTGAGGCGCAGGGAGCCGTGGGCCACCTCGTGGGGCCTGCCGATGGCCAGCAGCACGTGGCTGGGGTCCAGGGAGCCGGAGGTGCACGCCGACCCGGAGGAGGCGGCAATGCCCTTGTCGTCCAGCAGCAGCAGCAGGGACTCCCCCTCAATGCCCTCGAAGCAGAAGTTCACGTTGCCGGGGAGGCGTTGCTCCCGGTCGCCGTTGAGGACGGAATGGGGAATTTTAGACAGGCCCTCAATGAGGGCGTCCCGGAGCTTTTGGGCGTGGGCGGCGTTATCCGCCATGTGGGCCTCGGCATCCGCCAGGGCGGCGGTCATGCCCAGAATGCCGGGGAGGTTTTCCGTACCCGCCCGCCGGCCGGATTCCTGAGCCCCGCCGTGGATGAAGGTGAGCAGGGGAGCTCCCCGGCGGACATACAGCGCGCCTACCCCCCGGGGCCCGTGGAACTTATGGCCGGACAGGGACAGCATATCAATATTCTGGGCGTTCACGTCGATGGGCAGGTGGCCTACGGCCTGAACGGCGTCGGTATGGAAAGGAACGCCCTTCTCCCGGCACAGGGCCCCGATTTCGGCGATGGGCTGGATGGTGCCGATCTCGTTGTTGGCATACATGACGGATACCAGAGCGGTGTCCTCCCGGATGGCGGCGGCCACATCCTCCGCCTTGACGATGCCGCTCTCACCCACAGGGAGGAGCGTGACCTCGAAGCCCTCCTTTGCCAGGCCGTCCATGGTGTGGAGGACGGCGTGGTGCTCGATGGCCGTGGTGACGAGGTGCTTCTTGCCCTTTTTTGCCCCAACCTTGGCGGCGCTGACAATGGCCTGGTTGTCCGCCTCGCTGCCGCCGGAGGTGAAATAGATTTCCTGGGGCTGGGCCCCGATGGCCCGCGCCACCGCCTGTCTGGCGGACTGCATGGCCTCCTTGGCCAGCTGGCCGGGGGTGTGGAGGCTGGAGGGGTTACCCCAGAACCGGTCCATGGCGTCCAGCATGGCCTTTTGAGCCAGCGGGCTTGTTTTCGTGGTCGCGGCGTTGTCCGCGTATATCATGACGTGTCCATCTCCTTATCTTGAGCGTTTGGAGCCGTTGTGAGCGGCGCGGCTTCACCGAAGCGGGGCGAGCGCGGACCGCCGGCAGGCGAGACGTGATCTCTAAAGAATGCGCGAACATCTATGTGGGAAATCATACCGTAAAAAGCATACCTTGTCAATAGGATTTATAAGAATTCTTTTTGGAAAGCGCTCTGGATGAAATGAATAATGAGGGTGATTATTCCGGGAATATGTGAATAGTTATCCGAATATGTGGAATATTACCCGGACGGGCCGGGAGAAAATCGGATAACTATGCAAAAAATCACTTGTCAACAGGGAAGCGGGGTAGTATACTCTTACAAACAGCGCACAAGAGCGCCCTGTTACCATAGAAAATTGGAGGGAATCACCGTGAGCGACGTGAAAAAAGTAGTGCTGGCCTATTCCGGGGGATTGGATACATCCATCATCATCCCCTGGCTGAAGGAGAATTATAACAACCCGGAGATCATCGCCGTATCCGCCGACGTGGGTCAGGGGGACGAGCTGGACGGCCTGGAGGAGAAGGCCCTCAAAACCGGCGCGTCCAAGCTGTACATCGAGGACCTCACCGATGTGATGGTGGATGAGGTCATTGTCCCCTCCATGATGATGGGGGCCAAGTATGAGGATTATCTGCTGGGCACCGCCTTTGCCCGGCCGGTGATCGCCCGCCGCCTGGTGGAGATCGCCAAAAAGGAGGGAGCGGACGCCATCTGCCACGGCTGCACCGGCAAGGGCAACGATCAGGTCCGTTTTGAGCTGGCCATCAAGCGGTTCGCCCCGGAGATGCGCATCATCGCCCCCTGGCGGGAGTGGTCCATCAAGGGCCGGGACGAGGAGATCGACTACGCCGAGGCCCACAACGTGCCCTTGAAGATTTCCCGGGAGACCAACTACTCCAAGGACAAGAACCTGTGGCACCTGTCCCACGAGGGCTTGGACCTGGAGGACCCCGCCAACGAGCCCCAGTACGACAAGCCCGGGTTCCTGGAGATGAGCGTGTCCCCCCTCCAGGCGCCGGACGCGCCCGCCTACGTCACCCTGGACTTTGAGAAAGGCTGGCCCGTGGCCGTGGACGGGGAGAGGATGAAGGCGTCGGACATCATCCGCAGGCTGAACAAGCTGGGCGGTGACAACGGCATCGGCCTGCTGGACATCGTGGAGAACCGGCTGGTGGGCATGAAGGACCGCGGGGTATATGAGACGCCGGGCGGCGCCATCCTCTACCGGGCCCATGAGGTGCTGGAGATGATTACCGTGGACAAGGACACCAAGCACATGAAGTCCAAGCTGGCGGTGGACTTTGCCGACCTGGTGTACAACGGCAAGTGGTTCACCCCCCTGCGGGAGGCCCTCCAGGCGTTCGCAGTGGACACCCAGAAGCACGTCACCGGCACGGTGAAGCTGAAGCTGTACAAGGGCAACATCATCACCGCCTCCGTCACCTCCCCCGAGACGCTGTACTCCGAGAACCTGGTGACCTTCGAGGAGAGCGACTACAACCAGGACGACGCCACCGGGTTCATCAACCTGTGGGGCCTGCCGGACAAGGTTCAGGCGCTGCGGGAGCAGGGGAAATTGTAAGAGCAACGGTTAAAATTGCCGCCTATATCCCGGCCGGAGCCCAGCGAAGCGGGTCCGGCCGGGGAAGGAGGCGCAAGGAAGCGGGCGAAGTTTTTGCCGCAGGCGGAAACGGAGCCGAGCGGACTTTGCGCCGACGCGGCGAGGCGTGATAACATAGTAAGCGAGGTAATCATTATGAAACTCTGGGCGGGCCGTTTCCAGAAGGAGACCGACACCCTGGTCAACGACTTCAACTCGTCCATCGGCTTTGACGCCCGGCTGTACGAGCAGGATATCCGGGGCTCCATGGCCCACGCCGCCATGCTGGGCAAAACCGGGGTCATCGAGGCCCACGAGGCGGAGAAGATCGTGGAGGGCCTCCGGGCCATCCTGGCGGACATCGAGGCGGACCGGGTGGAGTTCTCCCTGGACAACGAGGACATCCACATGAACATCGAGGCCCTGCTGACGGAGCGTATCGGCCAGACAGGCAAGCGCCTTCACACCGCCCGGTCCCGCAACGACCAGGTGGCCACCGACTTCCGGCTGTACGTGAAGGAGGAGATCCCCCACATCATCGGGCTGGTGCTGGACCTGGAGCGGGTGCTGGTGAAGAAGGCAAAGGCCAACCTGTCCACCGTCATGCCGGGCTATACCCACCTTCAGCGGGCCCAGCCCACCACCTTCGGCCACTACATGATGGCCTACGCCAACATGCTCAAGCGGGACGTGACTCGGCTGGAGGACTGTTTGGAGCGGATGGATGAGTGCCCCCTGGGCTCTGGGGCGCTGGCCACCTCCACCTATCCGGTGGATCGGTTCCAGACCGCCGCCGCCCTGGGCTTCGCCAAGCCCACCGATAACTCCATGGACTCCGTGGCCGGCCGGGACTACGCCATTGAGCTGCTGTCCGCCCTGTCCATTCTGATGATGCACCTGTCCCGGTTCTCCGAGGAGATCATCCTCTGGTGCTCCTGGGAGTTCAAGTTCGTGGAGCTGGACGACGCCTATTCCACCGGGTCCTCCATCATGCCCCAGAAGAAGAATCCCGACGTGGCCGAGCTGGTCCGGGGCAAGACCGGGCGGGTGTACGGCTCCCTCATCACCCTGCTCACCGTGATGAAGGGCCTGCCCCTGGCCTATAACAAAGACATGCAGGAGGACAAAGAGCCGGTGTTCGATGCCATCGACACCGTGGAGCTGTGCGTCCCCGTGTTTTCCGCCATGCTGGACACCCTCACCGTGAAGGACCGAAACATGGCCCGGGCGGCGTCGGTGGGCTTCATCAACGCCACCGACTGCGCCGACTACCTGGTGAAGAAGGGGATGCCCTTCCGGGAGGCGTATATGATCGTGGGCCGGCTGGTGCATATGTGCATCCGCACCGGCGAGAGCCTGGACACCCTGCCTCTGAAGGACTTCCGGGCCATCTCGGGCCTGTTCGACGAGAGCGTGTACGACGCCCTCCAGCTCAAGACCTGCGTCAACGAGCGAAAGGTGTACGGCGGCCCTTCGGAGGAGAGCGTGAAGATGCAGATCGCGCTGATCGAGGAATTTGTGGAGGCCCGGTCGGGTATCATCGGAGGGGCGCATGGACCTGTTACCTTATCTTAAAAGCGTGGTGGACCAGGACCGCTGTCCTGTGGTGCTGTGCGATCTGGAGCACACCGTCATTTACATGAACCCGGCGGCCTGTGCGCGGTATGCCAAGAGCGGCGGCGGGGCCCTGGTGGGCAAGAGCATTTTCGCCTGCCATCCCCCCGAGGCCAACGAGATGATCCGGCGGGTGGCGGATTGGTTCGCCCAGAGCGAAAAGCACAATTTGATGTACACCTTCCGAAACGACAAAGAGAACAAGGATGTATATATGGTAGCCCTGCGGGACGAAAACGGGGCGCTCATCGGCTATTATGAGAAGCACGAGTACCGGGACCGGGAGACTATGGCGCGGTATGAGTTCAAGCCGTGACAAGGACGTGACGGATTATGACAAAACCAAAAATCTACATCGACGGCAGGGAGGGCACCACCGGCCTGCAGATTTACGAGCGGCTGGGGGGCCAGGACGACATTGAGCTGCTCCTCATCGACGAGGACAAGCGGAAGGATACGGAGGAGCGGCGGAAGCTGCTCAACGCCGCCGACCTGGTGTTTCTGTGCCTGCCCGACGCCGCCGCCCGCGAAGCGGTTTCCCTTGTCAGCAATGAGAAAACCAAGGTGATCGACTGTTCCACCGCCCACCGCACAGCCCAGGGCTGGACCTACGGCTTCCCGGAGCTCCACTCACAGCGGGAGAAGATTAGGACCGCAAAGCGGGTGGCAAATCCCGGCTGCTACGCCAGCGGGTTCCTTTCCCTGGTACGGCCCCTGGTGGAGATGGGGGCGCTGGACCCGTCGGAGCGGGTGGTGTGCCACGCCCTGTCGGGCTACACCGGGGCGGGGAAGAAGGCCGTCGCCCAATATGGGGACCCGGCGCGTGAGCCGGAGCTGGATTCTCCCCGGCACTACGCCGTGACCCTGGCCCACAAGCACATCCCGGAAATGCGGTTGGTGAGCGGCCTCACCCGCAAGCCTATTTTCATGCCCATGATCTGTGATTTTCCCCAGGGCATGACGGTGACGGCGGCGCTGTTTGCCGACCAGCTGAAGGGGGCTCGGTCCATCGAGGCCCTCCGGGCGCTGTATGGCGAATACTATGCCGGAAGTCCTGTCGTTCAGCTCCGGCCCGCGGACGCGCCCAGCTGCGGCTTCATCGGTTCCAACAACCTGGCGGGGAAGGATACGCTGCAAATCTTTGTCAACGGCAATGGGGAGCAGCTGATGCTCACCGCCCGGCTGGACAACCTGGGCAAGGGCGCCTCCGGCGCGGCGGTGCAGAATATGAACCTGATGCTGGGTTTCGAGGAGACCAAGGGCCTGAATTTATAAAGGAAGGCGAAACGTAGTTTTGCCCTAAAAGTACTTTTTGATCCCTTTTCTTTCAAGAAAAAGGATGAACAACAAAAAGGGGTTATAGGAATGCTGAAAGAGATATCTGGCGGCGTGTGCGCCGCCAAGGGCTTCAAGGCCGCCGGGGTGCACTGCGGCGTGAAGGTGGGGAGCAGCCCGGACAAGAACGATCTGGCTATGATTTTGTCGGAGCGGGAATGCTCCGCCGCCGCCGTCTACACCCTGAACCGGGTGAAGGCGGCTCCCATCTATGTGACCATGGGCCATCTGGAGGACGGAGTGTGCCGGGGCGTGATTGCCAACAGCGGAAACGCCAACGCCTGCGCTCCGCTGAGCCACGAGAACGCGGAGCAGATGTGCGCCCTGGCCGCCCAGGCCACCGGCCTGAAGCCGGGGGACTTCGTGGTGGCGTCCACTGGGGTCATCGGTCAGGAGCTGAACATCTCCGCCATTGAGCGGGGGATGCCCGCCCTGGCGGCGGCGCTGAACGGGGACGGCTCCGACGCCGCCGCCCGGGCCGTCATGACCACCGACACGGTGAAAAAGGAGACCGCCGTGGCCGTCGCCATCGGCGGAAAAACCGTCACCATCGGGGCCATCGCCAAGGGCTCCGGCATGATCCACCCCAACATGGGCACCATGCTGTGCTTTATCACCACCGACTGCGCCATCACCCACGAGCTGCTCCAGGACGCCCTCCACGAGATCGTCCCCCGCACCTTCAACCGGGTGACGGTGGACGGCGACACCTCCACCAACGATATGTGCGTGGTGCTGGCCAACGGCATGGCGGGCAACGAGCAGATTGAGTGGAAGGACGACGGCTACACCGTGTTTTATAAGGCTCTCCATCAGGTGTGCGAGACCATGGCCCGGTCCATTGCCGCCGACGGCGAGGGCGCGTCTCGTTTGGTGACCTGCACCGTCCGTTCCGCCCGCAGCGAGGACAGCGCCGAGCGTTTGGCCAAGGCGGTGGTGGGCTCCTCCCTGGTGAAGGCGGCGCTGTTTGGGGCGGACGCCAACTGGGGCCGTGTTCTGTGCGCCATGGGCTACTCCAAAGCCCCCTTTCGTCCGGAGTATGTGGACATCGGCTTCTCCTCCATTCAGGGGAGCATCCTGGTATGCGAGAAGGGTACCGGCCTGGACTTCGACGAGGAGCTGGCCAAGAAAATCCTCACCCAGGACGAGGTGGTTGTGGAGGTGTCCCTCAATGAGGGAAGCCATGAGGCCACCTGCTGGGGCTGCGACCTGACCTATGATTACGTGAAGATCAACGGCGATTACAGAACCTAACTTCAGAAAAGGTGGTTATTCCCATGTCCTCCCTCATTGACCGGGCCCAGGTGCTGGCTGAGGCCATGCCTTATATTCAGAAATACAACGGCAAGACCGTGGTGGTAAAATACGGCGGCAACGCCATGGTGTCGGAGGAGCTGCGCCGGGCGGTGATCTCCGACCTGATCCTGCTCTCCCTGGTGGGAGTCCGGGTGGTGGTGGTTCACGGGGGCGGGCCGGAGATCAGCGATATGCTGAAACGGCTGGGCTATGAGTCCCGGTTTGTGGACGGCCTGCGGTACACCGACGAGACCACCATGGAGGTCGTCCAGCAGGTGCTGTGCGGCAAGGTGAACAAGGACCTGGCCGCGCTCATCAACGGCCAGGGAGGACGGGCGGTGGGCCTGTGCGGCATGGACGCCGACCTGTTCCAGGCGGTCCGGCTGGATGAGAAGTACGGGCTGGTGGGGTCCATTTCTAAGGTAAATCCGGCGGTGGTGGAGGACGCGCTCCACAACGGCTATATCCCTGTGGTGTCCACCGTGGCCCGGGGCGCCGACGGCCCCACCGCCTACAACGTGAACGCGGACACCGCCGCCGCTAAGCTGGCGGTGGCCATGAACGCGGAGAAGCTGCTGCTGCTCACCGACGTGCGGGGGCTGCTCACCGACCGGGCGGACGAGAGCACCCTGATTCCCCATGCCCGCGCTTCCGAGGTGCCGGGGCTGGTGAAAGACGGCGTGATCCAGGGGGGCATGATTCCTAAAATTGACTGCGCGGTGGAGGCGGTGCGCTCCGGCGTGCGGAGCACCGTGATTTTGGACGGGCGCATTCCCCACTCCATCCTCATTGAGCTGCTGAGCGACGCGGGTGTGGGCACGATGATAACAATTTAGCGTCCGTGCCGTCGTGAGCGGCGCGGATGGAGCGCAGCGAAAGCGAAAGTCCAGCCGCCGCAAAGCGGGGGCGGGTTTTGCTTGAGTCGGAGTGAAGCCGCGCGTCTCGGACAGGCGGGGCGGGGCATCATGTAAAGGAGAGAAACTTCACATGACCTTTGAGGAAATGAGAGAGCTGGACCGGCAATACGTGATTCAAAGTTACAGCCGCAACCCCATCGCCGTGGATCATGGTCAGGGGTCCACGCTGTACGGTTCGGACGGCAGGGAGTACATTGACTTCGCCTCCGGCATTGGGGTGCTGTCGGTGGGTACCGCCCATCCCAAGTGGACGGCGGCGGTGGCGGAGCAGGCGGGAAAGCTGGGCCACGTATCCAACCTGTACTACTCCGAGCCCTATGTCAGGCTGGCTTCAGCGCTGTGCGCCCGCTCCGGAATGGCGGCGGCCTTTTTCGGCAACTCCGGCGCGGAGGCCAACGAGGGCGTCATCAAACTGGCCCGGAAGTGGTCCTGGGAAAAATACGGCGAGGGGCGGGGGACCATCATCACCCTGAACCGTTCCTTCCACGGGCGGACCATCACCACCCTGGCCGCCACCGGCCAGGACGTGTTCCACAAGTATTTCTTCCCCTTTACCGAGGGCTTCCGCCGGGCGGACCCCAATCTGGACAGCGTGAAGCAGGCGGCGGGCCACGATGTGTGCGCGGTGCTGGTGGAACTGGTCCAGGGAGAGGGGGGCGTGCTGCCCCTGGACCCCGAGTTCGCCCGGGAGCTGGTCCAGCTGTGCGCGGACCGGGACTGGCTGTTCCTGGTGGACGAGGTGCAGACCGGCATCGGCCGCACAGGCTCCCTGTTCTGCTTCCAGCAGTACGGAATTCAGCCCGACGGGGTGTCCTTCGCCAAAGGGGTGGCCGGGGGACTGCCCATGGGGGGCTTCCTGGTGAATGAGCGGTGCCGGAAGGTGTTCGGTCCCGGCGACCACGCCTCCACCTTTGGCGGCAATCCGGTGTCCGCCGCCGCGGCCTGCGCGGTGCTGGACATTCTGGACGACGGGGCCATTGAAGAGGTAAAGGAGAAGGGCGCGTACCTGCGGGACTCCATCGAGGCCATGGGCCTGCCCTGTCTGGGCGGAACCAGGGGAATGGGATTGATGATCGGTGTGGAGGTGAAGGGCGGCTTCTCCAACAAGGAGCTGTGCGTCAGGCTGAATCAGGCGGGGCTTTTGAGCCTTACCGCCGGACCGGGCCTGCGGTTCCTGCCGCCGCTGACTATTACCAGGGACGAGATGGATAAGGGGCTGGCGATTCTGAAAGAGACGCTTTCCTGAGTGGAGGGGCGACATGGCAAAGCTGTACGACAGGGCGGATCTCTACGATTTGCTGGAAAACGAGCAGCGGTATCAAATCGCCAAACGGCACTGGGAACGGGTGCTGCGCGGCAGGCGGGTCCAGACCTTGTTGGATGTGAGCGTTGGTTCTGGCAATCTGACCTTGCCTCTGGCGGAGCTTGGGGTGGAGCTGCATGGCTCCGACTTGAGCGAAGCCATGCTGGAACGTTGTCGGGAGAAGGCCGGAAAAAGAGAAATTCCCATTGATTTGCGTCTGAGCGATTTCCGGCGGCTGGACGAGGCCTTTGACGGCGGCGCAGTCTTTGACTGTGTCGCCAGCACGGGAAACTCATTGCCCTATGTGACAAACGCCGAGGTCCCGGACGTGCTCGCCCAGATGGACCGGCTGGTTCGGCCGGGGGGATACCTGTACCTGGACCTGCGCAATTGGGACAGAATCCTGGAGACAAAGCAGCGGTTTTACCTGTATAACCCCACGTTTCTGGACAACGGTATGCGGATGAATCTAGTGCAGGTTTGGGACCGCCACGGGGACGGCTCCATGACCTTCAACCTGCTCTATACCTTTGAGCGAGAGAACAGGATCGTTCAAAAAGAAATCTTTGAGGAGCACTATTTCCCTATCAAAAAGCAGCTGCTGCTGGAGGAGCTGGAGCGGCTGGACTATGAGGAAATAGAACTCATGTGCCTTCCGGCCTTTCTGGACGGCGTAAAGCCGGAAAATGCGGAATGGTACTGTATGCTCGCTCACAAACAGGAGGCACGGACATGAAAAAAGACCTGCTCAAGCTGCTGGACCTGTCCCAGGAGGACATCCATGAGATTTTGGACACAGCGGACCAGATGAAGTTCAGCCAGAAGCACCGCATCGCCCACGACCACCTGAGGGGGAAAGCCCTTGCCATGATTTTTGAGAAAAACTCCACCCGGACCCGGGTATCCTTTGAGGTGGGAATGTATCAGCTTGGAGGACACGCCCTGTTCCTGTCCGGCAAGGAGAGCCAGATCGGCCGGGGAGAGCCGGTGGAGGACACCGCCCGGGTGCTGGCCCGGTACTGCGACGGCATTATGATCCGTACCTTTGCCCAGGCGGAGGTGGAGGAGCTGGCGCGGAAGGCGTCCATTCCCGTCATCAACGGCCTCACCGACTTCGCCCATCCCTGTCAGGTGCTGGCCGACCTGATGACCGTTCGGGAGAAGATGACCCGGCTTGAAGGGCTGAAGCTGGCTTTCATCGGGGACGGCAACAACATGGCCAACTCCCTCATCGTAGGCGGGCTGAAGTGCGGCATGGATGTGTCCGTGGCCTGCCCGGAGGGATATGACCCGGACCCCGTGGTGCTGGATTTCGCAAAGACGGCGGCGGACCGCAAATTTGAGCTGCTCCGCGACCCCGCCGCAGCGGCGGCGGACGCCGACGTGGTGATCACCGACGTGTGGGCGTCCATGGGCCAAGAGGAGGAGCGAGCTGTCAGGGAAAAAGCCTTTACAGGCTACTGCGTAGATGAGAAGCTGATGAAACTGGCCCATCCCGGCTGCATGGTGCAGCACTGCCTGCCTGCCCACCGGGGGGAGGAGATCAGCGCCGAGGTGTTTGAGGCCCACGCGGACGAGATATTTGAAGAGGCGGAAAACCGCCTCCACGCCCAAAAGGCGGTCCTTTATCTACTGATGAGGGATCAATAAATACCTGGAAGTCCCCCTTGTAACCCAAGGGGGACTTTGCTATAATGGAGAAAAAGGAGGGGGAAGACCATGACGCCGCAGGAACAATTGCAGCAGTGGATTCAGGGCAGCGATAACATCGTTTTTTTCGGCGGGGCGGGCGTGTCCACCGAGAGCGGCATCCCCGATTTTCGGAGCGTGGACGGCCTGTACAATCAGCGGTATGACCAGCCGCCGGAGACCATTCTGAGCCACACCTACTTTGTTGGAAATACGGAGGAGTTTTACCGCTTTTACCGGGATAAGATGCTCTGCCTGGACGCCAAGCCCAACGCGGCCCACCGGGCGCTGGCGGAGCTGGAGCGGGCGGGCAGGCTGAAAGCGGTGGTGACCCAGAATATCGACGGCCTCCACCAGCTGGCGGGGAGCCGGACGGTATATGAGCTCCACGGCTCTGTCCACCGCAACTACTGCACCAAGTGCCGCGCCTTCTACGGCGTGGACTTTATCGCGGAGGGGAAGGGCGTGCCCCGCTGTCCCGCCTGCGGCGCCCTGGTGAAGCCGGACGTGGTGCTCTATGAGGAGGGGCTGGACCAGGACACCGTGGAGGGGGCTGTGCGGGCCATTGCCAAAGCGGATGTGCTCATTGTGGGAGGAACCTCCCTGGTGGTGTACCCCGCCGCCGGGCTCATCAACTATTACCGGGGAAATAAGCTGGTGCTCATCAACCGGGACCCCACGCCCTATGACCGCGAGGCGGACCTGGTGATCCACGACTCCATCGGCAAAGTGCTGGGGGGGATTGCGCTGTGAAGACGGCCAGGGGAGCGCGCGCCGGGGAAATCCTGCTGGCGCTGCTGAAATCCGCCTGCTATCTGGGGCTGTTTTTGGGGATGCAGGTTTTGGTGATGCTGCCCACGGTGATTGCGGGCATCATAGAGGCCGGCCTGGACGGAGAACCAGGGGAGACATACGATTTGCTGTCTTCCGGCGCTCAGACCTATGCGTTGATATCCGGGCTGACGACCATCGCCGTGGTGCTGCTGGTCTATCTTCTCCGGCGAAAAAAGCTCAGCGAGGCGCTGTGGCTGCGCCGGGTGGACGGGCGGACGCTGTGGACGGGGGCGGCCCTGGCCCCGGCGCTGTTTCTGGTGGTAAATCTAGTGCTGATGGCCTTGCCGGAGGCGTGGACGGAGAGCTATGAAGAGGCGGCCTCCGGCATATCCACCGTCAGCTTGGTGGGCTTTATCGCCGTGGTTCTGGTGGCCCCGGTGGTGGAGGAGCTCATCTTCCGGGGACTGATGGTGAACCGGCTGAGCCGGGTGATGCCTGGATGGCTGGCGGTGGTGCTGGCCGCCGCCGTGTTCGGAGTCTGCCATGGCCATCCGGTCTGGTCCGGCTACGCCTTTGTGCTGGGCTGCGTGTTTGGTTTTGTGGACCTGCGTGCGGGCTCCATCTGGCCGTCCATTCTGGGCCACATGGTGTTCAACAGCTTCAGCCAGGTTTTGAACCTCCTGCCCAAGAGCGAGGAGGGGACAGAGCTCCTCATTGGTGTGGGTGTGATTCTGCTCCTGGCCGTTGTGCTTCCCATTTTGGACCGCAGGGGAATCGCGGCCCTGTTCCGCCGCGCCCCCAGGACGGAGCCGGTTCGGGAGCTGTCCGCGGCCCCCGGCGTGTACGAGTTTGACCCCTGGGAGGAATAAATGAGAAGCCCTCCGCTGTGCGCGGAGGGCTTTTGCAATATATGTATTTATTGAATAACGATAAATAATACTTGACAAACGATATGAACCGTGGTAAGCTCTGGGACAAGAGGTGGTTGAATATGGAACGGACTTCCGTGCAGAAGCTGGCCCGGATGCTGCGGATGATGATCCTGATCGTGTTTGCCTGCAATCTCATTGCCCTTCCCATCGCGCCGTCCCTGGTCTATTGGTACGCGAATCAGTGGGAGTTGGACTACCGCCTGGATATCGGAAACAGTATTCTGAGCCTTTGGCTGCATGGGTTACTCCGCGTGTGGAAAGACAGCGGCTATACCTTTATGCTGGCCCTGTTTCTGGTGGTCTGCGGCAGTTGCACCGCCGTCATTCTCTGGCAGGGGAAGCGGGTGTTGGACACGATCCTGCGGGGAGAGCCCTTCTCGCTGGACAATGCGGCCAATCTGCGGCGGGCGGCGGTGTGTTGCTTTCTCATCTCGGGGATGGCGCTGGTCCGGCTGGTTTGGGGGCTGCTAGATTATTTGGATCTCGACCCCCTGTTTAGCTACAACGCCCTGTTCGTCCCCATCTTCCTGATGGGCGGTCTGCTGTTCCTGGTCATGTCCGCCCTGTTCCGGCAGGCGGCGGAGCTCAAGGCGGAAAACGACCTGACCATCTAGGGGGCGGCGTATGGCGATTGTGGTAAACCTGGACGTGATGATGGCCAAGCGGAAGATGTCACTGGGGGAGCTGTCCCAGCGGGTGGACGTGACCATGGCCAACCTGTCCATTTTAAAGAACAACAAAGCCAAGGCGGTGCGGTTCTCCACTCTGGAGGCCATTTGTCAGGCGCTGGACTGCCAGCCGGGGGATATTTTGGAGTACCTCCCGGACAGCGGCGGGCAGGGAGAGGGCTGACCGGCCGGCAACAAAACGGACAAAGCACCGCGTGACCGTTTCTGGCCTTGGGGCGGTTTTTGCGGCCAAATTTTGGGAGGCGCAATTCGTGAGAAGAACGCGAAAGCTGTTCTTGGCTGTTCTGCTGGCCGTGGCGCTGGCTGGCGCATCAATGTATGCCTGTTCGCCGCGGGGATCGGCGGCGGCGTTCCGATGGAACCGGGAGGCGTTTGCGCGGGCGGCGGCGGAGGCCCTTGCCGCCGGGAGCGGAGAAAACGTGGAGCGGCCCGCCGGTGTGAAAAGAATCGCGGTGGGACCCGACCCCACTGGGAGACAGAACTGTGTGGAGTTTGAGATGGGCGGAGCGGGGATGGGACCGTCCACCTCCTATTGGGGGGTGACGTTCAGCCTGGGCGGGCCGGTAGGTTTGGATATGGTGGCGCTGGACTATGCGCCGGACGGGGACGGCTGGTTGTGGGAGGAGTCCTCCGGGGACAACTGGAGCCGCGTGGTCTCCCTGGGAGAAAACTGGTACTTTTACGAAATGCATTTTTAGGAGGATTCGGAATGAAGCGGTTTTTAACCTTATGCCTCACGGCGTTTGCGGCGCTTTGGGCCCTGTCCGGCTGCGGGTGCGAAAACGGGGCGGAGGCCGATCTGGTGTTCGTCAACGATTCGGACGCGGTGATCGTGGAGGTGGTGTTGGTGTTCCAGGATCAGAACGGGGGAAGCCGGAACGCCGACAGCAGCCCTCTGCGGCGGGGGGACTCCTTCGGCTTTGAGGCGGGGGAGTACCCGGCCACGGTGTACGTGTACGACGCGGTTTTTGAGGGCTTCGGCCAGAAGGAACTGGCCCGCCATACGATTGACGAGGCTCCGCGGCCGGGGGAGCGGTGGTATGTCACCGCCCGGGACGGGGCGGGTGGGCTGGCCCTCTCCGCCAGTACGCAGCCGCCAGATCTGGAGGGAGCCTGACGAAACCTTGCTTTTTGCAGGCGGGAGCGGTATAATGGAGACAAATCAGAGGAAAAGAGGCGCGGCTATGATCGCAGATGAGCGGCAATTTCATATTAATTGCAAGGCTGGAGACGTGGGGCGGTACTGCCTGCTCCCCGGCGACCCGGGGCGGTGCGGGAAGATCGCCCGGTATTTCGACAACCCAGTCCATGTGATGACCAACCGGGAGTATGTCACCTACACCGGAACACTGCTGGGGGAGAAGGTCACGGTTACCTCCACCGGCATCGGCGGGCCGTCCGCCGCCATCGCCATGGAGGAGCTGGCCAACCTCGGGGCGGATACCTTCGTCCGGGTGGGCACCTGCGGCGGTATCAAGCTGGAGGTGACCAGCGGCGATATCGTGGTGGCCACCGGCGCGGTCCGTATGGAGGGCGCCAGCCGGGAGTACGCCCCCATTGAGTTTCCCGCCGTGGCGGACTTCCAGGTGCTCACCGCGCTGGTGGACGCCGCCAGGGCGTCGGGCCGCCGCTGGCACGCGGGGGTGGTGCAGTGCAAGGACTCCTTCTACGGGCAGCACGCCCCGGAGCGTATGCCGGTGGCCTATGAGCTGCAAAGCAAATGGGAGGCGTGGAAGCGGCTGGGAGTGCTGGCCTCCGAGATGGAGAGCGCGGCGCTGTTCACGGTGGCGGCTCACCGGGGCGTGCGGTGCGGGTCCGCCTTCCACGTGATTTGGAATCAGGAACGCAACGCCGCCGGGCTGGACCAGATCCGGGACGAGGACACCGAGTCCGCCATCCGGGTAGGGGTAGAGGCGGTGAAGCTGCTTATTGAAAGAGATCGGGCGTTGGGCTGATGAGGGCGTCGTAAAAATCCGCCCTTGCCTCGGCCTGGGCGGGGGTCCGCTGCTGCCCCGGCTGGATGTCGTCGCTGACGGTGTTCAACGCCATCAGGGCCAGATTGCTGCGCATCAGGTCGAACAGAGAGGCAAGGATGGCCAGCTCGTCCGCCGTTTTGCCCTGGCCGATCCAGATGGCCAAGGCCGCGGCCACGGCCACCAGGTCGCCGCCCTGAGCCTGGGAATGGTTGAAATTACGGCATGGCACACCGAACCCCCCTTTGCCCCAGTGTATGCGGGAACTGGGAAAAGGGCAATAAAGGCCGCCGGAAACGAAGAATTTCCGGCGGCCTTTGCCATTTTACAGCTGTTTCACATACCGCAGGTCTACGCAGACGGTGTTGTGTGGGAAGGGAATATCGGCGTGGGTGCCGTCCCAGGCGAAGCCGTGGGAGGCGTAAAACCTTCTGGCCCGTTCGTTCTCCCGCAGGACGAACACAAAGGCGTTTTGAAACCCTCCGGCCTTCATCCGGCGGCAGGCCTCCTCAAAGAGCAGCCCGCCATAGCCCCGGCCCCGCTCCTGGGGATGGGTGTAGAAGGAGGCGATCTCTCCCCAGCCGGCGTAGGCGGCGTTGTCAAAGGTACAGATATCGCCGGGGTTGTAGTTTACCGTCCGGGCCTTGCAGTAGTTGAGGCAGGACACGGGGGTGTCCCCCCGGTACAGAAGCAGGCCGTGGACGCCGTTTTGCGACTCATAGTTGGTGCGGAACACCTCCACCCAGCGGCCGTCGGTGATCTCGCTGGCCATATAGTCGGCGGGCAGGGCGTCCGCATAGGTGTCCCGCCACCCTAACGCATGGATCAGGGACATGGCCCGGAAGTGCTCCTCGGTGCAGGCGTCTACAAAACGAAGCTCGTCCATAAAAACCTCCCAAATGAGCGGACCCGCCCCGGCCGGGACGGGTCCGCGGTGCGGCGGCAGTTCCCCTTGCCCGCCCTCGCTTCCAGTCAACGCATTGGTCGTGCGGTGTGCGCGGTAACAGTACGGTTATGCGCGGTCTGGGCGTTACGATGCTGTGGGGGAATCGAACCCCCTGCGCCATGCCCATTGGCGTAATCCTGATCCGGCTCATTCTCAGCCGGGGAGATGCGTTCGCCCTAAAAGCTACCAACACGGCCGCCGCGTCAGATCAAGTCCGTAGCCCAGTTGGCGGCCTGGATGGTGTTGTCCAGCAGGCGCAGCTTCTTTGCCATCTGGTCCACCTGCTTTTGCAGCTCCCGCACGTTCACGGTGCTCAGCCACTTGATCTCGCTGCGCATTCCCCGGTGCCCCAGCTGGCTGGCGGACTGGGCCAGGTTCCGGTAGGAGCTGAGCTTTAGCGTCAGCGCGTCCCGCCGGGCCAGCAGCTCGGTGAGGCTCTCACCGTCCGCCTGCGTGCGGCAGTTGGTCAGATTGATCCGGGTGATGAGCTGCTCCAAATTGTCCACACATCCGTCCAGCTCTGCCAGCAGCTCTGCGGGGTCCTCAGAGGGGGATTCTCCCTCTTGCACAATTGCGTTATTGTTCAGCCGCTGCTGGAGCTGCTGAATCCGGCGGTTCAGGTCCGCCCGCTCCTGCAATGCCTCCGCCAATTTCATGAAAAAACCTCCTTATACGCCCGCGCCCGCGGGCTCTTTTTCCGCCTCCTGCTTGGCCAGGGCCTTGGCGTTGGCCAGCATCAGCTTGATGCGGTTCTCCTGGTTGATCTTGGTGGCCCCGGGGTCGTAGTCGATGGCCACGATGTTGGAATAGGGGTAGTCGTCCTTCAGCTTGCGGATCATCCCCTTGCCAACGATGTGGTTGGGCAGGCAGCCGAAGGGCTGGGTGCACACGATGTTGGGCACTCCGGAGTGGATGAGCTCCAGCATCTCGCCGGTGAGCAGCCAGCCCTCGCCCATTTTGTTACCGTCCCCCAGGTAGCCCCGGACCAGCTTGTGCATGTCCTCGAAGGTGCCGGGGGCCCGGAAGCGGGTCTTTTTCAGGGCGGCGATCATGTCCCTCTGGCAGGCCTCGATGTACCCTTTGAAGATCTGGCAAAACTTCTTTTTGGCCCACAGCCCGCCGTAGATGTTCACATCCACCTCCCGGTTAAAGATCTTGAAGATCATAAAGTCGGTGAGCCCGGGCACCACCGGCTCGGCCCCCTCGGACAGCAGGAAGTCCTCCAGATTGTTGTTGCCCAGGGGAGAGAACTTCACGTAAATTTCACCCACGACTCCCACTTTGACCTTTTCCTCGCCAGACACGGGGATGGCGGCGAAATCGGCCAGGATAGCGTCGAAATTGGACCGCATCTGCTTGCGGCTCATGCCTCTGCCCGCCTGAAAGCCGTCGATCAGCTTTTTCTGCCATCGGTCCAGCATGGCGTCGGCGCCGCCGGGAGCGAGCTCATAGGGCCGCACCTGATTGGCGGCGTTCACCAGCAGGTCGCCGTACAGCATGGCGTAAATGAGCTTGCGCACCAAGGGCAGGGTGAGGGAGAAGCCGGGATTTTTCTCCAGCCCGGACAGATTCACCGAGATGACCGGGACGTATTCCAGCCCCGCCTTCTCCAGGGCCTTGCGCAGCAGGTGGATGTAGTTGGACGCCCGGCAGCCGCCCCCGGTCTGGGTGATGAACAGGGCCAGCTTATGGGGGTCGTACCCGCCGTTTTTGATGGCGTCGATGAGCTGGCCGATCACCAACAGGGCGGGGTAGCAGGTGTCGTTATGGACATACTTCAGCCCCTCGTCTATGATGCCCCGGTGGTTGGTGGTGAGCATATCCACCTTATAACCCTCCAGCTCCAGCAGCTGGCGGAACATGCCGAAGTGGACGGGAAGCATCTGGGGCATGAGGATGGTATACTCCTGCTTCATCTCCTTGGTAAAGAGGAGGCGTCCGTCCTTGTCGTATTCCAGTTTTGCCATGGTCAAAAACTCCTTTCGCGGGGGAAGTCAGTTGCGGGAAAGCCAGTAGAGCGTCCCTTGCGAGAGGGTCATGCCAAGGGAGCGCTGGAGGGCCAGGGAGGGGGCGTTGCCCGTCACAACCTGGCCGAAGGGAGTGCGGCCCAGGGCCAGCTCCCGGTTGATCATGTACCGTTCCAGCACCGTGGCAAAACCCCGGCGGCGATATGGTGGGAACACCTCCAGCAGGCCGATGGAGCCCTCCGCGTGACGGCCCACGAAACCGGCCATCGCGTCCTCCAGGAAGCCGCCGAAAAGCTGTCCCCGCTCCAGAAGGGAACGGAGGTAGCCCTCCCCCTCCAGCTTGTAGTTTTCCGACACCTGGGGAAGGTCGTCCACATTGAGCTGCCGGATGGCCAGGGCGCTGTCCGGCATGGGGCAGGGACCGCCGCTCAGATAGGCCGCCTGAAAGCTGGCTCCCTCCAGAAAAAAGCCGGCGCCAAAGCGTTCTTGCAAAAGCGGGAGGTAAAAATCCTCATGGGCGGCGATCAGAAAATCGCCCCCATCGGGGATCAGGCCGCAGAGCAGGCGGGCGGCGTCCACACCGGCGCAGGACATGAGGTAGCTTCCAAAGCCCCCGGGACAGCCGGCGGCGGGAATGCCCACCAGGGCGGCGGAGGGGGAGGCGTGCAGGACGCACCCGAGGCCCCGCCGGACTGACTCAGTTATGTCCACATAGCGTACCGGATCCTGGCCGAACAGGGGCTGGCAGATGGACAGATCAGTGTTCACGGCGTTTCCTCTCCTCCATGGCCGCCATCAGGCTCCGAACCCGGATCTTCACCGCGCCCAGGTTACTGATATCGTCAATTTTCAGCTGAGTGTAAAGCTTGCCGCCTTGCTCTAAGATGGAGCGCATCTCGTCCCCGGTGATTGCGTCGGTGCCGCAGCCGAAGCTCACCAGCTGAATCAGCTCCATGTCGGGCTGTGCGCAGACGTACCGGGCCGCGTTGTACATGCGGGCCTGGAAGGTCCACTGGTTGAGCACCCGCCGGGGGGCGTACTCCTCGTGGAAGGCCACCGCGTCCTCGCTGACCACCACGAAGCCGAAGGAGCCGATGAGCTCGTCGATGCCGTGGTTGATCTCCGGGTCGATGTGGTAGGGCCGGCCCGCCAGCACAATGACGGGAAGTCCCTGGGCCCGGGCCTGGTCGATGTACCGCTGGCCGATGCGGTGAATGTCCTCCTTATAGCGGTCGTAGGCCTGATAGGCCGCCCGGATGGCGCTGGCCGCCGCCCTGCGTGGAACGCCGAAGGTGTCGGCGAACCACTGGGAGCCGATGCGCTCGTAGTCGCGGGGGCGGTGGAGTCCGGCGTAGGGGTTGAGGAAGCGGGTCTTCTTCAGGTCGGGCATATTTGCGGCCAAAAGCTCGGGATAATAGGCCACAACCGGGCAGTTGTAGAAGTTGTCCGCCGCCTTTTCATCGAAATTGTAGGACATGCAGGGGTAGAAGACGGCGTCCACCCCCGCCTCCACCAGGGCCTCCACGTGGCCGTGGAGGAGCTTGGCGGGGTAGCACACCGTGTCCGAGGGGATGGTGCGCTGACCCTTGATGTACAGCTTCCGGGAGGACTCGGGGGAGAGGACCACCTCGAAGTTGAGCCGGGTGAACAGCTCAAACCAAAAGGGGATGTTTTCGTACATATTCAGCCCGAAGGGGATGCCGATGCGGCCTCTGGAGCCGTCCCCGAAGCCCTTGCCCTCCATGGCCCGGAGCTTCTGGTACTTGTAGCGGTACAGGTTGGGCAGCTCCACCTTTTCTTTGCCCAGGGGACGGGAGCAGCGGTTGCCCGAGATGAACCTGCGCCCGCCGTCGAAGCTGTTCACCGTGAGGGAGCAGTGGTTGGTGCACAGATTGCAGGTGGCGGGTTTGGCGGTATGGGAAAAGGACTGTAAAGCTTGCTCGCTTAACAGAGCGGATTGCTCCAGCTTCAGGTCTCTTGCGGCCAGCGCCGCGCCGAAGGCCCCCATGATCCCTGCGATGGTGGGCCGCGTCACCTCCCGGCCCAGCTCCTGCTCAAAGGCGCGGAGCACCGCGTCGTTGTGGAAGGTGCCGCCCTGGACCACGATGTGCCGTCCCAAGTCGTCGGCGGAGGCGGCGCGGATGACCTTATAGATGGCGTTTTTCACAATGGAGATGGACAGGCCCGCGCTGATGTCCTCCACGCTGGCCCCGTCCTTCTGGGCCTGCTTGACGGAGGAGTTCATGAACACGGTGCACCGGGAGCCCAGATTCACCGGCTTCCGGGTAAAGAGGCCCAGCTTGGCGAAGTCGGCGATGCCGTAGCCCAAGGCCTTGGCAAAGGTCTCGATGAAGGAGCCGCAGCCGGAGGAGCACGCTTCGTTGAGCATGATGGAGTCCACCGCGCCGTTTCGGATTTTGAAGCATTTCATGTCCTGCCCGCCGATGTCGATGATAAAATCCACGTCGGGGTTGAAGTGGGCGGCGGCCCGGTAGTGGGCCACTGTCTCCACCAGGCCCAGATCGCAGGAAAAGGCGTTTTTGATCAGGTCTTCGCCGTAGCCGGTGACGGCGGAGCCTTTGATTTTGACGCGGTCTCCGCACAGACGGTAGATTTCCCTGAGCTGCTCCAGGGCGATGGCCACCGGATTGCCCAGGTTGGAGTGGTAGTAGGTGTACAGCAGACCGCCGTCCGGGGCGATGAGGACGATTTTTGTGGTGGTGGAGCCCGCGTCAATACCCAAGTATGCGTCGCCCTCGTAGGCGCTGATGTCCAGCCGGGGCGGGGTGGAGGCGTTGTGGCGGGCGGTGAAGGCGTCGTAATCCGCCTGACTCTCGAACAGGGGGGGCATGGTGTCCACCACTGAGGTGGCGGCGCGGCTCTCTTCCAGCAGCCGCAGCAGCTCGTCAAAGGGCCGGGCCTGATAGTCCGACGCGCACAGCGCCGCCCCCATGGCGGCAAAGCAGTCGCCGTCCTGGGGGAAGACGGCGTGCTGGTTGTCCAGCTGGAGGGTGTCCACAAACCGCTCCCGCAGGCCCATGAGGAAGTGGAGCGGCCCGCCCAGGAACACAATTTTTCCCTTGAGCTCCCGGCCCTGGGTGAGGCCGGCCACCGTCTGGTCCACCACGGCCTGGAAGATGGACGCGGCCACGTCCTCCTTCCGTCCGCCCTGGTTGAGGATGGGCTGAATGTCGCTCTTGGCGAACACGCCGCACCGGGAGGCGATGGGGTAGATCTTCTCATGGCGCAGGGATAACTCGTCCAGCTCGCTCACCGTCACGTTCATCAGGGTGGCCATCTGGTCGATGAAGGCGCCGGTGCCCCCGGCGCAGGAGCCGTTCATCCGCTCCTCCAGCGCCCCGCCGAAAAAGATGATCTTGGCGTCCTCGCCGCCCAGCTCGATCACCGCGTCGGTGTCCGGGATGTAGGTATTCACCGCCGCGGCGGTGGCGTACACCTCCTGGACGAAGTCCAGGCCCGCGGCCTTGGCCACGCCAAGCCCGGCGGAGCCGGTGACCACCAGGCGCACATCCTGCCCCTTCAGCATGTCCGCAATGGAGCGCAGGGTTTCGCAGGCCCGCTCCCGGGCCTTGGAGTAGTGCCGCTCGTAGGAGCGGAACAGCAGCTTGTTATCCTCGTCCAACACCACGACCTTGACGGTGGTGGAGCCGATATCTATGCCGGCGCGCAGTATCATAGGAACCCTCCTAAAAACAATGCATGAGTCAAGTTCACCCGATATTATAGCGAAACGATAGGCTTTTTTCAATAGTATAGTTTGACGTTTTTTCCGCAATCCGACAAAAAAGGTCCGCTGTAAACGAATACAGCGGGCCTTTTTCCAATCATTGGGGCGGCGTGAACGGCTGCGCGCCGCACCGCTCGGGGAAATACACCTGATACCAGATGAGGAAGGACAGCACGGTGTACAGCTTGCGGTGGGTGCGCTCCCGGCCGGAGTAGTGCCGCTCCAGCAGGTCCAGAAGATATTGCTGGTCAAAAAACTCCGCCGCATAGTTCTGGGAGATCAAGCTTTTGGCCCAATTATAATATTTTTCCTCCCTCAGCCACGCGATAAAGGGGACGGGGAAGCCCTTCTTATCCCGGCGCACCCAGTCGCCGGGAAGGAGGGGTACCGCCGCCATGCGCAGAGGGTACTTGGTCATGGTCTTGCCCCGCATCTTCTGGCCGCTGGGGATGGCCCGGGCCACCGCCCACACCTCCCGGTCCAGGTAGGGCACCCGCAGCTCCAGGGAGTGGGCCATGGTCATGCGGTCCGCCTTGCGGAGGATGTCCAGGGGCTGCCACAGGTGCAGGTCCAGATACTGCATTTTGGTCAGGTCGTCCGCCCCCTCGATGGCCTGGAAGTAGGGCTCGGTCACGTCGTGCCAGGTCAAGCTGGAGCGATAGGCGGGGGTGAGCGCCCGCCGTGCCTCCTGGTCGTCAAAAATAAACGCCTGTCCCACGAAGGTCTGGTCGATGGGCTTGGCCGCCTTGGTGAGAAAGCCCTGTCCGTGGAACCGGGGCAGGCGGGCCGCGGCCGCGGCCACCGTTTTCCGCAAGGCCAGAGGGGCCTTGCGGTACAGGCGGTACGGCCTGGTGGTGTGGTAGGTGATATAGCCGCCGAACAGCTCGTCCGCGCCCTCGCCGGACAGCACCACCTTCACGTCCTTGGCCGCCAGCTGGGAGAGAAAGTACAGCGGCACCGTGGACAGGTTGGCGTTGGGCTCGTCGGCGTACCACTGGATGGCGGGCAGAGCGTCGAAAAACTCCTCCGCGGAGATGGTCTTGGAGATATTGCGCAGGCCCAGCTCTTTGCACAGGGCCTTGGCCTCGCCGGTCTCGTCAAAGTCTTTGTTGGCGAACCCCACGGAGTAGGTCTTGTCCGGGCGGGACAGGGCGGCAATCACGCTGGAATCAATGCCGCCGGACAGGAAGGAACCCACCTCCACGTCGCTGATCTCATGGGCCTTGACGGATTCGGCGATCACCTCCCGAATCTGGGCCGCCCGCTTTTCCAGGGGCATGTTTTCCGGCGCGAAGGAGAAGGCGTGGTAAGAGGTCAGCTCGGTGCGGCCCTCCCGGTGGGTGAGGTAGTGGCCGGGGAGCAGGCGGTACACCCCCTTGAAAAAGGACTCGTTGAGGGCGGAGTACTGGAAGGTGAGGTAGAGCTTGAGCGCGTCTGGGTTGAGCTCCTTTTTGAAGCCGGGGTGGGGGAGGAAGCTCTTGCACTCCGAGCCGAAAAAGAACAGGTCTCCCATAAGGGCGTAATAAAAGGGCTTGATGCCGAAGGGGTCCCGGGCGCCGAACAGCTCCCGCTTTTCCTTGTCCCAGATAACAAAGGCGAACATGCCCCGCAGCCGTTTCAGCACCTCAGGCCCCCACTCCATGTAGCCGTGGAGCACCACCTCGGTGTCGCAGTCGGTGAGGAAGGCGTGGCCCTTGGCGGCCAGCTCCGAGCGCAGCTCCCGGAAATTGTAGGTCTCCCCGTTGTAAGCGATGACGTACCGCCCGCCGGGGCTGACGATGGGCTGCTGCCCCTTCTCCAGGTCGATGATGGACAGGCGGCGGTGAGCGATGCCGCACTGCCGGTCCACATAGTGGCCCTCGCCGTCGGGGCCCCGGTGGCGGATGGCGTCCCCCATGGCCCGCAGGACGGTTTCGTCAGGGGGGGCGGAGCGGGACACAAAGCCGGTAAAACCGCACATATTGATGATCCTCCCGTTCGTCGGATGGAAATTTGAGAAAGGCTTGTCTTCTAGAATAAGGCTTTCCGGGAAAAAAGTCAACCGCAGGATAGAAAACTCCCTTTTACCTTTCGTGAAGATAAAAATCCAGTTTCTCAGTTTTTTGTCAGAATAACTATGCGGACAGTTATTTGTAGTGGGTGACTGCCAAATAAACGCAAATTTAGCTCTCTGCTGACAGCCGGCAATTCAGTTCATAAAGCGCTGTTTTGTTAGAATCCCATGTCAAACGTGACATAGCGTCACGGTAACCCAACCATTCGCAATCAAGGTGTTCATCGGATAGTTTTATATCGGGAATACATTCAAATGCAAAATGATACTCCGGCAGAACAAAAGTGTCCTTTGGCCAGTGCTTTCGATGGCGTTCTGAAATAACATCTGCTGGGATATATGCCATTGAGACCAGCTTGGTTATGTTGTCCACTTTTATCCCTGTTTCTTCTGATATCTCTCGGGTTGCAGCTTCTACTGGCGCCTCATCATCTTCACCACCGCCTGCTACGAATTGCCATTGGTCTATGTCCGCGCGGTGAAGAACGCAGAACTGTAAATCCGCATTTTGATTTCGCCTGTAAGGAATCGCCAATATCTGAAACGGTGCTCTCACGCCAATTAACCTCCATAAACGGGAATTTTATTATATTATAACACAGCTAATTTTCAGCTTCAACCTACGATTCGTTGAATTTCCAGGGTTTTGGGACAGCAACACGAAGGATGAAAGGAATATGGAAAATTCCGGCCATGACCGGCTGGACAAGGGGCGGCGGCTGTGGTATGATGCTGTGACGAACGATTGAATATGACCGTTTGGAGGATGCGCTGTGGAAAAACCATGGAAATCATATCTGCCAACCGCCTGCGCCGCGCTGGGAATCCTGCTGCTGGGGGGAACGTCCTTTGTGTGCGCCGGACTGGAGCGGGGCGCTCCGGCCAACCGCGTCTGGGTGGCGGCGGCGATGGCGGCGATGGCGCTGCTGGGGCTGCTCCTGCTGCGGCTGGAGGGCTGCGGCGGGGATACGCTGCTGGCGATGCTGCTGCCCCTGGGGAGCGCCATGCTGGTCCGGGCGCTGTGCCTGGACTGCGTCACCGACGATTTTCTCGACTTTCTGAGCCCCTGGTACGCCTATTTTAAAGCCAACGGCGGCTTTGCGGCCATGGCGGGCAGTGTGGGCGACTACAACGTGCCCTATCTGTACTTCATAGCCGCCGCTTCGTATTTGAATGTCCCTGATTTGTACCTGTACAAGCTGTTCTCCATCCTGTGGGATGTGGCGCTGGCCTGGGGCTGCTTCCGGCTGGTGCGCTCCCTGGGCGGGGAGCGTCAGGGGAGCGCCGCTCCCCTGACCGCCTTTGCGGCCGCGCTATTGCTGCCAACGGTGGTGGTCAACGGGGCGTACTGGGCGCAGTGCGACGTGATTTACGGAGCCCTTGCCATCCACGCCGCCGCCCTGGCCCTGGAGGGGCGGGGGACGCCTTCGGTGGCGCTGATGGCGCTGGCCTTTTCCTTCAAGCTCCAGGCCATCTTTGTGCTGCCCCTGTGGGGGGTGCTGTGGCTGGCCAAGCGGGTGAGGTTCCGGGATCTGTGGGCGTTTCCCCTGGCCTATCTGGCCGTCGTCCTGCCAGCGGCCGCCATGGGCAAGCCGCTGAAGGACATCTTCGGCGTCTATTTCCATCAACTGGGAGAGTATCCCCGGCTGGTGCTCAACGCCCCCACGATTTACCAGTTCATCCCCTACGGCGCGGAGGTGGACCAGAACGCGGCCTCCGCCCTGGGCATCGCCGCCGCCGGGGCGCTGGTGCTGGCGCTGCTGGCGCTGGGCTGGCGGCTCCGGGGGCGGATGAGCCGGGACACGGCAATGGCGGCGGCGGTGGTGCTGTGCATTGGCGTGCCGTTTCTTCTGCCCCGGATGCACGAGCGGTACTTCTTTTTGGCCGACGTGTTCACCCTGTGCTGGGCCTGCGCCGGGCCGCGGCCGCGCCGGGTATCGCCGGCAGTGCTGGCGGAGGGCGCTTCCCTGGCCAGCTACTGCGTGTTTCTGCGGCTGAAATACAACTGTGTGCTCCGGCTGGGCGGGCTTACCTTTGTGATGGGGCTGGAGACGCTGGCCATGCTGGCGGCGCTGGCCTTTGCCCTGAGGGAGCTGGCCGGAGCGGTCAAAACGGATTTGAGGAGGAGACCGGTATGAAATTCGTGTCCTGGAATGTAAACGGCCTGCGGGCCTGCCTGAAGAAGGGCTTTGTGGAATCGGCGCTGGGGCTGGACGCGGATTTTATCTGCCTCCAGGAGACCAAGATGGAGCGGGGCCAAGCGGCGGTGGAGCTGCCCGGCTATCATGAATTCTGGAATTCGGCGGACAAGAAAGGCTATTCCGGCACCGCCGTATTCGCCCGGACAGAGCCCCTGTCTGTGTCCTACGGCATGGACCTGGACAGGCACGACCATGAGGGGCGGCTTATCACCCTGGAATACCCAGGGTTCTGGCTGGTGAACTGCTACACCCCTAACGCCCAGAATGAGCTGGCCCGCATCGGCTACCGCATGGAGTGGGAGAACGACCTGCTGGACTATCTCAAGAGCCTGGACCGCACCCGCCCGGTGGTGTACTGCGGCGACCTGAACGTGGCCCACCAGGAGATTGACCTGAAAAATCCCAAAACCAACCGGGGAAACGCGGGCTTCTCCGACCAGGAGCGGGGGGCCATGACCCGCCTGCTGGGCTCCGGCTTCACCGACACCTTCCGCCTGCTTCACCCGGATCAGGAGGGCGCCTACTCCTGGTGGAGCTACCGTTTTCACGCCCGGAAGAAGAACGCGGGCTGGCGCATCGACTACTTCATTGTGTCCGCCCGCCTGGGAGAGCGGGTGGCGTCGGCGGATATCCACCCGGATATTCAGGGCAGCGACCATTGCCCGGTGTCCCTGATTTTGAAATAGTTTCCAGGGAAGGTTCCGGCTTCTTCGCGGAAAAATGGGCAAGCTAACGGGGCGAAGGAGTGATGACAATGAGAGTGGATAAACGGGCCATCCTGCCCATTGCCGGAGCCACCATGGCGGCGGGCGCGGCCATCGGCTTGATGATGACGCCCAAGAAAAAGAAGCACTCCGCCCAGAAGGCGGCAGGCCGGGCCATCAAGGCCGTGGGCGAGGTTGTGGAGAATTTCAGCGGTTCGCTGAAAATGTAACGGAAAAAGCCCCGCCGGACGGCTCCGGCGGGGCTTTTTATAGGGTGAAACGGACGGCGGCCTCTTCCGGTCGGGCGGGATCAAGCAGGAGAATTTCCCGGCCACGGTCCATGGCGTAATTTAATGTGTACTGAGTGCCTCCCGGCGTGCCGTCGAACACAGCCAGCACCGTGGCGGACCGGTCCACCATATACCGGTCCCGGCGGTGCATGCAGAATCGGTCATAGTGCTGCTGCACCACCGTCTCCAGGTCGCAGGCGTCCAAAATAGCCCGCCAGCGGCTGCGGAGCGGCTGCGGCCATTTTCCGGCCTGGCCGGGGCAGGGGACCGCCCCCTCCACCGATACGTCCGGGCGCCGTTCCCGCAGGGCCAGCGCCGCCTCGGCGAAGTACAGGTCGCAGCCCATGGCCATGCCGGAGATAAAGTGCCGGAAGCCCCGGCGGTACAGCTCCTCCAGCTCCCGGTTCAGACTGGCTTTCAGCGCGGCGCAGCGGCGGTCCTGCTCGTTCAGGCCCCAGGGCAGCTTGTCCGGCCGGTGGCCGGTGAAGCAGCAGGTCTGGTGTTCTTGGCAGGCCACAGCGTTCCCTCCTCTCAAGGATTGATACAATCGTACTATACTAACCCAGGAAAGTCAAGGGGAATATGAAACATTAGTTTTAAATATTTCGACACGATTCGACAAAATTGGGGCTTGCATTTTTGGCGGGAGGGACATATAATAAACAAAACAGAACAAGTGAATGATTGTCTTCAGGGCGGGGTGAAATTCCCCACTGGCGGTATAGTCCGCGACCCGCGCAAGCGGCTGACCCGGTGAAACTCCGGGACCAACGGTCACAGTCCGGATGGAAGAAGACGCGTGACCCCTCTTGAGGTTGTGTCGCGCCTGGAAGACGGTGCTTTCAGGCGTTCGGACTGTCTCAGGAGGTATTTTTATGCTGGAAAATCTTGCAAAGCTGTGGGGCCAGGTCCAGGACAACGTGGTGTTTCTGCTGGTGAGTCTGGCGGTGTTCGCGGGTATTTTTGTTGTGGCGCTGGCGCTGGAAAAGCTGTGGCTTAAGCCGGAGAAGCAGTCTCCCGCACGCCGGGCGGCCTATGTGGGCATCTTCTCCGCCATTGCCGCAGTGCTGATGTACATAGAGTTTCCCCTGCCCTTTGCCCCCGGCTTCTATGAACTGGATTTCAGCGAGATTCCGGTGCTCATCTGTTCCTTCTCCCTGGGCCCGGTGGCCGGGGTGGTGTGCGAGTTTTTGAAGGTGGTGCTGAAGCTGTTCCTCAAGGGCACCTCCACCGCCTTTGTGGGCGATTTGGCCAATTTTGTGGTGGGCTGTTCCCTCATTTTGCCCGCCACGGTGGTGTACTTCGCCAAAAAGACCAAAACCGGCGCCATTATCGGCATGGGGACAGGCACCGCAGTCATGACTGTGTTCGGAAGCCTGTTCAACGCCGTCTATCTGATCCCAGCCTTCTCCGTGCTGTTCGATATGCCCCTTGACGCTATCATCGGCATGGGCGCCGATATCAACCCGGGCATCACCAGTGTGACCACCCTGGTGCTCTTCGCGGTGGTGCCCTTTAACCTGTTGAAGGGCGTGGCGGACTCCGTTATTACATTTTTCCTCTATAAGCGGATTGAGCGGCTGCTGCGTATGAAATAGAAGGCGTTTGTGCAGCTTGCCGTAAAATTCTTTTTGACAGGAAGTCCCCCTCCGGCCGGAGGGGGACTTTTTTCACAGGCCTCTGAGGAAGCTGTAAAGCAGGTGGAGCGGGAAGTACCCCAGCACAAAGCTGGCGAGGTTGGCAACGAGGGCGTAGCCGATACGCTGGTAACGGTCATGCTCCTTGAGGAGCAGTGCATAGGCCGCGGCCTCCACTACCCAGACGGCCAGCTCCGGGATCAGGATGGTGAGGAAGTAGTTGAGGAAGTGCCAGCCCGCCTCGGCCAGCATGGACCCTACCGCCAGGTGGAGGCCGGTCTGAGTGGCGAGATTGGCGGCCAGGAACACCAGCCAGCTCCGCCGTTCCCGGAAGCCGAACAGCCAGAAGATCAGGCCCTCGACGGCCAGGGTGGGGACCAGGGTGGCCGCCAGCCGGGCCAGAAAGCGCAGGGGCGGGGGCGTGGCCTCCCGGACGGTATTGGCCTCCCAGTCGTAGACGATATTACCGACAAAATCCCGTGTGTAGGGGACCTCCGCGGCCTGGGCCTGATCCGCCGTGGCGGCGGCGACGCGGAAGGTCTCGGGCAGGCCGATGTAGGAGAAGCGCCAGGCTCCGTTTTCTCCGGGGCGCACATCGCCGAACACGGGCGCGCGCCTCGCCAGCCCGGTGGTGTAGGCCAGCACCCAGCCGTCCCCCTCCAGAGAGCGGAGACTGGCCAAAATGGCGGGGTTTCGCTCGCCGTTGGAGTTGGGATAGGGGCTGTCGGCGGGTTCACCCTCCGCCAGCAGGTCCAGGTAGAGCTCCCCCTCCGGGGCGTTGACCACGGTGATGGTGACCTCCGGCTTGGGGCCGATGTCGGCGAAGGCGGTGGGGATCAGGCAGGACAGGCACAGCAGCAGGGCAGGGAACATGCAGGCAAGAGATAGAGCGTTTCGTTTCATTTTAACCTCCTTTTCCGTATAAGTTCCATTCTCCGCGGGGGTGCAAGGGTCCTAGAGGAATAGTTTACCATATTAAAGAGACAAAAACAATAGGAGCGAACAGGAAATGGAAGGAAGTTTCGGTCAAATTTTACAAATTTCGTAGACAAAAGCGGCGGTCCGTGTTAAAATAAATTTCATACCGGCGGCAGAAAAAATGCTTTTCCGCCGGAGGCAGGGGGGAGTCAAATGGCGCGGCTGGGGGACAAGGAGCTGTTCCTTCTGGACATGGACGGCACCATCTATTTGGACCGGGACCTGTTTCCCTGGACCATCCCCTTTCTGGAGGCGGTGCGGGCAGCGGGCTGCCGGTACCGCTTTCTCACCAACAACTCGTCCAAGTCAGGGGAGGACTACGTCAATAAGCTGGCGGGAATGGGCATCTCCGCGGTCCGGGAGGAGTTCGTCACTTCGGTGGACGCGCTGATTGCCGATCTGCTGTCCCGCCCGCCCTACAGGCTGTGCTACGTGTTCGGCACAAGAAGCTTCCGGAATCAGCTTCGGGCGGCGGGCGTCCCAGTGACGGACCGCCGGGAGGACGGGGTGGACTGCCTGGTGATCGGGTTTGACACGGAGCTGTCCTTTCAGAAGCTGGAGGACGCCTGCATCCTGTTGAACCGGGGGGTGGATTTCATCGCCGCCAACCCAGACTGGGTGTGCCCCACCTGGTACGGCTCAGTGCCCGACTGCGGCAGCGTGTGCGAGATGCTGTACCGGGCCACCGGGCGCAGGCCCAGGGTCGCCGGCAAGCCTCAGCCCGCCATGGCGGAGCTGGCCATGGCCCAGACGGGGACGCCGCCTGAAAAAACGGTGATGGTGGGGGACCGGCTGTACACCGACATTGCCGCCGGGGCCAACGCCGGGATTGACACCGCCTTCGTGCTGTCCGGCGAGGGGACCCTGGCGGATCTGGAGGCCAGTTCGGTGAAGCCCACCTGGATATTTGAAAGCCTTGCCGCCCTCCATGCGGCGTGGGAGGGGGAGCGGAGGCGGCGGCGCAGGCCAAAACGAGGAGAAAAGAGCGTGGAGAGATGAACGAGCTGAAGCTGAACAACAGGCGCACGATTTTGGTGGGGCTGGCCTTTTTGTCCATCTGCTCCTTCTGGCAGATGTACGACAATCTGGTGCCCCTCATCCTCAAGGGCACCTTCCACATGGACGAATCTCTCACCGGAGCCATTATGGCGGCGGACAATATCCTGGCCCTGTTCCTGCTTCCCCTTTTCGGGGGGCTGTCCGACCGCACCAATACCAGGCTGGGCCGCCGCACTCCCTACGTCCTGGCGGGCACCGCGGCGGCGGTGCTGCTGATGAATCTGCTTCCCATACTGGACAACAGCTATTTTGTGGAGGCCGCGCCCTTTAAGCTGGCGAGCTTTGTCATTGCCCTGGGGCTGCTGCTCATCGCCATGGGAACCTACCGGTCTCCCGCTGTGGCCCTCATGCCGGACGTCACGCCCAAGCCCCTGCGCTCCAAGGCTAACGCCATCATCAATCTGATGGGGGCGGTGGGCGGCGTGCTCTACCTGGGGGTGAGCGTGGCCCTGTATCCCGCGGAGGTGACCCGGGGGCAGGTCCATGTGAACTACCAGCCGCTGTTTCTTGTGGTGTCGCTCATCATGCTCGCCTCGGTGGCGGTGCTGCTGCTCACCATCCGGGAGCCCAGGCTGTCGGAGGAGAACCGGGCGCTGGAGAGAAAGCACCCAGAGTGGAACCTGGCTGAGGACGACGGCAGCGGCGGCGAGGTGCTGCCCGGCCCAGTGAAAAAGAGCCTGGGCTTTCTTCTGGCCTCCATCGCCCTGTGGTTCGCGGGGTATAACGGCGTCACCACCTGGTTTTCCGTCTATGTGGACCAGGTGATGGGGGCGGGCATCGGCAGTACCAACAGCTGCCTCATGGTGGCGACTGTGGGCGCCATTGTGTCCTACATTCCCATCGGCGCGCTGGCGTCCAGATTTGGTCGCAGGCGCACCATTCAAGCGGGGATCATTCTGCTGGCGTGCTGTTTCTCCGCGGGATTCCTCATGACCCGCGCCGCCCGCTCCATCACCGCTCCCATGTATGTGGTGTTTGCCCTGGTGGGGCTGGCCTGGGCGGCGATCAACGTCAACTCCCTGCCTATGGTGGTGGAGATGTGCAGAGGCTCCGACGTGGGAAAGTTCACCGGCTACTACTATACCGCCTCTATGGCGGCTCAGGTTATCACCCCAGTGCTGGCGGGTACGCTCATGAAGGAGATCAGCTATCAGATTCTGTTTCCCTATGCCGCGTGCTTTGTGGCAATGAGCTTTGTCACCATGCTGTTTGTCCGCCACGGCGACAGCAGGGCGGAGGCCAAAACGGGTCTGGACGCCTTTGAGGACATGGACCGCTAGTTCTTTTTCTTGAGAGAAAAACGAAAAAGAGCTTAAGACCGTTACCTTCACAATCAAGAAAAAGCGTAAGCCATGGTCAAAATGGAACAGGGGGCGGAAATTCATGAAAACGGCCGCAAAAATCGGCTTAGGATTCCTGGGGGCGGCCGGGGCCTGGACGCTGTTGCTGAGGCCCCGGCGGAATCAGCCCGGGTGGGAGCGGCTGGAGGGAGTGCGTTTTGCCCACCGGGGTCTCCATGACCCGGCGCAGGGAATCCCGGAGAACTCCCTGACGGCCTTCCGGCGGGCGGTGGAGCGGGGCTTTGGCGCGGAGCTGGACGTCCATCTCATGGCGGACGGAGAGCTGGCGGTGGTCCATGACAGCGACCTCACCAGGGTGTGCGGCAAAAAAGCGGTTGTTGAGGACCTTACGGCGGGGGAACTGAGAAATTATCCGCTTCTGGGAACGGGGGAGGCCATCCCGTTGTTCCGGGAGGTGCTGGCTCTGTTTGAGGGCAGGACGCCTCTGGTCATTGAACTCAAGGTGGAGCGGAGCAACGCCAACGCCCTCACCGACGCGGTGATGACGGCGCTGGAGGGCTGGAACGGGACATATTGCGTGGAGTCGTTCCACCCCGCGGCCCTGATGCGCTTGAAGGAGCGGTATCCCTGGGTGCTCCGGGGCCAGCTGAGCCAGAATTTTATGAGGGGCAGCCAGACGGGCAATCTGTCCCTTCCCGCCCGGTTTGTGCTGGCCAACCTGCTCACCACCGCGTTTACCAGACCGGATTTTATCGCCTATCACTGGAAGGACCGGGGGAACCTGAGCCTGCGGTGGATGCGGGCGCTGTACGGCGTCCACGAGATGGGCTGGACCGTCCGTGACCGGGACACGATGGAGACCCTGGACCGGGAGGGGGCCGCCTCAATTTTCGAGGGATTTTTGCCGTAATCAAATTGATTTTACAAACCGCCGGGGCCGGTTTCGTCCCGGCGGTTTTGCGTATAGTCAACGCCCGACGGCGCATAAAATGCGCTGTGCGCCGCCTATAGTCTACCGCATGGCCGCTTTGCGGTCCATGCGGCGATAAGAAACCCGTCGGGAAGTGACGCGCCAAAGAAAGATGAAATTCCTTGTTGACAAAGCTGGTTAGCTGTGGTAAACTACAAGCGCTGAGTGTGTTAGCGCCATCTAACTCATGGAGCGCTGAACAAAAACGTTGGAAAGGAGGGGAGAAGATGAAGACGTTGAAGGATGTGAGGGTGGGAGAGACCGCCGTTGTCCGCCGTCTCTATGGAGAGGGGGCGATAAAGCGCCGCATCATGGACATGGGCATCACCAAGGGTGTGGAGATCTATGTGCGTAAGCTGGCTCCGCTGGGCGACCCCATGGAGCTGACGGTGCGGGGCTATGAGCTGAGCCTGCGCAAGGCGGACGCGGAGATGATTGAAATAGAAGCGCCCGAGCCGTCGTGAGCAGCGGGCTAAGGCTGGAGCGGAGCGAATTGGACGAAGCGCCGGAGGCGGCGCAGGACAATTTGCGGAGTCGGAGGACTTAGACCCGCGTCGCGAACAGGCGAGGCGTGACAAGCAAGAAGCGCCCGAGCCGTCGTGAGCAGCGGGCTAAGGCTGGAGCGGGCGCAAAGCTGCGCCTCAGGACCCGGACAATTTTTGTACCCATAAGTTAGCTTTTGCTAACTCAGAAAGGCTGTGATGATGATGGAGATTAAGATCGCCCTGGCGGGCAACCCCAACTGCGGCAAAACCACGCTGTTCAACGCCCTCACGGGCTCCAACCAGTACGTGGGCAACTGGCCCGGCGTCACGGTGGAGAAAAAGGAGGGCAGGCTGAAAAACCACCCGGACGTGATTGTTCAGGATCTGCCCGGCATTTACTCCCTGTCGCCCTATACCATGGAGGAGGTGGTGACCCGGAACTACCTGGTCAAGGAGCAGCCCGACGCCATTCTGAACATCGTGGACGGCACCAACATTGAGCGCAACCTCTACCTCACCACCCAGCTCATTGAGCTGGGCCTTCCGGTGGTGGTGGCGGTGAACATGATTGATCTGGTGCGGAAAAACGGCGACAAGATTGATCTGGAGCGGCTGGGGAAAGCCTTGGGGTGCCAGGTGGTGGAGATATCCGCCCTAAAAAACGAGGGCGGGCTGGCCGCCGCGGAACAGGCCGCCGCCCTGGCCCAGGCCCGCAAGGCGGGGGTGCTTCCCCACGTGTTCACCGGCAGTGTGGAGCACGCCCTGGCCCACATTGAGGAGTCTATCCAGGACAGGGTGGATCCCCAGCACCTGCGGTGGTATTCCATCAAGGTGTTTGAGCGGGACGTGAAGGTGCTGGAGGAGCTGGGGGTGGACGGCGAACTCCGCGCCCACCTGGAGGAGCACATCGCCGAATGCGAACGGGAGCTGGACGACGACGCGGAATCCATCATCACCAACCAGCGGTACGACTACATAGGCGGCGTGGTGACCAGGGCGGTGGTGAAGAACGCGGCCAAAAACGCCGCGACCCTCTCAGATAAGATCGATCAGGTGGTCACCAGCCGGGTGCTGGCCCTGCCCATCTTCGTGGCCGTCATGTTTCTTATCTACGCCATCGCCATGGGACCCTGGCCCGTCTCCGTGGGGGCGCGGCTCACCGACTGGGCCAACGACGGCCTGTTCGGCGACGGCTGGTTTATCCCCTTCACCGCCGACCAGGAGGGCTGGGACGAGGCGTCCGGCGCTTATGAGGAGGCGGAGGCCGTCATCGCCGCCTACGAGGCGGGGGAGCGCGAGGCCTATCTCTATGACGCGGACGACAGCGAGGTGATCACGCTGGTGGCCACGGAGGAAGCCTACCGCGCCGCCCTGGCGGTGGAAGAGCCGGACCCCTATGCCTACGGCGCGTGGGTGCCCGGCCTGCCGGTGCTCATTGAGGGCGCCCTGGACGCGGTAAACTGCAATGACGTGGTGAAGTCCCTGGTGATGGACGGCATTGTGGGCGGCGTGGGCGGCGTGCTGGGCTTCGTACCCCAGCTGATGGTGCTGTTTTTGCTGCTGGCTGTGGTGGAGGACGTGGGCTATATGGCCCGGGTGGCCTTCATCATGGACCGGCTGTTCCGCCGGTTTGGGCTGTCCGGCAAGTCCTTCATTCCCATGCTGGTGGCCACCGGCTGCGGCGTGCCCGGCGTTATGGCCTCCCGCACCATCGATCAGGACCGGGACCGCAAAATGACCATCATGACCACCTGCTTCATCCCGTGCAGCGCGAAAATGCCCATTGTGGGCCTGTTTGCCGGGGCGCTGTTCGGCAAGTCGGTGTGGGTGGCGGTGTCCGCCTACTTCATCGGCGTGGGGGCGGTGGTGGTGTCCGGGCTGATGCTGAAAAAATTCAAGGCATTTTCCGGCGAGCCCGCTCCCTTCGTCATGGAGCTGCCCCCTTACCACGCTCCCTCCGCCTCCAACGTGTTCCGGGCCACCTGGGACCGGGGCTGGTCCTTCATCAAGCGGGCGGGGACGGTGATCCTCCTGTCCACTGTGGCGCTGTGGTTCCTCCAGAGCTTCGGCTTTGAGGGGGGTTCCTTCGGGTTGGTGTCCGACAGCGACTTCTCCCTGCTGGCCACCGTGGGCCGCATGGTGGCCGTGGTGTTTATACCGCTGGGCTTCGGCTCCTGGCAGGCGGCGGTGTCCACCCTCACCGGCCTCATCGCCAAGGAGGAAGTGGTGGCAACCATGAGCGTGCTGTATCCGGGCAATCTATACGCCAACGTCAGCGGGGCCTTCACCGGCGCGGCGGCCTATTCCTTCATGATCTTCAACCTGCTGTGCGCCCCCTGCTTCGCCGCCATCGGGGCCATCAAGCGGGAGATGAACAGCTCCAAGTGGACCTGGGCGGCCATCGGATACATGTGCGGCTTCGCCTATGCGGTCTCCCTCATTGTGTACCAGCTGGGCGGTCTGCTGACGGGGGCGGTGGGCCCCAATCCCTTCACCGCCGCGGCGCTGGCGCTGCTGGCGGGGCTGCTGTACCTGCTGTTTCGGCCCGCCCCCGGGCGTGTCCCCGCCGGGACAGGGAGGGCGTGAGCCATGGCGGCCTTTCTGGCGGAGAACGGCGGCACTATTCTGGTGCTGGCCGTGGTAGCGGTTCTTGTGGGCGGGGTTATCCTGTCCCTGCGGCGGGACAGGCGGGCAGGAAAGAGCGGCTGCGGGTGCGGCTGTGACGGCTGCCCGTCAAAGGGTATCTGCCACCCAGAGAAATGAGAGGGCCCCGGGAGCGGCGCTCCCGGGGCCTTTTTGCCTGCTCAGCGTTCACATTTCCAGAAAAACACGCTGTAGGGGGGCAGCTCGCTGCCGCCGCCGAAGTCATGGGTTTCGCCGGTGAGCAGATCCACTGCCTGCCCGCACCCTGCGTCAAAGTGGGCGGTGTAGGGCTGGCTGTCCGCGTTTACCGCCACCAGCACCCGCTCGCCGTCCGTCCGGCGCTGGAATATGGTCTGCTTATTGGTGAGCACCAGGTCCTTGAAATCGCCGAAGCACAGGGCCTCGCTCTCCCGGTGGGCCTTGGCCATGGCGGCGATCCGGTCCGTGAGGGAGTTCCATTCCGGCTTGTCGAGGCAGGGCCGCAGGGCGGCGTCCCCCTGGGATTTATCGCCCAAAACGCCCCACTCGCTGCCGTAGTACAGGCAGGGGATGCCCGGCATTCCGAACACCAGCCCATAGATCAGGGGCAGGTGGGCCGGATTTTGCAGGATGGAGGCCGCCCGGGTCACGTCGTGGTTGTCGGCGAAGCAAAGCAGGTGCTTTCCCTTGTACAGCGTCCATTGCTCCGGCCCAAACTGCCGCTTCAGGCTGTGGACGATCTCAAACAGGTTCATGGAGTTCAGGGCCGAGTGGAGGCCCTTGTAGCACTCGTAATTGGTGCAGGAGTGGAGCATCTGATCGTTGACCCACTGGTTATAGTCGCCGTGGAGGGTCTCGCCCAACAGGAAGAATTCCGGCTTCAGCCCGCCGCAGAAGGAACGCAGGCGGCGCAGAAAATCCTTGTCCAGGCAGTAGGCCACGTCCAGCCGCAGGCCGTCGATGCCGAACTCGTCCACCCAGAGCTTTACGGTGTCCAGCAGGTAGTCCGCCACGGCGGGGTTGCGCAGGTTGAGCTTCACCAGCTCGTAATGGCCCTCCCAGCCCTCGTACCAGAAGCCGTCGTGATAGCCGGAGTCGCCGTCGAAGCTGATGTGGAACCAGTCCTTATAGGGGGAATCCCACTTTTTCTCCCGCACGTCCCGGAAGGCCCAGAAGCCCCGGCCCACATGGTTGAACACCCCGTCCAGCACCACCTTGATGCCGTGGTCGTGGAGGGTGCGGCACACCGCCGCGAATTCCCGGTTGGTTCCCAGGCGGCAGTCCACCTTGCGGTAGTCCCGGGTGTCGTAGCCGTGGCGGTCGCTCTCAAACACCGGGCCCAGGTACAGCGCGTTTGCGCCCAGCTTTTGGATGTGCTCCGCCCAGTCCCCGACCTTACCGATGCGGCTGGCCTGGACGCCGTTGTTCTCCTCAGGGGCTCCGCAGAAGCCCAGGGGATAGATGTGATAAAATACGCTCTGTTCCGCCCACATAGGCGTCACTTCCTTTCTTTGAAGCAGCTTCTTGGCCGGGTGGCCTGTGCAGTGTTCAGTATACCAGAAGCGGGCCGAAAAAGCAAGCGGTCACCGGCGGCACTCCATCCGTCCAAGCAGCGCGCGCATCTGGGCGGCGTTCCGCCGCTGCTGGGCGGCGGTGGAGCGGAGGATGGGCACCAGTTCGGCGCACACATCATATTTCAGGGCGTTTTCCGCCATAAGGACGGCCCCGCGGCATTGGGGCAGCATCTCCCGCAGAAAGACGCGGGCCAGGGCGCTGCTCTCCGGGGCGGCGCTCATCTGGGCGTACATTTGGCGGCAGATGAGCTCCGTCCGCCGCTGATACAGCCGCAGGTCCGTCTGGGTGTTGGAGAGGCGTGCGCAGGCTGACATCGCCTCCTCCATCCGGCCGATGCCCTGGGCCTCGTCCTGGACAATCTGCTGGGCCAGACGGCGGACGGCCTTATGCTCGGTGAAGCGCAGGACGTTGTTGGCCATACGGATAGCCGCCCGGTGGCGGGGGATCATCTGGACGACGAAGTTGTGGGAGATGCTCTGGGTGAGTCCCGCGGTGGTCATCTCCTGGATCATGCCGTCCAGGGTCTGGTAAAAGCAGTATAAGTAGGTTTTGGCATCCTCGCTGAGCAGACAGGTTTGGATCATGATTTCGCCCTCCTTTGGCCCATTCTATGAGGGAAAGGACGGGGTGGTTCAAAAAAGCCCGCCTCCGCGGCTGTGCCGCCGGAGACGGGCTGGGGATCACCGCACGATCTTATAGTAGGTCCGGGCGGTGAGGGCGTACACCACGGCGTACACCGCAAGGAAGGCCAGCAGGGTTCCCCCGGTGCACAGCGCCGCCGTCAGCGCGTTGCGCACCCCGAACATGGTGAGCATCCGGGCCACCAGGTTGAAGTCAAACAGGATGTGGACCGCCGCAGCCGCGATGGGCAGGAAGAACACCAGCAGCACCTGGCTGCGGATGGAGGAGCGTACCTCCCGCTGGCTCAGGCCCACCTTGCGCATGATTTCGAAGCGCCCTTGATCTTCATAGCCCTCGGACACCTGCTTGTAGTAGATGATGAGCACCGTGGCCATGAGGAAAATGACGCCCAGAATGATGCCCAGAAACAGGAAGCCCCCCGCCATGGAGTAGCCGTCCACCGCCATTTCCGCCCGGCTGTCCATCCGGCAGTATTCCCATGTCCCGGTGCCGCTGTAGAACGACTCGTCCATAGAGGCGTCGTTCCAGGCGTCCACAAGGGCCAGCTCCTCTTCGGCGGAGCAGTCCAGCTCCGCCAGCACCAGGGCGCGACCGCTGAACCTATGCCCCGCAAGGTCCCGAAGGGCGGCGCGGTCCGCCTCGTCCGCAGCCACCAGGCACACCGGCTCGGACATGTTGGTGGTGACGGAGAACACGGACAGGGCGGGCAGGGCCTGGGTGAGGGTGAAGTCCAGGGCGCCGCCCTCCACATCGGTGAAGGTCAGGGGACCGGGGGCGGGGCCCTCTCCGCACACCGCCAGCTCGCCGGGAGCCAGGTCGGGGGCGGGCCGGCCGGACAGCCCCGCGTAATCGGCGGCGGTGAGGACGAAGAGGGTGCGGTTGAGGGTGTTGTCGCTGCTGGTGGCTGTGGAGTATCCCGGCTTGGAATCGGGGAAGGGGTAGCCGTCCCGGGTTTCGCTGCCGCCGAATTGCAGGTACTGCCCCGCGTTCAGGCCGGAGACGGGGACATTGTGCCCGGCGGCGAAGTCCTGAACCAGTTTTTCCGCCCCGTCCAGGTCGGGGGACTGTTCCGTGGGGTTGAACGCGATGGTCATGTTCAGGCTGGCGGGGTACTGGGCGGCAATGAGCTCTCCCTGCCCCAGGTAGAGGGCCAGAGTTCCCGAGATCATCACCATCACCATGGTGGACAAAATGCAGATGTTGGCCAGCCCCACGGCGTTGCGCTTCATGCGGTAGAGCATCCCGGACACGCCGATGAAGTGGCCGGTCTGGTAATAGAACCGCTTATTGTTCCGCAGCGTTTTCAGCAGGGCGACGCTCCCGGCGGTAAACAGGCAGTAGGTGCCGATGATGACCAGAATCACCGCCAGAAAGTAAAAGGCCATGGCCAGGGCGGGGTCCTTGGTGGTGACGGCGATGAAGTAGCCAGCCCCCAGGCAGAGGGCGCCGGTCACCGCCATCAGCCAGCGGGTTTTGGGCTCCTTTTCCCCCACATTCCCGCCGTGGAGCAGCTCGATGGGGTTGGACACCTGCACCCGGAACAGATTCAGCGCCAGGGCCAGCAGGAGCAGGAGGCCGAAGAACACCGCCGTCTGGAGCATGGCGGGCAGGGAGAGGGAGGCGTGAAAGGGAATCGAAAACCGAAGCAGGGAGACCAGGACGGCGGCTGCCAGCTTGTGGAGGACCGCGCCCAGGATCAGCCCGCCTCCGATACCCAAAACGGCGGTGTACAGGCTCTCCCAGCACTGGAGAAGGGCGATGTTTCCCTTGCCCATGCCCAGAATATTGTAAAGGCCCAGCTCTTTTTTCCGCTGCTTCATCAGAAAGCTGTTGATGTACAGCAACAGCACCGTGGACAGGATTCCCGCCACAAACATGCCGATCTGCATCATCACCATCACATACTCGAAGCCCCTCATGAGGCGCACGCCGGGGTCGGCGCACAGGGCGGACATGACGTAGAAGGCGGCGGAAAGCCCTGCCAGGGCCAGCAGGTAGGGGATGAAGAACCGGCGGTTCTGGCGCATCCCCTGGGCGGCCAGCCTGGGATAGAGACCGTTACGCACTCAGATCACCTCCGCCGGCCAGCTGGGTGAGGGTTTCGGTGATGAGGCGGTACATCTGCCCGTCGGTGCGGCCCTCCCGGTAGAGCTGGTGGTACACCCGGCCGTCCCGGATGAACAGCACCCGGCCCGCCCGGCTGGCGGCGGAGGCGGAGTGGGTGACCATCAGCACCGTCTGTCCGGCGGCGTTGATTTTGGCGAACAGGTCCATGAGGCTGTCCGCCGCCCGGGAGTCCAGCGCTCCGGTGGGCTCGTCGGCCAGCACGATCTGGGGCTGGGTGATGAGGGCGCGGGCCACGGCGCACCGCTGCTTCTGACCGCCGGAGACCTCGTAGGGATATTTGTCCAGCAGCGCCTCAATGTCCAGGGTTTGGGCCAGAGGGGTCAGGCGGCGGTTCATCTCCGGGTATTTTTTCCCCGCCAGTACCAGGGGAAGGAGGATATTGTCCCGCAGGGAGAAGGTGTCCAGCAGGTTGAAGTCCTGGAATACGAAGCCCAGGTTGTCCCGGCGGAAGGCGGCCAGCTCCCGCTCCTTGACCGCGGTGAGGTCCCGGCCCGCCAGCAGCACCGACCCGGCGGTGGGCCGGTCCAGCGCCGCCAGGATGTTCAGCAGGGTGGTTTTGCCCGAGCCGGACTCGCCCATGATGGCCGCGTATTCGCCCTTGTCCACGGAAAAGGAGACATCCGTCAGGGCCGTTACCTTCTGCCCGCCGAACCGGGTGGAATAGACTTTTTTCACGTGATTGACCTGGAGAATTGGCATATTGATTACCTCCTGAATATTGGGGCGCCGCGCGCTTCTAAACTGTACTATCTGTTCTGGTACAGAAAGTATAGCAAAAAAGGGTTAAGAAGCAAGCGGGGAAATTTGAAAGATTTTCTTAAGGGGGAATGAGAGGCTGTGAATTTTTTGACAATTTCCTTTGATTGCCTCTTGCAATTGGAGAAGAGCAGTGTTAAAATCTTAACAGATTTGGGCGGACCAATTCGCCCGGCATATATTTGGAGGTAATACATATGGCACGTTTTACTCTTCCCCGGGACCTTTACCACGGCAAGGGCGCGCTGGAGGCGCTGAAGTCCTTTGACGGCAAGCGGGCGATGATCTGTGTGGGCGGCGGCTCCATGAAGCGCTTTGGCTTCTTGGACCGTGCCGTGGAATATCTGAAAGAGGCCGGCATGGAGGTGGAGCTGTTTGAGGGCATTGAGCCCGATCCCTCCGTGGAGACCGTAATGAAGGGCGCGGACGCCATGCTGAAGTTCCAGCCCGACTGGATCATCGCCATGGGCGGCGGCTCCCCCATCGACGCGGCCAAGGCCATGTGGATCAAGTACGAGTACCCCGACATCACCTTTGAGGAGATGTGCAAGGTGTTCGGCATCCCCGCCCTGCGCAAAAAGGCCCGCTTCTGCGCCATCTCCTCCACCTCCGGCACCGCCACCGAGGTGACCGCCTTCTCCATCATCACCGACTACCAGAAGGGGATCAAGTACCCCATCGCCGACTTTGAGATCACCCCCGACGTGGCCATCGTGGACCCTGACCTGGCGGAGACCATGCCCAAGAAGCTGGTGGCCCACACCGGCATGGACGCCATCACCCACGCCATCGAGGCCTATGTGTCCACCGCCAACTGCGATTACACCGACCCCCTGGCCCTCCATGCCATCAAGATGATCCAGCACGATCTGGTGGACTCCTACAACGGCGACATGGCCAAGCGGGACTCCATGCACAACGCCCAGTGCCTGGCCGGCATGGCCTTCTCCAACGCCCTGCTGGGCATCGTCCACTCCATGGCCCACAAGACCGGCGCGGCCTTCGCCGACTACGGCGCCCACATCATCCACGGCGCGGCCAACGCCATGTACCTGCCCAAGGTTATTGCCTTCAACGCCAAGGACGAGACCGCCGCCAAGCGCTACGGCGACATCGCCGACTTCATGGGCCTGGGCGGGGACACTGCGGAGGAGAAGGTCAAGCTGCTCATCGCCTACCTGCGCAAGATGAACGACGACCTGAACATCCCCCACTGCATCGGCAAGTACGGCCCCGACAGCTATCCCTGCGATCAGGGCTTCGTGCCGGAGAATGTGTTCCTGGAGCGGCTCCACGACATCGCCGTGAACGCCCTGGGCGACGCCTGCACCGGCTCCAATCCCCGCCAGCCCTCCGTGGAGGAGATGGAGAAGCTGCTCAAGTGCTGCTATTACGACACCGAGGTGGACTTCTGATTTTCCCACAAGCCGTTTTGCCCCCGCCGGTCCGTCCGGCGGGGGCTTTTTTACGCGCGCGCAAATTTTTCTCTAACCGCTGTCAGGATTTGCCCCGCTCAATCGTATTCCCAGTGAAGGCGCCTTTGGAAGGAGCGATGCCCATGAGAGAGATAGACCCAAGGGAGGCGGAGCGCGTGGTGAACGCCTACTCCGACCTGATCCTGCGGCTGAGCTACACCTATTTGAAGTCCACCCAGGACGGGGAGGACGTGTGCCAGACGGTGCTGCTCAAGCTGCTGACAGGGGACATGACGTTCGACAGCCCCGAGCATGAGCGGGCGTGGGTGGTCCGTGCCACGATCAACGCCTGCAAGGACGAGCTGAGGGCTTTTCGCCGGAGGGCCGTCCCCCTGGAGGACGCGGCGGAGGCGGCGGCCCCGGAGCCGCCCCGCTCGGAGGTGTTGGACGCGGTGATGGCCCTGCCCCAAACGTATCGGGAGGCGGTCTATCTCTTTTACTACGAGGGGTATTCCATCGGCGAGATTGCCGCCCTGACGGGGCGCAGCGGGGCGGCGGTGTCCGCCCACCTGAGCCGGGGGAGGAAGAAGCTGAAAATTATGCTGGAGGGCTGGAATTATGGGACAATTTGAACGGGAGTACCGGGAGGCCCTGGATGGTCTGCGCTTTTCCGAGGAAGGGAAGGAGCGTATCATGAACAATTTAATGGAACAAGAGTCGGGGCTTTCTGTAAAGGTAAAACGCCTGCGGCCCCTGCGGGCGGCGCTCATCGCGGCGGCGCTGTGTCTGGCGCTGGCTGGGACGGCCTTCGCGGCTGCGGCTGCGGCGCGGCAGACAAAAACGCACTACCTCAACACGGAGGACGATAAGCGGGAGATGCTCGAACGGGAGTTGGTCAAGGAAGGAGATTCTGTTGCCATAAGCGGCGGCTATGCCGGCCAGGAATACAAGTCTTATGCGGACAAAACGGAGGACTGGTGGAACGCTTATGGGTCGATGCCCATCATTGGGGAGGTAATGGGCGCAGAGGAGGACGGCTGGACGAAAATGCGCATGTTTCAGCGTGAGGACGGCTCCCTCCAGATGCGGTATTTGGCAGAGCGGCTGTCCGGCTTTAACAGCCTGTGGATGAGCACGCCATGGGATGTCGCTTGGCTGGAGGAACGCTATACCGCTGTCCCCAACACACAGGTGGCCTGCGTCACAACCGAAACGGAAGGGGTTGAAATTTCCCTTGGAGGGGAATTTCAGGGGGAGGACGGCGCCGCCTTTCGGATATCGGCCAGAAAAGACATTTGGCCCCATAGCGATACCGCTTATCAGATGACAAGTGGTTATGACTATACGGAGCTTTACCAAACCAAGGATGGAGTGGAAGTGGCTGTCATGATAGCGGCTTCACCTTCCGGGAAATCCGTTTTTTGGGCTGAGCTTGCTGCCGGGTGCAATGACTTTACCATGTATGGCACACAGCTGGAGACCGGCGAGATCCACGACATTTTGGACAGCCTGAGCCTGTCCAACCTGCTGGAATACCAGTCTGAATAAAGAGAGGGGCTCCGGCGAAATCTGCCGGGGCTCCTCTCCTCATATTCCCCGTTGACAACGGCAAAAAATATGATAAAATAGATGCGCTGAGACGGAGCCAAGTCCGGCCCGCCGCGCCAAAGCGAGAGGGGATGGTGAAAGCCCTCGCGCCAAGCCGCCGGACAAGCCACTCCCGAGCGCCCCTGGGACGACCGGGGCGTGTGCCCGCGTTAAGGGCGCAATGAGACGCGCTTTTGGGCGCAATCAGGGTGGTACCGCGGATTTTCCGCCCCTGGCTTTGGCTGGGGGCGGTTTTTGTTTGGAGGTGAGCCATGACCCATCAGGAGCTGTGGGCGGCGTACAAGGCCGTCAACCCCGCCGCCGGGGACGATTACGAGCCCTGGGCCTACGGGGACGCCCCGGACACGCTGGCGGAGCTGACCCGCGCCGGAATCAAAACCGCCACCGCCAGCGCGGGCGTCTGGTACGAGCGCGGGGAGGAGCCCATGCCCGCGCCGGGGGAGTACAGCGTGATTCTCAACAGCCGGGACGAGGCGGTGTGCGTCGTCCGTACCACCCGGGTGTACACTGTGCCTTTTGACCAGGTGTCCGCCGAGCAGGCGTTCCGGGAGGGGGAGGGCGACCGCTCCCTGGCCTATTGGCGGCGGGTCCATGAGGCGTTTTTCCGCAGGGAGCTGGCGGAAGCGGGGCTGGAGTTTTCCCCGTCCATGCCCGTGGTGTGCGAGGAGTTTGAAATGGTCTATCCGCCCGGCCAAGGCTGACCAATGAGCGAAACGAAGTTTCGCGGTTAAAGTTTCTTTTTTCGCTTCCTTTTTTCTTTTCAAAGAAAAAAGGAAGGCCCTTGACCTTTATAAGTATACAAATCAACATATATGGAGGTAATTCCCATGTACGATCCCAAGCCCTATGGCCTGAACGAGCTGCGGGAGATGTTCCTGAAGTTCTTCGAGAGCAAGGACCATCTCCGCCTGCCCAGCTTCTCCCTCATTCCCCAGAACGACGCGTCCCTGCTGCTCATCAACTCGGGCATGGCCCCCATGAAGCCCTTCTTCACCGGGGAGCAGGAGCCCCCCCGCCACCGGGTCACCACCTGCCAGAAGTGCATCCGCACCGGCGACATCGAGAACATCGGCCACACCGACCGCCACGGCACTTACTTTGAGATGCTGGGCAACTTCTCCTTTGGCGACTACTTTAAAAAGGACGCCATTCACTGGGCCTGGGAGTTTTTGACTTCCCCGGAGTGGGTGGGCCTGGACCCCAGCCGCCTGTACCCCTCCGTGTTCGCGGGTAACGAGACCACCCCCGCCGACGACGAGGCCTTCCGCATCTGGAACGAGGAGATCGGCATTCCCGCCGAGCGCATCTTCAAGTTCGGCAAGGAGGACAACTTCTGGGAGCACGGCTCCGGCCCCTGCGGCCCCTGCTCCGAAATTTACTACGACCGGGGCGAGAAGTACGGCTGCGGTAAGCCGGGGTGCACCGTGGGCTGCGACTGCGACCGCTACATTGAGGTGTGGAACGTGGTGTTCTCCCAGTTCGACAACGACGGGCAGAACCACTACACCGAGCTGAAGCAGAAGAACATCGACACCGGCATGGGCCTGGAGCGGCTGGCCTGCGTGTGCCAGGGGGTGGGTTCCCTGTTCGATGTGGACACAGTGATGAACATCACCAACAAGGTGTCCGAGATCACCCACGCCCACTATGGCGAGAGCCGGGAGAAGGATGTGTCCCTCCGGGTGATTACCGACCACATCCGCTCCGCCGTGTTCATGATCTGCGACGGAGTGCTGCCCTCCAACGAGGGCCGGGGCTACGTGCTGCGCCGCCTGCTGCGCCGGGCCGCCCGGCACGGCAAGCTGCTGGGCGTCAACGAGCCCTTTCTCTACCAGGTGTGCGATACCGTCGTCCACGAGAACGAGGGCCACTACCCCGAGCTGCGGGAGCGTCAGGACTATATCACCAAGGTCATCCGGGTGGAGGAGGAGAACTTCGCCAAGACCATCGACGGCGGCATTAAGATTTTCAACGAGATGCTGGCGGGCCACAAGGAGAAGGGGGACAAGACCTTCTCCGGCGCGGACGCCTTCAAGCTGTACGACACTTACGGCTTCCCGGTGGACCTGACCCTGGAGATGGTGCAGGAGCAGGGGATAGACCTGGACGAGGCCGAGTTCAAGCAGCTCATGGAGGAGCAGCGCCAGCGGGCCCGGAAGGCCCGGGAGGCCCTGGGCGATCTGGGCTGGGCCGGGGTGGAGTTCGGCAAGGACGTGCCCGAGACGGAGTTTGCGGGCTACGACCACGCCTCCATTTCGGACGCCAAGGTGGTGGCCCTGGTGGTGGAGAACGAGCTGGCCGAGGAGCTGATGCCCGGTGTGGAGGGCATTGTGGTGCTGGACAAGACCCCCTTCTACGCCGAGATGGGAGGCCAGATAGCCGACCGGGGTATGATCTTTGCCGACAAGGTTTGCTTCGCAGTCACCGATGTGCAGAAGAACAAGGGTGGCAAATATATGCACTACGGCAAGATGATTGAGGGCGTTCTCAAGGTGGGGGATACTGTAGAGGCCGGCATTGACGAGGAGTACCGCAACGCAATCAAGCGCGCCCACACCGCCACCCACCTGCTGGACAAGGCCCTGCGGGAAGTGCTGGGCGACCATGTCCACCAGGCCGGTTCCCTGGTGGAGCGCGACCGCCTGCGCTTCGACTTCACCCACTTCGAGGCTATGACGCCGGAGCAGGTGGCGGCGGTGTCCCGGATCGTCAATGACTCCATCCTGGCAGGCTACGCCGTCAACACCGAGGTGCTGCCCATCGAGGAGGCCAAGCAGCGGGGGGCCATCGCCCTGTTCGGCGAGAAGTACGGCGACACCGTCCGCGTGGTGGACATGGGAGAGGGGTACTCCGTGGAATTCTGCGGCGGCACCCACCTCAGCAACACCGCCATGGCCGGAGCCTTCCGGATCAAGAGCGAGTTCTCCGTGGCCAGCGGCGTGCGCCGGATCGAGGCCACCACTGGGAAGGAGACGCTGGCCTTTTACGGGGAGGTCCAGGAGCGCATCAACCAGGCGGCGGCGGTGCTGAAGGCCAAGCCCGGCGAGCTGCGGGAGAAGGCCGAGGCCGTCATGGGCGAGATCAAAAACCTCCATCAGATGGTGGAAAAATTCAAGGCCAAGGAGGCGGCGGGGGAGACGGAGCGCATCCTCTTCGGCGCCCACGAGGTGGGGGAGCTGAAGGTGCTCACAGCCACCGTGCCCGAGGCGGACGGCGCCCGGCTGCGCCAGATGGGAGATCTGCTCCGGGAGAAGGACGCCAATGTGGTGGCGGTGCTGGCCAGCGTCAGCGACGGCAAGATCACCTTCCTGTGCGCCTGCGGCAAGGAGGCGGTGAAGAAGGGGGTCAAGGCCGGGGACATCATCAAGCAGGTGTGCGCCATCGCGGGCGGCTCCGGCGGCGGCAAGCCCGACTCCGCCATGGGCGGCGGCAAGGATGTGCTCATGCTGGACAACGCGCTGGCCATGGTGGACAACGTGGTGGCCATGAAGCTGGGCCTGTAACCTACTTTTTCTTGAAAGAAAAAGTAAGCAAAAAGAACCTTTAAACCGCTTCGTCACCGGGCATGACACAATACGGTTCCGCCCGGTGACGAAAGGCACTCTATTGAAAGATGATGATAAGCTATGACAAGAGATGACTTGCGGCGTTTCCGGGCGCTGGACATCGACTTTGATTCCATTGGACTGATCCAGGGCGGAGGGGAGGATTTCGCCTATTTCTGTACCCCCGTGGATGCGGAGTTTGTGGGGCGGATTGGATGCGACGGGGTCCACTTTATCCTTTTACCAGAGGATGAGCGGGTGTTCTGCGTGGACCCGTCCATGGGGGAGCGGGGAACCTATGTGCTTCCCGTGGCCGGTGATTTCCGGGAGTTTCTCTCCTTTGTCCTCTACTGCCAAGACGCCAACCCATTGAGCCAGATCTATTGGATGACCCGGAAGCAGTATGACGAGCTGGCCGCGGAGGACGCCGCCGCCCGGGGAAATGAATACATGGCGAGGTTCTTTGAGGAGAAGGATAGGACCCTATCCATCCTTGTAAAGGAGTTTAATTTAACTCCTGCCGATCCGTTTAAGAAAATTAAGGCCATGCAGGCGAAATTTGATCCGGCGATCCTGAATTTCTCCGAGGAATATTATGACGCGGTGGGCTATGAGCGCCCGGAAGAAGAAATTACTCACACTGCAACCATGACGGCCATCAAGGAGGAGCCTATGCTGCCACAGGACCCCAATATTTTGTTGAGCTATATCAACACCAAGCTCCGTGACGAATACTCCGGCCTGTCCGCCCTGTGCGGTGGGCTGGGCGTGAGCGAGGCGGAGCTGACTGCAAAGCTGGCCGGGGCGGGTTATGCCTACGACCCGGCGGCCAATCAATTTAAACCAGTTTGAAAGGAGCGCATGCCATGATTTTGGATTATACTTCCATGGAGACCACCCATATTCCCAACTTTCTGGGCGGCGAAGGCACTCTCCACGCTCAGATGCGGGTGGATGAGCTGGGCAAGATTCTGAAAGGCGTGCTGGACCCCGGCTCCTCAATCGGCTGGCATATTCACGAGACCAGCAGCGAGATCATCTACATTCTGTCCGGCGTGGGCAGGGTGAAGGTGGAGGGCGGCGAGGAGCCGGTGAAGGCGGGACAGTGCCACTACTGCCCAAAGGGCTGCGGACACGCCCTCATCAACGACAGCGAGAGCCCGCTGGAGTTCTTCGCTGTTGTTCCCAATCAGTAAAGGAGGCCTATTCATGTCCGACGTGCTGAGATACGACCCCGACTGCCTGTTCTGCAAAATCATCAAGGGGGAAATTCCCTCCAACAAGGTCTATGAGGACAATTGGTGTTACGCTTTTTATGACATCGACCCTCAGGCGCCCACGCATTTCCTGGTGGTTCCCAAGGCCCACATCGGCTCCTGCGGGGAGATCACCAAGTGGAACTCCGATCTTGTGGCCCAGTGCTTTGAGGCCATTGCCAAAGTGACCCGTGAGCTGGGGGTCACCGACTTCCGGGTGGTGTCCAATTGCGGCCCTCAGGCGGGTCAGTCCGTTCCCCATCTGCATTTTCATGTGCTGGCGGGGCGGGATATGACCTGGCCTCCCGGATGACGCGGGCGCGGACTCCGCTCCGCCCTTTTCCCGTGAAATCGGAGGCTTGCCCCCGTTTAAAAGTCTTAATCCGTTGAAAATCAACGGATGGAAAGCCCATCTCCTTTACATAAAGGAGATGGGCTTTCTTTATGAAATATTTAGAAATCCTTTCGCTTTTTTGCCAATTGGCTGTGCTATAGTCAAAGCGTTTTAAGTGGGCCAGCTAGCCCATTGCATGAAAAATGCAGTTTACGCTTTTTCAACTGTGCTGGCTTTATGACGTTTAAAGCGAAAGGAGGGGACAGCATGACAAAAGACGATTTGCTTGAGACCGGGGAGATCTGGGCCGAAGCTGCGCAGGCCGCCGCTCAGCCGCTCACCCCCTACCGGGTGTTTTGGCTGTTTCTCATCGCGGGCTTTGCGGGCGACCTCATTGAGGTGGTTTTCTGGCTTCTGACCCGAGGGGAGCTTATCAGCCGCAGCAGCCTGATTTACGGGCCGTTCAGCCTGGTGTGGGGTCTTGCGGCGGTACTGCTCACCCTGGTGTTCCACCGCATGGACGACCGAAGCGGCGGACGTGTTTTTATCACCGGGGCGGTGCTGGGCGGCGCGTACGAGTACATATGCTCCTGGCTTCAGGAGGCGCTGTTCGGCGCCTGCTTTTGGGACTACCGCCACCTGCCCTTCAACATCGACGGCCGGGTGAATCTGGTATTCTGCCTGTTCTGGGGACTGGCCGCCCTGGCCTGGGTGCGGGGAGTGTACCCGGCCCTGTGCCGGCTCATTGACCGGGTTCCCCTCCGGCGGGGCAGGCGGATGGCCTGTGCCGCGGCGCTGCTTTTGGCGTGTAGCACCATAGTGTCCGCCGCCGCCCTGTGCCGGATGGACCAGCGGCGCAAGGACGTGCCCGCCCTGGGCGCGGTGAGCCGCTTTCTGGACCAGGCCTACCCAGACAGCCTTCTGAAGGCCCGATATCCCAATATGGGCATTCTGGACGAAATCGGCTGGTACAGCCAGGATTGAACTGTGAAAGCGCCCCCCTTGGATGGTATCCAAAGGGGGCGCTTTCATGGTCAGCCGGACTTTTTTTTGAAGATAATGAATTTGCTCAGCATATAGTTGACGACGACCACTACCACGTTGGCAACGAGCTTGACCGCGCCGTGGGGACATAGAAGCACATCTACAAACAGCCACAGGATGCCCATCTCCAGCGCCAGGGAGAACAGCCGGGAGGCCACCATCTGCCACAGCTCCCGCAGGGCCACACGCCAGGCCCAGTCCCTGGACTGAAAAACGTACAGCTTATTGACGAAGTAGGCGAACAGCACGCTCACAGCCCAGGCGATGATATTACCGGCGAGATAGTATATCTGAAGCCCCTCCACCAGCAGGAAATAGACCGCATAGTTTACTATGGTGGTCATTACGCCCCAGAACACATAGCTGACCAGCTCCCGGTGCCTGCGCAGGAGCGAAAAAATGTGATCAAGCATGGCAGGCCCTCCTATTGCGGATATTGATCCCATTATAATCCTTTTTGTCATGATGGCAAGTCTTTTTTCATCACAGTGGAAATCTGGAAGGATTTTTGCCCCTTGTGTATTTTGGGCGTGACTTTTTCCAGGTCCTGTGTTATATTAAAAAAGACTTGATTAAGGATGGGGGAAGCCATGAGAATCCTGGTGATAGACGCCCAGGGCGGCGGAATTGGAAAATTACTGGTGTCCGCCGTGAAGAAGGCGTTTCCCGGCGATGTGGTGACGGCGGTGGGCGCCAACAGCGCGGCGTCCTCGGCCATGCGGAAGGCCGGAGCGGACTGCACCGCCACGGGGGAGAACGCCGTAGTGGTGAACTGCCGCAGGGCGGATGTGATCCTTGCCCCCATCGGCGTGGTCATTGCCGACGCCATGCTGGGTGAGATCACCCCCGCCATGGCCCTGGCGGCGGGGCAGAGCCCGGCCAAACGCATTCTGCTTCCCATCGGCCACTGCGACAATATGGTGGCGGGGGTGGGGGAGCTGAGCGTGGGCCAGTTGGTGCAGGCGGCTGTGGAGCAGCTGAGAGCGGTCCGTGAGGAATGCGGACAGTAATGTGGAAACACTTTACACATATTGAAAAGGAGAGATGCGTGATGGTTAGGCCTGTTCTGGTGATTATGGCAGCGGGTATGGGCAGCCGGTACGGCGGACTGAAGCAGCTGGACCCGGTGGGAAGTCACGACCAGGTGATTTTGGACTACTCCATGTACGATGCCCGGCGGGCGGGATTCGAGACGGTGGTTTTTGTCATCAAAAAGGAGATTGAGGAGGAGTTCAAGGCCCGGGTGGGCCGCCGGGTGGAGGGGCACATGGACGTAAAATATGTGTTTCAGGCCATGGACGACCTGCCGGAGGGGTACCGCGTACCCGAGGGGCGGGCAAAGCCCTGGGGAACCGCCCAGGCGGCGCTGGCGGCCCGTCATGTGGTGGACGGCCCATTTGCCATCATCAATGCCGACGACTACTACGGCGCCGAGGCCTACCGCGCCATTTACGATTACCTGTGCGCCCACCGGGACGGCCGGCGCTACTCCTATGCCATGGTGGGCTACCGGGTGAAAAACACGGTGACGGAGAACGGTTCGGTGGCCCGCGGGGTATGCGGCGTAGATCATGACGGCATCCTCATCGACATCCATGAGCGCACCGCCATCGAAAAGGACGGGGACAACGCCCGCTATACGGAGGACGGCGGGCGGAGCTGGACGGCCCTGCCGGGAGACACCCTGGTGTCCATGAATCTGTGGGGCTTCACCCGCAGCTTTTTGGATGAGGCGGAGGCCCGTTTCCCGGCTTTTCTGGATAAAGCCCTGGCGGAAAACCCGCTGAAGGGGGAGTATTTCCTGCCCAGCGTGGTGGATCAGCTGATCCGGGAGGGCAGGGCGGAGGTTCGGGTGCTTCCCAGCGAGGACAAATGGTACGGCGTCACCTACCGGGAGGACAAGCCCGCCGTCGCCTCCGCCATCGCGGCCATGACCGAGGCTGGGCTGTACCCGGAGGAGCTGTGGCCGGAGCGTTGACATAGCCAGCACAGTTGAAAAGCGTAAAGGGAGGAACAGACCATGAGAATTGAACTGAGACGGGGGCAGTACGCCGCCGCGGTGGACACCAAGGGCGGCGAGCTGGTATCCTTTCGAGACGGCCAGGGTGTGGAATACATCTGGCAGGGCAGCGCGGAATCCTGGACAGGCCGGAATCCAAACCTGTTCCCCATCGTGGGGAACCTGAAGGATGGGACGGTGCGCATCAACGGAAAGGACTGTGAGATGGCCCGCCACGGTTTTGCCCGGCGCAGTGAGTTCGCCGTGGCGGAGCAGGGAGAGGACTACGTGGTAATGGAGCTGCGCCACTCCCCGGAGACGCTGGCGTGCTATCCCTGCCCCTTTGTGCTCCGAATCTGCCACCAGCTTCTGGAGCAGGGATTTTCCACCCGGTATGAGGTGCGCAACCCCGGCGGGGAGGATCTGCTGTTCTGCGTGGGGGCCCACACCGGAATCAACTGCCCGCTGGACGGGGGAGCGCGGTTTGAGGACTACCGGCTGGTGTTCGACGAAAAGGAGGAGCTCCGGCCCCTGATCCCCACGGCCCAGGGCCTGTTGGCCGCCGGACGGTTTGGGCCGGAGCTGGAGGACGGCGACACCATCCGGCTGGACCACCGGGTGTTCGACCAGGTGGACACTCTGATTTTTGAGGGGCCGCGCTCCAAGGGCGTGACCCTGCGCCGGACGGGCGGGGGCCGGGAGATCCATATGTCCTTTGACGGCTTCCCCATGATTGCGTTCTGGACCATGCCGGACGCCAGCGCGCCCTATATCTGCCTGGAGCCCTGGCACGGCTGCGCCGCCTATGAGGACGAGAGCGGCGACTTTATGGATAAGCCCCACGCCATCCGGCTGGCCCCCGGGGGGGAAAAACGTCTGAGCTACGCCGTAGAGCTTCGATGAAAGCGGAAGGAAACCCGCCGCTGCCGGCCAATATCAAAATAAGGAGAGCAATTCAGATGAACAAAGCCATCCATACCGATCAGGCCCCTGCCGCCATTGGACCCTATTCCCAGGCCATCCGCTGGGGGAATGTGGTCTACGTGTCCGGGCAGCTGCCCATCGACCCCGCCTCCGGCGCTTTTGCCGGGGAGGATATTGCCGCCCAAACCCGGCAGTCCCTCGCCAATATCAAAAACATTCTGGCGTCGGAGGGACTGGATATGTCCCGTGTGGTCAAGACCACCGTCATGCTGAAGGATATCGCCGACTTTGCCGCCATGAACGAGGTGTACGCGGAATTTTTCACCGCGCCCTATCCCGCCCGGGCCGCCTATCAGGTGGCGGCCCTGCCCAGGGACGCCCGGGTGGAAATCGAGTGTGTCGCCGCGTTCTGAGCGGATGGAACGCCTGACGGACCTGCCCAACATTGGGCCCAAGCTGGCGGCAAACCTGGAGCGGGCTGGCGTCTTCAGTCCGGACCGGCTGCGGGAGCTGGGGGCGGAGGAGGCCTTCCTCCGCATCCGCGCCCAGGCGGACCCCGCCGCCTGCCTTCACCAGCTGGAGGCCCTGGCCGGGGCGGAGGCGGGGATCAAAAAGAGCTTGCTGCCCCCGGAGCGCAAGGCGGAGCTGAAAAACTGGTTCCAGAAACTGTGAGGGATAACAATGTTTCGAGTCATCAAGACGGAGGGCAGGGCCCGACGGGGGGAGTTCGTCTGTCCCCACGGAACGGTGCAGACTCCGGTGTTTATGAATGTGGGCACTCAGGGAGCAATCAAAGGGGGACTGTCCGCCTTTGACCTGAAGGATATCGGCTGTCAGATTGAGCTGTCCAACACCTATCACCTCCATCTTCGCCCCGGCGACGATGTGGTGCGGCAGCTGGGGGGGCTTCACCGTTTTATGCGGTGGGACGGCCCCATGCTCACTGACTCCGGGGGGTTTCAGGTGTTCTCGCTGGCGGGGCTGCGGAAGATTACCGAGGAGGGGGTCGCCTTTTCCTCCCACATCGACGGGAAGCGCATCTTCATGGGCCCCGAGGAGTCCATGGGCATCCAATCCAACCTGGGCAGCGACGTGGCCATGGCCTTTGACGAGTGCGTGGAGAATCCCGCCCCCTACGGCTATGCCAAGGCCTCCTGTGAGCGGACCCTGCGCTGGCTGGAGCGCTGCAAGGCAGAGCATGACAGGCTGAACACCTTGCCGGGGTGCGTCAATCCCGGACAGGTGCTGTTTGGCATTAACCAGGGGGCCACCTATGAGGATTTGCGGGTTTGGCACATGAAGGAGACCGCCAAAATCGACTGCGGCGGCTATGCCATCGGCGGTCTGGCGGTGGGGGAGCCCACCGAGGTGATGTATGCCATCATTGAGGCGGTGGAGCCCCATATGCCCGCGGACAAGCCCCGGTATCTCATGGGAGTGGGCACGCCCTCCAACATTGTGGAGGCGGTGGCCCGGGGAGTGGATTTTTTCGACTGCGTCATGCCCGCCCGCAACGCCCGCCACGGCAAGCTGTTTACCTGGGAGGGTTCTCTGAACCTGAAAAACGAGCGGTTCAAGCTGGATGGCCGGCCCATCGACCCCGGCTGCGGCTGTCCTGTGTGCCGCAATTTCTCCAGGGCATATCTGCGCCATCTGTTTGTGGCGGGGGAGATGCTGGCTATGCGGCTGGCGGTGATGCACAATCTGTACTTCTACAACGATTTGGCCCGCCGCATCCGGGACGCCTTGGACGCGGGACAGTTTGCGTCTTTTCGGGCCGCATACTCCGAAAAGCTGGCCGGGCGGGCGGATTAAGCCGCTTTTACACGGATTTTGCGTTTTTTGGAAAATAGGGGTTGTGTTTCCCAGCGGAATCCGCTATAATAATTCTATTGCGTATTCATCATTAAACTGATATTGGAGGAAAAATTCGTGCCTGTAGAAATTATTATGATTGTGGTCATGATCGCCGTCATGTACTTCATGCTGATCCGGCCGGAGAACAAAAAGAAAAAAGCGGCGGAGGAGATGCGCAGCAGCCTGAAGGTGGGCGACGTAATCACCACCATCGGCGGCATTGTGGGCACCATCTGCGCGGTGAAGGAGCAGACCATTGTGATGGAGACCGGCGCCGACCGCGTTCGGATTGAGTTCACCAAGTGGGCCATTTCCAGCAAGGGCACTCAGAGCACCGAGGATGCCCCGCTCCCCGAGAAAGAGGAGAAAAAGGACAAGAAGGACAAAAAGGACGACAAATAAAGGTTCGGTTCCGGCATGACAAGCACCCCTTTTGCATATGGTAGAGACAGCACCGTACAATGCGGTGCTGCCGGTGAAAACCATGTGAAAAGGGGTGCTTTTATGGGTAAGGCGGAGGCGCAGGGAACCAACGCCGTTCAAATGGCCACGGGGGTGGCCCTGGGCGGCCTTCTGGCCCTGGGGTTGGAGCTGACGGTGCTGCTGCTTGGCGCGCTGGCGGTGTCCAATGGAGTGCTGAAGGAGGACGCCGCCCCCCAGATCACGGCGGCGGCCTGTGTGCTGGGCTGCTTTGGGGGCGGCCTGCTGGCCTGCTCCCGGTGGAAATCCCGCCGCCTGCTTGGCGGTCTTGCCGCAGGCGGGGTATGTTATCTGCTCATCCTGGCGGTTGGGTTGCTCATGAGCGACGGAATGGCGCTGGGCGCGCAGGCCCTGATTGAGCTGGCGGGCTGCCTGTGCGGCGGGGCGCTGGCCGGTATGCTGGGAAGCGGACGGAAGAAAAAACGGACCGCACCGCGGAAAAAATAACCGTCCGGTCCGGCGGCAGGCCCGGGACCACTTGACAAAGGTGGATAAAGTATCTATAATTCCATAGAACAATGATTGCGGCCTGCCGCCGCCGGCTGCGGATCCCCGCCGCATCGCGGGGGAATCCAGAAAGGATGGGACAAAGATGGCCAAGGAATTCAAGCTGAGCGCAGAGCGCCTGGAGGAACTGAAACAAGAGTTGAACTACCTCAAGACCGTGCGGGAGAAGGAGGTGGCCGATCTCATCAAGGAGGCCCGGTCCTTCGGCGACCTGAGCGAGAACAGCGAGTACGACGAGGCGAAAAACGAGCAGGGCAAGCTGTACTCCCGCATTGCTGAGGTTGAGAACATTTTGGCCAACCATGTGGTCATTGAGGAAAACAACGACGACACCGATGTGGTGGGCATGGGCAGCAAGATCACGGTGAAGGACGTGATCACCGGGGAGGAGGAGAGCTATCAGGTGGTGGGCTCCCAGGAGGCCGACCCCATGAACGGCCGCATTTCAGAGGAATCTCCCTTCGGCAAGGCCATGCTGGGCAAAGCCGTCGGCGACATCGCCGTGGTGGAGGCCCCCGCCGGAAATATTGAATACGAGGTGGTCTCCATCCAGCGATGAGGACGGCCGCGCCTATATACAAAGGAGAGAAGATCAATGTCTGACCAGACCAACAGCCAGCAGACCGTTCAGGAGGAGCCCTCCTTATCCGAGCTGCTCCAGATCCGGCGGGACAAGCTCGCCGCTTTGCAGGAGCAGGGACAGGACCCCTTCATGATCACCAAGTTTGACGTCACCCACCACAGCAATGAGGTGAAGGAACGCTTCGAGGAGATGGAGGGCCAGACGGTCCGTTTGGCAGGCCGTCTCATGAGCAAGCGGGGGATGGGCAAGGCGGTGTTTTCCGACCTCCAGGACGGGGCGGGGCGCATCCAGCTCTATGTCCGCATCGACGATGTGGGTGAGGAGGCCCTGTCCGCTTTCAAGAAGTATGACATCGGCGATATCGTGGGCGCGGAGGGGGAAGTGTTCCGTACCAAGCGGGGAGAAATCTCCGTCAAGGCCAAAACCATCACCCTGCTGTCCAAGTCCCTGCTGCCCCTGCCGGAGAAGTTCCACGGCCTCACCGA
>CANDCH010000006.1 GCA_947383145.1 uncultured bacterium
CCTGTGACCCCTTGCTTGTAAGGCAAGTGCTCTCCCAGCTGAGCTATGCTCCCGTTGTCCAATCCGTTTGTCATACGGCGAAGATGATTATAACAAACGGGCCCCATTCTGTCAAGATCAAAATTCAAAAAAATTGGAGTTACTTGGCGATGGCCTCCTCCCGCAGGGAATTCAGCTCTTCTGCGCTGAACCGGTACACCTTGTCGCAGAATTGGCAGGTCAGCTCCGCGCCGCCCTGTTCCTTGATCAGCGAGTCCAGCTCGTCCCTGCCCATGCTGATGAGGGCGCGGCTGACCCGCTCCCTGGTGCAGTAGCAGCGGTATTCAATGGGGGCGGTTTCCAGCACTTCCAACTCAAACTCGCCCAGCACCTCCCGCAGCAGGCCCATGGGGTCCATCCCTCCGTCCAACCGGGCGCTCACCGCACCCAGGCGGGCCACGCCCCGCTCCACGGCGGACACCACCGCCTCGTCCGCCCCGGGCAGGAGCTGGATGAGGTAGCCCCCCGCCGCCTGGACCGTCTGATCCGGCGCGATGAGCACCCCCAGGGCGCAGGCGGTGGGCACCTGCTCGCTCTCCACAAAGTAGGCGGCCACATCCTCGGCGATCTCGCCGCCCACCAGCCGCACCGACCCCACATAGGGCTCCTTCAGACCCAGGTCCCGGATGACGGTCAGCTCGCCTTCCGCGCCAACGGCGGCCCCCACATCCAGCTTGCCCTTGGCCTTTCGGGGCACGTCTACAGCGGGGTTTTGCACATAGCCCCGGACGTTGCCGCGGCTGTCGGACACGGCGGTGAGCGCGCCCAGCGGCCCGCCGCCCTTCACCCGGAGGGTGACGGCGCCGTTTTCCGCCTTCATAACGGCGCCCATCATGGACGCGGCCATAAGCAGGCGGCCCAGGGCGGCGGTGGCCACCGGCCAGCAGTTGTGGATGGCGCGGGAGCGCTCCACGGTGTCCCGGGCGGAGATGGCCATGGCTTTCACGGGGGCGTCCTTGGCGATGACGCGGACAATTTGATCCATTATGACAGCTCCTTTTCCGCGGCGAAAAAGACCCGGAAGGCCCCCGGCCTGGGGGCGGACATGGTTTTATCGCCATATTGCTTGACAGAGGGGAAGCCCGCCTCCCGGAGAAAGCCCTCCAGCTCCTCCGGGGTATAGGCGTACTCTTCATGGTATTCGCCGCTCCGGCTCCAGCGCCCGTCCTCCTCCCGGAGGAACAGGTCCAGCCCGTAGCCGCACATCCGGCGCTTGGGGTAGTAGTCCCCGCGCCAGACGCAGAACAGGTCCTCGTCCTCGTCCAGACAGGTCTGGCCGTCCGCTCCCTCCAGGGCGGCGGGGGTTTTGACGTCGAAGAGAAACAGCCCGCCGGGGACCAGGGCCCGGTGCGCCCGCTGGAAGGCCCGGCGCAGGGCGGCGGGCCTTGTGACATAGTTTACGCTGTCCAGGCAGGAGATCACCGCGTCCGCCGGGGACGGCAGGGCCAGACGTGACATGTCCTGGCAGACCAGCCGCACGTCCAGCCCCCGGCACTTCTGCTCGGCCATGGCCAGCATGTCGGGAGAAAGGTCCACGGCGGTGACGGAATATCCCCGCCGGGCCAGCAGCGCGGTAAGGCTGCCGGTGCCGCAGCCCAGCTCCGCCAGACGGCGGACGGGGCGCTTCAGCCTGCGCAGATGCCGTTCCACGTAGTCCGCCCACTTTTCGTAGTCCACGTCGGCGGTGAGCCGGTCATAGCACCGGGCCAGCACGGTGTACGCGTCCGTCATTTTTTCAGCCGGGGGAGAACGGTTTTGTAGCCGTCCGCGCCATATTGCAGCGCCCGGTTCACCCGGCTGATGGTGGCGCTGGACGCCCCGGTGCGCTGGAGAATGTCGTTGTAGATGAGCCCCTGGTCCAGGAGCTGGGCCACCTCGATCCGCTGAGCCATGGCCTTCAGCTCGGCCACGGTGCACAGGTCCTGGAAGAAGGCCCGGCACTCCTCCTGGTCCTTCAGCGCCAAAATGGCCTCGAAGAGCAGCTCGCTGCGCTCTGACGTCTCTTTTTGCATCACGGGGCCTCCTCGTCTTGATCTGCCGCTGGGGCGCGCCGCGTCTGCGCGGCGGATGGGAACATTGTACCACGCCGCTTTATGGAAGTAAAGACAAAAACGTAAAATGCGCGAAAGGGGCGCCCCCTATGATTCGCGTGCAGGGCGCAGGCTCCACGCGCTTTTCCGGCGAGCGCTTCCGCAGGACCACGGCGCAGGGGTAAGCGCCGTACAAGCAGGCCGGGAGGCCCCCGCTTTTCGGTAAAATTGTTCGAAAAGCGGGACTCATTCACGTCTGTTGACACATCCTCCGTCAACTGTTACAATCAGATTGACAGGAGGTGGTACATACGAGGATATCAGTGGCGATTGTAGAAGACGACGCATTGGCGGTCCAGGCGCTGGAGTACCATCTTGCCCGGTTCTCTCAAGAAAGCGGAAATACCTTCACCACTGCCCATTTCGCAGAGGCGGCGCGCTTTCTCCAGGATTATCAGCCCCGGTATGACATCGTCTTTATGGACATCAAAATGCCGGGACTGGACGGTATGTCCGCCGCCGAGCAGCTCCGGAAGGCGGACCCGGTGACCATGCTCATCTTTGTCACCAGCATGGTGCAGTACGCCGTCCAGGGCTATGACGTGAACGCCTTCGACTTCATCGTCAAGCCGGTGAACCCCACCGCCTTTGATATGAAGCTGCGGCGGGCGGTGCGGGCCCTCAAGCTGGCGAAGGGTACCGAGCTGGTGCTGAATATCGGGGGCGTCACCCGGGTGCTCCCCTCCTCGTCCATCTATTATATCGAGGTGCTGGACCACGACCTGACCTACCACACGGAGCAGGGCGTTTTTTCCGTCCGGGGCAAGCTGTCCTCCCTGGAGCAGAAGCTCCCGGCGGCGTCCTTTTTCCGGTGCAGCGTGTCCTATCTCATCAACCTGCGGTATGTCACCCAGTTCACCGGAGAGCAGGTGTGCGTGGCCGGGGAATGGCTGCGGGTGAGCCGGTCCAAGAAGCGGGAGCTGGCCACCGCGGTGGCCGCCTACCTTGGGCAGGGGGGTTAGGCCGTGATCACTGGACTGCACAGCTACAAGCTGCTGTTTATGCTCCAGCTGATCGCGGGCGAGGGGCTTTTTCTGCTGCGTCTGGGACGCAAGCGCCGCTTCTGCTTCCGGCTGGCTGTCAGTACGGCCGGACTGCTGGCAGCGGCGGCGCTGTTTCCCATCCCGTTTGAAAATGCGTGGTACGTGTCCTTCCTGTTCCTGTCGCTGTTCAGCCTGACGCTGCTGGCCCTGTGGTTTTGCTTTGACGAGCCCTTCGGCAATCTGCTCTTCTGCGCCGTGGCGGGGTATACGGTCCAGCACCTGGCCTATCTGATCTATGCCGCGTTCGACGACGCCACCCAGTTCAGCGTCATCTTCGGAAGCTTTGTCCAGCCCTATGCCGCCGGGCCCACGTCGTTCACCGATTTTGCATGGCTCAGCGTCGTGTTCTATGTGGACGCCTATTTCATCGTCTACTTGACTGCCTTTGAGCTGTTGGACCCCAAGCTGAAAACCAATCATGACCTGCGCCTGGGGCGAAACAGTATTGTGGGACACACCGGCCTGCTCATCGTGGCGGACGTGATCTTCAACATGGTGACCAACTATTATACCACGGGCCGGGCCTCCCTGCTTCTGGAGCGGTCCTACAACATCCTGGTGTGCGTTCTCATTCTGGTGCTGCTGAACAGCCAGCTCTCCCAGCGGGAGCTGACGGACGAGCTGACCGGGGTGCGCTATGTGGTGGAGCAGGGCAAGCGGCAGTATGAGCTGGCCAAAAAGAGCGTGGATCTCATCAACATCAAGTATCACGACCTGCGCCACCAGAGCGAGCGGCTCCGCCGCCAGGGCGGCGCGGAGGAGTTGGCCGAGCTGGACCGCGTCCTGGACGAATATTCCGCCCTGGTCAAAACAGGAAACGAGGTGCTGGACGTGATCCTGACCGAAAAAACCCTGGCCTGCCGGGAGCGCAGCATCCAGCTGCTGTGTATGGCGGACGGGCGGGGGCTGGAGTTCGTCAAGCCCCACCACCTGTACGCCCTGCTGGGCAACGCCATTGACAACGCCATGGAGGCGGTGCAGGTCCTCCCGGAGGGGGAGCGGGTCATCAGCCTTTCCCTGCGCCGGCAGGGAGAGCTGGTCCACATTCACGTGGAGAATCCCTGCGCCGGTACGTTTACCATGCGGGGCGGACTGCCTGTTACCACCAAAGGGGATGAAAACTACCACGGTTTTGGGATGCTGAGTATGAAAACCGTGGCGGAGCAGTACGGCGGCGGTCTGTCCGTTCAGATCGAGGAGGGAATTTTTTCCTTGGATATGATGCTTTCCGCCGCGAAAAGGGAGGCGGATTGACCAACTGCGGCGCCCAGCGCGCAAAGTACGGTAATGCTATAGACAAATTGGATTTTATTTTGTAGCATCGTGGACAGAACAGGGCAGACCGGCGGGGAGGGCCCCTCCGCCGGCTTCCGCCCCAACTGTTCACGATTCTTTTGAGAGGAGAAAATGAGATGAAAGCGAAACGTATCCTGCGCACTGCTGTTCCCAGCGTCCTCATTGCCCTCACCCTGGTGGTCGCCATCGTGGCCAATGTGATGATCCCGCCCAACATGAACGTCATCAACGGCTATCTGGGCGACGACACCACCGTCACCGTCAAGCAGCCCAAGGGGTATAACGACTCCCTGGACCTCCAGTACAACAAGTCTGACTATACCGCCGAGGAGATGGCGGCCGTCGAGCAGGCCCTCAACGAGGAGATCATGGGGGAGGGCGCGGTGCTGCTGAAAAACGACGGTCTGATGCCCTTCGACAAGGACACCACCTTCAGCTTCTTCAGCCGTTCCTCCACCAAGTTGATGAGCAACGGCTGGTATGACATGATGGTGTCCATGGGCTTCCCCGCTGACCCCGGCATGACCCTGCGCGTCGCTTTCCAGGACCAGGGGTTCGGCGTGAACGAGACTCTGTGGGATTTTTACGACAAAGGAAACGGCAGCGGTTACGGCCTGGGCTCCGGCTCTATTGGCTGGGGCGACGGCGAGGACTTCTCCATCAACGAGTGTCCCTTGGACGTGATGGAGAAGGAGTCCGGCCTGCTGGATAGCGCCAAGGGCACCGTCCCCGTGTTCGTCTGGGGCCGCAAGGTGGGCGAGGGCCGGGATATGCCCCGGTCCATGTACAGCCACGCCGACAACCCCACCGACCAGGCCAGAAGCTACCTGGAGCCCGACACCACCGAGCTGGAGATTCTCCAATATCTCGATGAGAACTATGACGACGTGGTGCTACTGGTGAACAGTTCCGCCGCCATGGAGCTGGGCTGGGTGGACCAGTTCCCCAGCATCAAGTCCATTCTCACCGTGTCCAGCGTGGGCAATTTCGGCCTGAACGCCGTGGCGGACATTTTCGCCGGGGACATCAACCCCTCCGGCAAGACGGTGGACACCTTCGCCTATGACGCCGCCAGCGCCCCCGCCGCCGCCAACTACGGCGACTTCCAGTATATGACCGAGGGCGGCGAGATGACCAAATACAACTACGTGGCCTACAAAGAGGGCATCTATGTGGGCTACCGCTACTATGAGACCCGGTATGAGGACGTGGTCATGGGGACCGGCAACGCCGGGGCCTATGATTATGCCTCCACCGTGCGCTACCCCTTCGGCTACGGCCTGAGCTACACCACCTTCGACTGGTCCAATTTTAAGGCCAATTGGAGCGGGGATACCTGCACCGTCACCGTGGACGTAAAGAACACCGGCCCTGTGGCGGGCAAGGACGTGGTGCAGGTCTACATCCAGTCCCCCTATACCGATTACGACAAGCAGAACAAGGTGGAGAAATCCGCCGTCCAGCTGGCGGGTTTCGGCAAGACGGAACTGCTCCAGCCGGGGCAGAGCGGCACCGTCACCGTCGCCTTTGACAAGGAGCAGCTCAAGGCCTACGACTACACCCGTGCCAAGACCTTTATTCTGGACGCCGGGGACTACTACATCACCGCCGCCCACGACGCCCACGACGCGGTGAACAACGTGCTGGCCGCCAAGGGCTATACCACGGAGGACGGCATGACCGAGGACGGCGACGCCGCGTTTGCCAGCCGGTATACCGTCGGCTCCATGGACCTGGACACCTATGCCGTCAGCGCGGCGGGCGTCCCCGTCACCAACCGTTTCGACTTCATCCACGGCGGCTATGAGTACCTCACCCGCAATGACTGGCAGGGCTCCTGGCCCTCCACTGATGGCGAGGTCAGCGGCCAGATTTCCACCTGGGGCAACGAGATCAACGGCTCCGACGGCAAGAGCTACACCTATACCAAGACCATCAGCGCCGGGGATCTGGCCAAGCTGGACGGCTTCGACTCTCTGAATCCCGCCGACGCCTCCTCCCTCACCGCCGACCCGGTGTACGGCGCGAAGAACGGCCTCCAGCTCATCGACCTGCGGGGGAAAGACTACGGCGATCCCCTGTGGGAGGAGCTGCTGGACCAGCTCACCCCTGAGGACTACCAGACCATCATCGCCACCTCCGGCTATGGCAACGCGGAAATCCAGAGCGTGGGCAAGCCCTTCGCTCTGGATCAGGATGCGGCTACCGGCCTGACGGGCGGCGGCACCGGCGTGAGCTACTGCGGAACCCTGGTGCTGGCCCAGACCTGGAACCAGGAGCTGGCCGCCCGCTACGGCGAAATGATCGGTAATCAGGCCAACATCGGCGGCTGTGTGGGCTGGTATGCCCCCGCCATGAACATCCACCGCCTGCCCTTCTCCGGCCGGAACAACGAGTACTACTCCGAGGACGGCTACCTGTCCGGCGCCATCGCCGCCGCCACCAGCCGGGGCGCGGCCAGCAAGGGTATGTACACCTTCGTCAAGCACTTCGCCCTCAACGACCAGGAGAACCACCGGGGCGACCGGGTGGGCAATTTCGGCGTGTGCACCTGGTCCAACGAGCAGGCCGTCCGGGAAATCTACCTGCTGCCCTTCCAGATGTGTATTGAAAACGATCCCGTTACCCTGAACTACGTGGAGGAGGACGGAAACGGCGGTTACCGCAACGCCAGCCGGGACTTCCCCGCGGTCAACGCCATCATGACGGCCTTCAACCGCATCGGCTACACCTGGACCGGCGGCTGTTACCCGCTGATCACCGAGGTGCTGCGCGGCGAGTGGGGCTTCAACGGGTTCGCCATCACCGACAACGCCAACACCGGCTCCCCCACCTTTATGAACGCCTATCAGATGATCGAGGCGGGAGGCGACGCGGCGCTGACCACCAGCGAGTTCGCCGTGTGGAAATTTGAAAAGGACAACGCCGCCCACTACCTCTATGGCCGGGAGGCCATGCACCACGTGCTGTACGCCGTGGCCAACTCCAAGGTGATGTGCGGCCTGATGCCCGGCTCCACCTTCGTCACCCCCATGACCCTGGCGGAGAAGCTGGTGGTAGGCATCGACATCGGCGCGGTGGTCATCATCGCGGCGCTGGGCTACTTCATCTACCGGGGCTTCCGCAAGCCCAAAAATCAGGAGGCCAAATAAGAACGGCCCCAACTAAAGAAGCGCTGATTAAATGCGTCTGCGGCGCTTTGCGGATCTTTTTCGCCGCAGCTTCGTTGTGATTTCTTGAAATAAACACAATTATTCCTGCGAAATCACGCCTTACTATGGCGGAAAATCTCTTGCAAACCGCTCTTGCCGATTTAATCAGTCCTTCCCTAAAATTGCGATCCTCTTCATTCACCTTTGCAGGGCCTCGCCGGAGATTTCGGCGGGGTCCTGCGCACATTGCGGCAATAAAGGGGTTCCGTACGGATATCCCCGCCCTCCACATGGCGGAGGGTCCCCCGGGATTTAGGGGGGGATAAATGAACAAGGCTGCAGCCCTTCACCCCCGGCTCCAGGGCCTCCACGCCCAGCCGGGCCGCGCCGGTGTAACGCCGTTTGCAGTCCGCCGCCCAAAATTTTTTTGCGAAGCGATTGACAAAGCGATCCAGACCGTGTATAATAAGTTCAAATAAAATATGTGAGTGCGTGGGTATAGATGGCTGAGGCCATACTATGCCCTTTTCTCGTTTTCAGCGGGAGGGGGCAACTCTTGAAAGGGGGAGCCTACCATGGCATCCAATCAGAACGCGAAAGAGTATTCCATCCACGTTATCCGCGAAAACCTGCGCCAGTCCTCCCTCCGGCAGGCACAGCTCCTGTCCCGGTCCGTCGGCCGGCTGACCTCCTGCGATGTCCAGCCCTGTCTGGAGTACCGCGCCGAGATCGGCTTGGAGCACGCCGTCATCGACCGGCTGCTCTACGTCCAGGAGTGCCGGGGTGCGTTGGAGCGGTGCATCGCCACCGGGGCCGTCCGCCTCCGTTACAGGTGGCAGGACGGGCACGTGACCGACACCCGCTTCCGCAGGATGTCGCCCGGACGGATCAGGGTCAGCGGGCTGCTGGCCGAGACCGCCTGACGGGGCCCGGGCGGGGGTCATACCCCCGCCCGCATAATGGACACATAGATATGCTGGTTTTTCATGTCCAAAACCGGGCAGGCGCGGCCCGCAATGCCTGCGCTTTGTCCCGGCGTCCACATAAAAAGGCCGCGCCCGTCAATAGCGGACGACCTCGGGGAGGTATACGCCGTCCAATATGTGGGAAAAGCGGGAATATCCCTTAGGATTGAACATCCTCGTGTCCTGGGGAACGCGCAGCGTCTTCAAGGACGGCTCCTTTGCCTTTGTAGAGAAATCCTTCTTCCAGGAAAACGCGAATTCGCTCATTTGCTCACAGCTTCCGGGGATGGTGACCGTGGGACCCAGGGCGGAGCAGTTTTCGAACGCTTTGTACCCGATGTATTTCACGCAGTCCAGCTCGATGTGCGTCAGGGCCTCGCAATAGGAAAACGCCTCGTCCCCGATGTGCTCCACGCCGCGCAGGCCGATATGCGCCAGGGCCTTGCAGGAGGAGAACGCCTTGTCCCCGATGTGCTCCGCGCCGTCCAGGTCAACGCGCCCCAGGGCCGTGCATAATAAGAACGCCTCCTTCCCGACGCGCTTTACGCCGCGCAGGCCGATCTCCCGCAGGGAGGAGCAGCCGTAAAACGCGCGGTCCTCAATGTCTGTCACCGCGCCCCCCGCGAAGACGACCCGGGTCAGCTCGCCGCAGTTCGCGAACGCCTTTTCCCTGACGCGGGTGACGGTCCTGGGGACGGTGTAGGCGCCGCTCTTCCACTGGGGGCAGTAGATCAGCTCCGTCTTGTCCTTGTTGAAGATCACGCCGTCCTCCGAGGAGAACCGCTCGTTTTCGGCCGCGAAGGTGATGGTGACATCCAGTTCGCTTTTGAACATCTCGAAGAAAAAGCCGGGGGTGTACGGCTCGATGAGCTCCTGTGTTCTGCACCTCCACGTCTGGTAGACCGCAAAGGGCTGGAGCCGGCACCGGGCGCCCAGGAAATTCACCCGCTCCAGGTTGTCGGGGAAAAAGCTGGTGTAGTACGCGCCATCCGTCTCGTACGGGGTGAGGCGCTCCAGGCTGTCGGGCAGGCTGATCTCCCGCAGCTCCTTGCAGCCCTTGAAGGCCTTGTACCCGATCTCCTCCAGGGCGGAGGGCAGCTTGACGGATTTCAGGAAAATGCAGTGGTCAAAGGCCTCCGGCCCGATCTCCGTCACCGTGTCGGGCAGGACCACGCGGAGCAGGTCCCGGTTGAACACGTATTTCACCACTTTGGCCGTGCGCGTCTCATACTCCACGCCGCCGCCGCCGTCGCTGTCTATGACGTTGGCGCTCACCGTGCGCCAGAGCTGCTCCACGGGGCTCCCGTCCTGATACCTCTGCGTGACGGTGTGCATCGTGGCCGCGAAGGCCCCTTTGCCGATCTTTTTGACCCCGTCGGGCACCGTGTAGGTTTCCCCCGCCTTCCCGTAGGGATACCAGATCAGCTCCGTCTGGTCCTTGTTGAACAGCACGCCGTCCCGGGCGGAGAGGCAGGGGTGGTCCGGGTCCACCACGACCGCCCGGGGAAGCTGGGTGGACAGCCGGACCCCCATGGTCTCATCCCAGCTGGGCTCCTCGGAATCGCAGCGGACCCGATACGCCTCCGCGAAGGCCGAAAAATCCCGGTACACCACGTCGGGATACTTGGAGTCGCTCAGGTAGACGGCCTCATACAGATGGGCGCGCCGAAGCGATCCGACCAGATGGCCGGTGAAGGAGTTCCACTCCCATTCCAGATTCTTCTTTCGCTCCCGCGCGATCTCCTCGGGGGTCATGTCCTCCATCTGCTCCTCCGTCAGCTCCTCCGGCTCGTCGGGCAGGCACCTTGCCGTGACGCGGACCGTGCTCAGGTCGTCGGAGAGCTCAAGCCCCTCTTTGGCGCACTCCGCCTTGAGCCGGACAATGGGGTCCTGTTCCTGTTTCATATAATCGGCCTCCTAATTTTTCTGATTTTTCCGGCTTTGCGCTGTCTCATTATACCATGTCTCAGCGCACCGCACAAGCACAGTATGACGACTCGGGATTTTTTTGATCGTATATTTTACAATATATTTCTTGACGGCTTACTAGTATCATGCTAGGATAGACGCGCGGGGGCGGCTCCGCGGACCCTATCCCCATTTTAGGAGAGGAACGGTGCGTATTCATGGAATTGTCCAAGGAAAAGCTGGATGTCCAGCAAAAAAATCTGGAGCGGCTTCAAGAGGCGGCGGACGAGCTTCTGCGCCATATGAAGGGCCACGACTACTCCTTCCAACGGGACGTCACGGACAAGAAGGGGGCGTATTCCCCGGAAAAGCTCCACGGCCTGGTGGAGGAGATGCTGTCCCTGTGGGAGGCGAAGTTGCGCGCGGAGCCCTTTGCCGCGAAGCGCCGCGTGAACGCCCATCTTCGGACGCGGCGGGAGCTGTACGGCCTGTACCTCTATCTGGTCATGCGGTGCGGCCTGTGCCGTGGCGGGTACTACTACGCCCGGGGCGGAAGTCTAAAGGAGCGGACCGACTTCGCCTTCCTGCTGGAGCAGGCCAAGTGGTTCATCCGGGGCTGGTGTATCACGAACGGGCCGGACGGGGCCAGGCAAAACGACCTGAGATGGGGCTATGATGAACACTTCGGCTTTCACCTCTATCTTCCCATCGAGGACTGCCGCCGGCGTCACGGCTTTACGGACCTGTACGTGGGGAACCTGGACGACGAGCTTGCCCTGACACCCCAGTGGAAGATGGCCGGGAACCGCCCGGAGCTCCTGGCGGACAAGCCGGAGGAAACGGAACAGCCGGAGGCGGCGGACGAGACGGAGAAGATGGAACAGCCGGAGGCGGCGGAGCCGCTTGACGGCGCGGACGGGCCGGAGGAGGACGGCGCTCTGTTTGAGGACGACGGGGACTATGACTATGACCTTCTGGACGACGCCTATGACCCCCTGGATGAGCTGGATGAGGAGACCCGCGCCCTGTTCTGGGAGGGTGAGGTCGAGCGAAATGAGGAGCTGGGGAGCAGGAGCTGGGACCTGTTGCTGCTGGTTCAGAGCTTCGAGGACCTGGACGAGTACTGCGCCGCCTGCGAGCGCTTTGTGGAGCTTTTCAGGGAGGCGGGGACGGAAATCCCCCGTGACTTCTGCCGGGAGCTGGAGGAGATCGTGAACCTGTACCTGTTCCAGCGGGGGATCGCCCCCCTGGCGGACACGGACAAGGCGCTGGAGGTATACGGCGGCCTCTGCGACGGCCCCCTCCGGCAGGCGAGGCGTTACGGGAGGGGACTGCAATGGAACGGCCTGTGAGCGCGGTCCGCGACGCGTTTTTCAGCGACCTGATCCGCGGGTATATCCTGGACGGCGAGGACTCCTTCCTGTATAGGTACTTTTGGGCGGACGGCGTCACGGGGCTGCTGGAGGAGCATTTTCCACAGCTTTACATTAAGATGAAGCGGGCCCCGCGGCGGGAGGACGGGCCCAAGGTCGGAAAGCGGCTGGCCGGGGCCATGGCGGCCAACCCGGATGGGGCCAGAGGAAAGCTGCTGAAAAGGACGCCGGGCAGGAGCCGCCGGGACTTCTGGGAGGAGCTGTGGCTGAACGACGCGGGATACCGGTCAAAGCTGATCACGGACACGGAGTATTACCTGTGGCTGGTGGACTACCTGGCGGCTCACGATATCTATTATAAGGATACCAGCCTGTGGGACCAGCGCGACTGCCTGGATACCCTGCTGAAGCGGGGGCTGGCCTGGGAAGAGGGAGCCCTGGAACCGGGCTGGCGGGAGCGGCGGTGCGACGGTCCGGCGGGCGGTAAGCAGAAAGGGGAGCTTATCTTCTCCACGGCACAGCTGAAGCGGGATCTGGCGGAGTTGGCGAAAAGGCTGCGGAAGGAGCGCGAGGCGGGAGGGATGGAGATCGCCGGCCGGCTGCACGGCCTGACCTGCCGCGACGGGGGCAGGCCGGTGGACTACCTGCTCTGGCTGACCGGCCGGCTGGCGCGGATGGCGCTCCACATCAGGATCAAGACCTGGCTCCAGGACAGCGGATATCCCCTCATCAAGCAGGAGGACCCGGGGGAGAACTGGGAGGAAGCTGAGGAGGGGGCCAAATGGGAACCCTTTAAAAGGGGGGCCCGGAGGAAGCGGGACTTCACCATGGGGCTGTTCGAGGCATACTGCGGCAGTCCCGAGGGCTACTATTTCGACAAAAAGGACCCGGCCGGCGTGCCGCCTCCCGAGGGCTGGGGCCTGAAGGGCAACGGGTTCTGTGTGCTGGACCCGGAGCGGCTTGACGCGCTTCAAGACGCCCTGAAGCGGGGCGGGAACCCCCGCTGCTACATTCCGCTGGCGGTGGACCTGTACAGCGGCTGCGTCTTTTTCCTGGCGGGGAAGGAGCTTTACGCGCAGGCGTACCGCCGGGAGGCGCAGAGGCTGGAGGAGGCCCGCGGCCGCGCGGAAAAGGAGCGTGACCGCGCGAAGGAGGCCCTGGAGGCGTATGAAGGCGGAGCCTGGAAGGACCCCGCCCGCGTGAAGGAGCTCAAAAAGGCCCTCGCGGCCGCGGAAAGCACCCGCAAGGCCGCGGAGGAGGCCTGCGCGCAGGCGGCGGAGGACCGGAGGGCTTACAAAGCCGCGAAAGCCCGCGTCTGCTTTGACTACCTCCGCCTGGATGGGGAGCGCAAGGAGAAGTCCTCCGGGAAGGCGTTCCAGCTGCGGCCCGTCTTTCACAAAAACGCCGGTCAGGCTTATGAGAATATCCTGTATCAGTTCAAGTGGTACTGCGTGGACGGGGACGGCAGCTTCCCCGGGGAGGGCAGTCCCCGCGAGGCGGTCCGGGCGGTCAATCAGGCCAGGCCAGACGGCCTCCCGGAGGGACTGCTCGGCTGGGCTTTCAGCGGGCCGTAGCGGCCGGAGCGGGAGGCGGTTGTCAATCAGCACGGGACGGGGCAGCCCCCGTCCCGTGTTATTTTTCGCTGGAAAACTAAATTGTAGTTTTTACGATGTATCTCCGTTTTTTCCGGCATAATGTACTCGTACCCGCGAGGCACCTTGCCAACTGAACCCCGCCCGTCCAAAGCCCGCATCCCTGGGCAAAGCACCGTCAGGGGCGAAGCGCTGCCAGAACCCCCGCAAGGGGCGAGCGTGCCGACAGGGGCGCGCGCGGCGGCAGCGGGAAACAACAGCACACACCAAATCAAATGAGAAAGGGGACTGACGTTATGAACAAACTGGCGAACAGGAGCATGGAGGAGCTTTTGGCCCTGGCAGAGCACGACCCGGAGGCCCAGTTCCAGCTGGGACTGAACTACGCCAACGGCGACGGCGTCAGGCGGGATTGGGAAAAGTGCGTGGAGTGGTCCCGGAGGGCGGCGGAAAACGGCCACCCCGGCGGGCAGTTCAATCTGGGCTGCTGCTATGATCTGGGCAAGGGCGTCCCCCGGGACATGGTTCAGGCCGCGAAGTGGTACCGAAAGGCGGCGGAGCAGGGCTTTGCTTTTGCGCAGGTCAACCTGGCCCGCTGCTATGGCTTGGGCGAGGGGGTTCCCCGGGACGCGGCCCAGTCGGCGGAATGGTACCGAAAGGCGGCGGAGCAGGGCGACGCCGAATCTCAGTGTGTATTAGGCCACCGCTATTTAAAGGGCAGGGGGGTCCCGCAGGATGACACCCAGGCGGCAGAGTGGTTCCACCGGGCGGCGGAGCAGGGCAATGCGGAATCCCAATATGTTCTGTTTATGCTCTACACCTTGGGGCGGGGGGTGCCGCGGGACACGCTGGAGGCGTCGAAATGGTGCGTGAAGGCGGCGGCCCAGGGCCATAAACCGGCGAGGGATACGATCCGTAAAGTGAATCCGGATATGCTCGCCATGATCGACCGGGGAGAGACCGGCGTGGACGCACTGCTGAACGCGGCGGAGCAGATACAGAAAAACGGCGGTCTGGACGCCGCGTCCCATCCCCATCCCTGAGGAACGGAGCGCTCCCGGCCGGGATGGCCGGGAGCGCCCCTCCAGCACCAACTAACACAATATTAAGGAGGAGTCAATATGTACGTCGCAAACGAAGCCAGCATCATCAAGGAATCCACCTACGGCTACCACCTCATTCCCATCCAGGACGAGATGCTCTCCCACCGGGAGGTGGAGCTGGTGGGGGAGGTGACCCCGGACTCGGTGAACGCCCTGGTCCGGCAGCTGCGCCACCTCCAGCGGCAGGACCCGGAGGGGGAGATCACCCTGTACATCAACAGCCCCGGCGGAAGCGTGGACAGCGGCATGGCCCTCTACGACGTGATGCAGGCGGTGAGCTGCCCCGTTCGGACGGTGTGCGTGGGGCTGGCGGCCTCCATGGCGGCGCTGCTGTTCGTCTCGGGCGCCCGGCGGGATATGCTCCCCCACAGCCGCCTCATGATCCACGACCCGCTGATCGTCCAGACCGGCGGCAGCGCCCTGAAGCTGAAGGCGGTGAGCGACGACCTGATGGAGACCCGGCAGATCATCGCCAAGGTCATCGCGGACCACTCCGGCCAGAGCGTGGAGGAGGTGCTGGCCAAAACCGCCACCGACAGCTACTTCCGGGCGGAGGAGGCCGTGGCGTTCGGACTGGCTGACCGCGTGATCACCAGCCTGGCGTAAAAGAAGCAGAAGCCGAATAAAAAAGGAGGAACATACTATGATGAACAATGTCAAAACCAGCCGCATCCTGGGCAAGAACCTCTTTGCCAGCAACGACACCTGGGCCACCGGGATCAACAACAACGACCTGCTGGTGGGTCCCCCGGGCGCGGGCAAAACCCGGGGCTATGTGATCCCCAACCTCCTCCACGCCCAGGACAGCCTCATCATCGCCGACACCAAGGGGAACCTGCGCCGGCTGTACGGGAAGCACCTGGAGGAGCGGGGCTACACGGTGATGCACCTGGACTTCACCGACACGGCCCGCACCCCCTGGGGCTACAACCCCCTGTCCTACGTCCGGCCCTGCCGGGACAAGAGGGCCAACCGGGAGGGGGACTATTACGACGAGCAGGACGTGAAAAAGGTGGCACAGGCCATCTGCCCCTGTCAGGATTTCAGTCAGCCCTTCTGGGACCTGGCCGCCCAGATGTACCTGGAGGCCATCCTCCTCTTTATCCTCAACCAGCTTCCCGAGGAACAGCACAACCTGTATGAGGCGTACACCTTCCTGTCCAAGCTGGGTACCCACGAGCTGAACGACGTCGTGGAGGAGGAGCGCGTCACCCACCCCAACAGCGCCTTTGCCCGGAAGATGGGCATGATCCGGCAGAATAAGGAAGCGGAGAAGATGGACGCCAGCATCAAGGGAATCCTGGCCCGGCACCTGGACGGGGTGGGCAGCTCCAGCGCGCGGCGGATGTTCCGCATGAAGCCCCAGGTGGACCTGAGCTCCTTCCTCAAGAAAAAGACGGCCCTGTTTCTGTCGGTCAGCGACTCCGACCGCAGCCAGGACGCCCTGGTCAACCTGTTCTACACCCAAGCGCTGCAGTATCTCATGGCCGCCGCGGACAAGCGGCCGGACAGCCGCCTGCCCATCCCGGTGCGCTTCATCCTGGACGACTTCAGCACCAACACCGTCATCCCGGATTTCGACAACATTATCTCTGTGATCCGCTCCCGGGAGATCTATGTCAGCCTGGTCGTCCAGAGCCTGTCCCAGCTGGAGGGCCTCTACGGCCACGCCAAGGCCCAGACCATCATCAACGGCTGCGACCACTGTCTGTACCTGGGCGGGACGGACAGCCAGACCGCCCGGTACTTCGCGGAGAAGTTCAACTGCCAGATGTCCACGGTGCTCAACCTCCCGCTGGACGCCATGTTCCTCTTCACCCGGGGCAGCGCGCCCCAGCGGGCCCAGAAGTACGAGCTGGACCAGGACAGCGCCTATCTCGCCCTGACGCGGCCGCGGAAGGGCGACAAAGCCGGAAAGGAGGCCGGGATATGAAAAAGGAAGGCAGACCGCGGCTGACGCTGGAGGAGCGGCTGAAGCGGGCGGCGCGGTCTCAGGCATCATCGCCTGAGGCCGCCGCCAAGCTGGTGGAGCGGCTTTCCCAGACTCATATTGCATATGTCTTTCACGAAAGCGCCGATTTTAATCTCATGTACGAGCTGATGGGACAGTTCATGAACGCGCTGGACGATGACGTGCTGCATTACGGCGGCTTCTGCCGGAGCTTTGAGCTGGCCGTCGCCACATATGGGCCCGGTTCCACCGACCCCTCCAGGCGCCTTCCCTCCCCGGCATTTCCCGCCCCGGTCTGGGGCGTGGAGGTGAACAACGCCGTGGTCCTGCTGGGGCTGATGCTGCTGGACCACGCCAAGGGCAGGCGGCGGGACAGGGACGTGTACCACTGCACCCGGATGACCCTGGGGCAGTACCTGGACGCCCTGCCGGAGCCGGAGGCCCCCTGGAAGCGGTGGAGCGTTGAGAAATGGCGGGACGGGCTTCTGACGCGGCACGACCCCTCCCAGCCCCTGGCGGAGGCGCTGGCGGACATCCTCCGGAGCTATATCGACGGGTGGCAGGAGTTCGACCATGTGGACTACGTCCTGCGCTGCATGGGGGGGCTGGCCTGCTATCTGGAGCAGGAGGGGCCGGAGAAGGCCCAGGTGGACCCGGCGCAGGTCCGGCAGTTCCGGGAGGCCCTGTGCCAGTATAGCTCCGAGCTGGAGGGCTGGAAGCTGGTGGAGGTGGACAAGCGGTATCCGGACCCCTGCGGGTATTACTTCACCCTGGCCAATGAGTACCCCGGCAGCGCCCCCGACCCCGGCGGCGGCGGGGTCCCCGCCGGGGCCGTCCGCCTCCAGATTTTCCTCCACCAGTGGGACTACAACCCCCGGACCCTGCGGGCGCTGGCCGAACAGTCGCCCTCCCCGGACCTGGGGGCGCTCTTGGAGAAGAGCGTCAGCGAGGAGCGGCTGTCCGCCGCCATGGGCAAGATCAACACGGCGGTGACGGATCTGTACAGCCTGTGGGTGGAGCCCTATCTGCGGATGGAGTATTCCCGCTAGCGCACAGCGATATTTCTCGCGCCGGGGGCGGTCCCTCCGGGGCCCGCCCCGGTTATAGAGCCTCATTTTTTGAACAGAATTATTAATGGTATGTACAATCAAGCCACTTAAATATAATCTATATTTCCCAATTGCCCTATACAGAAGAGTTACGATGACAAAGAGGGAAGGACTGCCCGCCGCGCGGCGGGCAGTCCTTCCCTAACTTTTGGTAAAATGCGCGAAAGGGGCTTGTAAACCGGCGGCGGCTTCTATATAATGAGGTGCGTTGGGCCGCGCGGGCGGCCCGTGCGCGCCGAAAAAGGCAGACCGGCTCCGCTGGCTGCGAATCCCGGGCGCAGAGGTATGAATATGGTAAAAGCAATCGTAGGGGCCAACTGGGGCGACGAGGGCAAGGGCAAGATCACCGACCTGCTGGCGGAGACGTCCGACGTGGTGGTGCGCTTTCAGGGCGGGGCCAACGCGGGCCACACCATCATCAACGATTACGGGCGCTTTGCGCTCCACATCCTGCCGTCGGGTATCTTTTACCCCCACATCACCAATGTCATCGGCAACGGGGTGGCGCTGGACGCGGCCAAGCTGGCGGCGGAGCTGAAGAGCGTCATGGACCAGGGGGTGCCCGCCCCCAGCCTCATCGTGTCCGAGCGGGCCCAGCTGCTCATGCCCTATCACGTCCTCCAGGACGGGTATGAGGAGGAGCGGCTGGGGGGGAGGGCCTTCGGCTCCACCAAAAGCGGCATTGCCCCCTTCTATTCGGACAAGTACGCCAAGACGGGCATCCAGGTGTGCGATCTTTTCGACGGGGAGCGGCTGTGGGACCGGCTGAGCCGGGCGGTGGAGCTGAAAAACATCCTGTTTGAGCACCTGTACCACAAGCCGGCCCTGGACGTGAAGGCGCTGTACGACCAGCTGTTGGAGTACCGGGAGCTGATCCGGCCCTATGTGGGCGACGCGGTGGGCTTCCTCCACCGGGCGGTGAAGGAGGGCAAGACCATTCTGCTGGAGGGCCAGCTGGGCTCCATGAAGGACCCGGACCTGGGTATTTTTCCCATGACCACCTCCTCCCATACCCTGGCGGGTTACGGCTGCGTGGGCGCGCCCGTGCCTCCCACCGCCATTCGGGACGTGATCTGCGTCACCAAGGCGTATTCGTCCAGCGTGGGCTCCAGCACCGAGCCCTTTGTCAGTGAATTGGCGGGTCCCGAGGGGGACGAGCTGCGCCGCCGGGGAGGCGACAGGGGCGAGTTTGGGGCCACCACGGGCCGGCCCCGCCGGGTGGGCTGGTTCGACGCCGTGGCAACCAAATACGGCTGCATGGTCCAGGGAGCCACCCAGGCGGCGCTGACCTGCCTGGATGTGCTGGGCTATTTGGACGAGATCAAGGTGTGCGTGGGCTATGAAATTGACGGGGAAGTGACGGATATGTTCCCCACCACCCCGGGACTGATGCGGGCCCGGCCGGTGTATGAGACTCTGCCCGGCTGGAAGCGCGACGTGCGGGGCGTCACCGACTATGACGCCCTGCCCGCCGAGGCCAGGGGCTACGTGGAGTTTTTGGAGCAGCGCATCGGCGTGCCCATCACCATCGTGTCCACCGGGCCCAAGCGCCACGAGATTGCCCTGCGCCCCGCTTTTTCTTTGTAAGGAAAAAGCGGGCGAAAAGAAGCTTGGTACGCTGACGGCGCCCCGAGGCCGAGGCGCGACGTTCCCCGGTCTCGGAGGCCGCCGCGCGTCTGAGTAAAACATGTCCGCTCCAAAAGGGCGGACATGTTTATTTTGTTTCACAAGAAATGAGTATTGATTTTTATAAAATTGATGATATACTTAATTTTATGAAAGGGGGCGCTTGAATGGACACATTGCCCAGCTGGATGGCCGGCCTGGAGGCCGAGGACTCGGAATTCATCAGGAAGTTTGTGCTGGCCTCGGGGTCGCTGAAGGAGATGGCGGGGCTGTATGGGGTGAGCTACCCTACGGTGCGGCTGCGGCTGGACCGGCTGATCCAGAAAATCAAGCTCAGCGAGACGGCGGAGGCGGACCCCTATGTGGCGCTGGTGAAGCGGCTGGCGGTGGACGACCGGCTGGACTTTGACACCGCCAAGCTGTTGCTCAGCGAATACCGAAAGACAAAGGAGGCATGAGAAATGGGCACGGGATTCCACTTTGAGGAGGGCATGGAGCTGTTTACGGTGAATGGGCGGGACATTCCGATCATTCTGGGGCTGATGGCCGCCGCCGTTGCGCTGGAGATTTTTCTGGCGCTGAAGGAGGACGGGCGGCTGGGGCTGATCCTGCCGGGGCTGCGGCTGCTGTGGACGGCGGCGCGTTTGGCGGCGCGCGTCGTTCAGGTGGCCCAGACCACCCAGCGCCTGGGCTCCTCCTGGCTGTCCAATCCCGGTCAGGCGCTGGCGGCGGCCTTCGCGGTGGAGAACATTCCAACCCTGCTGCTGCTGGCCGTCTACGGCCTATGCCGGGGATGCAGGCGGCGGAGAACCCGGCGGCAGCTGGACAGGACCCGGATTGGCGACCTCTGATCGGGCGGCGGCAGGCTTCCCCCGCCGCCGCCTTTTTTCACCCGATTTGTCCCCCCGCATACAATGGGAGTGGAAGGGGAACGGCCTGACGGCCTCCCTTTCGATCAACCACAATCGGGAGGTACGAAAATGGCTGAATTTATCGAGCCGGGCCCGATCTGCGATACCGCCGGTATTCGCGAGGCCGTGTGCATCCACACCCGAAAAATCTTTGACAGCTGCCGCGATAAGGACTGCGTGGAGGACCTGCGGCTCTATCCCACCGTCAGCTCTCAGGCCGTCATCGACCGGGCCATCAGTTTGAAGGCCGGGCAGGCCGAGCTGCTGTACGCTTACATCGACGTGGAGCCCGTGGGCTTCAACCGGGGCTACTTCACCGTGGACGTGCGCTATTTCTACCGGGTGACCGCCGACGCTTTTGTGGGCGCGGCTCGGCCGGTGTCCATCTGCGGGCTGGCGGTGTTCGACAAGCGGGCCATTCTGTTCGGCAGCGAGGGCAGCGCCAAGGTGTTCTCCTCCAACAGCCGGGTGGACGACCTGGACGAGCAGAACCTGATGAGCACCAATCTGCCCATCGCGGTGGTCAACTCCGTGGACCCCATCATCCTGAGCATGCGCCTGTCCGACCCCTGCGATCCCCCCGCCTGCGCCTGTGGCGACGGGGCGGAGGTGCCCGCGGGCATTGCTGGGTGCTTCCCCGGGGAGCTGAACATGGGCGGCGAGGGCCGCCGGGTGTACGTCACCCTGGGCCAGTTCTCCATCATCCGCCTGGAGCGGGACAGCCAGCTGCTGATTCCCGCCTACGACTACTGTATGCCCAGCAAGGAGTGCACCGCCGGCGGCGGCGAGGAAGACCCCTGCGCCGTTTTCCGTCAGGTGCAGTTCCCCATGGAGGAGTTCTTCCCGCCCAACACCATCGCCCCGCCGGAGGGGTATCAGGACACCAAGAACTGCTGCATGTGAACAGCGGGGCGGCGCGGCGTCAGCCGCGCCGCTTCTTAAATTTCCGTGAACATATTTTCTTTCCGGGAAAAACGTGGTAAAATAACAGAACATGAAAAACTGTGGGAGGTCCCCGCCATGAACTGGAACGCCCTGTACCACCGCCTGCGCGAGCAAGCGCCTACCCTGGAGCTGCGCCGGGACGAGCCCATGGCCCGCCACACCACCTTCCGGGTGGGCGGGCCCGCGGCGCTGATGGCCCTGCCCAGGGGAGAAGAGGTCAAAGCAGTCATAGAGACCGCCTTTCACTGGAATATAATCCCCCTTTTTTTGGGAAACGGTTCCAATCTGCTGGTGTCCGACAGTGGCTATGACGGTTTTGTGGTAAAACTGGGGGAACCATACAGCGGGGGGGAAGTCTACGCCAACGAGCTGATGGCGGGGGGGGCCATGCCCCTCTCCCGGGTGGCAAACCTTGCGCTGGAGCACGGCCTTACCGGGCTGGAATGGGCGGCGGGGATTCCCGGAACGGTGGGGGGCGCCGTTGCCATGAATGCCGGGGCTTACGGCGGGGAGATGTCCCAGGTCCTTTGTCAGACGCACGCCTTGGGCTATGATGGCCGTTTTGAGGTGTTTCGGAATGAGGAATGTGGTTTTTCCTATCGCCACAGCGTCTTTTTGGAGGAACAGCACCTCATTTTGGAGGCGGTATTCATTCTGAACAAGGGCGACCCGGCGGAGATCCGCGCGAAAATGGACGACTTGGCCCAGCGCCGCCGGGAGAAGCAGCCCCTGGAATATCCCAGCGCCGGGTCCACCTTCAAGCGGCCCGCCCCGGTGGACGGAAAGCCCGTCTATGCCGCCGCACTCATCGACCAGTGCGGGCTCAAGGGGCTGGCCGTGGGCGGGGCCCAGGTGTCGGAGAAGCACGCGGGTTTCATCGTCAACCGGGGCGGGGCGTCCTGCGCCGATATTATGGAATTGATGGCCCAGGTGCGGGAGCGGGTGTTCCAAGAGACGGGCGTGGCCCTGGAGCCCGAGGTGCGTTTTCTGGGCAGGGAGGGAGAAGCATGGAATTTCTGATTGTGTCCGGGCTGTCCGGGGCGGGCAAGTCCACCGTCATGTCCATTCTGGAGGACAGCGGCTATTTCTGCGTGGACAATCTGCCCCCGGTGCTCATCCCCAAATTCGCCGAGGTGTGCATGGCGGGGGCCGGGTCCTACGAGCGGGTGGCCATGGTGTGCGACATCCGGGGCGGGGAGAACTTTGACGGCCTGTTCGATGCTATGGACGCCCTGAAGGACATGAAGTTCCAATATAAGGTGGTGTTTGTGGAGGCGGAGGACGCCGCCATCATCAAACGCTACAAGGAGACCCGCCGCAGCCACCCCCTCATGGGGGAGGCGGACAGCCTGACCCAGGCGGTGGAGCGGGAGCGGGTGGTGATGGAGCCGGTGCGCCGCCGGTCCGACTGCGTCATCAACACCACTGCGCTGCCGGTGCAGAAGCTCCGGGGGCAGGTGCTGGACCTGTTCGCCCCCTATCGGAAGAGCGTCAATGAGATGAGCGTGACGGTGACCTCCTTCGGCTTCAAGTACGGCCTGCCCCTGGAGGCTGACCTGGTGTTCGACGTGCGCTTTCTGCCCAATCCCTTCTACGTGGAGGCGCTCCGGCCTCAGACCGGCCTGGACCGGGGGGTGGCGGATTACGTGTTCAAAAGCCCCGCCGCCCAGGAGCTGATGGAGCGCCTGCGGGGGCTGATGGACTTCCTGCTCCCCCACTTCGTGGAGGAGGGCAAGAGCGCCCTGGTGGTGGCCGTGGGCTGCACCGGCGGGCGGCACCGCTCGGTGGCGGTGACCCACGCGCTGACGGAATATATCCAGTCCCTGGGCTACGCCGCCGGCGAGACCCACCGGGACATGACGAGGGCATGACTATGACGGCAAGCAAACTGCGCAAGGGCCCCGCCATCGCGGCCCTGGGGGGCGGGCACGGCCTGTCCGCCATTCTGCGGGGGCTGAAATTATACACCGACGACCTCACCGCCATCGTCACCGTGGCGGACGACGGCGGCGGCTCCGGGGTGCTCCGGGAGGACCTGGGTATGCCGCCCCCCGGCGACATCCGCAGCTGCATGGAGGCGCTGGCGGACACCGAATCCCTGATGCAGCGGCTGCTGGCCTACCGCTTCCCCGACGGACGGCTGGCGGGGCAGGCCTTCGGCAACCTGCTGCTGGCGGCGCTGGACGGCATCTCCGACTCCTTCGACCAGGCGGTGGCCCGGATGAGCGAGGTTCTTGCGATCACGGGGCGGATTCTGCCCGTGACAAACGCCAACGTGCAGCTGGAGGCCATCTTTGACAACGGCTCCAGCGTGCGGGGGGAGTCCAAAATCTTTGCCGCCAAAAAGGAGCAGAACTGCCGCATCCACCACGTGCGCCTCCTGCCGGAGCACGCCCCGGCCCTCCCCGCCGCCCTGGAGGCCATCCGCCGGGCGGACGTGATCCTGCTGGGGCCGGGGAGCCTGTATACCAGCGTCATCCCCAATCTGCTGGTGGACGGCGTGGCGGAGGCCATCGCGGACAGCGCCGCGCTGAAAATCTACATCTGCAATATCATGACCCAGGACGGCGAGACCGAGGGCATGACCGCCCAGGACCATGTGGCGGCGCTGCTGGAGCACGGCGGGCCGGGGCTGGTGAAGGTGTGCCTGTGCAATTCCGACCCCATCGGGCCGGAGCTGCTGGCGCGGTATTCGGCGGAGGACGCGGAGCCCATGCGGGTGGACCGCCGGGAGATGGAGCTGCTGGGGGCCGAGGTGGTGTGCCGCCCCCTGCTGGATATGGACTGCGGCTACGCCCGCCATTCCGGGGTGAAGGCGGCCCGGGCGGTGCTGGAGCTGTACGAGCAGCGGGCGGACACCAGGATTTTCTGACCGCCCGCCATATTGCGCAAGGAGGGAGCGCCATGGCCTTTTCCGCCGGCGTCAAAAGAGAGCTGTGCCGCCCCGCCGTCGGCCGGAAATGCTGCGCCCAGGCGGAGGCCTACGGCATCCTGCTGTTCTGCGGGGCGTTCCACCCCCGTCAGGCCAGGATCGTCACCGAGTGCGGAGCGCTGAAGGAGCGGCTGCCCCCGCTGTTCCGCAGGGCGTTTAAGGTGTCCTTCGACCAGCTTCCCCAGCCGGGGGAGGGCAAGGGGGCCTTCCTCCTGGAGGACCCGGACAAGCTCAAGGCCGTGTTCCAGGCCTTTGACCTGGAGTGGGACGGGGCGGTGTCCCTCCACATCAATTTGGCCTTGCTGGAGGAGGAGCACTGCCGGACGGCCTTCCTCCGGGGGGCGTTTCTGGCGGGGGGGTCGGTGACCGACCCCATGAAGGGCTATCATCTGGAGCTGTCCACCTCCCATTACCATGTGGGACGGGAGCTGCCCGCCCTGCTGCGGGAGGCGGGCTTTGAGCCCAAGGAGGCGGAGCGGAAGGGGAACCGGGTGGTGTACTTCAAGCACTCCGACCACATCGAGGACTTTTTGACCTATCTGGGGGCGCCGGTGTCCGCCATGGCGGTGATGAACGCCAAGCTGGAGCGGGACCTCCAGGGCCGGGTGAACCGCCAGGTGAACTGCGACAGCGCCAACCTGGACAAAACGGTGGCGGCGGCGCGGGAGCAGCTGGCCGCGATCCAGCGGCTGCGGGCGGCGGGGAGGCTGGACGCCCTGCCGGACAAGCTCCGGGAGGCGGCGCGGCTGCGGCTGGAGAACCCGGAGCTGAATCTGGCCCAGCTGGGGGCGCTGTGCGGCCCGCCGGTGGGCAAGGCGGCCCTTCATCACCGAATGAGGAAATTGTTGGAGCTGGCGGAAGGGCTTGTGCCATGAGGCGCTATGAGTTTTACAGCGCCCTGCCGCCGGAGGAGGTGTTCGCCCGTCTGGAGGCCAGGACGAAACGCGGCAGAAACTACAGCGTTTTTCATGAGTCAGAGGAGTTTTTTTATCACAGAAGGGGAGAGCGGTTCCGCCTGGGGTATTCGGGGGTGGTCCCCGCCCGGGGGTTTGTGCCGTTTTACGGCACGGTCCGCGCCCGTGGGGCGGGGTGTGTCATCACCGGCGGCTTCTCCCTGCTGCGGGAGGTTTGGCTCCCCTTTGGCATCGCGGTCGGCTCGTTTTGGATCGTGGGGCTGTGCTGGGGCCAGCCGCCGCTGCTGTTCACGGCGATCGACGCGGCGTGGCTGCTGATCCTGCTGGGATTTTCCTCCGCCGTTCAGATCATATTTTTCCGGAACCGCCGCAAAATCATCCTGGAGTTCATCCAGGATAACCTGCTCAAGTAAAAAGACAAGGAGGCACCCACCATGGCCTTTACCCATTTACATCTCCACACGGAATACTCCCTCCTGGACGGCGCCTGCCGCATTGAGCAGCTGGCGGAGCGGGTGAAGGAGCTGGGCCAGACCGCCGTGGCCATCACCGACCACGGGGTGATGTACGGCGCCGTGGACTTCTACCGGGCCTGCAAGGCGGCGGGGGTGAAGCCCATCATCGGGTGCGAGGTCTACGTGGCCCCCCGCACCCGGTTCGACCGGGTCCACGAGCTGGACGGCTCCGCCCGGCACCTGGTGCTGCTGTGCCGGAACGAGGAGGGCTACCGCAACCTGAGCTATATGGTGTCCATGGCCTTCACCGAGGGCTTCTACATCAAGCCCCGGATCGACATGGACCTGCTGCGCGCCCACAGCGGGGGGCTCATCGCCCTGTCGGCCTGCCTGGGCGGGGAGATCCCAAGCAGGCTGAGAAACGGCGACTATGAGGGGGCCCGCGCCCACGCCCTGGAGATGCGGGCGCTGTTTGGGGAGGACGGCTACTACCTGGAGCTCCAGGACCACAAAATCCCGGAGCAGCAGGTGGTCAACGCGGGCATCCTCCGCCTGAGCCGGGAGACCGGCATACCCCTGGCGGCCACCAACGACTGCCACTACCTCGCCCGGGAGGACGCCGCCATGCAGGATGTGCTCATGTGCATCCAGACGGGCAAGCTGGTGGAGGACCAGGACCGTATGCGCTTCGAGACCCAGGAGTTCTACGTCAAGAGCGAGGAGGAGATGCGCGCCCTCTTCCCCAACTGCCCCGAGGCTGTGGACAACACCCAGAAAATCGCGGACTTGTGCAATGTGGACTTTCAGTTCGGCACCTACCACCTGCCCGAGTTCAAGCTCCCCAAGGGGGAGTCCAGCGGGGACGCCTACTTTGAAAAGCTGTGCCGGCGGGGCTTCGCCCAGCGCTATCCCCAGGGCGGGGCGGAGCTGGAGGACCGCCTGCGCATGGAGATGGGGGTCATCCGGCAGATGGGGTTTGTGGACTACTTCCTCATCGTGTCCGACTTCATCGGCTACGCCAGGAAGCACGGCATCCCGGTGGGCCCGGGGCGGGGGTCCGGGGCGGGGTCCATGGTGGCCTACTGCATGTATATCACCAATGTGGACCCCATCCGCTACGGCCTCATTTTTGAGCGCTTCCTCAACCCCGCCCGGGTGACCATGCCCGATCTGGACATCGACTTCTGCATCCGGCGGCGGCAGGACGTCATCGACTATGTGGCCCGGAAGTACGGGGAGGACCACGTGGTGCAGATCGTCACCTTCGGCACCATGAAGGCCAAGGCCGCCATCCGGGACGTGGCCCGGGTGCTCAACTTCCCCTACGCCGAGGCGGACAACATCGCCAAGCAGGTGCCCTTTGACCTGAAAATGACGCTGGACAAGGCTCTGGTGCTGTCCAAGGGGCTGAGCGACCTGTACGGCGGGGACGACCGGGTGCGCCGGCTGGTGGACATGGCCCGGAAGATCGAGGGGATGCCCCGCAACGCCTCCACCCACGCGTCTGGGGTGGTGATCACCAAGCGGCCGGTGTACGAATATGTCCCCCTGTCCGCCAAGGACGGCCAGCCCGTCACCCAGTATACCATGACCACCATTGAGCAGCTGGGCCTGCTGAAAATGGACTTTCTGGGCCTGCGCAACCTGACGGTGCTGGACGACGCGGCCAAAATGGTGCGGCAGAAGGAGCCGGGTTTCCGGCTGGAGGACATTCCGGAGGACGATGCGGAGGTATATAAAATGCTGTCCGAGGGCAGGACCACCGGCGTGTTCCAGATGGAGTCGGCGGGGATGACCGGCCTGTGCCTGGGGCTCAAGCCCAAGAGCATTGAGGATATCTGCGCCATCATCGCCCTGTACCGTCCCGGCCCCATGGAGCAGATTCCCAAGTTCCTGGAGTACAAAAATCACCCGGAAAAGGTGGAGTACCTCCACCCCATGCTGGAGCCCATCCTGTCGGTGACCTACGGCGTGGCGGTGTACCAGGAGCAGGTCATCGAGATTTTTCGCAAGCTGGCCGGCTACTCCCTGGGGCAGGCGGACAACGTCCGCCGGGCCATGAGCAAAAAGAAGGAGAAGGACATCCGGCGGGAGCGCCAGTCCTTCATCCACGGCGACCCCGCACGGGACATCAAGGGGTGCGTGGCCAACGGCATTTCGGAGGCGGTGGCAAACCAGCTCTACGACCAGATCACCTATTTCGCCAACTACGCCTTCAATAAGTCCCATACCGTGGCCTATGCCATCGTGGCCTATCAGACCGCCTGGTTCAAGTGCCGCCATCCCCGGGAGTACATGGCCGCCCTGCTCACCTCGGTGCTGGACTCCCAGGACAAGGTGGCGGAGTATATCGCCGAGTGCCGGGACAGCGGCATCGCCCTGCTGCCCCCGGACATCAACGAGTCGGGCGCGGCCTTCACGGTGTCCGGCCCCAACATCCGCTTCGGCCTTGCGGCGCTGAAGGGGGTGGGAGTGGGCTTCACCAACGCCGTGCTGGCCGAGCGGGAAAAGGGCGGGCCCTTTGACTCCTTCGCCGGGTTCTGCGCCCGGATGTACGACGCTGATTTGAACAAGCGGGTGCTGGACAGCCTGATCCGCTCCGGCTGCTTTGACCGGATGGGGGCCCGCCGCTCCCAGCTGCTGAAGGTGTACGAGCAGGTGGTGGATTCCATCACCCGGGACCGCAAAAAAAACCTGGAGGGCCAGTTCGACCTGTTCGGCGGCGGGGGGGAGGGGGCCGGCGTGCCCGCCGTGGTCCTGCCCGACATCCCCGAGTTCTCCCCGGTGGAGCTGATGGCCATGGAGAAGGAGACCACCGGGTTGTACCTGTCCGGCCACCCCATGGACGAGTACCGGCGGCAGGCGCAGAAATACGGCGCGGTCCCCATTGCCGCGGTGACGGCGGGGGTGAGCGGAGAGGAGGAACGGGAGTCCTCCTTCGGGGACGGGCAGCGGGTGACCCTGGCGGGGGTGGTGGCCTCGGTGCGCACCAAGACCACCAAGAACAACTCCCTCATGGCCTATGTGGTGCTGGAGGACGCCTCCGGCGCCATTGAGCTGCTGTGCTTTTCCCGCACGCTGACGGAGAGCGGGCCCTATCTGAAGGCCAACCTCCCCATTGTGGTGGCGGGCAGGGTATCCATCCGGGACGAGAAGGCCCCCCAGATCATGGTGGACCGGGTGGTTCCCCTGGCGGGGGAGCGGCCGCCCTCCCCGGGGGCCGGAGAGGAGCAGGTGCTGTGGATCAAGCTGCCCGACGGGGGAGCGCCCTTCACCTGGCTGAAAAAGCTGATGAATATGTTTCCCGGGGAGTCCTCCGCCGTGGTCTACCTGGAGGACAGCAAAAGAAGGCTCCAGACCCGGTGCGTGATCCATGAGGCCCTGCTGGCCGAGCTGCGGGAGACGCTGGGGGAGAAAAACGTGGTGCTCAAGGCGGGGGCGCCGAAACGCTGACCGGCCGGCGGCTGGGGAGGTACGCATGAAAAAGCGAAGGGTTCAAAGCAAAATCGGCAAGCTGCTGTTCCACCGCATGGGCATCGTGGGGGTGCTCATCATCGCCCAGATCGTTTTGTACGTCATGGGTCTGGTGGTGCTCCGGGACAGCGTGTATTTCGACCGGGTGGAGTGGCTGTTTCTGGCCCTGTCCATTCTGTCCGCCCTGTGGATCGTGGGCAGCCGGAGCAATCCGGGCTACAAGATCGGCTGGCTCATCATTGTGCTGGGGCTGATGCCCTTTGGGTCGGTGGCCTATCTGCTGTTGGGCGGCAACCACCTGTCCGCCTTCAACCAGCGCCGCCTGCGGACCATGGAGCGGAAGATCCGCAAGAACCTGGGGGTGGAGTGCGGCCGGTCCGCCGCTCTGGGGGGACTGCTGGGGGAGGACGCGGGCTGCATGGCCCGCTATCTGGAGCGGACCACCCACTGTCCCGTGTACGGCAACACCCGCACCAGATACTACCCCCTGGGGGACGACTGCTATGACGACATTCTGGAGGCCCTGCGGGGGGCCCGGCGGTATATCTTCATCGAATATTTCATCATCGAGGAGGGCAAGCTGTGGAACTCGGTGCTGGACATTTTGAAGGAGAAGGTCCGGCAGGGGCTGGAGGTCCGGGTGATCTATGACGACATCGGCTCCATCTCCACCCTGCCGGGGGACTACCCCGCCACCCTGGAGAAGCTGGGGGTGCACTGCCGGGTGTTCAACCGGTTTGTGCCGGTGGTATCCCTGCGGCAGAACAACCGGGACCACCGCAAGTATATGATTGTGGACGGCCGGGTGGCCTTTACCGGGGGGATCAACATGGCGGACGAGTACATCAACGTCAAGCCCCGTTTTGGCCACTGGAAGGATTCCGCCATCCGGCTGGAGGGGGATGCGGTGTGGTCCATGACGGTGTCCTTCCTGGCGATGTGGGACTTTACCCACAGCGAGGAGGAGCACTTTACCCCCTTCCGCCCGGCCCCCGCCCAGGGGGGCGCGGAGGGCTATGTCCAGCCCTACCACGACTGTCCCTGGGACAACGAGGCGGTGGGGCAGACGGTGTACCTCAACCTGATCTACCGGGCCAAGCGGTATGTGTATATCACCACGCCCTATCTGGTCATCGACTACTCGCTGACCATGGCCCTCACCACCGCGGCCAAGTCGGGGGTGGATGTGCGCATCATCACCCCCCACATCCCGGACAAGAAGACGGTGTTTGAGATGACCCGCTCCCACTATGAGGAGCTGCTGGAGGCGGGGGTGCAGGTCTTTGAGTACGAGCCTGGGTTCATTCACTCCAAGAATTTCGTGGTGGACGACCGGTTCGCCACCGTGGGCACGGTGAACCTGGACTACCGAAGCATGTTCCTCCATTTTGAGAACGGCGTGCTGCTGTACGAGACGCCGTCGGTGCGGGCCATTCGGGAGGATTTTCTGGACACCCAGACCAAGAGCCTGATGGTGACCCTGGAGGACTGCCGCTCCATCTCCATGCCCCACCGGACCCTCCGGGACCTGCTTCGGCTGTTCGCGCCGCTGCTCTAAGGGCCTGTTTCATAGGTTAATTTTTTGCCAGATGAAGTAACAACTCTTGCATTTGAGCAATTGGGCTTTTTTGAGGTGGTTGATATCAAAAACATTCACAAAATCATATTTCAAGCTGGGAGCAAGGAGGAACTGCTTCCCGGCTTTGCTCCCGATTTCCCTTATATCGCCTCTCGGGTGGAAATGGACGATTACCCGGACCGCTCCGCTCCCTGGCACTGGCACGGCGCGGTGGAACTGTCCTACACGCAAAAAGGCTGTATGCACTACCACACCCCCGGCGGAATGGCCCATTTGCCCGAAGGCTCCGCGGTGCTGGTAAACGCCAATGTCCTCCACATGACCACAGCGGAACCGGGCGCCGTTCAGTTGCTGCATATTTTTGAGCCGTCCCTGCTGGGCAGGCCGGAAAGCCGCATTGGGGAGCGGTATCTCACCCCTCTATCATCGGCAGGCCAAGTGGAGATGCTTGCCCTTTGCCCCGCGGACCCGGCCCAGGCGGCGGTTTTGGAGCAGATCAAGGAGGCTTTTCGCCTCTCCCCTGATGAATTTGGTTACGAGGTGAGGCTCCGAAACACCCTGGCGGAAATTTGGCTGGCCCTTTTTGAGCAGGCCCGCCCGCTCTTGAGCGCCCCCGCCCGCAGGGGGAAAAGCAGCGAAAAAATCAAGGAAATGATGATCTATATCCATGAGCGCTATTCGGAAAAAATCACCATATCTGATTTGGCCGGAGCCGCGTTTTTGAGTGAGCGGGAATGCTTCCGGGCCTTTCGGGAGTGCCTCCACACTACCCCGGTGGAGTATATGAAAAGCTACCGGCTCCAGCAGGCGTGCCGCCTTCTTTTGGAAACCAAAGCGCCGGTCACCGAAGTGGGCCAGCTCAGCGGCCTGGGCAGCAGCAGTTATTTTGGCAAAACCTTTCGAGACGCTATGGGATGTACGCCGTCGGAGTATCGCAGGAAATGGCAGGATATTGATAATTAAGGGCGGGAACAGGATATTCCTTTCATTGGCCTCGCGCTAAAATGACACTTGAGGGGCAACCCATCAACATCATTTTTGCGGAGGTGTGTGGTATGAACGTTAAAATTACGGACATGAAGGAATTTCTCCAGGCGGTGGACGGCTGCACGGGGGATGTGTACCTGGTGTATCCCCGCGGCGGGACGGAAAACATCCGCCTGAACCCCATGCGTCAGGCGGAGCTGGTGGACGAGTGGCGGGCGAAGGGCGAGTGCCTCACGCTCACGCTGGACCTGGAGGAGCGCTGGGATCACCGGAAGCTGAAGCGCTTTGCGGTCAAATGATAAGGGGGAATACCATGACGCCGGATCGGAAAACAGCGGAGGCCGCCTTGGCTTGGGCCGAGGAACAAAATCCCGGCCCATGGTCTGCCCACTCCCGCTATGTGGCGGAAGCCTGTCAAAACATTGCGTCCTACTGTCCCGGCCTGTCCGCCGAGCGGGCCTATGTCCTGGGGCTGCTGCACGATATTGGGCGCTACGCGGGGGTGACCTCGGAGCGGCACCTGCTGGACGGCTACCGCTACTGCATGGAGCGGGGATGGGGAAAGGCCGCTCAGGTCTGTATTTCCCACGCCTTTATGATTCAGGATGTCGGCACGTCCATTGGAATGTTCGATATGAGCCGGGAGGACTATCAGTTCATGGAGAAATTTGTGGCGGGCGCGGTCTATGACGACTATGACCGGCTGGTTCAGCTCTGCGACGCGCTGGCCCTGCCCTCCGGCTTCTGCCTGCTGGAAAAGCGGTTCGTGGATGTGACCATCCGATACGGGGTACATCCCGCCACCGTGGACCGCTGGAAAAAGATTTTGGAGCTCAAATCATATTTTGAGGGCCGGATCGGCGGCTCCATCTATGCCCTGCTCCCGGGAGCTGTGGAAAACAGCTTCGGTTAGGAGGGTCCTATGTACTACGAAGCAACGGATTTTTTAGAGACCGCAGGCGATGAAACTCTGCGCCTCATTGCCCGGGCGCGGGAACTGGCCCGAGAATACTCCTCCACGGATTACGGCGACCACGAAAAGCGGGAGAGCATCCTCCGGGAACTCTTGGGGGCCATCGGGGAAAACGTGTCCATTGACACCCCTTTTCACTGTAATCACGGGAAAAACATCTTTTTGGGCAGTGACGTGGTCATTGGCATGAACTGCACCTTTGTGGACGACAGGCCCATTCGTGTGGGGAACAAGGTGCTCATCGCGTCCGACGTACAGATATGCACCGCTTCCCACCCGGTTTCTCCTGCGGAGCGGCTGCCGGATGACTGGCAGAGAAAAAGCGCCACTTTTTTCCGCACCTGGGCCAAGCCCGTGGTCATACACGACGGGGTATGGATCGGCGCAAAGGCTGTGATCCTACCCAGTGTGACCATTGGGGAAAATGCCGTCATTGGAGCGGGCAGCGTTGTCAACCGGGATATCCCGGCAAGCTGCGTGGCCGTGGGCAATCCCTGCCGGGTCATTCGGCGGCTGGAAGGAGAGGGAAGCATAGGATGAAGTACTCTCACATCGTTTTTGATCTGGACGGAACCTTGATCGACACTGAACGGGCCATTCTGCCCTCTCTGCGCGACACCCTGGAGGAGCTGACGGGCAGGCATTATGAGGAACAGGAGCTCACCTTTGCGCTGGGCATCACCGGGGCGGACGCGCTGGAACGGCTTGGTGTTGCTGATGTTCTCGCCGCCCTGACCTTGTGGAACGAGAAAATGCGCGGGTATGAAGATGCCGTCTCCCTGTTCGGCGGGGTGGCGGAGGTACTGGAGAAACTGCGGGAGCGGGGGCTGGCGCTGGGCATTGTCACCTCTAAAACCAGGGAGGAATTTGCCCATGATTTTAACCGATTTGGCATTGGCGGTTACTTTCAAACCGTAGTGTGCGCCGAAGATACCCCAGAGCATAAACCAAACCCGGCCCCGCTCTTGAAGTACATGGAGCTGTCTGGCGTACCTCGGGAAAGGGTGCTCTATGTGGGCGACAGTATATATGACAGTCAGTGTGCCCACGCCGCCGGTGTGGATTTCGCCCTGGCCTTGTGGGGAACGCATGACCCTGCCATTCCGGCGGAGCATTGGATTCAAATGCTGGGGTATTTATTTGATTTGTTGGAGAGCCGGTGATGAGAAACCTTTTGTCAAGGGGCGGCGTTAGGCAAGGCGGAAATTTTTGTAACGCCAAGCCATCAGGCTTTCAAGGCCGCTGCACTTCGATAATATGAAACACCTTAGCGCAACGGCGGAAATGCCCCGTTTGTCTTGACGGGCAAAATAGAATGCCAGAAACCACTGCGTCAGCGGCATATGGGTCCTGTGAAGCGCCGTCCCCGCTGTCACCGAGGTCTGGTGGCGGCACTCGGCGCATTGATACCGGCCGTTGGACAGCAGGCACGCATGACGGAAGCAGCATTTGGGCAGTCAAACCCCTCCAGCCACCGCAGATTCGACAGATATTCCCGGCGTTTCCCTTCGCTTGAGAACTCCTTCATAAACTTTCCCAGGGGATACCGCTTTTTCTTCGCCATGACCCGTTCCCTCTCTTTTCCGTTTCATGGCCTCATTTTATCACCACATCTGTCCCATAATCAGCCCTTTCCTCTGGCTGATTAAAAGGAATAACCACATATTCACATATTAAAATAATTGTGTTTATTTCAAGAAATCACAACGAAGCATGGCGGGAAAGGCTCCGGCAAATAGCGTTTTGAGAGATGCTAAACAGGCTCTAAGGAAAAAGCGGGCCCCTCCCGGCGGGGAGAGGCCCGTTTCGCGTTATCCCATTTTTTGGTGCAGCCGGTACAGCTTTTTCAGCTGCCGCTCGGTGTAATCGGTGCCGTAGTACATATTGATCAGGCGCATGGCCATATTCCAGCTCCAGTGGTAGCGGTCCCGGTAGCGGAGCAGGGCGGGGAGGATGTACTCGTCCAAAATGGTGGCGGTCACCGGCCGGTCCCTCCTTCGGATTTTTTGTCTATTATAACCCATAAGGGACGGCCTGTAAAGCCATAAATCGACGGTCCCCGGGCGCTCCACCGCCCGGGGACCCCGCTTGTTAAATGGTGGGGGCCGGACGCAAAGAGGGCTTCAGCACGCCGATCTTGGGGAGCAGCTTGAGCAGCGGCGTGCCCAGCACATAGCAGACCAGCGCCTCAGTGGGGATGAACTTGACCGCGTTTATGCCGCAGGCCGCCCAAAAGGCGGCGTTCACCTCCCCCACCTCCGTCCATGCCCACATGGGGGACAGGATGAGGGCGTTGACGGCGACAGGGGGCAGAGCCGCCAGATACCATTTCGGCATTTTCATGGTGAGCCAGGCGGCGGTGGCGGTGGCCAGGGTGCCGAACAGCCAGTCCAGCGGGCCGTAGGGGGAGAGCAGATTGGTGAGGAAGCACCCCACAGCCAGCCCCGGCGCGGCGGCGGGGAACAGGAAGGGCAGCACCGTGAGGGCCTCGGCAAAGCGGAATTGAACCACGCCGAAATCCAGGCCGAAAATATTGGCGAAATAGCCCATCACGGCGTACAGCGCCGCCACCATGGCGGCAAGGGTCAGGTCGCGGACAGAGAATCTGCGCATCAAAAAAACCTCCTTTATGTTTAGAGCGCCATCGCGTTGGCGCAGCGGCGGGCGTTCCTTCCGGGCGGAAACGCGCTTTCCGCCCGCGGCTGTCTGCCCGCCGGTTGGACCGAGGTGGAGGCCGGTCACCGACATTTTACCACAGCCTTTGGCGGATGTACAGGCTGGAATCCCGCTGTTTTCCGCCCTGAAAAAAGATTCGTCATTTTCCTCAAATAACCGTTGCCAAACGGCGGGAATTATTGTATAATTACCTTTAGTGACGCTTTGGCCGAGCCTTGGCCCGAGCACTAATCGTTAAGGAGTGGAACAAACTATGAGCTATTCTCCCCATAATATCCGCAATATCTGCCTGCTGGGCCATGGCGGCAACGGCAAGACCACCCTGGTGGAAAGCTTCCTGCGCATGACCGGTGTGATCGACCGTCTGGGCAAAACCACCGACGGCAACACCGTTTGTGATTACGACCCCGAGGAGATCAAGCGCCAGATCTCCATCTCCGCCGCCGTGGCTCCCGTGGAGTACAACGGCTGCAAGATCAACGTGCTGGACGCCCCCGGCAACTTCGACTTTGCCGGCGAGGTGGCCGAGTGCCTGTCCGTGGCCGACGCGGGGGTGCTGGTGTGCGCCGCCAAGGGCGGGCTGTCCGTGGGCACCGAGCGGGCCTGGCGGCTGCTGGACGAGCGCAGGCTGCCCCGCATCGTCTACATCTCCAAAATGGACGAGGATAACATCGACTTCAACTCCGCCTTCGAGACCCTGCGGGAGTGCTTCGGCAAGAGCGTGGCCCCGGTGGTGGTGCCCATCTGGGACGAGAACAAGAAGGTCACCGGCGTGGTGGACGTGATTCACAAACGCGCCTTTGAGCCCGCCGGCAACAAGCGCAAGGAGGTCCCCATCCCCGAGGACAAGGTGAGCGTGGTGGATGAGCTGTACGACCAGCTCATGGAGTCCGTGGCCGAGACCAGCGAGGAGTTCATGGACAAGTTCTTCTCCGGCGAGTCCTTCACCTACGCCGAGATCATGCAGGGCCTGCGCACCGGCGTGCGGGACTGCTCCCTGGTGCCTGTGGTGTGCGGTTCCTCCGTCACCGGCCTGGGCACCCTGATGCTGCTGGACTTCATCGTGGACCTGCTGCCCAACCCCTTGGAGGGCGTCCCCGCCTCCGCCGCCAACAAGGACGGCGAGCACGAGGAATTCATCGTGTCCCAGGGCGCGGTGCCCGCCGCCTTCGTGTTCAAGACCGTGGCCGACCAGTACGGCAAATTCTCCTTTGTCAAGGTCATCTCGGGCAGTCTCACCTCCGACATGACCTTGGTGAACGCCGCCTCCGGCCAGAATGAGAAGCTGGGCCGCCTCTACGTCATGCGTGGCAAGAAGAGCGAGGAGGTCAAGGAGCTGGGCTGCGGCGACATCGGCGCCATCGGCAAGATGGACCGCATCAAGACCGGCGACACCCTGTGCGACGCCCGGAAGTTCGTCAAGCTGGACCCCATTCCCTTTGCCGAGCCCAACTTCTCCAAGGCCATCGCCCCCAAGACCCGGGGCCAGGAGGACAAAATCGCCGCCGGCCTGGGCCGCCTCAACGAGGAGGACCCCACCTTCACCGTGGTGAACAACGCCGAAACCCACCAGATGGTGGTCACCGCCGCCGGCGACATTCAGATGGACGTGCTGGTGAACAAGCTGAAGAGCCGCTTCAATGTGGACGTGGAGCTGTCCGAGCCCCGGGTGGCCTACCGGGAGAAGATCCGCAAGCCGGTGTCCAAGCAGGGCCGCCACAAGAAGCAGACCGGCGGCTCCGGCCAGTTCGGCGACGTGTGGATTCGCTTTGAGCCCTGCGAGAGCGAGTCTCTGGAGTTCTGCGAGGAGGTTGTGGGCGGCGCGGTGCCCAAGAACTTCTTCCCCGCCGTTGAGAAGGGCCTGCGGGAGGCCTGCGTCCACGGCGTGCTGGCGGGCTATCCCATGGTCAACCTGAAGGCCACCCTGTACGACGGGTCCTACCACCCGGTGGACTCCTCCGAAATCGCCTTCAAGACCGCCGCCCAGCTGGCCTACAAGGCCGCTCTGCCCGAGGCCTCCCCAGTGCTTCTGGAGCCGGTGGTGGAGCTGAAGGTGACGGTGCCCGACAGCTATATGGGCGACGTGCTGGGCGATCTGAACAAGCGCCGGGGCCGCGTCATGGATATGCAGCCCGTCGGCGGCGGCCAGCAGACCATCACCGCGGAGGCCCCCATGGCCGAGATGATGACCTATGCCATCGACCTGCGGGCCATGACCCAGTCCAGGGGCTCCTACGTGCAGCACTTTGTGCGGTATGAGGAGTGCCCCGGCCCCGCCCAGGAGAAGGCCATCGCCGCGGCCAAGGCCATGGCGGAGGAATAAGCCGGACCGTGAGATGAAACGGAGGGCGCTCCCGTTGGAGCGCCCTCCGTTCTTGAAGGAGCGGGGCCAATTGCACAGCTTGGAAGGAGGCGGCGGAGCATGGAGCGGGATTTGACCAGGGGGCCGGTGATGGGCTCCATGCTGCGCTTTGCCGTCCCCATGATTCTGGGCGACCTGCTCCAGCAGTGCTACAATGTGGCGGACACCCTGATCGTGGGCCGGTACCTGGGCAAACACGCCCTGGCCGCCGTGGGGTCGTCCTTTACGCTGATGACCTTTCTCACGTCTATCCTTCTGGGGCTTTGCATGGGCAGCGGGGCGGTGTTTTCCATCCGCTTCGGCCAGCGTGACCAGGAGGGCTTGCGGGAGGGAGCGCTGGCCTCCTTTGTCCTCATCGCGGCCCTCACGGCGGCGCTGAACGGTCTGGCGTTCGCCTGCCTGGACTGGGTCCGGCTGCTTCTCCGGGTGCCGGAGGAGGTCTGGCCCATGATGCGCGAGTACCTGGACGTCATCTTCTGCGGCATTGCCGCCACGTTTTTCTACAACTTTTTTGCCTCGTTCCTCCGGGCGGTGGGCAATTCCCTGGCACCGCTGGTCTTTCTGGCGGCGTCCGCCGGATTGAACATCGCCCTGGACCTGTGGTTTGTGCTGGGGCTGGAGCGGGGCGTGTCCGGCGCGGCGGAGGCCACCGTGATTGCCCAGTACCTCTCCGGCCTGGGCATCGCGGCCTACGCCCTGACCCGGTGCCCCCAGCTGCGTCCGTCCGGGGGGCTGCGCCTGCGCTGGAGGCGGGTGGGGGAGATCGCCGGGTCGTCCATCCTCACCTGCGTCCAGCAGTCGGTGATGAACCTGGGCATCCTCATGGTGCAGGGGCTGGTGAATAGCTTCGGGCCAACGGTGATGGCGGCGTTTGCCGCGGCGGTGAAGATCGACGCCTTCGCCTATATGCCCGTCCAGGACTTTGGAAACGCCTTTTCCACCTTCATCGCCCAGAACTACGGCGCGCGCCGGGAGGACCGCATCCGGGCCGGGCTGAAGGGGGCGGTGCTGGCGGCGCTGGTGTTCTGTCTGGCGGTGTCGGCGCTGGTGTGGGTCTTTGCCGCGCCCCTCATGGGGCTGTTTGTGGAGGCCGGGGAGGCGGAGACCATCCGGGAAGGCGTCCGCTACCTGCGCGTTGAGGGGGCGTTCTACTGCGGCATCGGCTGCCTCTTTTTGCTGTACGGCCTGTACCGGGCCCTGGGCAGGCCGGGGATGTCGGTGGCGCTCACGGTGGTGTCCCTGGGCGCCCGGGTGGCGCTGGCCCACATTCTGTCCGCCATCCCCGCCGTGGGCGTGGCGGGCATCTGGTGGTCGGTGCCCATCGGCTGGGCGCTGGCGGACGCCGTGGGGCTGGGCTGGTACGCGCTGCGGAGGGGACGGCTGCTCTCCTGGGACGGGGACGGCCCATGAGGGGTCAGAACACCAGCTGCACCAGCGCCATATAGAGGATGGTCCCCCCCACGATGGACAGCATATTGTTCTTTTTCCACAGGTGGAGGCCCACCACCGCCAGTCCGGCGATGAGGCCGGGGGCCCAGCCGCCGGGGGCGGCGAAGCTGGTATTGCGGTAGCAGTACACAATGAGCATGGCGATGACAGCCGGGGGCAGGAACCGGCCCAGATAAAGCACCACGCGGGGGGGCTGTCCGCCCCGCCCGAAGAGCAGGAAGGGCAGGGCCCGGGTGAGGAAGGTCACCGCGGCCATCACGGCCACCAGGGCCGCGATTTGGAGGGTGGTCATTGCTCACCGCCTCCCTCCAGCCGGGGGCGCATCAGCAGCAGCCCCGCCACCAGAATTGCCAGGGCGGGGATGAGGAACCGCCCGTTGTCCGGCCCGAAGACCAGCAGACAGGCCAGCGTGCCCGCCGCCCCCAGAAACACCGGGGCGTGGCGGGCATTGGACTGCCACTGCTCCACGGCGATGACCAGAAACAGCGCCGTCATGGCGAAGTCGATGCCCTCGGTGTTGATGGTGATGAGGGCCCCCGCCGCCGCGCCCAGAATGGACCCGGCGATCCAGTACAGATGGTCTAGCAGGGCGATGGCGAAGTAAAAATCCTTCTCGTTGACCCCCTCCGGGGCGCTGACCCCGGCCAGCAGGGCGTAGGTCTCGTCGGTGAGGGAGAAAACCATGTACAGCTTCCGCCATCCCATGCCCTGGAACTTCTCCAGCATGGACAGGCCGTATACCAGGTGGCGGAAATTGATCATCAGGGTGAGGAAGGCGGCGTCCCCCAGCGGGGAGGCGCTTTTGAGCAGGTCCACCCCCAGGTACTGGCCGCTGCCGGCGTAGATGAACGCCGACATGAGGGCGGCCCAGGTGGGGGCGAAGCCCGCCGCGGACAGCATCCAGCCGAACACCACGCCGATGGACAGATAGCCCATGAGCACCGGCACGGTGTGGGGGAAGGCGGCGGCCAGGGTTTTTCGATTCATTTGCGTCACTTCCTTGGGAAAAACATGAATATTGACAGATTAATTATACCGTCAATTCCGCGCCCCTGGCAAGGGCAGGGTTTTACAGATTGTTCATTGTATTCCGGGGCGGATTTGGCTATAATATGGGGGAATGATCCGGCAAATATGCCCAGGCTCTGGGCCCGGGCCCTTGATTGGAGCGTGATCTTCCGTGAAAAAGCTGCTGTACATCTACAATCCCGCCGCCGGCCGTAAGACCGCGAAGATCAACCTGTCCGACGTGCTGGAGGTGTTTGCCCGCCAGGGCTATGAGATCACGGTGCACCCCACCCAGGCCCGGGGGGATGCCGCCGGGACCGCCCGGGAGCAGGGGCCCAATTTTGACCGGGTGGTGTGCTGCGGCGGGGACGGGACGCTGAACGAGACCGTGCGGGGGCTGCTGGAGCTGCCCCGGGAGCGGCGGCCCGCGCTGGGCTATATTCCGGCGGGCACCACCAACGACTTTTCCCGTACGCTGGAGCTGCCCAAAACCGTGCCGGAGCTGGCGGAGACCGCGGGGGCGGGGACGCTTCGCGCCATTGATGTGGGTCAGGCGGAGGGGAATCCCTTCACCTATGTGGCCGCCTTCGGCCTGTTTACCGACGTGTCCTACTCCACCCCCCAGGCCAGCAAGAACCTGCTGGGCCATTTTGCCTATGTGCTGGAGGGGATGGGCAAGCTGTCCAGCATCCCCAGCTACCATATGAAGGTGTCCGCCGGGGACGGCCGGGAGGCGGAGGGAGATTATATTTACGGCATGGTGGGCAACACGGTGTCGGTGGGGGGGCTGGTGAACCTGCCCCGGGATAAAGTGCTGCTGGACGACGGGCGGTTTGAGGTGATTTTGATCCGCCGTCCGGAGAGCGGCAAGGACTGGCAGTCCATCCTCACCGCCCTGACCACCCTGGAGCTGACGGAGGATGGGGTGGTGACCGGGTTCTCCGCCGGTGAGGTCACGTTTACCTGCGATCAGCCGGTGGCGTGGACGGTGGACGGGGAATTTGGCGGGGAGCAGGCGGTGACTCATGTGGAGAACCTGCCCCGGGCGCTGACCATCGCGTGCGGAGGCGGAAGCGCGGAGCCGTTATGAGAAGCGCGGAGAAGCGGGCGGCGAGGGCCGCTTGGAGCGGAGCGAGGTCAAAAGCCCAGGGCCCACAGCGTGGGGCCGGGTTTTGACCGAGACGAAGGGAAAGGGGCCGAGCGTCCCGGCCGCTTCGCAGCGTGACAGCGGAGAAGCGCGGAGAAGCGGGCGGCGAGGGCCGCTTGGAGCGGAGCGAGGTCAAAAGCCCAGGCGGCGGCTTCGCAAGGAGAACGTAAAAGCGCGGCCCGGCGGGAAACCGCCGGGCCGCGCTTCTGCTTATTCCGGGAGCGGCACGTGGGCGTAATAGTCCTCCTGGATGATGAGCTTGGAATAGGTCACCTTGGCGGCCACCAGACGGTGGACCCGCTTCACATAGTCCTCCTGATCCTCCAGCTGGACGCCCTCGCTGGGGGTAAAGGTCTTGGTGTTGGCCTCGTAGGTGCCCGCGGCGGTGATCCAGCTGTTGCCCCGGCTCATGTTGTTGGCGAACACCACCAGGGGCATACAGTTGGAGTACTGGTCCGGCTGGTAGTTTGTGGCGAAAATATCCCGCCCGGAGTAGAGCCGGGAGTCGTACTCCAGGCCGAACAGGTTGCACAGGGTGGGCACGATGTCGATGGAGGAGCAGGGGGTGTCCACCACGATGGGCTCCTTGATGGCCCCGGACCACATCAGCAGGGTGCTCTTGTAGCGGGAGGTGTCCCCCTCCTGGTCCTCAAAGCCCCGCAGCTCATTGTAGTAATCGGCGCCGGTCTTCTCGTCCACCAGGAGGTAGGGGTAGTGGTCGCCCGCCATGACGATGAGGGTATCGTCCGCGATACCCGCCGCCTCCAGCTTGTCCACCAGGTACTCCAGCGCCAGGTCCAGCTCCATATTGCAGGCGATATAGGCCTGGGCCTCCTCCGACAGGTCCGGGTATTTGGCCTCCACCTCCGTCCGGTGTTTGGCCGACATGTCGTTGCCGCCCCAGGTGTACAGGCCGTGGCCGCTCACCGTCATATAGTAGGCGTGGAAGGGGGCGCCGTCTTTTACATAAGCATCAATATAGCCGTCCGCGGTCTCCTCCATCATCTCCAGGTCGGATTCGGGCCACCAGTGGTTGGCCACGCTCTGGGCCATCTCCAGGCCGCTGCCGATGCCCTTGTAATCATAGCCGAAGTTGGGGAGGTATTTGTCCCGGGGGTAGTAGTCAAAGGTGTGGTCGTGCCAGGCGGGGAAGCTGTAGCTGTCCGGGAACAGGTGGGGCAGAGTGATGGGCATGGCGCGCTTGGCGCTCACCGTGGGGGCGGAGCCGCCGGTCATCCAGTTGGGGATGACGCCGGTGGTGACGGAGAACTCTCCGCCGATGGTGGACAGGGTCCAGTCTGGCTGATAGAAGTTGTTGAACACGAAGCCCTCGTGGGTGAGCTTGTACAAGGTGGGGGTGAGCTCCTCGTCGATGGCGCAGGTGGAGAACGCCTCGCCGGTGAGGAGGATCAGGTTTTTGCCCTCAAACATCCCGGTGTACTCGTTTTTCTCGGAAGGGACGACGCCGGCCATATATTGGTGGATGTTTCGGATGGTTTCATCCGTTTCCGCCTCCGCCAGGGCCGCGAAGTCGATGTCCAGGGCGTTGGGCCCGGAGGGGACGGGCTGCTTGGAGGCGCTGGGACCCGGACTGTCGGAGGGAGCGGCGGAGGGCCCGGCGCTCTCGCCGGGGACGGCGGAGGGGGTGTTCACTGGGTCGTCGATGAAGTCGTCCAGCGGGGGAGTGGGGACGCCCGTGACCGCGTACTTCAGCTCCAGCCGGGCGGTGGTGAGCAGGCCGAAGTGAGGCACGGCGGTGTTGGCGGTGAACTCATAGGTGTAGTAGCTCTTTGCCGGGCCCAGGGTGCACACCAGACAGGCGGTGAGCTGGCAGGCGGCCAGCGCCGCCAGCAGGATGACGCGCACGGGCAGTTCGCTCCCCTCGTCCGGCACCACCCGGCGGCGCAGGGGGATGAACGCGGCCAGGGGCACAAGGGACAGCAGGATAAAGGGGATCATGCCCAGCACCACCTGGACCACGGTGGAGCCAAAGTCCCCTGCCACGTTTCCTGCCATCTCGCCCATGAAGCCGAGGCCGTAGTAGAGGTTGAAGGTGGCCCGGCACCCCCGCTCCACGCAGAACAGCACCGTGCCCAGCCCCAGCAGCACGCCGCCGGCGGCGCGTCCGGCGGGCTTCCAGGGCAGCAGGTCCAGGAGAAGGGCGGCGGCCAGCCCCGCCGCGATGGAGAACAGGGCGGTGGGCAGCAGAGCCAGGTCAAAGAAGGGGGTGCTCCGGTCAAAGGCCCGGAGCAGCAGCTCGTGATAGAGGAGGGCGGCGGGGAAGAACAGGGCGGGCAGCGCCGGCACGCCCGCGTTCCGCCGCCCGGTGTAGCCGGTGTAGGGACGGTTCATCGACGGTCACTTCCTATGGTGAATGGGGCGCAAAAGGGCGGGGTTCCACCCTTTTGCGCCGGTTCAAGATGGGTCAATCATACCATAGGAGTGAGAAAAATGCAATGTCTGCGTCAAAATTTAAGGAATCCTTCAAAGGGCCGCGGGGCTATGCCCCCATCTGAATTTCCGCCCCGGTGTAGTAGTGGGTGAGGATATCCCGCCAGCCCGCGCCCTCCTGCGCCATGGCGTTGGCCCCGTACTGGCTCATGCCCACCCCGTGGCCATAGCCGGTGACGGAGAAGGTGAACGCCCCGTCCTGCTCGGACACGTCGAAGCAGGCGGACCGCAGGGCGAACAGCGACCGGCACGCGCCGCCGGACAGGGATATCCCGCCCAGCTCCACGGACGCCACCCGGCCGGAGGCGGTGCGGGTGAGATTTTGGAACCAGGCGGAGGGCTCCCCGGACAGGTCCGCCCCCAAGCCTGCCTCGGACACGGTTTTTTTCACCTGGTCCGCCGTCAGAGTGACGGTGGAGCGGTAGTTTGGCACCTCCTCCCCCTCTGGGCTTTCCACGGAGACCAGATAGGGAAGCGCTTTGCCCCACACTGCCGCCGCGTCCTCGGTGGCCCCGGCGGCGGAGGAGAAGAACACCGCCTGGATGGGCGCGCCCTCATAGGTGAGCACCTGGCCGTCGGTGTCCGCCACGGCGGCGGCGATTTTGGCGGTATGGGCCTCCGCCGTCCCCGCTCCCCAGCGCTGGGCCGCGTCCTCGGGGGAGATGTACGCCTGACAGCAGGAGGAGTCGGCGCAGATGTCCGCGCCGCCGTCCTTGTGGCTCTGGGAGCCCAGCTTCCACAGGCTGTAGGTCCGGGCGCACACCGCCTGGGCGCGGAGGGCCTCCGGCTCAAAGGAGGCGGGCATCTCCGCCGCCACCACCCCCCAGAGATAGTCCGCCATGGTCAGCTCGGACACCTGTCCGTCCCGCCCCAGCAGGCGCAGGGACCGCCCGCCGTCCCACTGGCCGGGGGAGGGGGCGGGCTCCGCCGCCGGGGTGGGGACGGCGGGCAGGGTGAGCAGGTCCGGACTGGGCCGGGCGGCCGCGCCGGGGGACTCCCCCAGAGCGGTCAGGGGCAGGAGCAGCAGGGCCGCGCCCAGGGCCAGCCCCGTCAGAAGGGGGGCGCGCAGCGCCCGCCATGCGTCCGTGTTTCGCAAGTCAAACACCACCATTATTCAAAACTTTAGGAAAATAAACGGGAAAATCCGGGAAAATCAAGGACAGCTCATCATAAATTTGCATTGACGGGAGCTTGAAATTGCGTTATAATCAATTTTATACATCAATTGGAAGCTGAGACGGACACCCAGAAGGAGGCGGGTCATCATGAATTTGAACATCATCGACAACCTGATTGAGGCGCGGAAAAAAGCTGTGGAGCAGTACAACACCTCGGTGGACTTCATCCAAGGGATATGCGGGGAGTTTGAGAGATATACCCAGATCTCTCCCCGGTATTATGAGAAGTACGACGTGAAGCGGGGCCTGCGCAATCAGGACGGAACCGGCGTCATGGCCGGAGTCACCCTCATCGGCAACGTGAAGGGCTACATCATCGAGGACGGCGAGAAGGTGCCCGCCCCCGGACGCCTGCTCTACCGGGGCATCAACGTGGAGGAGCTCATCGACGGCTTCACCAGCGCGGGCCGGTTCGGCTTTGAGGAGACGGCGTACTTATTGATGTTCGGCGGCCTGCCCACATCGGAGGAGCTGGAGCAGTTTCGGAATATCCTGGCCTTCTTCCGGGAGCTGCCCCCCAACTTCACCGAGGACATGATCCTCACCGCCCCCAGCCACGACGTGATGAACAAGCTGGCCCGGTCGGTGCTGGCGCTGTACTCCTATGACCCGGACCCGGACAACAACACCCTGCCCATCGAGATGCTCCAGGCCATCCGGCTCATCGCCCGGTTCCCGGTGATTGTGGCCCACGCCTTCGCGGCGAAGAAGCACTATTTCGACCGAGATTCCCTGTACCTGCACCGGCCTCAGCCGGAGCTGTCGGTGGCGGAAAACTTCCTGTATTCCGTCCGCCACGACAACCGATTCACCCCGGAGGAGGCCCATCTGCTGGACCTGTGCCTGGTGCTCCACATGGAGCACGGCGGCGGCAACAACTCCGCCTTCGCCTGCCGGGTGCTGTCCTCCTCCGGCACGGACATCTACTCGGCCATCGCGGCGGCGGTGGGCTCCCTGAAGGGGCCCAAGCACGGCGGCGCCAATATGCGGGTGATGGCCATGTTCAACGATATCGAGGCCAACGTGAAGGACTGGAAGGACGAGGGGGAGGTGTCCGCCTATCTGACCAAGATTCTGAACAAGGAGGCGGGGGACGGCTCCGGGCTGATTTACGGCATGGGCCACGCCATCTACACCCTGTCCGACCCCCGGGCCATCATTTTGAAGAAGTTTGCCCGGAAGATGGCGGCGGACAAGGGAATGCTGGACGAGTTCGAGCTGTTTGAGACGGTGGAGCGGCTGACCCCCGACCTGTTTCACACCGTCACCGGCCAGGACAAGGCCATGTGCGCCAATGTGGATATGTACTCCGGCCTGGTGTACAAGATGATGGACATCCCGCCGGAGCTGTACACCCCGCTGTTCGCCATCGCCCGCATTGTGGGCTGGTGCGCCCACCGGGTGGAGGAGGTCTACAACCCCTACGGCCGCATCATCCGCCCGGCCTACAAGGCGGTGGCCCCCAAGCGGTCCTTCGTGCCCCTGGAGGAGCGGGGATAAAAATGAAAAGCTCCCGGCGCGGCCGCGCCGGGAGCTTCTTTTTATAGCCGTTTCCAAACCGCCCCGCCGGGCACGTCGGTGATTTCGATTCCCCGGGCCTTCAGCTCGTCCCGGATGCGGTCGGCCTCGGCGAAGTTCTTCGCCTTCTTGGCCTCCGCCCTTTGCAGCACCAGGGCGTCGATGGCCGGGTCGCCCTCCCCCTGAACGGTGAAGCCGTCCGCGCCGGCCGTTCTGGCCTGAGCGGCTTCCTTTTCCCGCAGGGCCGCCGCCTTTTCCAGCAGGGACAGGGACAGCACCCGGTCGAAATCCGCCAGCACCGCCCGCTTGGTCACGTCGTTCACCGGGGCCTTGAGCACGTCGTACAGGCAGGTGATCCCCATGGAGGTGTTCAAATCATTGCCCACCTGGGCGAGGAACTTCTCCTTCATCTGGGCGGCGGCTTCCTCGTCCACCCCGCCGTCCGTCCCGGTGAGGGCGGCGATCCGCTTGATCAGCTTGTGATAGGCCCCCGCCGCGTTGTCCAGGTTCTCCCAGGAGAACACCAGCCCCTTGCGGTAGTGGCTCTGTAAGCAGAAGAAGCGGTAGGCCAGGGGGTCGTACCCCTTCTCCTCCAGCAGGGACACCGTGAGGAACTCCCCCTTGGACTTGGACATCTTGCCGGAATTGGTGTTCAGGTGGTGGACGTGGAACCACTGGGCGCACCAGGGGTGGCCCAGATAGGCCTCCGACTGGGCGATCTCGTTGGTGTGGTGGGGGAAGGCGTTGTCCACCCCGCCGCAGTGGAGGTCCAGATACTCCCCGTTGTATTTCATGGAGATGCAGGAGCACTCGATGTGCCAGCCGGGGTAGCCCACCCCCCAGGGGGAGTCCCATTTCAGGGCCTGGTCCTCGAACTTGCACTTGGTGAACCAGAGGACAAAGTCGTTCTTGTTCCGCTTGTTGGCGTCCTCCTCCACGCCCTCCCGGACGCCCACCGCCAGGTCCTCCTCGTCGTGGTCGTTGAACACGTAGTAGCGGTCCAGTCTGGAGGTGTCGAAATACACGTTTCCCCCCGCCGCGTAGGCGTACCCTTTCTCAATCAGGCCGGACACCACTTTGATGAACTCGTCGATGAGCCCGGTGGCGGGCTGGACCACGTCGGGGGTCTTGATGTTCAGCTTGGCGCAGTCGTCGAAAAAGGCGCCGGTGTAGAACCGGGCGATGTCCATGACGGACTTGTTTTCCCGGCGGGCGCCCTTGAGCATCTTGTCCTCGCCGGTGTCCGCGTCGGAGGCCAGATGGCCCACGTCGGTGATGTTCATCACCCGGTTCACGTCGTAGCCCTCATAGCGCAGGAACTTTTCCAGCGCGTCCTCCATGATGTAGGAGCGCAGGTTGCCGATGTGGGCGAAGTGGTACACGGTGGGGCCGCAGGTGTACATCTCCACCCGGCCGGGGGTGTGGGTTTTGAACTCCTCTTTTTTGTGGGTGGCGGAATTGTAGAGATACATGGCGTTATCCTCCGTTTCAGGTGTGATCTTCTTGGGCGCAGGCGTCCCGCCGCCCCTCGGCGTGACACTGGTCCAGCAGCTTTTCCAGCGTTTCCACCCGGCCGGACAGGGCGGCCAGCCGCTCCAGCGTGGGGCTCTTCACGCTGGTCTGGTCCACCTCGTCGGCGTAGCGGGCGGGCTGGCCCGCGATGCGCACAATCTGGGCGGGGATGCCCACTGCGGTGGCGTCGGGGGGTACCTCGCTGAGCACCACCGCGTTGGCGGCGATGCGGGAATTGTCCCCCACCTTGAAGGGCCCCAGCACCTTGGCCCCGGTGGAGATGAGCACGTTATTGCCGATGGTGGGGTGGCGCTTGCCCTGGTCCTTGCCGGTGCCCCCCAAGGTGACGCCGTGGTAAATGAGGCAGTCGTCCCCCACCTCGGCGGTCTCGCCGATGACGATACCCATGCCGTGGTCGATGACCAGCCTGCGGCCGATTTTCGCGCCGGGGTGGATTTCAATGCCCGTCCAGAACCGGCTCCACTGGGACACAAACCGGGCCAGAAACTTCAGCCTGTGACAGTACAAAAAGTGAGCCAGCCGGTGGTAAAGGGTGGCGTGCACGCCGGGGTACAGCAGGAAAATCTCCAGCCTGCTTCGCGCCGCCGGGTCCCGGGCCTGATAGGCCCGCAGGGTCTCGCCCAATCGGGTCATAGAAAAATGCCTCCTTGTCCATAAAAACAAAAACCCCCCATGCCAGATGGCATGAGAGGCGGCAGTGCCGCGGTTCCACTCTCGTTTTTCGCTCAATGGCCGTGACGTGGCCGGACGGAGGGCGCCCAAGTCCCCCTCGCTCCCGCTCGCATTTCGTCCGAAGCTCCCCCGAGGGCGGCTTTCAGCCGGGGCCGCCCCTCTCTGCCGGTTTTCCCTCCGACTACTTCCCGCGTTCATCGCGATATCTGATTTTCATACTGTTCCAGTATACTATCACAGCGCCGGGATGGTGTCAAGGGCGGCGGGGCATTTTGCGGGAAAACCGGGCGGGCGGCGGAAGAAAATGGTTTTCGCGATTGGCACTGGAATTTTTCCCCGGAGTGTGCTAATATGATAAGACTTGAGACCGCCGCTCTTCCGGGGCGGCTTTGAATGAGGTGATTGCGTTGAAATTCTGGATGGCCGCCGTTTTGGGCGCGGTTCAGGGGGTGGCGGAGTTCCTGCCCATCTCCAGCTCCGGGCACCTGTCCCTGCTGCAATACTTTTTTGGCATGGAGGAGCCTGACGCCCTGTATAACATCCTGCTCCATTTCGCCACGCTTCTGGCGGTGTGCGTGGTCTACCGGCGGGATATTGCCGGTATGATCGTGGAGTTTTTCCGGCTGCTGGCCGCCCTGTTCTCAGGGGAAGGGCGGCGGGAGCGGGGCAACCCCCCGGAGGCCCGCCGGATGATCCTTCTCCTGATTCTGGGCACCCTGCCCCTGTTTTTGGTGCTGCCCATTGAGGGCCTGGTGGAGGATCTGGGGTCCAGCCCGGTGTTCGTGGCCCTGATGCTGCTGGTCACGGGGTGCGTCCTGTTTCTGTCCGACCGGTACGGCGGCGGGCGCAAGGACGGCCGCACCGCCACCGTAAAGGACGTGCTGCTGGTGGGGCTGGCCCAGGGCATGGCCACCATCCCCGGCCTGTCCCGGTCGGGTACGACCATCTCCGCTGGGATGGCCCTGGGGTTTGACCGGGGCTTCGCCGTGCGCTTCTCCTTCCTTCTGTCCCTGCCCGCCGTGCTGGGGGCCACCCTGCTGAAGGTGGTCAAGGTGGCGCAGGCGGGGGCCCTCGACACGGAGCGGCTGCCCATGTACCTGGCGGGCATGGCCATCGCCGGGGTGGTGGGCTATTTCTCCATCTCCCTGGTGAAGCTGCTGGCGGACAAGGGAAAGTTCGGCAGCTTCGCCTACTATTGCTGGATCGTGGGGGCGGCCGCCCTGGCCGGCAGCTTCCTCTACACCCCCGCCGGGGCGTGATTTGATTACTACTATATAGATACGGGAGGAACTCCTGCATGGCTTCCACACAAAAGAGAACTGCATCGCCGACCGGCGGCGGAAAAGGCCGCTCCGGCCCGTCCAAAACCGGCGGAAAGCGGGCCCCGGCCCAGACCAGGGCCCGGTCCTCCTCCGGGTCCGGGAGCCGCGCCCGGAAGTCCGCGCCCCGGCACAAGCCCTTCCGCCGGGAGCTGGGCGGCGCGCTGTGCCTGCTGCTTGCCCTGTTCGGGTCCATCGGCTACTTCAAGACGGAGGAGGGGGCGTTCATCGCCCTGTTCTGCGACCTGCTGAAGGGGCTGTTCGGCTACGGCTTCTACCTGGCCCCGCCCATGCTGCTGGGGGCGGCGGCCATCCTGCTGCTCCACCGGGGCCGCCCCGTCCGCCTGCGGACGGCGGGGGCGCTGTCCCTGCCGGTGCTGGCGGGGGCGCTGTTCCACCTGTTCTTGTGCCGGACGGAGTACGAGTGGGGCTGGGACCTCTTCGGCCGCCTGTGGGCGGACGGCCGGGCGGTGGACTGCGGCGGCGCGGTGAGCGGCCTTGTCGCAATGGCCCTCCGCTTCGCCTTTACCGCGGTGGGGGCCATTGCGGTGCTGCTGGTGCTCACGGCGGCGGCGGCGCTGTGCGCCCTGCGGCTCACCCCGGCGGATATCCTGGACTACCTCCGGGAGCGCCGGGAGAGCCGGACGGAGTACGACCCGGAGGACTATCCCCAGCCCGAGCCTCGCCGGCGGAGGGAGCCGGAGACCCCGCCCTCCCGGCGGAAAAACGCCGCCATCGACATCCCGGTGGACGACGGCCCCCTGCTGTCCAAAAAGCCCACCACCCCGGTGTCCACTGTGCGGAAGAAGTCCTTCTTCGACAAGGTGGCGGGGGTGGCGCCCCCCGGCGGGGGGAACGGCGTTCCCGTCATGGAGGAGGAGCCCCCGGAGTACGAGAACGTGACCGAGCTGCGCCCCATGAAGGAGCCCCCGCGGGCCCCCAAGCCGGGCCCCGCGGCCCCGCCTCCCCCGGCGGCGGACGAGCTGCCGCCCCCCGCTCCCACCCCCCTCCGGGACGATGGGACCCGTCCCCAGCTCCGGGAGGAGCCCCCCGCCCTCCGGCAGGACCCGGTGCCTCCCCCGGTGGTCCGGGAGCCCGCCCCCGTCAAGCGGTCCAAGGAGGAGGAGCGGGCCCAGGTCCAGGAGGAGATGGCCCGGGAGATCGAGGCGGGCATGGAGCTGGACGGCCCCGCCTACCGCTATCCCCCGGTGTCCCTGCTCAACGAGGGCGGGGGCGGAAACGCCGCCGCTGCGGAGGGAGAGCTCCACGCCAACCAGCGGCGCCTCCAGGACGCCCTCCAGTCCTTCGGGGTGAGCGCCCGGATCTCCACCGTTATCCGGGGGCCCGCCGTCACCCGGTACGAGCTGGAGCTGGACCAGGGGGTGAAGCTGAACAAGATCACCAATCTGTCCGGCGACATCGCCCTGGCCCTGGGGGCGTCCGCCGTCCGGGTGGCCCCCATCCCAGACAAAATCTCCACCGTGGGCATCGAGGTGCCCAACCGGCAGGTGAGCCCGGTGTGCATCCGGGACGTGATCGGCTCCAGGCAGTTCACCGACAGCCCCTCCAAGGTGTCCTTCGCCGTGGGCAAGGACATCAGCGGCAGCCCCATCGTGGGCAATATCGCGCGCCTGCCCCATATGCTCATCGCGGGCACCACCGGGTCGGGCAAGTCGGTGTGTACCAATTCCCTCATCGTCTCTCTGCTGTACAAGGCCACCCCGGAGGAGGTCCGTCTCATCATGGTGGACCCCAAAATGGTGGAACTCAGCGTGTATAACGGCATCCCCCACCTGCTCATCCCGGTGGTCACCGACCCGAAAAAGGCGGCGGGGGCCCTGCAATGGGCGGTGAGCGAGATGATGAAGCGGTATCAGAAATTTTCCGAGGTGGGGGCAAAGGACCTGGCCTCCTACAACAACCACGCCCGCCGGGACGGCCTGGACCCCATGCCTCAGATCGTGGTGGTCATCGACGAGCTGGCCGACCTGATGCTGGTGGCCGCCAAGGAGGTGGAGGAGTCCATCTGCCGGGTGGCCCAGATGGGCCGCGCCTCCGGAATGCACCTGGTCATCGCCACCCAGAGCCCCCGGGCCGACGTCATCACCGGCCTGATGAAGGCAAATATCCCCAGCCGCATCGCCTTTGCGGTGGCCTCCAGCCTGGAGTCCCGCATCATCCTGGACACCGTGGGCGCGGAAAAGCTGGTGGGCAAGGGCGACATGCTGTACGCTCCCCTGGGGCAGGACAAGCTCCGGGTCCAGGGCTGCTTCATCACCGAGGAAGAGGTGGCCAACGTGGTGGACTTCATCAAGGAGGGGGCCTCCGCCCAGTACGACGAGCAGGTGATGCACGAGATCGAGAAGAACGCCGAGGACAAAGAGAAGGCCGCCAAGGGGGTGGGCGGGTCCGACCCCGCCGCCGGGGGAGGAGACGACTACGACGAGCTGCTCCCCGCCGCCATCGACGTGGTGCTGGAGGTGGGGCAGGCGTCGGTGTCCATGCTCCAGCGGCGGCTGAAGCTGGGCTACGGCCGGGCCGCCCGGCTGGTGGACCAGATGGAGGAGAAGGGCGTGGTGGGCCCCTTCGAGGGCTCCAAGCCCCGGCAGCTGCTCATCACCAAGGAGCAGTGGGCGGAGATGCAGTACAGGCGGGACATGGTTCCCGCTGCGCCGGATGAGCCGCCCCTTGAGGGGGACGGCGCGCCCCGGGACCAGGCTGCGCCGCCCCCTGCTGGGGACGAGTGACCGCCGCACGGTTTATCGGAATTCGACATACTTTGGAGTAGACGCGGAGGACGAGGCGTGGTATAATATGCCCGAAAAACTGCGGGCGGAAAACGCCCGTTTTACCACGTTGAAGGAGGGATTTGCGTGAACAAGGAATTGGTCTGGCAGGAGAACTTCAGCATTGGAGTCGAGTCCATCGACAAGGAGCATCAGCGCCTGTTCCAGATCATCAGCAAGCTGTTCCGTTTCCGGGAGGAGGAAAAGGACAGCCAATGGCTGTGCCAGGAGGGCATCAAGTATTTCAAGGGCCATGTGATGAAGCATTTCGCGGATGAGGAGGAGTACATGGCCTCCATCGGCTACGAGGGGCTGGAGCGGCACCGGAAAATTCACAGGGGCTTTCGGGAGAATACCCTTCCGGCCCTGGAGGAGGAGCTGGAGCGGACCCAGTACGCCCCGGACGCGGTGGACCACTTTCTGGGGGTGTGCGCCGGGTGGCTGATCGGCCACACCCTGACGGAGGATCAGGCCATCACCGGCGGGCGGGATAGCCAGTGGGAGAGCCTGCTGCCCAGCGAGGAGCAGGAGGCCATGGAGCGGGTGATCGTACACCTGGTGTTCGACATGTTCCGCCTGGAGTCCCAGCTCATCAGCGACGCCTACGCCGGGGAGAAGTTCGGCACCGGCGTATACTGCCGCATGGTCTACGGCGGGGAGGGAGACGAGCGGCAGGAAATTCTGATGGTGTTTGAGGAAAAGCTGCTGGTGGACACGGTGGGCAGGATCATGGGCCTCCAGTCCAACAAGCTGGACACCATGCTGATGAACGCCGCCCGGTACACCGCCCGCCAGTTCGTGGGCCGGGTGATGGAGCACTTCCCGGCGTCCAGCGGCTATGAGCTGAAGGAGGAAAACCTGCTGTCCTACGAGCAGTTCCGAAAGGTGTTTGAGCGGCAGAAGCCCCAGGTAAGCCTGTTGTTCAACACCGGCGGCTCGGGTTATTTTTCCTATTGCGTCATCGCGCCCCACCTGCTGGAAAAGGGGGTGGGCACCCCCCTGGTGGAGGATAACGCCCTGGCGGAGGTGGAGCGGTATCTGACCAGGCGGGAGGCGGAGGCAGAGGCGGACGGCAGAAAGAAAATCCTGGTGGTGGACGACTCCGCCACCATCCGGCAGGCGATGAAGAACCTGCTGTCGGAGGAGTACGAGGTGACCTTGGCGGAGTCCGGGGTGGCCGCTATCCGAACCATCGCGCTGAACCGGCCGGACCTGGTGCTGCTGGACTACGAGATGCCGGTGTGCGACGGGAAGATGACCCTGGAGATGCTCCGCTCGGAGGAGTATTTTTCCAGCATCCCGGTGATCTTTCTCACCGGGCGGAGCGACCCGGACGTGGTGCGCAAGCTGCTGTCCCTGAAGCCCGCGGGTTATCTGCTGAAATACCTGAAGCCGGCGGAGATCAAGAAGAAGATCGACGGCTTTTTTGAGAAGCGCAAGGGCTGAGCGCCCGGACGGCGCAGGCGGGGCACGCCTGCGCCGCCCGGCGTCCGCGCCGGAGAAAACAGCCTGCCCGCACCCCTTGACGGTGCGGGCATTTTTGCGGTATACTATAAAAACGAGCGGTAAAGGCGCGGGTTTATCCCCAGTTCCGGCGGTTTTCGACGGAAAGGGTCAAAAAGCGGCAGGCTCCGGCGCCCTATGAATGAAGATAACGAGGTGCAGCTATGGCAAGGTCTACCCCAAAACAGCAGTACGGCAACGATTCTATCTCCGCCCTGAAGGGGGCGGACCGGGTGCGCAAGCGCCCCGGCGTCATCTTTGGCTCCGACGGGCTGGAGGGGTGCGAGCACGCCGTGTTTGAAATTCTGTCCAACGCCATCGACGAGGCCCGGGAGGGCCACGGCAGCCTCATCACCGTCACCCGGTACGAGGACAAGTCCATCGAGGTGGAGGACTTCGGCCGGGGCTGCCCGGTGGACTGGAACGAGGCGGAGGGCCGCTGGAACTGGGAGCTGGTGTTCTGCGAGCTGTATGCCGGCGGCAAGTACAAGGACGGAGACGGGGACAACTACGAGTACTCCCTGGGCCTGAACGGCCTGGGCTCCTGCGCCACCCAGTACGCCAGCGCGTATTTTGACGCGGAGATTCACCGGGACGGCTTCCGCTACACCCTCCATTTTGAGAAGGGCGAGATCGTGGGGGAGATGAAAAAGGAGCCCGCCGACCGGAAAAAGACCGGCTCCCGGTTCCGCTGGAAGCCGGACCTGGACGTGTTCACCGACATCGACATTCCCGCGGACTACTACGCCGACGTGATGAAGCGGCAGGCGGTGGTCAACGCCGGGGTGACCTTCCGCTTCCGCAATCAGGTGAACGGGAAATTCGAGACCACCGATTTCCGCTACGACAACGGCCTGATGGATTACGTGGCCGAGCTGGCGGGGGAGGACCCCCTCACCGCGCCGGTGTTCTGGCAGGCGGAGCGCCGTGGCCGGGACCGGGCGGACAAGGGCGAGTACAAGGTGAAGCTGTCGGTGGCCTTCTGCTTCTCCAACCGGGTGCAGACGGTGGAGCACTACCACAACTCCTCCTGGCTGGAGCACGGAGGCTCCCCGGAGAAGGCCATGCGGCTGGCCTTTGTGTCCGCCGTGGACGGCTGGCTCAAGCAGAACGGAAAATACCAGAAGAGCGAGGCCAAGGTGACCTGGGCGGATATCCAGGACTGCCTGGTGCTGGTGAGCAGCAACTTCTCCACCCAGACCAGCTACGAGAACCAGACGAAGAAATCCATCACCAACCGTTTTGTCCAGGAGGCCATGACGGAGTTCCTCCGCGCCCAGCTGGAGGTGTACTTCATCGAGACCCCCCTGGACGCGGAGAAAATCGCCGGACAGGTGCTGGTGAACAAGCGCTCCCGGGAGACGGCGGAAAAGACCCGGCTGGGCATCAAGAAAAAGCTGTCCGGGTCGGTGGACATCTCCAACCGGGTGCAGAAGTTTGTGGACTGCCGCACCAAGGACGTCTCCCGCCGGGAGCTGTATATCGTGGAGGGCGACTCCGCCATGGGGGCGGTGAAGCTGAGCCGGGACGCGGAGTTCCAGGGCATCATGCCGGTGCGGGGAAAGATTCTTAACTGCCTCAAGGCGGACTACGCCCGCATCTTCAAGAGCGAGATCATCACCGACCTGCTCAAGGTGATGGGCTGCGGGGTGGAGGTGAAGGACAAGCACGTGAAGGACCTGAACGCCTTCGACCTGGACAGCCTGCGCTGGAGCAAGATCGTCATCTGCACCGACGGCGACGAGGACGGCTTCCAGATCCGCACCCTCATCCTGGCCATGCTCTACCGCCTCACCCCCACCCTGATTGAGAAGGGGTACGTCTACATCGCCGAGTCCCCCCTGTACGAGATCACCTGCAAGGAAAAGACCTGGTTCGCCTACTCTGACAAGGAACGCAACGAGATCGCCGCCTCCCTGGAGGGGAAGAAGTTCGACGTGCAGCGCTCCAAGGGCCTGGGCGAGAACGAGCCGGACATGATGTGGCTGACCACCATGAGCCCGGACACCCGGCGGCTCATCAAGGTGATGCCGGAGGACGTGGAGCGCACCGCCCAGGTGTTTGAGATGTTCCTGGGCAACGACCTTCAGGGCCGGAAGGACCACATTGCCGACAGCGGGTACAAGTATCTGGAGCTGGCGGATATTTCATAAAAATTAAGGAGGAACCCATCATGAAAAAAGCGCTGGCGTTCTTTTTGGCCGTGGTTATGGCCGCGTCCCTGGCGCTCCCCGCGTCCGCGGCCTCTGCCCGGGTGACCCTGCGCCTGGACGGGTACACCCTCATTCTGCCCAGCGATTCCCAGCCGGAGATCAAGGACGGGCGCACCATGGTGCCAATCCGCGCGGTGTCGGAGGCTTTAGGCGCCGACGTGGGCTGGGACGCCGCCGCCCGGCAGGTGACTTTGGCCCGGGCGGGGGTCACCATCGTGATGACGGTGGGCAGCGAAACCGCCTACGTGAACGGCGAGGCCGTGGAGATGGACGTGGCCCCCTACATCAAGGACGGCCGCACCCTGATCCCCGCCCGGTATGTGGTGGAATTCTTCGGCCAGAAGGTGGATTGGGACGGTGAGACCTACACGGTGAGCATTACCGAGGACAAATCCGTGGTGGGGGAAAGCAATCTGGAGCGGTGGGCCATCCCCATGGGGGCCATACAGCTGGGGCTGAACGAGAGCTCCCACCGCTGGTTCGCCTATAAACGGGGATTCACTGTTTCCGCGTACAAACCAAACGGTGGGACCGGCGGCGGGGAGGTTCTCCCCTCTGTCCGCTGCCGGGCCATGCTCAGCGACAGCTGGGGGATCGACAGCCGGGAGGATTTGATTGTCACCGTCTGCTCCATGACCTATCACGGGCACAACGACAGCTTTTTTGAGGCGGTGGAGGTAGGCAATTCCCTCACCCAGGCCGAATATAACGAGATCATCAGCAGGGGTGGGGTGGACGCCTATATGTTCCCCTACACCAAGCAGCTCAGCGAAAAGTGGGGTGATCGGGGCATCCTGTGCTGGGACCTGTTCCGGATGTCCTCCCTGCTCCAGTTCGGCTATACCGCCGGCTATGTGACCTACGCCGAGGCCCTGGCCCTGCTGGAACCCGCCGCCACCCTCCTGTGCGAGAACTTCTCCTCCTGGGAGGAGGCATATGAGAACTACCTGGAGGGCTACAACTGGTGGACCCGCAACGATGTTTTGGACAAGGATATCTGGAGCATCAACCGGGGGAACTCCTACAAGTCCATCGTTGCAGACAAAAATTACAACACCCTGGACGACACTCTGTTCCAGACCGGCGTGATCCCCGTCCCCGGCGTCACCGCCGAGCAGCTCCTCCAGAGCGTTTTGGAGGACTGAGGCGCAAACTTGAGATAAGGACTGATCCCATTGGCTAAGAAGAAAACCCCGGAGCAGAGCGGCCCCAAAAAGGTGAACAACCCCAACGTCATGGGCCTGCGGGCCCAGGTGCTGGAGCAGCCCATCACCGAGACGCTGGAGCTCAACTATATGCCCTACGCCATGTCGGTGATCGTCTCCCGGGCCATCCCGGAGATCGACGGCTTCAAGCCCTCCCACCGAAAGCTGCTGTACACCATGTACGACATGGGCCTGCTCACCAAGCCCCGCACCAAGTCCGCCAACGTGGTAGGGGCCACCATGAAGCTCAACCCCCACGGCGACGCCGCCATTTACGACACCATGGTGCGCCTCTCCCGGGGCTACGGCGCCCTGCTCCATCCCCTGGTGGACTCCAAGGGCAACTTTGGCAAGGTGTACTCCCGGGACATGGCCTGGGCCGCCTCCCGGTATACCGAGGTGCGCCTGGACCCCATCTGCCAGGAGCTGTTCCGGGACATCGACCAGGACGCGGTGGATTTTGTCCCAAACTACGATGGCAAGCTCATGGAGCCCACCCTTCTGCCCACCACCTTCCCCAACGTGCTGGTGAGCGCCAACCAGGGCATCGCCGTGGGCATGGCGTCCAACCTGTGCGGGTTCAATCTGGGGGAGGTGTGCGACGCCGCCATCGCCTGCCTGCGGGACCCCAACGTGGACCTGCTGGGCATTTTGAAGGCCCCGGACTTCTCCACCGGCGGGCAGCTGTTGTACGACGGGGCGGCGCTGGCGGAGATCTACCGTACCGGCCGGGGGTCGGTCCGCCTGCGGGCCAAGTGGCGCTACAGCAAGGCGGACAACGTGATCGAGGTGTATGAGATCCCCTATTCCACCACTGTGGAGGCCATTCTGGACAAGGTGGCCGAGCTGGTGAAGGCTGGCAGGGTCCGGGAGATCGCCGACATGCGGGACGAGACCGACCTCAACGGCCTGAAGCTGGCCATGGACCTGAAGCGGGGGACCGACCCGGACAAGCTGATGGCCCGGCTGTTCCAGCTCACCCCCCTCCAGGACACCTTCTCCTGCAACTTCAACATCCTCATCGCCGGGATGCCCCGGGTGATGGGGGTGGGAGAGATTCTGGAGGAGTGGATCGCGTGGCGGATGGACGGGGTCCGGCGGCGGACCTACCACGTGTGCAAAAAGAAGGAGGAGAAGCTCCACCTCCTCAAGGGCCTCAAGCGCATCCTGCTGGACATCGACAAGGCCATCCGCATCATCCGGGAGACGGAGGAGGAGGCCGAGGTGGTGCCCAACCTCATCATCGGCTTCGGCATCGACCAGGTCCAGGCGGAGTACGTGGCCGACATCCGGCTTCGCAACATCAACAAGGAGTACATCCTCAAGCGGACGGAGGAGACCGCCGCCCTGGAGGAGGAGATCGCCGACCTGCGGGACATCGTCGGCTCCCCGGAGCGCATCAAGAAAATCATCGCCGAAGAGCTGAAGAACGTCAAAAAGAAGTACGACATCCCCCGGCGCACCGAAATTGTCTACGAGTACCGGCAGGAGCTGGAGGAGAAGGGGGCCGGGTTGGAGGAGGTCCCCTCCTATCCGGTGAATGTATTCATCTCCAGAGAGGGATACTTTAAGAAGATCACCCCCCAGTCCCTGCGCATGAGCGGGGAGCAGAAGTACAAGGAGGGGGACGGGCCGTTCCTCCAGTGGGAGGGGGCCAACGGGGACGAGCTTCTGGTGTTCACCGACCGCCAGCAGTGCTATAAGACCCGCTTGAGCGACTTTGACGACAGCAAGGCCAGCCTGTTGGGGGACTACCTGCCCACCAAGCTGGGCATGGACCCGGAGGAGCGGTTTGTGTGGGCCTGCGCGCCGGGGGATTACTCCGCCCACGTGCTGTTTTTCTTCGGCAGCGGCAAGGCCGCCCGGGTGGAGCTGTCCGCCTACCAGACCCAGACCCGGCGGCGGAAGCTCACCGGGGCCTACTGCGACAAATTCCCGCTGGTGTCCGCCTGCCTGCTCACGGAGGATCAGGAGATGGCGGTGGGGGCCAGCGACGGACGGTGCGTGGTGTTCCACACCGCGTCGCTGACCCCCAAGACCACCCGGACCACCCAGGGGGTGGGGGTGATGGCGGTGAAGGCGAAGCACCGGGTGGAGTGGGCCCGTCCGCTGTCCGCCACCCATATCGTGAACGCCGCCCGGTACCGGGCCCGGTCCCTGCCCGCCGCCGGGGCCCTCCTGAAGGAGGAGGACCGGGGGGAGGAGCAGCTGATGATAGGCGCTGAGCCGTCGTAAGCGGGCGAAGCGGGATCACATGAACCTCAATGGAAGGGAGGCCGCCCGCCGTGGCACGCCTGAAAAAGACCCTGGTTCCTCTTTTTGTCATCACCGCGGCCTCCGCGCTGTACGCCTTGGGCTTTGTGTGGTGCTACGCCCCCAACGGCATCGCCTTCGGCGGCGTCACCGGCGTGGGCCAGCTCATCAACTACCTGATCCCCGCGCTCCCCGTGGGCGCCACCGTCATTGTGCTGAACATCCCGCTGTTCGCGCTGGGCTGGAAGCTCATCGGCGGGCGGCTGCTGGTGTCGTCGCTGTACGCCATGTTCGTCTCGTCGGCGTTTATCGACATACTCACCCCGCTGCGGGTGTGGGAGCCCATGGACCCCCTGCTGGCCTGTATTTTCGGCGGGGTGCTGATGGGGCTGTCCCTGGGGCTGGTGTTCCAACAGGGGGCCACCACCGGCGGCACCGACCTGCTTGCCCGGCTGCTGAAGCTGAAGCTGGCCTGGCTGCCCATGGGCAAGCTGCTGATGGGCATCGACCTGGCGGTGATTCTGGCGGTGGCCCTCACGTTCCGCACGCTGTACGCGGCGCTGTACGGCCTGGTGGCGCTGTATATCTCCACCATTGTCATGGACGGGGTGCTTTACGGCATGGACACCGCCAAGGTGGCCTATATCATCAGCGACCGCAACAAAGAGATATCCGATGTGCTGGTGAAGGACCTGGACCGGGGGGTGACCATCCTCCACGGCCAGGGGGCGTATACCGGCGCGGAAAAGGATGTGCTGATGTGCGCCTTCAAGCAGCGGGAGATCGCCGCCATCAAGGAGGCGGTGAAGGGCATCGACCCGGCGGCCTTCGTCATTGTGTGCGACGCCCACGAGGTGCTGGGCGAGGGCTTCCGGGACTATAAGAAGGACGATCTATAAAGAAGCGCGGAGAAGCGGTCAGCGAAGGAGCTTGGACCGGAGCGGGGCCGAGCGGAGGACGGCGCAGCCGTTTGCAGACCAGGCCGAGTCGAAGGAAAAGCGGCTGAGAGCCCTGACCGATTCGCAGCGTGACAAGGAGGAGGTGCATATGGTGAAAAAACGTGTCTTATCTTTGCTCCTGTGCGCCGCGCTGCTGCCCCTCTCCGGCTGCGCCGCCATGCTGGAGCGGGGCAGGGAGACCAGCACCACCCATGTGGACTATGCCGTGACCGAGGACGAGTCCATTCTCCGGGCGGAGACCTATCAGGGACTGGTCAACGCCATGCTCTACTTCGTCAGCGGCCATCGGACCGGGGGGACCATCCGGCTGTACAACTACACCGGGGATGTGGAGGCCGATCTGGCCAACGCCCGGGATGAGGTGATGTATGACGACCCGCTGGGCGCCTACTCGGTCCGCGCCCTGACCTATGACGCCACCCGCATCCTCACCTATTATGAGGTGGAGCTTCGGATTGCCTACGCCCGCAGCGCTCAGGAGGTGGACGCCCTTCGGGAGGTAACCGGCCTGGCCGGGGTGCGGCAGGAGCTGAAGCGCCTGGTGGCGGGGCAGGAGGCGTCCGCCACCTTTTTGGCCTCCTACTTTTCCGGGGACAGGGAGCTGCTGGAGCAGCTTCTGCTTCTGGCCTGCTACAGCGCGCCGGAGCTGTCCTGGCACCACGATGTGAGCAGCCGGGAGATTGTCCTCTACCCGGAGACGGGCACCCGCCGGGTGATCGAGGCCCGGCTGACCTGGAGCCGGGGCGCGGCGGAGGTGGCGGCGGAGGAGCGGGAGTACGCCCAACAGCTGGAGACCGCCGCCGCCGCCCTGCTGGAGGCCAATCCCCCGGCGGGGGAGAGCTATACCGTGGAGGAACTGGCGGACATTGTCCGCGCCGCCGCCGGCGGAGCGGACAGCGCGGGCACGCCGCTGGCGCTGTACGCCTTGACCGGGGAGCCCGCCTCCGATTTCGGCCTGCTCATGGCCATGGAGTACCTGTGCCAGCAATGTGGAATTGAGGTGGAGCCGGTGAACGGCGGGCAGGGCCTGTGGCTCATCGTGGCCGCCCGGCCGGGCTACCGCCATCTGCTTCCCCAGGAGCTGCGCCCCATAGAAGGGGAGGAGGACCAGGAGGAGCCGCCCCCGCCGCTGAAGCTGTATACCGATCAGGAGCTGAGGGCGCAGGGGTACGAGTGGCCCGCCTCCCTGCACCCCGCCTGTGAGGACTATGACGCGTCGAAAGCCGTTTCTCCGCTGTTTGACTCCGGCGCGGACCCGGAGGAGGCCGCATTCTGGTGAAAACAGCAGTTGCTTTTCTGTTGGAAAACGGATATAATGATTGGGCTTTGGAGCTTCCAGGGCCCAACCTTATTTTACCGAGGAGTGACAGACATGGCAGAAGAACTGAACGTATCCATGAGCCAGAACTTTATCCACGATTTTATCGACGAGGACATCGCTCAGGGCGGGCAGTACCAGGGCATGACTGTCCACACCCGTTTTCCCCCCGAGCCCAACGGCTACCTCCATATCGGCCACTGCAAGGCGCTGACCATCGACTTCGGCACCGCCGAGAAGTACGGCGGCATCTGCAACCTGCGCATGGACGACACCAACCCCGCCAAGGAGGACGTGGAATATGTGGAGGCCATTCAGGAGGACATCCACTGGCTGGGCTTCGACTGGGCGGACCGGTTCTACTATGCCTCCGACTACTTTCCCCAGATGTATGAGTACGCCGTGGAACTCATCAAGAAGGGGCTGGCCTACGTGTGCGAGCTCACCCCGGAGGAGTTCAAGGAGCACCGCGGGACCATCGGCGTGCCCGCCTCGTCGCCCTGCCGGGACCGGCCCATTGAGGAATCCCTGGACCTGTTCGCGCGGATGAAGAACGGCGAGTTTCCCAATGGAAAGTACACCCTGCGGGCCAAAATCGACCTGGCCAGCGGCAACTTCAACATGCGGGACCCGGTGATCTACCGCATCAACCACGCCCATCACCACCGCCAGGGAGACAAGTGGTGCATCTATCCCATGTACGACTTTGCCCATCCCATTGAGGACGCCTTGGAGGGCATCACCCACTCCCTGTGCTCCCTGGAGTTTGAGAACCACCGGCCCCTGTACGACTGGGTGGCCAACAACGTGTCCATTCCCCACCACAAGCCCCGCCAGATTGAGTTTGCCCGGCTGGGCATCGACCACACTGTGATGTCCAAGCGCAAGCTGCGCCAGCTGGTGGAGGAGGGCCGGGTGTCCGGCTGGGACGACCCCCGTATGCCCACCCTGTGCGGCCTGCGGCGGCGGGGCTACACCCCCAAAGCCATCCGCAATTTCTGCGACCGGGTGGGGGTGACCAAGTCGGCCAACACCATTGAGTACGCCTTTTTGGAGTACTGCCTCCGGGAGGACCTGAACGAGACCGCCCGGCGGGTCATGGCGGTGCTGCGGCCTGTCAAGCTGGTGATTACCAACTACCCGGCGGGGCAGAGCGAGACCTTTGAGGTGGAAAACAACCCCCTGCGCCCCGAGGAGGGCGCCCACACCGTCACCTTCTCCCGGGAGCTGTGGATCGAGGGGCCGGACTTTCTCCCAGAGCCCATCCCCAAGTACAAGCGCCTCTATCCCAACGGCCCGGAGTGCCGCCTGAAGGGGGCCTATCTCATCAAGTGCGTGGGCTATGAGACCGACGGCCAGGGCAATATCACCGAGATCGCCGCCGAGTACGACCCGGACAGCCGGGGGGGCAACCCCGCCGACGGGCGGAAGGTGAAGGGGGCCACCATTCACTGGGTGGACGCCGCCACCGCCGTGGACGCGGAGGTGCGGCTGTACGACAACCTGTTCTCCGATCCGGACCCAGACGGGGCGGGCAAGGACTTTTTGGAGTGCCTGAACCCCGATTCCCTGGAGGTGCTGACGGGCTGCAAGGTGGAGGCGGGACTGGCGGACGCCCAGCCCTCCGACCGCTTCCAGTTCCTGCGCCAGGGCTACTTCTGCGCCGACAGCAGGGACTCCAAGCCCGGCCGCCTGGTATTCAACCGTTCGGTGAGCCTGAAGGACAGCTTCAAGCCGCAGTAAGGGCGGCGGGCCGCGAAAAAATCCGTCATCGTTGCACCGCTTTGTGCATATACTGGTTTGTATGGGCCGAATCTTTGGAAATGGCCGTCAGATCAGAAAAAGGAGCGGTGACGCATGACAGACAGACGGAAGCTTGCGCGGCAGGCCGGACCTGAGCCGCAGGACGTGGACGACCTGATTTTTTTTGGGCAGACCGGACCCCAGGTCAGCCAGCGTTAGAGCGCCGCGGCCCCCGCAATGGCGGGGCCGCGGCGGTTTTTCGCGGATGGGCCTTTACAAGCGGCCCAGATTTATATATAATCATACGGAAAATAACGGCAGACGCCGTGGAAGGATGAAAACGCGATGCTTCAATTTGATGAATACCGGGTGAAGCTCAACAACCTGAAGCCGGACCTGGACAAGCTGGGCAAGGCGCTGGACCTGGAGGCCGCTGAGCGGGAGCTGGACGAGCTCCACGCCCAGTCCGCCGCCGACGGCTTCTGGGACAACGTGGAGAAGGCCAAAAAGGTGCACAAGCGCATCAGCAACCTGGAGGACAAGGTGAACGCCCAGGCCAAGCGCCAGGGGGCCTGGGACGACCTGATGACCCTGTGCGAGATGGGCAATGAGGAGGAGGACGAGTCCCTCATCCCGGAGGTGGAGGCGGGCTTCGACGCCCTGGTGAAGGAGATGGAGACCGCCCGGCTGTCCACCCTGCTGTCCGGGGAGTACGACGGCTCCGCCGCCATCGTGTCTCTCCAGGCGGGGGCGGGGGGCACCGAGGCCCAGGACTGGGCTCAGATGCTCTATCGGATGTACACCCGCTGGGCGGAGCGCCACGGCTTTACCTACTCCGTGCTGGACTACCAGGACGGGGACGAGGCGGGTATCAAGTCCGCCGCCATCCGCATCGAGGGGGACAACGCCTACGGCTATCTCAAGAGCGAGCACGGCGTCCATCGCCTGGTGCGCATCTCCCCCTTCGACGCCAACGCCCGGCGGCAGACCTCCTTCGCCGCCGTGGAGGTGATGCCCGAGCTGGACGACAGCGTGGAGGTGGACATCCGGGACGAGGACATCGAGCGTCAGGTATACCGCTCCTCCGGCGCGGGGGGACAGCACATCAACAAGACCTCCTCCGCCGTCCGGCTCATCCACAAGCCCACCGGCATCGTGGTGTCCTGCCAGACGGAGCGCTCCCAGTTCCAGAACGAGGAGACCTGTATGAAGATGCTGCGCTCCAAGCTGATGCAGATCAAGGAGCAGGAGCATTTGGACAAGATCTCCGACATCAAGGGCGTCCAGCTGAAGATCGAGTGGGGCAGCCAGATCCGCTCCTACGTGTTCATGCCCTACCAGCTGGTGAAGGACAACCGCACCGCCTTTGAGACCTCCAACGTCAACGGGGTGATGGACGGCGACCTGGATGGCTTTATCAACGCCTACCTCACCGCCGCCGCCACCGGCGTTTGGGCGGAAAAATAAATACGAAAGGGCCCCGGTCAGCGGCTGACCGGGGCCCTTCCTTTCAGCTTATGGGTGGACGATGTGCAGCGCCTCGGCGGGAACCGCCTCCTGGTAAATGCCCAGGCTGTTTACCAGCTCCAGCACCTTCTGGTCGTCCAGCTCCCAGTAGGGGCTGATCCACTCTCCCGCCAGGGAGTCGGTGGCCAGAGCCTTGTCCAGATCCATGCCGATGGCCTGGGTGGCGAACCACACCATGTCGCTCAGTTCCATGTCGGTGCGGACGTACTGGCTGAAGGTGTTGATGAGGGCGGTGACGTTTGTCACGTTGGAGGGGGTGATGGTCTGCTTCACCAGGGCCACCAGAAAGGCCCGCTGGGTGGCGGCGCGGCCGATGTCGGCGTTATAATAGCAGTTGCGGCAGCGCATGACGCCCTCCGCCTTTGCGCCGTCCAGCAGCTGATAGCCCGCCTTGATGTGGATGTGCAGGTCCTGGAGGGGATCGTCGTAGTCCATGTCCACCGGCACGTCGAACCACACCCCGCCGATCTGGTTGACAATGGAGGAGAAGGCCTTCAGATTGACGGACACATAAGAGTCCACCGGCACGCCCAGCAGGTCGCGGACCGCCTCAGCCGCCGCCTCCGCGCCTCCGGCGGCGTACATGGTGTTGATTTTGCGGCACTTGCCGTTGGAGTCCGTCACCACCGTGTCCCGGGGGATGGAGATCAGGGAGGCGGTTTTGGCCTTGGTGTCGAACACGCCCAGCATGATGGTGTCGCTGCCGCCGATGTCGGCGACCCCCAGCAGCAGGCAGGTGTACACGCCCTCCCTGCGGTTGAGCACCAGGCGGGAGGGCTCCGCGGAGGCGGCGGGGTCCGCCGAGACGGCGGGCGGGGCGGAGACCGGGGCGTTGGGGACGATGGTAACCTGGGAGTCCACCGTGGGCGCGGGGGCGAAAATGTTCAGGGCGGCGTATCCTGCCACCACCAGGAGAGACAGAAGGAACAGTACGATGTACAGGCCCTTGGCCAGCCGCCGGAGGAAAGAGGGCCTTTTCTTGGCGGCGCGCTTGGGGGAGTGGCTCATAAAAACTGCATCCTTTCCAAAAAGGGCGCTCGAACGCCCCCGCATTATGTCAACTGTTCAACGCTCCCTAGTATAGCGGACCCCGCTGGAAAAAACAAGGGGGCGTTCATTAAGAAATAGTAAATAAAATGCAGGAAATCCTTCCTTGACATTATGCGTTCTGCCCAGTACAATCTAAACGGACCAGTTCATACTGCGTGGGTGGGAAATGCCCGCCCGAACAAGAAAGGAACGTGACCTATGAAGTATTATAAAAGGCTTACGGCCGCCCTGCTGGCCGCTTTGCTGCTGTTCGCCCTGCCCGCCTGCAAGCCGTCGGCGGCGGACCCCACGGCCGCGCCCTCCGAGGCGGCCTCTGAACCAGTCTCCCCCAGCGCGGAGATTCCCGTCCAGCCTACCGCAGAGCCCACCCAGGAACCCTCTTCGGAGCCCTCCGAGGATCCGTTTGACGGCCTCATCCGTCTGGCTGTCCTCAACGGGCCCACAGGGGTGGGCGCAGCCAAGCTGTTAAACCACATCGACAACAACGACGCCTACCTCAGCTACTCCCACTACCGCTATGATATCTATACCGACAATACCGAGCTGATGGCGGGCCTGACCAAGGGCGAGATCGACATCGCCACCGTGGCCTCCAACGTGGCGTTGAACCTGTACAACAAGACGGACGGCGGGGTGAAGATCATCGCCGTGGGCACCCTGGGGGTGCTCCACATCCTGGAGGGCGGAGGCGGCACGGAGATCGACAGCGTCGCCGATCTGGCGGGCAGGACCGTCTACGCCACGGGCCAGGGGGCCAACCCCGAGTATGTGCTGCGCTATCTGCTCCAGGAGAACGGCCTGGAGATGGGCAAGGACGTGGAGGTGGTCTTTGCAGACGCCTCCGAGATCAGCGCCAAGCTGCTGTCCGGCGAGATCGAGTGCGCCATGCTCCCCGTCCCCGCCGCCACCGCCGCCATCGTGAAGAGCGAGGGCAGCGTGCGTCAGGCTGTCGATCTCACCGAGGCCTGGGACAGCCTGAAAAACGGCAGCCAGCTCATCATGACCGCTGTGGTGGCGCGCACCGAGTACGTGGAGGAACACCCCGAGCTGGTGTCCGGCTTCCTCTACGACTACAAGGACTCCATTAACTTTGTGAACAACAACGTGGACGCGGCGGCGGAGATGGTGGCGGAGCTGGGCCTTGTCCCCAGCGCGGGCATCGCCAAGCAGGCCATCCCCCAGTGCCACCTGGCCTTCATTGACGGCATGGACATGGTGGCGGCCATATCCGACTACTATGCGGTGCTCTACGAAATCGACCCCGCCGCCGTGGGCGGCTCCCTGCCCGACGACGGCATCTACTGGTGGATCGCCTGACATGGCGCGGCGGGGGCGCGCCGGGGAAAACGGTATGAAACGCCCCTTGAAAATTCTCGTACCCCTGGCGTTCTGGCTGCTGGTGTGGGCGCTGGCGTCCTGGGCGGTGGGGCTGGAGCTGCTCCTCCCCGGCCCTCTGGCGGTGGGGAGGCGGCTGCTTGCCCTGGCGGGGAGGTTGGACTTCTGGCTGTCGGTGGGGGCCACCCTGGGCCGGGTGTTCCTGGGCCTCCTCTGGGGAGCGCTTGCGGGCGCGGTACTGGCGTTCGCCACCCACTTTTCCACCTGGGCGGACCGGCTTATCTCCCCCGCCGTCCGGGTGGTGCGCGCCACGCCGGTGGTGTCCTTCATCCTTCTGGTGTACCTGTGGGCGCCCCGGAGCGCCATTCCCTGGGTCATCTCGGGGCTGATGGTGCTGCCGGTGGTGTGGGGGGCGCTGTCCGCCGGACTGGACTGCATGGATAAAAATATGCTGGAATTTGCCCGGGCCTACCGCTTCTCCCGGCTCAAAACCCTGAAAATCATCTATTTCCCGGCGCTGCGGCCTCAGCTTGCCGCCGGTCTGCTCACCGCCTTTGGCCTGGCCTGGAAGTCCGGGGTGGCGGCGGAGGTGCTTTGTCCTCCCCTCTGGGCCATCGGCTCCCGCATCCAGCAGGCCAAGCTGGGGCTGGAGACCCCGGACCTGTTCGCCTGGACGCTGGCCATTGTGGCGCTGTCCCTGGCGCTGGAGGGTCTGCTCCGCCGGGGGCTGGAGAGGGGGACGGGGCGTGATTGAGCTGCGGAATGTCACGGTGCGGTACGGCGGTAAGCTGGTGCTGGACCGCTTTTCCCTGGAGCTGCCGGGGGAGGGACTCACCGCTCTGTCCGGCCCGTCCGGGTGCGGCAAGACCACCCTTCTGCGGGTGCTGGCGGGGCTGATCACGCCGGAGGGAGGGACGGTGGCCGGCGTGGACCCCCGGAGAACCGCCTTTTTGTTCCAGGAGGACCGGCTTCTGCCCTGGCGGACGGCGTTCCAGCACATTGCCGACGTGCTTCCCCGGTCCCGGAGGGGGGAGGCGGCGGATTGGCTGGCCTTCGCGGGGCTGGAGGGGGAGGGGGGAACGTATCCCGCCGCCCTGTCCGGCGGCATGGCCCGGCGGCTGGCCCTGGCCCGGTGCGCCGCCCTGGGCGGAGACCTGCTCCTGCTGGACGAGCCCTTCGCCGGGGTGGACCAGGAGCGGACGGCCGCCCTTTTGGGGCGCCTGCGGGGGCTGACCGTCCCCATCGTCCTTGCCACCCACCAGCCCCAGGTGCTGGCCGCCTGCGGCCGGATCATCTCTCTGGACGGCCCGCCGCTGAGATGTGTATAAAACTCCCTGCCCGCACAGGGCAGGGAGTTTTATTGGTGTCGTTAATACTGATTCACCCAGTTGGTGACGAGGATCTGGGGCACCAGCCACGCCGCCATGAACGCCAGGAAATTGGCGGCGGTCAGCGAGGCGAAGGCGGCCACCGAGGTGAGGTAAAAGGTGAGGCACAGCCCCACAACCGATCCGGTCAGGGTGAAGATCAGCCCCCACCGGGTGGCCAGCCGGAGCCGCCGCCCGCCCACCACCGCGTCGCAGTAGACGCTCAGCCCCTCCCGGCTGAGCAGGGCCACCAGTCCGCCCACCTCCTCCGGGTCGGGTTTGGACAGCTCCAGACGCCGGTCCACCGGCGGGAACTCCATTTTGTCCACCGGCAGCTTGAATTTCTGCTCCAGCAGGGCGGGAATGAGGTTGGGGTCCCGGGTGGCCAGCACCGGGGCCGCTCCGGCCTTCATCAGGGCGGACAGGCTGGGGTTCACCGCGCCGCTCATGGCGTAGTTCAGCAGGAAGAGTCCGGCCAGCTGGCCGTTGATGGCGCAGTAGACGGCGTTCTTGACGTTGTGGCCCGGGGGCAGGGGCACCTCCATCAGGTGCATGTAGGCGGAGGTGCCCACCAGCACCTCCTGGTTCCGAATGACGCCGGAGGCCCCGCCCTCATGCCACTCCAGGCCGGATACCTCCCGGTAGAGGGCGCCGTTGGTGCGCAGCAGGTCGTGGAAGGGCCGGGTGAGGCCGCAGTCCATCAGCCGCAGCATGGTGGCGGTGTAGCCCACCACCTTCTCCGTGGCCGCGCCGCCGAACACCTTTACCTGGCTCACGGTCACAGAGCCGGTGGGAAACAGGTCCAGATCGCTGAGAATGACCCCTCCGTGGCGGCACCGGGCGGCCCCTGCCCAGCCCGCCAGCGCCGCGCCCACCTTGTGCAGCCGCTCCGCCAGTCTGCGGTAGGGCAGGGCGAAGGCCAGCAGGGCGGTCCAGGAGGCGGCGGCGGTGAAGCAGGCGGAGGACGCCCACAGGAACCGCTCCGGGGCCTTCTGGCCGAAGGAGGCCATCACCGCGCACAGCAGGGCCCCCAGCAGCAGCAGCGGGGCGGCGGCTCGATAGGCGGCGTGACCTCCGTCCTCCATCTGAAGCTGGCTGCCGAAACCCAGGGGGGAGCCGGAAATTTTGGTGTAGGTGGGCCTGCCGGACCACAGCTGCTCATCCATGGACACCACGTAGGGGGCCCGGGCCTGGGACGCGGCCTTGGCGGAGACGCGGTTTCCCCGGCGGCGGGCGTGCTCCCCCCACAGGGCGAAGGCCAGACCCAGGCCGGACACCGCCGCGTAGGGCAGGCAGTCTCTGCGGTCCTCCATGCCGGGGGCGGTCAGGCTGTCCGCCAGGGTGAAGAGCCAGGAGAAGAGGAGCAGGCTTTCTGCTCTGGGGCGGAGGGTGAACAGCTGCTTCCCGCCCTGGAAGGGAATCTCCCAGCAAAGCAGGCCGGTGAGCAGCAGCAGGGCGGCGAGAGTCCAGCAGCGCAGCTGGAAGGCGGACAGCCCCAGGGCCTGGGCCGCCGGGGCGGTCCAGGCCAGGAGCGGCAGCTCCAGGGAATACAGCGCGGCGGCGGCGGCCGTCAGAAAGGCCAGACGCACCCGGACGCTCTGACCCTTCAGGCCCTTCTGATACTGGGCGGCCAGCTTGGCGGGGGGGACGTCCGGGGGCAGCTCCCGGGGCTTCACCACCCGGAGCCTGGGGCGGCGGGGGGGCGCGGCGGGCGCCTCCTCACGGTCTACGCCGGGGGTGTACTTCTCCGCCCGCAGGGCCTCCGGGTCGGGCTTGGCCTGGTCGTACATGTGGTCGGCAAAGTGGTCCGCCCTGCGCAGCAGGGTGTGGAGACGGGCCCCGATGGTTCTTCCAACGGTCTCAGGCACGATCTCCGGCATGGGCTGGACGGGCCCGGAAGTGGAGCGCCCTGCCCCGCGGGCCGGGGGACGGGACCTGGGGCCCTCCTCCGGGGGCGGGACGGCCCGTCCCTCCGGGAAGTCCACCACCTTTTTGGGCTTTTCGGGCTTGGGCGCCTGTCTGCCCTTGGAGCCGTACTCCGCCAGAATTTCATCCACGGTGTATTCCGGCCCGCCCTGTTTACCTTTTTCTTCGGACATGAATGGGACCTCCTAGATGTTGTCACGCGGCGCGCTCACGCCGGTCCCGCGCTTCGGCGCTGCCGGACCGCCTCATACAGGACGACGGCGGCGGCGGCGGAGGCGTTCAGCGAGTTGAGCTGCCCCTTCATGGGGATGGACACCAAAAAATCGCACTGCTCCCGGACCAGCCGGCCCATGCCGTCCCCCTCGCTGCCGATGACGATGGCGGCGGGGCCTTTCAGATCCGCCTCGTAGAGGCTTGTCCCCCCGCCGGCGGCGGTTCCGAACACCCACAGCCCCTGCTCCTTCAGCTCCTTGAGGACGGCGGTGAGGTTGGGCACCCGGGCCACGGGCAGATAGCTCACCGCCCCGGCGCTGGTTTTCGCCACAATGGCGGTGAGTCCGGCGGACCGCCGCTTGGGGATGATGACGCCGTGGGCCCCGGCGCACTCCGCCGTGCGGATCACCGCCCCCAGGTTGTGGGGGTCGCTGAGCTCGTCGCACACCACGATGAGGGGAGGCTCTCCCTTCTCCCGGGCGGCGCTTAGGATGTCGCCCACGCCGGCGTATTCCCGGACGGCGGCCACGGCGACCACCCCCTGGTGGCTCTTGGTGCGGCTCATGCCGTCCAGCTTCCGCCGGTCGGCTTCCGTCACCACGATGCCCTTGTTCCGGGCGGTGGAGGCGATGTGGCCCAGGGTGGCGTCGGTCTCCCCCCGGGCGATGTAGATTTTGTCGATGGCCGTCCCGGCCCGGAGGGCCTCGATGACGGCGTTGCGCCCCTCGATGAGGCCGTCGGCCTCCGCGTCCATGGGCTTGGCGTGATTATTTTTGTCCCGCATGGGAAAACTCCTTTTCATATCGTCTTTATTTACTGTGAGCTTTAAGGAAGCGCTGATTAAATGGGCCTGTGGCATCTTGCGGAAATTTTGCGCCATAATTTTGTTGCGATTTCTTGAAATAAACACAATTATTCCTGCGAAATCCCGCCTCGTTGCGGCGAAAAATCTCTCGCAAATCGCTCTTGCCGATTTAATCAGCGGCTCCTTAATCAGTTCTTTCTTAAGTATATCATAAGTCCGCGCTGGGCGGAAGGGGGAGCGGGCATCTTTTTCCTCCCTTTTTTCGTCATAGAAAGTTTACACCCCCGCCGAGATCATTTCTTGTTTTTGTCGGAAGGATATGGTATACTTCTCTAACAACTGTTGACTGAGGAAGGTTGAATACTGTCCGGGGAGACCCGGTTACATGAAGGAGGTCAAGCCTATGGCCGGCCCGTTGAAGCCCAACGACCCGGACCGCCGCGAGGACCCGAACGGCGGAGACGACGACAAAAAACGAAACCCGCTGGGGTTTTTCAGCATTGTGCTGTGGGCGGTGCTTTTGGTGTTCCTGCTCCAGATGTGCCGCAGCACGGTGGAGAACGCCGCGGTGCAGACGGTGCCCTACTCGGATTTCTATCAGTGGGTGGTGAAGGGGTATGTGGCGGAGGTGAAGCTGGAGTCCAGCGTATACACCTTCACCTTGAAGGAGGACGCCCCGCCCCTGAAGGAGCTTCTGGACCAGATGGAGGACGCCTACGGCTCCGGGGCGCTGGGCGGGCTGTTCAACCAGTTCGACCGTCAGGACCTGGAGAACGCCGCCAGCAGCTCCATCAAATTCCATGTGGGGCCGGTGCCCTATGAGAAGCTGATCGACGACTTGCTGGAGAACGGCGTGACATTCTATTCCGACCCGGTGACTCAGGAGGAGTATATGGTGTCCGCCGTGGTGAGCTATGTGGTGCCCATTGTGCTGATGGTGGTGGCCATGCTGTTCATCTACCGCTATATGTTCAAGAAAATGGGGTCGGGCGGCGGCTTCGGCGGCATCGGCGGGGTGGGCAAGTCCAACGCCAAGGTGTATGTGGAGAAGAAAACCGGCGTCACCTTCCGGGATGTGGCGGGCCAGGACGAGGCCAAGGAGAGCCTTGAGGAGATCATCGACTTCCTCCACAACCCCGGCAAGTACACCGAGATCGGCGCCAAGCTGCCCAAGGGGGCGCTGCTTGTGGGCCCCCCGGGCACCGGCAAGACCCTGCTGGCCAAGGCGGTGGCGGGGGAGGCCAACGTACCCTTCTTCTCCATTTCCGGCTCCGACTTCGTGGAGATGTTCGTGGGCGTGGGCGCGTCCCGGGTCCGGGACCTGTTCAAGGAGGCCAGCAAAATGGCCCCCTGCATCATCTTTATCGACGAGATCGACACCATCGGCAAGTCCCGGGACAACCGCATGGGGGGCAACGACGAGCGGGAGCAGACCCTGAACCAGCTGCTGGCCGAGCTGGACGGCTTCGACCCCGGCAAGGGCGTCATCGTGCTGGGGGCCACCAACCGGCCCGAGGTGCTGGACAAGGCCCTGCTGCGGCCCGGCCGGTTTGACCGGCGCATCACCATCGACCGGCCCAATCTGGCGGGGCGGCTGGCCACCCTCCAGGTCCACACCCGGAAGATCAAGCTGGCGGAGGACGTGGACCTGAACAAGATCGCCCTGGCCACCGCCGGGTGCGTGGGGGCGGACCTGGCCAACCTGGTGAACGAGGCCGCCCTGCGGGCGGTGCGCAAGGGCCGCAGGCTGGTCACCCAGGAGGACCTGCTGGCTTCCTTCGAGTTCGTCATCGCCGGCAGCGAGAAGAAGAACTCCGTTCTCACCGAGTTCGAGCGCAAGCTGGTGGCCTATCACGAGGTGGGCCACGCCATGGTGGCCTACAAGCAGAAAAACGCCGAGCCGGTTCAGAAAATCACCATTGTCCCCCACACCGAGGGCAGTTTGGGCTACACCCTGCTTATGCCCGAGGAGGACAAGACCAACCTGCGCACCAGGGAAGAGCTGATGGCCAAGATCACCGTATCCATGGGCGGCCGCGCCGCGGAGGAGGTGGTGATGAACACCATGACCAACGGGGCCTCCCAGGACATCCAGGAGGCCACCAGCATCGCCCGCAATATGGTCGCCATGTACGGCATGAGCGAGGAGTTCGGCATGATGGCCCTGGGCTCCGTCCGCAACCAGTACCTGGACGGGGGCTACGGCCTGGACTGCGCCCAGGACACCGCCGCCGTCATGGACAAGGCGGTGAAGGCGGTGCTGGACGTGTGCTACAAAGACGCGGTGGAGGTGATCCGCGCCAACCGGGAGGACATGGACAAGGTGGTGGCCTACCTGCTGGAGAAGGAGACCATCACCGGCGGCGAGATGGTGGCCATTCTGGAGGGTCGGGACCCCGCCCTGGTGGAGGGGGCCTATACCTCCACCCGCGCCAAGCCTCAGCTCCCCGGGGACGTGGAGCCCCCCGCCCGGCACATCCATATTGTGGATGAGCCCATCCCCATGCCCGACCCGTCGGACGGGGCCGCGGAGGATGAGGAGGCCGAGAAGGACACAGACGGAACGCCCCGGGATTCCGGGGAGTAGCTCCGCGGCGGCAGTACGGACTGGACGGCCCCTTGGTCCCGGCGGGACCAGGGGGCCGTTTGAAGCCATAAAAATACAGATACCTTGACAGATGAGGTATCTCGTGATATGATATCTCCGCATTTCAAGCGGCAAATAAGGAGGTCTGCATATGTTCCCATCCATTGACCGGGCCAAACCCGGCCTGCAAAAGCTCATCGCCGCCCTGGGAGAGGCGTACCCCTACGCCTCGGTGCTGGCGGTGGCGGACGATGAGCGCCAGTGGCGCGTCAGCCGGACCGGGGTGAATATCACGCCGGGGGGCACCGGCGGCAGCGTGGGCTACGTGGTCCGGGTGTTTGACGGCGCGGGCTGCGCCGAGTACTCCTTCAACGAGTTCTCCGAGGAGAACATCCCGGAGATCTGCGCCGCTCTGGCCCGGCGGCTGGAGGCGCAGAACCAGGCCCTGGAGGGCTTCGAGCCCCTGCCAACCCCCATTCCGGCGGATGAGCCCGCCGTGCTGAAAAAAGAGACCGGGTGGAAGCTCCACCCCCGGAAGCTGGGGGACGAGGCCATTGTCAGCAAGATCACCGCCCTGCGGGAAAAGGCCCTGGCGGAGGACGAACGGGTGCTGGACGCCCAGGCGGCGGTGTCCTACCGCTGCTTCCGCAAGCTGTTCCTGTCTCGGAACCGGGACCTGGACCAGACTGTGATGTGGACCAACGGCATGTTGGCGGTGATGGCCTCCCGGGGACAGGAGATCAAGCTGTCCTACCGGCCGTTTTCCACGCTGGGCGGCGCGGAGCTGCTGGACCGGATGGACGCGGAGGTGGGGGAGACCGCCCGCAAGGCGCTGGAGCTGCTGGACAGCCAGCCTATCCCGCCTGGGGAGTACGACTGCGTGTGCGACCCGTCCACCACCGGCATGATCGTCCACGAGGCCTTCGGCCACGGGGTGGAGATGGATATGTTTGTGAAGGACCGGGCTCTTGCCAGGAGCTTTATGGGCGAGTACGTGGCCAGCCCCCTGGTGACCATGCACGACGGCAGCGCCGTGGAAGAGTCCGCCACCGCCTTCTTTGACGACGAGGGCACCCTCACCGGCGACACAGTGATCATCGACAAGGGCGTGCTCAAGCGGGGCATGTGCGACGCGCTGTCCGCCGCCCGCCTTGGGGTGGCGCCCACCGGAAACGGCCGCCGGGAGAGCTATGAACGCAAGGCGTACACCCGCATGACCAACACCTATTTCCAGGGCGGGGACTGCACTCCCCAGGAGATGATCGCCTCCATTGGCTACGGCTTTTTGCTGGAGACTCCCTCCAGCGGCATGGAGGACCCGAAAAACTGGGGGATTCAGTGCATGGTGACCACCGCCAAGGAGATCAAGGATGGGAAGCTGACCGGGAAGATCTATTCCCCCATTGTGCTCACCGGCTATGTGCCAGACCTGCTGAAGTCAGTGTCCATGATGAGCAAAACGGTGGAGCTGTCCGGCAGCGGCCACTGCGGCAAGGGCTATAAGGAGTGGGTGAAGGTGTCCGACGGCGGACCCTATATGAAGGCCCGCATCCGTCTGGGCTAGTTCCCTTTTTTTGAACGAAACAGGAACCGGAAAAGAACTTGCGTTTGCTGACGGACGGGGAAGCGCCTGATGAGCCCTCGTCCGGCGGCGAGACAGAGCGGTAATTGGAAAGCCATAAGGAAGTGTGAAATAATGATTGAACGCATTAAAAGTGCCCTGGCCCGCTGCGGCGTCGGCCTGTGGCGCATCAACGAGCGGTTGGACGAGACGGCGGAGCTGTTTTTTGTGAGGCAGCGGCTGGACACCCGGCGCGTCAAGGATGTGCACAAGTATGAGGTCACGGTGTTCCGGGACGTGGAGGCCGGGGAGGGGGAGAGGCCCGCCCGGGGCTCCACCTCGGTGCAGCTTGTCTCCTCCATGGACGACGGCCAGCTGGACGAGGCGCTGCGGGGGGCGTATTACGCCGCCCAGTTTGCCGCCAACCCCTATTTTGACCTGCCGGACCCGGTGCGGTCCCCTCTGGTGGAGGAGGCGGGAGAGCTGGCCCAGGTGCCCCTGGCCCAGAGCGCGGGGAAGCTGGCCCGTGCTCTCTTTGCGCCGGACACGCATGAGGATGCCTTTGTCAATTCCGCCGAGCTGTTTGTCTCCCGGGTCCGCCGCCGCATCCTGTCCTCGGAGGGCACCGACGTGTCCTTTGTCAACACGGGGGCGGAGGGCGAGTTTGTGGTCCAGTGCCGGGAGCCGGAGGATGTGGAAATTCACAACCAGTTTGAATATGACGCCCTGGATGAGGCGGCGCTGTCCGCCAAGGTGGCGGAGGCCCTCACCTTCGTCCGGGACCGGGCCCGCGCCCAAAAAGTTCTGAAAAGCGGAAAGTACGACCTGATTCTCAGCGGAAACGCCGTTGCCGAAATACTGTCTTACTATGTGGACCGCTCCGCTGCCTCCATGGTATACGCGAACTATTCCACCTGGCGGCAGGGGGAGGACGTTCAGGGCGAGACCGCCGGGGAACGGTTGAACCTCACCCTCCGGGCCGCCCACCCCTACAGCCCGGAGGGGATTCCCACCGGCTCCGCCCTGCCCCTGCTGGAGGAGGGAAAGCTGCTGGTTTGGCACGGCCCAAACCGCTTCTGCCGCTACCTGGGCGTCAAGCCCACGGGAGACCGCAGGCGGTTGACCTGCGCCAACGGCTCCGTGCCTTTTGAGGCGCTGAAGAAGGGCCCCGCATTGTGGGCGGTGACCTTCTCCGACTTCCAGATGGACGCGATGAGCGGCCATTTTGGAGGCGAGATCCGGTTGGCCTACCTCATTGAGGCGGACGGCAGGGTGACGCCCGTCACCGGCGGTTCGGTGAACGGGAGCATTCTGGAAGCCCAAAAGAATATGGTTTTTTCCACCGATCGGTATCTCACCGCGCGGTATGACGGACCCTATGCCATCCGGCTGAAGGATGTGTCCGTGGCCGGGCCGGGGGAGTGAGCGTCCGTCTTTTGAGAGGCTGCGGCAGGGCCCGGAGGCGCCGCCTCCGGGCCCTGAACACTTGCCGGAGAGCGGTGGTCTGGGGGCCGCCGCCTTTGTCGGACAACCTCCAAGCATTGTCAAAAATTAAACGATCATGACTTGAGACTAGGCATTGAATTGTGGATGAAATTATGGTAAGATAGAACGGTGGTAAACTGAACGAGTACCTGCCAAGATCCCGGCAAAAAATTTAGTTAGGAGGAACCCAAGATGAATATACTCGTCTGTGTCAAGCAAGTGCCTGACACCACCGAGATCAAGATCGATCCGGTGAAGAACACGCTGATCCGCGAGGGCGTGCCCAGCATCGTCAATCCCTTCGACGGCTACGCCCTGGAGGCCGCCGCCCGGATCAAGGACAAGAACCCCGACACCAAGATCGTGGTGCTGTCCATGGGCCCCGAACAGGCCAAGGCCGCGCTGAAGGAGTGTCTGGCCATCGCCGCCGACAAGGCGTATCTGGTGAGCGACCGCGCCTTCGGCGGGTCCGACACCCTGGCCACCAGCTACATCATCAGCGAGACCATCAAGAAGGTGGAGGAGCTGGAGGGCAAGTTCGACGCCATTTTCTGCGGCAAGCAGGCCATCGACGGCGACACCGCCCAGGTGGGTCCCGAGATCGCCGAGCACCTGGGCCTGCCTCAGGTCACCTACGGCCTGGAGGCTGAGCTGGACGGCGACACCGTGAAGGTGCGCAAGGAAGTGGAGGAGGGCGTCGAGGTCATCGGTGTGAAGATGCCCTGCCTGGTGACCTTTACCAAGCCCGCCTGGGACCCCCGTTACCCCACCATCAAGCGCAAAATGGCCGCCAACAAGGCTGAGATCCCCACCCTCACCGCCGCCGACCTGCCCACCATCAACCTGGACAACGCCGGGCTGAAGGGCTCCCCCACCAAGGTGAAGAAGACCTTCGTGCCGCAGAAGAAGACCGGCGGCGTGAAGATCAAGGAAGAAGACAACGCCGCGTCCGCCAAGGTGCTGTTTGAGAAGCTCAGCGCCGCCGGTATTATTTAAGGGAGGGGAAGCACAATGGAAGCCAAGACCAAGGACCTGTGGGTATTTGTTGAGACGAACGAGGACGGCACCGCGAAGAACGTGGGCATTGAGCTGCTCACCCCCGGCAAGCTGATGGCGGGCAAGCAGGGCGGCAATCTGGTCGCGGTCGTGATTGGCTGCGGCGCTGACGCCGCCGTTCAGGCCGCCAGCGAGCACGGCGCTGATAAAGTGATCGTGGTGGACGGCCCGGAGTACAAGCACTACTCCACCGACGCCTACGCCATCGCCCTGTGCACCCTGGTGGAGAAGTACGGCCCCACCAGCATGCTGATCGGCGCGACCAACAACGGCCGGGACCTGGGCCCCCGGGTCAGCTGCCGCCTGCACACCGGCCTCACCGCCGACTGCACCGGGCTGGACATCGACGAGGAGTCCGGCAACGTGGCGTGGACCCGTCCCGCCTTCGGCGGCAACCTGATGGCCACCATCCTGTGCCCGGATCACCGGCCCCAGATCGGCACCGTCCGCCCCGGCGTGTTCAAGAAGAGCGAGGCGGGCGCCGCTAACGCCGAGGTTATCAAGGAAGACATCCACGTGGCCGACGACCAGATCCGCACCCAGGTGATCGAGCTCATCAGGGAGATGGGCGGCGAGAACGTGGATCTCGAAGGCGCGGAGATCATCGTGTCCGGCGGCCGCGGCGTGGGCGGCCCCGAGGGCTTCGATACCATCAAGGCCCTGGCGGACGTACTGGGCGCGACGGTTGGCGCGTCCCGCGCCGCCGTGGACGCGGGCTGGATCGCCCACGCCCATCAGGTGGGCCAGACCGGCAAGACCGTGGGTCCCAAGCTGTACATCGCCTGCGGCATCTCCGGCGCGATCCAGCACCTGGCGGGCATGAGCGGCTCCGACGTGGTGGTTGCCATCAACAAGGACCCCGACGCCCCCATCTTCGACGTGGCCGACTACGGCGTGGTGGGCAACCTGTTTGAGGTGCTGCCCGTCCTGGTGGACGAGATCAAGAAGGCCCGGGGCTGATCCCGAGATTTCATACCCGCCCCCGGCGGGGCGGGTATCAATTAAAATCAAGAAAGGATAATGCGCCATGAATTTCCATTTTAACGAAGAGGAGCAGGAAATCCTTGACATGCTCCACGACTTCTGCCTGAAGGAGGTCGCCCCCAAGGCCGCCGAGGTGGACGAGAACGAGCGCTTCCCCGAGGAGACCTGGCATAAGCTGGCCGAGATGGGCATGATGGGCGTGCCCTTCGCCGAGGAGTACGGCGGGGCCGGCCTGAGCTACCTGAACTACATCGGCGTTTGCGAGGAGTTGGCCAAGCACTGCGCCACCACCTCCGTCATGGTGTCCGCCCACACCTCCCTGTGCTGCTGGCCCATCAGCCAGTACGGCACCGAGGAGCAGAAGCAGAAGTACCTGAGCAAGCTGTGCACCGGCGAGTGGCTGGGCGCGTTCGGCCTCACCGAGCCCGGCGCGGGCACCGACGCCGCCATGCAGAAGACCGTGGCCGAGGACAAGGGCGACCACTGGGTGCTCAACGGCTCCAAGATTTTCATCACCAACGCGGGCTTCGCCAACGTGTTCGTGGTGTTCGCCATGACCGACAAGTCCCTGGGCACCAAGGGCATCTCCGCCTTTATTGTGGAGCGGGACTTCCCCGGCTTCAAGGTGGGCTCCCACGAGAAGAAGATGGGCATCCGCGGCTCCTCCACCTGCGAGCTGGTGTTTGAGGACTGCATCGTCCCCAAGGAGAACCTGCTGGGCGAGCTGAACAAGGGCTTCAAGGTCGCCATGACCACCCTGGACGGCGGTCGTATCGGCATCGCGGCCCAGGCTTTGGGCATTGCCCAGGCCTCCATTGACGAGTGCGTGAAGTACGTCAAGGAGCGCGTGCAGTTCGGCAAGCGGATCAGCCAGTTCCAGAACACCCAGTTCCAGCTGGCCGACATGCAGGCCAAGGTGGACGCGGCCCGGCTGCTGACCTACCGCGCCGCTCAGGCCAAGCAGGACCACGAACCCCACAGCCACCTGGCCGCCATGGCCAAGCTGGTGGCCTCCGAGACCGCTTCCGACGTGACCCGCCGCACCCTCCAGCTCACCGGCGGCTACGGCTACACCCGCGAGTATCCCTTTGAGCGCATGATGCGGGACGCCAAGATCACCGAGATCTACGAGGGCACCTCCGAGGTTCAGCGCATGGTCATCTCCGGCTGGATGGGCGTGAAGTAAGCGCCTGTTCCTCTTCAAAAGCAAACAAAAAGCGCCCCGCCCCAAGGGCGCTGCCATAAGAAAGCATGGAAAACCCCAGTAAAATCAATGTTTTTTAAGGGCGGCGGAAAATGGGGCGGCGCAAACAAGTGAACAACAGCACAGAAAACGGGCGATGTCGGCAAGACACCGCCCGTTTCTGTGTCCCGGCCAACGCCGCAGATTTTGTCACTCCCGGAAGATTGGGATTACACCCTGTCCGGCCTGCGCTACATCAACCGGGAGCAAGGAACGCTATATCAGCAAAATTTATCCACGAAACAAGAGTGCGTTAACCGCCCTCACTAAATGCGGCTAGAACCATCGGTTTATGGGTTGGGCTGGAGCCGGAAACGCTGAAACGGGAATATCTGGCCTACTATAACCCCATGCAGAAGCGCAAGAAAAAGACTGCATAGCCGTGGCCGCACAGTCAAAACAGATTGAATTCTTTTACAAGTAGTCCAAAGGGTGGCACATCCTTATGGAGTGCCACCCTTAGGCAGACTTTTTCGACAGGCTGGGCGGGGCATGGAAAACCATGCGCCGCGCTTTTACTGCCTGACGTCCAGCTTGATGGCAATCACGGTGCGGTCGTCTCCGCTCTGGTCCCGCAGGCCGCTCTCTTTGAGAATATCCGCCGCCAGCGCCTGGGGAGACAGGCCGTCGAAGTCCGCCAGCAGCTGGCGCAGCCACCGGTCCTCCCGGCCGGTGGCGACGCCGTCGCTCACCAGCACCACGCAGTCCCCCGCGTCCAGGGCCAGGGGAAAGGCGTCCGGCCCTGCCGCCGCCCCGGCCGCCGCCGCCCCGGCGGGCAGCGACCCGCCGCACAACCGCTCCACCCCGCCGCCCCGGCGGAGGTAGGTGGGCGCGGCCCCCAGCTTGTATACCGCCCCCGCCCCGCTGAACAGGTCGATCTGAAGCAGGTCCACCGTGGTAAAGCCGCCCTCCTCCTCGCCCCGGAGGGCCAGGGCCTCCCCTACGGTGTTCAAGGCCTCCTCCGGGGGCAGGCCCGCCCGGAGAAACTTTTCCAGCAGGCGCAGGGCGCTCTCGCTGTCCTCCCGGGCGGCGGAGCCGCTGCCCATGCCGTCGCACAGCAGAAAGTTCAGCCGTCCCGCGCCGTCCTTGAACCACATCCCCGCGTCCCCGCTGATGGGCTGGCCCGCCCGGTCCGCCCCGGCCACTCCCGCGACGGCCATCAGCGGCTCCTTCTGGCACAGGCGGGCCTTGCCCCGCTGGCTGTCCGCGTCCCGCAGGGGACAGCCCAAAATGGCGGACAGCCGCCCGATTTCGCCCTCCCGGCTGAGCTGCTCCGCGCCGGGGCCGTCCACCGCCAGCTGCAGGTGGCCGTAGGGGTCGGACCACACGGCGCACCGGCCCTCCAGCCCCAGGGCTGCCATGCGCTGCTTGACCAGCCGCTGGCGGCGCACATCCACCGCGGGTTCTTGGGCCAGCTCCGCCGCCGCCCGGTCCAGCACCGCCGCCATGTGGCCGTACTGGGCGCACACCGCCGCCCGGCTCTCCCGCACCCGGCTGTCGTACCGCCGGCGGCTCAAAAGGGCGGACAGCTCCCCATTGGCGGCCACCAGAAAGGTCTCGAACCGGATGCACCGGCTGGAGAAATGGGGCGGAAAGTCCTCCAGCGCCCCGGCCCCCCGGTCCAGCATGGGGGTGAGGGCGTCGGCCAGGGCTGTCTTGGTCACCTGGTACTCCCGCTGCCAGCACCGCTCCTTCTGCTTGCACTTGACGCACACCCGGTCCGCCGCCCGGTCGAAAATGCGGGCGGCGTCCCCGTCGTTGGGGGCCGTGGGGGTCTGAAACGCCGTCCGCAGCCCGCCGGACACCGCCCGGAAGGCCTCCGCCGTCTGCTGAAGCCGGCCGGCGGCGAATTGGCGGGCGTGGACGCCCTCATCCTCCGGCTCCTCCTGGCGGGTCAGAGAGGACAGCCGACGCAGGAGCTTGTCCGGCAGAAGGAGGAACACCGCCGTTCCCGCCGCCAGCTCCCAGGCCGGACCCTGCCCCGGGCCCAGCTCCCAGGTCCACAGGATCACCGCCGCCCCGCTGAAAACGTAGGCCGCGGCGCACATCAGCCTGTGCTGCTTTACAAATATGCCCGCCACAAGCCCCGGCAGGGCATAGGCCAGGGTGTACCAGGCGGGAAGGCCGGAGGAGAAGCCCATGGCCAGCCCCGCCGCCACCCCGGCGGCGGCCCCCATGCCCACGCCCCCCTTCCAGGCCGCGGCCAGCACAATGGGCACACACAGCACCCGGCCCAGCGACCAATCTCCCGCCACGGTCACCCGGGTGAGGGTCATCATCAGCGTGGCCGCCAGGGCGGCCGCACCCGCCAGGTGGCGGGAGGACACCGCCCCGCCGGGGCGGCGGCTTTCCCACAGGTCGAAGGCGGCGCGGTACAGGCACACCGTCCCGGCGGTGAGCGCCACCTCGGTGACGAAGCCCACCGCCGCGCCCCGGTTCCATCCGGCAGCGGACTGATAGACAAAGCCCACCACGCCGTTGAGGGCCGCCGCCGCCGCGGGCATGAACCAGGGGCGGTGGTAGAGCTCAAACTCCCCCATGGCCAGGGTGACGGCGTACACCATCATGGAGGCGGCGATGTACCGCAGGCCCTCCACCACCCCCCGGAAGGAGAGATAGCCCAGCGCCGCCCCGAACAGCGCCGCCAGCCCCTCCGCGCCGGGGCTGCACACCGCCACCAGCGACAGGGCGAACAGAGAGTGCCCTCCCATCAGCTCCGCCCCCGCCAGCACCGCCGCCAGCAGGAACCGCACCGCGCAGTCGCTCAGCCGCATCACCATGGGGACGGACAGCCCCCGCCCCCGTTTTTCCCGCCTGGTCCCCTCGTTTGCCGTCATGGCGCATCCCTCCGTGGTCATATCATAAGTATAAAACTCCATATTATGGAAACTTCTTTTATTATAAAGTGTCCGCCTCAAAAAGCGCGTCGCAACCTGTCTTGCCTTTTGGGCCGGAATTTGGTATGATATGGGGTAAATCTACGAAGCGGAGCGTATTCCATGAAAATCGGCAATGTGGAACTGAACACCCGGCTGGCGCTGGGGCCCATGGCGGGGGTCACCGACCTGGCCTTTCGGACGGTGTGCCGGGAACTGTCGGGGTGCTACACCGTCACCGAGATGGTCAGCGCCAAGGCCCTGTGCTACGGGGACAAAAAGACCCCCTCGCTGCTGGAGCTGGGGGAGGGGGAGCATCCCGCCGCCGTCCAGATTTTCGGCTGCGACGAGCCCTTCATGGAGAAGGGGGCGGCGCTGGCGCTGGAGCGGTCGGGGGCGGACATCATCGACGTCAACATGGGGTGCCCCGTCCCCAAGGTGGCCAATTCCGGGGACGGCTCCGCCCTCATGCGGGACCCGGAGAAGGCGGCCCGGGTGGCCGCCGCCGTGGTCCGGGGGGCGGGGGGGAGGCCTGTCACCGTGAAGTTCCGCCTGGGCTGGGACAAGGGCTCCATCAACTGCGTGGAGTTCGCCAAGCGGCTGGAGGGGGCCGGGGTATCCGCCGTGGCGGTCCACGGCCGGACCAAGACCCAGATGTACTCCGGCGCCGCCAACTGGGACTATATCCGGCAGGTGAAGGAGGCGGTGTCCATCCCGGTGATGGCCAACGGCGACGTGTTCTCCCCCAGGGACGCGGTGCGGATTTTGAAGGTCACCGGGGCGGATCTGGCCATGGTGGGCCGCGGGGCCTTCGGAAATCCCTGGCTGCTGGGGCAGTGCGCCGCCGCCCTGGAGGGGCGGGAGGTCCCGCCTCTGCCGTCCCTGGCGGAGCGGATGGATACAGCCATCCGCCAGTTTGAGCTGGCCCTGGCCCACAAGGGGGAGAAAATCGCCTGCCTGGAGATGCGCAAGCACCTGGCCTGGTATCTGAAGGGGGTGCCCTATGCCGCCTACTGGAAGGAGCGGGCCTGCAAAATCTCCACAGCGGAGGAGTTTGAGAAGGTGGTGTCCGGCATCAAGCGGGACCTGTCCGCCCCGGAGGAGGCCGGCGGTGAATAGGCGGGCCTTGTCCGGCCTCACCGCCGCGTTTGTGTCCATGGAGGGAGCGCTGTACGCCGCGTTCCTGGCGCTGGACCTGACGGGGCAGGGGGGCAGGACCGTCCCCATCAAGTACGCGGGTGTCCTGCTGTGCCTGGCCTTCTCCCTGCTGGGTGAGGACCGGCTGGCCCCGGCCGCGCTGGCCCTCACCGCCGGGGCGGACTGGTTCCTGCTGGTACGCGGCGACCGCTATATTGTGGGGATCGCCCTGTTTCTGGCCGTCCAGACGGTCTATCTCGTCCGCCTGCGCAGGGCGGGAGCGGGGAAGGGATACCTCCTCCGCGCCGGATTGGCCCTGGGGGCGGGTCTGGCGGTGTGCGCCGCCGGCTTGGGCTCGGCAGTAAACCTGCTGGCGGCGCTGTACTTTTCCCAGCTGCTGTCCAACACCCTGCTGGCCTGGACGCTGAGGGGGAGGCGCTGGCGCGTCTTTGCCCTGGGCCTCACCCTGTTTGTGGGATGCGACGCCTGCGTGGGACTGTTCAACACGCTGCCCCCCTCCGCGCCGGCGTACCGTTTCGCGTCCGTGGGAATGTGGCTGTTCTACCTGCCCTCCCAAGTGCTCATCGCCCTGTCCGCCCTGCCCGAAAAGGAGGAACCAATATGAAAACCAGCAAGCCGCTCGCCATTGTATTGGCCGTTTCCGCCGCCCTGGCGCTGTTCACGGGGGCGGTGGCGGCGCCTATTGTGTGCCGCCCCTTCTACTACGCTCACATCGGGCCCTTGGAGCTGGAGGAGCGCACCGGCCTCACGCGGGAGGAGATCAAAACCGCCTTCGACGAGATGCTGGACTACTGCCAGGGCGGGGAGGCGTTCTCCACCGGTGCGCTCCGGTGGTCGGAGCGGGGGAAGAGCCACTTTGCCGATGTGCGGTTCCTGTTCCTTCTGGACTTCCAGGCGCTGGCCTGCTCCCTGGGGATGCTGGCGGCGCTGGCTCTCCTCGTCCGAAGGGGACGGCAGCGGCCCGCTCTCCTGCTGGGGCGGGGGCCCGCCTTCTGGGCAGGGGTGGGCCTGGGGACGCTCTGCCTCCTGACGGCCGCCCTGGCCGCTCTGGACTTTGACCGGGCGTTTACGGCGTTTCACGCCCTGTTTTTCCCCGGTAAGGACAACTGGCTGTTTGACCCCGCGCAGGATCAGATCATCACCATCCTGCCTCAGGCGTATTTCCGAAACTGCGCCCTCCTCATTCTGGCCATTCTCGCGGCGGGCTGCGCCGCTCTGATTGCCTTTGACCTCACCCGGAAACGGAGCGGGAGGGAGGTCCACTCAAAACTGCAAAAAATTTAGAACGACTGTTTGACAATTCGAACGGTCTGTGGTATAATACTGGCATGAGGCCGGAAATGTTCAGCGTCCCGCCGTTCGGGGACGACTTTGGAAGGAGCTTGCGCCATGGCTAAACTCACACCCAAGCAGCAGCAGATCTATGACTATATCCTTTCCTTTGCCGGAGAGCACGGCTATCCCCCCTCCGTGCGGGAGATCGCCGAGGCGGTGGGGCTGAAGTCCCCCGCCACCGTCCACTTCCACCTGAAGGGCCTCCGGGAGGCGGGCTGCATCACCCAGGCGGAGGGCAAGACCCGGGCCATCACCATCACCGACCCCACCCACGGCCGCCGGGATCAGGTTCCCCTGGTGGGCTATGTGGCGGCGGGCGCGCCCATTCTGGCCCAGGAAAATATTGAGGAATACCTCACCTTTGACACCGGCGGCCTCACCGGGGAGCACTTCGCCCTCAAGGTGCGGGGCGAGTCCATGCTGGAGGCGGGCATTCTGCCCGGCGACCTGGTGGTGGTTCACCAGCAGCCCCTGGCCCGCAACGGGGACATCGTGGTGGCGCTGTTTGACGACGAGGCCACCGTCAAGACCTTTCGCCGGGAGAGCGACGGACACATCTGGCTCTACCCGGAAAACTCCAGCCCGGAGTACCAGCCCATCGACGGCGAGGGCTGCTCCATCCTGGGCAGGGTGGTGGCGGTGATCCGCCGCTATTGATCCGCTCCGCCGTGAAACGCCCGGACCTTGGATGGTCCGGGCGTTTTTTGCCCGGGTTGTTGTTGAACTTACACAAAAGAGAAGCCCTGTTTTATTGCGATTCTCCAAAGTTGTGGAAGGCGGCGAATTTTCCCTTGCATTCCGTGCAAAATGTTGGTATGATTAACGCGTCGGAGCTGGAAACGTTTCCGAAAACGCTACCAGAAACGTTTCCAGCCCGGTGTCAAACATGATTTAGGAGGAAATGAAAATGAGTAAGAAGCTCTTTGCACTGGCCCTGTCGCTCAGCATGGTCATGACCATGCTGCTTGCTGGCTGTACCAGCCAGCAAGCCCAAACCAGCAATCCCCCCGCTGAGAATTCCAAGTCCGGCTCCGAGGCCAGCCAGCCCGTGGAGAACAACAACGGCGGCGACGCCAAGGGCCGCGTCTACTGGCTCAACTTCAAGCCCGAGTCCGACGGGGCCCTGTTGGAGGTGGCCAAGATGTACACCGAGGAGACCGGCGTGCCCGTGAAGATCGTCACCGCCGCCTCCGGCACCTACAGCCAGCAGCTCAACGCCGAGATGGGCAAGTCCGAGGCTCCCACCATCTTCGTGGTGGGCAACTCCGCCGGCGTGCGGGATTGGACCGACTATGCCCTGGACCTCACCGGCACCCCCATCGCCAACGAGCTGAACACCGACGCCTACAACCTCTACGATGAGAACGGCAAGCTGGTGTCCATCGGCTACTGCTACGAGTGCTACGGCATCATCGTGAACGCCGACCTGGTCCAGAAGGCGGGCCACTCCATGGACGAGATCAAGAACTTCGATACCCTGAAGACCGTGGTGGAGGACATCCACGCCCGCGCCGGCGAGCTGGGCTTCGACGCCTTCACCTCCTGCGATATGGACGGCTCCTCCAACTGGCGCTTTGTGGGCCACATGGCCAATCTGGAGTACTACTACGAGCAGGAGGGCGAGACTTGGACCGAGTGCCCCCCCACCCTCACCGGCAAGTATATGGACAACTTCAAGAACCTGTATGACCTGTGCATCAACAACAGCCTGACCGACCCCAAGGACCTGTCCGTGGGCGGCCATGACGCCGCCGAGGAGTTCAAGGCTGGTAAGGCGGCCTTCACCGTGCAGGGCTCCTGGGAGTTCTCCAACTACAAGGACAGCGTGCCCAACGCCGCCATGATTCCCTACTACTGCGGCGTGGCCGGCGAGGAGAAGGCCGGCCTGAACTGCGGCACCGAGAACTGCTGGGCCATCAACTCCAAGGTGTCCGCCGAGGACCAGCAGGCCACCATGGACTTCATGGTGTGGTGCGTCACCGACCCAGAGGCCAGCCGCATCCTGGTGGACAGCTTCGGCATCATGCCCTATAAGAACTCCGCCGAGTCCACCAACGGCTTCCTGGCCAACGCCGCCGAGTACACCGCCAACGGCTGCTATGTCATGAACTGGGCCACCAACTTCCAGCCCAACGTGGACGAGTACCGCGCCGCCCTGACCTCCGCCCTGAACGCCTACAACGCCGACCAGAGCGAGGCCAACTGGGAGAACGTCCGCGTGGCCTTTGTGGACGGCTGGGCCGCTCAGTACAACGCGGTCAACGGCTGATTGAACAACGCGCTTTGACGTCAGGCCGGGGCGGGCGGTACGCCCGCCCCGGCCCTCTGTTCCCGTCCGTATGTAGGGGCGGACATTGTCCGCCCGCGCAGCTTCTTCCGCGTCCCCGGCGGGCGCACGATGTGCGCCCCTACAACCTCGTTCATCATCTTTGAAGAAAGGGAGCTGATACCTTGAATCGGAAAAAGATCACCCGTGGCAACACCATCCGCCGGTCCACCCGAAAATGGTTCCCGCTGTTCCTGGGCCCGGTGGTGGCCGCCTTTATCATCGGGTTTGTCTGGCCCTTTATCCAGGGCATCTACCTGTCCTTCTGCCAGTTCAAGCTCATCGCCGACGCCAAGCCCATCGGCCTCGGCAACTATATCCGGGCTTTCCGGGACGCCGCGTTCACCCACGCCTTCTGGTACACGGCGCTGTTCACCGTGGTGTCCATGGTACTCATCAACGTGCTGGCCTTCACCGTGGCCTACATCCTCACCCAGAACATCAAGGGCAGCAACCTCTTCCGCACCGTGTTCTTCATGCCCAACCTGATCGGCGGCATTGTGCTGGGCCATATCTGGTCCATGATCTTCGACGGAATTCTGGGCAAGTTCGGCACCTCCATCGTCATGGACTCCAAGTATGGCTTCTGGGGGCTGATTATCCTCATGTGCTGGCAGCAGATCGGCTACATGATGATTATCTACATCGCCGGGCTCCAGGCGGTGCCGGAGGACATGCTGGAGGCGGCCCGCATCGACGGCGCCACCAAGTCCCAGGCCCTGTTCAAGGTGACCATCCCCAATGTGATGCCCTCCATCACCATCTGCATGTTCCTCTCCCTCACCAACGGCTTCAAGCTGTTTGACCAGAACTTGGCCCTGACCAACGGCCATCCCATCATCACCCAGTCCGGCGGCGTGTCCATCAAGACCACCGAAATGCTGGCGCTGAACATTTTTACCACCTACAACAACTCCAGTCCCAACGCCCACGGCACGGCCCAGGCCAAGGCGGTTATCTTCTTTATCCTGGTGGCCGGCCTGGGACTGGCCCAGCTGGCCTACACCCGCAAAAAGGAGGTGCAGCAGTAATGAACGGTTCCCTGGCCGCGGAGCGCAGAACCAAGGCTGTTCTGAGCGTGATCCTGAGCGTGATCTGCATCGTCTATGTGCTGCCCGTGGTGGCGGTGTTGATCAACTCCTTCAAGCTGAACACCTTCGTCAAAACCGACACCTTCGCCCTGCCCACCGGCGAGATGTGGGCCGGACTGGATAACTTCATCAAGGGCATGACCTTCGGCAACTACCCCTTCTGGAACAGCGTGAAGTACAGCGTGGTCATCACCGTGCTGTCCACCGCCCTCATCCTGCTTGGCACCTCCATGGCCGCCTGGTACATCGCCCGGGTGGACTCCGCCTTCTGCCGGATACTCTACTTCCTGTGCGTATTCTCCATGGTGGTCCCCTTCCAGATGGTGATGTTCACCCTGTCCAACACCGCCGACCAGCTCCATCTGAACACCCCCTGGACCATCCCCGTGGTATACCTGGGCTTCGGCGCGGGTCTGGCCATCTTCATGTTCGTGGGCTTTGTCAAGTCCATTCCCCTGGAAATTGAGGAGGCCGCCGCCATCGACGGCTGCGGCCCGGTGCGCACCTTCTTCCTGGTGGTGGTGCCTATGCTGAAGCCCACCATGATCTCCGTGGGCATTCTGGAGATCATGTGGGTGTGGAACGACTATCTGCTTCCCTCCCTGGTGCTGGACCTGGAGAAGTACCGCACCATCACCATCCACATTCAGTATCTGAAGGGCAGCTACGGCACCGTGGACCTGGGCGCCACCATGGCCCTGATTCTGTTGGCCATCATTCCCGTCATCATCTTCTACCTCACCTGCCAGAAGCACATCATCAAGGGTGTGGCCGCGGGCGCGGTGAAGGGATAAGATCCTTTTTTTGAAAAGAAAGGGTTGCGCAAAAGCGGGAAAAGAGGTAAAATATCCGGCTGAGAAGGAGGGACGGGTATGACCATCAAGGATATCGCCCGCCTGTCCGGCGTAGGGGTGGCCACCGTGTCCCGGGTGCTGAACAACCACCCAGACGTGTCCGAGGACACCCGCCGGAGGGTGCTGGCGGTGGTGGAGGAGCAGGGCTTCCAGCCCAACACCAACGCCCGGCATCTGAAGCAGCAGAGCAGCGCCTCCATCGCCATCATCGTCAAGGGCACCATGAACATGCTGTTTGCGGACCTGGTGGAGCGGTGCCAGCAGCTCCTGCTTGACGCGGGGCGGGACGCCAACCTGTATTACCTGGACGAGGACGCCAACGAGGTGGCCTATGCCGTCCAGCTGTGCCGGGAGCGCAAGCCCCTGGGGATTCTCTTCCTGGGCGGAGACCGCAAGCTGTTCCGCTCGGGCTTCCAGGACATCCATGTGCCCTGCGTGCTGCTCACCAACATTGCCGGGGACCTGGGGTTTGATAACCTCTCCTCCATCACCACCGACGACAGGGAGGCGGCCCGGCAGGCGGTGCGCTTCCTGGCCGCTCAGGGCCACCGGCATATCGGAATGCTGGGGGGAAACTGGTCCTGCTTCCAGATCGGGCACAGCCGTTTTTTGGGCTGCGTCCAGGCCTGCCGGGAGCTGGGCCTGCCCTTCGACCCCAAGCGCCAGTGCGAGCCCTGCCGCTACTCCCTCCACGACGGCTACGCCGCCGCCCGGCGGCTGTTGGAGCGCTGCCCGGAGCTGACGGTCGTCTTCGCGGTGAGCGACGTGACCGCCATGGGCGCCATCCGGGCCCTCCAGGATATGGGCAGGCGGGTGCCGGAGGATGTGTCAGTCATGGGATACGACGGCATCGCCCTGGCGGACTACTTCGTGCCCCGGCTCACCACCGTCCGGCAGGATACCCAGCAGCTGGCCCAGCAGGGCGTGGACGTCCTCCTGCGCGGCCTTCAGCGCCCCCGTCCGCCGGTCCATGGCGTGGTGCCCTTCCAGCTGATCCCCGGGGAGAGCGTGGCGCCTCCCTCAACACATTGACGGCGGACCGCCGCCCTGGCTTCAGGACGGCGGTTCCTGATAGAAAGGTGAGACCCAGTTATGAGACGCTCCGGCATTCTAATGCCCATTTCCTCTCTGTCCTCCCCCCACGGCATTGGCACAATGGGGGCCGCCGCCCGCCAGTTTGCGGATTTTTTGGCCGCCGGAGGACAGACCTGCTGGCAGATCCTCCCCATCTGTCCCACCAGCTACGGGGACTCCCCCTACCAGTCCTTTTCCTCCTACGCGGGGAACCCCTATTTCATTGACCTGGACGATCTGGCGGCGGAGGGCCTGCTGGAGCCTGAGGAGTACCGGGACCTGAACTGGGGGGACGACCCCCGGTATGTGGACTACGGCCTGATGTACCAGACCCGCTACCCGGTGCTGAAAAAGGCGGCGGACCGCCTGCTGGCCGACCCTCCCGCCGGGTTTGAGGCGTTCTGCGCGGAGTCCCGGTGGCTGGAGGATTACGCCCTGTTCATGGCCTTGAAGGACAGGCAGGGGGGCGAGCCCTGGTTCACCTGGGAGCCGGACCTCCGGCTGCGCCGTCCCGCCGCCCTGGCCGCCGCCCGGGAGGAGCTGGCGGACCAGACCGCCTTTTGGAAGGCGGTGCAGTTCCTGTTCTTCCGGCAGTGGAGCGCCCTCAAGGCCTACGCCAACCGCAAAGGGGTGCAAATTATCGGCGACCTGCCCATCTACGTGTCCGGGGACAGCGCCGACGTGTGGGCCAACCCGGACCAGTTCCAGCTGGATGAGAACGGCCTGCCCACCGAGGTGGCGGGTTGTCCCCCCGACGGCTTTTCCGCCGACGGCCAGCTGTGGGGAAACCCACTGTTCCGCTGGGAGCGGATGAAGGAGGACGGCTACCGCTGGTGGCTGGAGCGCATTGCCTTCCAGTTTACCATCTACGATATGCTGCGCATCGACCACTTCCGGGGATTCGACTCCTACTACGCCATCCCCTACGGAGAGGCCACCGCGAAGAACGGCCGGTGGCGTCCCGGTCCCGGGCTGGACTTCTTCAAGGCGGTGAACCGGGAGCTGGGCAGGAAGGCGATCATCGCGGAGGATCTGGGCTTTCTCACGGACTCGGTGCGGGAGCTGCTGCGCAAAACGGGCTATCCCGGCATGAAGATTCTGGAGTTCGCCTTTGACAGCCGGGACAACGGCAGCGACTACCTGCCCCACCGCTATCCCGCCCACTGCGTGGTCTACACCGGCACCCACGACAACGACACCATTCTGGGCTGGATGGCTTCCGCCCCCAGGAAGGATGTGTCCTTCGCCAAGGCGTACCTGCGCCTGAACAGCCGGGAGGGATATCACTGGGGAATGATGCGGGCAGCCTGGGCGTCTCCGGCGGATCTGGCGGTGATGCAGGCCCAGGACCTGTTGGGCCTGGGCAGCGAGGCCCGGATGAACGTCCCCTCCACCCTGGGGGAGAACTGGAAGTGGCGGGCCCTGCCCGGCGTGTTCACCCCCGCCCTGGCCGCGCGGCTGAAGCGGGAGGCCAGAGTATACCAGCGCCTGCCCAAAAAGGAGAGGCCTGCGGGGAAGCGCGGCGCCGGGAAATGAGAGCCGTCCCGAAAGGAGAAAGAAAGCCTTGGAATTGGATGAAGGCTTTGCAGGGACCAGTTACAATTTTGGTATCAATAAATCGTAGATTTTGTAGAAACGCGTCACTGATTCTCAGCTGAGGATCAGTGACGCGTTTCTATAAAAACACATAAAAGGGAGACAGGTGATTTATGATGAAATCAATTATTCCAGTAAACTGCCCAGCATAGTGAAAATGGGCAAACGAACTTGACCGCTCTATTGCCGCGGCGCCCGTGCGTGCAATAGATCCACGTCTATATTGCAAGATAAAATATGCATCTTGCATAAATTGCGGTTTATTCCACCTATTTACCTTGTATAGTGCAATAAAATATTTAATATATTGCAAATTCGGCTTGACTTTTCCACGTTCCAAGGCTATACTGGCCACAGTGCAGGCGAGAACAACGGCGTTCCAACCCGAAAGGGAGAGGAACGCCGTTTTCCATTTTTCCGAACAAGAAAGGGGATCTCATCATGGGCTACAGCAGAGAGGACATCATCCGCATGGTGCGGGAGGAGGACGTGAAGTTCATCCGGATGCAGTTCACCGACATCTTCGGCCAGCTGAAAAACGTGGCCATCACCGCCTCGCAGATCGAAAAAGCGGTGGACAACCAAATCATGATCGACGGCTCGTCCATTGAGGGCTTCGTCCGCATCAACGAGTCAGACCAGTACCTCTGGCCCGATTTGGACAGCTTCGTCATCTTCCCCTGGCGGCCCCAGCACGGCAAGGTAGGGCGGCTGATCTGTGATGTGCACAACCCGGACGGTTCCTCCTTTGTGGGCGACCCTCGGGGCGTGCTGGAGCGGGTGCTGGAGAAGGCGAAGGCCATGGGCTACGATACCTTTAACGTGGGCCCCGAGGCGGAATTCTTCCTGTTCCAGACCGACGAGGAGGGCAAGCCCACCACCAAGACCAACGACGAGGCGGGCTACTTCGACCTGGGCCCCCTGGACCACGGCGAGTCCACCCGGCGGGAGATTTGTCTGGCCCTGGAGGAAATGGGCTACGAGATTGAGGCCAGCCACCACGAGGTGGCCCAGGGCCAGCACGAGATCGACTTCAAGTACGCCCCCGCCCTCCAGTGCGCCGACAAGATTATGACCTTCAAGCTGGCGGTGAAAACGCTGGCCCAGAAAAACGGCCTCCACGCCACCTTCATGCCCAAGCCCATCTTCGGCATCAACGGCTCCGGGATGCACACCAATATGTCCCTGTTCCGGGACGGGAAAAACGTGTTCTTCGACGAGAACGGTCCCAAGGGCCTGTCCAAGGAGGCATATTCCTTCATTGCCGGCATCCTGGCCCACATGAAGGGGATGGCCGCCGTCACCAACCCGCTGGTCAACTCCTACAAGCGGCTGGTGCCCGGGTACGAAGCCCCCTGCTATCTGGCCTGGTCCGCCTCCAACCGCTCCGCGCTGATCCGCATCCCCGCCGCCCGTGGTCAGGCCACCCGGGTGGAGCTGCGCTGCCCCGACCCGGCCTGTAACCCCTATTTGTCTCTGGCTGTTTGTCTGGCGGCGGGGCTGGACGGCATTGAGAAGGGTATGACCCCGCCGGAGGAGGTCGCCGAGAACATCTTCGCCATGACCCCGTCCGTCCGGAAGCGCCATGGGATCGAGGCCCTGCCCGGCTCCCTGGAGGAGGCCATTGCCGCCATGAAAAAGGACAAGCTGGTGATGGACACCCTGGGCCAGCACGTTTCCAGCCAGTATATCGCAGGAAAAGAGGCAGAGTGGGACGAATACCGTACCCGCGTTTCCTCCTGGGAGCGGGACAAGTATATGATCAACTACTGAGACGGCGCGCCGGGAGAGGAGTGGTTGCTGTGGTTTCAATCATTGTGGCCTTTGAAAAACAGTCCAACTGCGACCGCCTCCGGGAGGCGCTGGAGAGCACGGGGGAATTTGCCTGCCTGACCTGCCGCAGCGCCGCCCAGGTGAAACGGGCGGTGGGCAAGCAGCGGGCGGCGCTGGTGGTGTGCGGCTTCAAGCTGGCGGACGAGAGCTGTGAAACGCTATATTACGATTTGCCCCAGTGGTGCGTCATGCTGATGGTGGCCCCCCAGGCGCGGCTGGACTTGTGCGCGGCTCCAGGCGTTTTCAAGCTGCCCGCCCCAGCGGGCCGGACAGAGCTGCTGGCCTCCGTACGGCTGCTGGCCCAGCTTGTCCAGGCGCGGGAGTCCCCCGCCCAGCGCTCGCCGGAGGAGCGGAAACTGGTGGAGCAGGCCAAGTCTGCGCTGATGGAGTACCAGGGCATGACGGAGGACGAGGCCCACCGCTTCCTCCAAAGGCGGAGCATGGATCAGCGGGCGCGGCTGGCGGACACCGCCCGTCAGGTGCTGGACGAGACGGGAGCGGGCAGGGACGCCTGAAAAGCAGGGACGGCGGCGCTCGGTGGGCCGCCGTCCTTCCGTATTTTAAGCTCGCCTTTCCGCCCGTGGGCGGGGAGACGCAGGAAAATGAGGTTTTGACCATGAAGCACAACGAGATGCGGCCCCGCGCCCCGCTGTATGACCCACGGTTTGAGCACGACGCCTGCGGCATCGGGGCGGTGGTGGACATCAAGGGCCGGAAAAGCCGCCAAACGGTGGACGACGCCCTGAAGATCGTGGAAAAGCTGGAGCACCGGGCGGGCAGGGACGCCAGGGGCGAAACCGGCGACGGCGTGGGCATTTTACTGCAAATTTCCCACCAATTCTTTGTGAAAGAATCGGAAAAATGCGGCTTCTCCCTGGATGGGGAGGGGGATTACGGGGTGGGGATGTTTTTCTTTCCCCAGGACGCCCTTCGCCGCAACCAGGCGAAAAAGATGTTTGAGCTGATCGTCCAGCGGGAGGGCATGGAGTTTTTGGGCTGGCGGGAGGTGCCGGTCTGCCCCGGTGTGCTGGGCCGGAAGGCACTGGACAAAATGCCCCGGATCGTCCAGGGCTTCGTCCGCCGCCCGGAGCGGCTGGCAAAGGGCCTGGAGTTTGACCGCCGCCTGTACATCGCCCGCCGGGAGTTCGAGCAGTCCGGCGCGGATACCTATGTAGCCTCCCTGTCCAGCCGCACCATCGTCTACAAGGGGATGTTCCTGGTGGGCCAGCTGCGGCAGTTTTACCCCGATTTACAGGGTGAGGATTATACCTCCGCCATCGCCCTGGTGCACTCCCGGTTCTCCACCAACACCAATCCCTCCTGGGAGCGCGCTCACCCCAACCGTTTCATCCTCCACAATGGGGAGATCAACACCATTCGGGGCAATGCGGACCGGATGCTTGCCCGGGAGGAGACCATGTCCTCCCCGGTGTGGGAGGGGGAGCTGGACAAGGTGTTCCCCGTGGTGAACGCCAACGGCTCCGACTCGGCCATGCTGGACAATACGTTGGAATTTCTGGTCATGAGCGGTATGGAGCTGCCTCTGGCGGTGATGGTGTGTATCCCGGAGCCCTGGTGCAACGACCGCCTGTCCCGGGCCCGCCGGGACCTGTACCAGTATTACGCCGCGATGATGGAGCCCTGGGACGGCCCCGCGGCCATCCTGTTCTCCGACGGCGATCAGGTGGGGGCGGTGCTGGACCGCAACGGCCTGCGCCCCGCCCGGTACTATGTCACCGACGACGGCAGGCTGATCCTGTCCTCCGAGGTGGGGGTGCTGGACATCGACCCCGCCCATATTGTGCGGAAATCCCGGCTGGAGCCGGGGAAAATGCTGCTGGTGGACACCGTTCAGGGCCGGATCGTGGAGGACGACGAGCTCAAGGAGAACTATGCCGCCCGCAGCCCCTACGGCGAGTGGCTGGACCGGAACCTGGTGCAGCTCCATGACCTGCCCATCCCCAACCACCGGGTGGAACAGTATACCCCGGAGCGCCGGGCTCAGGTGCAGAAGGCCTTCGGCTACACCTGGGAGGACGTGAAGGACACCATCCTGCCCATGGCCCGCACGGGGGCGGAGCCCACCGCCGCCATGGGGGCGGACATCCCCCTGGCGGTGCTGGACCGTCGGGACCGGCCGCTGTTCGACTATTTCCGGCAGCTCTTCGCCCAGGTGACCAACCCGCCCATCGACGCCATCCGGGAGGAGATCGTCACCGATACCACCGTCTACGTGGGGGACGACGGCAATCTGCTGGAGGAGCGGGCCGACAACTGCCGGGTGCTTCAAATCCACAACCCTATTCTCACCTCGGTGGACCTGATGAAGATCAAGGCCATGGACCGCCCCGGCTTTCATGTGGAGACCGTGTCCCTGCTGTACTTCAAAAATATGCCCCTGAAGCGGGCGCTGGATCAGATGAAGATCGCCGCCGACCGGGCCTACCGCAACGGGGCCAACATCGTCATTCTGTCCGACCGGGGGGTGGACGAAAATCACGCGGCCATCCCGTCCCTGCTGGCGGTGTCCGCCCTGGAACAGCACCTGGTGCGCACCCGCAAGCGCACGGCGGTGTCCGTCATTCTGGAGTCCGCCGAGCCCCGGGACGTGCACCACTTCGCCGCCCTGCTGGGCTACGGGGCCCGGGCGGTGAACCCCTACCTGGCCCAGGAGACCATCGGCCAGCTGATTGACGAGGGGCTGCTGGACAAGGATTTCGGCGCGGCGGTGGACGACTACAACAGGGCTGTTTTGAAGGGCATCGTGAAGATCGCCTCCAAAATGGGCATATCCACCATCCAATCCTACCAGTCCGCCCAGATTTTCGAGGTGGTAGGCATCGCCAAGGACGTGGTGGACGAGTATTTTACCAACACCGTCTCCCGGGTGGGGGGTATCGGCCTCAGGGAAATTGAGCAAATGGTGGACCGGAATCACTCAAAAGCTTTTGACCCTCTTGGGCTGGGGGCGGACCCCACCCTGGACTCGGCGGGCGCCCACAAGGCCCGGGCGGGCAAGGAGGACCATATGTACAGCCCCCAGGCCATCCACTTGCTCCAGGAGGCTGCCCGTCAGGGGGATTACGCCCTGTTCCAGCAATATTCCGCCCTGGTGGATGATGAGAACTGCCCCCATACCCTCCGGGGGCTGATGGAGATGAAGTACGCCGAAACGCCCATCCCCCTGGAAGAGGTGGAGGGGGTGGACTCCATTGTCAAACGCTTCAAAACCGGGGCCATGAGCTACGGCTCCATCTCCCAGGAGGCCCACGAATGTCTGGCCCAGGCCATGAACCTGCTGGGAGGCAAGTCCAATTCCGGCGAGGGGGGCGAGCGGCCTGAGCGGCTGAAGGACCACCGCTGCTCCGCCATCAAGCAGGTGGCCTCCGGGCGGTTCGGGGTGACCAGCGAATATCTGGTGAGCGCCCAGGAAATCCAGATCAAAATGGCCCAGGGGGCCAAGCCGGGGGAGGGAGGCCACCTGCCGGGAAAGAAGGTGTACCCCTGGATCGCCAAAACCCGGTACTCCACCCCTGGCGTGGCGCTGATTTCCCCGCCCCCCCACCACGACATCTACTCCATCGAGGACCTGGCCCAGCTCATCTACGACCTGAAAAACGCCAACCGGCAGGCCCGGATCTCCGTCAAGCTTGTGAGCGAGGCGGGGGTGGGCACCGTGGCGGCGGGGGTGGCGAAAGCCGGGGCCCAGGTGATTCTCATCTCCGGCTGGGACGGCGGCACCGGGGCCGCCCCCCGCACCTCCATCCACCACGCCGGCCTGCCCTGGGAGCTGGGGCTGGCGGAGACCCACCAGACCCTCATCCAGAACGGCCTGCGCTCCCGGGTGGTGGTGGAGACCGACGGCAAGCTGATGACCGGGCGGGACGTGGCCATCGCCTGCATGCTGGGGGCGGAGGAGTTCGGCTTTGCCACCGCCCCCCTGGTCACCCTGGGCTGCGTTATGATGCGGGTGTGTAATCTGGACACCTGCCCCGTGGGGGTGGCCACCCAGAACCCAGAGCTGCGCAAGCGCTTCCGGGGCAGACCGGAGTACGTGGTCAACTTCATGCGTTTCATCGCCCAGGAGCTGCGGGAGCACATGGCGCGCCTGGGGGTGCGCACGGTGGACGAGCTGGTGGGCCGCACCGACCTGCTGAAACAGCGGGAGCGCTCCGTCAATGACCGGGCCGCCTCGGTGGATTTGTCCGCCATTCTGGGGAATCCCTACGTGGGCGGCGGGTATAAATCCCACTTCGACCCCGCCGACGTGTACGACTTCCAGTTGGAAAAGACGGTGGACGAGTCCGTTCTGCTCTCTAAGCTGGGCGGGGCGCTGAAAAAGGGCCGGAAAACTCAGATTTCCATGCCCGTCACCTCCACCGACCGGACGGTGGGGACGATTTTTGGTTCCGAGATCACCCGGCTCCACGGGGATCGGCTGGAGGAGGACACCTTCACAATCCATTGCGCCGGGGGCGGGGGCCAGTCCTTCGGGGCGTTCCTCCCCCGGGGCCTCGCCCTGGAGCTGGAGGGGGACGCCAACGACTACTTCGGCAAGGGGCTGTCCGGCGGCAAGCTGGCGGTGTTCCCGCCGAAAAACGCGCGTTTCCAGGCGGACGAAAATGTCGTCGTCGGCAATGTGGCCCTGTACGGCGCCACCTCCGGCAAGGCCTTCATCGCGGGAAAGGCCGGGGAGCGGTTTTGCGTGCGCAACTCCGGGGCGGTGGCCGTGGTGGAGGGCGTAGGCGGCCACGGCTGCGAGTACATGACCGGGGGCCGGGTGGTGGTGCTGGGGGAGACGGGCAAGAACTTCGCCGCCGGCATGAGCGGCGGCGTGGCTTATGTCTGGGACCCCCGGCGGGACCTGTATTTGCGGGTGAACAAGGAGCTGGTGTCCATCGAGCCTGTGGAGTCCAAGCACGACTTGGAGGAGCTGCGCTCCCTCATCGTTCAGCACGTGGAGGCCACAGGTTCTGAAAAGGGGAAGGCCATCCTGGCGGACTTCGAGCACAACGCCGCCAGCTTCAAAAAAATCCTGCCCAGGGATTACGATCGCATGCTCCGGGCCATCGCCCAGTGCGAGGAGCGGGGAATGGGCCGGGACGAGGCGGAGATGGAGGCGTTTTACGCCGTGACGGGAGGTGCCCGGTAATGGGAAAGCCCACTGGATTTTTGGAATTTGACCGCCGGGGAAATCCCGGTCAGCCGCCGCGTGAGCGCATCAGGCATTGGAACGAGTTCCACCCCATGCTCCCGGAGGAGGAGCGGCGAAGACAGGCGGCCCGGTGCATGGAGTGCGGAGTGCCCTTCTGCCAGTCCGGGGTGGAGCTGGGGGGTATGTTCACCGGGTGCCCCCTCCACAATTTGATCCCGGAATGGAACGACCTGGCGTACACCGGGAATCTGGACCAGGCACTGGCCCGCCTGACCAAGACCAACAGCTTCCCGGAGTTCACCGGTCGGGTGTGCCCCGCTCTGTGCGAGGCGGCCTGCACCTGCGGTCTCCACGGCGACCCGGTGACGGTGAAGGAAAACGAGCTTGCCGTCATTGAGGCGGGTTTCGTCTCGGGGGCCATGAAGCCCCATCCCCCGGAAGTGCGCACCGGGAAAAAGGTGGCGGTGGTGGGCAGCGGTCCGGCGGGACTGGCCGCCGCCCAGCAGCTCAACCGCCGGGGCCACGCCGTCGCCGTCTTCGAGCGGGAGGACCGGCCCGGAGGGCTTCTCATGTACGGCATCCCCAATATGAAGCTGGAAAAGCAAATCATCCAGCGCCGGGTGGCGTTGATGGAGGCCGAGGGGGTGGTATTCCGCACCGGCTGCGACGTGGGCCGGGATATATCCGCCCAGCGGCTTTTGGAGGAATACGACGCGGTGATTTTATGCTGCGGCGCGAAAAAGCCCCGGTCCCTGTCCGCCGTCGAGGGAATCAAGGGCGCGCATTTTGCCGTGGACTACCTCACCGCCGCCACCCGGACCCTGTTGGACGGGGCGGCCCCCATCGACGCCGCCGGGAAGGACGTGGTCATCGTGGGGGGCGGCGACACGGGCAACGACTGCGTGGGCACCGCCATCCGGCAGGGGTGCCGCTCGGTGGTCCAACTGGAGATGCTGCCCAAACCCCCGGACAGCCGGGCGGAAAACAACCCCTGGCCCCAGTGGCCCAGGATTTGCAAGACAGACTACGGCCAGGAGGAGGCCATCGCCCTGTTCGGGGCCGACCCCCGGCGGTATCAAGCCACGGTGAAGGAGTGCCGGACAGATGAATCCGGGGCGCTGTCCTCCATCGTCACCGTGCGGCTGGAGCCCAGGGAGGAAAGCGGCCGCCGGATTATGGCGGAGGTGGCCGGCTCGGAGGAGGAGCTTCCCTGCCAGCTTCTGCTCGTCGCGGCGGGCTTCCTTGGCCCGGAGGACTACGCCGCCGACGCCTTTGGTCTCAGCCGGGACGGGCGCTCCAACGTATCCACCGCCCCCGGCACGCATGCCACCGGGGTAGACGAAGTATTCGCCGCCGGGGATATGCGCCGGGGCCAGTCCCTGGTGGTATGGGCCATCGCCGAGGGCCGCGCCGCCGCCCGGGAAGTAGACGAATACCTCATGGGGTACAGCAGTCTGGAGTGAATCCTTCTTTACAAAAATGCAGGGGAAACTGCTCAAACCGTGATTTGAATTGCATAAACATTTGTAATGCCCGCCAAAAATGAAATTCTGGGGTTGACATCCTGCAAACGCGGCGCTATACTGCCCCCATCAGGCAAAGGCGCCGGAGAGCTTCACCGCTCCCGGCGCTTTTCCTGTTTCACGCAAGGGGGCGTGTCCGTGGGAGCGGGCGCGCCCCAATCTGTTTTGAGGGAGGAATTTCAGTGGATATGTCAGTATGGTATTTGGTGGGAGCGATCCTGGTTTTCTTCATGCAGTGCGGCTTCGCCGCCGTGGAGGCGGGCTTCACCCGGGCCAAAAACGCGGGCAACATCATTATGAAGAACCTGATGGATTTCTGCATCGGCACCGTGGTCTTTATGGCTCTGGGCTACGGCATCATGAACAGCGAAAACTACTTTTTCGGCCTCGTTGGCCTGCCGGAGTACCAGATGTTCACCGATTTCTACGCTTTCGACTGGTCGAACTTCTTTTTCCAGCTGGTGTTCTGCGCCACCGCCGCCACCATCGTGTCCGGGGCCATGGCGGAGCGCACCAAGTTCTCCAGCTACTGCATTTACTCCGCGGTGATCTCCGCGGTGGTGTACCCCATCGAGGCGGGCTGGGTGTGGAACGCCCAGGGCTGGCTGGCGAAGCTGGGCTTCATCGACTTCGCCGGGTCCGCCGTCATCCACATGGTGGGCGGCATCTCCGGGCTGATTGGGGCCGTCCTGCTTGGGGCCCGCATCGGCAAGTATGACGAGAAGGGCAATTCCCGGGCCATTTTGGGCCACAACATCCCCTTGGCGGCCATGGGCACCTTCATCCTCTGGTTCTGCTGGTACGGCTTCAACGGCGCGGCGGCGGCCGGCACCGCCCAGATGGCCCAGATTCTGGGCAACACCACCATCGCCCCGGCGGTGGCCACGGTGGCCTGTATGCTGTTCACCTGGGTAAAGAACGGCAAGCCCGACGTGGGTATGTGCCTCAACGCCCCCCTGGCGGGGCTGGTGGGCATCACCGCGGGCTGCGCCAGCCTGGACGCCCTGGGCTCCGCCGTGGTGGGTGTGGTCGCCGGCATCCTGGTGGTGGTCGTGGTGGAGGCGGTGGACACCAAGTTCCACATCGACGACCCCGTGGGGGCGGTGGCGGTCCACGGCGGCTGCGGCCTGACGGGCACGGTGCTCACCGGCCTGCTTGCCACCGACGGCGGCCTGCTCTACGGCGGCGGCTTCCGCCAGCTGGGGGTGCAGTGCCTGGGGGTGCTGGCCATCGCCGCCTACACTGCGGTCACCATGACCATCGTGTTCCAGATCATCCGCGCCGTCAACGGCCTGCGGGTGTCCGCCGAGGAGGAGATCTCCGGGCTGGACTCCACCGAGCACGGCCTGCCCTCCGCCTACGCCGACTTCATGCCCGCCACCACCCTGACGGCCATGCCGGGTGCCAATTCCTTCCCCGAGCCTGTGGCGGCTAAAAGCGGCAGGAGCGTGGATGAAGCCGTGCCTGTCCAGGTCATGTCCGCCCCCATGCCCGCTTCCGATGTGAAGCTGTCCAAGGTGACTATCGTCTGCAATCAGGCCAAATTCGAGCAGCTCAAATCCGCCATGAACGACATCGGTGTCACCGGCATGACCGTGACCCAGGTGCTGGGCTGCGGTATCCAGAAGGGCCGCACGGAGTACTACCGGGGCGTGCCCCTGTCCATGAACCTGCTGCCCAAGCTCCAGGTGGACATGGTGGTGTCTAAGGTGCCGGTGGCCCAGGTGGTGGACGCCGCCCGGAAGGCGCTGTACACCGGCCGCATCGGGGACGGCAAGATCTTCGTCTACGGCGTGGAGCAGGCCGTCAAGGTCCGCACCGGCGAGACCGGCTACGACGCCCTCCAGGGGGAGGAGTAGACGCTTTTTTGAAAGAAAGCGCCTCCAAGAAATAACTTGAGGCCGCCGCGAACGGGGGCCGCCGCCCAGCAATTTCCGCCCGGCAAGCGGCGGGCCCGGCAGTGTTTCAGCAGCTTTCCTCGGCGGTTGCAGGCGTTGGCATAAAGGAGTGTGATCCACATGGAGCTTCATGAGGAGTGCGGTGTATTCGGCATCTACGATCCTGCCGGGGACTGTGCCCGCGCCGCCTATTACGGCCTGTATGCCCTCCAGCACCGGGGGCAGGAGGCCTGCGGCATCGCCGCCGTCAATGACCGGGAGCTTTCCTTCCACAAGGATCTCGGCCTGGTGGGGGAGGTGTTCGGCGAGCGCGTTTTGGACGAGCTGGACGGAACCATGGCGGTGGGCCATGTGCGGTATTCCACCGCCGGCGGCGCCCGCCGGGAAAACGCCCAGCCCCTGACGCTGAAGTACGTCAAGGGCGCCCTGGCCCTGGCCCACAACGGCAACCTGCCCCACGCGGACGTGCTGCGTACCAAATTTGAGTATCAGGGAGCCATTTTTCAGACCACCAGCGACTCCGAGCTCATCGCCTACGCCATCGCCCAGGCCCGGCTGCGCTGCCCCTCGGTGGAGGAGGCGGTGCGGCGGGCGCTGGCGGGGCTGCGGGGGGCCTGGTCGCTGATCGTCATGTCCCCCCGGAAGCTGGTGGCCGCCCGGGACCCCTGGGGCTTCCGCCCCCTGTGCATGGGGCGGCGGGGGGATGCGGTTGTGTTTGCCTCCGAGTCCTGCGCCCTGGACGCGGTGGGGGCGGAATTTGAGCGGGACCTGGGCCCCGGAGAGATCGTGGCGGTGGAGGATGGACAGGTCCGCACGGTTCAGGGGCCGGTGGAAGGCGGCGGACACCTGTGCATTTTTGAGTATGTCTACTTCGCCCGGCCTGACTCGGTGCTCTGCGGCCAGTCCGTCCATGAGGCCCGACGGCGGGCTGGGCGGCTGCTGGCCCGGGAGCGCCCGGCGGAGGCGGATGTGGTCGTCGGCGTGCCCGACTCCGGGCTGGACGCCGCCATGGGCTACGCCGGGGAATCCGGCATCCCCTACGGGGTGGGGCTGGTGAAAAACCGCTACATCGGCCGCACCTTCATCACCCCCGGCCAGGGGCGGCGGGAGCAGGCGGTGCGCATCAAGCTGGGGGCGCTGCGGCACTGTGTGGAGGGGAAGCGGGTGGTGCTGGTGGACGACTCCATTGTCCGGGGCACCACCTCCCGGCAGATCGTGTCCCTGCTGCGGGAGGCGGGGGCGCGGGAGGTCCACCTGCGCTCCTCCGCGCCGCCCTTTGTGGCCCCCTGCTGGTTCGGCACCGATATCCCGGACAAAGAGGATCTCATCGCCTGTCATTATTCTATTGATGAGATATGTACGCAGACCGGCGCGGACAGCCTGGGCTTTCTGAGCCTGGAGGCGTTGCGCAAAATTGCGCCTGAGGCCAATTGCGGCTTTTGCGACGGGTGCTTTACGGGGGATTATCCCCTGCCGGTTTGAGATGGGAAATAGAAAGCCCCGCGATTCCCAAAAATTGCGAAACGGGCGGAAAGAGGGAGAATATGTGTTCCATCATAGGCTATTGCGGCCCTGCGGCCGATTTTGACGCGTTCCAGCGGGGCTTTGCCCGCACGGTCAGCCGGGGTCCGGACGGCAGCCGGGTTGTTCGCGCTGGGGAGGGCCTGCTGGGCTTCCGCCGTCTGTCCATCATGGGCCTCACCCCCGAGGGAATGCAGCCCTTCGGGTTGGAGGGCTGCTGGTGCGTGTGCAACGGCGAGATCTACGGCTTCGAGAAGCTGAGGCGGGAGCTGGAGGGAAAGGGCTATTCCTTCCGCAGCGGTTCCGACTGCGAGATCCTGCTCCCCCTGTACCGGGAGTACGGCACGGATATGTTCGCTATGCTGGACGCGGAGTTCGCCTGCGTCATTTACGACGGCGGCACGGGGGAGTTCATCGCCGCCCGTGACCCCATCGGCATTCGGCCCCTGTATTATGGACGCGACCCCGGCGGAACCATGGTCTTTGCCAGCGAACCGAAAAATCTGATAGGTATTGTGGGGGAGATCGCCCCCTTCCCGCCGGGGCACTACTACCGGGGCGGCGAATTTGTGTGCTACCGGGATATGACCCGGGTGGGGCAGGTCTGCCGGGACAATCTGGATACGGTGTGCGCCGGTATCCGGGAGAAGCTCACCGCCGGGGTGGAAAAGCGGCTGGTGGCCGACGCCAGGGTGGGCTTCCTGCTGTCCGGCGGGCTGGATTCCTCCCTGGTGTGCGCCATTGCCGCAAAAAAGAGCAAAACGCCCATCCGCACCTTCGCCATCGGGATGGACACCGACGCCATCGACCTGAAATACGCCCGCCAGGTGGCTGATTACATCGGCAGCGACCACACCGAGGTCATCATCACCCGGCAGGACGTGCTGGACAATCTGGAGACGGTGGTGGAGCTGCTGGGCACCTATGACATCACCACCATCCGGGCCAGCATGGGGATGTACCTGGTGTGCAGGGCCATCCACGAGCAGACGGATATCCGGGTGATCCTCACCGGGGAGATTTCCGACGAGCTGTTCGGCTATAAATATACCGATTACGCGCCGTCCGCCCTGGCGTTCCAGGAGGAGGCGGCCAAGCGCGTCCGGGAGCTGCATATGTACGATGTGCTTCGGGCGGACCGGTGCATCTCGGTGAACTCCCTGGAGGCCCGAGTGCCTTTCGGCGACCTGGATTTTGTGGGATATGTCATGTCCATCGACCCGGAGAAAAAGCTGAACCGGTATGGCAAGGGCAAGTATCTGCTGCGCAAAGCCTTTGAGGAGGGGGACTGGCTCCCCGAGGGCATCCTGTGGAGGGAAAAGGCGGCCTTTTCCGACGCGGTGGGCCACTCCCTGGTGGACGATTTGAAGGAGTACGCCGAGGAATTGTACACGGACGAGGAATTTGAGGCGCGGCGGCGGAAGTACGGCCACGCCCAGCCCTTTACCAAGGAATCCCTGCTCTACCGGGAGCTGTTCGAAAAGTACTACCCCGGCCAGAGCGGGATGGTGGCGGATTTTTGGATGCCCAACCGGGACTGGGAGGGCTGCGACGTGAACGACCCCTCCGCCCGGGTACTGGCCAACTATGGGGAGAGCGGGGTGTAGCGGGATAATTTCATGGCGGGGGTCACAAGCGCCCCACCGCCCCGGTCTCATCGGCCCGCAGTGTGGACCGTTTCCAAGGGGTTCCGGGGATTTCTCGCGTGGCTCCTGGCAGGCGTCTGTTCCGGGCGGAAAACTGGCCGCTGGCCTCTGATTTCCAGGAAAGCCAGCCGTCCCAACGGTTTGGAGCGGCGTCCGTCAAGGATTCTGGAGGTAGGAGCATACAATTTTTGAAAAAAGGTTGACGCCATTGCGCGGATGTGTTATAAAATGAGTGACAAGTAAAAACCATCTGTTTTTAAAGTATGCGGCCAGCCGCCGCAGAACTATTCCAATTGATGGGCTTTGGAGCGGTCGTTTTACATGCGGACTGTCATGTTCTCCACGTCTATCCTTTTGGGATAGGCGTGGTTTTTCTTGATTTATTTATCAGGAGGTCTTTGAATATGTTAACACCGCCTAAACACCTGGCTCCTCACGTCCGGGAACTGAAGCTGATTGCTGGAACGGGCTGCGGTAAGACAAAGCTTGCCGCAAATCTCGCCGCCCCCGCTGCCAAGGATATCTTGGAGCGATGCGTGGGTGTAACGAACTCCACCATCATAGATCATTTGATTGTCTTTACCACTGACGAGAGCCAGTGCCGAAAGATGACGGTCGCCGTCAAGCACAACAGCAACGCCATCCCCTATAGCGCCTTTCAAGAGATTCTTACCTCCGCGGCGGCAGCTGTAATCCAGAAGGGCAGGAGTACCGATCCCGACGGGGAGAAGGCCGTCGTGGCAATGCGGGAAGCCCTGGAAAAGGAATTGGGGAAGAAGAATAACCTCAAAGCGGTTTTTTCCCTTCTGCCGGACGAAGGCCGCGAGGAGTTCCTCCGTAACGTGACGGAATGGTATCGGAGTTCTCGCCTGTGGGACGAAAATGCCATACTCTATAACACCGCAAGAAATCTGTCCCAGGAACAGAAGCCCGGAAAAACCAGCGTCTCCCTTTTGAGTCTGATCAAAACCGTCGTTCGGGACCGGTTTGACCAGTGTCCACAGGATCAGAAGGACGGTCTCCAGAACATCTACGACGATGTCAGCGACAGCCTTTCCCAGCGTTTCTTTAACGTCTTCTCCCTCGATCATTGTTCCGCGGATGGATACTACTACCGCGACCTGGACCTCCAAAATCCCGACGAGGACTTTTGCCGACAGATGTTCACCGCCAACAATGTGCGGGAGGAGACGCTTTCTCTGGAGGTTCTGTGCAGCGAGATCGTTATTTATGTCCCCATGGCCGCCGCTATCGCGGATTTGCTCCGGCAGAATCCTGCCGCGGAGAAGGTTTTCAGCGACCCGCAGAACAACCTGGTCTTTGGACTGCGGGATACCCAGGGGGTATTCCATGCCGACCGCGAGGAGGAGCAAAACGTTGAATATTGCTCAGACCTTGTCTATAAAAACACCCCCGAGGCGATTCTGGTAATCGCCCCGCTCTGGAGCGATCAAAACGGGAAAAAATCTCAGGAACTCTACCGCCATATTTTTCAAGACTATCAGAAGGACACGCCTATCTTTCTGATCCATAACAAGCTAGACCTCTTTGTGGATGCCCTTGTCAAAAATCAGGACGATTTCGATGCCCTGACAGGGCAGTCGGCCGGAGATGCCGCCGGGCTCACGCTGCAAGAGGTACACAGCAAGATCCGAGCCCAAATCGAAGGGTTGGACAGGGATCTGCTTGCCATTCAGAAGAAGAACGGCAAGCGCCTGAATATCTATTCGACCGCCTGCTTCCTCAGAGCTCTGAACGGCACCCTCTCGCCCGAAGTGCGGAAGGAAATCTCTCAATCCTACTGCCTTTTGAGCGCCTGCCAGAGCATCTTTGCAAATCTCGCGAAAAATCTTGCTCAGAACGCCAAGAAGATTGCGTTTGTGACGATCCCCAATGAGGAGGTGGCGCTCAGCGTGGACACCGCGCAGCTCCAGACGCTTCTGCACATATATCTGAGCAGCGACGAGACTAAAAAGACTGTTTTAATCCCCGGCGCACAAAACCTGGGGGATAACGACGGGATTACTCCCCACGGAAACTCCTACCATGCCCTGGGACGGAGGCTTCAGTACGGCGACAGCTATATGGATAGCAATTACATGTCGAATATCAACGAGGAATATTATTACAACTGCAAGAACATTAAGATCACGTTCCCCGCGAACATCAAAAACCTTCTCAGTCCACAGTTCCTCCACACGCTGGTTTTTGAGACCCTCACCTTGGAAGGCGGCGCGTTCAGGGGCAATGGCAGCCAGGAATTTCTGGAGGCGGTGGAAATGGAGCTGCGCGAGGAACGGTACAAAAATGAGTTAGTCAGAGCGCTCTTGTATCGCGGCGCATTTCTGAAAGCCGGTAGCGGAATGGCAGCTTTCAGCTTCAGGCGGCAATTCCAGGCTTTCCTGGACTATAGCCGTCCTCTCCTGATGCCGGCGAAGGTGGATGAAAACGCCTATGCGGAGGCTCTCCGCGATTTGGTTGAGGAGGCTGGCCATACTGTGATGAGCCGGCGCATTGTATTTGCCTGAGCGTGTTTTGACATCCGGGAAATACCCTGGCTTTTGACGGCTTTCTTCTGCTTTTGCGGTCAAAAATATTGCCGTTTACCTCTACTTCGCCCGCCTCAGCATATATCGCCCCTCGGCGAGCGCCATCCGCCATATGTCCGATGACATTCCAAATGGGCCCAGGGCCGCCGCCTATTCCAGCAGCGGGACATGGACATCCCTCAGCCCGGCCGATGGATTCCTCCGCAATCGGATGACAGGCGCTGACGAACACTATAAAAATTGCAATGCACGAATTGCCTTATTGAGGCTATTTAGGCTTGCAATCGTAGATAGATGTCAGCTATAATAAGAAAGCATGGTCGGGGATGCTATGTCGTAGGCAATGTGATTTATCCTGTGCAGGGTATCAGCGTTTGGCCTGCGCCATGAAAAAAGGGACCATGTATCTAGGGATGTAGGGTCACTTTTCCCTTCTGGCTAACTTTTCCCTGCCTGATACAAGGATTTTGGGAATATTCCGTGCTATATCACCATGGAGCAGGGGCTTCTGACCTGGGGCGGGAGAATGAATTCGTTTCCCCTACAGAATAAATCGCGTTGCCCTGCGACAGCGGTGCTGTGAGCTATTATGAAACATAGGAGGATTGACAAATGGAAAACAACATACGTCCTGCGGGCATGAAGCGGATCAACACCCCCGCGCTTGCCCAGACTTTCATTGACGAACAGGTGAAGGCGGTCCGGGAGCAGGTGGGGGACAAAAAGGTGCTGCTGGCGCTGTCCGGCGGGGTGGACTCGTCGGTGGTGGCGGCGCTGCTCATCAAGGCAATCGGCAGGCAGCTGGTGTGCGTCCACGTGAACCACGGCCTGATGCGCAAGGGGGAGAGCGAGCAGGTTCTTGCGGTGTTCCGGGACCAGATGGACGCCAACCTGATCTATGTGGACGCCACCGACCGTTTTTTGGATCTTCTGGCCGGGGTGGACGAGCCGGAGCGGAAGCGGAAGATCATCGGCGGAGAGTTCATCAAGGTGTTTGAGGAGGAGGCACGGAAGCTGGAGGGCATCGACTATC